>JACKDL010000010.1 GCA_020633555.1 Myxococcales bacterium | reverse complement strand
GCTGCCAGGTCTTGTCCACCCGCCCCCGTATGGGCGCGGGCGACGGCGCCGCGGCGCCCTGGGCCTGCAGGCGGGCCTCGGTGACCCCCTGCAGCGAGCCAGCATCGGCCAGCATCTCTTGCAGGATCAGCCGATCATTCTCAGTCAGATCAGGGTGTTGGAGGATCCGGGCGACCCGCGCCGCGGCCTCGGTGTGGTCATGCGCCACGGCGGCGGTCAGTGCCCAGGCCTCGACGCTCGGCGCCTCCGACCTCGGCGCCTGCGAATCCACCGCGATCTCGGGCGAGCGCGTGGCCCGCCGCCGGCCCATGTCGCGGGCGCCCATCGTGGCCGCCCGGGCCACATATCGGCTGGGCTCCTCCACGGCCTTCGCCTGGAAGTTACGCATGATCCGCGCGGTGATCTGCTGAGCGAACTCCTCGGCCTCCGCCTCGCACGCGCCCCGCATCCGCAACACGCCGTGGACCCGCCGCCACACTTCGGCCGCCAGGCGGTCCTCGGCCCTTGGCCGCCCGGCCTTGTAGGCGGTGTACAGCTGGTCCAGATCGGGGGTCACGCCCGCAGGCTCACCCGCGCGCGCCGCGGTGGTCAAGGCGAAGGTAGCCGGCCATTTCGCTTGATCAGGTGCGCGGCCGGGATGCGCCTCACCCCATCCTGGCTGAACGGCGCGAAGTCCCTCAGGGCCGGGGGCAGCCCCTTCAGGGTGTGGGTCTTCAGGCGCGAGACCGCCTGGGTTACGTGGTGGTAGAGCTCGGGCGATGCCGCGTCGACCGCCTCGCCACTGATCCGGCCGGCAAGCACATGATCCGGCAGCCCATACCGCGCCCCGGCCAGCTCCCAGAGCAGGCGGCCGGGCACCTTGCCCAGGAAGACCTCGAACAGCGGATCAGGACGCCTTCTCTCAAGGATCCGCAACCGGTAGGGGCGCCGGTGGCTCGTCCCCTGATCGCGCCGCGCCTCCGGCGGAAGGTAGCGCAGCTCCGCGTGGATCTCGCGCGCCGCGCGCGAGTCCAGATCCCGCGTCACGTCCCTGGGCGAGCCCGTCTCGAACAGCTCACCCAGCGCGCCGGTGTCCAGCTGAGGGTGCGTGAGCAAGGCCTGCATGCGCGGGAACCACTGGGTCATCACGGTGACCTGCTCTGGCAGTGGGATGCCGCGGCCCTCCCAGACCTTGTTCGGGAAGTAGAAGTCCCGCAGCTCGGCGGGGTTGGTCTCGATCGCGGGGTGCGTGAGCACATGCACCAGCCGGCTGTTCGCGCCGGCCTGCAGCGCCATCGCCGTGTACAGCGAGGCGCTCATGCTCTTGCGGCCGCCGGCGATCGAGGCCAACAGCTGGACCTCCTCGGGCAGCCGCTGCCGCAACAGCCGCACGCGATCATGCAGTTGGCGCTCCATGGCGTCCGCGTCGGCAGGGGTACGGATGTCCGGCATGGGATCGCCCTGGTCATCCGCCAGCAGCCACACCCGGCACGCGCCATCGCCCAGCCGTGTGTCGTCGACCCGCCCGATGCGGGCGGGCTCGGGCACCCGTGGCAGGGCCGCTCGATCGTCGGCGCTGAGTGAGGCCTCCAGCTGCGCCCAGCGCCCCTGACTCAGCGCTGCGTCCAGGTTCAGCTCACCGGTGGGCCTCTCGCGCCGCCCGCCCGTGGTCCAGATCTCCGCGCTGACCACCTGCAGCCCTTCCACGCAGGTGGCCCACCACAGCAGCTCGGTGAAGACCGCCGGTGAGGCCCCAAGGACGGCGAGGATGTGTGCCTTTCTCCTTGATTCCATTCAGAAAACTCCCTTCGTGTGGCCCCCGGTCGTGGCGGGCTGCGCTCGCGTGATGGTCACACCAGCTCGCGTGATGCTCAGGCCACGGGAGCCCCCGGAACGGCTCCGCTCCGATGGCGGCACAACCGGCCCAAGGAGCTGCCCCATGATGACCCTCGCCGCCGCCCTCGAGAACCTGCGCGACCCGCGCCGGGCCGCCACCGCCGCCCACGTGCTGCTCGCCCACATCCTCACCTTCACCAGCCCCGGCTGCCCGGACCGCGAAGACGACGCCCACGAGGCCCTGCTCAAGCTCATGACCGCCCGAACCCCTGTCCGCAACGAGTCCCACGCCCGCGGCCTCATCCGCATCGCTTGGCGCAACGTACGCATCGATCGCTTCCGAAGGGACAGCCGGCACCTGCGCCACCGCGCCCCTCGGGTGGATCGCTTCGGCCGCGACCTCACCCACGAGTATGCCGACGCCAGCGCCCTGGCAAGCCCCCGCGCCGGCTTGACCTTGCGCGACGTCCGAGCGGTTGCCGAGCAGCTCGCCCGGGGCGACTTCGAGCCCCTCCTGCGGCGCCAGTTGGCCTCGCAAGGGCGGGCCTCGGCCCGCGCTGCCCTGCGCGAGCTCGGCCAGCGCATGCTCGAGCGCCTCGGTGGGCCGCCGCCCACGGTGCGCCCCGCCGACGAGACGCAGGAGCGCATGTGGCGCCGGTCGCTGGCCTCGGTCTTGAGCCGCTGCGACCGCGCCAGCCCGGATCCCCTGGAGAGCCTGCTGGCCGAGCTGGCGCCCCATCTGGCCGACCGTCGCCTGTGGGGCCAGTAGCGGGCCACCGGCCACAGCCTGCGCCCGGCTGTCCGATGGCCCACACCGGCTGCGTCTGAGCCTGCACCCGATCGTCCCTAGGCACCGCCCATGAGCATCGACAAGCTGCCCACCACCCCCGCCGGCCTGCGCCGCCTCAACCAGCGCCTGGCCGCCGCCCGCCAGCGCTACCTGGACATCTGCGCCGACAACGAGGACGCCGCGGGCGCCGGTGACACCAGCGTGTGGCACGACAACTTCGCCTACGAGGAGAACCAGCGGCAGATGCACGCCGCCGCGCGCACGGTGCGCGACCTCGAGCACCTGCTGCGGCGCATGCAGGTGGTCCACCCCGTCGAGCGGCCCTCGCAGGCCACCGTGGGCACCGAGGTCACTTTCTCCGACGAGGACGGCGAGGAGCACCGCTGGATCCTCGGCGGCTACGAAGACAGCGATCCCGCCGAGGGCCGCGTGGCCTACACCACCCCCCTGGGCCAGGCGCTCATGGGCGCCCGCCCGGGCGAGCTGCGCCAATGGCCGCGGGGCGGCCGGCGGGTGGAGATCGAGATCACCGCGATCTGCCGCGCCCACTCCGAGACGTCCGCATGAGGCCGCCGCCCATCGTGGTCGTCGAGGGCCTTGACGGCGTCGGCAAGAGCTCGCTGTGCTGTGTCCTCGCCGACGCCCTGCAGCTGCCCGTTTGGCGTACCCCCCTGGACGAGGTCGCCGCGGTCCGGTCCGCCGTCGACGAGGGCTGGAGCCCGCTGGCGCGCCAGGCCTTCCACCTCGCCAGCGTCATCGAGGCCTCGGCCCGACTGGAGCGTGAGCGCGCCGCGGGGCGCGGCGTCGTCCTCGACCGCTACCTCGCCAGCACGCTGGCCTATGGGCAGGCCATGCGCGACGTGCCCATCGAGCCGCTGCCGGGCCTGACCCGGCCCGATCTCACCCTCTACCTCTGCGCCCCGGTGGATGTCCGCCGCGACCGGCTCGCGGCCCGCGCCGCCCGCCGCGGCCGCATCAGCGGCGAGGATCACCGCACGCTGAACGAGGCCGCCGACGCGCGCCTCGCCCGGGCCTATGCCGAGGCCCTGGCGCTGCCCGGCCACGGCCGGGTGTGCATGATCGACGCCAGCGGCAAGCTCGAGGACGTGGCGCGGGCCGCGCTGGCCGCCATCGCCGAAGGTGCGAGCCCCCCCGCGCAGACCCACCCCACGGCGGTGCTACCCTTTTTCGGCGGTGATGTCCGACGCCGGTCGGGCCTGTGCGTCTGACGGGCGGACCCTCTCAGCGACACACAAGGAGCCAGTCATGCGGATCATGCCCGCCCGCCACGCCGCCCGTCTGTTCCTCACCCGCCGCCGCCCCACCTACCTGCGCGCCGTGATCACCACCGCGTGCCCCATGCGCTGCAGCTACTGTCACATGGAGGGCGATCCCGAGAAGGCCGGCCACCGCGGCGGCCCGGCGCCGGCGGAGCTCGACGCGCTCCTGCGCATCGCCGCTCGGCAGGGCATCGCCAAGTTCAAGTTCCTGGGCGGTGAGCCCCTCATCCGCGCCGATCTGCCCCGGCGCATCGCCGCGTTGAGGGCCGCCGCGCCCGCGGCCGATCTGTCGGTCATCACCGCCGGCGTCACCCGGCCCGGGATGCTCGAACAGACCCTCGCCGCCGGCCTCGACCGGATCAACGTCAGCGTGCACGGTTTCGACCTCGACGCCTTCGCCCGCCGCGGCGGCACCCTGCGCAGCTGGCACGCCCGCAACACCTTCCTGCAGCGTGTCATCGACGCCGGGCGCCCCTTGAAGGTCAACTTCGTCTATGCCAATCCGGCCGAGCGCGCCGATCTGGCCGGGCTCCTCGACTGGGCCGCTGGCCGCCCGCTCGCCGTCAACGTGCTCGACGATCTCACCGACGACGCAGCGGGCCCGCGACACATCCTGGACTTGCTGCACGAGCTCCGCGGCCCCGAGATGGCCCGTCGGCTGGAGCCGGACCCACACAGCCTCCCCACCACCCATCTGTTCTGGGCGGACGGTCTGCGCGTCGAACTCAAGGACCGCCACCTGGGTGAACTGGGGCCGTGGAGTGCCTGTGATGGCTGTCCCGCCCGCGCCCGCTGCCGGGAAGGCATCTTCGCCTTGCGCCTGACCCATGACGGCCGCCTGCAGGCCTGTATGGACCGTCCGGATCTGTCGCTGGACATCGTTGACGTGCTGCGTGCCCACGGCGAAGCCGCCGCCGAGCGCGCCTGGCGACACTTCGTGGAGACCCTGTGATGCTGCCACCCCTGCGGATCTGTCTCATCGGCCCCCACGGCGCGGGCAAGAGCACCTTCGCCCGGGCCCTGGGCGACTACCTCCGGATCCCGGTGCGCCCCGAGCTGGGCCGCACCCTGCGCGAGGCCGCCCTGGCCGCAGGTCCCGAGCGACACGGCCTCGCGCCCGATCCGGACTTCGACCGCGCGGTGCTCCGGGGCGACCTGGCCCTCGACGCGCAGCTCCCGGCGCAGGTGATCCTCGAGACCTGGCACCCCGGCAACCTGGCCTACGCCTGGCACCGCTGCCCGGCCGTCGCCCGCCGCCACGCCGATCGTCTGAGGCAGCATACCCGCGCGCAGCTCGGGGTGGTCATCCAGCCCGTCTGGGCCGCCCCGGCCACCCTGCACGCGCGCCTGAGCGAGCCGGGCGGCACCGTCGCCGAGCGCCTGGCCTTCTTCAGCGCCGTTGCCGAAGACGCCCTGACCCTGGCCACCGCCTGGGGCCTGCCCGTGCTGCCCCCGGTCTGGACCGACGCCGTGTCGCCGGGTGCCCTGGCGGCTGCCTGGCCGGAAAAGTTGTGGAGCCGGTGTCCGCTCCCCGCTAGCGCGTCCGTCTGACCGTCAGTTCGCCGCTGGAGATCGCCCATGGACCGCTTCATCCTCGCCACCCTCGGCGCGCTGGCCGCCGGCTACGTCGCCCACGAGCTCATGGTCGACCACGGCCAGCGCGCCCGTGAGCAGGCCCGCCAGCGAGCGTTGGCCACCGCGGACGCTCAGGACCGGGCCGACCTGGACCTGCTTTATGCCCAGCGCCTC
Source organism: Myxococcales bacterium (assembly GCA_020633555.1). Taxonomy (GTDB): domain Bacteria; phylum Myxococcota_A; class Bradymonadia; order UBA7976; family UBA1532; genus JACKDL01. The sequence goes on along the minus strand of JACKDL010000010.1, from coordinate 196,711 downwards.
GGTGCGCGGGGCAGAGAGCGTGCCATCCTCACCCGTGGCATCCATGAGATCGAGCGGCGCCGCCGCCACCGCTGGGAGGCCGCCCATGTGGCGTGACGCCCTGAAAGCCGTCGTGGCGCAGCGGCGACACACCGCAGGCGAGCGAGCCCGTCTCACCCAAGTGCTGAGCCAGCGCCTCCACGCCCAGCGCACGGCCCACGCGGATCTCGACGCCCTGCGTGACACCCTGCTGCGGGACGCGCGGCTGACCGAGCCCGCGCTCGATCCAAAGCAGCGGGCCCACGCCAACGTGCAGGCCCTGCTCGGCGTGGCCCGCGCCCGCGCCGAGATCGACGCTCAGACCTTCACCGCGACCCTCACCGGAGAACACCCATGAGCAAGACCCCCCGCAACCTGAACCGCGCCCTCGTCGCCGCTGCCCCGACCGCCCTCGACTTCGGCCTGCGGATGGTGGAGACCCACCACCGCACCCGCACCGAGATCGCGCTGCTCGACGCCCACACCCGGGCCTACGTCTTCACCCGCCAGGCTCGCCGTGAAGACGCCCGCCTGATCGCCGATCAGGCCCGCTACGAGCCCGACGCCCACGTCCGCGCCATCTACGCCCAGGGCCTCGTAGACCTGCTGCTGGGCCGCTGATCGTGTGCCGCCCAGCTGTACCATTTCGGGGTTGTCGCACGGCTTCCGCGGGCGATAGGCTCCCACAATCCTGGGGCGGGAGGGGGCGGTGATGCATCGGTGTCGTTCATCTCTTGTTTGGGGCTGCCATGGCCCTGAGCGTTCAGAGCAGCCGCGGCGAGGGAGCAACTAGCGATGACGACGCGGATCGTCTCGTTCTTGGGCATCGGGAACAAGAGCAGGCCCGAGCCCTACTACGACGAGGCCACGTACAGCCTGGATCAGGTCACGGCGAGGAAGGTCTGCTTCAACGAGGTGGCCACCGTCCGTGCGGCCGCTGGGCCCGTGACGTTGGTCTTCGTCGGCACCAAGGAGGCTCGCCTCACCTTCTTCGACGCCAGGCGGCTGTTCGAGAAGCACGCGGGGCCCCACCTCGAGGGGATGGAGTTGCGGCTCGCCTTTCGGGAGATCGCGGCCGGGAACTCCAGTGAGGAGCTGTGGACGCTCTTCAACGCCTTGACCGAGCTCTTGTCGGGGGATGCGCTGACGCTGTCCGATCCCTATGACCCGAACAAGCCGCTGGTCGAGTCGGCCTCCCCGAGCGACATCTGGCTCGACGTCACGCGGGGCTGGCGCAACCAGCCCTTCTTCGCGGCGAGCGCGGTCACCTTCGTGCGGGCGCAGGAGCGTCGAGAAAAGCGCGAGGCGCCACCCGCCCGGCGGATCCTGTATGCGGCGTACGACCTCGAGACGAAGGAGGCCCCGTTCCGCGACTTGACCGCCTTCCTGGAAGCGGCCGACTGGAACCGGGCTCTTGACGGTTTGATGCGCTTCGGTCGGGCAGATGATCTCGAGGCGCTGCTTGCGGAGCGTGAGCGGGGCCTGAGAGCGGTGCCTGGCGTTGACCACAAGCTCGTGCCGAAGCTCAAGCACTTGGGCAGCCTCGCCCGCAGCTTCGCGGACGCGTTGGCGACGGGTCGCGTCCAGCCGCTCCTTACGTCGATTGCCCCAGCGTTTGCGAGGTCGTTGAGCGACCTGGAGCCGCTCCTTGCTGTCCACGCGCCGCCGGTCGCACCCCAGGTCGCCCAGCTGCGCGACTGGGCGCAGCGGCTGAGCGCCGAGACGGTGATCTCGGGCGAGGGGCTGAGCGCGACGCTGGAGCTCCTGGAGCTGTACGGCCAGCTGGAGCGCTACGCCGAGCAGGCGGCGCTCTTGCGGGAGCGGATGATCGACGAGTGGACCCTCTGCCAACTCCCCCACGATGCGGTCCTCCAACCGGGCAGCCGTGTTGCGAAGTTCAATGAACAGCGCCATCGCATGGATGCGGGCCTGGGGCGACTCGGTTCCGGCGCGCCCGGCATCGGTCGACGGTTCCAGAACACCGTCCAGGTGCGCAACGACGTGGAGCACTGCGGCTACAACCACGATCCGCTCGACGCCCAGAAGGCCCGCAAACAGTTGAAAAGCCACGTCGAGGGCCTGCCCACCGTCTTCCTGAACCTCTCGAATCACCCGAGCGCCGGGTGGAGCGACGAGCAGCGGCACGCGGCGCTGGCGTTGGGCTGTCGCAGCCTTGAGGACCTGCCGTTCCCCGGCGTGCCGCCCGAGGCCGACGAGGCCGAGCTGGCCACGCTGGCCGCGGCGACCCTGGAGGCGGCCATGGAGCACAAGCCTGCGGCCGCGATGGTCGCCGGCGAGCCCGGCCTGGTGGCCCTGCTGGTGGCGGGGCTCCAGGCGCGCGGCGTGCGCTGCTACACCGCGACGACCCGCCGCGAGGCCGTCGAGGCGCTCCAAGCCGACGGCACCGTCCGCAAGACCTCGACCTTCCGCTTCGTGCGCTGGCGCGCCTACCCCCCGATCACGCTGGCCCAGGCGCCAGCCGCACCTCAGGAGGACGCCCCCCGTGAGTGATCGCGAACTGCTGCTCGTGGCCCTGGGCCCCGTGCAGGACTTCATCGCCACCGCCCGGCGCTGCCAGGACCTGTGGTTCGGCTCTCAGCTCCTGAGCGAGTTGTCTCGCGTCGCTGCCGAAACCGTGAGGTCGAAGGGCGGCGTGCCGGTGGAGGACACCCTGATCTTCCCGCCCAATGTCGATCAGCGCGACATGGCCGTGGCCAACAAGATCCTGGCCCGGGTGCCCATTGGGCAAGGCCGTGCCATCGCCGAGGCGACGCAGAAGGCGGTCCAGGGTCATCTCATGGAGCGCGCCGAGGCGATCTTCGATGAGGAGATCCCAAGCCGAGCCGAGGGGCCGCGCGGTTTTGACCGCGAAGCTGCGCTGAGCCACCTCAAGGACCTGATCGAGTTCTTCTGGGTGGCCGTGCCCGAGGGTGGTAGCTACCCCACCGCTCGGGCTCAGGCCGAGGGGCTGCTGGCTCGGCGCAAGCTCAGCCGCGATTGGCCTCAGGCGGCGTTCAACGACACGGGCTGGGTGAAGTCCTCCTTGGACGGAGCGCGACCCTCGGTGATCCACGAGGACGCCTACGACGACAAGTCGCCCAACCGGCTGACGCCCGACGAACTGTATGAGTGGTTCAAGATCAAGGGCAAAGAGAGGCTGTGCGGCGTGGCGCTGCTCAAGCGCCTTGGGTTCCTGGAGGAGGAGGGTGGCCAGGATCAGGACGGCGAGGCGGAGCGCCCAGTCTTCCACAGCACGTCGCACGTGGCCGCGCTGCCGGTGCTGACCCGCTTGGCGTCGGGTCCCCAAGGGGTCCTGGGCGACTACATCCAGGCCCTCCGGCAGGTTGCACACATCGACGTGATCCGGCTCCGCATCCGAGCGCTCGGCTCGAAGCGGGTGACCGTCTCGCACCCCTTCGACGGGGAGCTGTCCCGCGAAGTGCCGCGTGCCGTCTACGCGGGCGGCAAGGGGCCCTACGACGCGGTCATCTTCTTCAAGGAGTCGGTCAAGAGCCTCATCGATGAGGCGCCGGCGAAAGCCCTCCCGACCGACAAGGAGAAGCGGCTCGCCGAGATCAAGCTTCGCAACGCGGCGGTCGACAAGGCCTTCGCGCTGATCCCGAAGGCCGGCCTGCCTGCGGAGCCCTGCCCCTATTACGCTTACCTGCTCGCCGACGGCGACCACATGGGCGTCGCCCTGGATGAGATCAAGGGCTTCCAGGCGCACCGGAAGATCAGCAAGGCCCTGGAGGCCTTCGCACGCAGCGCCCGCGAAGTCGTCGCCGACCACTCCGGCAGCTTGATCTACGCCGGGGGCGACGACGTGCTGGCGTTGCTGCCGCTGCACACGGCGCTGGCCTGTGCGCGCGCACTGCGAGACCGGTTCAACAAGGCGATCCACCCGGTGATCGAGCAGCTCGGCGGACCGAAGGATGGGCCGCCGACGCTCTCCGTGGGGCTGGGCATCGCCCACCACCTGGACTCGATGACTCAGGCCCGCGAGCTCGCGAAGCGTGCCGAGAAGCTCGCCAAGGTGCAGCGCAACAGCCTGGCCATCGTGGTGGACAAGCGCAGCGGCGGGGTCACCGAGGCTACCCGAGCGTGGTCCGACGACGCCAACGCCCTCGACCGCAGTATCGTGACCTGGGCCAGGCTGCTCGAGGCCGAGCATCTGCCCCACAAGGCAGCCTTTGAGCTGGAGGACGTCCCTCGGGTCTTTGAGCAGCTTGGCGCAAACGGCACCCCACGCGTGTCCCTGGCGGAGCGCAACGCAGTCCTCGTGACGCTGGCAGAGCGGGTCTTGCACCGCCGCAAGTCCCAGCGGGGTGACGAGGCGTTCAACGATCAGGCGTTGGGGACACTGAAGGACCGTTTGCAGCTCATCAAGGATGACGAGGCAGGCGACGCCCGCGACGGCATTCGGCAGCTCGCCCACGAGATCCAAATCGCTCGTCTGTTCCTGCATGCCTGGCGCGACGCGTGGGGCGACGAACTGATGCCCCGGACACCGTCGCCGCGGGAGGCCGACCAGTGAGCCACTACCTCATCGATCCCCGCGATCCGCTAGTCTTGCGGGACGGCCGCGCCAGCGACACCGAGATGCGCACGCTGCCCTTCCCGTGGCCGTCGACCACCACCGGTTGCCTCCGCACGCTCACCGGAACCAGCGCGAAGGGCCGGTTCGAGCTGTCGACGGCCGAGGCGTTGCGCATCCCCGTCGCGGGGCCGCTGCTGGCCGACGAGCAGGGCAACCTGCTGCCACCGTCCCCGGCGGACTGCTTGTGGAACCGCCCCGATGATGCGCCCGCCGGCGACGAGACCCAGGTCGAGCGGCGTCGTTTGGCGCCGTTGGACGCTCTGCCGGCCGGCGCCGCCTACGGGGCGGACGGGCTGAACGACCTCAAGCTGCTGGCGCCCACGGACAACGGCGGGGAGATGCCCAAGGCAAAGGCGGCCTCCGCCCCTGCCTTCTGGCGATGGTCAGACTTCGCTCGCTGGCTGCAGAGCCGACCGACGGCGATGGAGCGTTGCGAGAGGAGTGCCTTCCTGGCGCCCCTCCCCGTGGAGCGCCGCATCCACGTCAAGATCGACGCCGAGACCCAGACCGCCGAGGACGGGATGCTGTTCTCCACCCAGGCGGTGGTCTTCGCGCACGGCAAAGAGCGCTTCCAGCTCGCGGTGCGCTGCCCGGACGAGCGGCTGGCCCGCAAGGTGCCGGACAACGGCGTCGCGGTGCATGTCGGCGGCAAGCGCCGCCTGTCCTTCCTGAGGCCCGCCACGGCGCGGTGGCCCGACTTCGGGACGGTGTTCCCCAACGGACTGGAGGTTGGCGCGGGGCGCATCGCCCGGATCATCCTGCTCACGCCAGGGCTCTTCGAGGCCGGCTGGCGCCCGAGCGACGGTCAGCTCGGTGGGCAGCTCATCGCCGCTGCAGTGGGGCGCCCCCAAGTCATCTCCGGCTGGGGCATCGTCGAGAAGGACCCGGACGATCGCTCCCGGGGCCAGTTCGGGCCGAAGGCGATCCGCCGGATGGCGCCCGCAGGCTCGGTCTACTGGGTCCGGCTGCCCGACGGCGTCGACCCGAACGCCTGGGCCCGGGCGCGCTGGTTCCAGGGCGTCTGTGACACCGAGCAGGATCGCCTGGACGGCTTTGGCCTTTGCGTGGTGGGGGTGGAGTGATGCGGCAGTCCAACAAGAAGCCCGCTCCGGTGGTCGCGCGTCAGGCGGGCATTGTGCGGCGAGAGGTTGCCTTCACAGTGCTCACCCCGGTGCTCGGGGGGGGCGTCTATGTGGAGAGCGACGACAGCCGGCGCCAGATCAAGCCCATCGACGCCGTGACGCCCGTGCGGGCCGCCGGCGTGCGAGGCCAGCTTCGCTTCTGGTGGCGCGCAGTCCACGGCGCCCGGCTGCCCAGCATCAAGGCCATGCGCGAGCGAGAGGCCCTGATCTGGGGCGCCGCGAGCAGCCCGGGACTGGTCTCGATCAGCGTCGACGACCGTGGGTTGCGAACGCGAGAGCTGGATGTCTTCCAGATGGTGCCCAACAAGATGGGCACGAAGTACAACGGCCGAGTGGTCGGGCGAGGCATGGAGGCCATCGCCTATGGCGCCTTCCCCCTCAAGCCGGCAGACGGCAAGCCGGTCAAGTTGACCCCGGGGCGGCTCACGGATCTGTCGGGCGAGGCTCAGCTTCGTTGGCAGATCTCGAGCAGCGACGCCGACCTGATCGCCGAGGTCGCCGATGCCGTGGATGCCTGGCTGGCCTTTGGCGGCGTCGGGGGGCGCACCCGGCGTGGCTTTGGCGCTGTTGGTGCCACTCAGCCCATCGATGTGCGCGCGCTGAATCAGCGATTCTGTGGACTCCCGGGCGAGCGACTGGTTGGTGTGCCAGCCTTCGGGCGGGGTCCACTGAAGCTCGGTCCCCGCGAGGACGATGGGATCAAGGCGTTGTCCTACGGTCTGGGTCGGTTGCGCGATTTCCGCCAGGGTACGGGCGAAGGCATGGGGCGCAACCCCGGCTTGGAAGACCCCCGTCGGCCAGGTCGGTCACGGTGGCCCGAGGCCGAGGCGATTCGCGTCAAGGTCCGGCAGGGCGATCCGAAGTACGGCCGTCGCCAGGTGGGGGTGGACGCGTTCCCGCGTGCGCAGTTCGGGATGCCCATCATCTTCCACTTCCAGAGCTTTGATGACCCCCGGGACCAGACCTTGGCTCCGTTGGACGCTGACCGCCTCGCGTCGCCCCTGCACCTGGGGTGTCACAGCACGTCCACGGGGATGGGCGTGCACGCCTTGGTTCTCAGCGATGGCGTCCAGCGCGATCAGGCCAGCCTGAGCGGCATCACGGTCCAGACGAAGCTCACCCGTAACCAGGCCAATTGGTTCAAGTCGCCGCTCACCGGCGAGCCCGACGTCCTCCAAGCCTTCCTCAACTTCTACGCGTGACCAGGAGCGTTGAGACCATGAGCAACACCACCCGACTGATGTGGATCCACGCCCTCTCGCCGGTGCACGCCGGGACCGGGCAGTCCGTGGGCGCCGTCGACCTCGCCATCGCCCGCGATCGGGCCACCGATCACCCCTACATCCCCGGCAGCTCCATCAAGGGCTCCCTGTCGGACGCGGCCGGGCCGCGCGTCGAGGGTAGCTGGCGGAAGATGGCCTTTGGCCCCAACACCCCCGAGGCGGCGGAGCACGCGGGTCAGCTGGCCTTCGGCGACGCCCACCTGCTGCTGCTGCCCGTCCGCTCCATCGCGGGCACCTTCGCCTGGGCCACCTCGCCCCTGCTGCTTGGGCGCTACGCGCGAGATGCCCGCGAGGCGGGCGTCACGCCGCCGGCGCTGCCGGCCGTGGGGGGCTTGGGCACCTGCCTCGTCACCGGCGCGACAGCGCTGGAGGTGGGCCGCAAGGTCATCTTCGAGGACCTCGACTTCCAGCCCGATGCCGATCGCAAGGGGGCCGACGCGTGGGCCGAGCACATCGGCGCCCGGCTCTTCCCGGGCGACACCGCGTGGCAGAACATGCTGAAGCAGCGCCTGTGCGTGGTGCACGACGACGCCATGACCTACCTGGCGCGCCACGGCACGGACGTCCGCATGCGCGTCGCGCTCGAGTCCGACAGCAAGACCGCCAAGAACGGCCAGCTCTGGACCGAGGAGACGCTGCCGGTCGAGTCGGTGCTGGTGGCGCTGGTCGCCGCGCGGCCCAACGGCAACTCCCGGAACGCTGCGCCGAAGCATGACCTGTTCGGCGAGCTCAACAAACTGGTCCAGGATCGCAGCATCCAGCTGGGCGGCAACGCCACGGTGGGCCAGGGCCGCTGCCAGATCCGCCTGGACGGGGGTGACCAATGAGCACTCGCCAGCAGGAGTGGTCGCTGAAGGCCCACACCCACGTCTCGAAGTTCGAGAAGGACACCAATAACAAGGCCAAGCTCAAGACCCTGTGCATGAAGTTCCCCTCGCTGGTTCAGCAGGCGGGCCTCATCCAGGCGTTGGTGTTCGTCGAGGCCCGCTTCGCGGAGCCCGGAAAGGTGTTCCTGGACGCCGTGGCTGGTACCTACGGCGAGACCAGCTCGGCCAGCGCGCTCCGCATGCGGGCGCAGAATGACAACCTGCCCGAGTACTTGGCGCTGAGCCGCGACATCACCGCGGTGTCGGTCTGGTTCCGCCGGTTCGCGCAGGTCCTGCTCAGGGACGTCGAAGGGACTGACTGATGCAAGCGCGACGCAACGAACTGACCGGCGTCACCTTCATCAAGAGCCCGCCGGTCACCAACCCGGGCCTCTGGCTGGATAAGTACCTGCCGCAGCAGGAAGTGCGGGGGGCCAACGGGGGGGACGGCAACGCCAAGGGCGCGCACATGCGCAGCGCCGACCGCTGCCCCATCCCCTCGGGCTACGCCGAGGCCTTCCAGCGCTGGCAGGCCACCTTCGGCGAGCTCGCGCTCAAAGCCCAGGCGCAGGTGGTCGGCCGGATGGTCATCGGCCTGGGCATGAAGGGCGCCCTCGAGGCGGGCATCCAGCTGCACCACACCTGGGGGGTGCCTTTCATCCCGGGCTCGGCCCTGAAGGGCGTCGCCGCAGCCGCCGCGCACCAGCTCTCGCAAGATCCCGAGTGGCGCAAGCCCAAGGACACGGCCGCTCAGCCCACGCGCGAGCCGACCGCCTACGATGAGCTGTTTGGCACCGTCGCTCAACAGGGGCTGGTCCACTTCCATGACGCCTGGTGGGATCCGGCCGGCGCTACCACGGTCCCGCTGCACCTGGACGTGATGACCGTCCATCATCCGAACTACTACCAGGACGCCAACCCCAGCCCTCCGGCCGACACCGACAGCCCGACGCCCGTGCCGTTCATGTCCGCCAGCGGCACGTACGTCATCGTGGTCGAAGCCGCCGATCCGGCCTGGGCCGAGGCCGCGATGCAGCTGCTGAAGCTGGGGCTCGATCAGCTCGGCGTGGGCGCCAAGACGAACGCCGGCTACGGCCGCCTGGAGCTCGACTACGTCAGCAAGGCCGAGCAGGAGGCCCAGCGGATCGCCGAGGCAGAGGCCCGAGCCCAGGTGCTGCGCGATCGCGCCCGACAGGTCGACGGCGGCAACGCCGGCAGCGAGGTGCCCCGGCTGCTCAGCCGTGTGGCCGACGAGGAGCGCGCGGCTTTGGCAGCGGTCCTTGTGGAGCAGCTGACTCTTGCCTGGCTCGGGAAGCGGCGGGACCAGACCTGGGTCAAGGACCTCATCGCGTCCGCCGGGGTCGAGCTGCCCGAGGAAGAAGAACAGGGCGTCGACCACCTGGCCGGGCGGATGGCCCTGGTGGAGTCGACGGGCAACTACCTGGACCTGGTGGCGTTGGAGGAACGCGCCAAGGCCGAAGGTTGGGAGTCCTCGGTGCTGAAGGCGCTGCGCAAGAAGCTCAAGGAGAAGGGCAAGAAGAAGCGCAAATAGGCACTACTCCAAAAAAAGCCTTGCCACGTCGTTCAACCGCCGCTCTACTCGGACTGTAGATTAAGCCCTTGGAGGCCGTCTTGTAGATCTTCGCAAGCACAGGAAGCAGCCCTCAGCAGGGTTGCCGTAGCTAACCCGATGAGGGCTGTTGTGCTGGCGAGTTGATCTCGACGCCTTCGCAATAGCCGGAAGATGCATCTGCGATTGCCGTGGGATTGGTGCGCGTGATCTCGCGTTGCAGGCTGTTTCCTGTGGAATAGCCTACCTGCGGCAATCGCTCCAACCTACCCTGTCGGAGGCTTGGCCTGAGCCAAAGCCTTCGGAGGGTACGCAGGCTAGGCGAGGGCTGAAGATGAATAGGAAGACAGATCCGCCAACGCATTGGCGTCACAGTGAAGCAACCGGCAACAAGTACAGGGACATTTTCGAGGCGATTCGCGACCGGCTCCCCGATGAGGAGCGTCAGCTCTGCCTGAGTGAAGCGCCTGACGGGGCACGCGGCAATGATGACTACCGGGTGCTTGAAGTTCTCGTCCAGAAGGGGCCGATCAAGGCATTGGAGCACTTCACCACCGGGCAAAAGGCCCAGTGGTGTCGCGAACTCGGCCTGAGCGTCGAGAGTTCTGCCTGCACGGCGCGACTTCTCGAGTACTTCGGCGTCTCGCGCCGCCCCAAGCTTGCGGGTCGGTACCAGTTGATGCGTGACGTTGAGCGGGCCGTATCGAAGCTGAAACAGCGACTGCCCGGCCGCGCCGCTACCGAGGTCATTGAGACCGGTAGGGCCTTGGAAGGCTACTTGCGCAGGCAACTCATGTTCATCGCCAGGGTTGTTGGTGAGGAAACGCCAGAGGATCTCTACCGACGGCTCAATCCCCGGCAGAGTGAGCCTTTGCCCAACTTGCATTCGTTGGGCGCCCAGTGCTGCCTGTTTGGCCAAGCTCAGAAGCAGTTGCTGGAGGTCAAGGATTCCCTGGGCATGGAATTCCTGGGGAATCTGGCGAAGCTCCCGCGCCGCAATTGGCCGACCAAGATCCGCAACGACTTCGCTCACTACCGGCCGGAGACTTTGTCGAACGACGAGGAGCGAGGGAAGGCGCTGGAGTTCCTGCAGATCATCCTGGCGTACTTGCGGGCGTACGACTTTGGCCCATTTCCGGTGTGGATTCGCCAGCATGGTGTGCGCGATGAGGGTGATTGGTTCACGCTCGAGTATGTTGTCGAAGACGAATTGGGACACGAGCATCGTCTCGTCGCGACGCCTGGACTATATGAGCTTGGGACGACTCACTGGATCCTCCCGGGTGGCAATCCGATCTTCATCCGGCCGCTCTCAATCGGTGACGTAGACGCCTTGGCGTGACGAAGTCGGCAGGCATGGGCGCCGGGTGGCAATCCGATCTTCATCCGGCCGCTCTCAATCGGTGACGTAGACGCCTTGGCGTGACGAAGTCGGCAGGCATAGGCGTGCTCCTACCAACCTCTGCCTACAACTGAAAACACCTGAACGTCCGAACGCTGGCCCCCGGCGCGTCTTGCGGTCACAACCCAAGACGCAGCCCTGGAGGTCTCCATGCGTCGACTGCTCCCCCTTGCCCTGCCGCTGGCGCTCTTCGCCTGTGCGGACGCCACGCCCACCCTGGTCGATGCCCCGGAGCCCACGCCGGGCCTCGACGGCGCTCTGCCTGACCGCTGGGCGCCGCCGGCCGATCTCGCGTTCCCCGATCAGGCCTTCGATCTCGGCCCCGAGATGGGCGCCGACGCGTCGCCCCACGGCGATCCCTGCCAGCCCGCCGAGGTGCCGCCCGAGCTGCCCAATGAGCGGCTGTGCGATCCCCGCCGGCCCGACTGCCCCGAAGGCTACGAGTGCCGGCAGCTGCGCAACGCGGGCGCCGACACCGCCTATGTCTGCGCGCCGCCGGCCTGCATCGACCGCGACGGCGACGGGTACGGGGCAGGCGCCGACTGCGCCGGCATGGACTGCAACGACTGCGACGTGAGCACGCATGCGGGCGCGGCCGAGCGCTGCGACGGCTTCGACAACGACTGCGACGGCCAGATCGACGAGGGCCTGGATCCTCGCCAGGCCCCGGCGGATCTGCCCTGCGGCGGGCCGGGCGTGTGCGCGGACGACACGGTGGAGTGCGTCGAGGGGCAGTGGACCTGCCGGCGCAGCCCGCACTGGCAGCCCGACGAGCTGCGCTGCGACAACCTGGACAACGACTGCAACGGCGTGGTGGACGACATCGAGGGCCGCGGCGAAGCCTGCTCGGCGGGCGAAGGCCCCTGTCGCCGGGAAGGCGTGCTGGTGTGCAACGGCGTGTCGGGCGAGCTGGACTGCACCGCCAACCCCGATCAGCCGCAGCCCGAGCGCTGCAACGGCATCGACGACGACTGCAACGGGGTCGTGGACGACGTGGCCGAGGCGGGCACCCGCTGCGAGCTGGGCGAGGGCGCGTGCGCGGCCATCGGCGAGTGGCTGTGCAATCCGGCCCAGCAGCGCCTGTTCTGCAGCGCCCGCCCCGCCATGCCCGCCGACGAGATCTGCGATGGGCGCGACAACGACTGTGACGGCGAGGTGGATGAAGGCCAGGGGCTGTGCCCCGATCCGGTGGAGCAGTGCAACGGCCTGGACGACGACGGCGACGGCCGCATCGACGGGCACACCCGCCCCTGCGAGAGCGCCTGCGGTGCTGGCAACGAGACGTGTGTGAGCGGGGTGTGGGGCGCGTGCGACGCCCCGCAGCCCGCGCCCGAGCGCTGCAACCAGCGCGACGACGACTGCGACGGCCAGATGGACGAGGGCGCCTGCGCCGAGCTGTGCAACGGCCTGGACGACGACGGCAACGGCCGCGTGGACGATGGCCTGACCCGCCCGTGCGAGAGCGCCTGCGGCGCCGGCGACGAGTCCTGCACCAACGGCGCCTGGGGCGCCTGCGACGCGCCGCGGCCCCAGGCCGAGGTGTGCAACCAGCGCGACGACGACTGCGATGGGCAGGTCGACGAGGGTGTGCAGAACGCCTGCGGGGGGTGTGGCGCTGTACAGGAGGTCTGCGCCAACAACCGCGACGACGACTGCGACGGCGAGATCGACGAGTGCCCGGTGTGTGAGGGCCGCCCTGATGGCACGGTGCTGGACACCAGCCCGTGGTCGGAGTGCCAGGGGTACACCGACGTGTGCGATGAGACGGGCGAGCGTACCCGCACGCGCCAGGTGTGCCAGGGCGGCCAGCCACGGCAGGTCGAGGACCGCGAGGCGTGCCAGGGGCGGGACACCGACGGCGCCGTGCAGGCGGTCGGGGGGTTGTCCGCCTGCGCCGGCTTTGCGGGCGAGTGCGGGGAGCAGGGCACCCGCACGCGCACCGTGAGCCTGTGCCGCAACGGCCAGCTGCGCGACGAGGCCGAAGAGCAAGCATGTGAGCGCCAGACCGAGGGCGACGTGGTGGACATCGGCGCGTGGGGCGCCTGCGACTACGCCGACCCGTGCGACGAGCAGGCGCAGCAGCGGCGCGAGCAGCAGATCTGTCGCGGCGGCGTCGCCCGCTTCGAAGAGGAGAGCCGAGCGTGCAACCGCGACACCGACGGCCAGCTCGTCGCTCAGGGGGCCTTTGGGCTGTGTGGGGGCTACAGTCACGACTGCGATGAGACCGGCACGCGAGAGCGGACCCTCGATGTGTGCCGCAACGGCCGCGCCTCGCGCGAGATCGCCCAGGATGCCTGTCGACGTAACACCGACGGCGCCGGGTGCGACTTCGGCGACGGTCAGTGTCAGAACGAGCGCTGCGTGCCCATCTGCCCGGACAATGACGGCGATGGCCACCAGGACCGCGCCTGCGGCGGCGACGACTGCGATGACAACGACCGCTACAAGCACCCGGGCCGGAGAGAAGTGGTCGACGTCCGCGACAACGACTGTGATGGCCGCTCGGACGAGGGGACGACGGTCACCATGCGCCGCTTCCACAAGCACTGGGGCAACAACGACTCGAGTCACAAGTTCGCGTCGTTCCAGCCCGCGGGCTATCAGCCTGACGGGCGCTGGGTGGAGTGGTTCGAGGTTGCCAATGACTTCTGCGATACCCGCCACGCGCCCGAGAACGACCACCCGGACAACCGGTGCATCTCTCAAGACGGCGGCGCATGGGTCCAGCTGTGGGGCGGCTACACCTTGACGGCCTACGCCGAGTGCGAGGGCGTGTTGGGCGTGAACAACGTGGTGTTGTACCTGCCGGAGACTGGCCTGGAGTACCAGGACTACCGCCGGAATGGACCGCTGCTTTGCCGGCGGGTGGCCTATGTCTACGGCGGCAACAGCCACCGCGACGCCATCGATAAGGAGCAGTTCTTCCGGCACCGGTCCCGGTTCGGTGTGGGCGAGATGGGCACCAACATGTGGTCGGTCGACGAGGACGAGGTGCGGGCGCCCTGGGTGACGGACCCCTCGTTCTGGACCCGAGGCGGTGGTATGGACTACCCGAACTGATTGCTTGCCTGGCCCACAAGGGCCGCGTCGCTGGCTGCTGCCTTTGCAGCCGAAGCAGGGGACAGCCAGTCGGTGCGTCGGCAACCAGCCCTCGTTGGCCGCGGTCACCCCCCGGCCGTCGCTGATGTCACCCAGCAGGAGTGTTGCCCACGGCCACAGCGAGGACACCTGCCGTGGAAAGCGTGGGACGGCGGCAGCCCTGAGGTCGCCCCACCTTCCGCTTCTCGCCTCCCTGCTCAACCAGTGGCAGCTCCGCAGCGTGCAAGGCGGGCGGGGGGACCTCGACGTCGTGGAGCCTGCAGAGCTTGAGTCACAGGGCTTTCCAGTCAGGTTGAGATCGAGTAGCCAGATGCGCTGAACCAACCGCCGCAATCCATCGGTGTGATGGTGTCGATGGCACTGGCGATGGCGTCGTCGAGGGTGGACCGGCAGCGCGCCTTGGCGGCGCGCAGGTAGGTCTTCAACTTCGAGAAGCACATTTCGATGGGGTTGAGGTCGGGCGAGTAGGGCGGAAGGTACCTCAGCCTGATGTCGAGCTTCTCGAGGGCCTCGCGTACCTGCTTGGCGCGGTGCGCGCCGACGTTGTCCAGGACCACGATGTCGCCTGGTGACAAGGTGGGGGCCAGGACCTGCTCGATGAAGGCGAGGAAGACCTCGGTGGTTGTCCCGCCATCGACGGTCATCACGGCTTCGATGCCCCCGATGGACATGCTGGCGATCACGGTGACGTTCTCTCCCCGGTTCCTCGGAATCCGGTCGTGGACCGGCTCACCACGGAGAGCCCGGCCGTGCGTCCGGGTCATGTCCAACCGGGTGCCCGTCTCGTCGATGAAGACGAGGCGCTCGGTAGGGAACGCAGGCAGCTGTCCGATGAACCGCTCTCGGAGCAGACGAACACGCTCCGAATCGCGCTCGGTCGGAACGAGGGACTTCTTCTTCCGCGTCATCCCGAGCTTCGTCAGCCCACGAACTACTGTCGCCAGCCCGACTCGAACGCCCGTCTCCGCCTCCAGCGCGTCGATCAGCTCAGCCAACGTCCGGTCGGGACGCTCCGCCACCAGTCGCTCGAGAACCTCGAGCAGCTCGTCGTTCATCACGACGTTGTTGGGGCCGCCCATCGGCTCCGGCTCGACGGAGCCACGAGCTCGGTCCATCCGCAGCCAGCGCCCGATGCTGGCTTCGGAGACCTTGAAGATCCTCGCGGCGTCCCTCCAGGACATCCCGTTCTTGATGGCGGCGACGACCCGCTTTCGTAGGTCTGTAGACAGTGGCCCTGGCATCGACTTCTTCACCCCGCAGCACGTCTGGGCACGATGGGATCATGCCGGCCCGACCGACTCAAGCGCTCCGATCGACCTGACCGGAAAACCCTGTCAGCAACCGCTTCAGGCACAATCGCCCCCGGGTGATCGACGCCACCCCGAAGGAGCGCCCGTGCAAGACTCTACCCCGAAGCAGGTCCTGGTCGGCATCGTCGGCCACTATCCAACCAGCATCCTGGTGTGTGCGCGCATCCTGGATATCCAACGGGTGGTGCTGCTGTGCACCCCCCAAACCGAGGGTGTCGGGTTGGTCTTGAAGGACCAGGTGGGGGTGCCCTGCCAGCTTGTGGTCTGGCACGACCACAACGGGCTGCAGGCGGTGGTGGACACCATCCTGACCGACGTCGACCCCCAGCCTGACGAGCAGGTGATCCTCGACATCACCGGTGGGCTGAAGACGCTGGCCATCGGCGCCTGGCAGGGCCTGGTGGCTGCCCTTCACCATCGCCTCATGGGGGTCTACCTTGGGCCTGGTGGTGCCCTGTACGACGCCCGCATGGGCGACCTGCTGGAGCCGACGGCACCGTTGAATCCGGAGGACTACCTTGCCTGGCATGGGGCTGAGGTCTCCGGGGCTGCCTGGGAGGGGGCGCTTGACGCCATCCCCGAGGGGTATCGGCAGCGCGCATTGGTTGGCGATCGCCTGCGCGCTGTGCTTGCGTCCGGTGGGGACGTCTCTCCCAACCAGAAGAAGAACAGCGTGGCGGCTCCGGCGCGGCTGCCGCTCCCTCTGCCCAGTGGGCTGCGCCTCGACGGCAACCGGCTGGTCAGCGAGGTGAGGGGGTACTTCAGTCACCACGGGTGGCTGGAGGAGTTGGCCGTGGCGCTGGCCGCCGAGGGCTGTGGACCGCAGGCCTCCGAGGTCAGCGCAGCCTGCAATCTCAGCATCATGGGGGCGGACGCAGCCAGCGACGAGGCGGATCTGGTGCTCGTTCGGGGTGCTCGAGTCGTGGTGGTCGAGGCGAAGGCGCGCGGCGCCAAGGCAGGTGCCGGTGCAGATATCCTGAAGCGGGCGCGGAAGGCCGAGCGGTTCTTCGCGGGCTCCTCGACCCAGGTGATCTTCTTCCACCCCGCCTGGGGCGCCGAGGCTCCCGGGCCGCTCCGGGACCTCGTCGGGCGCAACGTGACCTTGGTGGGCGCATCGACCACCGAATACGTGGCTGCGGTGAGACGGGGCCTCGGGCTGGCCTGAGCCGAACCACATGAGGTAGCCCCCTAAGCGCGGCTCTGGCGCTCACGGATCGAGCGTGGGTCGCAACCCGTCGGTCCCGGCTTGAGCGAAAACCAGATCGGATCGACCGTCCGACTGTCCGTTCGTGGACCGTCTGTCAGTTCTGCCTCCAGTCAATCCACTGGAGGTCCCCATGAACCACCCCCTCGTCCACAGCCCGCAGCAGCAGCTCGCCCAGTTCGCCTACGACGCCGCCGTCCACCAGACCGAGCGGGGCATCGTGCATGTCGCGGCCCGCTACGGCCACACCTGCGGCCGCCAGGTGGCCATCGCCGGGGCGCAGGCCGGCGCCCGCGCCGCGGCCGGCAGCGTCCTGCGCCGCTCCTGGCCGGGCGCGGTGGCTGGCCTGGCCGTCGACGGCGTCGTGGGCGGGGTGCGCTGTGCCCGCGGCCAGCAGACCGGTCAAGAGTACGGCCGCGCGATGGGGGTCAGCGCCGCCACCACCGGCGGGGGTCTGGCCGGCGCGGCGGCGGGGGCTGCGCTCGGCAGCGTGGTCCCTGTCCTGGGTACGGCCGCTGGGGCCTTCATCGGCGGGCTGCTGGGCGGCGAGGCCATCGCGCGCCTCTTTCGCTGAAATGTCCGACTGCGCTGCGGGGATGCGTCAAGCCGGCGAGCCCTTCGATGCATCGCTCGCCTCGACGAGCCCGACCTTGGAGCCCTGGCCATGCGCCGACTGATCTCGCATGTCATCGTCCCCCTCGCAGCCCTCACGCTCGCCGCGCTCGCCTTCGGGTGCGCGGCCGCCGAGCCCGAGCCCGATCCGCTCGAGAAGCAGGCCCGCGAGGGGGCCAACCTCGTCTGCGCCGGGGCGCTCGACTGCCCCATCGCGGCGCCCTTCACGGTCACCAACGGCTTCGGGATCCGCAGCGGACGGGGCGTCCACCTGGCCGTGGACATCAGCGCCGATGAGGGCGACGTGGTCACGGCGGCCTGCCAGGGCCCGATCGTCTACAGCAGCGGCGCCGTGGGTGGCTACGGTGCGGCCGACGGTTCCCCCGGCCCGGTGGTGCTGCAGCGCTGCGACGACGTGGTCCAGGCGCTGGTGGTGCTGTACGGCCACTGTCGAGGCGACGCGCCGGTGGGTACGGTGCTCGCGCGTGGTCAGCGCGTCTGTCGCGTCTCCAACTATGTGGGGCCGGGCGGCGCCGACTGGGATCACCTGCACTTCGGGGCGCGCCTCGGCACGTTTGGCGAGCCGGGCAACTTCTTCCAGGGCTACGCGAGCGGCCAAGAGGACCTGCAGGCAAACGGTGGGCAGTGGGTGGATCCGCTCAGCTGGCACGCCGAGGCCCGGGGCGCGGGGTGTGCCGCGGCGGAGCGCTGCCACAACGGGCTGTGCCCCAGTGACGCGCCGCTGCCCGAGGGCGCGCGCTTCTTGATCGCCGGCGGCGACAACGCGGTCTATGTGAACGCCGGCGGCCACCGCCACCCCATCCTGAACCAGGCCTGCCGCGATCTCATCGACGGCCCGGACGACGTGCGGACGGCCTGTGTCACCCGCGCCGTCGCCGAGCGGCTGGTCGAAGCGCCGCTGGTGTGCGCCGATGGTGCCTTTGTCCGTGTGCCAGGCGAGGCGACAGTGTATCGGCTGGAGGATGACCAGACCCATGCGCTGTGCGGCCCTTGGTCGCAGGCCGCGTTCCGTGCCCAGACGGGCTTCGACTTCGGGGCGGCGCTGCCGGTGCCGCAAGCCTTCCTGGACCGCTATCCGCCCGCGACCCCCGGGATCTACCCGGCGGGGCAGCAGGGGCCCGCTTGCGGGCGACCTGGCTACGAGTGTGGCATGCACCGTGATCCCACCGGCCAGTGCTTCGCCGACTTGGACTGTGGGGCGTGCGCCTGTCGGCCCACCGACGAGCGCGCCGAGGTTCGCTGCGAGGGCGACAATCTGGTGTGGTTCGACGACTGCGGTGAGCTGCGCGGCCAGCTCCCGTGCCGGCATGGCTGCGCAGATGGGGCCTGTCGCGCGTGTGGCGGCGAGCGCCCGCGGGATCACACCGCCTGCCTGGGCGCCGAGCTTTGGTACTTCGACGAGTGTGACGAGCCGACGCTGCGCGCAGAGCCATGCGCCCACGGCTGTGTGGACGGTGCCTGTCGCGAGCCTGCCTGCGACGAGGGCGTCTGGCGCGCGGCCGGCGAGCAGGGCTGTCAGCTCTGTGTCGGGGGCAGCTGGGCGGCCCCGGTGGCCTTGATGGATCAGGCCTGTCGGGCCCAGGGGTGCCATCCTGAGCGGGGCCCGCGCTGGGCCGATCTGCCCGACGGCACGGCCTGCCCCGGCGGCACCTGCCAGGGGGGCAGCTGCCGCGCCGCTCAGCCGCAGCCCGTCTGTGCGCCCGGCGCCTATGAGCAGCGTGCGGATCGGTGTGACCGGTGCACCGGCGATGGCCTGGCCTGGCAGCTGGGAGAACGGCTCGAGGTGCGCGAGTGCGAGCACAGCGAGTGCGAGCCCGACGCCGGGCTGAGGTGGCGCGCCGACGACGGCCAGGCCTGTGGCGACGCCGGGCGGTGCGAGGCGGGCGCCTGTGTCGAGCCTCAGCCGGCGGTCTGCGAGCCTAACCGTTACGCCCTACGCGACGGCCAGTGCCAACGCTGCCGCGCCGACGGCAGCGCCTGGCTCGCGGGCGCCGCGCCCGTCGACGGCGGTTGCCGCGTGCAGCGCTGCGACGCCGCCCTGGGCCTGGTGTGGGAGGACCGCGACGGCCGCGCCTGCGGCGACGCCGGACAGTGCGAGGCGGGCGCCTGCGTCGAGCCGGCCGCCGTGTGCCAATCCGGCCAGTACGCGCTGCGGGCCGGCCAGTGCCAGCTGTGCAGCCCGTCAGGCGACCGCTGGCTTGCCGGCGCGGCGCCCCAGGTGGGCGAATGCCGCACCCAGATCTGCAACGCCGACTCGGGGCTGATCTGGCAGAGCCGCGACGGGGCCCCCTGCGGCGACGGTGGCACATGTGACGATGGGATCTGCGTCGAGGCCCCTCAGCCCTGCGAGCACGGCGCCTGTGCCATGCGCTTCCGCCCGGGCGACAACGGGATCCTCGAGGTGCTGGCCCGGGCCTACACCACGGTGGACGGCCAGCCCATGACCGAGCTGGTGGCTCAGGGCCGCATGTGCGCCATCGCCTGGGCGCGCGATGAGCCGTGGAACCACACTGAAGTCCCGGTGGCCGACCACGACGGCGACGGCTGGGTCAGCTTCAGGCTGCCGCAGATCCGGCCCGGTTGGGCGCCCTACGCGGGCTGCTGGCGCTGCAACTCGGGCCTGCCCTTGCGCTTCGGCTTCCGGCGCTGCGCGGCCGATCTGCTCGTCGCCGACCATTACATGTCGGCCGGGTGGCAGGCCGATGAGCGCGCCGGCGCCTTCTTCTACCGCGGGACGGAGGACAACTGCGCGGAAGGCATCGGCTTCGCCGTGAGCTTCGTCGACGGGCGCTACGTCCCCGCCGGCGAGGCCAGGAGCATCGTCTGCCAGTGACCAGAACGTCTGGGTGAACCTCGGCAGTTCGTACCCACCCGCCGGGTTCATCTTCGCTCTCGCGTACTGGCACTGCGCCAGCGCGCCCACCTACGATGCTGTCAGCGTCGGCAGGCAAGGCGAAGGGCAAATGAGGCGGACAGCAAGCATCAAGATCTTCGGGACAGTGGCTCTCGTTGTCGTACTCGTCGGCTGCGGCGACGACCTCCAAGCGGCGCTCAACGCTGCGCAGAGCGCCGCGCAGACCGCAAAGGCTGCACAGGCAGGGGCTGAGGCCGCAGCCAGTCAGGCCAGCAAGGCCGCCGACGAGGCGAGGCAGGGAGCAGTGCGGGCCGCCAACGCTGCGCAGGCAGGGGCTCAAGCCGCAGCCAGTCAGGCCCGCAGGGCTGCCGACCAGGCGACGCAGGCTGCTGGGGCAGCCGTCGCCGAGGCGCAACGGGCAAGTCGCGACGCCGCGGCTGCAGCTGGGCGGGCCGAGCAGGCGGCGGAAGCGAAGCTGCCGCAGCAGCCCGCACAGGCTCCAGTGGAAAGCTCACCCCCTCCGGTCGTCGCCGCGGATTACCTGTGGGCGTACCTGCCTGGTTGGCTCACCTGGCTGGGCTGGCTCCTGGTGGCGTGGCTGGTCTGGTTCGTAGGCGTTGAGCTCCTTCGGCACTTGGCCTCACCCTGGTTGCGAGGCCGGCCGGCCGTGTTCGGGGAGGCCACCCAGCGGCCCCCCATCGAGCCTCCGTCGCACCCCGACGAGCTGCTCCCCTTGTACCGGGAGCACGTCTCGTCCGACCGGACGCCACCGCCCAAGAACCGCTTGACCATCCACTTCAGCGGGCACCAGCAGCGGCTCATCGTGCTGGGCGAGTTCATCCTCAGCCGGCGCCAGCTGGACATCACTGCGAGCCGTAGCAAGTGGAAGGGCCTGCTCTTCTCGCGCCTGCGGCGAGGGCTCTGGTGGGTACGGGAGGTCCGCCTGGCCCAGGGCGCTGATCAGGGCGACCTGGTGCTCTCCGTGGGTGATCCCACCACTGACCTGGTACGCGTGACGCTCCAACCCGGTCAGGAGCTTGGGGTGCGGATCGACTGCCTGGTCGCCTACGACGATCACCTTTGCGTCCTGGGGCACCGCCCAGGTGGAGTCCTCGTACGGCTGGCCTCGTGGCTCGCCGGCTACGGCTGGCGGCAGCCGATCATCGAGAACCCTGGGGATCCCTCCGATCCGTCAGCGCGCCCGGGACAGGTGGTGCTGGCGGGGCAGGATCTGCGCCGTCGTTTGATCCACCCGGCGCGTGGCCAAGCGCCCGACATCGCGAGCGCTGTGCTCGCTGCGTGGACGCCCGGGCTTGGCTTGAGCCTGCGAGGCAACGTGGGCTATCCGCAGGCGCTCTGGGCCTGGTGCCTGACCGTCTTCGAGCGGCTGCCCATCCCTCTGCTCGGGGCGATCACCGGATTGATCGCCCGCTTCCTGGCCATCCTCGTGCCGCCACCGGTTGAGTGGCTCTCGCTGTCGGTGGGCTCTGGCGTGGGCGTGGTCATCATCGAACAGTCCCTGCGAAGCTCGCCCTCCAGCGAAGCCAGCCCCGGCCGCGCGGGCAGGCGGCAGCGCGGGCCCGCCGTTCAGGTCAATCTGGTCCAGGTCGGGTGATCGGTGCGGCGCTGGCGCGCTGACATCGCGCGAGAATTCGCAACCCACTGTCCGACCAAGCGCTGACTCTCCGTTCGGGCGAGCGGTTGGGGCGGACGTGACCGACCCCACCCGAAGCACTCGATCAAGGAGAATCCCGTGAGCAAGACGAACCCCCCCAGCATGTTCGGCGCCGGCCTGAAGGCCTTCCTCGATCTGTTCAAGTCCGGCGGCGGTCGCCTTGACGAGCGCGTGGCCAAGGCGATGGAGGCCGTGAACAAGACCGCCGAGGCAGCGGCCAAGACCAAGCGGAAGTAGGAGGCTCCCGTGGCAGGCAACGACCTCGAGAAGTCTGTGGAGCAGGCCCTGGTCGCCACCACCCGCGTCACCGTCACCACGGTCTCGACCGTCGGCGGTGGCGGCCTGGGCGCTGGCGGTGGTGCCGCGCTCGGCTTCGCAGTCCTGGGCCCGCCCGGCGCGGTCGCCGGTTGGTGCGCGGGTGCCATCGCTGGACTCATCGCGGGCCACCATGGCGGCCGCGCGGCCACGCGCCTGATCTCTGACCCGTAGGGCACTCGGGCCACCGGCCGGGCACTCGCGAAGGTGTACTGGCCGGCCCTCCTCTGCGGCGGTGCCGTCTCAATCCCCGAGCCCAAAGGCTGGGGTAGGGCACCAGCAGCGCCGAGTGCGCCGTGGAGATCGAGGACACCAGTCTCAATCCCCGAGCCCGAAGGCTGGGGTAGGGCACTGGACGCTCACGACGCCGCTCAGTGGCAAGCCGCTCGACATGTCTCAATCCCGAGCCCGAAGGCTGGGGTAGGGCACTCGAAGCCTGTTCATTTCGTTTGTTTTCTTTTTCGGCTGCGAGGGGGGTCTCAATCCCCGAGCCCGAAGGCTGGGGTAGGGCACAGTCGGCCTCTCAACCGACTGCAGCGCAGCGACTTTCAGCTTTGATCCGCTAACCTCGGGTGGGTCATCGTGCACCCCTCCCCCAGTAAAGCGGCATAGAGCATATAAGCTACTGCGTTTTGTCATTTATTTCCGCATGTTGCGGCGTTTGCTTCCAAACGCCAACCTCGACGAAGGAATGCGGGTTTGCGCTCGTTGCCCAAGTTGGCATTTCGGGAAATCCGAAGATTTCAAAGAGCAAGTGGCCAGTGCCCTGACCCCAAATCCGACGGTAGCAGCGGGTTGGGGCGGCGCCAAGCAAGAAGTTTGCTGAGGTTCGCAGTCGAGCAGGGCTGCAGGCTGGGACGGGGCATGAACTCGAAGACGGGGCCACCGGGGCTATGGTCGTCGGTGTAGCGTGGACAGTGGCCCTGGCATCGACTTCCTCACCCCGCAGCGCGTCTGGGCACGATGGGATCATGCCGGCCCGACCGACTCAAGCGCCCCGATCGACCTGACCGGAAAACCCTGTGAGAAGTTTCAGGATTTCAGGGGCTTGCGGTGGCCGTGCGCTGCGCCGTGAACAAGCTACGGCGCCGGTGGCGCCGCAGCCCTGATCTGCACAGCGCCGTCCCTGGCAGCCAACTCCAGCGTGGCGCCGGTGCCCACCTCGGCGCCCAGCAACCAGCGGGCCAGGGGCACCAGCACATGCTGCTCGATGGCGCGCTTCATGGGCCGGGCGCCGTACTTGGGCTCGTAGCCGTGCGCCATGAGCAGGTCGAGCACGCTGGGATCCCAGGTGGCGGTCAGCCCCCGCCGACCGAGCCCTTCACGGCTGAGCGCGCGGTCGAGCATGCGGGCGGCGATGGACCGGATGGCGTCGGCGTCCAGGGCGGCGAAGGGCACCAGGAAGTCCAAACGGTTCACGAACTCGGGGCGGAAGAAGGCCTGCGCGGCTTCGCGGTAGTGCTGGGCCATGGCCTGGGGCTGGGCGGGGCTCAGGCCGATGCGGCGCTGCTCGCCGGCGCCCAGGTTGCTGGTGAGGATCAGGATGGCGTGGCGGAAGCTGACGGTGCGGCCGGTGCCGTCGGTGAGGCGGCCCTCGCCCAGCACCTGCAGCAACAGATCGAACACTTCGCCGGAGGCCTTCTCGATCTCGTCGAGCAGGATGACACAGAAGGGCTGCTGGCGGACCTTGCGGGTGAGCTCGCCCTCGGTGCGGCCGAAGCCGACCAGGCGCTGGGCGGCGCCGGGGTAGCCGTACTCGCTCATGTCGAAGCGCATCACACGGTCGCGGGCGCCGAACAGATACTCGGCCAGGGTGAGCGCCGACTCGGTCTTGCCCACGCCGGTGGGGCCCATGAAGAGGAAGGAGCCCAGGGGGCGCTCGGGGTCGTCCAGGCTGGCCTTGATGATCATCACCAGCTCGGTGAGGCGGTCGGTGGCCTCGCGCTGGCCCACCACGCCGCCCTCGAAGTGGGCGCGCACGGCGGCGGCGTCCAGGGGCACGTCGGGATCCACCAGGGTCTCGCTGAAGCCGGTGGCCTGGGCGAAGGCCTTCACGGCGTGGGCGGGCGTCAGGGTGAGGCGCTTGCGCTGGCCGGCGTTCAGGCGGGCCATCTGTTCCAGCAGGCGCAGGCCCGAGCCGGGCAGGGCGTCGTGCTGGCCGAAGCGGGCCAACAGATCCAGCGCGCGGCCCAGGGCGGGGGCGGTGAACTGCACCCGGTAGGTCTTCTCCATGCGGGTGGCGGCGCGCTCGAGCACGGCCTGGGCCTGGGCCGCGGGGAAGGGGGGCACGGGCAGGCGGCGCAGGGCGGCCACGAAGGGGGCGTTGAGCTGCTCGGCCAGCAGCAGGGCGTCGGGGGTGGTCTCGGCGATGACGGTGATCTCGCCGCTGCGGATGGGCGGCAGCAGGAAGCTGGCCACGTCCATGCCGGTCTTGGCGTCGCCGGCGGTCATGAGCTCCAGCGGGCTGTCCACGTACAGGATGCCGCGCTCGGCACGGATGGCCTGCACGATCTCGCGGGCGCGGGCCTGCCACTGGCCCAGGTACTTCATGCCCGAGATGATGCGCCCGCCGGTGATGTGCCACAGGGGCACGTCCTGCAGGCGGCGGGGGACGGTGCCGGCGGCCACCCGGTGGGCCAGCTCGTGCACCAGGGCGGTCTTGCCCACGCCGGTGGGGCCGGTGAGCAGCACGCTGCGGTCGTGGCCGGCGTCGAGGATGGCCAGGAGCTGCTGCAGCACGTCGTCGCGGAAGTCGGCCCGGGGGATGGCGCCGTCGCGGGCCTCGCCCACCAGCTCCACGCCCACCTGGGCCAGCGGGTGGGCGCGGGCCTGCTCGGCCTCGTCCTCGGCCTGCGCGCGCCAGGTCTGGCGCTTCTCGGCCTTGGGCTTGGGGCGCGACCAGGTGACCTCCAGGGGCTCCAGGCGCTCGCCGCGGGCCCGCTGCAGGGGCAACAGAGTCTCGACGTCCTTCAGGTGCAGGGCGCCACGGATGACCTCCTCGGCCCAGGGCTCGATGTTTTCGGCGCCCTTGATGGTGAACACTTCGCCCAGGCGCGGCACCCACACCTCGAACAGATCGTCCACGTGGGCGACGGGGCGCACCACCAGCGAGAAGCGCATGGGCACACGGATCAGGCGCTGGTGCTGCACGGCGCGCAGCTCCAGCTCCAGGGCGCGGCGGCTGAGATCCTCGTGCCAGTGGCCGTGGGCCTTCAGGTGGCCGTCGGCCAGCTCCTGGGCCAGGGCCTCGGCGAGCTGGGGCTTCAGGCTGGCCAGATCGGGGCCGAAGGCGGCGATGTGCGGCGCGGTGAGCACGGTGGCGGTGAGCCAGTCGTTGGCGTGCTGGCGCAGGAACAGATGGAAGCGGGTCTTCACGGCGCCTCCCCGGGGGCCTGGGCCCAGAAGGCCTGCAGGGCGCGGGCGTCGGCGGCGGCCACCAGATCGCCGAGTGGGTCGCCGGCGGCGTAGCGGCGGGCGATGGGCAGGGCGGGGCGCGGGGTGGGCCCGGCTTCACCCGCCCGGCGGGCCGCGCGCCAGGCGGCGAAGGCCTGGTCGGCGGCGGTGAGGCGGTCCACGGGATCGCCGTCGCCCGGCACCGCCTCGACCCGGGCCAGGTTGGCCTCGAGGTCGCCGCCCACGTGCTCCAGGCGCAGGTGGAAGCCCAGCTCGGGGTCCAGCAGCCGCTCGAGCTGGCTGCCGGTGACGCGCAGGGCGAAGCCGTCGGGCAGAACGCCGGCCTCGGGGGTCCAGGGGCGCGCGTCCCAGGCGCACCAGCCGTCGGGCCAGCGCACGAAGCCGGTGGCCTGGGCGCGCTGGCCCACGCCGCGGCGCCAGGCGGCGGCCAGGGCGGCGGCCCAGCGCTGGCTGGGGCCGTCGGGGGTGGCGGGCAGGAAGCGCACCAGGCGCTGGGCGCTGGGGTGCTGCAGGGCGTCCACTCGGGCGGCCAGGCTGGCGAGGAGGGCGGTGGCGCCCTCGGCGTCGGCTACGGCCTCGCGGGTGAGGCGCTGCACGGCCCGCTCCACCGGGCGCTGGGTGCCCACGGGCTTGGGGCTGGGCACCACGTCCCAGCGGCGGATCTCGGCGTAGGGCGCGCCCACCAGCTCCACCTCTTCCACGAAGTCGTAGCGCTCCACCCAGGTGGCGTGGGCGTGGGCGAGCAGGGCGTCCAGATCGGGCAGGCCGTGGCCGTCGGCGCTGGCCTCGAACACGCCGTTCAGGGCGTTCAGGCGGGCCCAGCCGGCGTCGTCCAGGGTGCGGGCGTTGGCCCCCGCGATGAGCGCGCTGCGCTCGGCGGCCAGGGCGTCGGCCAGGGCGGGGGGCAGCAGGCCGGCGCGGGCCTGGTCCAGCAGGGCGAGCCGGGCGCGCAGGCCGGCCCAGTCGTCGATGGCGGGCAGCGCGGCGTGGGCCACGGGCGGGTCTTCCAGGGCCCAGACGGTGACGCCGATGTCGGCGCCGAAGCGGTCCAGGTGCACCAGGGTCGTGCGGTCGACGGGCTGGCCGATGAGCTGGGCGGCCAGGGGCACGGTGAGGCGCTGCTCCAGGGCGCGGCGCAGGGAGCGGGCGCCGAACTTGGGGTCGAAGCCCTG
Organism: Myxococcales bacterium; assembly: GCA_020633555.1. Taxonomy (GTDB): domain Bacteria; phylum Myxococcota_A; class Bradymonadia; order UBA7976; family UBA1532; genus JACKDL01. The sequence continues at coordinate 170,157 of JACKDL010000010.1, read as the reverse complement.
GTCCACCAGCAGGTCCACCAGCTCGGGGGCCACGTCCACCAGCACGCCGCTGCGGCGCAGGCCGCGCCGGCCCAGGATGCCCTCGAGGGTGCGCTGCACCAGGGGGCCCAGGTCGTCGCGCTGCAGGTTGCGGAAGGGCACCACCCGGTCGATGCGGTTGAAGAACTCGGGGCGGAAGAAGCCCTCGGCGGCCTTGATGTAGTGGGCGTCGCGGGTGCGCTGGTCGCCGGTGGCGAAGCCCAGGCCCTTCTCGGCGTCGGCCACGCCCAGGTTGCTGGTCATGATCAGGATGGTGCTGCAGAAGTCGGTGGTGCGGCCGGCGGCGTTGGTCAGCCGGCCCTCGCCGAACACCTGCAGGAAGGCGTCGAAGACCCGCGGGTGGGCCTTCTCGATCTCGTCGAACAGCACCACCGAGAAGGGCTGCTGTGCCACCCGCCGGGTGAGCTCGCCCTCGGGCTGGAAGCGGTCGCCGAACAGCCGCGCCGTGCTGAGCGGATCGCCGAACTCGCTCATATCAAAGCGGATCAGCCGATCGGCGGTGCCGAACAGGTAGGCGGCCAGGGCCTTGGCGGTCTCGGTCTTGCCCACGCCGGTGGGGCCCACGAACAGCAGGGTGCCCAGGGGGCGCTCGGGGTCGTCCAGGCCCTGCTGCAGCACGCACACCAGGTCGGCGGCGGTGCGGGCGGCGGCGGGCTGGCCGATGATGCGGCGCTCGAAGTGGGCGAGCACCTCGGCGTGCTCGCGGCTCTGCTGCTCCCACAGCACGAAGCGGGGCAGGCCGGTGCGGCGGGCGAAGTGATCCACGAGCTGGTCGCGCCCGATGACGCGGCGGCCGCGCAGGTCGGTCTTCACCTGGCCGTAGTCGGTGACGAGCTGGGTGAGCAGGGCGATGGCCTTGCCGGGGTGGGCCTCGCGGCGCTGGAAGCGGCGGGTCAGGCCCAGCACGCCCTCGAGCACCTCGGGCTCGATGACCACCGGCTCGCGGGCCTCGATGGCGCGCAGGGTGTCCACCAGCACCATCAGCGTCTCGGCCTCGGCCAGCTCGGGCACCCGGATGATCTGGAAGCGGCTGAAGAAGCCGGGGGCCTCCTCGCGCACGGCGGCCAGCCGCTCGGCGGTGCACTCGCCGATGATGCGCAGGTCGCCGCGGGCCAGGTGGGGCGTGAGGTACTCGGCCACGTTGGTGTCGCTGTCGCGGCTGCGGCCCGTGTAGACCAGCCCGGGCAGGTCGTCCACGTACAGGATGTCGTCGCGGGCCTCGAGCTCGGCCACCAGGTCCTTGGTGCGCTGCTCCCAGGCGCCCACGTACATCATGCCGGCGATGATACGGTTGCCGTCCACGGCCCACACGTCGGTGCGCTCGTGCAGCGGCTTGCCCAGGGCGGCCAGGCGGCGCACCAGCTCGTGGACGATGGCGGTTTTGCCCACGCCCGAGGGGCCGACGAGCAGGATGGCGGCGCCCGGCCGTTCGAGCTGCTTCAGGAGCTGCTGCACCAGGGCGTCGCGGCCAAAGGCGGCGCTCAGGCGGCCGTCGATGGCGCGGTGGGTGAGGTCGGTGCCCACCTGGCGCAGGGTCACCGGCGGCACCAGCCGGCGCTTGCGGGGCTCGGCCTTCTTCTTCTGGCGGGCCTTGGCGCCGCGGGGCTTCTTGCCCTTGGGCTTCTTGCGCTTGGGCGGGCGGCTCGGCAGCACGGTGGGCAGCTCGGCGTCCACCTCGAGCACTTCGAGGTACTCGTAGCCCCGGGAGCCCTCCTGCTCCAGGGTGGCGAGGCTCAGGCGGCCGGCCTTCAGCTCGGCGCTGAGCACCCGGCTGAGGGCCGCGGCCAGGTGGGCGGTGCGGCTGACGGCGAAGCGCAGCCGGGCGCCCAGGCGGGGCACGTAGCAGACCTTGAAGCGCTCCTTGGGCCAGTGGGTGACCACCACGGTCAGCCGGCCCTCCCACAGCTCGGGGCTGCGGTCGCTGCCGCCCACGCGCACCTGGGTCTTCACCCGGCGCAGCTCCAGGTCGGGGCACAGGCGGTACTTCGCCACCGAGGCGGGCTCGGCCTTGGGGAGCTGCTCCATGAGCTCCAGGGCCACGTCGTCGAGCAGCTCGGCCAGGCTGACGCCGCGCCAGCGCTGGCTGCTGATGCCGGGCAGGAGCACGTCGTGCACGCCGCGCTTGTCGGCCGACACCAAGACGGGGACGTAGAGCATCAGCCGTCCCCCCGGGCGAAGAGCTTGTGGGCGCCCTCGCCGAACACACCGTGGTACAGGGCGGCGCGCTGGAGCTGGCGGTAGGGCTCGGCCAGCAGGTTCTTGAAGGGCACGCTGAGGCCGATGACCGGGTCGTGCACCTGGCGGGTGTTGTCCTGGATGAGCCGCCGCTTGTGGGCGGGCAGGCGCAGGTCGGCGGGGTTGCTCAGGCGGGGCTCGCCGGGCTGGCTGAGCACCCGCACGGTGGGGGTGGCGCCGCCCGACTGGCCGGTGAGCAGGTGGGCGCCGTCCTCTTGCGTGAGCCAGACGGCCACGTTGGGCCCCTGGAAGCGCAGGGCGCGCACGCGGGTGTGGGCGCCGGCTTTGGCCTGGTCGACGAAGGTGTAGCGGGCCGAGCGCAGGCGCCGCTCGTGGGTGGCCGGGTCGGCCTCGGGGCTGGCCTCGTCGGCGGGCGTCGCCTCGAGCGCGTGCCAGGCGCCCCAGGTCCAGGCCCGCGGATCGGCCAGGTGGCTGCCCTCGCGGGCGCGCTTGGGCTTGCCGCCGGCCTCGTCGTCGTCGTCGCCGCCTTTGCGGGCGCGGGCGCGGTCCTTCGCTTCGCGGGCCTTGCGGGCCTCGCGGGCCCAGTCCGTCTCTTTGGCGGTGCGCACGGCGAGCGCCCAGCCGCTGGCCTGCGCCAGCGCGGTGTAGGCCTCGATCACCTGCCGCAGCAGCAGATCGCCGTCCTCGCTGGCCTTCAGGTACAGCACGCACCGGTCGGGATCGGTGTGGGCGCGGGCCAGCAGGGCCACCTCCAGGTCGTCCAGCTTGCCGCCCACGTCGGCCAGCTCGGGGGCCAGGGCCTCCAGGGGGCTCTCGTCGCGGGCGTGGAAGGCCTCGTAGGCCAGGTCCTCGACGCCGGCGAGCTGGGAGCCCGCGCGCTCGAAGCCCTCGACGACGACGCGGTCGATCTGCGCCCGCCGGCTGCGGGCCTCGGCGGCCTCGCGGTCGTCCCAGAACCGGGGCTGGCTGGCCAGGCGATCCACCAGGCGCACGGCCTGGCGGGCCTCGCGCAGGGGGGCCGAGTCCAGCCACTGCTGCACCTGCCAGCGCAGCACGCCCACCTGATCCAGGAAGGCGCGCACGGCCTTGCGGGCGGCGGCGGGGCCGCGCTGGCCCTGGCCCTCGGTGCTGGCGAAGGCCAGCGCCTCGCCGGCGGCGGCCACCTGCACGCCGTGCCCGGGGGCCACCCGGCGGCCGGCGAGGTGCTGGGCGAGCGGCGCGGTGAGCTGCCGCTCGATCAGGCGCTTCAGGGGGCGGGCGCCGTAGCGGGGCTCCACGCCCCGGGCGGCGATCCAGGGGTGCACGTCGGCGGCCAGGGTCAGCTCGATGCCGCGCTGCTTCAGGCCCTCGCGCTCGGCGAAGGCGGCCAGCTCGCGGCCGGTGATGCGGTCGATGGCCGGCCCCTCCAGGGGCAGGAAGGGCACGATGTGGTCCAGCCGGTTGAACAGCTCGGGCCGGAAGAAGCGCTCGGCCTCGGCCAGGAAGTGCTGCTTGAAGGCGTCGGCGGTGGGCGCGCGGCCGAAGCCGGGGCGGCGCTTGAAGGTCTCGACGCCCAGGTTGCTGGTCATGAGCACGACGGTGTTGCGGAAGTCGGCGGTGCGGCCGGCCTGGTCGGTCAGCCGGGCCTCGCCCAGCACCTGCAGCAGCACGTCGAACACGGCGGGGTGGGCCTTCTCGACCTCGTCCAGCAGCAGCACGCAGAAGGGCTGGCGGCGGATCTGGCCGATGAGCAGGCCCTCCTCGCCGGCGTCGCCCAGGAAGCGGTGCACGCTGTCGGGGCGCACGAACTCGCTCATGTCGAAGCGGGTGAGGCGGTCCTTGCGGCCGAACAGGAACTCGGCCAGGGCCTTGGCCATCTCGGTCTTGCCCACGCCGGTGGGGCCCACGAACAAGAACGAGCCCAGGGGGCGGCCCAGATCGGCCAGGCCGGCCTTCATGAGCGCCACCAGATCGGTCATGCGGCGCACCGCGTCGTCCTGGCCGATCAGGCGCTTGCGGAAGTGGGCCTGCACGGCGGCGGGATCCAGGGGCACGTCGTCCTGGATCAGGAACTCGGGCATGCCCGTCTCGGCGCACAGGCGGGCCACCACGGCGGCGCGGCCGATGGGGGCCGGGGGGCGGTCGTCCTCGGCCTGCTCGGCCTGGAAGGCGGCGTCGTCCAGCAGGCGCCGCAGGAAGTGCACGGCCTGGCCCAGGCGGGCGCCGTCGCTGCGGAAGCGGGTGGTCAGCTCGTCCACCGCGGCGATGGCCTCGGGCCGCACGGTGAGGCCCGTCTCGGCGCCGATCTCGGCGGCCACCTGGCTGAGAATGCCAGGCAGATCAGAGGCTTGCGGCTCGGCCACCCGGTAGGGGGCGAACAGGCGGGCGAACCCGGCGTCGCGCAGCTCCAGCTTGGCCCAGGCGGCGGTGCTGGCCTCGCCCACCACGGTCAGCCGGCCGCCGGCCAGGTAGGGCTTGAGCAGCAGCGAGACGTTCTGGTCGGAGTGGGCGGACTTGCCGGCGTCCAGCAGGGCCAGCAGGTCGCCCAGGTAAAGCACCGCGTCGGCTTCGATGGCCTCGTTCACCACGTCCAGGCACTGCTGCTGCCAGTCGCCGAAGAAGCCCTGGCCGGCGATGAGGCGGCTGGCGTCGGCGTAGAACACCGGGCGGGCCTTCAGGGGGCCGTCCTTGGTTTGCTGGTAGACGGCCTGGGCCAGGGCGTTGAGCAGCGCGGTCTTGCCCACGCCGGGGTCGCCCACCACCGCGATGCAGGCGCCCTTGTAGGCGAGCTGGCCCAGCAGCGCCTGCACGTCGGCGTCGCGGCCGTAGGCCTGCTCCAGCTCGCCGTCCTTGGCCTGGGTGTGCAGGGCGACGCCCACCCGGGCCAGGCTGGGGGTGGCCGGCCGCTTGGGCTTCTTGCCGTGCTTGCCAGGCTTGTTCGGGGCGTCGCCGTCCTCGGACTCGTCGCCGTCGGCGCCGTCGGGCTCGGCGTCCTTCGGCGGGCCGGGCTCGGGCAGGAAGTCGCGGGTGCGCCAGGTGCCCAGGAACTGGGCGGGGCGGGCGCCGTCGGCCTCGACCACCAGGGGCTCGATCCACTCGTCGCCCTCGCGGCGCAGGGCCAGCCGCTGCGCCTCGGGCAGGTGGGCGGCGTGATCGGCCAGCAGGGCCGAGGCGGCGGCCTCGACGTCCTCGCTGCGCGGCACCCAGGCGCGCAGGTCCCAGCGGGGGGCGTGCACCCGCCACCAGCGGCGATCGGCGCCCACCAGCACGGTGGCCTCGGCGGGGCGCGGCTCGGGGCCGTCATCGCTGTCCACGACCAAGGCGTCGGGCACGGGCACGGTGTGGGCGGTGAGCCCGCCGGCCTCGGCGTACTTGCCCACCAGGCGCGGGTGCATGCGCTCGAAGCGGTCGGCCAGCACCAGGGTCAGATCCTCGCGGGCCTGATCCAGGTCGTCGGTGTGCACCACCAGGCTGGGCTCGCCCAGCACGTGCACGGTGTAGAAGCCGTGGTGGTGGGCCTGGATGAAGAGCTGGACGGTGAACTGCACCGGTCAGCCGCCCGGCGCGTTGCGCAACCACACGTCGCGCTGCGGGAAGGGGATGGTGATGTTCGCCTGGGCGAGGGCGGCGTAGACCTCGGTGTTCAGGGCGTCGAGGATCAGCTCGCGGCGGCCCGGATCCTCGACGTAGACGTACAGGGTGAAGTCCAGCGAAGAGTCGCCGAAGGCCATGAAGCGCACCACCGGGGGCGGGTCGTCGGCCAGCAGAGCGGCCTGGGCGCGGGCGGCCTCCATCAGGGCGTCGCGCACCGCCTGGATGTCGCTGCCGTAGGCCACGCCCACGCTCACCGCCATGCGGAAGGCGCGCTGGGGGCCGCCGGCCTCGTTGACGATCTTGCCCTCGGCGATCATGGCGTTGGGCACGGTGATCTCGATGTCGTTGATGGTGACCAGCCGGGTGGAGCGCACGCCGATGTGGGTGACCCGGCCGCGCAGCTCGCCGAGGACGATCCAGTCGCCGAGCTGGTAGGGCCGATCGGCCAGGATGAAGATGCCGGCGAACAGGTTGGCCAGGGTGTCCTTGGCCGCGAAGCCCACCGCGATGCCCAGCACGCCGGCCGAGGCCAGCCAGGCGGTGAGGTTGATGTCCCAGGCCAGGAACACCAGGTACAGGCCCACCGCCATGGCGGTGACCTTGGCCATGATGTCGAAGACGGGCAGCGTGCTGGGCTGGATGAGGCCGGGCAGGCCGTTGCGGCTGCGGCGGTGCAGGGCCGCCGAGGCCAGGCGCATGCCCGCCCAGGTCCACAGGATGATGGCCACCGTGGCCAGCACCGCGCGCACCACGAAGACCACCCGCTCGTGCAGGTGCCCCTCGCGGCTGGCCCACTCGGCGCCCAGGGCCAGCACGGTGACGAAGGTGGGCCGGCGCACGGCGTCCAGCACCTGCTCGGGGAGCTGCCAGCGGGTGCGGGCGTTGAGCAGGCCGAAGCCCCAGCGCATGCCGCGTTCGAGCAGGCCGGCGAGCAGGAAGGTGCCGGCGAGGATGATCGCAGCGCGGGCCGGGGCCACCTGCCAGATGTCGTTGAGCCAATCGGGCATGGCCAGACCCTACGCCAGCGGGGCGCGCCATGGAACGGCAGCGTGCGCGGGCGTGGCCGGCGTGGCGCGCCCTGAGCGGGGGGCCGATCAGCCGCCGCTCGCGCAGGCCGCCTCGCGCCAGGCGCCGGGGGTGAGCCCGTAGGCACCGCGGAACGCCCGGTGGAAGGCGCTGGGCCCGCTGAAGCCCGTCAGCCAGGCCACCTCGGCCACGGGGAGCTGGCCCTCGCCCAGCAGCCCAGCCGCCAACTCCATGCGCACCTCGGCCAGCAGGGCCTTGAAGTGGGTGCCCTCTGCCTGAAGCCGCCGCTGGACCGTGCGGCCCGAGTGGCCCAGCCGGCGGGCCACCTCGTCCAGCGTGCCCTGGTTCTGGGGCAGCAGGGCCTTGAGCTGGTCGCGCACCTGCGCCGCCAGGCAGGGGGTGGCCCCCACGGTCAGCCGGGCCAGCCGCTCCTCGGCAAGCTGCTGCATGAGCGTGGCCAGCTCGGTGTCGGGCGCCTGGACGGGCACCCGCAGCTGGGCGTGGCTGAACAGCATGCTGCTGGTGGGCTGGCGCCAGCGCACCGGGCCGCGGAAGAAGCGGCGGTAGGGGGCGGCATCGGCCGGCTCGCGGTGCTGGAAGCTGATCTCAAGCGGGTACAGGGCGTGGCCGGTGAAGGCCCGCAGCCGGTGCAGCAGGTAGCCCAGCACGAAGTCGACGGCGCAGCGGGTGGGCACCGGGTGGTCCAGGTCGCGGTAGATGACCCGCAGGCCGCCCGGCTCCCGTCGCAGGGCGATCTGCCCGGCGGGGTTGATGAGGGGCGCGAAGCGGGCCAGCCGCTCGCAGATCTCGCCCAGGGTGCGGCAGTGGCGCACCGCGTACTCCAGCACCCCCAGGGCGCGGGTGGGGCCGGCCGCCGCCACTCGTAGGCCCGCGGCGGGGTCGTCCAGCGTCTGGCAGAGCGCTTCCCAGAGCCCATGCACGGCAGTCTGCGGCACGCGCCCGTCGGCGGCCTCGAGCGGCTCGGGCAGCAGGTTGGCCCGGCGGATCAGGGCGGCGGTGTCCAGGTCGAGCCGGTGGGCACCGGCCAGGATGACGCGGACGAAGCTGGCGTGGACCATGGGGGATGACATGGGGGCCTCCGGAGCCGGGGTTTTCAACGCGCACTGCACGCCCAGTCGGGCGCCGGCGGGTGCGAGGGGAAAGGTGCGCAGGCGCATGGGGCCCCTTGGCGGTCGGGGGTCCACATGCGCCTGCGCTGGGGAGGACGGCCAGGCGTCGCCGCCGGCTCGGTGGACCCGGTGGGCCCAGTGGGCCCGGTGCTCAGGTGCTCAGCGGCGGCGGATGGGGATGATCTCCTCGATGGGCTCGCCGTCGTCGCCGTGCACGACGTCGTCTTCGAAGTCCGCCGAGCACTCCATGGAGTTCACCAGGCCCGCCAGCCCGCCGTGCTCGGCGCAGCCCTGCGCGTAGGCGGCCATGTTGGTCGCGTCGTCGTAGCAGTCGATCTGCTGGCCGCCGGCGGTGCAGGTGAAGATGGTGCCGTCGTTGCACTGCACCACCTGGTAGCCGCCCTGGCAGACGAGCTTGACGGCGCCTGCGGTGGCGGGGAGGAGCGCGAAGGTCAGGGCGGCGAGGGCGAGCTGCATGCGGTTCATGGGGTCTCCAGTGGGGCTGCGTCAGGCAGCCGGTCAGCGCATTCAGGGGCGGTCTCGGGTGCGGCGGGGGTGAGCCCGCCGCCGTCGTCAGGGAAGTCTGCAGCCATCGTGCTGGCCGGAATCATTGGGCTTTTGGCGTGATGGGGGGCGGGGTGGGGGGGCCACCCCCCACAATTGGGGGCACGGCGCCGGGCGCTCAGTCCGGGCGCTCGATGTGGATCCAGTCGTAGTTGAAGGTGTCGAGCTGCGCGGTGCCGCCGAAGGCCGACACCGGGCCCACGAAGGTGACGCAGTCGCCCCGGGCCAGCCGGTCGCTGGCGCTGCGCAGGGTCTCGCTCCAGCCCGGCTCCATCTCCAGCGTCCAGCAGCGGCTGTCGCCGCCGCAGGGGGCGCCGTCGCCGCGCAGGGTGCCCGTCAGACGCACGATCCGCGCCAGATCGCTCTCGAACCGGAGCGGATCCGTGGGCTCGGTGATGTAGACATCCGCCTCATCGACCTCGAGGGCCCAGCCCGTGGCGCCCGAGATCTGCGGCTGCCCGTGGAAGCGCTGCACCTGGGTGGCGGTGAACGAGATCCGCTGGCCGGCGCGGATGGGGAAGTCGGCCACGCCCTCGGTGAGATCGGGGGGCAGGGCCACCTCGCCGTTGGCGACGCCGTCGGCGACCCAGAAGCGGGTCTGGCTGCGGGGCGAGTCCACGGGGCGGTCGGGCATGGTGGCCGTGACCACCACGCCGGTGATCCGCACGTCGATCGGCGTCGCTGCGTCAGCCTGGCGGGCCTGCGCCATGGCGGCCGCCAGGCCGGTGTCGAAGCTGGCCCGGTAGGGCTCGAAGACGGCGTTGCCGCCGTTGGGCGGCGCGTCGCGGTAGTTCTGGCCCAGGAAGGAGACGTCCTCGCCGCAGACGAAGGGCCCCCCGCCGGGCGGGCCGCCTGCCCCGGCGCCGCCCATCCCCGCGCCGCCCATCCCTGCGCCGCCCGCCCCGCCCGCGGCTCCGGCGTCGCCGCCCGGCCCGCTGGGCGCGGCGTCCTCGGCGCCGGCCCCGCCCGAGCCTACGGCGTCGGCATCCACCCCGCCGCCGCCGCCCGAGCCGCCACCACCGCCAGGCGGGATGCAGCCGGTGCTAAAGAGCGCGGCCAAGATGAGGGTGGTGGTCGTCGAGTGCGGTCGAGCCATGTGGCCTCCAAGGCTGCCAGCGCGCAGCGGACGCGGGAGTGCGGCGCGGAGTGGCGGTGCAGCGGCCGTGCCAGGGGCGTGCGGCCCACGTCGCCGTGGCGGACGGGCGGGGGTGGGGGCCGGGTGTGGGGGGCGCGCGGCCCACGGTTGGGGGGGCGACCCCCCACCGGCGCGGCCCGCAGGGGCGGGGTGGGCGACCCGCCGCCGCGGGGGGCGGCGGGTCGGGGGGCTCAGCGGCTGCGGATCGGGGCGGGCTCGCCGCTGTCGCCGTCGTCGCCGTCGACGACCACCAGCTCGTAGTCCACCGAGCACGTCATGGAGTTGGTCAGGCCGGCCAAACCGCCGTGGTCGGCGCAGCCCGCCGCGTAGATGGCCATGTTGGCGGCGTCGTCGAAGCAGTCGATCTGCGTGCCGCCGGCGCTGCAGGTGAAGATGGTGCCGTCGTTGCACTCGACGACGACGTAGCCGTTCTGGCAGCCCAGCTTGACGGCGCCGGCGGTGGCGGGCAGGGCGGCGAGGGTCAGGGCGGCGAGGGTCAGGTTGAGGCGCTTCATGGTCAGGACTCCTGGGCTGCACGCGGCAGCCGGCTGGGTGCACCAAACGGGGTGCGGTTTTGAAGGTTGGGCGGCCTGTTCGCCGCTGGTGAAGGGTGGTTGCAGAGGGCGTGCCAGCGGATTTCTCAGGTATTTCAGGTGTTTCTGGCCCGCTGGTGGGGGATGGAGCCCCCAGCCGTGGGGGGGCGGACCCACACCGGGCGGCAGGGCCTGGCGGCGAGAGGTCGCGGCCCCGGTGCCGCTGCGTGGGCGGTGGGCGCCTGTGGTATATGCGCGCGCTGCCCGGGTGATCCGGGTACGCACGGTCGGATCACGGAACGGCGATTGCAGGAGAGGGCTTCCATGGCGAGCGCACGCATTCTGGTGGTGGACGACGAGCCGCTGATCCGGCGCATGGCTGCGCGCATGCTGGGCCCGGTGGCGTCGGAGGTGCTGACGGCCGACTCGGTGGAGGCCGCGCTGGCGGTGCTGGCGGCGCAGGCGGTGGAGCTGGTGCTCGCCGATCTGAACCTGGGCGCGGGCAGCGGCGCGGATCTGCTGGCCGAGATCCGGCGGCGCTGGCCGACCCTGCCGGTGGTGATGATCACCAACCACGGCACCATCGACACCGCCGTCGCGCTGATGCGGCAGGGCGCCACGGACTTCGTGCGCAAGCCCCTGGAGCCCGACGTGCTGCTGCCCCGCATCGAGCACGCGCTGGCCCACGCCGCATTGGCGGGCGAGGTGGTGGCCCTGCGCCAGCGGCTGGGCGAGGCGGGTACCCCCAGCCGCGAGATCGTGGGCGAGGCGCCCGCCTTCCGCCGGGTGCTCGACCGCCTGCCCCTGGTGGCGCGGGTGGACGAGACGGTGCTGGTGCTGGGCGAGACGGGCACGGGCAAGGAGCTGGTGGCCCGAGCGCTGCACGATCTGTCGCCCCGCCGGGCCCGGCCCTTCGTGGCGGTGAACTGCGGCGCGCTGCCCGAGAACCTGCTGGAGAGCGAGCTGTTCGGGCACGCGGCCGGCGCCTTCACCGACGCCCGCACCGACAAGCGCGGGCTGGTGGTGGAGGCCGACGGGGGCACGCTGTTTCTCGACGAGATCGGCGACATCCCGCTGTCGCTGCAGGTGAAGCTGCTGCGCTTCCTGCAGGAGGGCGAGGTGCGACCCGTGGGCGGCGCGCGCTCGGTGCGCGTGGACGTGCGCATCGTGGCGGCCACCCACCGCGACCTGGGGGCGGCCATCGAGGACGGGGACTTCCGCGAGGACCTGTACTACCGGCTGAACGTGGTGCCGCTGCACCTGCCGCCGCTGCGGGACCGGCGCGAGGACGTGTCGCTGCTGGCCGAGCACGCCCTGGCGCGCACCCGCACGCGCATCAACCGGCCCGACGTGCGCTTCACGCCCGAGGCCATGGCGAAGCTCACCGCCCACGGCTGGCCCGGCAACGTGCGGGAGCTGGAGAACGTGGTGCGGCGGGCGGCGATCTTCGCGGCGGGCCCCACCATCGGGCCCGACGACCTGGAGCTGGATGACGGGCGGGCGCGCAGCGCGGGCGGCGCCGGGCTCGTGCCCGATCTGGACGTGCCGCTGGGCGAGGCCAAGGACGCCCTGATCCACGACTTTGAAAAGGCCTACATCGAGGCGGCGCTGCTGGCCGCCGGGGGCAACGTGTCGCGTGCCGCGCGGCGGGCCGGGCGGGAGCGCAAGAGCTTCCACGATCTGGTGCAGCGCTACGGCATCGAGGTCGACCGTATGCGCGGCGAATGAGCCTGTCGGCGCGGCTGGTGCTGTTCGGCTTCGCGTTGGTGCTTTGCACCAGCGCGGCCATTGGCTGGGGGCTGACGCAGGCGGCCACCCACGACCTGCAGGTCAACCTGGAGGCCCGCGGTCTGGCGGTGGCGCGGGGGCTGGCCGTGCGGCTGGCCGAGCCCGTGCTGGCGGGGGATGAGGACGGGGCGCAGCGCATCGTGGACGCCGTGTGGGAGGAAGACGACGTGGCCCGGGTCACGGTGATCGACGATCTGGGCCGGCTGCTGGCCCGGCGCGACTTCGGGCTGCCGGCCTTCGAGGGGGACGCGGCGCGGGTGGTGTACCCGGTGACGGGGCCCCCCGATGACGAGGGGATGAAGGCCACCGTGGGCCTGGTGCGGCTGCGCCTGTCGCCGCAGGGCCTGAACGCGCGGCGGGCGCGGTACCTGGGCCGGATCGTGCGCATCAGCGCGGCCGTGGCGGTGGGCGGGCTGCTGGTGGCGCTGGCGGTGGGGCTGGCGCTCGCCCGCCCGCTCCGGCGGCTGCAGCAGACCACGGGCGAGCTGCGCGAGGGTCGCTACGGCGACGCGCTGGGGGACCTGCCCCAGGGCGGGCCCCGGGAGGTGCGCGCCCTGGGTCAGGCCTTCCAGCAGGCGGTGGCGGCCATCGCCGAGCGGGAGGCGGCGCTGCGGGCCACCAACGCGCAGCTCCGCGAGACCGAGGCGGCGCGCGACGCCATGACCCACATGGTGATCCATGATCTGAAGGGCCCCATCGGCAACGTGGTGACCCTGCTGTCGGTGCTGGAGATGGGCAGCCTGGAGGCCGAGGACCAGGCCCTGGTGGGCGAGGTGCGGCAGCGCTGCGTGGCCCTGCTGCGCACCATCGAGCAGCAGCTCGATCTGGCGCGGCTGTCGGCGGGCGGGGTGACGGCCCAGCGGGCGCCGGTGGAGGTGGGCGAGCTGCTGCTGGCGGCGGTGGCCCAGGTGCGCGCCCTGGCGGACGCCCAGGGGTTCGCGGTGCAGGTGCAGGTGCCGGACGAGCCGGTGGAGGCCCTGGTGGACCGCGGGCTGATGGAGCGGGTGCTGGTGAACCTGCTGGTGAACGCCGTGCGCCACGGGGCGAGCCCCGTCGCGGTGGGCGTGGCCGCCGAGGCGGGCGGGTGGGCGTTCCACGTGGAGGACGCGGGGCCGGGGGTGCCGGCCGACCGGGCCGAGGCGATCTTCGAGCGCTTCAACGCGGCGGGCCCGGGCCGGGGGACGGGGCTGGGGCTGGCGCTGGTGCGGCTGGCCGCCGAGGCCCACGGGGGCACGGCGACGGTGGAAGGGGCGCGCTTCCGCGTGTGGGTGCCGGCGTGATCGCGCTGCTGCTGGTGCTGGGGCTGGCGCAGCCCAGCGCGCTGCGGCAGGCCGAGGCCGCGGTGCAGGCCGAGCCCGACCGGCCGGGCCTGCGGCTGGCCTGGGCCCACCAGCTTCTGCGGGCGGGCGACGCCGACGGCGCCGAGCGCGAGGCGCAGCGGGTGCTGGCGCGCTGGCCCAAGGCGCTGCGGCCCCACCTGGTGCTGGCGGGGGTGGCGGTGCGCCGGGGTCGGCTGGCCGAGGCCACCGCGGCGCTGCGCCGGGTGGCGGACGAGGCGCCCCCGCCCGTGGCCCGCATGGCGGCCGAGGCGCTGCGGCGGCTGGGCCGGACCGGGGGCGAGGGCTGGGGGGCCCGGGGCTGGGTGGGGGCGGCGTGGGACAGCCACGCGGTGCCCGCGGTGGACGCGCTGGATCCGCAGGGCACGGCCAGCGCCCGGCTGGTGGTGGGGGCCGGGGCGGACTGGCGCCGGGCCCGGGGTCCGTGGCGGCTGGGGCTGGCGGGCGCGGTGGATCGCACCGGACACCTGGCACAGGCCGCCGCCGACCAGGACCGCACCCTGCTGCGCCTGGAGGCCCGCCTGGCCCGGGCGCTGGGGCCGGGGGATCTGGCGCTGCGCCTGGAGGGCCGAGGGGGCTTGGCGGGGCGGTGGGGTGAGCCCCACCACCTGGGGGGCGGCGCGGGCCTGTGGTACGGCGCGCGGCCCTCGCGGCTGAGCCCGTGGATCGAGGCGCGGGGGTTGGGCTTCTGGCTGCCCCAGGCCCAGGGGGGTCAGGCTTGGCTGGGCGAGATCGCGGCCGGCGCGACCACCCACGCCCGGCGCTGGCGGGCCACGGCCCGGCTGGCGGCGCTGCGGGTGGACCACCCGCGGGGCGGGGACGAGCTGGGCGCCGACGCTCAGGTGGAGCTGCTGCTGGGCCCGGCGGTGGTGAGCGCGCTCGGCGGCGTGGGGGCCCGGGATGGGCTCGACGCGTTGCGCCCCCGGGCGCGGCTGGACGGGCGCTGGCGCATCGACGGCACGTGGAGCCTGCTGGGGCACGGCGCGTGGCTGAGCGCGGGCGACTGGGACCGCTGGGTGGCGGGGCTGACGGTGGAGGTGAGCCGATGAGGTGGGCGGCGAGGGCGGCGCTGTGCGGATTCGGCCTGGGGCTGCTGTTGGGCGCGCCGGGCCCGGCCGCGGCCCGGTCGCCCGCGGTGGCGGTGGTGACGGATCTGGTGGGGGCGGTGCACCACCAGGGCGAGGCCAAGGCGGCGTGGACGCCCGCGGCCCTGGACGACGGGCTGGCCCTGCTGGACCTGATCCGCACCGGGGCCCGGAGCAAGACCGAGATGCGCTTCGTGGATCGCACCGTGCTGGGCGTGGGCGAGAAGACGCGCCTGCGCATTTCGATGGCGCTTTTCGATGTGCAGCAGGCGCCCGAGGCGGTGCGGGTGGCCCTGCTGGCGGGCCAGTTCGACACGGCCGTTGCGGCCGCGGGGCGCCCGCTGGAGGTGTCGGCCCCCAGCGGGGATCGGCAGCGGATTCAGCCCGGCCGCCGGGCGCGGGTGCGGCTGGTGGACGGGCGCCTGGTGGTGACCGAGCTGCCGCCCGAGGTGCGCTTCGCGGCCGAGCCCGAGGTGCCCCACTGGTTTGACGATCTGGACGCCGTGGCGCCGCCGGGCGCGCTGGCCCCCGGCGGTCGGGGGGCGGGCGACGCGTCGCCCATCCTGCCCGAGGCGAGCGATCCGTGGGTGGTCCCGGGGGCGGCGCCGGGATCCGCGCCCGGGCCGACCGGCGTGGACCTGATCTTGCGGCCGGAGGGCACGCCATGACGGGGGCTGTGAGGGGACTGCCCCTTTGGGCGGCTTTGTTGGCCATGGGGGTTGCGGCCTGTGCGCCGCCGGCGCCCGAAGTGGCTACGGCGGTGTTCGCCCTCGACGCTCGGCTGGGGCCGGTGTCGGCGGTGGAGGTGCAGGTCACGCCGGGCGGCCTCCAGCGCTTCGAGGCGCCGCTGGGGGACCGGGTCTTCGTGCCCTTGCCCGCCGGGGTGCCCGTGGCGCTGAGCGTGCTGGCCTTCGACGGCGAGGTGGAGCGCTGGCGCGGCGCGCAGACCGTGGGGCCCTTGGCGGCGGGGGCCCAGGTGACCGCCGAGGTCGCAGTCGAGGCGGTGGGGCGGCTGGAGATCACCGCGCCGGTGGCCGGGCTGGCGGTGGGGCGCGCGGACGCCGAAGCGGCGCTGGCGGTGGGCCCGAACCGCCTGGTGTTGGCGGTGGGCGCCTATGGGTTGTGGCGGGACGGCGCCCGCGTCCCGGGGGTGGCCATCGCGGTGGCCCACGGGCGAGTCACCCGCTGGGCCGAGGCGCTGTGCACGCCGGTGGAAGAGGCGTGCGACGGGGCCGACAACGACTGCGACGGGGCGGTGGACGAGGGCACGCTGAACGCCTGTGGGGCCTGCGGCGACGTGCCTGCCGAGGCGTGCGACGGGGTCGACAACGACTGCGACGGCGAGGTGGACGAGGGCACCTTGAACGCCTGTGGGGCCTGCGGCGATGCCCCCGCCGAGGCGTGCGACGGGGCCGACAACGACTGCGACGGGCAGGTGGACGAGGGCGTGCTGAACGCCTGCGGCGGCTGCGGCCCCGCCCCACTGGAGCGGTGCGACGGCCTGGACGAGGACTGCGACGGGCAGGTGGACGAGGGGGTCGCCGACTGCGCCGCCTGCGATCCAGCCCTGGACGACTGCCGGATCTACGAGAGCTGCCGGCACGCGTTGCGGGTGGGCGCCCTGCACGACGGCCGGCGGCGGCTGGGTCGCGACGGGCGGGTGGACTGGTTCTGGTGCGACCAGACCACCGCCGGCGGCGGCTGGACCTTGATCGGCAACGCCCGCGCGCCCCTCGCCGAGCGGCTGGGGCCCTGGGGGGCGGGCTTGATGACCGCGGCGTCGCTTGCCGAGGGGGATGCCACGCCGTGGGCGGGCCTGACCGAGCTGGGCCAGGCGCTGGAGCTGCGGGTGGCCTGCCGGGTGGGGTACACCGACGACCCCCGCGCGCCCCTGGACGTGGATCTGGTGGTGACGGGCCTGGACCTGTTGGGCTCGCTGGCCCGGGGCGAGGCCGAGTGCCTGGACGCGGCGGTGGCGGGGCGGCTCGACCTGCGCACGGGGCGGCGGGCCGAGGGGGTCATCGCGCTGGAGCCCGCCTGCGACACCCCGGGGGAGCTGCTGATCTCGCTGGAGGGCCGCCCGGAGGGCGCCGATCCCACCGCCTGGGGCGCGTGGCGGGGCGAGCGCCGCTGCGGCCTGGCCCAGGGGCCCGACCTGGAGGGGCAGTGGCTGATGTACGCCCGCGAGGCCCCGACGGGGCGGCTGGCGCGCCTGCACCACGATCAGGGGGCGCCCGAGCCCCTGTCGGTGGCCCCCCTGGTGGTGGTGCCTCCGGCGGCGTTGACCCGCGCCGAGCTGGACGCCGTGTGGCTGGACGGCGCGGCGGCCGACTGGGCGCAGGCCGATCCCGAGGCGCTGCTGGCGCTGGCCACCTTCTCGGCCGACGGGGGCCACGTGGTGCTCACCGACGGCGCCGTAGAGGCCCTGGGCGCCGCCGGGTTGGACTGGCTGGCCGTGGCCGTCGAGCCCGCGCCGGCCGACGGGACGGGGCTGGCGGCCGAGCGCACCGATGGCCTGCCCGATCCGCTGTGGGGCGGGCTGCCCAGCCCCTATGAACTCCGGGCGCCGCAGCGGGCGCGGCTGTCCTCCCTTGGCCCGCTCGGCCCGGCCGACGCGGTGGCGCCCATCGCCCGGGTGGCCAACGGGAACGGCGACCCGGCGGGCCACCCGGTGATGGCGCGGGCGCGCCGCTGCGACGGCAGCGTGCTCATGGCGGGTGTGGCGTTCGGGGCCATCGAAGACCGCGCGCTGAGCCCCCTGGGCGCGGCCCTGCTCGCCGACGCCCTGCGCCCGGCGGCGGCCTGGGTGGCCGACACCTGCCCCTGGCCGGCGCTGCGGGTGCACCGCTGCGGGCGCTTCGGCGCCCTCCCGCTGCCCCCCGAGGCGCAGGTGGAGGACCGCTGCGATGTGGCCGACGCCGACGTGCTGGTGCTGGGCGCCGACGCGCCGGTCGGGGCCATTGAGGGCCTGGCGGCCTGGATCGCGGGCGGCGGCCGAGTGGTGGGGTCGGCGGGCCAGTCGGGCGCGCTGCTGGAGGCAGCCTTCGGCCAGCGGATGGTCCTGGGCGAGCCGCAGGGCGACTGCGGCGGCGACCTGCGCCCACCGGTGCTGCACGACGCCGCGCACTGGGTGTGGCAGCGCAACCGCCTGGACCCGCGGGGCGACCGCTTGGGGGGCTGCGGCGCCGACCTGGCCGGCGTGCCGGGCTTGGTGCGCCTGGGCGGCTGGGACGCCGACCGCGTGTCGCTGGGCTACCGCGAGCTGGGCCGCGGCCGGGTGTGGTTCGTGGAGAGCGACTGGCCCGAGGCCGACGCCCTGCCGCCCGACGCGCTGGGCCTGCTGTGGTTCATGATCCGGCGCTGACTGAGCTGGCCACGCGCCGACCGCCGGCTACAGCCAGCTCCGCTGCAGCGTGAGCGAGGCCGTGGGCCCCACGAAGGGCTGGTTGGCCGCGCCGTGGTCCCACCAGGGGTCCAGCCACACCGCGCCGGTGATCTCCCAGTAGGGTACCTGGAGGGCGTAGGTGACGTGGGCGCCCAGGCGGGTCCGCGCCGAGCCGGAGTCCGGTACGGTCACCCCGTCCTCGGCGGCGTCCCCCGTCCAGCGGCCGGTGGCGTGCAAGCCGCCCGACCACCACAGGCTGTGCACGTACAGGTACATCAGGTGCAGGTTGCCCACCTGGCCAGGCGCGAAGCGCCGCGTGCCGCCCGGCAGGTCCAGATCGCGAGCGGGGCGAAGGCCCACGCTGCCGTTCACCACCAGGGCGTGGTTGGGGGTGATGAACTTGCTCACCCGGACGCCCAGGGTGAGCTCATAGCCGCCGGCGCCCATCACGTCGGCGCCGGTGGGCACCTCGGTCGCCTCGGGGGCGCGGCCGGTGGGCAGCCGCACCAGCGCCAGCAGGTCCACGAAGGGCAGCAGGCTCTGGGAGATGCCGGTCATGGGATCGGTGACGGCCAGGTAGCGGGTGCCCAGCGTCACGTCGCCCAGGCCCACCTGGGTGTCAGCGTCCAGCCCGGTGAACCCGCGGTATTGCAGGCGCAGGGGGACGCTGCCGTGGATCTGCCACGCGGGGGTGATGCGGGCGCCGCCGCCTACGGTCCACACCACGTCGTCGGCGATGGCGTCCTCGAGCGGCTGGCGCTCGCCCGCCTTGTCGAAGCTGGCCAGCGCGTGGGTGTAGCTGAGCGAGGCGCCGAGCACCGCCTGGCGGCAGCGGCCCACCACCCCGAACTCGCCGGCGCCCGTGCCCGTGCAGCAGGCCTGGGCCCAGGCTGCGCCGGGTGACAGCAGGCCCATCAGCAGCAGCGCGCGGATCACGATCGGCTCGCCCGGCTCACTGCACCGTGACGGGCATGACGAAGCGCTCCACGGCGCCCTCGATGGTGGCCTCGAAGCGCAGCTCCCAGGCGCCGGGCATGGTGAACACCAGGCTGCTCACCTCCCACATGCCGCTGCCCATGTCGGTGGCCACGGGCACGGCGGAGGAGCCGTGGCCGTGGTCCGGCATCCAGGGCTCCACGGTCAAGGCGCTGGCCTGCACCGCGCCGTCAGCGTTCATCAGGTGGAAACGCACGGTGTGGTCGCCGGTGGTGGGCGCCCAGTCGGCCATCATGGGGTGCAGCATGAAGTTCCCGCTCTCGGAGCGGGTGATGCCGTCGTCGTGCTGCATCTCGCCCGCGGGGGTCGAGTCGTCGTCGCCGCAGGCGGCCAGGGGCAGGGTGAAGCAGGCCAGCAGGGCCAGGGTGCGCAGTCGCATGGGACCTCCGTCTATGACGGGGCGTACCTACGCGCTCGGGGGCGGATGGGGAATGCGACAAATCGTCGCACCGGCGGGCCCGGGTGGCTGTGCTCGGACGCGGGGCTCAGTCCCGGGGCGGGTCCTTATACAGCTTGCGCTGCAGCGTGCGGCGGTGCAGGCCCAGCCGCCGGGCGGCCTCGCTCACGCTGCCGTCGCAGTCGGCCATCACCCGCTGGATGTGCTCCCACTCCGCCCGCGCCAGGCTGGGTGTGTGCTCGGCCTCCACGGGCTGCGGGCCGGCGAAGGCCGCCAGGATCTCGTCGGCGTCGGCGGGCTTGGGCAGGAAGTTGACGGCGCCGCGACGCATGGCGTCCACCGTGGTGGCGATGCTGCCGTAGCCGGTGAGTATGACGATGGCGGCCTGGGGCGCCGCGGCGCGGAGCTGTTCGATGAGATCCAGGCCCGAGGCGTCGGGCAGCCGCAGGTCGAGCACGATCCGATCGGGCGGCGCCTCGGCGGCCAGCGCCAGCGCCTCGGCCCCATCGGCCGCGCCCCGGGCGGCGAAACCCCGGCGGATCAGCGCCTTCACAAGGCGCGGCCGCAGCCGGGGATCGTCGTCCACCACCAGGATCGAGAGGGTCATCCGACGGGCTCCGGGAAGCTCAGGCTGACGGTGGTGCCGACCCCCACGGCCGACTCGAGCACCAGCGCCCCGCCCGCCCGTTCCACCAGGCTGCGCGCCAGGAACAGGCCCAGCCCGCTGCCCTGGCCGGCCGGCTGGGTGGTGAAGAAGGGATCGGTGGCGCGGGCCCGCACGTCGGGAGGCATCCCGGGCCCCTGGTCGCGCACCACCACCAGCAGCCCGCTGGCCTGCGCCCGGACGGCCAGCGCCACCTGCCCCGCGTCGGCGCGCAGCGCGTTGTCGAGCACGCTGCGCACGGCCTCGGTGAAAGCGTGCTCGAACACCGCCACCGCTCGGTCGGCCAGCGCGGGCTCGACGGTGACCGCCACCCGCGCCGGCGCCTGGCACTCGGCCAGCACCCCCTGAACCAGCGCCGGCACGGGCAGGCGCCGCACCGCCTCGCCAGTGGTCTGCCCCGCGTTGGCCGCCAGCCGCTCCAGAATGCGCTGGCAGCGGCGCACCTCGTCGCCGATGAGGGCGGCGTCCTCGGCCAGCTCGGGATCCTGCAGGGCCAGGCGCAGGTCCTTGGCGGCGATGGCGATGGTGCCCAGCGGGCTGGCCAGCTCGTGGGCCGCGCCCGCCGCCAGGGTGCCCAGGCTGGCCAGCCGGGCCGCCTGCGCCGCCGCCTGCTCCGCCGCGCGGCGGGCGGTGTTCAGCCGACCGACGAAGGACACCAGGGCCACGGCGGTCAGGGCGAAGGCGAACCACATGCCCCGCAGGTGTGCGCCCATGTCGTGCGGGTGGTCGGTGCCGGGGGCCACGAACAGGGCGGCGAACCCGGCCACGCTCAGGGCCACCAACCCCCAGGCCCAGGCGGCGGGCAGGGCGATGACGGCCAGCGCCACGAAGGTCAGGTAGAACACCGAGTAGGGGTTCGCGGCGCCGCCCGTCTGCCACAGCACGCCGGTGAGCACCGCCACGTCTACGGCCAGCAGCGCGGCCGCCACCCACGTTGGGGGCGCGGTCGTCCGGCGGCCACGGCGGTGCCCCCACAGGTTGCTGGCAGCGGCCGCCCCCACCAGCCCGAGGGCTGGCCCCAGGTGGTGCAGCGGGTGGCCGCTGGTGAGCAGGATCCACAGCTCCACCAGCACCGCGGCCCAGCGCAGCCGCAGCAGCCAGGCGAAGTCGTCGCGGGGCAGCATCACAGGGACCTTCCTCGGGGGTCAGTCTTCGGCCAGCACCACCCGGTACAGGCGCGACTTCGCCTCGGGCGCGTCGGTGGGCCACTGGCCCATGGCGGTGGCGTACAGGTGGCCGTCGGGGGCCTGGGCGAAGGCCGTGGGCATGACCACGTGGCCCACGTGTGTGCTGGCGCCAGCGGGGTCGTTCACGGCGGCCGCCCGCACGTAGCCCACGTAGAAGTCGCCGAACAGCAGGGTGCCGTCCAGCCGCCCCCGGTAGGGGTCGGACACCCCGTTCTGCCGGTACACCGGGCTCACCCAGATGCTGCGCAGGCCCGCGCTGGTGGCCTGGCGGTCGTCGCGCACGAAGCCGGTGACCCCGCGGCCGTAGTAGATCCAGGGGTCGCTGTGGCCGGGGCAGCCGCCCTCGGCGCGGCAGGCGCCCTCCACCGCCGGCCAGCCGTGGCTCTGGGCCGGGGTGTCCACCACGTTCAGCTCCTCGAACGTGTCCAGCCCGATGTCGCCGATGAACCACCGGCCCTCGTGGTAGGCGCCCTTCCACGGCGAGCGGAAGCCCTTGCTGTACACGGCCGGGTGGCCGCTGCCGTCGGCGTAGGGGTTGTCGGGCAGGCCCGTCCAGCCGCCCTCGGGGCCGCGGCCGGGCTCGAACAGCAGCAGCGCCCCCAGCGGGCTGTTGGGATCCAGCGCCGGCTCGTTGAGCACCTTGTCGCCGAACAGGGCCCACATCGCGCCGGTCTCGGTGAAACCGATGCTGCCCACGTTGTGCCAGGACCGCGGCGCCCGGGCGCCCGTCACGGCGATGACCTCCACCGCCGTGCCCAGGGTGGCCGCGAAGTCGGCGCGGTCGAAGGTGTAGCGCCGGATGACGTTGGTCTCCATGGACGTGGACAGGCCCAGGTAGAAGAAGCCGTTCTGGGCAAACCCCGGGTCCAGGGCCACGCTGATCAGGCCGGCGTCCGAGTCGAACCAGGTGTCGTCCACCTTGAACTGCCCGAGCTGCTCGGCGCCCGTGGCCGTCTGCCGCATCCAGCAGACGTAGCCGTCCTTGTCCACCAGCAGGAACTCGGCCCGCGCGCCCGGCTCGGCGGGCAGGAAGGCCAGATCGGTGGCCCGCAGCACCACGTCCGCGTCGTGCTCGACGGGCTCGAAGGCCAGCCGCAGGGGCCCATCGGGCACGGGCGCCGCGTCGGCCTCGAAGCCGGCGTCCACCAGCGGCCGCCCGACGGGCTCGAAGTCCCCCTGGAACCCTGCGGCGTCCACCACAGGCGCGGCGCCGCCTCCATCGTCACAGCCCGCCAGCAGCAGGGCGCAGGCCACCAGCCGCAGCCGCCTCACGGGTTATCCTCCAGGCCCTCGATGGACTCGATCCAGGCCCGCAGGATGCGCTCGGCCTCGGGGTCCACCCGGTCGATGCCCAGCGGCGGCATGGGCTTGAGCTGGCCCGCGTAGTCGGCGTCGCGGGCCTTCACCACCGCCTGGTAGATGGCGCTGCCCTCGGGATCGCCCGGGATCACCCGTACGCCGTCGCCGCTGGCGCTGCTGTCGGTGTCCTGGTTCACGGTGTTCGCCACCAGCCCATGGGGCAGCAGGCTGTAGCTGGCGTTCTCGCCCACGCCCTTGCGGCCGTGGTGGCAGTGGCCGCAGTTGGCCACGATGTAGCCCATGGCCGCGGCCTCCTCGGGCGTGCGGGCTGGCAGCTCGATGGGCGCGACCGGTGGGTCGAAGATGCCCGCCGCCACCAGCTCCGGGGGCAGGTTGTACGGGTCGATGCCCAGCACCGCCTTGTTGCCCGGCGCCCCGTGGCAGCCGTCGCAGCCCAGCTCGCTGGGCAGGGTGTGCACGAAGGGATCGGCCTGCGGATCGGTGGGCAGCAGCTCCAGCGGCACGTCGCCCCAGCGGTCGGGGTACTTGCGCGCCTCGGTGCCTTGCGCGTTCCAGTGATACTGCGCGTAGCGCCAGCCCTGCGGGGTCAGCCACTCCAGCCGGGTCTCGATGACCACCGCGCCGTCGCGCCCCTCCACGTCGGGGTAGCTGAAGTCCTTGGACAGCACCGTGCCCACCGGGAACTGCCAGAAGGCGGTGTCGGTGCGCACTTTGGTGCCCGGCGGCAGGTACAGCAGCCGCCCCTTGTCGGCGCCGCCGCTCCACAGCTTGTACTGCGGCGTGAAGGGCAGCACTCCGGCCGCCGGCGTGCCCGCCGACAGATCGGCGTACAAGCCGGTCTGGCTCAGCCACTCGGGCGCCGGGCCCGTTGGGTCCTCGATCCACAGCGGGCGGATCTGCGGGGTGGGCTGCGGGGCCCCATCGTCGCAGGCGGCGAGCAGGGCCAGGGCGGTCACGGTCAGCAGGGCGAGCCTTCGCATGGCGCGGAAGCTACCGACGGTCGGCAGGCCTTGGCAACGCCGCGCGGGCGCCCTGCGCCGTCGGCCTGGAGAGGGCCGGGCGCCTGGGTCCATCGGACCGCGTCCCGGCTCAACCTCGCCGGTCCACTGCGCGTCTGGCCAACGCGCAGGGCCGCCGAGGCGAGGGGTGGCCGCCGCGTGGAAGCGCTTGGAATCCTGCGAAAACTCAGAAAACCGGGCAGAAAGGCGCGACACGAGCTGAGATCCGCCGATGGGGGTTCAGACGCCCTTCGTCTGGAGTCCCGCCATGGCCTGCCCCGTCCCCAAGTACCATCGCAAAGGCATGACCCGCCGCGCGGACCGCAAGCGCTGCATCCTGCCCGGCAAGTGGAACTTCTGCACCAGCCGCACCCGCCGGGGCGAGTACTGCTTCAGCGAACTGGACGACGACGACCGCCAGGTGCTGTGGGGGTTCGTGGCCTTCGCGGCCAAGCTCTACGGGGTGGAGCTGGCTTTCGTGTTCGTGATGTCGAACCACCTGCACATCATCTGCCGGGCGCAGATCCCCGAGGCGGTGAGCCTGTTCCACGGCCACTTCAAGGCGCAGTTCGCGCGCTACATCCACCGCAAGCACGGCCGCAGCGGGGCCGTGTGGGGCGGGCGGTTCCACAACGTCAACCTCATGGACGACGAGGCTCAGGTCCGGGCGATGACCTACGGGATCGACCACGGGATGAAGGAGTCCTTGGTGGAGCGCTCCGACGAGTGGCACCTGCCACACACCATCAAGGAGCTGTGTGGCGACGGCTGGCTGCACGGGGTGGTGTGGCGGCGCCGGGTCGGCGAGGTAGAGGGTCAGTGGTGCGCCATCAAGCAGCGCCTGGTGCCGCTGGACCGCTGGGCCGACGACCCGGCCGGCTACCGCGCCTTCATCAAGCAGCTGCTGGAGGATCGTGTACAGCACTACACCGAGCTGCGCGCGGCCCAGCGCAAGGGCTACCGGAAGCTGCGCAAGACGTACCGCGAGGCGGGCGTGGACCCTGATGAGCTGGACCTGCCCAACGGCCGGCTGAAGTCCATCGTCCGCCAGCACGACTTCGTGCCGGCGGTGATCAAGCGCAGCCACGGCACCCGGTTCAGGGCCGTAGGACCGGAGCGCGAGGCCGAGCTGAAGGCCGCCCGCGAGGCGCATGTGGCGGCGTGCGAGGTGTACGACGCCACGGTCGCGTCGCTGGTGGCCGGCACCTTGGTGGGCGAGCCCACGCTGCCCGAGGGCTACCAATGGCCGACGGCCATCGCGGCGGCCCTGGGCGTGGGCGTGGTGTGCTCGACGTGGGCCGAGATCTTCCGGGAGACGGAGCCGATCCCGCCGGGCTCCGCGTGGGCTCGCGCCGGCTAGAAACGGGCCGTTCGCACAGGGTGGTCGGGCCGCGCTTTCGGAGCGCCGAGGGCGAGGTTTGTCGCCGGCCCAGGCTCGGGCTGGCCCAGAAGCGTTTCAGACGGACAGCCGACCGCTCCGAACACCTTCACCCGTCGCAGCGAAGGAATCGGCGCGCAGAAGCGGCCCTGGCTGGGCCAGTGGTCCGGCGAACTCCCTGGTATTGTTGGGACACAGCGTCCAAGGGGACACCCTTGTGTACCGGCGTCAGCCTCCCCCGGCAAGCGCCACCTTCGGAAGCCCGCCAACAACCGGGGTCGCCGATGCGCCCGTGAGGCCCGAAGGCGAGCGCCGCGCCCCATGGCGGCAAGGCACGGACCAGCCGGCGCGTCGGCGCGCGGACCGCAGAATCAAGAGCTGCGCGGGCGAGCGGCGCGGGCGCGCATGAACTCCGCGGCCTTGCTACCCTGCCGCCGGCGAACAACGGATGGGAGCGCGCGATGGGAGTGACCCGGCGAGGGTTCACCGCGGGGCTGGCGGGCACGCTGTTGGCGGCGCCCTTCACCCGACTGCTCACGGGGACGGCCCATGCCCAGGACGGGGGCGCGGGCCCCCGCCGGTTCATGGTGTTCTACGGGCCCAACGGCACGGTGCACGCCCACTGGCGGCCGCAGGGCACGCCGCAGGACTACCGGTTTCAGGCGGGGGGCGTGCTGGAGCCGCTGGCGGCGCGCAAGGCGCAGCTTCTACTGGTGGACGGGCTGGACTTCGCCACCGCCGACAACCACGAGGGCGGCCAGGCGGCCATGCTCACCAACGGGGGCGGCGAGCGCTCGCCCACCCGGGGGGCCTCGCTGGATCAGGTCATCGCCGATCACATCGGCGGGCAGTCGCGGTTCCCGTCCCTGGAGCTGGGGGTGCTCACCGACATCTGGGGGGCCGGCCGACAGACCCGCATGAGCTACCGCGCGGGCGCCGAGATCGTGCACCCCGATGCGGATCCGCGGCGGGTGTTCGAGCGGCTGTTCGGCGCGGTGGCGGGCTCGCCCGAGGCGCTGGCGCGCACGCGGGCCCTGCGGCAGAGCGTGCTGGACACCGCCCGCGACGAGCTGGCCGATCTGCACCGGCGGGTGGGGCGGGCCGAGCGCCAGAAGCTCGAGGCCCACCTGGACGCCCTGCGCAGCGTCGAGCAGCAGCTCTTCGCCGAGCAGCCCGGCACCTGCGACGCGCCGCAGAGCCCCGCGCGGCTGAACAAGGATCGCAATGACGACGTGCCGGCCCTGCTGGACGCGCAGCTTCGGCTGGCGGTGCAGGCCCTGGCCTGCGGGCACACCCGGGTGGCCAGCGTGCAGCTCAGCCACACGGTGAGCCCGGTGGTGTATTCGTGGCTGGGCATCGACGACGGGCACCACGCGCTGAGCCACGCCGACGATCATCAGGTGGCCAAGGTGCAGCAGTTCGTGGCCTGCGAGCGCTGGGTGGCCGAGCGCTTCGATGAGCTGCTGGGCCTGCTGGCGGCCACGCCCGACCCCGACGTGGAGGGGGCCAGCCTGCTGGACACCACCCTGGTGCTCTGGCCCAAGGAAATGGGCGATCCGCGGCTGCACACCTGCCGCGACGTGCCCTTCGTGCTCGCCGGCGGGGGCATCCGCGGCGGGCGCTGGCTGCAGGTGGACACCCACCACGCGCGGCTGCTGGTGAGCATCTGCCAACTGTTCGGCCTGCCGCTGGACACCTTTGGCGATCCGCAGGCCCAGCAGGGCCCGCTGGCGGGGGTGGCGTGATGCGGCGGCTGTGGATGGGGTTGGCGCTGGCCTGGGCCATCGGCTGTGACGGGCAGGCGCCCGAGGCGGGCCTGGCCTGCGGGCCGGGCACGGCGTCCGCCGATGGGCTGTGTGTGCCCTCGCCCGACGGCGGCGCGGGCGGGGTAGGGGGTGCCGGTGGGTCCGGTGCCGGCGGCGCAGGTGGTGCTGGCGGCGGTGCGGGCGGTGCCGGCGGTGCAGGCGGGGCCGCTGGGTCGGGCGCCGGCGGTGCGGGCGGCAGCGGCGGGGCCGGCGCCTGTACGTCCACCGAGGACTTCCTGGTGCAGACCGCGTGGCCCGATCTGTTGGGCCCCACCTGCCACATCTGTCATGTGTCTGGCGGCCCGGGGGCGGGCTCCCGGCTGGTGCTCGTGCCCCCGGTGGACGAGGCCAGCGTGCGGGCCGATCTGGCCACGCTGGCCACGGTCGCCGACATCCTGGTGGCCAAGCCCTCGGGGCAACACCCCGCCGAGCACGGAGGCGGGCAGCTCATCGATCCGGCCAGCCCCGAAGCGCTGATGCTCACCGAGCTGGCCCAACGGCTGCTGGGCCAGCGCGACGCCTGCGGCGAGCCCACCGGCGACCTGGAGCCGCCCCCCGGGGTGCCCGCCGACTGCGATGTGGCGCCGCCGGGCCCCCGTGGCCTGCGCCGGCTGAGCCACGTGGAGTATGCCAACACGGTGCGCGATCTGTTCGGGGTGGATCTGAACGGGCCCGCCACCTTCGCCGCCGATCGGGTGGTGGAGGGCTACGCCAACCACGGGCCGTCGCTGTCGGTCACCGGCCTGCTGGCCGATCAGTACCGGGCCGTGGCCGAGGAGCTGGCGCAGCAGGTGCCCCTGGCCCGCGTGGTGCCTTGCGCCGGCGCCGACGGGACCTGCGCCGTGCAGACCATCCAGAGCCTGGGGCGGCGGATGTTCCGGCGCCCGCTCACCGGCGAGGAGGCGGGCCGCTACGTGGCCCTCTTCGAGCTGGCCGCGCCCGACGGCTTCGAGGCTGGCGTCCGCTGGGTGCTCACGGCCATGCTGCAGTCGCCGCACTTCCTGTACCGCACCGAGCTGGGCCGCCGGACCGAAGGCGGGGACTTCGAGCTGACCGCCTTCGAGCTGGCCACCGAGCTGAGCTACCTGGTGTGGCAGACCACCCCCGACGACCGCCTGCTGGACCTGGCGGGCAGCGGTGAGCTGCTGGACCCCGATGTGTTCACCAGCGAGTTGGAGCGACTGGTGGCCGACGAGCGCGCCGCCGCCACCCACGCGGCCTTCGTGGAGCGCTGGCTGGGGCTGGATCAGCTCCCGGTGGTGCCCCGCGACGGGCTGAGTGAGCCGGTGCGGGCGGCCATGGCCCAACAGACCGCGACCGTGGCTCGGGCCCACTTCGAGCAAGGGGCCACGCTGGCCGAGGTGCTGACGGGTGATCGCACCTTCCTGCCCGACGCCCTGGCCACCCACCTGGGCCTGCCCGCCGGCTGGGTGGAGCTGGGCGACACGCCCTACGCCGGCACGGGGGTGCTGGGCCACGCCGGGCTGCTCACCACCCACGGCAAGCCCACGGGCAGCTCGCCCATCCACCGCGGCATCGTGGTGCGCGAGCGGCTGCTGTGCTCGATCCTGCCCGATCCGCCGCCCAACCTGGACACGGCCCCGCCGCCGGTGGATCCCAGCCTGAGCACCCGCGCGCGCTTCGAGCAGCACACGGCGGATCCCGCCTGCTACGGCTGCCACCGGCTCATCGACGACATCGGCTACGCCTTCGAGCACTTCGACGGGCTGGGCCGCTACCGCGAGCGCGACGGCGTGCACGCCATCGATGACGAGGGGATCATCTACGGCGACGGCATGAACCAGCCCATCGCCGGCCTGGACGGGCTGGCGGCGGCGCTGGCGAGCCGCGAGGACGTGGCCCACTGCTACGCCGAGCAGTGGCTGCGCTTCGGCCTGGGCGCGGGCGACGAGCTGCCGCTGGCCTGCTTTGCCCACCAGGTGTCGCAGCGCCTGGCCACCGTGCCCGACGGCATGCCCGCGCTGGTGGCGCTGCCCCACTTCCGCCGGCGCACGGGGGCCGATGCCGAGCTGGACGTGCCGGGCGCCGAGCTGGTGCCCACCGCGCCGGGCGACCCGATCGAGGCGCCCGATCCGGTGGCGCCGCCGCCCGATCCCGAGCCCGCCGACGGCGTGACCCCCGGCGCCGAGCTGCGCCTCGAAGAGAACAGCCGCTGGGACTCCGGCTACT
The DNA here is from genome assembly GCA_020633555.1 of Myxococcales bacterium. Taxonomy (GTDB): domain Bacteria; phylum Myxococcota_A; class Bradymonadia; order UBA7976; family UBA1532; genus JACKDL01. The sequence goes on along the minus strand of JACKDL010000010.1, from coordinate 141,431 downwards.
GCCTGCGGGCCTACGTGGAGAACACCACCGATGCCGATCTGACCTGGGTGGTGGCCCACGACGTCGAGGGCACCATCAACAACCTCTGGAGCGCCGAGTCCGAGGGCGACTCCGGCCGAGTGCTCTTCCGAGGCGAGGTCTGGAACGCCACGCTCGCCCCCGGGCAGACCACCGACTTCGGGTGGTGCGCCCAGCTCTGACCGGCCCGGGGCCGGCTCACTCGGGGCGCTTCTCGCAGATGTAGGCGCTGAGCGGCTGGCCGGACAGGGACAGAACGCCCCCGCTTGCGGTGGCCAGCGCCACCGATCCAGCGCTGCGCCCGTTGGTGAACCAGGCACTCGGGATCTCGCCGATGTCGTCCCAGTGGCCGGTCCCCCCGCCGTCCACCTGCCCGGAGATCCAGGCCCGCTCCGCCCCGGTGAGGGTGTGGGCGACGTGGCCGATCCAGCGCAGGTCCACCAGGGAGTCGGCCTTGGCCAGGGTGCCGCCCCAGGCCTGGCACCGCCGCCCGGCGTCGACCTGGGTCAGCTCGGCGCCCACCGAGCAGGCGAGGGTGGGCCACCCGCCCTGGAACTGGTCGCGGTTGCGCAGGGGGATGGCGTGGCAGCCCTCGGGGGCGTCCAGCTGGCAGCCCTGGTCGCTGCAGACGGCGCAGGTGGTGTCGAAGATCGAGCGCTGGAAGGGCACGTCCTCGTCCACCCGGATCCACTCCAGCACGCCCCAGTCGCCGTTCGCCTGGTAGCGGTGCACGCGGGTCTGCCGCTCCTCGCCGCCGATGGACACCTTGGAGTCGAGCAGCCACCCGTCGGCGGCGTAGCGGTAGCGGGTGCGGTAGCGCTCGTCCGCGGGCCCCTCCACGTTCACCTCGCCCTCCACCACCTGCTCGCCCTCGATCCGGTACAGGTCGGTGTGATCGGGCTGACCGAGCTGAGAGACCGTCAGCCGGATCTCGGCGGGGTCCGTGTAGTCGTACCGGGTGGCGTCGCAGGCGCCGGTCGCCAGGTCGCAGCGCTGCATGCGGGTGGCCAGGCCGTCCTCCCGGAGGCTGCGCTCGTGGCTCAGGCCAAGCCGCTGGTCGAAGGGATCGCCCTGGCAGCCATCGCAGTACATGCGCTGGAAGCCCGACGTGGGGAAGTGGCCGGCGGGCGCCGCCAGGTTGGGTTGGTAGACGAACAGCGCGTTGTCCACCCACTCGCCCTGCCCGCTCAGGGCCTGCTGGATGGCGCCGCAGGGGTACGCCAGGTGGGCCCGGCAGGCGCTGGCCTCCACCCACACGCCACCGTCGCAGCGCCAGGCCTGGCGGGCCTCTGGCCCGCAACTGCGGGTCTCGATGGCGGCCTCGTCGCAGGGCTCGGGGGCCATGTCCGGCAGGGCGAGGTCGGGCAGGGCCATGTCCTCCGGTGTCGCGTCGGGCAGGGCCGTGTCCGGCAGGGCCATGTCGGGCACGGCCACGTCGAGCGCCCCGTCGGGCAGGGCCTGATCCGGCGCCCCGTCGGGCGCGGCCCCGTCGGCCAACGTCTGGTCCAAGGTGGCGTCGGGGGTGGCCCCATCCTGGGCCCCCCCGTCCAGCCCCGGAACCGTGGGATCGCCGGGGTAGGGCCGATCCAGGGCGTCCGACAGCGAGCAGCCCACCAGGGCCACGGGCAGCAACAGCCAGGGCGCGCGCACGCGGGCCTCCTCAGTAGTAGGCGTGGAGCTGCAGCAGCAGCTCGTCGCCGGCCAGCTCGAAGCGGTCGTCGGTGTGCGCCCAGTGGTGGCGCCCTTGCACGATGACCTCAAGAAATTCAATGGGATAGAAGGCCAGCTCCAGGTGGGCGCGGTGCCGCGTGTCGTAGGCGAAGCGGGTGCTGGGATCGGCCCAGGTGTAACCCGCGCGGGCCACCAGCCCCTGCGTGAACAGCCAGCTCAGCTCGTGGAAGGCCGACAGCCCCAGCGTGTCGTCCTGGGCGTCGAAGCGGTGGTTGGCGTGCAGCTCGCCCAGGTAGATCAGGGGCACCCGGGGCCACCACACCTCCAGGTTCAGCGCCCACTGCAGGCTGTAGGCCAGCAGCCAGGCGTCTACCTCGCCGTCGGCGCCCTGGAAGCTGCGCTGGCCACCCAGCACCGAGCCGCCCACCTGCCACGCCAGGTCCCGCCAGCCAAAGGCCAGCGCCCCGCCGAAGCCGCCGTCGGGGTCGATGGGCTGGTCCCACTGATCCGCCGCGTTGAACACGCTGGCGTGCACGTACAGGTAGTTGGGGTTGATGCCCACCTCGACCCCCGTGACCTGGCGCTCGAAGTCGAAGGGCTGGCCGAAGATGCCCTGGCCGCTGCGGGTGAAGGTGGTGTGATCCGCCAACCGCCAGCCGTGGTTGGGCAGGAAGCGCCCGGCCCGCGCGTAGAGCTGGTTCGGCAGGTCGTGGAACATGGCCCACCACTCGCGCACGAAGGCCCGGTCGGCGAAGCCGTCGAACTCCTCGCCGCGTGATCCCTGGAAGCCGGCGTCCACCAGCAGGGTCAGCCGCCCCCCGTTCAGGCCGGGCGGGTTGTAGGGCCGCACGGCGAGCTGCAGGTCGCTCTGCATGGGGAAGACGCTGGCCGCCCGGCCGTCGTCGGCGGTGTCCACGTAGGCCAGGCGCAGGCTGGCACCCACGGCCACGTCGGGGTGGGGCTGTAGGCCGTCGTAGCGCGCCGCCGTGCCGGGCGCGGGCACCTGCCGGTCCGACTCGGCCACGGTGGGCTGGCTGGCGGCCAGGGTGATCTGGTCGCCCCGCTGCGGGTTGCTCCACAGGTGGGTCAGGGCGTCGATCCGGTAGCCGGCGCCGCTGCGCAGCGTGCCCCACATGGGCAGGGCCTTGCTCTGGAAGTACAGGCCGCTGGCGGTGCGCATGCCCCCGCCGCTGGGCGATACATGGCAGGTGCCGCAGTCCAGAGAGCACTTACGCTCGCTCGTCTGCGGGTCCTCCCAGCCCTTGGGATCCACGTGGCAGGTGTCGCAGCGGCGCGCCGAGCGCACCGAGAACTGGGGCAGGGCCAGGGCCACGCCGGGCAGGCCCAGCAGCGCGAGCAGGATCAGGGTGGGGGACGGCACGTCACTGCTCCGGATGGCCGGCCTGGATCCAGGCCTCGACGGTGGCGAGCTGGGCAGGCGACACCCCGCCGCCCAGGGGCATGCGGGCGATGCCGTTGCGGCCGTACAGCGAGTCCACGAACCGGCTGGCGGCCGGATCGCCGTCGCCGTGCACGGGGCCGTTGTTGCCGCCGGCCACGAAGCCCGCGTAGCTGCTCAGGTCCAGCCCGATCTGGGGCGTGGCGCCGCCGTGGCAGCCGTCGAAGGCGCAGCCGTGCTCCATGATCATCGGCACGATGTCGGCGGCCCAGGTGGGCCCCACGCCCTGATCGGGGGGCGGCCCGCCGTCGGGGGTGTCGTTGGGGGCGCCGGCGGCGATCCAGGCGCCTAGCACCGCGCGGTCGTCGGGGTCCATGCCGCCGCCGGGGGGCATGGTCTGCTGCACCAGCGTGCGCACCCGCACGGGCTCCAGGAAGGCCACCACCTGCCCGTGGGTGAGCAGGGGCATGGGCGCGCCCGAGGTGGGCGGATCGGTGTGGCACGAGGTGCACCACCGCTCGAGGATGGGCTGCACGTCGGCGGTGAAGCGCGGGGTCTCGTCGACGGTGAGGTACTCGTCGCCAAAGCCGGGGCAGCCAACCAGCGCCAGCGCGAGGCTGGCCCAGAGAGCGCGGCGGAGCAGCACGGGGCCTCCTGAACGGGCGAAACGCGCCGCCACCGTACCCCCCGGCGGGGGGTCAATCCAGATGCCGCCGGGGGCCCCGTGTGCTATCCAGCCGCCCATGCGCCGACTCGTGACCCCCTGGATGCTCGTGCCCGCCCTGCTGGTGGCCGCCGCCGTGGCCCTGGCGGTGCAGCAGCGGCGGGTGCCCGCCCGCGCCGACTGGCAGGCCGCCGCGCAGGCCGTGAAGGCCGACCTCCGCCCCGGCGACGGCGTGACCGTGCTGCCCGAGTGGGCCGGCGAGGCCCGCCTGGCCCTGCACGGCCTGCCCGCCTTCCTCACCCCCGAGCCCGCCCAGGCCGACTGGGCGGCCTACGACCGGGTGTGGGTGCTGGGGGGCTGGGGGCACGGCGTCGCCGACGTGGGCGGTGAGCACAAGGTCTTGGAACAAAAGACATTTGGGGCGGCCACCCTGGAGCTGGTGCAGGTCGGCGGCGAGAAGGTGCTGGGGGATCTGCGCGCCGAGCTGGACCGCGCGCGGGTGGAGCGCCAGCACGGCCAGGGCCGCATCGAGCGCTGCGACTTCTGGGACGGGCGCGGCTGGCACTGCCGCCTGCGCAAGTCCCCCGACGCCACCCGCGCCTGCCTGGCGCAGGACACCCGCGCCCGCCACGCGCAGCGCAAGCGCGACCCCCACTGCGGCCTGGATCCCTGGCTGAACGTCAGCCGCGACTTCCGGGTGATCGGCGACCAGCCCCGCGACTGCGTGTGGCTGCACCCCATCCAGGGCGGCGAGGTGCGGGTGGCCTGGCCGGCGCCCGCCGGCGAGGTGGTGCTGCGCTACGGCTTCACCGATCAGGTCATCGACGCCCACGACCGCGCGGACACCCGCACCAGGCCGGCCACGCTGACGTTGAAGCGGGGCGAGGCCGTGCTGGGCACCCACACCGTCGAGCCCCAGCGGGGCTGGCACGAGTGGCGCGTCGCCAGCCCACAGGCCGGCGACCTGGTGCTCTCGGCCAGCACCCCCAGCCAGATCGACGCCCACCTGTGCGTGGCCCTGAGCGTGCGAGGCCCGCGATGATCCTGGGCGCCCTGCGGACCCCCACCTGGTTCGACCACGGCATCGGCCTGCTGCTCTGCCTGCTGCAGGTGGGCCTGCTGGTGCTCACCAACGACCAGGTGGGCATCCCCCGCGACGAGAGCTTCTACTTCGCCGCCGCCGATCGGGCCGCCGACTGGTGGCTGGCCGATCACCCCGTGGTGCAGCGTGAGGGGCGCCTGGCCGAGCCCGCCATCCGCCACGGCTTCGAGTACAACCACGAGCACCCGGTGGGCATGAAGAGCCTGTTCGGGGTGAGCCACCGCCTGCTCAACCAGAAGTGGGGCTGGGTGAAGGACCACATGCTGGCCTACCGGCTGCCCACCATGGCGCTGGCGGGGCTGGCCACCTGGCTGGCCTTCCTGCTGGGGCTGGCGGTGCAGGGGCGCGCGGTGGGGCTGTTCGCGGCTCTGGCGCTCATGGCCATGCCGCGGGTGTTCTTCCACAGCCATCTGGCCTGCTTCGACGCGCCGGTGACCTTCGCCTGGCTGGCGATCGCCTACAGCTACCTGCGCGCCGGCCGCAGCCGACGCTGGGGGGTGGTGGCCGGGCTGGCGTTGGGCGTGGGCTTCACCATCAAGCTCAACGCCTTCTTCGTGCCCTTCGTGCTGCTCATCGTGGCGGCCATCGACGCGTGGCAGTTCAAGCGCCGCACCGGGGGCTGGCGCGCGCCCGCGGGTGAGCGCGGCCCGTTGACGTATCACGCGTGGACCGCCGCCAGCATGCTGGTGCTGGGTCCGGCGGTGTTCTTCGCCCACTGGCCGTGGCTGTGGTTCGAGACGGGCAAGCACCTGAGCTTCTACCTGAGCTTCCACGCCAAGCACGTGCACTACCCGGTGGACTACCTGGGCACGCTGTACTATCGCCCGCCGTTCCCCATGCACTTCCCCTTTGTGTTCACGGCGTTCTCGGTGCCGGTGGGGCTGCTGGTGCTGGGCGCGGTGGGCCTGGGGGTGACCCTGAAGCGGGCCTGGCGGGCCTTCACGGGGGCCGAGCCCACCGACCGCCACGCCGCCGACGTGTTCCTGCTGGGCAACCTGCTGGCGCCCATGGTGGTCATCGCGCTGCCGTTCACCCCCATCTTCGGCGGCACGAAGCACTGGATGCCCTCCATGCCCTTCCTGGCGGTGCTGGCGGGCCTGGGGCTGCTGCGGGCGGCCGAGGGGCTGCGGCCGGCGGCCAGCAAGACGGGGCAGGGGGCGATGGCGGCGGTGCTGGCGCTCCTGGCGCTGGTGCCGGCCTTCTGGGCCACCCTGCACGCCGGCCCCCATGGCCCGGCCTACTACAACGCCCTGGCCGGCGGCCCGCCCGGCGCGGCGGCCCTGCGCATGCCCCGCAACTTCTGGGGCTACAGCACCATCGAGGCGCTGCCCTGGCTGAACGCGCACACCGAGCAGGGGGCCATGGCCTTCTGGCACAACGCCACGGCGGGGGCCATCCGCGCCTACCAGCGCGACGGGCGCCTGCGGGCGGACGTGGCCTACACCGGCGACTGGACCGTGCCCTACAGCGACTGGGCGGTGTACTGCGACGCCCGCGAGAAGCTGCCGGAAGAGCTTGATATCTGGCGGGATTACGGCACGCAGTGGCCCGTCGAGGGGGTGTTCCTCGACGGGGTGCAGCTCATCGGCACGTATCACCGCGAGGGGCGCGCCGCCCCGCCGGTGCCGGCCGGGGCGCGCTGAGGGTCAGGCCGACAGGCGTCAGTCCCGGCGGGGGCCGCGGCCGCGGCCGCCGCGCCGGTCGTCCCGGTCGCGCCCGCCCCGGGGACGGCCCCGGTCGTCGTCCCGCGGCGCGCGCGGGCGCGGCGGATCGCGGTCCTTGCGGTTGTCGGTGGGCTCAAACTCGATCACGAAGGTCAGCCCGTCCTTGATGGCCTGCACCAGCTCGGGCTCGGTCATGATCTCGTCGTCCACCACGGTGCCGGCCACGCCGATGCGCGCGGGATCGCCACCGCTGCTGCCGATGAACGCGGCGCCCAGGGTGCGGGCGGCGGCCTCGGCCAGCCGGTCCCAGCCCGAACGCTCGGCCAGGCTGCGCACGGCCACGCCGTCGACGTCCTTGAACTTGTAGATGGCGTCCGCCGGCGCAGCGCTGGAGCGGTCGTACGGGTGGCTCGCGAAGAGCGCCCCGCCGATGGCGTCCGCCTTGGCCTTGGCGTCCTCCCAGGTCCAGACGTTGCCCTCGGGCGGGGTCCAGTCCGTCTCGGCGAACTCGCCCTCCCAGTCGTCGGGCAGGAAGACCAGGCGGCCCTTCTCCAGCTCCAGGGTCACCCCTGCGAAGCCGGCCAGGTCCAGGTCCTCCAGCGCCGAAAGCCAGGGGGTCAGGTCACCCGCCACGTGGGTCCGGGCCACCACCGCGCCGCCCAGGCCCGCGTCGTACACGCGCTTGGCAAAGGCCTGGGGATCCAAGTCGCCGGGGTTGGCATGCAGGTCGATCAGCACAGCTCTCGTGCCTCCGCTGGATGTCGCAGGCGGGGGTTATACACCACCACCACGATTCCCGCGCCACCGTTCCCCCACGCAGCGTGGCGGTGTAGGCTGCGCCCATGCTGGATCTGCGCCGAATCGGCCTCTTCACCCGCGACAACGAGCAGGACTACCGCCTGGGGAGCCTGCGCAAACTGTTCAGCCGGGCGGGCATCGAGCTGGTGGACGACGCCGGGGCCATGGACGCGGGCGCCCTGGATCTGGTGATCGCGCTGGGCGGCGACGGCACCGTGCTGCGGGCCCTGGCGGCCTGCCCGGGCACGCCTGTCCTCGCGGTGAACTTCGGCCAGGTGGGCTTCCTCACCCAGGCCGATCGCGAGCACATGGACCGGGTGCTGGTGCGCTTGCTCAGCGACGACTACCGCATCGAGGAGCGGCTCACCCTGTCGGTCACCCACCGCGGGCAGACCGTGCGGGCCATCAACGAGGTGGTCATCAAGGGCGTCTCCCACATGGTGGAGCTGCAGGTGGCCATCAACGGCCGCACGGTGCATGAGCCCCGGGGCGACGGCATCATCGTGGGCACCCCCACCGGCTCCACTGCCTACCTGCTGAGCACCGGCGCGCCCATCGTCACCCCCGACGTGGACTGCATCCTGGTCAAGCCCCTGAACGAGTACAGCCTGGCCCAGCGATCGATCATCGTGCCGGGCTCGGCCCACGTGACCCTGAAGGTCCAGCCGGGCCGCGAGGACGACATCGGGCTGGTGGTGGACGGCGGCCCGCGCATCCGCGTCGAGGCCGGCGACATCATCGACATCGGCCGCTCGCCCGTGCCGGCGCGGCTGGTGTACTTCGACGACGACTACTTCTTCCGCAACCTGCGGGAGCGCCTGCGCTGGTAAGGCCCACCATGTCCGATCCGCAAGCCGCCGCCACGGACGCCGCCCGCCGCGCCCGGGCCGGCTACGAGCGCGCCGCGCGGCGCTACGGCCGCCTGCACGCCCGGGTGGAGCGCTTCTCCACGCGGCTGGCGGGGGTGCGGCTGGTGGCCTTCCTGGTGGCCGCCGCCACCGCCTTCGCGGGCTGGCACGACCAGATCACGCTGTACTGGATCATCGCGGGGGCGGCGGCCGCGGTGTACGGCGTGGCTGCCTGGCTGCACCGCAAGCCCTACGCCTACGCGCCGCGGCTGCAGGCCATGGCGACGCTGTGCGCCCAGGGGGCCGCGCGCATCCGGGGTGACTGGGACGCCCTGCCCGACGACGGCGCCGCGCGCCTGGACGCCGCCCGGCCCGAGCTGAAGGAGCTGCTCGTCTTCGGGCGCGGCTCGCTGTACCAGCTCATCAACCGCTGCGCCCTGCCCGCGGGCCGCGCCCGGCTCGCGGGGCTGCTGGTGGACGGGGTGGCGCCGGCGGATCTGCCGGGGCGGCAGGCGGCGGCCCGCGAGCTGGCGGCCCTGCCGGGCCTGCGCCGCCGCGTCGAGGCCGAGGGGCGCCTGGCGGCGGTGGACGCCGACGCGCTGGCCCAGTTCCTCACCTGGGCCGAGGCCCCGGCCGACCCCAAGCGGCTGCAGCCCCTGGTGTACCTGGCGGCGCTGCTGGTGCCCGCCACGGTGGTGCAGTTCATCCTCACCGTGGGCTTCGAGGTCGCCACCCTGTGGCAGTTCACCTTCCTGGCCCAGGTGGCGCTGTACGGCGTCACCACCCGGCGCATCAGCGCCGACTACCTGCCCCTGTTGGCGGATCGCCACCGGCCCTTCCTGGCGTTGCGGCGGCTGTTCGAGCGGCTCGAGGCGCGCACCTTCCACGCCCCGGCCCTGGCGCCCGCGCAGGCTCGCTTCGGCGGCGCTGCCGACAAGCCCTCGGGGCGCATGGGGCGGCTGGAGGGCATCGTGGACTCGCTGGCCGTGCGCCACTCGGCGCTGCTGTACGGCGCGCTGGCCCTGGTGCTGCTGTGGGAGGTGTTCCACGGCTGGCGGCTGGAGCGGTGGCGGGCCAGCGCCGGGCCCAAGGTGCGCGCCGATCTGGAGGCGCTGGCCGACGTGGAGGCCCTGGCCGCGCTGGGCGGCTTCGCGGCCGATCACCCCACGTATGCCTGGCCCACGCTGCACGAGGACGACGGGGGCGTGGCGATCCGGGCCACCAGCGCCGGTTACCCCCTGTTCCCGGCGGAGCGGCGGGTGGCCAACACCTTCACCCTGGCGGGCGGCGGGCGGCTGGTGCTCATCACCGGCAGCAACATGAGCGGCAAGAGCTCGTTCCTGCGGGCCCTGGGGGCCAACACGGTGCTGGCCCACGCCGGCGCCCCGGTGTGTGCCGACGCCTGGACCCAGCGGGCCTGCCGGTTGAGCACCAGCATCCAGGTCACCGACGATCCGGGCCAGGGGCTGAGCCGCTTCTACGCCGAGGTGCGGCGCATCCGGGGGGTGCTCGAGGCCGTCGAGGCTGCCGAGGGTGACCGCGCCGCGCGGCCCCGCCTGTTCATGGTGGACGAGATGCTCAGCGGCACCAACAGCCGGGAGCGGCACCTGGCCAGCCGGCACATCGTCGACCGGCTGCTGGCGGCGCAGCGCAGCTTCGGCCTGGTCACCACCCACGATCTCGACCTGGTGCGGGTGGCCGACGACGACGGCGCGGCCATCGAGCTGTACCACTTCAGCGATCGCTTCGACGGCGAGGCCCTGCACTTCGACTACACGCTGAAGCCGGGGCGGGCCACCACCACCAACGCCCTGCACGTCCTGCGCATGGAGGGCATCGAGGTGCCGGGCTGAGGGCGCCCGGGGCCCCTGCACCCTGAGCCCGATTGCACAAGCGGTTGCGTCCACCCCGAGGGGCGACGCATCCTTCCGGCACCGTGCAGCGTCCCGGGGCATGCCGCCCCACTCGAGCTGGCGGTGGAGGGGTGCCCGTGCCGCAGCCGGCCCGCGCCGAGGTCGAAGACGACGACGCATTGAGCCTGCGCCCGTTCCAGGAGACGGATCGGGCGCCGCTGCAAGCGCTGCTGGACAACCCCCGCCTGTACCGCCGCCGCTTCGTCGAGGGCCTGGGCGAGCACCACCCGCTGGCCTGGGACGGCGCCCACCGCACCTTCGTGGTCCACCACGGCGACGACGTCCTGGGCGTGGCCGAGCTGGTGCGCGACGAGGAAGAGCCCGGCACCTGGAGCTTCGCGGTGATCCTGGATCGCCACGCCCACCAGGGCGACGGCGGCCGCTGCGCCACCGCGCTGGTGGATTACGCCTTTCAGGTGCTGGCCGCCGAGCAGGTGTGGTTCTGGGTGCGCCGCGACAACATCGCCGTGCAGCGCTTCGGGGCGCGGCTGGGCTTCGAGTGCATGTGCTCGATGAAGATGCCCGGCGGCGAGCCCTGCGAGATGTTCGAGCTGGACCACGACCGCTGGTCGATGGCCCGCCGAGGGGCCATGCACCACTACTTCCGCAAGCCCGTGTCGCTCACCGACGGCGAGCGGGTGTTCCGCGGCCGGGGCGAACGCTTCGAAGAGCTGAACTGACGCCCCTGGGCCGACCCGCAGCGCACCTCCCAACGCAGGCTGGCGGCGCCCTCCGCATGGGGTAGAGTGGTCGCGGAGGGAATGCCATGACCATCGATGAGTTGCGGGCGCACCCGGCGTGGGTGGGCCTGTCCGAGGACGAGCGCGCCGCCGTGGCGGCGCGGCTGGCCGGGGCGCGGCTGGACGCCCTGGCGGTGGCCGCGCAGACCGGCGCCATGGCGGCGCTGGAGGCCGAGGACCTGCGCCACTGGCTGGCCACCACCGAGACCCGGCCCCACGCGGCGCTGACGCCGGGGGATCGGCCCACCGCCGACGCCCTGTTCGCCGCCTGGCTGGCGGCCGCCCCGAGCGTGGCGGCCCAGACGGATCGGGACGCCGACGTGCAGACGGCGCGGGCGGCGAGCCGGGCCTTCGCCGCGGCCGAGGCGGCCCGGGCGCTGGAGGGCTTCGTGCGCGAGGAGCAGCTCGCGGTGCTGGCCCACCACGTGGACGCGATGGAGGCCTCGGAGGGCGCCTGGACTCCCGGGGTGGTGCTCGCGGCCGTGCGGCAGGCGGGGCTGGCGGCCCTGGCCGACGCCTTGGCCGACCACCACCGGGCCCACAGGGGCCTGCGGGGCCTGGCCGCGGCCCTGAAACGGAAGGTGCAGACGCACGCCTTCGACTTCGCCCGGGGCGGGCTGTACCTGGCCACCGGCGCCGCCGGACACGAGGGCCGCTTCGAGGACGGCGAGTGGCGGAACTGGACGGCAGACTACGCGGTCCGCCCGGCCCACTACGCGCTGCCCCGCAGCGAGGAAGAGCTCTGCGCCACCGTGGCCCGGGCCGAGCGCCTGCGGGTGGTGGGCGGTGGCCACACCTTCAACGCCTCGCCCCTGAGCGCGCAGACCCTGATCTCGCTGGACGCCTACGACGCCGTGCTGCACGTGGACCGGCAGGCACGGGTGGCAAGGGTGCAGGCCGGAATCCGCCTGCGCGACCTGAACCGGGCGCTGCTGGGGGCGGGGCTGGCGCTGCCCGTGCTGGGCTCCACCGACGCGCAGAGCATCGGCGGGCTGGTGGCCACCGATCTGCACGGGACCGGGCGGGACCACGGCTTCCTGTCGGAGCAGATCCGGGCGCTGCGGGTCATCGACGCCGCCGGCCAGGCCCGCACGGTGCGCCCCGGCGACGACCTGTTCCACGCGGTGTGCGGCGGCCTGGGCGCCTGCGGCGTGGTGACCGAGGTGGAATTGGCCCTGGTGCCCGCCTACCGCCTGCGCAAGACCTCGGCCATGGTGGATCGGGCCGACGCGGAGCGTGATCTGGCGCAGGCGCTGAGCGGCCACGACCACGTCAGCTTCTATTACGTGGGCGGCACCGAGGGCGAGGCCATCCGCCAGCACACCTGGGACCGGGTGGACGCCCCCGAGACCGAGGGCTGGGTGGCGAAGAAGACCCAGGCCGAGCTGCAGGACTTCGCCCTGAGCGCGTGGCTGCCCAGCCTGGCCGAGGGCCTGGTGCGGCTGGACGAGGACCACTGGCTGTCGAACCTGGCGGCCCCCGACAAGGCCCTGGTGATGCCCGCCAGCCGCGCTTTTGGCCGCCGGCTGTTCTACCGCCACGACGAGATCGAGTTCGGCGTGCCCGTGGACGCCTACCTGCCGGCGCTGCGCGAGGTGCTGGCGCTGCTGGCCCGGCGGGACTTCTTCTCCATCGTCGAGACGCGCTTCACCCCCGACGCCAGCCGCGGGCTCATCGGGCCGGGGGCCGGGCGGGCCACGGCCTACATCGAGCTGGCCACCCCCCTGTCGCAGGACCGCACCCGGGTGTACCCCGAGGTCGAGGCCATCCTGCGGGCCCACGGGGGTCAACCCCACCTGGGCAAGAAGACGGGCGTGACCGCGGCGGACATGCTCGAGATCCACGGGCCGCGGTTCCAGCGCTTCCAGGCGGTGCGGGCCACCCAGGACCCCCACGGGAAGTTCCTGAACGCCTTCACCCAGCGGGTGTTCGTCGGGTGAGCGGGCCCGCCGGGCGCCGCCGCCGCCGGGCGCGCTGACACCCACCGCTGCGCCCCGCTGGATCTTGGCCCGGAACCTGCGTATTGGGGCTCTGCCATGTCGACGCCCCCGCACCCGCCCGCGGCCTCTGCCGCCGCCGAGCCGCCGACCCGCCCCCGCCGCTGGCGTCGCTGGCTCCTGTGGGGGTTGGGGGTCCTGGTGGCCCTGGGGCTGGGGATCACGGCCGCTGCGCTGGCCGTCATGTTCCCCTCGCGGGACAGCCTGCAGTGGCCGGTGCTGCCCCCGGCGGACTACGCCTACGCCAGCCAGAGCCGCCGGGTGGTGGCCCGCCTGCTCGATGAGCCGGCCCGGCTGGTCCATACGGCGGGGGCTGGGGCGCCGGCCCCGCTGAGCGGCTTTGACTATGCTCGCCACTCGCCCTACCTGCCCCAGGACCGGCAAGCGGCCCAGCGGGTGTTCTCGGTGGCGGCCGGCGAGGTGTTGCTCGAGGAGAGCCTGGCCGGTGTGGCCCACGCCAGCTCGGTGTACGAGGGCCGTTACGCGCTGCACCTGCCGGCGGGTGAGGCGACCAGGTGGCCCCTGGCCCAGGTGCCGGCGGGCAGCACGCTGAGCCTGGGCGTGGCCGGGCTGCCCCCGCACCGCGATGTGACCCTGTGCCCGGTGGAGATCACCGTCACGGTGCAGGGGGCGGCGGGTGCCACCGACCACCCGCTGGGACGTCTGGGCGAGTCCCCCCAGGACTTCGGCTGGCGCGACCACGAGCTGCCGCTGCCGGCCGGGGCGACGGCGGTGACCTTCACGGCCAAGGCTGCCGCGGGCTGCGATGGCCCCGGGCACGCCTTCCTGGCCGATCCCACCGTGTGGGCGCCCCGGCAGGGCCCCGCGCCCATCAACGTGCTGTACATCAACGTCTGCACCTGGCGCGCGGACGACCTGGGCCCCGAGGCCCGGGGGGCCACGCCCAAGCTCGACGCCCTGGCGGCCACCGGCCGCCGCTTCACCCAGGCCCGATCCAACGCCAACTGGAGCAAGGCCAGCCAGATCTCGGCGCTCACGGGCCGCTACGCCTCGACCCTGGGCCTGAAGCACCACCGCGTGCCGGTGGGGCAGCTCGAAGGGCTGAGCTACGCCCACAGCCAGTGGCCCACCCTGGCCAGCGTGCTGCGGGGCGCCGGCTACGAGACCGCGGCCCTGGTGGACAACATCTTCCTGGCCGACTTCCTGCGGGTGGGGGTGGATCTGGGCTTCGCGCGGTTCGTGGACAACGCGCGCCACATCCACAACACCGTGGATCTGATGCGCGAGGCGGTGGCCTGGCTCACCGCCCACGGCGACCGCCCCTTCTTCCTGTACCTGAACCCCGCCAACCCCCACTTCCGCTACCGGCCACCCCGGGAGTACCTGGGCCAGATCGGCTTCGGCTGGGCGGATCTCACCGGGGATCTGCAGCACGCGCTGCACCTGGGCGAGGTGGCCTACACCGACGACGCCGTGGGCGAGCTGCTCGAGGCCGTGCGCCGGCTGGGGCTGGCCGAGCGCACGCTGGTGGTGATGCACGGCGATCACGGCGAGACCTTGAGCTGGGCCCGCGACCTCGAGGTGAAGGTGCCGGCGGCCCACAAGGCCCGCGAGTCGATGATCTACAAGACCACGCGCTACAAGCACGGCTGGAGCTGGCAGGAGACCGAGATCCGCATCCCGCTGCTGTTCGCGCGGCCCGGCGCCGTGCCCCCGGCGGTGGACGACCGGCCCGCCTCGCCCATCGACGTGGCGCCCACCATCCTGGCCCACCTGGGCCTGCCCAAGCCGCCCACCATGCTCGGCCGCGATCTGTTCAGGGCCGGCCCCACCGCGCCCATCGTGGTGGACGGCAAGGGCTTCGACGCGGTGGTGGACGGCCCGCTGAAGCTGGTGCGCTTCTGGCCCGGCTACGGCTGGTGGCGCCGAAAACACACGGGCGAGGTGTCGGACAGCCCGGTGCTGCTGTTCGACCTGGCGGCCGATCCCGAGGAGCGCCACGACCTGGCGGCCCAGCGGCCCGCCGACGTGGCGCGGCTGACGGCGCTCTTGGAACAGACCCGCGCCCAGCCGGCGCCCCTGCATCTGGTGCGCTTCACCGGGCCGGTCGGCCAACAGATCACGGGTCGGGTGACCGTGCCGGGCGGGCTGCGCACGGCCACGCTGCACGACCACGCCCCCACCGACACTGTGACGCGGGACGGCGAGGCGGCGGACTTCACCCTGACGCTGGGCGAGGGCCCCGTGACGTTGGCCTTTGCGGGCTGGACCCCGGCCCCACCACAGCTCCGGCTCGACGGCCCCGTGGGCCTCCGGGTGGGGCCCCACGCCCTGCCGCTGCTGGCGCCGGCGCTCGACGGCGCCTACACGGGCGAGCCGGCGGCGCTCGCCATTGGCGCCGATCAGTGGCCCGATGTGTTGCCCGCCGAGCGGCCCACCGCGCACTGGTGGAGCCAGCGGCTGGATCACACCGGGCCCGAGCCCTGGCGGCTGCGCTCGCTGGAGGCCGACGTCATGGACGCCATGCGGGACTGGGGCTATGCGCAGTAACCGGACACCCAGCCAGGAGACACCCCGTCGCGGGGTGCCTGCGGGCCTGCGCGCCTGGCTGCGCCACGGCGTGCTGCCGGGCGTGGCGGTGCACCTGCTGTCGTGGGTGACGCTGCTGGCGGTGAACGGCGGCTTCCGGGTCATGGGCCAGGAGGACGACGGCATCACCCGCCTGGTGATGGAGCGCTACCTGTGGACGGTGGTGGCGGCCGTGGGTGCCAGCCTGGCCACGGCGCTGACGGTGGGCGCGGCCATGGGGCTGTTGGTGGCCGGGATCGGCGCCGGCCTCACGGGCCGCCGCCCGGGGCGCGGCTGGGGGCGCCGCGTGGCGGTGGGCGTGCTGGTGTACCACCTGGGCGCCTGGGCGCTGCACATGAGGGCCTTCCCCCAGGTGCACGCCGAGACGTTCTATGGGCGGGGCGGGGTCTGGGCGACGCTCCAGCGGGCCATCACCCACGGCGCGCCGGGCTGGCTGTTCCCCGGGCTGCTGGCGGTGGGGGTGGCCGTGCCGGCGCTGGCCCTGGCCGCCGCCCTGGTGCGCTCCCGGGCGGCCCGGCGGCGCACGCTGTGGGCGGCGGCGGCCGTGGGGCTGGCCTGGGGCGGCTGGCGCCTGGCCCGCAGCGGCCCCAACGGCGGCACGCCCCAGCGGCCCAACATCTTGATCATCGCCAACGACTCGCTGCGGCCCGATCACCTGGGCTTGAGCGGCTACGCGCGGCGCACCTCGCCCAACCTGGACCGCTTCGCGGCACAGGCCGTGGTGTTCGACGAGGCCTATGTGCCCCTGGCCCGAACGTTCCCCTCGTGGGCCAGCATCCTTACGGGCCGCTTCCCCCACGAGCACGGCGTACGGCACATGTTCCCGCGCCACGACGAGCGCCTGGACGGCACCCTGACCCTGCCGCGCTACCTGGCGCAGGAGGGCTACCGGACGGCAGCAGTGGCCGACTACGCCGGCGACATTTTCCGCCGCATCGGGGCGGGCTTCGAGACGGTGCAGGCCCCCGACTTCGACGTGCCGTCGCTGATCCGGCAGCGGGTGATCCAGATCGAGCCGGCGCTGCTGCCCTACCTGCACAACCGCCTGGGCCGCTGGCTGTTCCCCGATCTGGTGGGGCTGGTGAACTACCCGCACACCGGCGAGACCATGGATCGCATCGGCGACGCCGTGGACGCCGGCGACGGACGGCCGTTCTTCATCGTGGGCTTCGTGTCCAGCAGCCATTTCCCCTACGCCGCGGCGGATCCCTGGTACCGGCGCTATGTGTCGCCCGACTACGAGGGGCCGAACCTGTATCAGCGGTTCCGTGGCCTGGCTGAAACCGAGGAGGCTCTGGCCGCAGACGCCGCACACCTGACCGATCTGTTCGACGGTACGGTGGCCTGGTTCGACCACGAAGTGGGGCGGCTGCTCGAGCGGTTGGAGGCCAGCGGGCGGCTGGACGACACGGTGGTGATCGTCACCGCCGATCACGGCGAGATCCTGTTCGAGTTCGGCACCACGGGCCACGGCGATCACCTGCGGGGGCGCTCGGCCCACCGGGTGCCACTGCTGGTGCGCGACCCCCTGCTGACCGGGCGCCGCGTGCCCGGCGTGGTGCGCAGCGTGGATCTGGCGCGCACCCTGGCGCTGCGAGCCACAGGGCAGGCGCCCGAGGCCTTCGGTGGCGCCGATCTGGGGCCGCTGCTTCGGGGCGAACAGACCGACCTGGGGCTCTTGGGCTACGGCGAGACGGGGCTGTGGTTCACGCCGGGTGGGCCTGAGTTCTACCAGCACCATCGGCTGCCCTACCCCTCGCTGACGGGTGTGGCCGAGCTGGATCCGCATGCGCCCGACGAGATCTCGATGAAGCCCGCCTGGGAGGACCGGGTGCGGGTGGCCAAGCACCGGGCTGTGTGGGATCGCACCCACAAGGTGACGTACATGCCCACGCCCACCGGCGTGGTGGTGCAGGGCTGGCGCGTCGAGGGGGGCACCGAGGTGGAGGCCCCCGTCCGCCCCGATCTGAAGGCGGCCCTGGATGCGTTCCTGACCGAAGGCGGCCAGGCCCGGGTGGTGCGGGGGTATGCGTTGCCGGTGGCGCCGGTGGCGGAGCCCTGATCGGGGGTATGTCACTTGTCACTTGGAGCGAGGGCGTGGCGTCCGACTGACCGCTGGAGTGATGTGTCGGGTTGGACCGGCTGGCGCCGGTCCAACCCTTGGATGGCTGCCGACGGGGCGCCGCGGGCGCAGGGGGTGGCGCCGCAGTCGCTATCCTCGGGGCGGTGCCCGGCCTGCGCCGGGCCCCTGCCCCTGCGGGCGCTCCCGCGGCGCCACCCCTGCGCCCGCTCGGTGGGCGGTCGGCCGGTGGGTTGGGGGAGTGGAAGAGGATCGGGGCGTTGTTGGCCGGGTGTGGGGTCGTGGTGGACGCCCGCTCGCCGTTTGGAGCGACTGTGACCTTGGGATCGGGCATGGGGCGCCGGGACGCCCGGGATCAGCGGGCGGCGAGCGCCTGGGCCAGGTGATCGAACACCACGCGCACGCGGGCGCTGCTGCGCACCTCGCGGTGGGCGGTGAGCCAGACGGGCACGGGCAGGGGGGGCAGGTCGGGCAGCAGGCGCACCATGCGGGGGTCGCGGTCGCCCACGGCCTCCATCATCACCGCCACGCCCGCGCCGGCCTTGGCCAGGGCCCACTGCACGAGCTGGTTCTCGCTGACCGCCACGAACTGCTCGCAGCGCACCGGCACGCCCAGGGCGGTCAGGCCCTTGGCCATGGCGTCGCCCCAGTCGAAGCCCAGGAAGGCGGCGGTGGCCAGGTCTTGGGGGCTGGTGGGCTCGCCGTGCTCGGCCAGCCAGGCCGTCGACGCGTACAGGCCGGCGCCAGCGTCGGTCAGCTTGCGGGCCACCAGCTCGGGGTCGGTGGGGCGGAAGTGGCGCACGGCGATGTCGGCCTCGCGGCGGCGCAGGTCGCTGGCCTGGGTGGACGCGACGATCTCGAACTTCAGCCCGGGGTGGGCGCGGCGCAGGGCCACCAGGGGCTCGGCGAGCAGGTGGCTGGCGACCACCTCGCTCGCGGCGACGCTCACCGTGCCCTCCAGGGCCTCGGACTGCCCGGCGGCCACCAGCGCGATCTGGCTGGCGGCGTCGCCCATGGCCCGCATGTGCGCCAGCAGGGCGCGGCCCGTGTCGGTGAGCGCCACGCCGTGGCCCACCCGGGCGAACAGGGCGACGCCCAGCTCCTCCTCCAGCCCCGCAACCTGCCGCCCGATCGTGGGCTGGCTCATGCCCAGGGCCCGGGCCGCGGCCGAGAAGGAGCCCTCTTCGGCGGTGACCAGGAAGGCTCGGGCTCGGTTCCAGTCGAAGGTGACGCTGCGCCAGTCCATGCAGGAATGCATAGCACATCGGCAAACCTGGGGGGCGATGAATGCGCAAGTGAATGGATAGGGTGCAAGGCGTGGCGGGCGATGGACGCTCGGCCCGAACCCGGAGGAACCCCATGCAGGCTGCGATTCACACCCGCTACGGCGCGCCCAGCGTCCTCACCGTCGCCGACGTCCCCACCCCCGCGCCCCGGGCGGGCGAGCTGCGCCTCAAGGTGGCCGCCAGCGCTGTGACCCAGGGCGACGCCTGGATCCGCGGCGGCGACTTCCCCGGCGTCGGCTGGCTGCCGGGCCGGCTGATGATGGGGCTGTTCAAGCCCAAGCAGCGGGTGCCGGGCACCACCTTCTCGGGCACCGTCGAGGCGGTGGGCCCGGGGGTGCAGGCCTTCGCGGTGGGCGACCGCGTGTTCGGGCTGGCCGAGCACGGCGCCCACGCCGAGCGCCTGGTGGTGAAGGCCGACGCGCCCATGGCGCGGCTGCCCCAGGGCCTGAGCCTGCAGGACGCCGCCGTGCTGCCCTACGGCGCGCTGACGGCGCTGCACTTCCTGACGCAGATCGGGCGGGTGCAGGCCGGCGAGCGGGTGCTGGTGGTGGGTGCCGCCGGCGAGGTGGGGCGGGCCGCCGTGCAGCTCGCCCAGCACCTGGGCGCCGTCGTCACCGGCGTCTGCCGCCCGAGCCAGTTCGCCGAGGTGCGCGCCCTGGGCGCGGCCCACGTCATCGATCGCGACGGCCCGCCGCTCGCCCGGCGCGGCGCGCGCTACGACATCATCTTCGACACGGCGGGGGTGTGCGGCTTCTGCGACGTGCGGCGGGCCCTGGCGCCCCGGGGCCGGTTCATGACCCTGCACCTGGGCGTGGGCGTGCTGGTGCAGATGGCGCTGACGAAGCTGTTCGGGCGCCGCCGCGCCCTGTTCGGGCTGGCGCTGGGCAGCGCCGCGCAGGTGGCCGAGCTGGCGGGCCTGTGGGCGGCGGGGGCGGTGCGCCCGCGGGTGGCGCACCGCCTGCCGCTGACGGCCATCGCCGAAGCGCACGCCCGGCGGGCCGCGCGGGGGCTCACCGGCAGCGTGCTGGTGACCCCCTGACGGGGCGTCACTGCGGGGGGCTACTCGGTGCAGATGGCGGCGGAGCAGGAGCCGGGGAGCTGGGTGAAGCGGTACACGAAGTACTCGCCGCAGTTGCGTACCTGCAGGCGCGCGTCGTCCCAGCAGTTGTTGTTGATGAAGTAGTAGCAGACGTTGCGGGCCACCACGCCGTCGGCTTCGCTGGGGTGGGCGCTCGTCAGGTAGCCCACGGCGTCGGTGTTGCAGCGGTTGTAGCGCGCGGGCCGCCCCTCGACGAAGCGGGTGCCGCCGTTGCCCTCGAGCCGGTACCACACGTTGACCTCGGCCACCCGGTTGTCGCAGACGCTGCCCTCGGGCTGGGCCTCGCCGCGGCCGTTGCTGCTGAGGATCTCGTAGAAGCGGCACTCCTGCGGGTAGGGGGCGGGGCAGCCGGCGCCCGTGTCCACCTCGGTCTCACCGCCGTCGCGCAGGCCGTTGAAGCAGTGGCCCTTGATCTGCTGCACGTCGGTCAGCCCACCAGGGCCCGGCTCGCCGGCGCTGTCGTTGCCGCCCAGCAGGTACACCCGCCCGTGGTGGTAGACGGTCGCCGCCCAGTTCACGCCGTGCAGCAGGTTGCCGGGCGCACGCACCAGCGGCGTCTCGCCCTGGTTGATCAGGTTCACCGAGTACAGGCGGTTGCTGATGGCCCCACCGACGCGCCCGCCGAACACGCTGAGCTGGTGGTCGTGGATCAGCGCCATCTGGCCGTCCTGGATGGCCTCGCACTCCTGGCAGTTCTGCAGGAAGGCGTTCCAGCGCCCGTTGGCGTAGCGCAGCGCGGTGGTGGTCGGGCCCGCGGCGAGCCGCCCGAAGGCGACAATGATCTGGCCGTCGTGCACCACCGCCCGGGCGCCGGCGCGGCCGTCGGGCAGCACGGGCCCGGCCCGCCAGGTGTTGGTCTCGGGGTCGTAGATCTCCACCGTCTGCAGCGGCCCGTTGTTGTCGCCGCCGATGACCCACAGCTCGCCGTCCAGGGCCACCACCGCCGCGTCACGGCGGGCGGTGGGCATGGGCTGCAGGGCGCGCCAGCCGTCGGTGCCCGGGTCGTAGACGTTCAGCCAGGGCACGGCCAGGCCGAAGTTGTTGGCGCCACCCACGGCGTAGATCAGCCCGCCGATGGCGGCGCTCGCCAGCCCGTTCTGGATCTGTGGGAGCTGCGCGCGCTCGATGGTGCGGCCCGTCTCGGGGTCATAGGCCCACACCACCTGGGTCTCGCGGAAGGCGCGGCCGCCGATGACGTAGATGAGCCCGTCGGCCTCCTGCGCGGTGGCCATGAAGCGGCCCTCGGGCAGCGCGGGCAGCCGCCGCAGGTAGTCCTGGTCGCGGGTGTAGTAGATCATGCTGTCGGTGACCTGGCCGGCCCGCTGGCCGCCCACAGCCCAGCCGAACTGAGCCACGCCGTCCACCTCGGCGGGCCGCGGCCCGTGCACGGCGGCGGCGCTGTGTCGGGGGGCATCCAGCGGCGCCCGCTCGCGCCACACGTTGCGGTCGATGACCAGCTCCTCCACCACGGCGCTGGGCTGGCCGCCCGCGGTCAGGCCGCCGGCAGCCACCAGGCCCAGCTCGGGGCCGTTCACGTTGCCGCGGTTCAGGTCCTTGGTCAGGGTCAGCCGGCTGCGGGGCGTGGGCAGCGCGGGCCCGGCCACCCAGGCGTCGGCGCCGATGTCGTAGATGTCCACCTCGGCGATGGGCGTGCCGTTGGCGTCCTCGCCGCCCACCACGTAGATGCGCCCTTCGTGCTCCAGCGCCGCGTGACCGAAGCGCGGGCGCGGCATCTGCGCCACCTGGTTGGTCCAGTTGTTGTTGGCGATGTTGTAGACCTCCACCACGTCCAGCACGGCCCCGCCGTTGGTCTTGCCGCCCAGGGCGAAGATGCGGGTGTCGCGGTGCACGGTGGCCAGCCCGAACCGGGTGCTGGGCATGGGGGCCAGGTTCTCCCAGCCCATCTCGTCGGCGCGCATGCGCTGCACCAGGTTCAGAGGCAGGCCGTCGGCCTCGCCGCCGATGAGGTACAGGCGCCCGTCCACCTCTTCGGACGAGAGCTGTGCGCGGGCCACCTGCAGGGCGGGGCCGTTGCTCCACTCGCCGGTGCCCAGGTCGTACACGTGCACGCCGGCCTGCGCGGCCTGGCCGTCGGTGCCGGCCACCACGAACAGCCGATCGCCCAGCAGCTCGGCGGCCGCCAGGGTGCGCGGCTCGGGCAGCGCCCCGCCGGCGCTCCAGCGCGAGCCCTCGCTGGTGATCTCGAAGTCGTAGCGGACCGCCGCCTCCTGCCAGTTGCCCGCGTCGTCCAGCGCCAGGAACTTCAGGGTGGTGTCGTGGAACACGCGGAACTGCTTGGCCGAGCGGAAGGACTTGGACCAGCGGTCGGGCGTGCCGCCGTCGTCGGTGTAGTACACCTCGGCGCCCTCGCTGGCGGCCACGGTCACGCTCACCGGGTTCAGGAAGACGCCCCCCGCCGGGCTCGCGCTCACCGTGGGCGGGGTGATGTCGTACACCACGCGCACCACCACCTCGGCGCTGCGGGTGCCCATGTCCACGCTGCGCACCCGGAAGACGTTCTCGCCGGGCACCAGGTTGATGTTGGCCTCCCAGGCCTGCTCGGGGCTCTCGGGGATGGCGAGCTGCCCGTCGATCTCAATGGCTGAGCCCGCGGGCTTGGTGCCCGACAGCACGAAGGCGCCCACGTTGGTGGGGGTGGTGTAGTCGTCGATGGCCGGGGGCTCGATGCAGCCCGCGATGGGATCGGCCAGACACACACCTGCCTCGCAGCGGTTGCGGGTGCAGCCGTTGCCGTCGCTGCAGGCGGCGTCCACCGGGCGGTGCTCGCAGCGGTTCGCGCGCTGGTCGAAGCGATCGCTGGTGCAGGCGTTGTCGTCGTCGCACAGGGCGGCGCCGTCGAAGGGCTGGCAGGCGCCGTCGCGGCACAGCTCGCCCAGGGGGCACACGCCGGTCTGGTTCTGGGGGGTGCAGGCGTTGCCGCGGTTGGTGCACACGCCGGCCAGGCAGTCCTGGCCGGTGGGGCACAGGCCCACGGGGTTCGCGGCGCTGCAGAGCTGGTCTTCGCCGCGGCAGAAGCCGTCCAGGCAGATCTCGTCGGCGGCGCAGTCCTGGCACAGGGCGCCGGGATCCTCGCACTGGCCGTCCGGGGTGCACATCTCGCCGGCGGCGCAGGCGCCGCAGGTGCCGCCGCAGCCGTCATCGCCGCAGGCCCTGCCGTCGCAGGCGGGCACGCACTCCAGCTCGCAGGTGCCCTCGGGGCTGCAGAACCGGCCCAGGGCACAGCGCCCGCAGTCGCCCCCGCAGCCGTCGCTGCCGCAGTCGCGCCCTTCGCACATGGGCTGGCACGGCAGGATGCACTGCCCGTTGTCGCACTGCTCGTTGGCGGCGCAGTCGCCGCAGCGGCCGCCACAGCCGTCGCCGCCACACTCGCGGCCGTCGCAGGCGGGCACGCACAGGTCGCGGCACACGCCCACCTCACAGGCCTGATTGGCGCCGCACTGGCCGCAGTCGCCGCCGCAGCCGTCGGCCCCGCAGTCGCGACCGGCGCACTGGGGCACGCACTGATCCACGCACTGCCGGCGCTCGGCGTTGCACACCTGGCCGTCGCCGCAGCCGCAGTCGGCGGGGCAGGTGGCGCAGTTCTCGCCCGCGCCGCACCGGCCGTTGCCACAGCACTGGCCGCAGTCGGCGGGGCAGGTGCTGCAGTCCTCGTTGGCGTCGCAGGCGCCGTCGCCACACTGCGCAGGCGGGGCCGTGCACTGGCCCGCGTCGTTGCACAGATCGCCGCCCTGGCACTGGCCACAGTCGCCGCCGCAGCCGTCGGGGCCACAAGCGCGCCCGTCGCACATGGGGGTGCACACCGCGCACAGGCCATCGGCGCCGCAGGCCACCCCGGCCTCGCACTCACCGCAGTCGCCGCCGCAGCCGTCGTCGCCGCAGTCGCGGCCGGCGCACTGGGGCGTACAGCCCTCGCACATCCGGCTTTGGGCGTTGCAGCGATCCTCGCCCTCGCAGGCGCAGTCGGCGGGGCAGTTGGCGCAGTCCTCGTTGGCCCCGTCGCAGGCCCCGTCGCCGCAACACTGGCCGCAGTCGGCGGGGCAGGTGCTGCACGTCTCGGCGCCGTTGCACTCGTCGTCGCCGCAGCGGGTGGGCGGGGTCTGGCAGCGGCCGCTCACGCACTGCTCGTCGCCCTCGCAGGCGCCGCACTCGCCGCCGCAGCCGTCGCCGCCGCACTCGGCGTCCACGCAGTTGGGCTGGCAGGCCACCTCGGTGCACTGCCCGGCGCCCGTGCACTCGGTGCCGGCGGGGCAGGGGCCCAGCGGGGCCCACATGGCGTTGGCGCCGCAGGCCTCGATGATCAGCCCGTCGCAGCGCCGATCACCGATCTGACACTCGAAGGCCTGATCGGCCCGTACGGCGGCGTCCTGGGCGCCGCCGCCCCCGCCGCCGTCATCACAAGCGCTCAGCGTGAGCGCGGTCCCCACCAACAACAACCACCGGCGCATGGGTTCCTCCCCCGGGTCGAAAGCGGCGGGAGTATAGCGGCGCAAGGGGGCCCCGTACGGCGAAAGACCTCAGCGCACGATGAAGCGGGTGGGCCCGTCGCCCGTGACGAAGCCACCGTGGCAGGTGCCCTGGGCGTCGGTGATCGCCCAGCCGTGGGTGGCGAAGCTCTGGATCGTCAGCACCTGCCGGGGCCCCAGCGGGTACGTCTGCGCCCGCTGGCCCTGGAAGTCGATCCAGTGCAGCGACAGGGGGGTCAGCGTCTGGTTCACCGCGATCACTTCGGCGCGGGCGTCCGACGCCAGGCTGCGCAGGGCGCCGGCGTCGCAGCCCTGATCGGCGGCCTCGCTCAGGCGCTGCGGGCAGTCCGCCGCCGGGATGGGCGGGGGGGTCCAGGCCGGGCCGGCGCCGTCGGGATCGCAGTACGCAGGCCAGCGGCGGGTGCCCAGGTGCTCCGCGATGTAGGCCGCCAGCGCCGGGTCGTGCTCGGCCAGCTCCTCACGGGTGTCCACGTGGTTGTGCACGCCGTTCGGCGGATCCGCCGACAGGTTGTTGTCGAAGTGATCCTGCACGCCCTCGGCCCAGTACTCGTTGGCGTTGGTGGCGGCGTACGTGTTGGCCCAGCGGCCCTCGGTCATGGCCGCCCGGTACAGCCCCTCCAGCCGGTCGCGCTGCGCCTGCCCGTCGGCGGCGGCTTCGACGCCGAACTCGAAGATCGAGTGCGCCACCTCGTGCAGGAAGATGTTCTCGCCAAACCACGGATCCTGCCGGGATTGCAGCAGATTTTCCACGGCGCCCGTGGTCAGCGGGCGCACCACCGTGGCCCCGAAGCCGCGCCCCCGCGCATCCCAGTCGGTGCCGGGGAACACGTCGTAGAAGTCGCTGTACTCGGGCATGTCGCTGGTGACGTCATCGGGCCCCATGATGCCGAAGCGCACGTGGGCCGCCTGCAGGCCCATGCGGGCGCAGGGCTGATCCACCAGCAGATTTTCGAGGGTGTAGGCGGCCACCCGGAAGGCGGCCTCGGGCACACCGGGCCCCGCCACCAGCGGCAGCCCGCGCACGTCCACATGTTGGGTGTAGAAGGGATCGAGCCGCAGCGCGGCGGGCACCGGGCCCACCTGCACCTCGGGGCAGCGTGGGGGATCGCCCGGCAGGCCCGCGTCGGGCGGCGCCGCGTCGGGCGCGGGGCCCGGGTCGGTACCCCCGTCGGGGTCAACGGCCAGGTCCACGGCGTCGTCGGGTGGTTCGCCGTCGTGGGTCTTGGGGTCCAGGTCGGGCCCTGGGCCAGCGTCGGTGCTCGCCGGCGCCTCGCCCGCGCCACCCCCGGGGGCGCAGGCCGCCACGCCAAGGCACAGCCCGGCCATCTGCGCCCAGCGCCTCATCGGAACGGCACGCATTGGGCCATGATCTCGATGCTCAGGCTGGGCCGCTGGGCGTTCACCCCGCAGACGTTGAACCCGAAGTTGTTCAGCCCGTAGACCTCCAGGTCCAGCGGCTGGGGCAGGGTGGCGCCGCCGCCGATGGCGCGCCAGTCCTCGGGACAGTTCACTCCGCCGCAGGCGCCGCCCAGGGCCAGCTCCACCTCTTCGCGCACCACCATCGGCTGCGGGATGCCGGCCACGCAGATGGCCTGCGCCGTGACGTTGCCCGAGGCGCCCTGCCCGGTGATCTCGAAGCGGCGCCCGTCCGTCAGCCGGCTGAGCACCTTCCAGCCTCGCGGCCACGCGCCCCCGCCGTGCACGGCGTAGCTCCCCTCGGGGCAGTCCACCCCCACGGTCGTCAGTCGATCGGCGCCGGCCCCGTCCGTCGCTTCCACCCGGGTGACGGTGGCGCCCGGGGTCTCGGCGCACAGCAGGCTGTAGCGCGCCTCGCGCACCGGCACGCCCACCCGCTCGGCCACGAAGCAGCGCTGCCACTGCCGCTCGCCCACCGCCCGGTCCTTCACCAGATCGTGCTCCCCACCGATCTCGCCGCCAGCCACCAGGGGCACGGTGCCCTCGGGGCACTCCAGGTTGAAGCAGTGCTGGGCGCCGTCGCCGGGAATGCTGATGCGGCCTGGGTTATGGAAGGTGAACGGCCCCAGCCCGAGCCGCACCTCGACGGTGCCCAGCTCGCCGCGGGCGCTCTCGGCCAGCCGCGCGGCCGCCGCTTCGCAGTCCGCCGCCTGCACCCGGTGCCAGCGCAGGGCAAAGCGCTGGCGGGGCAGATCCGGCACGGGGATGACCTCCTGGAACCGGCCCGTCTGGCCGCCCAGCCCGGGCGAGCCGTCGTAGACGCACGCCAGGTACTGGTCCTGGAACTCCAGCAGGATCTGGGCGCGGCAGCTCTCGCAGTCCGGGCTCTGGCGGATGGCCCAGTCGAAGCGCACCGCCACGTCCTGTTCGGGATACACGACGTGGGCCGCACCGTCCTCGGTGAGCGGCGCGTCGATCTGCACGCCTGAGATGTCGATGAGATCATCGCCGGGGCCGCCCCCCGCGCCGCCTTGACCGCCGGCGCCGCCGCCCTGGCCACCTTCGCCACCGCCCTGGCCACCTGCGCCACCTTGGCCGCCCGCGCCGCCGCCCTGACCGCCCTGACCGCCCTGCGGCCCTTGATCGCCCGCGGGACCCACGACGCACTCGTAGCCGTCGCCCAGATCCACACAGGCGAAGCCCGGCGCGCAGGCCTCGGCCGCCCGCCGGCAGTCGCCCCCGCCGGCGGAACCACCGCCGCCGGGCGCACACCCGCCGCTCAGCCACACCACGCTGACCAGGGCCAGCCGGAACACAACGCGCATGATGACTCCTGTCGCCAGGGCCCCACTGTGTCGCTGGGGTCGGGGCGCTGGCAAGCGGGGCGGGCTGCGCCGATCAGGCGGCGGCGCGGGCGGCGGGGATGACCTGGGCCAGGGTGGCCAGGTGCACCTGGGCCCGGTCCTGGCGCGACGGCACCCCGGGCAGGCCGGCGTCGGGGCGCGCGGCGCGCGCGCGGGCCGTCCACTCGGCGGTGGCGGCGTCGAAGGCCGCCCCCGCAGCGCTGCGGGTCTGCGGGAACGTCCGCAGCAACCACTGGAGCGTGCGCCAGCCCAGCCGCGCGTGGGCCAGCTCGTCGCGGGCGATGCGCTGCCACACGGCGGCCACCTCGGGGTCCCGCGCCTCGGCGGCGGCCGCCAGCGCCTCGGCGGCCCCCAGCGTCTCGCCCACGCAGGCCTCGGCCACAAGGTCGTGCACCACCCGGACGGGGTCGGTGTCGATGGCCAGATCGCCCAGAGCCAGCGGGCCGGGGCCCACCGGCGCCTGTGCGTAGGCGCTGGCCAGCCCGTAGGCCAGCCGGGCATGCACCACCTCGTCGGCGGCGGCGCGCTGGGTGTCCGCCAGCAGATCCGCAGGGGCCCCCAGGGCCATGAGCTGCAAGCTGAACTTCCCGAAGCTGGCCACCGAGGCGTGCTCCAGGGCGCCGATGTGGCCCCAGAAGGCCGCCAGGGCAGCGGCCTGCTCGGCTGGCACCACCTGGGGCCGCAGGGGCTCGGCCCAGTCGCTGCGCTCGGCCGGCGGGGCCAGCCGGGGCGCGCCGGCCACCTGCAGCGGGCGCCCGCACACACCCTGGCCCTGACAGCTCCACACCCCCGTCTGGTAGTGCGGCGTGCAGGCCTCGAAGTTGCCCTGGGCGCACTCGGTGTTCGAGCGGCACGTGTCGTCGCCGGTGCGGCAGGCCAGGCTGTAGTTCACACCGCAGCCGTCGTCGAAGGCGCTCAGCCCGCACTCGCCGGGCCCGCACTCGGCGTTGGTGGCACAGGTCGCGCGCACGCAGCGGGAGCCCTCGGCGGCGTCGCACAGGCAGATCTGCCCGTCGCCGCAGTCCGCGTCCGCCTCGCAGCCGTACACGCACCCGCAGTCCGCCGCCTGCTTGCCGCCCAGGAAGACCATGACGCAGCGCCCGAGGGGGCGAGCGCCGCAGTCGCTGTCCACCGTGCACTGGCCGCCGCCGCCCTCGGGGCAGGCGTTGCCGGGGGGCGCACCGGGACAGGCGGTGGCTTGGACTCGGTTGAGCGAGCCGTCCTCGCAGCGCACCCAGCCGCTGGGCTGCCCGGCGGCGTTCAGCACCGGCTGGGCCTGCCCGCAGGGCCCTGGCGGCAGGGCGGCGTCGGCCCCGGCGTCCTCTGGCAACGCGTCCCCCGCCGCCGCGTCCACCGGGCTGCCGTCCCGATCCACGCCGCGATCACGGGCCGGGCGCATGTCCAGCGCGCTCAGATCGGCCAGCGGCCCCACGTCGGGCGGCAGGCCCCGGTCGGTCAGCGCCCCATCGGCGGCGCCGTCGGCGCGCATGCCCGTGTCGTCTACCTCGGCGCGGACCCGCTCTTCGGTCTCGCAACCGGCCCCCAGCGCCGCCAGCAGCGACGCCTGGATGCTCCTCACCAACCACTCGTAGCGCATGGTGTGTCCTCCCCTGAGCGGGGAGCGTACCGGCAGTGGCGTCGGCGGCACCAGCGTGGGCCTCACGCGTGCTCCGTCCGGCCGCCGCGGTGGATCGGGCGCCTGCCCGCGCGCTGGCGCCTTCCGCCGCTGGAATGCGGCCTTACGAGCGGTCGTGATCCCCGCTCGCCCCCGCCAGCCTGACCGTCACCGGCGTCCCGTTCAGCGCCGCATTGCCCGACAGGGGATCCACCCGCTGATCGTCGGTCAGGTCGTTCACGCTGCGGCCGGGGTGGGCCGCCGCGACGGTCCAGCTCACGCCTTCGCGGTCGTGGCCGAAGCCGTGGGGCAGGCTCACCACGCCGGGCATCACCTCGGTGGACAGCTCGGCGGGTGCCTGCACCCGGCCCACGCGGGACTCAATCTCCACCGCCGCGCCCTCCTCAATGCCCCGGGCCGCTGCGTCCTCGGGGTGGATCAACACGGTGCAGCGATCCTTGCCCTTCAGCAGCCGTGGGCTGTTGTGCAGCCAGGAGTTGTTGCTGCGCAGCAGCCGCCGCCCGATCAGCACCAGCCCCTCGGCAGGGGCATCCAGGGCGGCGCTCAGCCGCGCGTGCTCATCGGCGAAGGCGTCGGGGCACAGATCCACGCCCGGCCAGCCTTTGGCCATTCGGCGGCGCAGGCAGGGGCGCAGCGCCCCTAGATCCACGCCGTGCGGGTTCGCCTTCAGGCGGCCCAGCGCCAGCCCCTTCAGGCCGGTGCGCGCGCCGTACGGGCCCGCGCGCAGCGCCAGGTCGAGGACTCCGCGCGGGCCCAACCGACCCAGGGCGGCGGTGGCCGCCCGTTGAGCCAGTGAGGCCCCCGCCCGCGCCTCCAGCCGGCGCTGCAGGCCGTGCGCGATCTGCCAGTCTTGCCGGGTCTCGTCGGGGGCGGGCAGCACCGCCGGGGCGAACTTCGCGTGGTTGCGCACCGCCAGCAGGTTGAAGGCCAGGTCGTAGTGGTCCCGCGACAGCGGCGGCGCCGCCGGCAGGAGCAGATGAGCGTGGCGGTTCGTCTCGGTGCGGTACAGGTCCACCGCCACCATGAAGTCCAGTCCGGTCAGGGCCTCGTCCAGCCGACGCCCGTTGGGGCACGACAGCACCGGGTTGCCCGCCCACAGCACCAGCCCGCGGGTGGCGTCGTCGCCGGGGTCCAGGATGTCCTCGGCCAGGGTGGCCACCGGCAGCTCACCGAAGAACTCAGGCAGCCCGCGAACCCGACTGTGCCAGCGCCCGAACCGGTTGCGGGCCGCCCCGGGGCGCCCGAAGGGTGGGTGCACCGCGGCCACCGCCGGCTCGGCGAACATCAGCCCGCCGGGGGTGTCCAGGTGCCCCGTCACCGCGTTCAGGGCGTACAGCAGCATCGCCGTGACGCCGCCAAAGGCCTGGGTGCAGGCGCCCATGCGCCCGTACACGGCGGCTCGGGGTGTCTCCAGCAGCCGGCGCGCCAGGGCACGCAGCGTGTCGGCGGGCACCCCCGTCGCGCTGGCCACCCGCTCGGGGGGGAAGTCGGCGGCCCAGGCCTGCAGGCGGTCCAGGTGGGCGGCCCCGTCGGCCAGGTGCCCCAGCTTCGGTGCCCCCTCGGCGAACACCACGTGCAGCAGCGCCAGCAGGGCCAGGGCGTCGGTGCCGGGCCGGATGGCGTGGTGGGCGGTGGCCACCTGCGCGGTCTCGGTCCGCCGCGGATCGAACACGTGCACCTGCCCCCGCTGGGCGATGGCCTGCAGCCGCTTGCGCACAAAGGGCGCCGTCATGATGCTGCCGTTCGACACCACGGGGTTGGCGCCGAACACCAACAGCAGATCGCAGCGATCCAGATCGGGCACGGGCATGAGCAGGCCGTGGCCGAACATGGTCTGGGCGGCCAGCATGTGGGGGAGCTGGTCCACCGAGGTGGCGCTGTAGCGGCGCTTCGTGCCCAGCGCGCGCACCAGACCCGGCACGAACAGCATGCTGCCCAGGTTGTGCACGTTCGGGTTGCCCAGGTACACGGCCACGGCGTCGCGGCCGTGGGCCTCCCGCAGCCCGTGCAGCCGGTCGGCGGCCTCGTCCAGCGCGGCGTCCCACGACACCTTCGCCCAGCCACCCTTCGTCCTGCGCAGCGGGTGGGTCAGGCGGTCGGGGTCGGTCTGCAGATCCGCCAACGCCGCGGCCTTCGGGCAGATGTAGCCCTGGCTGAAGGGGTCGTCGCGATCGCCCTCAATGCGGGTGATCTGCCCCCCCTGCACCTTCACCCGCACGCCACAGGTGGCCTCGCACAGCGGGCAAGTGGCCAGGTGCTCGTGGGTGTCTGCGCTGCGGTCTGCGTCGGGTCGCTTCGTGGCCATATGGTCCCTCTCTGCCAGTCTGCCGCCCCATCCGTAGCCCGCCGCAGGGGGCGCTGGCCAGCCCGGGCGCGCCGCCGCGGCGTCCCCGCTGCGCCGGGGCTTGCAAAACGGCCCCGTGGCAGGCAAAGAGGCCCCGCAGAGGGGTGCGGCGGCCGGCGGCCAGGGGGTCACCGGCGGGCGCAACCCGGACCCAGACGCAGGGAGGTTCCCCATGGAGAGTTCGCTGGCCCGCAAGGTCGAGAAGGCCGACAAGTACGCCGAGGAGCGTGAGCGCTTCGTCTTCCGGAACTTCACCGTGAACTTCCACGGCGACAACCACGAGCACGTGGTCAAGTACGCCGACAAGACCTTCGAGTGCGACTGCGAGTACTTCTCGCACCACACCTACTGCGCGCACACGCTGGCCCTCGAGAAGATGCTGGCCCCCATGGTGCCCGAGCGCCTGGCCTGATCTGACGCCCGCCCCGTCGCGGCGCCCCGCCCGACCTGCCCGCGCCCCTCCAGCCGCCGCCGCCGGCGGCTCTCCGTGCAAATCGTCAGCCGCTTCTCGGGCCCGTCGGGCCGTGCAGTCGCGCTGCGTCGCTAGTCTCGCAACGACCTGTCCTGCGCACGGCCAAAATCCGCCACGTTCCCTGGGAATAGTCGGAGATTTTATCCATGGCGGAATGTTTCACAGCGCCCTATACCACGCTTGGGATGGGCGTGCGGCCGACGAGCCGGACGTGGGGGACGAGTCATGAGTATTCGGAGTTTTGTGCGCCGTTGGGGCGCGCAGGGCGCAGTGGTGTGCTGCGCGTTTGCGGCAGGGGTGCAGGTTGCGGCGGCGGAGCCACAACTGGCGGCCTTCCAGACCCAAGCCGATCCCGTCAGTGGGGACGTCGTCGTCAACGGCGTACTCTTCGAGGGCAGCTTCGGGTTGGCCGGGTCCGAGATCGAGGCCCTGGTGCTCACCTGTCGCGACAGCCTGGCCGCGCTCGTCGAGCTGTCGCCTGAGCTGCAGACGCGCATCAACGCGGTGCTGGTCACCTTGGCGGGAGGTGAGTGATGCGCCGCACGACGAAGCGCGCTGCCCTGCTCATCGCCGGCCTGTTGGCCTGCCCCTCGGCGGCCCTGGCGCTGAACGACGTGGTGGTGGTGCCCTGGGTGGCCGCCGCCCCCAACATCCCTCACGACAGCTATAACGGGCCCACCACGGTCTTCAAGGCCGTGGCCCGCGGCGTCGTCGGGACCGTCCGCTATCAGTGGGACTTCGGTGACGGCACCTCGAGCGCGGTGAGCACCGCCAACAAGGTCTCGCACAACACCTTCGCTGATCTGCACGCCACCCACACCTATGCCGAGCAGCCCTCGAACCGGCTGTTCATCGCCACCGTGCACGCCTGCGACACCAGCGTGGACGGCGCGGCCTGCGACCCGCGGCAGGGCGTGAGCCGCCAGTACAAGGTCCAGGTTCACGCCCAGGCCAACCGCACCGTGCGCGTGAACAAGGCCATCGACGACGCGCTGTGGCGGCTCCACCGGGTGTGGAACCGTCGCGCCGACGGTCGGGCCTACACGAGCGCGGGTGATCACTGGGCGGCCACCGCGGCCGAGTGTCAGGCCTTCACCATCCAGGGGCACACCCTGGCGGTGCCCGAGGCCAGCGATCCCTACGTCACCGATGTGCGCCAATGCATCAACGAGCTGGCCTCCGGGCTCAACGCCCGCAACATCACCCGCGCCCAGCGCGGCCAGAACGCCGATCTGAACGGGAACACCGTCGGGCTGTACACCACGAACAACGCCTACCGTGACGGCATGGTGCTCATGGCGCTGGCCTCTGCAGGCGACGGCGACTACCGGGTGCCGCTGGGCAACGCCTCGTGGGTGCAGGGCCGCACCCTTCGCGAGCTGGCCCAGGACTACTCCGAGCACTTCTACTGGGGCCAGGCCGAGGCCGGGGTGGGCACCTACAGCGGGCGCTACCAGTACCGCGGCGGGTGGAACTACAACCCCAACTCCACGGGCGGCAACAGCGGCGAGGGCTCCACCAACCAGTGGCCCGTGCTCGGCATCGAGGCGGCGCACGGGAACTATGGGGTCGAGGTCCCGTGGTGGGTGATCGAGGACCAGCACAACTGGCTGGACTACGACCAGTACGACGGCAACAGCAACGTCAACGGCGGCCTGGGCTACACCTACTCGACCCAGTACACCAACCTCGCCAAGACCGCCGCCGGCATCGCGGCCGGGGCCTTCGTCGGTCTCGGGGCGACCAGCGACCTGCCGCCCGGCTATGCGGACGGGCAGGGGATGTCGATCCGGCGCGCCTGGGCCTACATCCACCGCTACTGGACCACCGGATTCAACGGTTGGTACAGCTACCACTGGGGGTCGCTGTACGCGATGTATGGCGTGAAGAAGGCGGCCTACTCCTTCAGCCCGCCCATCAGCTGTGTCTCGCCCACCACCGCCAGCTTCTACCTGGGCGCCGAGGCCTGCCGGGCCGCCGGCGGTCACCCGTGGGAGGTGGCCTACAACGACTTCTTCACCCGCAGCGGCAACTGCATCGCCGATCTGGGCGTGAACACCGCCTGTCGCCCGCAGGCCGCCGACGGCACCTGGACGGACGCCAACAGCAACCAGGCCAGCCACTACAACAACGGCAACGACAGCTTCGCCACGGCCATGGTGGTGCTGATCCTCACGCCCCAGATCTTCGAGGTGGGCCCGACGGCCCGCGCCTCGGCCAACCCGCAGGAGGCCAACCCCGGCGACCTGATCACCTTCGATCACTCGGGCTCGTTCCACGCGGGCGCACCGCTCAACGAGATCGTGGAGTACCGCTGGGACTGGGACGCGGCCGACGGCCTGTGGTGGCAGGACGCGGACGTCGACGCGCCGGTGAACGGCTACGTGCCCTTCGGCTGCCTGCCCAACGTGGACTGCGTGGGCTACGTGGCCCACTGCGGGGTGGACGCCGACTGTCGCTCGGTGCAGCCCTCGCACATCTACGCCGACGAGGTGGCCCCCGGCGAGGAGGCCCAGCACGGCGTGACCCTGCAGGTGGTGGACGACCACGAGACGCCGCTGACCGACATCGATGACGAGAGCGTGCGGATCCGCATCTCGCGGTTCAACCACGCGCCCATCGCCCGGTGCGACGCGACCCCGCCGGGCTCCGCCGACGAGGCCAACTACACCGCCGGCCGCGGCGGCGTGGTGTTCCTCAACGGCACCACCTCGTACGATCCCGATGCGCTCCAGCCCCCCGGCATCTGCCCGGGGACGCCGCAGGACGCGGTGGCGGTCTACGAGTGGGACACCGACGGCGACGGCGTCTTCGAGTCCGTCGGCGCCAACGCGGTCTTCCAGGTGCCTGCGGACGCCGAGATCGGCACCCAGTTCGTGGTCACCCTGCGGGTGGTGGACGACGGCACCTGGGCGAGCTGCTTCCCCGGCTCACAGGCGGCCCTCGCGGCGACCCAGACCTGTGTGATCGAGGTCATCCCCAACCTGCCGCCCGTGGCCAACGCCGCGCCCGACAACGCCACGGTGGAGTGCACCAGCGCCGCCGGCGCGGTGGTGACGCTGGACGGCAGCGGGTCGACCGATCCCGACCAGAACGACGTGATCACCTACGGCTGGAGCCCCGCGGCTGGCCTGAGCGACGCGGCCGCGGTCGCGCCCCACGGCCAGTTCGGCTTGGGCGCCCACGCCTTCACGCTGACGGTGACCGACACCTACGGCGAGAGCGATCAGGACGGCGCCAGCTTCCAGGTGGTGGACACCACCGCGCCCACGCTGACCTGTGCGGACGCGGCGGCGGAGTGCGCGGGGCCCGCGGGCACCGCGGTGGCCCTGCAGTCGGCCACCACCGACGTGTGCGATCCCGCGGCCAACCTGAGCAGCGACGCGCCGGCCCTGTTCGCCCTGGGCACCACGGCGGTGCACTGGCAGAGCGCTGACGCCAGCGGCAACGCGAGCACCTGCACTGCGCAGGTGACCGTGACCGACACCACGGCCCCCGCCCTGACCTGCGCCAACGCGCGGGCCGAGTGTGCGGGCGCGCTGACCCAGGTGGCCATCACCGGCGCCCGCACGGACGTGTGTGACCCCGACGCGCCGCTGACCAACACGGCGCCCGCGGCGTACCCGCTGGGGTCCACGCAGGTGCTGTGGGCCAGCACCGACGCCAGCGGCAACACCGGCACCTGCGCCGCCACCGTGGCCGTGGTCGACACCACCGCGCCCACCGTGACCTGCGAGGATGCGGCCACCGAGTGCGCCAGCCCCGAGGGCACGCCCTTGGCCATCCTGGGCGCGGTGACCGACATCTGCGATGGCGCGGCGAACCTCATCAACGACGCGCCGGCGCTCTTCCCGCTGGGCCGCACCCAGGTGACCTGGACGGGCACCGACGGCAGCGGCAACGCCAGCCAGTGTGTGGCGGGCGTGCGGGTCGTGGACACCACCGCCCCCGAGCTGACCTGCCCCGCCGATGAGACCGTCGAGGCCGACGCGGCCTGCCTGGGCCACACGGCCTTGGCGCCGACGGTGAACGACGCCTGCGACGCCGCGGTGCGCGTCAGCGACACCCAGCGGGATGACTACGCCCTGGGCAACAACGTGGTGCAGTTCGCCGCCACCGACGCCAGCGGCAACGTGAGCCTGTGCCAGGCGGCCGTGACCGTGGTGGATCGCATGGCGCCCACCGCCGACGCGGGGCCCGATGTGCTGGACCTGGAAGCCTCGAACACCTGCCAGCTTTCGGTGCAGCTCGACGGCACGAGCTCGACCGACAACTGCAGCATCGTCAGCTACACCTGGACCGAGGGCGACGTGGTGCTGGGCACCGGCCCGCGGCTGAGCCCCGTGCTCACCGGGGTGGGCGATCACAACATCGACCTGACCGTGTGCGACGCGGCCGGCAACTGCGACACGGACCGCGTGGTGGTGTCCGTGCCCCGCTCCACCATGTGTGCCTCGGTCTACCGCGCCGTGCTGGGCTTGGATGAGGCCGACGCCGTGGCCCAGAACGGCGACGCCTGTGGCCCGCCGGCGGCCCACGGCCACCTGCACCTGGACGGGCGCTACCGCCACAACGCGTGCAGCACCGTGACGTCGGCCGACGGCGCGCACCTGCGGGTGGACGGCGATCTGTTCGTGGTGCCCGCCGGCGGCTTCGAGGCCATCGGGAACTCGGGCAGCTACAAGTACGTGCACGCGCCGAACGGCTGCCGGGAGTGGTCGCTGACCATCGACACCCGCACCTTCGAGTGGCACTTCAAGGCGCTGAAGTACGACACCACCCCGCTGGACCCCAACGACGGGCTGCAGATCGAGCTGCGCCTGGGCGATCAGGTGGGCCGCGAGGACGTGCCGGTGGAGGCCCACGGGCAGCCGGCCCGGGAGTGGGGCTACCACACCGACAAGAAGACCGTGTGCCCCTACGGCGGCGGCCTGTGCGACGTGTGCACCGGCTCGGTAACCCACCTGAGCCTGCGCTACGACGGCGCCCCGGCCCAGGTGGAGATCCGGGAGGGCCGCCGCACCGTGCTGTTCACGGGCGCCCTGAGCACCGGCGACGTGGTGGCGGTCCAGGGCACCGCCCGGGACGGTGGCTTCGCCAACGACCTGGAGATCTCGGTGGACGGGCGCGCCCACGCGCAGATCGCGGCCCGCTGCGGCGACGCGGTGGAGCCGGGCGCAACCCACGCGGACTTCACGGTCATCTCGGGCGCGAGCGCCACGGGCGGCCTGTTCTGCGGGGCGCTGGAGCTGACCAGCCCGCCCGCGTGGCCGGCGGGCAGCACCCTGACCGCCAGCGACGTGGTGAACGGGCGGGTGATCCTGACGTGGACCGCCGCCGACGATCCGGTGGGGGTCACCGGCTACCGCCTGTTCCAGGACGGCGGGCTGGTGGCCGGCCTGAGCGGCGACGCCGGGACCTACACCGTGGAAGGCCTGGCCCCCGGTCAGTCCTACGCGTTCCAGGTGCAGGCGGGCGACGAGGCCGGCAACTGGTCGGCCGATGGCCCGACGGTGGTCGTGGTGGTGGCCGACGGCACCGCCCCGTACTGGCCCGAGGGGAGCGCCCTGCGCGTGCCCGTGCTGGGCGCTTCGAGCGCGATCATCGAGTGGAGCCCGGCGCGGGACGACGTGGCCGTGACGGCCTACCGGGTCTTCGTGGACGGCGCGCAGGTGGTGGAGCTCACCGCGGCCAACCGCGCGTATCTGCTGGATGATCTGGTCTCGGGCGCCACCTACGCCTTGCGGATCGAGGCGGGGGATGCGGCCGGCAACTGGAGCGCCACGGGGCCGACGCACACGCTGATCACGGTCGACGAGCTGGCCCCTGGCTGGGCGCCCGAGGCCGAGGTGGTCGCGGTGGCCGGGGACGCTTGCGGCGTGGTGCTGACCTGGGACGGCGCCTTTGACGAGCTGGGCGTGACCCGCTACCGCGTCTTCCGCGACGGCGCGCTGGTGGGCGAGGTGCTGGCGCCACCCTATGTGGCCGCCGGCGAGCCCGGCGTCGAGCACACCTTCCGCGTGGAGGCGGGCGACGCGGCCGACAACTGGTCCGCCGACGGCCCGAACGTGCAGGCCACGGCGGCCTGTGTGTGCACCCCCGGCAGCCAGGCGGCCTGCTACGAGGGGCCGGCGGGCACCCAGGGCGTGGGCGCGTGCGCCGACGGCCTGCGCACCTGCGGCGCCGACGGCCAAGGCTTCGGCGCGTGCGAGGGCCAGACCGGCCCGGCCGCTGAGACCTGCGACGGCATCGACAACGACTGCGATGGCGCCACCGACGAGGATCAGGGCCAGAGCACGTGCGGTGTGGGCGCCTGCGCGCACACCGCCGACAACTGCCAGGGCGGCCAAGCGGTGGCCTGCGATCCCATGGCGGGTGCGGCGGCCGAGATCTGCGACGGCATCGACAACGACTGCGACGGTGCGGTGGACGAGGATCCGGTGGACGCCGGCGGCGACTGCGCCGCGGGCACGGGCGCTTGCCTGGCCAACGGCGTGGAGGTCTGCCAGGGCGGCGCGCTGGTGTGCAACGCCCAGCCCGGCGCCCCCAGCCCCGAGCTGTGCGACGGCATCGACAACGACTGCAATGGCGCGGTGGACGACGAGCCCACCGACGACGGCGAGCCCTGCTTCGACGGCGTGGGCGCCTGCCGGGTGGACGCGGTCACTGTGTGCCAGGGCGGCGCCCTGGTGTGTCCTGCCCAGGCCGGCGCGCCGGCGGCCGAGCGCTGCGACGGCGCGGACAACGACTGCGATGGCCAGACCGACGAGGCCCTGGGCGAAACCACCTGCGGTGTGGGCCAGTGCGCCCACACGGTGCAGAACTGCGTGGCGGGTCAGCCGCAGATCTGCAACCCGAACGAGGGCGCCTCGGCGGAGCGCTGCGACGGCGTGGACAACAACTGCAACGGGGCGGTCGACGAGCTGACCGTCGACACCGGCGACGTGTGCACGGTGGGCCAGGGTGCCTGTGAGCGCAACGGCTCCACCATCTGCGAGGGCGGCCAGGTGGTGTGCGGCGCGGTGCCCGCGCAGCCCGAGTTCGAGACCTGCAACGGCATCGATGATGACTGCAACGGCCTGGTGGACGATGCCCCTGTGGACGTGGGCGCCGACTGTCAGGCGGGCGTCGGCGCCTGCCAGCAGGGCGGGGCGATCGTTTGCCAGGGCGGCGCGCTGGTGTGTGGCGCCGTGGCCGGCGAGCCGCAGGCCGAGGCCTGTGACGGCCTCGACAACGACTGCGACGGCGTGGTGGACAACGGGTTTGGTGCCCTCACCTGCGGCGTGGGCCAGTGTGAGCACTCCGTCGCCCGTTGCCAGGGCGGCCAGCTCCAGGAGTGTGACCCCTTGCAGGGCGCCGATCCCGAGGTCTGCGACGGGGTCGACAACGACTGCGACGGCAGCGTCGACGAGGGCGCCACCGACGTGGGTCAGGCCTGCCAGACGGGCCAGGGCGCCTGTTTCGCCGAGGGCAGCATCGTGTGCGTGGCGGGTCGAGCCACGTGCAACGCCCAGGGCGCGGCGCCCACCGCCGAGGTGTGTGACGGCCTGGACAACGACTGCGACGGTGAGGTGGATGACAACCCGGTGGACGCCGGCGGCACCTGCACCTACTCGGTGGGCGCCTGCGAGGACACCGGCCCCGTCACCTGCGAGAACGGCCGGATCGTGTGCCACGCGGTCCAGCCCCAGCCCGTCGACGAGGTGTGTGACGGCCTGGACAACGACTGCGACGGCCTGGTGGACGACGGCTTCGGCGACGTGACCTGCGGCCAGGGCGTGTGCGTGCACACCGTGCCCACCTGCGTGGATGGCGTGGCCCAGCCCGCCTGTGACCCCCTCGAGGGCGCGCGGGTGGAGACCTGCGACGGCTTCGACGACGACTGCGACGGCAGCGTGGACGAGGGCTTCGCCGTGGGCAGCGAGTGCCAGGTGGGCGTGGGCGTCTGTGCGCGCTTCGGCGCCCTGGGCTGCGGGGCCGACGGCACCGCGGTCTGCGACGCGCCAGCGCCGGGGCAGCCGGGCGAGGAGATCTGCAACGGCCTGGACGATGACTGCGACGGCCAGACCGACGAGGGCTTCGCCGGCGTGGGCGAGCCCTGCACCCGCGGCGTGGGTGCGTGCTTCGCCGAGGGCGTCACGGTGTGTGGTGTGGCCGGGGCCGGCGTGACCTGCGGCGCCGAGATCATCGCGCCGGTGGTTGAGACCTGCGACGGCGTCGACAACGACTGCGACGGCACCATCGACGAGACCCCACTGGACGCGGGCGGCGACTGCACCGCGGGCCTGGGGGCCTGCGCGGCCGATGGCATCGTGCGGTGCGTGAACGGCGCCACCCTGTGCGACGCCGTGGAAGGCCAGCCCGGCGCCGAGATCTGCGACGGCATCGACAACAACTGCGACGGCGCGGTGGACGAGGGCGGGGTCTGC
This sequence comes from Myxococcales bacterium, assembly GCA_020633555.1. Taxonomy (GTDB): domain Bacteria; phylum Myxococcota_A; class Bradymonadia; order UBA7976; family UBA1532; genus JACKDL01. Next base: position 101,436 of record JACKDL010000010.1, on the reverse strand, counting down.
CCCGACGAGACCGATCCCGAGATCGTGCTGACGCTGCAGATCGACGTGGTGAACCCTGGCGAGATCCTGTGGGTTCAGGCCTGGGCCACCGACGATCGCGGCGAAGCGACGGTGACCGTGATCTTCAACGGCGCGCCGCTGGCGCTCGACGGCAACGGGGTGGCCGAGTTCGCCGCCCCCGCCGAGCCCGGGGCCTACGAAGTGTTGGCCACCGCGACCGACGCCGCCGGAAACACCGCGACGTTGACCCGCACCCTGTGGGTGCTGGATCCCAACGACGTCACGGCGCCGGTGGTGGTGATCGACTCGCCCGAGGCCGACACCGAGATCGACGGCCCCATCGAGTTTGCCGGCACGGTGGACGACGACAACCTCTACCGCTGGGAGATCGCGGCCCGCCGCAAGTCCGAGTCGGCCTGGGTGACGCTGTTCACCGGCGACACCGCGGTTGTGGACGGTCCGCTGGGCACCGTGGATCCCACGCTGATGGCGGCGGGGATCTACGAGATCCGGCTGCTGGCCGAGGACGTCAACGGCCGCCGCGCCAGCGTCTCGAAGACCTACGAGGTCGCCGACGGCGCCAAGCCGGGGCGGGTGCAGTTCGCCTTCGAAGACCTCACCGTGCCCGTCTCGGGCCTGCCCATCACCGTGGTGCGGTCGTACGACAGCCTGGTGAAGACGAGCCGCGACTTCGGCACCGGTTGGAGCCTCGAGCTGCGCCAGGGCCGCATGGAGTCGAACCGGCCCGAGGGCGAGGGCTGGGTGGTGCAGAACGCCGGGGGCTTCCTGGGCCTGCCTTGCGGCGCGGTCACCCCGCAGGTGAGCCACACCACCCGCATCCAGATCAGCGACCGCGAGGTGTTCTGGTTCACGCCGGTGCCGACGGTGACCTCGGGCTTCACCATCTCGGGCTTCTGCCAGGTGCAGGTGAGCTTCGCGGCGGTGCGCAGCACCGTGCCGGGCCGGCCCGCGCTGGAGATCCTGGGGAGCAAGCTGGCGGTGTTGCACCCGGCGGGCAGCGACATCCAGGAGGACATCCACCTGCCGGGTGTCTACATGCCGAACAACGTGCGCCTGCACCTGCCTGACGGGCGCAAGTTCGACATGACCCGCTCGGGCGGTACCTACCGCATGGCAGACGCCAGCGGCAACGCGCTGACGGTGGCGGCCAACGGCGTGCGTCACACCACCGGCAAGGACCTGGCCATCGCGCGAGACGCTCAGGGTCGGGTACAGCGGATCACCGATCCACGGGGTGGTACCTTCACCTACGACTACAACGCGGCGGGTGATCTGGTGGCGGTGACCAACCGCGTGGGCCAGGTCACGCGCTACGAGTACGCGGACGGCCACCTCCTGACCACCATCACCGACCCCGACGGGGTCCGGGTGGCGGCCATGGACTACGAGGGGGGCCGCCTGGCGGGCTACCGCAACGCGGACGGCGAGGGCGTGGACGTCACCCGTGATCTGGGCGCGCGCACGCAGACCACCACCGACGATGACGGCGACCAGACCCTGACCGAGTGGGACCTGCGCGGGAACGTGGTGTACCAGCGCGACGCCAACGGCCACGAGCGGCGCTTCACCTACGACGCGAACGACCGCAAGACCTCGGAGACGGATCCCGAGGGCAACGTGAAGCGGTGGACCTACAACGCGCTGGGCCAGCTCATCCGCATCGAGGACGAGCTGGGCAACGTGATCACCCGCACCTACGACGCGGGCAACCGGCTGCTGACCGAGACCGACGCCAACGGCAACACCCGGTCGATGACCTACGACGCTGCGGGCAACCTGGCCTCGAGCACCAACGCCTTGGGCGAGGTCACCAGCGAGGCCCGCAACGGCCAGGGTCTGGTGACCGCGCGCACCTTCGCGGACGGCACGAGCGTGGGCTTCGGCTACGACGCCTTCGGCAACGTCACCGCGCTCACCACCGAGGATGGCCGGGTGCTCAGCCGGGCCTACAACGAGAACGGGAAGCAGACCGGCGAGACCACCACCTGGACCGGCCCGGACGGTCCGGTGGAGGTGGTGATGGGCATGGGGCGCGACGCCGAGGACCGGATCACCGCGCTGACCGATCCCATGGGCCACGTGACGCGCTACGAGTACGACGGCCAGGGTCGCGTCGTCGCCGAGGTCGATCCCGAGGGCGGCCGCACGACCTACGCCTACGGCGCCGAGGGTGAGCTGACCCGAACCACCTTCCCCGACGGCAGCAGCACGGGCAGCACCTACAACGCCGACGGCAAGCCCACCGCGATGACCGATGAGCTCGGCCGCACCACCCGCTACGTCTACGACGGTGTGGGCAACCTGGTGCAGACCATCGAGGCGGACGGCACCGTCCACGAGCGCAGCTACGACAGCAGCGGCCGCCTGCTCCAGGTGTCCGACGGGGTCGGCGCGGTGCATGTGTACGAGTACGACGCGGCTGGCCGGGCCGTGCGGGTGGTGGACAACGGCGAAGAGACCGCCGTGGCCTACGACGCGCGGGGCAACCGGACCGCGATGACCCTGCCCAACGGCGGCACCGTGCGCTACGAGTACGACGCCACGGGTCGCCAGACGGCCACCGTCTACCCCGACGGCAGCCGCAACGAGACCGCCTACGACGCGCGGGGACGCCGCACGGCCTTCACCGACGGGGCGGGCAACGTCACCCGCTTCGGCTGGGACGACGGCGGCCGCCTGGTGACGGTCACCGATCCGGCGGGCAACCAGGGCACCTTCGACTACGACGAGCGTGGCGACCTGGTGGCGCACACCGATCCGCTGGGTCGGACCACGCGCAACACCTACAACGCGGGCGGCCAGCGGGTGCGCACCGAGCTGCCGCTGGGTCAGGCCGAGACGCTGACCTACGACGGCAACGGGCGCGTCACTGCGCGGGTGGACTTCAACGGCGAGGAGACCCGCCTCACCTACGACGGCCGGGGCCGAATCGTCCGCGCCGATCTGCCCGGGGGCGACCAGGAGCGGTTCACCTACTCGCCCTCGGGCAAGCGCCTGACGGCCACCGACGCCCGCGGCGTGACCCGCTGGGCCTACGACGCCCAGGACCGCCTCATCGAGCGCACCGAGCCCGACGGCAGCTTCGTGCGCTACACGTACAGCCAGGGTTCGGACATCACGAGCGTCACCACCCCAGCCGGCGTGGTGACCTACGGATACGATGACCACCGGCGCCTGGCCACGGTCACCGATCCCGATGGCGGGGTGACCCGCTACACCTACGCGCCCGGTGGCCTGAAGGCCTCGATCACCTACCCGAACGGGGCCACGACCGCCTTCGCGCACGACGTGGTGGGCCGCATCACCCACCAGCTCACCACCGACGCGGCGGGCGTCGAGCTGGCCGGCTACGCCTACACCTACGACGCCGCCGGCAACCGCAGCCAGGTGCGCGAGCTGCCCAGCGGGCGCACCGTGGACTGGGAGTACGACGCCGCCGGTCGCCTGACCGCCGAGCGCATCGACGACCCGGCCACCGGCCTGCGCACCCTGGAGTACGCCTACGACGGCACGGGCAACCTGATCCGCAAGGCCGACAGCGCCGCGGGGGTGACCACCCTGGAGTACGACGCCAACGACCGGCTGATCCGCAACGGCGCCACCACGTACGGCTACGACGCCAACGGCAACATGACGCTGAAGGACGGGCCGGCGGGGCGGCGGACCTACACCTACGACAGCCACAACCGGATGGTCGCCGTGGACGACGGGGCCCAGGTGGTGGCTTTCGGCTACGACGTGGACGGCAACCTGGTGGAGAAGCGCGTGGACGGCCTGGTCGCCCGCCGCTTCCTGGTGGACGAGACCCGGCCCCAGGCCCAGACCCTGGTGGAGTTCGACGGCGCCGGCGCGGTGGCCACCAGCTACGTCATCGGCGCTGACCGGCTGAGCCAGCGTCAGGGCGGCACCCGCGACTACTACCTGCACGACGCCCTGTGGTCGGCGCGGGGTCTGATGGACGACACCGGCGCGCTGACCGACACCTACACCTTCAGCGCCTACGGCGAGCAGCTGGACCGCACGGGCGACTCGGTGAACGCGTATGAGTTCGCCGGTGAGCGCTTCGACGCCGACGCGGGCCTCACCTACATGCGGGCCCGCTGGTACGAGGCCGAGACCGGCCGCTTCACCGGCCGCGACCCGCACGAGGTCGAGCCCGAGATGCTCGGCACCATGAACCGGTACGCCTACGCCTTCGGCAACCCGGTCAACATGGTGGATCCCAGCGGCGAGCTGGCCTTCATGGCCGTGGTCGGCTTCATGTGGGCCATCATGAAGGTCATCGCGATGTTGGCGCTGCTGGCGGTGGCGGCGGGCGCCTACACCGAGGCCTACTACCTGGCGACCTCGGGGACCCACATCTCGAACGCCACGGCACCGCCCGGTGCGCCGCGGACGCTGTGTGATGCCATCAGAGACCTCGCCGCCGACGAAAAGACATACGGCGATCCGCTGTCGTACGCCTACAAGATCCTCAACCCGTTCCGCGGGCTGTTCCCCAACCACGCGGATGTCCTGCAGTATCTGGCAAACGGCCAGGTGGCGACCCAGAAGGGGGGCGGCCTGCCCGGCAAGGAGAACTTCTACGACCCGGGCACGGGGCGGACCTACGATCTGCAGTACTTCGAGACGGGGTGGGCCATCACGTACCAGACCAGCCGCAACACCGGCGGCCAGTCCTACCTGGGCTCGGCGGCCACCTGGGTCTGGGTGCTCATCGGCTCGGCCACGGGCCAGAACAGCTCCTACCCCGGCACGGCCAGCGGCGATCCCAACTTCCGGGGCAGCTCGCTGGGTTCGTACGTGGCGCGCAGCTACGGCAGCATCTCGGCCTTCGCCGACGCGCAGTGCCCCGCCCCGAAGTGAGCTGATCCGCGGGCGACCTGCCAGGCTCCCGCGGCGCTCCGCGGGGGCGGCAGGCCCTGCCGCTCACCGGTGCAGGTCGAACCGATCGGCCTGCATCACCTTCACCCACGCGGCCACGAAGTCCTCCACGAAGGGCCGCTGCGCCTCGGCGTAGGCGTAGTGCTCGGCCAGCGCCCGGAGCTCGGCGTTCGAGCCGAACACCAGATCGGCCTCGGTGGCGGTCCAGCGGAGGGCGTCGCCCTGCCGTCCTTCGAACACCGTGGGATCCTCGGCCGAAGGCGCCCACCGCGTGCCGTGGTCCAACAGGTTCACGAAGAAGTCGTTGCTCAGCGTGCCCGGCCGGTCGGTGAACACCCCGTGCTTCGAGCCCCCGGCGTTGGCGCCCAGGACCCGCAGGCCGCCCACGAGCACGGTCATCTCGGGCGGCGTCAGATCCAACAGATCCGCTTTCTCCACCAGCGCATCGGCCGGGCGCATCCGGGCCTGGGGCCCGTGATGGTTGCGGAAGCCGTCGGCCTTGGGCTCGAGCCAGCCGAACGAGGTCACGTCGGTCTGTTCGGCCGACGCGTCGGCGCGGCCCGGCACGAAGGGCACCGTCACCGGCACCCCCGCGGCCTTCGCCGCCTGCTCGATGGCCGCGGCGCCGCCCAGGACCACCAGATCGGCCAACGAAATGCGCTTGCCGTCCCGCTGACGCCCGTTGAACGACTGCTGCACTTTCTCCAGCGTCTTCAAGACCTTGGCCAGATCCGCCGGGTCGTTCACCGGCCAGTCCTTCTGGGGCGCCAGCCGAACGCGGGCGCCGTTCGCGCCGCCGCGCATGTCGGTGTGGCGGAAGGTCGACGCCGCGGCCCAGGCCGTGCGCACGAGCTGCGCCACCGTCAGCCCGCTCGCCAGCACCTGCTGCTTCAGGGCGGCCACGTCGGCGGCGTTCACGAGGGGGTGTGTCACCGCGGGGATGGGATCCTGCCATGCGAAGACATCCTTGGGCACGTCGGGCCCAAGGTAGCGGGCGCGGGGCCCCAGATCGCGGTGTGTCAGCTTGAACCAGGCCTTCGCGAAGGCCGCCTCGAACGCCTCGGGCTCCGCCTTGAAGCGCTGCGAGATCTCGCGATAGGCCGGGTCCTCCTTCAGCGCCAGATCGGTGGTGAACATCATGGGCGCGTGGCGCTTTGTGGCGTCGTGGGCGTCCGGCACCATCTGCGCCGCTGCGGGCTCACTCGGCTTCCACTGCACGGCCCCCGCCGGGCTCTTCGTCTTCACCCAGTCGAAGGCGAACAGGTTGGCCAGGTACTGGTGGGTCCACCGGTTGGGCAGGGACGTCCACGCGCCCTCCAGACCGCTCGTGACCGTATCCTCGGAGTGCCCCTTGCCACACTTGTTGTGCCAGCCCAGGCCCTGGTGGAACACCGCCGTGCCGGCAGGGGCGACGTCCAGGCAGTCGTCGGGCTTGTGGGCGCCGTGGGCCTTGCCGAAGGTGTGGCCGCCGGCGATCAGGGCCACCGTCTCTTCGTCGTTCATCGCCATCCGGCCGAACGTGGTGCGAATGTCATGGGCGGTGGCCCGGGGATCGGGCTTGCCGTTGGGCCCCTCGGGGTTCACGTAGATCAGCCCCATCTGCACCGCCGCCAGGGGCCGCTCCAGCTCGCGGTCGCCGTGATAGCGCTTGTCGGCGAGCATCTGATCCTCGGGCCCCCAATACACCTGGTCGGCCTCCCAGTCGTCCTCGCGGCCGCCCGCGAAGCCCAGGGTCTTGAAGCCCATCTCCTCCATGGCCACGTTGCCGGCCAGCACCATCAGATCCGCCCACGAGATCTTCGCACCGTACTTGCGCTTGATGGGCCACAGCAGCCGGCGGGCCTTGTCCAGGTTGGCGTTGTCGGGCCAGCTATTCAGCGGCTCGAAGCGCTGCTGCCCGCCGCCGGCGCCACCCCGACCGTCGGTCACGCGGTAGGTGCCCGCGCTGTGCCACGCCATGCGGATGAACAGGGGGCCGTAGGTGCCGAAGTCGGCGGGCCACCACGGCTGCGAGTCGGTCAGGGCGGCGGCCAGGTCGCGCTTGACGGCCTCCAGATCCAGGTTGCCGAAGGCCTTGGCGTAGTCGAAGCGCCCACCGGTTGGATCGGACTTCGGGCCGTTGTCTCGCAGCGGCGCCAGGTCCACCCGATCCGGCCACCAGCCGTTGTTCGGGCGCGGCCGCGCGGCGTGCATCCCGTGGTGGACCGCGGCGGGCGATGGGCTGGGCGCAGCGTGCGCCGGCGACAGCGCCATGGGCTCGCACGCGGTCAGCCCGGCGAGGGCCAACGCGAGCCCGGAGAGACGGTACAGGGTGGACATGGGGAACCTCCTTCAGCCAGTGCCAGTCCGTGCGAGAACGCAATTGCGAGCGGCGTGCCAGTTGGGGCCTTGTTGTTCATCTGTTTGATTTTACAGCGTAATGTGCGTGATCGTGTGGTGGGCGACTGCAACGGCATGTCGTTTGTTGGCGGCGTTTCTTGCAACGGAATGCCGTTCTTGAGCTTTGGTGACGAAATGTCGTTGAAGAGCGCCCGGCGCTCGGGGTGACCAAGCCCGTTGATCGCGAAGACTGGCTGAGTGACGCTCCGACCTCCCACCGGAGGTCACCCGTGAACTACCCCAAGCTGTTCGAACACGAAGGCAACCACAGCCTCATCCTGCCCGTGTGCACCTGGCCCGAGGCGGACGCCGTGGTCGAGGCCGCCGGCCACACGCCCAACGGCTACTTCTGGGAGGGCATCGTGCGGCGCCTGATCGAGGTGGACGCCGAGCTCGCCGCCCACGCCGACGGCATGGACTTCGACCCCGAGGGCGACACCTTCGTGGCCTATGGGGCCGACCCCGCCCCCCTGAAGGCCCTGGACAAGGCCCTGCGCGCCTTGTTGGGCGATCCGCCTGCGCTGGCCGCGTTGCTCGCGGCGGCGGACGCCGAGGGCTTCGACTTCGATGACTGATCCGCGGCCCACCGCCCCGGACACCGCCCAGATCACCGCCTGGTTGAACGCCCGGCTCGCCGGCTTCGACGCCCACATGGGTCTGCGCTTCGTGGACGCCGGCCCCGCCCGCGTGGTGGCCCGGGTCGAGCTGGGCCCGCAGCACCGCCAGCCCTTCGGCCTGGTGCACGGCGGCCTGTACGCGGCCGTCATCGAGGCCATCTGTTCCACCGGCGGCGGCGTGGCGGTGTTCGCGCAGGGCCGCACCGTGGTGGGCCTGGACAACCACACCTCGTTCCACCGCGCCGCCCGCCCGGGGGTGATCACCGCCACGGCCACCCCGGTGAAGGTGGGGCGCCGCACCCACCTGTGGCGCGCCGAGATTCTCGACAGCGCCGACCGCCTGGTGGCCACCGGCCAGGTGCGCCTGATGGTGGTGGATCCCAAGGCCGATCTGGGCCGCGAGCTGCCCCCCGGCGAGCTCGCGCCGGGCCCCGACACGGACCCGCAGTGAGCCAGGACCTGTGCGGCAACTGTGGGACGCCGCTGGTCCCGCGGACCCGCGCGGGGCGGACCTGGCCCGGGTGCCCCACCTGCCGGGACCTCTGGCCCAACCCCAAGACCCTGGCGTTGGTGCACCGCCACCGCCGCCCGCCGCCGCCGAACACCACCCTCAGCCTGACCTATGAGCCCAACGGCACCGAGCACCACGATCTGGTGCTGCGCCTGGGCACCTGGGCCAACCGCAGCGACAGCTACTACTACGCGCTGGATCACGCGGGCGGCCGCCGCCCCGACGTGGTGCGTTCGCTCCGCGCCCTGCTCACCCACTGGGCCACCGCGCTGACTGGCTGCGCCGACGGCCAGGCGGTGTTGCTGCCCCACGCCTTCCACGACCAGGCCACCGGCTGGCTGCGCTGTGTCCGGTCCGGCGACACCTTCCACGTGGAGGACGGCTGGTCCGCCCTCGAGGGCTGGGCCATCTACCCCTCGGACTACGCCGAGCGCGCCCAGGGCCTCACCGACTTCCAGCCCGCCCCCGGCTTCGGCCCACCCCTGGCCATCGCCTGCACCCGCCTGCTGGCCGACGTGCAGGCCAGCCTGGCCGCGGCGTCGCCCTGAGCGCATGGCGGCCCGATGGCGACGCAGGCTTGGGCATGCCCAAGGGCTGAACCGCCCTCGTTTCTGACGCCCTCGGCAGGATTGGGCAGATCTTCGACAGGACCCGCCATGGCCGTCTGGCCTCTCGGCGCCTACTGTGCAGACACCAAACAGGCCCACCCGGGCCCCGCACGGAGGCAGCCCATGATCGCGCAAGACACCTACCGCCTGGCCAACGGCGTCCTGATCCCCAAGCTGGGCCTGGGCACGTGGATGATCCCGAACGACTCGGCCGCCCAGGCCGTGGTGGACGCCGTGGCCCTGGGCTACCGGCACATCGACACGGCGCAGGCGTACGAGAACGAGGCGGGCGTCGGCGATGGCGTGCGCGCCGCCGGCGTGGCCCGCGACGAGCTGTTCGTCACCAGCAAGCTGGCCGCCGAGGTGAAGGACTACGCCGGGGCGGTGCAGGCCATCGACGGCTCGCTGGACGCCATGGGCCTGGACACCCTGGACCTGATGCTCATCCACAGCCCGCAGCCCTGGCGGCAGTTCGGCCAGCCCGACCGCTACCTGGAGGGCAACCGCGAGGCGTGGCGCGCGCTGGAGGACGCCTACAAGGCCGGCAAGCTGCGCGCCATCGGCGTGTCGAACTTCCTGCAGGGCGACCTGGAGAACCTGTTCGCCGGCTGCACCGTGAAGCCCATGGTCAACCAGGTGCTGGCCCACATCAGCAACACGCCCACCGACCTCATCGAGTACAGCCGCAGCCACGGCGTGCTGGTGCAGGCCTACTCGCCCATCGCCCACGGCGAGCTGCTGAAGAACACCGCCGTGGCCCGCATGGCCGAGCGCTACGGGGTGTCGGTGCCCCAGCTCGGCATCCGCTACACCCTGCAGCTTGGCCTGCTGCCGCTGCCCAAGACCGCCAACCCCGCCCACATGGCGAGCAACGCGGCCGTGGACTTCGAGATCTCGGCCGAGGACATGCACACCCTGCTGACCATCGACCGGATCGAGGACTACGGCGAGGCCAGCATGTTCCCTGTGTACCGTGGCTAGGACCGCCCCGCAGAGCGCTTGATCGGTTGCTGCGTGCCCAGGGCCCGGCCTGCGGCGTAGCGCCTCGTCGCCATGCCGCCAGTCAGGCCTCGGTCAGCGCATCAACCGGCCAATCTCTCTGTGAACAGGTGTTGGCTGAACAGACCTGTAGTCCCTGTCCACGCTGCGTTTCGAGCAACGCACTCCACCCTCGGAGGCCAAGATGTCTGAGCAGACCCCCCGATCCACCGCCGCCCGCGACGCGCTGGGCGACTTCGCCCCCAAACTGGTCGATCTCACCGACCGTGTGCTCTTCGACGACGTGTGGGAACGCCCCGACCTGAGCCCGCGCGACCGTAGCCTGGTCACCGTCTCGGCCCTGGTGGCCATGGGCAGGACCGATCAGCTGCGCTTCCACATGCCGAAGGCTTTGGCCAACGGGGTCAGCCAGGCCGAGCTCATCGAGCTGGTGACCCACCTGGCCTTCTACGCGGGCTGGCCCAGCGCCATGAGCGCCGTGATGGTGGCCCGCGAGCTCTTCGGCGACGCCCCGGCGCCCGCGGCGGGGTAGCATTCGTCCGGCACCCGTGCGCCCCGGCCCCTGACCGGCCCCCTCGGAGGACCCCGATGCCTGTGTTGGCCCCCCTGATGACGGCCCTGCGCGCCACGATCCCCTCGGCGGACCCGTCGGGCGTCGCCGAGACCGGCGTGCCCGGCGTGGTGTTCTTCTGGATGGACGCCGCCACGCCCCGCTCGCCCCTGCTGTACGACACGGGGATCGTGATCCTGGGGCAGGGCCACAAGGTGGGCTACCTGGGCGGCCGCCGGTACCGGTACGACGCCGACACCTGCCTGGTGCTGGGCGTGCCCGTGCCCTTCGAGTGCGAGTCCCACGGCACCCCCGACGAGCCCCTGCTGGGCATCCGCCTGAACGTCGATCTGGGCACCCTGCACAGCCTCGTGGCGCGCTTCGCGGGCCCGCTGGGCCTTGACGCCCAGCTCGGCCCCGCCGGCCGGGCCCTGCACAGCGGCGTCGAGCCGCTGCGCATGGCCGGGCCGCTGCTGGAGGCCACCGCCCGTCTGGTGGCGAGCCTGAGCGACCCGCTCGACCGCGAGGTCGTCGGCCCGGCGGCCGTCGAGGAGATCCTGTACCGCGTGCTGCGCTCCGAGCACGGCCGAGTGCTCTACGCGCTGACCCAGCGCACCACCCCGTACGCGGGCGTGGCCCAGGCCCTTGCGCGGATCCACGGCGACTGCGCGCGGCCCTTCGCCGTGGAGGATCTGGCCAAGGCCAGCGGCATGGCCGTCTCGTCCTTCCACCGGGCCTTCAAGGAGGTCACGGGCGAGACGCCGCTGCAGTACCTGAAGAAGGTGCGCCTGCTGAAGGCCAAGGGGCTGCTGGTGTTCGCGGGCAAGCGAGTGGAAGAGGCCGCCTACGACGTGGGCTACGCCAGCCCCTCGCAGTTCAGCCGCGAGTTCAAGCGGTACTTCCAGGTGTCGCCGTCCGAGGCGCACTCGCTGCCCTACACCGACGACCTGCAGATCCCCGCGTAGACCGATTGGCTCGGGTTCTGTCAGCCCGCGGGCCACTCGGTCGACAACAGACCGAAGCGCACATCGTCCACCCAGGAGTCCCGCCAGTACAGGCTCTGGCGGAAGTGCGCCTCCTGCCGAAACCCCACCCGGCGCAGCAGCGCGTGCACCGCCGTGTTCTCGGGATCTGTCGACGCCACGGCCCGATGGATCCCATCCACCGTGAACAGACGGCGCAGGGCCGCTTGCAGCGCCTCGGTGGCCAGCCCCCGCCCCTGCCAGGCGGGATCCAGGCTGATGCCCAGCTCCACCTGCGGGCCCGGCCCGGGCAGCCAGTGCACGCCCAGATCCCCGACCAGCGCGCCGCCGTGCCGGATGCCCCACTGGGTCCAGCCGTCGAGCGCCGCCCACGGCGAGCCCACGTCCCGCGCGATGAACGCCGCGGCCTCCGCCACCGTGGCCGGCCGCCAGCCCTGGAAGCGCGCCACGGCGTCCTGGCTGCGGTAGGCAAACAGCGCGGGCGCGTCCTGCGCCCGCAGCGCGTCCAGGGTGACGCGGCCGGCGGTGACTTCGGGGCGGTGCAGCATGGCCCGAGCATGACCCGTCGGCCGCCGGCGGTCGACCCTTGCCCGCCACCGCCCGAGCCGGCACGGTGCCCGCCATGAGCCTGACGCAGATCACCGACGACCTCATCGCCGACCTGGCCCCGCTGACCTTCGGCCCGCCGGTCACCCACACCTACAACCCGCTGGTGTACGCCCGCGCCGCCTGGGACCAGTACTGCGCGAAGTACGGCCAGGGCCGCCGCGAGGTGCTGTTCCTGGGTATGAACCCGGGGCCGTGGGGCATGGCGCAGGTGGGCGTGCCCTTCGGCGAGGTGGCGGCGGCGCGGGACTGGCTGGGCATCCAGGCGCCCATCGGGAAGCCCGCGCAGGAGCACCCGAAGCGCAAGGTGCAGGGCTTCGGCTGCACCCGCAGCGAGGTCAGCGGGCGCCGGCTGTGGGGCTGGGCCGCCGAGGACTACGGCACGCCCGAGCGCTTCTTCGCCCGGTTCTTCGTGGCCAACTACTGCCCGCTGGTGTTCATGGAAGAGAGCGGGCGCAACCGGGTGCCCGAGAAGCTGCCCGCCGGCGAGCGCGAGCCGCTGTTCGCCGCCTGCGACAAGGCGCTGCGGCGCACCGTCGAGCACTTCCAGCCGCGGCTGATCGTGGGGGTGGGGAAGTTCGCCGAGGACCGCGCGCGGGCCATCCTGGCGGACGTGCCGGACCTGCGCTTCGGCCAGGTGCTGCACCCCAGCCCGGCGAGCCCGGCGGCCAACCGGGGGTGGGCGGCGCAGGCGCGGGCGCAGCTCGCGGCGCTGGGGCTGACGCCGTAGGGCGACGGCTGTCGTCAGGCGCGGGGTTTGGGCGACCGGGGGCGCGCTGCAGGTTGACCGCGCCGATGGCCCCGTCCTCGTTGTCGAGCAAGGTCCGGTGGGGTAGCTTCGCCACCGGGGCTTTGGTCGCTGCTGGAAAGGTTGGTCGGCGACCGGCTACGGGGCACCATGGCGACCAGGGCGGAGGCACCCACCTCGATGCGTAAGCTCACTCTTCGGCAGCTCGAAGGGCACCTGCTTGAGGCCGTACTTCGATCACCATCCGTGCGTCGGCAGATCCAGGCCGTCGCATCTGGAACCTCGGGGAGCATGGTGAAGATCAGTGCCGAGAAGGTGCGACGCCTCGCTATGTCCGTGCCGAGTCCCCAAGAGCAGGGCCGAATCCTGAATGCCCTTGCGCGGGCTTCTGAGCGCATCGACAGCGAACGTCGGCACCTCGACAAGCTCCGCACCCTCAAGCACGGCATCATGGACGACCTGCCTACCGGCCGGGTCCGCGTCACCGTCCCAGGGGAGGCCACTGCGTGAGCGGCCTGACGAGGCGCGATGTGATGGTCGTCGTCAACCGCTACATCGGCGTGTCAGGCGGCTATCTGGGGGACTTTTCCTACCGCACCCATGCCGAGTTCTACCCGGAGTACTGCGACCTCGACATCGACCCCTACGAGCGCGACGGGACCACGCGAGAGCGGTTCATCGAGATCCTCTTGACGGCACCGCCAGACCAACAGGCGAAGATCCTGCGGGGCGTCGTCGAGCGGTTCCCCGTGGCGGCGGCCGACGCACCCCCGACCCGTACCGCCGAGCTGCGGGCCACCATCGAGCAGATGGTCGCTCGGCTTGCCGGTGGGCCGCACGTTCCCGCACCGAGGCTTCCGGATCAGGCCGAGGCCGTCCGCCGTGCGCTGGCGGACGCGGAACATCTGATCGCGACCAGCGGTGCTACGAGCGCGGTGGATCGGGTTCACACGGCGCTCCACGCCTACCTGCACGGACTCTGTGCCGATGCGGGCATCTCCGTGGATGACACCGCCTCGCTCACTTCGCTCTTCAAGACCGCTCGCAAGGGCCACCCCGCCCTCCAGCCCGAGGGGCCGAGGTCCGGTGACATCGACAAGATTCTACGGGCCTTCTCGGCGGTGCTGGACGCTCTGAATCCCCTTCGGAACCAGGCCAGCATGGCCCACCCGCAGGCCGAACTGCTCCCGGTGCCAGAGGCGATGCTGGTCGTTCATGCGTCTCGCACGGTGATGCACTATCTGACGGCTCGCCTCGACTCGGTCGCTCGCCAGGAGGCCACGCCATGAGCACCGGTCCCGAGTTCGAGCACGTCGAGCAGCCGTTCACCGACCAGCTCGTCCGCATGGGCTGGAAGCACACCATCGGCAACCTGGACCACCCGACCGCCACGGGCCGTGAGAGCTTCCGCGACGTGCTCATCGACGACCTGCGGCCGGCCCTCCGCCGCGACCCGAAAGTCCCTGGCGAGGTGACCCCATGACACGCGAAGCGCTGGATGCCCTGCGGGAGGGCTGGGACCTGGAGGCCAAGGAGGCCCGGGGTCGGTATGGGCTCGGCGCGGTGCCCAGATCATTCTGGGAGACCTACTCGGCGATGGCCAACACCGCCGGCGGGCGCATCCTGCTCGGTGTAAGGGAGGGCAAGGACCACACCCTCGAGGTGATCGGCATCGGCGATCCGGAGAAGGTGCTGGGGGATCTGTGGAGCACCCTGGAGGATCGCAAGAAGGTCAGCGCGAACATCCTCTCCCGTCGCGACGTGCGCATCGAACAGGTTGGCACCGAGGCGATCGTCGTCGTCGACGTCCCGCGCGCGCCACGGGGCAGCCGGCCCATCTACATCAACGATGACCTGTGGTCCGGGACCTTCGTGCGCCATCACGAAGGCGACTTCCACGCAGAGAGGGACCGCATCCGTCGCATGGTGGCCGACACCGAGTCGGACTCCCGCGATGTGGTGATCCTGCGGGGCTACACGGCCGCTGACCTGGATCAGGACAGCCTCTCGGCCTACCGCAACGTGTTCAGCGCCAGGAAGCCCAACCACCCGTGGCTGGAGCATGATCAGGACACGTTCCTGCGGCAGCTCGGCGCGGTCCGCCGCGACCGCGAGACGGGTGAGGAGGGCCTCACCCTCGCAGGGCTGCTCATGTTCGGAGCCGGCCAGGCCCTCCGCGAGGCCAGGCCCCACTTCATCCTCGACTACCAGGAGCGAGGGCTCGACGCCGGGGCCATCGAGTGGGTCGATCGGGTCATGCCCGACGGGACCTGGTCGGGGAACCTGTACGACTTCGTCCGCAAGGTGATCCCCCGGCTCTTCGCGGATCTCAAGGTCCCGTTTGAGCTCGACGGCGGGATTCAGCGCCGCGACGAGACCCACGTCCACGAGGCCCTGCGCGAGGCCCTGGTCAACGCGCTGATCCACGCCGACTACGACACGACGACGCCCACTCTGGTCATCAAGCGCCCGGACGGCTTCGAGTTTCGCAACCCGGGGACGCCCCGGCTGTCCATCGAAGAGATCCGGGCGGGCGGCGTGTCCGACTGTCGAAACCGCACCCTGCAGACCATGTTCGCCCTCGTCGGTATGGGCGAGACGGCGGGCTCTGGCTTCTCCCGCATTCAGCGCGCCTGGCGCGAGCAGAGCTGGCGGACGCCGGGCCTGCGCGTGGACATGGAGCGTGAGACGACGACCCTGGCGCTCTCCACCGAGAGCCTGCTGCCGCCTCGCATCGTGGACCGGCTGAGGTCGACGCTGGGTGAGGCGTTCACCGGGCAGGATGAGACCGGCCGGCTGATCCTCGTCACCGCCGCCGCCGAGGGCGCCATCGACCACGCGCGGATCTGCGAGCTGAGCAGCGCCCACGGGCGTGACATCACGCTCAAGCTCCAGGATCTCATGCGCAAGGGGCTGCTGTACGCGTCGGGACGCATGCGCCAGAAGACGTACTCGCTCCCCGAGACGGGGCACGCCCTGCAAGGCCGCCTGCCCTTCGGGGAGGGCGAGGGCTCGCCGCCGAGTGATGCAAGCTCTGATTCAAGCTCGCCGCCAAGTGATGCAAGCCCGCCGCCGAGTGATGCAAGCTCTGATGCAAGCTCGCCGCCGAGTGATGCAAGCTCTCAGGTCTTCGATCACACCTCGTCTGCCGTCTCCGAGATCCTGGCAGCCTGCCGCGGGCGGTTCCAGACGACGACCGAGATTGCGGCCGCTGTCCGGCGCTCGGCGGCGACCGTGCGCCGCTACCTCCCGAGACTCGTTGCCCAGGGCCTGCTGGATCGCATGTATCCCGACCGTCCGAGGCATCCAGGGCAGGCGTATCGAACGGTCGAGGAGGGACGATGACAGCCGGCCCCGAGATCACTCTGGTGGAGCAGCCCTTCATAGACCAGCTCATCCGTATGGGCTGGAAGCACACCACCGGCAACCTCGACCACCCCACCGCCACGGGCCGCGAGGGCTTCCGCGACGTGCTCATCGAGGACGACCTTCGGAAGGCCCTCCGCCGCATCAACCTCGACCCGAACGGCGAGCTCAGGCTGGCCCACCTGGTCGATCCGAACCACACGCCGGAGTTCTTGCAACGGGTCACCCGCGCCATGCCCGACTACGAGCAGCGCAAGCTGTGGCTGGCGGAGCACGGCGGGCGGCTCGTGGTGCTGTAGCGCGCGGCGATCGGAGCCGCGCCCGCTCACTCCACCGGCAGGTCCACCTCGGCCAGCACGCCGTCGAAGCCATGGGCGGTCAGCCGCAGGGTCGGTGCGCCGGCGGGTACGGCCACCGTGGCCCGCCAGGTGGTCTCGGTGGGCCACTCCAGGACCAGCGGGCCGTCGGGGCCGTGGATGGCCTGCAGGTCCAGCCAGCCCTGGCCCTCGATGACGGCCTCGGGCCCCGCCAGCGGGCCTTCGGTGAACACCTCGAAGGGCACGGGCGGGATGGCCTGGGTCACGGCGTCGGGGGCGTCGTGCATCACCCACTGGGCGCGCTGGACCATGAACTGGTGGTGGCTGGCGAAGTCCTGGCCGGGCAGCAGGGCGCCCAGGTGGTCGCGCCAGAAGATCAACCAGGCCTCGTTGTAGCTGGTCTGCAGGATCGCCAGCAGGTGGCCGTAGAAGGCGCGGCGCCAGGCGGGCACGGCCAGCAGGCGGCGCAGGTCGTTGCTGCCCACCACGGCGGCGTTGGGGTTGCCCGGGTAGAAGTCCAGGTCGTGGGGGAAGAACAGCACGCGCTCGTCCTCGGGGCGCACATAGAACTGCACGTTGTGCTGGGCGCCGCCGGCGTAGTGATCGATGGCGCCGGCCAGGGCCGAGAAGGCGAAGGCGCGCAGCCACTGGTCCACGTCGATCACGGCCTCGACCTGCGCCCGGAAGGCGTCGTCGGGCAGGCCGAACACCTGCGCGAAGGCGATGATGGCTGCGAAGTCGTCGGCGCCGCGGTTGTTCTTCACCAGGAAAGTGTGGCGGTACGCCTCGGGGTCCTCGCCCAGGCTGCGCAGGCGGGTGCCCAGCACCTGATCGGGCTGCGGGCGCTTGCGGCCGGTGGGGGTGCCGTCGTCGGTGGTGGTGGGGAAGTACACCAGCTCGTACTCGTACAGCCGGCCGTCTTCGCCGTCGGCGAACTGGTTGCCCAGCATCAGATCGCCAAAGCGCGCGAGCTGAAGCTGCGCGGGGC
The DNA here is from genome assembly GCA_020633555.1 of Myxococcales bacterium. Lineage (GTDB taxonomy): Bacteria > Myxococcota_A > Bradymonadia > UBA7976 > UBA1532 > JACKDL01. The sequence continues at coordinate 83,859 of JACKDL010000010.1, read as the reverse complement.
CTTGATGCTCGGCCCGGGGTGACACCAGCCAGCCCAGGTCGTTGTATTCGGCCGAGACAGACCCCGCGTGGGCCATCACAAGGTCGATGAGCATCTCGCGCTGGCCGTAGCGGGTGCCCTCGGAGCGGTCGATGGACACGGTGGAATAGACCCCGCGGAACAGATCGGCGGGGTCGAAGCCAAGTGAGTAGCCCAGGCGCACCCGGCTGGGGCGGCCGCGTTGGCTGCCCTTCAGGCGCACGCCCACGCCGTGGAAGACGTGCCCGTCGCCGTCGATGACGGTGGCCCCCAGCCGGTCGTTGCTCATCAGCTCCACCTCGGCGTGCAGCAGGGCGTCGTCGGCCGGGGTGAGGATGAGCCGCAGCGGGGGCAGGGGGGCGTCGGCGGGCCAACGGCCATCCTCCACCTGCATCAGGGCCCGCGAGGCCGGCCCCCCAGGCGGGCACAGGCTCTCTGTACCCACGGTGTCTTGGGCCAGGACGTAGTACTGCACGCGGGCGCCCGCCTCGTCGGTGGGCAGCGGCGCTTCGAAGCGGCCGGGCTGTGTCTCGGCCATGGGCGTGGCCTCGAAGGGGGCGCCCTCCACCGAGGTGAAGAGCGTGGCCGTGGCCACCCCCTCGGGGTCGCTGAGATCCACCCGCACGCCCGCCGCGGCCCCGGGCGCGGGGACCGCCGGGGCGTGGGTGAGGCCCAGGCAGGTGGGGCCCAGCGGCGCCAGGCTGCGGTTGGGCGCGCCGGGCGTGCCGCCGCCCGCCGGGCGGGGCAGGCGGGCGGTGTGCGCCAGGCGGTTGAAGTACAGCCGGGTGTTCAGCAGCCCGCTGCCATGCACCCAGCGCGCCCGCAGTCGCACGGCGTACTCGGCGGCGGGATCGATGGCGTGGTCGCCCGCCAGGGTGATCTCGGCGTGGTTGTGCATGTGTTCGGTGGGTCCGGTGGCCACCAGCCGCAGCACCGCGTTCTCGGGGTCGTCGGGATCGGCGATCACCGCGCTGTCTCGGTGGGTGCCGATGAGCCGCCAGGCGCCAGGCCCCACGCTGAAGTCGCCCCCGTCGATGAGCTCCGTCGCGGCGCCGTCGGGATCGTGGATCACCGACACGTCGTCGATGAGCACCTCGCCTGCGTCCAGCAGGCCCAGCACCAGCTCCTGCCAGTGGCCGTCGGGGCCCACCGCGCTCTGGCCGGCGGGGCCGCGCCACGCCAGCTCCACCCAGTCGCCCAGCGCCCCCGGCGCGGCCCACGCCGCGGGCGCGGCGTTGTCGGCGGTGGGGTTGCGCAGCTCCAGGCTGGGGCCCTCGCCGTCCGCGGCGCCAGGCCACTGCCCGCCCGCGAAGTAGCGCACCTCGTCCACCAACGCGCCGCAGCCGTCCAGCAGGGCCACGCGCTCGCCCTCGTTGGCCAGGCGGCCGTCCAGCGCGCCCAGGATCGCCACCCCGGGATGGGCGGCGGCGAAGGCCTCGGGATCGGCCGTCACCACGCCGAAGCCGCCGGGGGGCAGGGCCCCTTGCAGGGTGGCCGCGGTGCCGTCCACCAGCCGCCAGCCCGTCAGATCCAGCGGCTCGGCGCTGCTGTTGTGCAGCTCGATCCACTCGCCCCGCGGATCGTCGGGGCCGGGGTGGTACATCAGCTCGTTGATCACCACGGCGCCGGTGACCGGGGGCTGGGGCGGCGCCGGCGCAGGGGGCGGCACCCGGGCCTCCAGCGCGGCCGCGAAGCGGAGATCGACGGGGGCCTCGTCGGCTTGGAACACTCCGATCACAATCAGGTTTTCGCCCACTTGCAGCGGGCCGGCGGGCAGCGCGATGCCGCGGGTGGGGCCCGGCGGATCCACGGCCACCAGGGCCCGGGTGTCGCCGTCCAGCGGGCCGGCGGGCAGGTTCTGGCGGTGCACCTCCAGGCCGTTCAGCCACACCGCGGCGCCGTCGTCGGCCCACAGGTCCAGGCTCAGCTCGACCTGGGCGGGGTCGCCGTCGAAGGGGAAGCGCGCGCGGAACACGGCGACGGGCGGCGCCTGCGCCAGATCGGTGGCGCCCGGGGGCGGCAGCAGCGGTTCCCGGCTGCGGAACAGGGCGTAGGTCTCGTCGGTGTTGGTGGCCGACACGTTGTCGAAGGTGTCGGGCCACACGATGGCCACCGCCGGATCGAAGGCGCCCACGATCCGGTTGCCCCAGGGCGCCGCGCCCATGGGCCGCGACACGGCGGGCGGCGCCCAGGCGGCGTCGGCGATGGCCAGCGCCACGTCGTCCACCGCGGGCGCCTCGGGCGCGAGGCCGGCGCCCGGGCTCTGGTCAGGCGGCCCGATCACCGCCTCGAAGTCGCCGCCCGTGCCCAGCACCTGCCCGTCCGGGCGGGTGGCCTGCGCCACCAGCATCTGGGGGCCGCCATCGACGCCCCGGCCCTCCCACGCGGCGATGAACAGGTGCTCTCCGGGCTGCGCGGGGGCGACCAGCGCCTCGGCCGAGCTCCAGTCGCCGGCGGCGTCCCGGCCCAACAGGCGCAGCCCTTGGCCATCGGGGCCGCCCACGTAGGCCGCGAAGTGGTTGTCGGCGGTGATCAGCAGCGGCACGTCGGCGGGCTGCGCCTCACCCACGAAGAAGGGCGCCGCGGCTTGTGCCCAGCCGTCGTCGGCGAAGGCGGGCTGCTCGGCGCCGGCGGCCCAGGGCCCGTGGCGCCAGGGCGCGTCCAAGGGCAAGAGCGTGCGGGGCGGCTCGCCCTGCGGAGACGTGAAGTTCCGCGTCCCCGGCGTGCCACCCGCGGGCCCCAGCGCCCACGCCTCGCCCCAGCCGCTGGCCGCGCGTGGATCCCGCTTCGCGATGGACACGCCGGCGCCGGCGGGCGGGGCAGGCCAGCGCTGGCCCGGCGTCCAGTCCAGCGCGTCCATGAGGCGCCCGGTGTTGTTGCGCAGCGCCAGCCGCTCGCCGCCCGCCGACAGACGCCCCGCGTACGGGCCCAGCGCGTCCACGCCGGGCAGCCGGGCCGGATCGGCGGCCACCACCAGGTAGCCGCGGGGGCCCACCCGTGTGCCCTCGGGGAACACAAAGGTCACGCCGTCGGTCAGGGCCCAGCCGGACACATCCAGCGCCACGTCCAGGGTGTTGTGCAGCTCCAGCCACTCGCCGTCCCGGTGGCCCGCGGGGTCTGCCAGCACCTCGTTGAAGGTGAGCACCCCGCCGGCGTGCTCGACCCGGCGCGTCCACGGCGGCTCGGGGTTGGGTGGGCACGCCTCGGCGGCGTCGGGCTCGGCGGCGTCGGGCTGGGCGTCCGCGGGCTGGGCGTCCGCGGGCTGGGCGTCCGCGGGCTGGGCGTCCGCGGGCTGGGCGTCCGCGGGCTGGGCGTCGAGGGGTTGGGCGTCCACGGGCTCAGCGTCCATGGGCTGGGCGTCCAGGGGCGCAGCGTCCAAGGGCTGGGCGTCGCGAGGCTGGGCGTCCAGGGGGCCCGTGTCGATCGGGGCGGCGTCGGGGACCTGCTGGTCGCTCGGCCCGCCATCCGCAACGGCGGCGGCGTCGGGCGGCGTGGCGTCCAGGCCGGCGTCCTGTGAGAGCGCATGATCGGGCGCGGGGCCCGTGTCAGCCGGCGTCGGCCCGCTGTCGTCGCAGCCGAGCACCACCCCCAGCAGGACCAGCCCCACCCACCGCATCGCCGACCTCCTCACCTGCGTCACGGTGATGCTATCACCGCGACACACGGGGGCCCACGCGGCATCGCCTGGGCGCCTCCACCTGGGCTCAGCGGCCGCCGGCAGGATCAGGCAGATCTTCGACAGAGGCTCCCATGGAGGGTCCGCCGCCCGCGCCCTAGATTCAACAGCAGATCAGAGCACAGCCCGCTCGGTTGGGCTCAACGCTGAAGGAGATCACCGTGGACGACCCGATCACTCGCCGCCGCTTCATCGAGGCCGCCGCCGCCATGGGCGCGCTGATCAGCCTGCCCAAGGCGGGCTTCGGCAAGACACCCACCCTCCGGGTCCGCGGCCTGGCCGCCTTCGACGCTTCGGGGCAGCTCAAGCCCTTCGAGTTCGAGCGCCGCCCGATGGGCGACGACGACCTCGTCATCGACATCAAGTACGCCAGCATCTGTCACTCCGACATCCATCAGGAGCGGGGCGACTGGGGTCCCCAGACCTACCCGCAGGTGCCCGGCCACGAGATCGTCGGCGTCGTCAGCGCGGTCGGCCGCAATGTCACCCGCTTCAAGGTGGGCGACCGCGCGGGCGTGGGGTGCATGGTCGATAGCTGCATGACCTGCGAAAGCTGCACCCACGGCGAGGAGCACCACTGCGAGCAGGGCAAGACGCTCTTCACCTACGGTTACCCCGACAAGCGAGAGCCCACCGGCATCACCCAGGGCGGCTACTCCACGCAGATCGTGGTCCGCGACCACTTCGCGGTCCACATCCCGGCGCACATCCCGCTGCGCGAGGCGGCCCCCCTGCTATGCGCGGGCATCACCACCTACTCGCCGATCATGCAGGCGGGCTTCGACGTGGGCGCCCAGGTGGGCGTGGTGGGCATCGGGGGCTTGGGGCACCTGGCGGTGAAGCTGGCCTTGGCCAAGGGGGCCAAGGTGTATGCGTTCACCACCTCGCCGGGGAAGGTCGCCGACATCAAGGCCTGGGGGGCCACCCCGGTGCTCGTCGAGCGCCCGGCGAGCCTGGCGCCCTACCGCGGCAAGCTCGACTGGGCCATCTCGACCATCCCCGTGAAGCACGACGTGGGCCCCTACGCGGCCATGGTGAAGCCCCACGGCACCTACACCCAGGTGGGCATGCCCGAGGGCTTCGCGCTGGACGTGAACCTGCTGGCGCTGTCGCTGGCCCGGGTGAAGTACGAGGTCTCGCTCATCGGCGGCATGCAGGAGACCCAGGAGGTCGTGCACTTCTGCGCCGACAACCGGGTTCGCCCCGAGGTGCAGGTGATCGCGGCCAACGAGGTGAGCGACGCGTGGGTCAAGGTGCAGCGCAAGGAGGCGCGCTACCGCTACGTCATCGACGCCTCTACCTTCTGAACACTCGCGCGCCCTTCGGTCGAGCGGAGATCCCAGCCATGACAGAACAGACTTCGAGCCGCACCCAGAGCAAGACCCTGCGACGCCGCCCCCGCCGGAGCGACGGCTCGTGGGGGTGGGCGACCCGGCTGCCGCTGGTGCTGCTGGCCGTGGCGGCGGGCCTGGCGCACAGCCAGGCTGCCCCGCAGCCCGGTCCCGTCGTTCAGTTCACCCACGCTGCGGACCGCGCCACCTTCGTCGGCGGCCCCAAGTGGTTCACGGGCACGGCCCACGTGGCCATGCTGTTTGCGCCCGACGGCGCGCGCACCTTCGGGGGCGCGACCGTCACCTTCGAGCCGGGCGCCCGCACCGCCTGGCACACCCACCCGGCCGGCCAGACCCTGGTGGTCACCGAGGGGCACGGCTGGGTGCAGGCCGACGGCGAGCCGCGGCGCGATCTGAAGCCCGGCGACGTGGTGTGGACGCCCCCCGGGGTTCGCCACTGGCACGGGGCGACCCCCAAGAGCGGCATGACCCACGTGGCGCTGCAGGGGGCGCACGAGGGGCAGGTCGTCGACTGGCAGGAGCAGGTGAGCGATGCGCAGTATCAGGGCTCGACGCCATAGTGGGTTTGCGGTGGCCACGCTGCTGTCCCTCGGCGTCGCCTGGGCCGGGCCACCGGCGACCGTTCAGTCCAGCGCGGGCCCGACGCCCAAGGAGCAGACCGTGACTCGGATTCACCTCATCGCCGGGGCGCAGACGTTCACCGCGGTGCTCGACGACACCCGGGCCGCCCGCGACTTCGCGCGGCTGCTGCCGCTGGACCTCACGCTGAGCGACTACGCGGGCACCGAGAAGGTGGCCGATCTACCCCGGCGGCTGAGCACCGAGGGGGCCCCGGCGGCCTACGCGGCGGCCGCCGGTGACCTGACGTACTACGCGCCCTGGGGGAACCTGGCGGTCTTCTACAAGCCGTTCCGTTCGGCGAGCGGCCTGGTGCGGCTCGGGCACATCCAGGGGGGCCATGTGGCGTCGCTGGAGGGGCGGGTTCGCGTCGAGCGGGTGGCTGCGCCGCGCTGACGGCTCAGCGGGGGCGACGCACGGCGCGGGCGGGCGGCTTGCGCTCGCCGATCCACACCACGTGGGCCCAGCCGCCCTTGCGGCCTCGGGCGCGCACCCGCACCGCCTTGGTGGCGAAGCCGGCCCGCTCCATCCGGCGGGTGAAGGCGTCGTCGGGGGAGGCCGACCACACGCCCAGCACGCCGCCGGGCGTCAGGGCCTCGCGGCAGGCGCTCAGTCCGGCCGGGGTGTAGAGCCAGTTGTTGGTGTCGCGGGTGAGCCCCTCGGGCCCGTTGTCCACATCCAGCAGGATGGCGTCCCACGGGGCAGGCGGTCGGCGGATCGGATCCGACACGTCGCCCTCGTGGACCCGCGCGCGGGGGTCGTTCAGGGGGTGCCCGGCCGCCTCGCCCACCACGTCACGGTTCCAGCGCACCACGGCCGGCACCAGCTCGGCCACGACCACCGTGTCCTGGGGGGCGGCGCGCCGCAGCGCCGCGGCGAGGGTGTGGCCCATGCCCAGGCCCCCCACCAGCACGCGCCGGGCGGCCTGGGGGTTCGAACCGTCGCGCTGGTCGAGGACGTCGTAGGCCAGGTCGGCCAGGGCGTCCTCGGAGCCGTGCACCTGGCTGCTCATCAGCTCGGCGCCGTCCACCCGGATGACGAGCTCGTGGCCCCGCCGAAACAGGGCCATCTCGGTGGTGGTGCCGGGCACCACGGTGCGCTCGATGAGTTCCCAGCGGTTCAAGGGGGCTCCCGGTGGCGGTCAAGACGGCGCGGACCATACCGGGAATTGGCGGCGGGTGCCCGTGGCTAGCGGTGCAGCCGTGCCGGCGGCCGCCCCACGTACCGGTCCTTGATCTGCCCCAGCGCCTTGATGCGCTGCTCGGCGATGTGGTTCGCCGCCTGCAGGGTGGTGATGCCCTGCTCGGCGGCCACGCGGAAGATGTTCATCGTGATGTCGTAGATGTTGGCCGCGTGCTGCAGGGCCCGCTCGGGGTTGTAGCCCTCGAGCTCGTTGGCCACGTTGATGAGCCCGCCCGAGTTCACCACATAGTCCGGCGCGAAGGTGATGTCGCGGGCCGCCAGCATGGGGGCGTGGCGATCTTCATCGGCCAGCACGTTGTTGGTGGCGCCGCAGATGACGCCCACCTTCAGGCGGGGGATGGTCTCGTCGTTGACCACGGCGCCCAGGGCGCAGGGCGCGAACACATCGGCGGGGGCGTCGTAGATGGCGTCGGGGGCCACGGCCTCGACGCCGGTGAAGTCGCGGGTGACCTTCTTCAGGGCGTCGCGATCCACGTCGGTGACGATGCACAGGGCGCCCGCCTCGCGCAGGTGCTTCACCAGGTGGTAGCCCACGTGGCCCACGCCCTGCACCGCCACGGTGCGCCCCTCGAGGCTCTCGCTGCCCGTCTTGTACTTCAGGCTGGCCTTCATGGCCTGGAACACGCCGAAGGCGGTCACCGGGCTGGGATCGCCCGAGCCGCCCAGGCTGCGCGCGATGCCGGTGACGTGGTCCGTCTCCATGCGGACCCACTCCATGGCCTGGACGCTGGTGCCTACGTCCTCGGCGGTGATGTAGCGGCCGTCCAGGCTCTGCACGTAGCGCCCGTAGGCGCGGAACAGCATCTCGTTCTTCTGGGTCTTGGGGTCGCCGATGATCACGGCCTTGCCGCCGCCCAGGTTCAGGCCCGCCACTGCGGCCTTGTAGGTCATGCCCCGGGAGAGCCGCAGCACGTCATTCAGGGCATCGGCCTCGTTGGCGTAGGGCCACATGCGGCACCCGCCCAGCGCCGGGCCCAGGGTGGTGTCGTGGACCGCGATGATGGCGCGGAGCCCCGTGACCTCGTCGTGACAGAAGACCACCTGCTCGTGGTCATAGCGGGCCATGCTGTCGAAGACCTGCATCGGACTTCCTTTCCCAGTGTTATCGACCGGTTGGTCGATATTGAATCTTCCCGCAGTGTGGTGCGCGTGACGGGCGCTTGTCACGACGCAGCGCGTCGTGAGCGGCGTTTCAAGCGGGGGCGCTGACCGCCGGGTCGTGGGCGACCGGAAGGCGCAGGGCGAAGGCGGTGCCCTCGGCGCCGCTGTGGGCCAACCAGGCGTCGCCGCCGCGGGCGCGGGCGATGGCCCGCACGATGGGCAGGCCCAGGCCCGTGCCGCCGCGGTCGCGGCGGGTCGTGAAGAAGCGCTCGAAGACCTTGTCGCGGTTGTTCGCGCTGATGCCAGGGCCTTGATCCGTGACGGTGACCGTCACGGCGGCGCCGTCGCGCGCGGCGGTCACCGTCACCGGGCCGTCGCCCCCGTGGGTCAGGGCGTTGTCCACCAGGTTGCCCAGGGCGCCGTGCAGCTCGTCCGCAGGCAGCGCCAGGGGCAGGTCGGCCAACGGCGCCGCGACCTGAATCTGCAGCCGGGCCGGATCGGCGTGGGCGCCCAGCCCGTCCAGGATTTCGGCCAGGCGGGCCGGCTCGGCGGCGTGGGCCGGCGCGTTCTCGAGCCGGGCCAGACGGAGCAGGTCGGTGACCAGCCGCTCCATGCGGCGGGCGTCGGCCTGGATGTTGGCCAGGAACCGGCCGCGCTGGGCGTCGTCCATGCCGGGCCACGCGTCCTCGAGCAGCTCGCTGGCGCCGCGGATGGCCGTGATGGGGGTCTTCAGCTCGTGGCTGACGTTGGCGGCGAAGTCGGCCACGTAGTTGGCCCGGCGGGCCAGCTCGGCGGTCATGGCGTCCAGGGCCTCGCTCAGGGCGAAGAGCTCGGCGGGGATGGCGCCGTCGGGGCTGAGCGGCTGGCGCGGCTCGCCGCGGGCGATGGCCTGGGCGGCGTCGCGGATGGCGCGCACGGGGCGGGTGATGCGCCGCGAGAGGAACAGGCTGAGCGCCAGCACCAGCACCAGGCTGGCCACGAGGCCCCAGCCCAGGATGGAACGGTGCTTCCACAGGGCGCGGGCGGCCTCGATGGTGGTGCGCGACATGCGCACCACGCCCACCACCTTGCCGCCCGAGTGGATCGGCGTGGCCGTGAACACCCGGATGGTGCCGCCGCGGCTGATGGCGGTGAGCGGGGGGGTGGGCTCGTCGCTGTGCCGGGGGCGTGCCACCGCGTGGTACTCGCCGGCCAGCGCGCGCTGCACCTCGGGGTGATCCACCAGGCAGCCTTCCAGCCGGTCGGGGGCCGTGCTGGCCACCACGCAGCCGTCCGCGTCCAGCACCCGCACGCCGGTGAGGTTGATGCGCTTGGCGCGCTGGAGCAGGGGCTGGATGGCCTCGCCGGCGGCTACCGCGGCGGGATCGGCGGGGGCGGCGCGGGGCACGGTGCCGGGCTCGGGGGCGGGGCGGCGGCGCACAGCGGGCTCGGGGGGCGTCAGCCGGGCGGCCACGTCCACCACGGGCTCGATGGGGAAGAAGCTGGCGCCGCCCAGCCCGGGCGGGGCGATGTCGGGGGCGCGGGCCTCGTCCACGCCCCGCGCCGCCAGCCAGGCCGAGCGCCACGCCTCGCCGATGATCACCGACTCGGCGATGAGCCGGCGCTCCGTCTGCTCCACCAGGTGGGCGTCGTAGATGCGCAGCAGCACGATGGCCAGCACCGGCACCAGGAGCACGACCACGTTCACGCCCAGGAGCAGGCGCCGCACGCTGGGCCCTCTGCGGGCGGGGGCGGTCACGGCGGGCCCTCAGCCCGGGGCGCGCAGGCGGTAGCCCAGGCCGTAGACGGTCTCGATGGGGTCGATCCCGCCGGCGGCGTCGAGCTTCCTGCGGATGCGCCGCACGTGGCTGTCGATGGTGCGATCGGTGATGTGGTGGCCCGCGCCCCACACCCGGTCGATGAGCTCGTCGCGGCTGTAGGCTTTGCCCACGAAGCCGAACAGGGCGCGCAGCAGGTCGAACTCGGTGACCGTGAGCACCACCTCGGTGCCGCCCACCCAGCAGCGGTGGCGGGTGGGGTCCAGCGCCAGGGTGCCCAGCGTCAGCCGCGAGCCCGGCTCGGGGGTGGGGGCCGCGTGGGCGGCGGCCCGCCGGAGCATGGCCTTCACGCGGGCCACCAGCTCGCGGGGGCTGAAGGGCTTGGTCACGTAGTCATCGGCCCCCAGCTCCAGGCCCAGCACCCGGTCGAACTCGTCGTCCTTGCTCGACAGGAACAGGATCGGCACCTGGCTGGACCGCGTGCGCAGCCGGCGGCAGACCTCCAGGCCGTCCAGCTCGGGCATCATGATGTCCAGCACCACGGCGTCCGCGGGCTGGGCGGCGAAGCGATCCAGGGCGTCCTGGCCGTCGACGGCCTCGTGCACCGTGTGGCCCGCCGCCTGGAGCGCGAAGCGCACCACCTCGCGGATGTGCGGGTCGTCGTCCACCAGCAGGATGTGCGCCATGGGGGCCTCCGGGGGGGTGCGTTGGCACGGTAATTTGGGCCCTGCGCAAAAGGAAGTGCGCCCCGGCGGGGTAGGAGCAGGGCAGGGGCCTGGGGAGGCCCCCCTGCGTCGTGCGCGGGCTCGCCTGGGGAGGTGGCCCGCGGGGAAGGAGTGGAGTCGTGGAGTACCGCCAGGGTGCCGGGGCCGAGGTGCAGATCCGGCCGCCGGACGGGCCGCCCGGACCGGTTGATGGGGTGGACGGGCTGCTGCGGGCGCTGCCCGTGGGCCGCGATGTGCCGGTGAAGGTGCCGGGGCTGCTGTGGCTGTACGCCACCGGGGAGGCCGGGCCGGGGTTGGCCGCCTTCGTGGAGGGGCTGCTGGCCCGGGCCACCGGGCTGCGGCACCGGCTGATGGGGGGCCCCGCGTCTCCCACGATGTGGCCGGATGGATCCCTCACCGTGGCGGTGCGTACATGGGGGCACCAGCACCCCGATCTTGGAGCCCACGATGCGTCTCGCCCCCTTGAAGCTGTTGGCCCTGACCGCGGCCCTGGCCGTGAGCGGCCCGGCCCACGCCACGCCCCCCCCGCCGCCTGATCCCGCAGGGATCGAGGGCCACGCCTTCGACAGCCTCCTGGGGCGGTTCGCCGACACCACGGCCGAGTCGCTGCTGGGCGAGCGGGTGGCGCCGGCCGCCGTGGAGAAGATCGACTTCGACGTGTCGAAGGCCGAGTTTCACGACCTGGTGCTGAGCAAGCTGCCCCTGAGCGCGGCCCAGCGGGCAGCGCTCGCCCGACAGGGCTTCGTGGTGGCCCCCCAGAACAAGCGCTACTCCATGGGATCGGCGTATCACTGGATCTACACTCAGGATCTGCCGGTGTTCGTCAGCGTCGACAGCACCCTGCACGCCTGGCACCGCAGCTTCGACGAGATCCTCAGCCGCCTGGAGAGCGAGGTGTTCGCCACGCTCATCTACGAGGTGGCCTGGGACGCCCGCGAGCAGCTCAAGACCTGGGCGGGGGCCAAGCCTTCGCCCGCCGCCCTGTTGGCCCTGAAGGACGCCGAGCTGTACCTGACCGTGGCGCTGAACCTGGTGCGCGGTGGCACGGTGGTCTCGGGGCTCGGGCAGGACGCCGAGGTGAAGGCGATCCTGAAGAAGATCGAGGCCTTGGAGCTCGAGCAGGGCCCGGCGACGGCCCTGTACGGCGGCCACCGGGCGGTGGACTACAGCCAGTTCAAGCCCCGCGGGCACTACACCAAGAGCGAGCTGTTGCAGCAGTACTTCCGGGCCATGATGTGGCTGGGCCGCGCCGACACCGGCTTCTCGCTGGTGGAGGCCCCCCGGGGCAGCCCCGTGGACGTGCCCCGTGAGCGGCGGGCCGCGCTGGCGCTCGCGCTGGCGCTGCAGGCCTCGGGCGGGCGGGGGCGGCTGGCGGAGCTGCGGCAGGTCATCGACCTGCTGGTGGGCCAGGGCGACGAGCTGAGCCCCGAGGGCCTGGTGGATCTGGCCAAGGCGGCGGGGATCACCGGCCCGACGCACCTGGCGGACGAGGCGAAGATCAAGGCGCTTCTCACGCAGCTCGAAGCGAGCGGGGCGGGCACCCAGCGCATCAACAGCCAGACGCTCATCGTCTTCCCGGGCGAGCCCAAGAGCAGCCCCGCGCCCCTGTTCCAGTTCTTCGGACAGCGGTTCCTGATCGACAGCTTCGCGCTGTCGAAGGTGGTCTTCGATCAGGTGCCCGCCCACAACGGGCACCGCCGCTGGCTGCCTGGCGGCCTGGATGTGATGGCCAGCCTGGGCAGCGACGAGGCGCTGGGCCTGCTGGCCGACGAGCTGGCGCGCTACGGCTACGCGCCCCACTTGAAGGCGCTGCGCGCGCTGATCGCGGGCTACCGTACGCCCACCTGGCACAGCACCATCTACAACCGTTGGCTGACGGTGCTGCGGCACCTGAACGCGGGGCCGGTGGGGGCGCACGTGCCCCAGGCCATGCGGACGGCAGCCTGGCGCCGCAAGACCCTGCGCACCCAGCTCGCGTCCTGGGCCGAGCTGCGCCACGACACCGTGCTGTACGGCAAGCAGAGCTACACGGCCATGCTGGGCTGCGAGTACCCGGCGGGCTTCGTGGAGCCGGTGCCGGCGGCCTACCGCGAGCTGGCCGACATGGCCGAGGCCCTGGCGAAGGTGCTGGGCGACGCGAAGCTCACCAGCGCCCGGCGGCCCGAGCTGCAGAACCTGGTGGTGGGCGTGCAGGGCTTTGCCACCCGCACCGCCGCGATCCACCGCCGGCTGGCGCGGCTGGCCGAGCTGGAGCTGGCGGGCAAGCCGTTCCCGGGCGCCGACGTGCGCTGGCTGAAGAAGACCATCGACAAGCGCGGTGGGGGCAGCGGCCCGCCCCAGTACGATGGCTGGTTCACCGAGCTGTTCTACGGCGTGGACTCCGACGAGTACGCCGCCGAGGTGGCCGACGTGCACACCGATCCCAACGGCCCGCAGTTCCTGGAGGTGGCCACCGGCGACGCCGAGCTGCTGGTGATCGCGGTGGACAACGGCGGCGATATGGCCCTCTACGTGGGGCCCGTGGCCAGCTACTACGAGTTCGCGTCCCGCGAGCGGCTGACCGACGAAGCCTGGCAGGGCCTGATCTACGAGGAGAAGGCGCCTGCGCCGCCCGCCTGGACCGCGCCGTTGTTTCAGTAGTTACCTGGGGTTGCGGTCGCCCCGTGCCTTCAACGCCGCGAGCCAGTCGCGGCCTGCCGGGGCGCACCTGATCCGGGCACCCGCCGCCTGCAGGGTCTCGACCAGGGGCGCCGTGGGCCGCGCGCCGGCCTCGCAAGCCACCACCCAGCGCTGATCCCTGGCGCGGTGGGCCAGGGCGGGCACTGCGCCGTCGGGCAGCCGCCCCAGCGTCACCGCGCCCACGAACCGGTCGGGATCACCGGCCGCGAGCTGGGCTGCCACCGCCGCGGCCGCACCCAGGCCCACCAGCCGCACCGGCCGATCACCAAACCCGGCCGCGTCGAGCTGGCGCAGCAGGTGGGGCCCGTCGGCCTCGGGCCGCCCGGCCCAGCGCCACCGGGCCGGGCCCTGCGCCCAGGTGCCGCTCACCGCCAGCAGGGGGCCGTGGGTGCGCGCCCAGCCCCCGTGCCTCGCCTCGTCGAGCACCGCGGCCGGGGCCTCTCCGTCGTCGGGCAGCAGGACGGTCACGGGTGCGTCGGCGGGGCCGGGCAGCGCCACCCGGGCGGTGGGGCCGTGCACGGTCCAGTGCAGTCCGTGGGCGTCGATCCACTGGCTCACGCCGTACCAGCGAGGGTCCTGGCGCAGCGGCTGTAAGTCGGGCTCGCGCGCGATCTCGGCCGGATCGGCGCCCTCGCGCTCGACGGCCTCCATCAGCCACCACAGCGCGGCGTCGAGCTCGCCGGCCTGCGCCAGCCAGCCCGCCAGGAGCTGCCGTCCCCGGTCCGACTGCGCCACCAGCCGCTGCCCCACCCGGGCGGCCGCCTTGAAGTCCCCCCGGGTGGCCTGGTCGAGGGCGCGCGCTCGCAGCGCAGCCTCGTCCAGGCGGGCCAGCTTGCGGTTGGGCGGCGGCGGCAGGGGCTTGGGCAGGGCCAGGGGGCGGGCCGGGGGCAGCGCCGCCCGCCGGGCCAGGGCGCGGGCCTGATCCAGGCGCTGGTTCAGCGCCATGAACTGGGGGGTCCACTCGGGCAGCAGGCCCTCATGGGCGTAGGCCACCCCCCGGGCCCGCGTCACGAACCCCTCGGCCTCGGCGTGACGCCCGGCGGCGCCGGCGGCGTTGGCCAGGCCGTGCAGCCAGGGCATCAGCGCGGCCGCCTTCGGGCCGTCGGCGGCCTCCACCCGCGCCAGGCCCACGCTCAGCCAGGCCTGGGACCGGTCGTAGCGCCCCTGCGCGAACGCCAGCTCGCTGGCGAGCCGCAGCGCGGGCAGGGGGGGCTCGGGCGCGGCCAGCAGGGGCGCCAGCGCGGCCAGGGCGGCGGTGAGGCGCCCCTGCGCGCGCAGGACGTCGGCCAGCTCCAGGTGGGCCGCCGGCTGGGCCACGTCGGGCGGCTGCGGCAGGGCCCGTCGCAGGGTGGCCTCGGCCTTCTCGAGCTGGGCGGTCTCGGCGTACAGGCGGCCCAGGCCCAGGTCGGCCGCCCGCTCGACGCCGACCACCCCCGCCGTGTGGGCCGCGGCCCGAGCGGCGGCGAGCGTGGCCTCGGCCACGTCGAAGGCCTTCTGTCGGCGCTGCGTGTCGCCCAGATCCACCCACAGCAGGAGCGTGCGGGGATCCGAGCCGCCGTGGGCTTCGCGGTGGTGGGCCAACAGGTGCTCGTACAGCGGCTCGGCCGCGTTGGGCCGGCCGTTCAAGCGGAGGGCGTCGGCCACCGCGCGGGCGGTGCGCAGCCGCACCGGATCGGCGGGCGGGAAGGCCTGGACGACCCCCGCCAGGCCCCGCTCCATCAGCGCCAGGCCGCCCGGGGGATCGGCCTGCAGGCGCCGGGCGCCCACCTGCACCAGCAGCAGGGCCACGCTGGGGCCCGGATCCACCTCGGGGGCGCGGGCGAGCACCCGGGCCCGCAGGGCGTCCTCGACCCCCGCGGGATCCCGCTCGGACGCCAGCTCGAGCCCCCACGGCACCAGATCGCTCAGGGCGAGCCGACGGGGCGTGGGCCCGGCGGCGCAGGCGCCCCACGCCAGCAGCAGGATCAGGGAGGCGGCACGCATGGTGCTATCATGCCGCACCGGCCCCCATCGATGCGCGGCCCGCGACCGATGCCCCCGCCGAACCGTCCCAGTTCTACGCTCACGACCTTGGAGGCCTCGTGCCCGACCTCGCGCAGCCCGAAACCACTCCGCAAGCCGTCCTCGACTTCTGGTTCGAGGGGGTGACCCCCACCGATCACGCCGCCGCCTTCCCCCGCTGGTTCTCGAAGGACCCCGCCAACGACCAGGCCATCCGGGAGCGCTTTGGCGCCGCCGTCGACGCGGCCCTGGCCGGCCAGCTCGACGGCTGGGCCGCCGAGCCCCGCGGCGCGCTGGCGCTGGTGATCCTGCTGGACCAGTTCACCCGCAACCTGTTCCGCGGCAAGGCGCGGGCGTTCGCGGGCGATCCGAAGGCGCGCGCCATCGCGTCGACCCTGGTGGCGCAGGGGGCCGACCGGGCGCTCTCGCCCATCGAGCGGGTGTTCCTGTACCTGCCCTTCGAGCACGGCGAGGCGCCCGCGGATCAGGCGCGGTCCATCGCCTGCTACGAGCAGCTGCGCGCCGACGGCGGAGATCGCTTCCAGGGCTTCCTCGACTACGCGTACAAGCACAAGGCCGTCATCGACGAGTTCGGGCGCTATCCCCACCGCAACGTCGCGCTCGGCCGGGACAGCACGCCCGAGGAGCAGGCCTGGCTGGACGCCGGCGGGGGGTTTTGAAGGTGGTCGACGATCTGGAACCGGAGCTCGAGTCCCGCCTGGAAGTGCGGCAGCTCACGGCCGAGGACTATGAGGCGGTGGCGGCGCTGCAGCGCGCCGTGTTCCCCGACATCGGGGCCTGGCGCAAGGAGCACTTCCTGGCCCAGCTCCGCCGGTTCCCCGAGGGCCAGATCTGCGTCGAGCTGGACGGCGAGGTGGTGGCCACCAGCAGCGCCCTGCGCCTGACCTGGGCCGACTGGGACGAAGACCACGACTTCGACGAGGTGGTGCACGGCGGCGACATCGCCACCCACGAGCCCGACGGCGACACGCTGTACGGCACCGACATGGTGGTGCACCCGCGCTTCCGGGGCCTGCGCATGGCGCGCCGCCTGTACGAGGCGCGCAAGGCGTACATGTCGGCGCACCGGGTGCGGCGGATGGTCATCGCCGGGCGCATCCCGGGCCTGAGCCGGCACCCCGAGCTGAGCGCCGCCGAGTACGTCAAGGAGGTGCTCGCGAAGCACCTGGTGGATCCCACCCTCACCGTGCAGCTCGGCATGGGCTTCACCGTGTTGCGGGTGATGGACGGCTACCTGAAGGAGGACCACGAGAGCCGCGGCGCCGCGGTGCTGATGGAGTGGATCAACCCCGAGTGGTTCCCGGCGCACCGCGCCCAGCGCCAGCACGCCCGCGTGGCGGCGGTGCAGTACCGCATGCGCACCATCGAGAGCTTCGAGGACTTCGCCCAGCAGTGTGAGTACTACGCCGACCTCGCCAGCGACTACCGCTGCGACTTCCTGTGCTACCCCGAGCTGCTCACCAACCAGCTCATCTGCCTGGTGGCGCCCACCCGGCCCGCCAAGCGGGTGCGGGCGCTGAACGACTTCACCGATCAGTACCTGGCGCTCTTCCGCCACCTGGCCATCAAGCACAACGTCAACATCATCGGCGGCACGCACCTGCTGGTGGAGGAGGGGCGCCTGTACAACGTGGCCTTCCTGTTCCACCGCGACGGGCGGGTGGATCGGCAGGAGAAGCTGCACATCACCCCCGCCGAGGCCCGCTGGTGGGGCGTGACCCCGGGCGACGCGCTGCAGGTCTTCGACACGGACGCCGGGCGCATCGCCATCAACATCTGCTACGACGTGGAGTTCCCCGAGCTGGCCCGGGTGGCCAAGGCGAAGGGGGCGCAGATTCTGTTCGTGCCCTACAACACCGATCTGCGCACCGGGCATGTGCGGGTGCGCACCTGCGCCCAGGCCCGGGCCATCGAGAACCACCTGTACGTGGTGGTCAGCGGCATGTGCGGTGGCCTGCCGGGCGAGGAGTGGTCCGAGATCCACTTCGCCCGCTCGGCGGTGCTGACGCCCAGCGACATCGCCTTCCCCAGGGACGGCGTGGCCGCCGAGGCCAACGACAACATCGAGACGCTGGTGGTGCACGATCTGGACTACGCCCGCATCCGTCGGGTGCAGCGCCAGGGCGAGGTGCGCCCCTGGATGGACCGCCGCACCGACCTGTACAAGCTGGGGTGGCACGGCGAAGACGGCCCCATGGACCTGGAGTGAGCCCCGCTCGCAGCCCGGCGGGCCCCGGGTTCAGCGCCGCGCCCGCGGCCAGCCCGCCGCCACCGCGGCGTTGATCCCCCCCAGGTCCACCACGTCGGTGAAGCCCTCACGGCGCAGCTTGCCCAAGGCGATCTTCGAGCGTCGTCCGCTGCAACAGTAGAGCCGGATCGGGGTGCCTTGGGGCCCGAAGCGGCCCATGTGGTGCTGCATGTCGTCCAGGGGGATGTTCACGGCGCCCTCCAGCCGGTCCTTGACGAACTCCACGGGCTTGCGCACGTCCACCAGCAGCGGCTGGGGGCCGTCCGCGGCCGCCGGGGCAGGGGGCGGATCGGGCAGCGGCTTGAACAGCAGCAGCCAGACCGCCACTGCAAGGCCGGCCACTGCGATGGCGCTGATCGCCCAGATCAACGGGCGTCTCCCCGTTCGGCCGCCGACTCGGGCCCGTCCGGCGTCAGCCGCGCGCTGGGCGGGTAGGGGGGGAACTCGACGATCTTGCCGGCGCTGACCTGCGCCTGCAGCCCACGCCACCAGGCGGCCTCGAAGATCTCGGGCCGGCGGCCCAGGAAGGCGCCGCGCAGGGTGGCGGGCAGGCCCAGGAACCGCGCGAACTCCTCGGGGAACACGTCGTTGGCTCGCACCGAGAAGCCCGGCTGCGCGCCCAGGCCGTCTTCGCCGGGGGGGATGCGGCGGAACCGCACCTCGTCCAGGGGCGCCAGCTCGTCGTAGTCATAGGCCACCACCCGGCCGTGCCGGGTGACGCCGAAGTTCTTCAGCAGCAGGTCGCCGGGGAAGATGCCGCAGGCGGCCAGATCGGCCAGGGTGTCGGCGTAGCCGTCCAGCGCGGCCTGGGCCTCGGGCTCGGGGCGCTCGCGCACATACAGGTTCAGCGGCGTCACCCGGCGCTCGAGCCACGCCAGGCCGATGATCACCCGCTCGCCCACCCGGCGCACGGTGCGGCCGCAGCCGCCGGTGAGCTCGGCCAGCAGGTCGGGCTCGAAGCGATCGGCGGGGAAGGCCAGGTGCTCGAAGGCCTGGGCGTCCACCAGCCGGCCGGCGCGGTCGTGCTGGTAGATCCAGCGGTAGCGGTCCTTCACCTGGGCGTGGGTCACCTGCTTCTGGGGTGGGAACTCGTCGCGGATGACCTTCAGCACCCAGTCGAAGCCGGGCAGGGTGAACACCGCCATCACCAGCCCGGGCGTGCCGGGGGCCCGCTCGAAGCGCTCCTGGGTGTCTTCCAGGTGTTGCAGCAGGGCGCGGTACAGCTCGGTCTTGCCCTGCTTGGGCTCGCCCAGCGAGATGTACAGCTCGCCGCGGCGCTTGCGGGGCAGCAGGTGCTTCAGGAAGCGCACCACGTCGTGGGGCCGGCCCGAGTCCACCATGAAATAGCTGCGGGTGAAGCTGAAGAGCTGGCTGACGGCGGCCTCGTCGGCCAGCACGGCGTCCACCGTCAGGCCCTTCGGGCCGTTGCGCACGGCCAGCACGCAGGGCAGATCGCGGCCGTCGGCCAGGGCCAGGCGGCCCACCACGTAGGCGCCCTTGCCCTGGTAGAACACCGGCTCGATGAACCAACCCTCGACGGGGGGCGGCTGCCCCAGCGCGGCGGCCGCGGCGGCCAACCGGGCGCCCGCAAGGCGGGCGTCGCGGGTCAGATCCACCCAGGGGGTCTGGAAGGGGCGGTCGAGCAGCACGTGGCGCACCAGATCGGCGGGGCCGCCCGAGTAGTAGTGGGTGCAGCAGCGCTCGTCGCTCTCGGTCGGCGGCGCGTCGAAGTCGGTGTCGACGAACTCGATCAGGGGATCCACGCCCACGGTGGTGAACACGCGGCGGGTGACCGAGTTGAAGAACGTCTCGGCCAGGTCCCAGTCCTGGTGGTCCTCGATGAGGCCCGAGTACACGGCCTTGGCGCTCACCCAGAGCAGCCGGTCCGCCAGGCGCTCGCCCAGGGTCGCCTGCAGGGTGGGGACCAGCCCGTCCAGGTGCCCCCGGTAGGCGTTCAGCCGCTCCAGGGCGACGGCCTGCCGGGTGCTCCAGTCGCGGGCCTCGAAGCAGGCCTGCGCCTGGGCGGTCAGGGCCCGGAACTGCTGGCGGTGCGCATGAAAGGCCTCGTGGATGGCCTGGGCGGCCTGGTTGGCGAGGCGGCTGGTGCTGGGCGGGCGGGCGCGCACGCCGGAGGGCATCGGGATCTCAGAGGGCGGGCTTGACCACGGGGACGGCCACGGGCGGGATGCTCATCCGCTTGAGCCAGCGGTAGTGGCTGCCCAGGGCCTCCATGAAGCCGCCGTTGAGCCGGTAGGCCACGCCGTGCTCGGCGCACACGCGCTCCACGATGGGGCTGAGCGCCGGGTAGTGCACGTGGCTGATCTTGGGGAACAGGTGGTGGATGGCCTGGAAGTTCAGGCCGCCCAGGAACCAGGTCACCAGCTTGTTGTCGCGGGCGAAGTCCACCGTGGTGGCGAGCTGGTGCTTCGCGAAGTCGAGCTCGGTGACGGTGCCCTCGGGCAACTCGGTGAAGTCGGCCTCTTCCACGCAGTGAGCGAGCTGGAACACGACGGCCAGGGTCACGCCCAGCACCACGGCCTCGACCAGGTAGAAGGCGATGCCCAGGCCCCAGCCGAACAGGGCGATGGGCAGCACCAGCGCCCAGCCGAAGTGGATGATCTTGCCGATGACGAACCAGACCATCTCCTCGCCCTTGGGTCGCGGCACCTTGCTGGTGAAGATCTGGCCCTTCGCCACCTGGGCGAAGTCGTCGTAGAAGTTCCACTTCACCGAGATCAGCCCGTACAGGCCCCACATGTACAGGTGCTGGAGTCGGTGCGCCGCGTAGTGGGGCTGCTCGGGAGCCAGCCGGGCCAGGCCGCCCACGTCGATGTCGTCATCGGTGCCCACCACGTTGGGGTAGGTGTGGTGCATGACGTTGTGCTTGTGGCGCCACAGGTAGCTGGAGCCCCCCACCATGTCGAGGGTGCGGCCCATCCAGCGGTTGACGGCCTTCGAGGTGCTGAAGGCCCCGTGGTTGCCGTCGTGCATGATGTCGAAGCCGATGGCCGCGTGGGCCAGGCCGGTGATGACGGCGCCGATGAACAGCCCGGCGGTGCCCAGCACGCCGCTGATGGAGAAGGCGTACGACACCAGGAACCAGCCGATGATGAAGGCGGCCTTGCGGGCCAGCGCCGCGCCGCCCTTCGGGTCGAGGTTGTTGGCTTTGAAGTAGGCATCCACCTCGTCGCGCAGGGCGCGCTGGAACGGGGTGTTGCGGTCGAACTTGATGCGGTCGTCCTTCATGGGGCGGCTCCGGGCGCGGGCTTGAGGATGGGCCCACCCTAGGACCTGGGCGCGCGCGAACCCAGCGTTCGCAGGGGCTTTGACCAAACGATGACGGGCGGCGACCGGGGCGAGACTCCGGGCTTGATTCCGCGGCTCGGGTGGCCGATATCGGGGCGTCGCCCGCGCCCCGGAGCCCCCGTGTTCGACCCGCCCGCCTCGCCCGATCCCCTCATCGGCCAGACCATCGCCGACCGCTTCATCGTGGAGCGCCAGATCGGCGAGGGGGGCATGGGCACGGTGTACCTGGCCCGCCAGGAGCCGGTGGGGCGGCTGGTGGCGCTGAAGGTGCTGCTGCCCGAGCTGGTGGCCGACCGCCGCAAGATGGCGCGGTTCATCAACGAGGCGCGCATCCTGGGGGGGCTGCGGCACCCGCACACCGTGCGGCTGGTGGACTTCGGCCACCTGCCCGGCGGCCAGCTCTACATCGCCATGGAATACCTGGCGGGGGGCACGCTCGAGGACGCCATCGAGCGGGGCCGCCTGCCCGAGGTGGTGGCCCTGCGCATCACCCGGCAGATCCTGGGCGCGCTGATCGAGGCCCACAGCCACGGCCTGGTGCACCGCGACCTGAAGCCCAGCAACGTGCTGTTCGATCATGTGGCGGGCGAGCACGCCATGGTGCGGGTGGCCGACTTCGGCATCGCGCGCTTCAACCCGCTGGAGCGCAGCGAGAGCACGCCGCCCGCGCCGGTGGCCCCCGTGAAGCACAGCTTCGGGCTGCAGACCATCGAGACCATCCCCGGCATGCGCCTGGGCTCGCCCGCCTACATCAGCCCCGAGCAGGCCTTCGCGCGGCCCGTGGACGGCCGCAGCGACCTGTACTCGCTGGGGGTGATCGTCTACGAGATGCTCACCGGGCACACGCCCTTCGACGCCGCCGACGCCAAGGGGCTGTACCTGGCGCAGGCCCACGAGCAGGCGCCCCTGCTGAACAGCGTGCCGGGCATCCAGGTGGACGGGGCCACCCAGGCCCTGGTGGCCCGGCTGCTGTGCAAGGACCGCGACGGGCGGCCCAAGAGCGCCGCCGAGGCGCTGGCGGTGGTGGACGACATCCTCGACCGGCTGGGCCCGAAGACGAAGCCGCCCGCCGATCTGGGGCAGCTCCCCGCCGCCGCGCGGCCCACCGACGACAGCGAGGTGGTGCTGGGCACCAGCGGCCCGCCCGGTTGGGTCTGGGGCCTGGCCGTGGGCGGCGTGCTGGTGCTCGTGGCCCTCTGGCTGGTGCGGTAGCCCACCGCCCGGGACTGTGCCACCATCCAGGCATGCTCTTCCTGGCCCACAACAGCCTGGACAAGCCGGTGGTGCGCGACATCGTCGAGCAGCTCAAGCTGCGGGGGGTGCCCGTCTGGTACGACGAGGCGCAGCTCGCCGGGGGCTACGACTGGGTCGGGTGCATCAACCAGGCCATCGACGCCTGCACCGGCTACGCCGTGTGCTTCGGGCGGCACCCCATGGGCCCGGTGCAGGCCCATGAGCTCAGCGCCATCCTGGCCACGGCCATGCGCAACCAGCGGCCGGTGGTGCCGGTGCTGCTGCCGGGGGCGAAGCTGGGGGCCGAGGATCTGCCCGCATTCCTGCGGGCCCGCACCTGGGTGAGCCTGGACGAGCCCGGCTGGCCCGAGAAGCTGCGGGACGCCGCCCGCAACGCGGTGGCCCTGCGGGAGCGCCGGCGCCTGCTGGACGACCGCCCGCTGGAGCTGACCGTGCGCCTGGTGCCCGACGGCGGGCAGGTGCAGATCACGTACGCCAGTCGTTTCAGCCTGAACCTGAGCGCCCGGGCGACGCTGCCCGGCTTCGTGGCCCCAACGGACGGCCCCGGGTTGTTCAACCTGCTGTTCCCCGACGCGCCCACCCGCCATTCGGTGTTCCAGCGGCTCACCGAGGCCACCGGCGAGGTGCCCCCCGACCGGCACCCCGTGCGCCTGCGCGTGTGGACCGAGGATCCCGATCTGGCGCGGGCCCCCTGGCACCGGCTGAGCTGGCAGGGCACGCCGCTGGTGTGGGCGCCGCGGCCGTGGACCGTCGAGGTCGTGCAGGCCATCGCGGGGGAGGGGGCGGCGCCGCTGAGCTCGCCGGCGCGGCTGCTGGTGTGTGTGCCGCCCGATCTGGCGGGGTACGGCCGCCACCTGCGCGACGCGCTGGCCGCCCGGCTGCCCGTGTACGACGACCCCGACGGGCCGCTGACTGTGGTGACGGATCCAGGCCAGCTCGCGGCGGCCTGGCGGGCGGCGCGGCCCCAGGCGGTGCACCTGGTGGACGTGGTGGCGCCCCTGCAGCCGCTGCTGGCCGCCCACTGCCCCACCGTGATCTACCTGACGGGCAGCGATCCGCTGGAGGCGCGGGCGGCGCCGCTGGCCCTGGGCGACGCCCACCTGCCCGCCGACGAGCGGCTGGCGGTGGCGCGGGGGTTCTGGCGGGCGGTGCTGACCGACGGGGCGCACCCCGTGGCCGTGGCCAGCCACGCCGGGCTCAGCGCCTTCACGCGCTTCGACGCCTGGCAGGCCGATCGGGTGCAGGCGGGGCCTCAGGGCGTGCCCAGCCACCGCCGGCTGGATCGCTTTCGCTGGCGATCGGCGGTGTATGAGCGGGTGGCCCACCTGATCGCCAGCCGGGCGCGCCGGGTGGCGGGGTTGGTGTTCTGCGGAGAGCCCGATCACCGGCTGGACGCCCTGAGCGAGCTGCTCGAGACCCACCTGAAGCAGCGGGGCAAGCGCGAGTTCCTGCTTCGGCGCGTGGCGGTGGCGTGCCCGGTTCGGCCGGCCTTCGAGGGCTACCCCGACGCGGAGCAGGGCGGCCCGGCCTGGCGGGCAGCCTGCGACGACTTCCGCGCCGCGCTGGAGGTGGCCCTTCGCGACGCGCTGGGGGCGGCCGCGGTGGACGGCGCTGCGCTGCGGGGCAAGGCGCCCCCGGCGGCGGGCGGCCGCGCGCCCGTGCTGTGGCTGGACTACGGCCTCATGGACGATCAGGGCGTGCAGGTGGAGGACGAGCACATTCAGGGCTGGCTGAGCCACGTGCGCCGGCTGGCCCCGGTGGTGCCCGGCGACCTGTCGGTGCTGTGCACCCTGGGCGTGCTGAGCGCCAACGCCGAGTGGCTGGAGGGCGTGCCCGAGACCGTCGACGGTTTCGCGCCCGATCTGCACGAGCAGTTCGGCCTGTACGGCCTGCCGCCGCTGGCCCACGTGACCCTGACCGAGCTGCGGGACTACTTCAGCGAGGCCGAGAACGAGCCCACCCTGGACCGCGGGCAGGCCGCCCGCGCGGCGCGGGTGCTGTTCGACGTCACCGGCGGCAACTACCGGCTGCTGGTGGAGCGCATCGAAGAAGGGCGCCGGCAGGGCTGGCTGGAGCTCCTGGACCGCCTGGACCCCCCCGACTCGGCCCCCAAGCCCCGGAGGCGAAGCCGCTGATGGACCTGTTCGACCGCGCGAAGATCCGCGCCCGCCAGCCGGCGGGCCCCGCGAAGCTGGCCGCCCGGCCCGCGCCGCCGGCCACCCTGAGCGATCACGGGGTGGCCGCCGCCCACTACCACCCCAGTGACGATCTGCTGGACGCGGTGGAGGTGGCGCTGGCCTTGGGCACGCCCCTGCTGATCACCGGCGAGCCGGGCACGGGCAAGACCCAGGCGGCCTACTTCGTGGCCTGGCACTTCGGGCTGGATCCCGCCGAGAGCGTCTTCAAGTTCGTGGTGCGCAGCACCAGCGAGGCCCAGGACCTGGTGTACCGCTTCGACGACGTGGCGTACTTCCGCGACGAGCGCGGGGCGGCCGCGCGGCGCGAGCATGTGAAGCGCGGGCCCCTGTGGCGGGCCTACGACCACGGGGCCACCAGCGTGGTGCTCATCGACGAGATCGACAAGGCGCCGCGGGACTTCCCCAACGACCTGCTGGATGTGCTGGACCAGCACGCCTTCGAGGTGCCCGAGTACGCGGCGCCGGGCGAGGACACCTACCGGGTACGCAAGCCGGCCGATCAGCCGCCGCCGCTGGTGATCATCACCAGCAACGGCGAGCGGGCGCTGCCGGGGCCGTTCCTGCGCCGCTGCGTGTTTCACCACATCCAGCTCACCGAGGACCTGCTGCGCAAGGCCGTGGAGCGCCACCGGGCCACCGACTTCCCGGGCCTGGACGACGACGCCATCGAGGCGGGGCTGGCGAAGGTCAACGAGCTGCGCCGCCGCGACGACCTGAACAAGAAGCCCAGCACCAGCGAGGCCCTGCGCTGGCTGACCGTGCTGGACCGCCGCAAGGTGGGCGCCGACCGGCTGGACGTGGCGCCGGGGCGGCTGCCCATGCTGGGGGTGCTGGTGAAGGACCCCGACGACCTCGACCTGCTGACGGGCTGACGGCGGACCCGGCCTTTGAAGCCCAGCCCCCAGGATCTGGCCGCGCTTTGCCGCGACCTGCGCGCCGCTGGCGTGCCCGTGGACGTACGCCACGAGCTGCGGCTGGGCGAAGTGTTCGGCCGGGCGGGGCCCGTGTCGGGCGAGCGCGCCCGTCGGCTGGTGCAGGCCGTGGTGCTGGCGGATCCCGCGCACCGGGCCGATGTGGAGGACGCGCTGGACGGCTGGCTGCCCACGGTGGCCGACACCACGCCGCCGTCGGCGCCGGTGCTGGAGGTGGCGGCCGTGCCCGGCGGGGCGCCCCCGCGGCGTGAGGCGCCACCCGGACAGCGGCTGCCCTGGGACAAGGTGCTGGGCGGACTGCTGGCGGCGTTGGCGCTGGTGGGCGTCGTGCTGCTGGCGATCCCCCACGAGGATCCACCCCCGCCGGTCGTGGACCCCCCACCGCCCGTGGCGCAGGACCTGGGGGTGGACGGCGCCGTGCCCACGCCCACGGGCAGCTACGCCGTGCCCAGGGTGTGGACCGAGCCCGCCCAGGAGGTGGACTGGTCGCCGTGGTTCCTCTTTGGGATCGGGCTGTTGGGGCTGCTGGCCGTGGGCCCGCAGGCCCGTCGCTGGCAGGTGTTCCCCCAGGCGCTGCCCCCGGCTGGCGGCGAGCCGCCGGCGCCGCCGCCGCGGCCCGAGGTGACGCCGGCGCTGGCGAGCTGGACCGATCCCGGTGATCGCCGCGCCATGGTGTGGGGGGTGGACCACTTCGAGACCGAGGACCCCAGCGCGCGGCTGGATCTGCGGGGCAGCATCAGGGCCACGGCCCGCGCGGCCCTGCGGCCGGTGGTGCGCTACCGCCGCCGGCGCCAGCCCCGCACCGTGTGGCTGTGGGTGGACGGCCTGGCGGATCCGCAGGCCCACGAGGTGGCGCAGCAGGTCCACGCGGATCTTCGCCGCGCGAACCTGGACGCCCGGCTGGCCTGGACCTTTGGCAGCCCGGAGCGGGTGACCCTGGCGGACCACGACCAGACCGAGCTGCCCAGCGACGGTCTGGACACCCCGCCCGATGGGGCCATCGTGGTGTGGTTCACCGACGGGCATGGCCTGAGCCACGTGGATGACGACACCGAGCGGCGGCGGGCGGTGCGGGCCCTGCGCGCGTGGCCTCGCCTGGCCATCGTGCAGTGCGGCGGCGCAGCGCAAGGGGGGGGCGACCTGAAGGCCCACGCCCGCAGCAGCGGCGCGGTGATCCTCACGCCCGACCGCGTGGCCGGCTGGATCGGCCGGGGGGTGTCGCCCCGCAAGGCGGGCGTGGATCTGACGGTGTGGCGGGCGGCGGCGGCGCTGTCGCCCACGCCGGTGGACGAGGCCACGCTGCTCAGCCTGGGCGCCCGGCTGGGCTACCCCACGCCGCGGGCCCTGCTGGACGGTGTGCTGGCCGACGCCCAGACGGTGGGGCCCCGGGTCACCTGGCCCGCGCCGCTGCGGGCTCGCTGGTTGACCTGGCTGGGCCAACAGCCCGAGCTGGGCGAGGTGCTGGCGTTCTGGTTGGCCCACCACGCGGCGCCCAGCGCCGACGACGGCCGCACGGCCCGCGCCCGCGCCGTGGACCGGGCCCTGCTGACTTTGTGGCATGACCCCGAGCGGGCCTCGTGGGACCTGGCGCAGGACCCCGCGCAGGGCGATCGGGTGCGCGAGGCGCTGCGCCACTTGACCCCGCGGGACGGCCAGCCTGACGCGCCCGAGACCACCGCGCGCCTGCCCTGGGTCTGGGCGGCGCTGGGCGCCGAGGCCCGCGTGCGGCTGAGCGCGCTGGGCCTGGCGGGGGTGCCAGGGGGCCTTCGGCCGGTGCGCCCGGGGCGGCAGTGGTTCGGCCTGGGGCTGAGCGCCGCGCTGGTGGCGCTGGGCCTGTCGCTGGGGGTCGCGCAGTGGCTGACGGCGCCGGATCTGGCGCCACGGGAAATCAGTGCGCGGCCCGCGGGGGCGGCCCTGGTGCAGGCCGACGGCGGCTGGGCGGTGGGGCTGCGGCAGGGCCACGGCCAGGTGACGAAGGTGGGGCGCAGCGAGCGGCTGGTGGTGGACTGGAGCGGTCGGCGCGGGCCCTGCGCCGAGCCCTTCGGCGACAACGGGGCGGTGTGGCGCTGCCTCGACGGCGCGCCCGCGGCGGCCCCCGACGACGCCCGCTGGCCCGACCAGATGTTGGTGGCCATCAGCGCCGAGCCCACCGATCCGGCGGCCCGGCGCCTGGCGCGGCGGATCCTGCGCTGGGGGGCGGCCGACGTGGTGGTGCTGCGGCACTGGCCTTGGGTCGAGCGGGCCACGGAGTCCGGCGTGCCCCTGCTCGACTGGGATCGATTCCTTCGCCAGCCGGGTCGCCGCGACCGGGTGCAGGCCGTGGTGGTGCAGCCCCGGAGTTGCGACGGCACCTTCAACGCCCCGACCTGCGTGGCCGGCGATTTCGACCAACTCGCCGCAGCCATCGGGCCGCGGGTGCGACCCTTCGCCGAGGTCTGGTCGGGGCGGTCGGCGCCCACCGCCGTATTGCGCGGGCGCGCCGAGGATGCGGCGGCCGGCAAGGGCCTGGCCCGCCTGGAGATCACCGTCATCAACCCCCCGCTGGGCGCGGCCCCCAGCATCCGCCTGGACGGCACCGAGCTGGCCCGGGGCGTGCGGTTTGCCGGGGACATCGCGCCGGGGCGGCACACGCTCACCGTCCACGAGGGCGGCGAGCAGGTGTTCGAGCAGGCGCTGGACGTGGCCGCCGGGGAGCAGCGGCAGGTGGACGTGCGGCTGCCCGAGCGCGCCGAAGGGGCGCAGACCGTCTACTTCGACGACGACAGCTCAGCGGTCCGCAAGGATCAGGCCGCCAAGCTCGACGCGGCCGCGGTGCGGCTGGCGCAGGATCCGTCGCTGAGGCTGCGGCTGGAGGGCCACACGGACGAGCGGGGGACGGAAGAGAAGAACCTCTCCATCGGCGAGCTGCTGGCGAAGGCCGTGCGGAAGGCCCTGATTGACCGCGGGGTGGACGGTGCCCGGATCACCACGATGAGCTATGGCGAGGATCGTCCCGTGGACGCCGGCCACAGCGAGGCGGCGTGGGCCCGCAACCGCCGGGTGGAGCTGGTGTTCGAGGTGGCCGAGGCGCCGCCCGGGCAACGCAGCGCCCAGGGTCCCGACCCGGAGGCGCTGCCTGAGTGGATCCCGCCTGGCCCGGACTGCACGCCGGCGGTGGACGCCCAGGTGAAGGCGCTGGTGGTGCCGGCGGGCATCGTGGAGATGTGCTTTGGCGCCGGTGGCCCCGGCCCGCGCCCCGACGTGCGCTGCGACTTCGACTATCGAGTGGGCGGCGGCGCGCTGCAGGTCATCCCGCGCAGGGGCGGCCAGCCCAACGCCGCACACTGCCAGTGTATCGCCGACAACGCCCGGGCGCTGAAGGCGCCGGACGGTCTCGGTCCGTGCAACGGCACCTTCAAGGTGCGCTGGACCCTGCCCGCGGCCGATCGGGTGCCGCCCGGCGGGGTCGCCATCGATCGGGTGCCCTCCGCCTCGCCCACGCCGGCCACCGTCTGGCTGGACGGGGACCGGCTGCGCTTCAAGGGGAGCCTGGAGTTCCGCACGAACAAGGCCACCCTCGAGACCAAGGCGCTGCCCACCGTGAAGCGCCTGGCCGAGTTCCTGAACGCCCACCCCGAGCTGGCCTTGGTGGAGGTGGCCAACCACACCGACAGCTCGGGCAAGGCCCGCTTCAACCTGGATCTCACCGGCAGCCGGGCAGAGGCGCTGGTGGCTGCCCTGGAGCAGGCGGGGGTCGCCGCCGACCGCCTGGTGGCGCTCGGCTACGGCGACAACAGGCCGCTCGTGCCGAACACGACGGCCGCCAACCGTGCGCTCAACGTCCGCACCGAGCTGCGGGTGCTGAAGCGCAAGGCGGTCGGGCCCCGGTAGGCCCCGGCCTGCGCCGAGGCCCGCCCTCAGCGGCAGGCGTCGCCGCTGCGCACGCGGCCGATGTGCAGGGCGGTGTCGCCCCCGCGGTCGAACCAGGCCCAGATCACGTCGCCGTTCACGTGCTGCCGGAAGGGGTCGTCGCGCTTGCCCCAGCGGGCGGTGGCGCTCACGTCCACCGGGCCCTCCAGGATGCGGCCCGCGTCGTCCACCCGGGCCAGGCGGTGGCCCTGGCCGCCCACGGTCCAGCCCACCACGAACTCGGCGGCGCCCCAGCGGGCCACGCTCACGTCGGCCTCGTCCTCGGGGGTGGTGGTCAGCCACACCACCGCGCCCACCTGGTTGTTGCCCTGGATGCGCACGAAGCCCACGTCCTGGTTCTTGCCCTGGTAGCCGCGCTGCCCCTGGGTGAGCGGCGCCTGGTGGGCGTTGAACGTCAGCGCCCAGCCCCCCGCGGCCGGCGCCAGGCTGCCGATCTCGCCGGCCACCGAGCCGTTGCAGCCGGCGTCCACGTCGATGACCTTCGGGCCCCGGTGGTTCAGGTAGATGCCGCCCTGGCTCTGGGCGCCGAAGTCGCCGTTGGTGCCCGGAAAGCAGTCGGTGACGCACACCGGCAGGAACTGCCCCAGCTCGCCGTGGAAGCGCAGCACGGTGCTCATGCTGTGCGAGCAGCCCCAGCCCCAGCCCGTGCGCTCCGCGCCCTCGGTGGTCACCCACTTCAGGGTGTCGCCCTCGTGCCCGGTGTTCGAGTGCACGTGGTAGTAGGCGCCGTAGCGCCCGTCGCCGAAGGCCAGCCGGCTGTCGCCGATGTCGAAGTCGTCGGGGCGGTTGTCGGGGTTGCGCAGCTCGGTGCTCCACAGGGCCTGGCCGTCGGGCGAGAAGCGGCGCACGTGGATGGCGTCGCCGGCGTCGTCCCACAGCAGCGCGCCGAAGTGGCCGTCGGGCTCAGCCGCCAGGCCGCGCAGCGCGAGCCCGTCGGCCAGGCGGTGGGCGGCGATGAGCCGGTCGGCCGCGTCAAGGTGCAGCGCCCACGCCACCAGGCCCTCGGGGGCGCGGCTGGTGTAGCCCACCAGGGTGCTGCAGTCGGGCAGGGGCACCGTGAACACGGGCGCGACGCCCAGGCTGCCCCGCCCCCAGATGCGCCAGCTCGTGGCGCCGCCCTGCACCCCGGCCGGCGCCTCGATGTCAGTGACCTCCAGCCGGTCCGAGAGCGCCTCGCCTGCAGGGGGGCCGCGGTCGGGCGCGGGGGGCGACATGTCCTCGGGCAGGGCCTGGTCTTCGGTGGGGCCTCGATCGCCGGGCCGGCCCAGGTCATCGAGGGCCGTGTCGGGCTGGGGGCGGACGCCGCGATCCATGGCGCCGCCGTCCGCCCGTGGGCCCCCCGCCTCTGCGACCTCGGCCGCGTCCAGCCCGTCTCCCGGGCCGCGGTCGTGGCCGCCGTCCAGGCGAAGGTCGATCGGTGGCGCGCCGCCCGGCGCCTGGAGCAGCCCCTCGCCACAGCCCGCGGTCGCCAGGGCCAGCCCGGTTGCCAGGCCCACCGCCACCTTCATCCGCCAGCCCAGAGCGTGCCTCATCTGCGCCTCCTCGGCCGCAGCATGCCGGAATCTGCGCAACGGGGCCCGGGGGATGTCGTCCCGGTGCCCGACAGAGGCGGTGGCTGTCACCTCGTGGAAACGCCCGGACCGGGCGCGCAAGGGGGCGGTCCACGGCCCGCGGTTTGCTAGCCGGGTCCCATCGCGATCCATCCAGGGAGGGAAGAGGATGCTCGTTCGACTGATCAGCCTGTTGTGCCTGTGGCCCACGTTGACCCTCGCCGCGCCCAGCGCGAGCGTCGCCATCAAGGACGCCTGCCAGCACGCTGCGAAGTGTGGGTGCCCGGATCCGAGCTGCGTGACCGAGCTCACCGCCGCGGGCGCCCCGGCGGCGGTCTACGCCTGCCTCGCCAAGATCCCCTGCAACATCACCTGCTCCCCGGGTGAGGAGGCGGCGGCGGCCTTCGAAGGGTGCCTGGCGGCGGGCTTCGGGGGGGGCGACGAGGCGCTGGGGATGGGCGACGAGGCCCTGCCAGATGCACCTGCCGCGGCGCCGGTGGCGGTGCCGCCGGTCCCCGCCGCCCCCGCGCCGGCGGCCGTGCCCGGCCCGGCGGCCCCGCTGGCGCCGGGTCAGGCGGGCGCGATCCAGGCTGCCTGCGCCAAGAGCCAGGCCTGCGGGTGTGGCAAGCCCACCTGCGTCGAGGAGTTCACCCAGGCCGGGGGCAGCCTCAGCACCACGGTGTTCACCTGCTTCGCGGGGCTGGACTGCCAGGCCGTGTGTGATCCCCAGGCGGGCAGCCCGGGGCACGTGGCCTTCGACACCTGCCTGGCCCCCGAGCAGAACCGGGTCATGCGCCAGAACGCCCAGGCCAGCGAGCTGCAGCGCAAGCGGCACCAGATGATGATGGGGATCATCAACAACATGGGCGCCACGCCGAAGCAGCGGGTGGACATCTACGACCAGAACAACCAGTACATCCGCACCGAAGAGCGGTAGGGGCCGAGCGCGTCCGTCAGCCGCGGACCAGCCGCAGGTTGTAGTCAGCGGACTTGAAGGCGCCCCAGAGCCGGATCCACAGCGGCAGCCAGGCTTCGGTGCCCCGGGCCGTGGTGATGTCGCCCAGATCGGTGATGCGGTCCGGGGCCCAGCCGAAGGACTCCAGCAGTCCCCGTACCGTGGCCTTGGCCGAACCGTCGTTGCCGCTGAGGAACACGTCGGTGGGTTCGGGCAGTCGGCCGGGGTTCACCATCAGATCGCAGTTCAGCGTGTTCAGCGTCTTCACCACCCGCGCCGTGGGGAAGGCCCGCTGGATCTGCTCGCCCAGGCTGTCGTCGTTGCTGACGAACAGCGTGGGTGGCATGCCCTTAGAGAAGTCCAGGGGGTTGGTCAGGTCCACCAGGACCTTCCCCGCCAGGGCCGCAGCGCCGATGGACTCGAGCACGGCCAGCGCGTGCTCGCCCTTCACGCACAGGAACACCACCTCGGCGGCGGCGGTGGCCGCGGCGAAGGTGTCCAGCCGCGCCTTGGGACCGGCCGCAGCCGCCCAGGTCTGGCCCCCCGGGTGGTCGGCCCGCCGCGAGCCCATCACCGTCGGGTGGCCGAGGGCCACCAGCTTCCCCGCGATGGCCTGACCGACCATCCCCGTCCCCAGCACTGCGATCGTGGGCTCGCCCATCTGTGACCTCTCCTGCGCCGTCGGTGGCGTCGTGAGCGGTCACAGTAGGGTGGATCGGTGGGCCCGCCAACGGTCGCCTTCCGGCGGCCTGCGGCGGTGGGCGCGGTCCCTTCAGTCCGGCTCGTCCTTGGGCAGCAGGCGCGCGAGTCGTTGGCTGTGGCGCAGCTCGGCCTCCCACTCGCCCAGGACTCGGCTCAGCCGCTGGTGGACCTCCAGCGGGTGCAGGTGGGCGCTGTCGGGCTGCGGCCACAGGTGTACCTCGCCCTGGCGGACGACGATGCCCGGCGCGAGGGTCCAGCGCCCGTCGCCGGCGGGCCACAGCCGCCCCTGCAGCCACGTCCCCTCGGGGGGCTGGGCCGTCAGGGGGACCGCCGAGGCGAACACCAGCTCGTCGGTGCTCAGGCGCACCAGGCCCAGGGCCCGCGGCCCGGGCGCGCGCTTGCTGCGGGGGCGGACCACCACCTCGAAGTCGATGAGCTGGCTGCCGTGCATGGCCATCAGGGCCTCGGCCACGTCGTCAGCCCCCTCGCGGGCCGCCTGGACCGCCAGCGCCGCGCAGAGGGTCGCCCGGGGCCACCCCAGATCGCACACCAGCCAGTCGTCCACCAGCCGGCGGTGCATGGCGACCTGCCGGGCGTCCATGCCGCGGCGGAAGCGGAGGAATGCCTTGCGGTGACCCTTCAGGTGGCCGTCGGCCTCGCGGTCCGCCAGCACCTGGGCCACCCGGCGGCGCGCCTCGGCCGCGGCGGCGGGCGCCACGTGCGGGGCCTGGGGCAGCGGCGCGCCCGTGTAGCCCATCATCGACGCTTCGAAGGAGGCCCGGAACATGCGCTCCGCGTAGTCCGCGGCCTCGTGCATGCGCTGCCGCGCCTCGTCCTGGCTCTGCGGCACCGGCACCAAGGGTTGACACTCGCTCATCGCGCCCCCTCCTGCGGCAACAGCGCCTCGCAGGCGGCCACCTTCGACCGCCCGGCCATCCAGGCCTGGGCCCAGGTCAGCGCGCAGCTCTCCACCACCACGCGCCCCGCCTGCGGCCCGTCAGGCGGCGGGGGCTCGAACTCGGGCTCCACGGCGAAGGGCAGCAGGCCGGGCGCCGCGTGCCAGGTGCCATCGCCGGCCGGCCACAGCCGGGCGGCCAGTTGGATGAACAGCTCGGGCGCGGTGCTCAGGCCCGGCAAGTGCGCCCAGACGGTGTCGTGGCTGCCCAGCCGCGTCAGCTCGAACACCTGGGGCGGGCGCTCGGTGTGGTCGATGTCCCAGTCGTCGCCGGTGATCTGCCAGCCGAGCAGGTGCGAGCGGTGCATGGCGTGCAGGGCGGCCGCGATGTCCGCCTCGCCGGCCTGTTCGGCGGCCACGGCGAGCGCGGCGGCCACCGTGTGCGGCCACCCGGCGTCGCAGACTCGCCAGTCGTCGATGACCCTCAGCAGCATGTGGCGGGCCGGCCCGCGCGCGTCCTCCAGCGCGCCCGCCCACAGGTGCCGCGCCGCGGCCCGCTCGGTCGGGTGCTCGGCCAGCCAGGCCCGCAGGCGCCGCGCCGCCTCCGCCGCGGCGGCCGGCGCCACCCGCGGGGCCTGCGGCAGCGCGCCGGGCTGGGGCTCGGTGAGCAGGCCCAGATCATGGAAGATGTGGCTGGCCCCTTGGGGGTACTCGAACAGCACCTCCTCGGGCGTCGCCCGTCGCGCCCCGCTCGGCTGCGATCCCGTGTGCCCGCCCGCGCGGCGGCGCAGCGCCTTCAGCGTCCGTCCCATCTCGATGCTCCCGCTGAGAGTGCCCCCGCGCTCTGCGGGGGCTCACCGTTCTCCATCGGCGGGCTGCGCGCGGTGTAGCGTTTTTCTGTGCGGTTTTTTGGGAAACGCTTCAAAATCAGGCGCTTGCGGCGGGTGTGTCTGGCGTGGTGTTCAGCCGGGGTGACGGTGCCGCCAGACCAGCAGGCCGGCGAGGCCGCACAGCGCCAGGCCGGCCAGCGTCAGCCCCAGGTGCGGGGCCTCGAACAGGCCCGGCTCCCACGGGCGCCCCTCGGCGTCGTGGCGCACCATGGGCCAGACCCAGGGCCGGGCGAGCGCCACCAGCCCGGGGACGCCCGCGACGGCCACGCCCAGCGCGGGGAAGCCCACGGTGGACCACGACAGCGCCATGACACCCGTCAGGATGGGCAGGACGATGGCCGATCCGGGCTCGGGCTGCTGCTCGAAGCCGAAGGCGTAGACGCTGAGCCCGGCGAACCATAGGGTGAACACGGCCTGGGTGCCGCGCACGAACCACCGTTGGCGGCGGTTCAACGGCGCCGGCCCCGCCAGGCCACGGCGCCGGCGGCCACGCACAGGATCAGCCCGGGGATCAGGGCGTACAGGTTGCGTTCGGCGAAGGGCCCCAGCTCGTAGGGGATCTTCGTCAGGGGATCGGTGCCGGTGATGGGCAGCAGCCACGGGCGGAACAGCAGCGCCATGCCCGCGACGCCGGCGACGAGCACGGCCACGGCGCGGTGCTTCGCGTAGAGCCAGCCGCCGGCGAGCAGGGCCATGCCGATGGCCGAGGCGATGGTCCCGGCGTCCTTGTGCTTCACCAGCGCCTCGTCGATGAACAGCACGCCGATGAGGAAGGTGAGGCAGCCCAGCAGCCAGCGCCAGGCCAGGGTTGCGCTGGGGCTCATGGGCTACTCTCGGCTGAAGTCGAAGATCGCGGTGGGGGCGGCCAGGGGCAGGTAGTCGGCCACCTGCATGATGACGCTGACGCCGTGGTCGCCGGCGTTGAAGGCGATGCGCGCGTTGCGGGCGATGCTCTCGTCCACGTACAGCGGCAGGTGCGGGAAGATGGGCGGCCCGAAGGGCGGCACGCAGCCCGGGGTCAGCCCGGTGAGGTCGAGCAGCTCCTCGCGGGTAGCGAAGCGCAGCCGCCGCAGGCCCAGGTGCCGGCGGATGGCGACGCCGTGGGTGCGCAGCCGCGCGCTCAGCACGAACACCGCGAACGCCTCCTCATCGCCCAGCTTCATCACCAGCGCCTTGCCGCCGATGTCGATGGGCTCGCCGCGGATGTCCGCGGCCTCCTGGCTGGTGAACACCGCGGCGTGCTCCAGACGGCGGTGGGGGACGGCCTGCTCGGCCAGCAGGGCCTCGATGCGCTGAAGGACGGTCATGGCCTCACCGTGCCCGCGGGCGCAGTCCCCTTGCAACCGCTGACACGCTCGCGTCACCTATTCGCCAACCGGTTGGAGCGGAGGTGGCGATGCGGCGCATGGCGTGGGCGGTGGCGTTTGGCCTGTGGGCCTGCGGGGAGGACGCCCCCGTGGCGCCGCCCGTTCAGGATCTGGCGGTGTTCCCGGATGCAGGCGCCGATGGCGCGGCGGACGCTGGCCCGGACGCCGCCCCCGCGGACGCCGCCGCCGACGCGGGGCCCGCCGACGCCGAGGCGCCCGATCAGGGCCCGGGCGAGACGGCGCGGGTGCCCGTGGACCTGTCGCCCTATCAGGGCCCGGGGCAGGGGGCTCGAGCCTTCGTGGCGCAGGGCGCCGAGGACCTGGTCGCGGGCACCGTCGCGCAGGGTCGAGCGGGCGACTACGTGCTCGAGAACGATCGGGTGCGGTTCGTGGTGGAGGGTTTCAGCCGCGCCATCGGGCCGTGCCCCTGGGGGGGCAACGTCATCGACGGGGCCTGGCGGGACGGCGGCCAGGACGTGGTGGGCGAGGTGTGCACGCTGCTCAACCTGGGCATCACGCTGAAGCCCGAGCGCTTCGAGATCGTGCAGGACGGGGCCGAAGGGGGCGCCGCGGTGCTGGCGGTGACCGGCCGCCCGGCGCTGCTCGACTTCATCAACCTGCCGGGGTTCATCGCCAGCTTCTCGCCGGTGCCCATCAGCTTCGGCTACGACACCGACCGCATCCTGCCGCTGGCCATCACCCAGTGGTACGTGCTGAGCCCAGACGACACGGGGCTGACGGTGATCACCGCCATCCGCAACGACGGCGCCGAGGACCTGCACGTGCCCATGAGCCACCTGATCGACTCGGGCGGCTCGGTGCGGTTCTTCAACCCGGCCGGGCCCTACGGCGGCTACGGCTACCGCGGGCTGAGCCTGGAGAACGTGGGCAACGGGGATCCCTTCGTGGCGCTGGCCTTCGTGGGCGACGAGGGGGGCCACGCCATCGTCCCGGCGCCCGTACTGCCGCCCGACGACGTGGTGGATTTGCCGGCCGGCGGCGCCTACGTGGCGGTGGCGGGCGTGGCGGTGACGCTCACCCACACCCGCGAGGTCATCGGCACGCTGGTGGCCCGGCCCAACCGGCTGCCGTCGCTGCCTGGGCTGGCCCACCTGGCCCCCGGCGCCGTCGAGGCGCGGGTCCACAAGCACTTCGTGGGGCCTGGCCAGCAGGTGGACGCCCTGCTGGGGCCGGCCTGGGCCTTCCTGGGACTGCCCACGCAGCCCATCCAGGTGACAGTGAGCGACGCCATGGCCGGCGCCCCCGGGGTGCGGGTCACCGCGCTGGACCCGGCGGGCCGTGCCTTCTCGCAGGCCACCACCGGTGCCGACGGTACGGCCACCCTGAACGTGCCCGCGGACCGGGCCTACACGGTGCGGGCCTGGGCCCCCGATCGCGGAGCGGCGAGCGCGGCGGACGTGGCCCCCGGGGGTGAGCCCGTGGCCCTGACCCTGGCCCCGCCGTCGAGCCTGACGGTGCGGGTCCGCACGCCGGCCGGTGCCCCCACGCCGGCGAAGATCACCGTGCTGTGCCAGGGGGCTTGCCCCAACCCGCCGCAGGCGGTGGACCGCGACATCACCTTCGACGGGCCCATCGGCGGAACCGCCACCATCGAGTACACCGGGCCCGAGGGTGAGGTGCGCATCCCGCTGGCCGCCGGCGACTACCGGGTGGTGGTCAGCCGTGGCATCGAGTGGTCGGTGTGGCCGGCGGACGCCGTGCCCGACGGGGGTGCCCCCGTGACGCTGGCGCCCGGCGAGGCCGCCGAGCTGGACGCCGAGATCGCCCACGTGGTGGACAGCGCCGGCTGGCTCAGCGGCGACTTCCACGTGCACTCGGTGAACAGCCCCGACAGCCCGGTGAGCCTGACGGACCGGGTGCGCAACTTCATGGGCGAGGGCGTGGACGTGCTGGTGAGCACCGACCACGACTTCATCACCGACTACGCGCCGGTCATCGAGGCCCTGGGGGCCGGCGCCGAGCTCATCAGCCTGGTGGGCATCGAGCTCACCACCTTCGACTACGGGCACTTCAACGGCTTCCCGCTGCCGCGCGACGCCGAGAGCCGCAATGGCGGCACCTTCGACTGGGCCGGCGGCGAGGGCCCGGGGCGGCCGCCGAAGGACATCTTCGCGTGGATGAACGACCAGCCCGGCGCCCAGGTGGTGCAGGTCAACCACCCCGACGGTGGGTACTTCGGGGCCATCCGCGCGGACGTGTTGGCGGGCACCAGCGAGGCCCCGCCCGAGCAGTTCCGGCTGCCGCCCGAGGCGGCGGATCCGGTGAGCGGGCTGTGGGACGAGGGCTTCAACGCCATGGAGATCATGAACGGCTTCGGCCAGGCCAGCTTCTTCGGGCGGGCCCGCTGGTGGCTGACCATGGTGGGCCGCGGCTTCACGCCCACGGGCACGGCGGTGAGCGACACCCACAACCAGCTCAAGGATCAGGGCGGCGGCCCGCGCACCTTCGTGTGGGTGGGCGAGGGCAACGACGCGCCGGCCACCTTCGACCGCGAGGCCTTCGTGATGGCGGTGAACCAGGGGCGTGCCTTCGGCAGCGGCGGGCCCGTGCTGCGGGTGACGGCGCAGGCCGGCGAGGCCAGCGCCACCCTGGGCGACACCCTGCGTGTGCAGCCGGGCGAGCCGTTCACGCTGCGGGTCGAAGCCGAGGTGCCCGCCTGGATGAGCGTGGACACGGTGCAGGTCATCCGCGACATCCCGCCGGCGCCGCCAGGCGGCGAGGCCGATCAATCGCCGCTGCCCATCGCCGTGGAGGTGCCGCTGAGCCTGGGCGAGGCCGAGGTGGTGGCCGAGGGGACCACCCGCCACGCCCGCCGCCGCGGGGTCGCGGAGATCCCGCTGACCGCCGACGCCGACGGCTACCTGGTGGTGGTGGTGCGCGGCTCGTCGGTGATGTGGCCGGTGATGCACAGCCGCAGCCAGCGGCCCATCGCCTTCACCAACCCCATCTACCTGGACGCGGACGGAGGCGGCTACGATCACCCGCCGTTGGCCGCCATGGCGAAGGCGCGCCGTTCCCAGCCGCGGGTGCGCCCCGCGGCCCGCTGGATCACGGCCGAGGATGTGCAGGCGATGCTGCGCCACTGGGGTCACGATCACTGACGGGCAGCACCGTGGCCAGGGCGCCGTCCACCTCGGCCGCCCAGGCCTGGCAGGCTCGGTAGGCGCGCCCGCGGGTGGGCGCCTGCACCGCGTGGATCCGGCCGTCTTTCAAGGTGCACCGGTAGCGCTGGATCTGGCCGCCGCCCCCAAAGGACAGCGACAGCCGGGCGCCCTGGGCGGGGCCGGCGAGGGACGCGAGGGCCGCGGCGGCGATGAGCAGGGCGTGGCGCATGGGGGGCCTCCTTCGCCCAGGCCTTGCACCCGCCGGCCGCGGCCTTTTTTCCGCCCGCCCTGAATGGCCCCGTTGCGTCGCAGTCGACGGCGCGCTTCACTGACCACACCGCGTGGGAAGACTGCCTGTGACCGGCGGAGATGGCCGCCGCTCAGCGGGCCTGCGGTGGGCCGGGGGATCCCGGCCGAGCCTTGGAGGGACCCATGATTCGAGCGCGACGGGACGGGATCCGCGAGGGCCAGCAGGGCGACAAGCTCTGCCTGCTCGACGAGGCCACGGGCCAGGCGCACACCCTGTCCAGCGAGGCCGCCGCCGTCTGGCAGGCCGCGGACGGGCGCGAGGGCGCCGCCCTGCTGAAGGCCGTGCAGGTCCAGCACCCGCAGATGTCGGGCCGCCGCCTGTGGCAGCTCGTCGACAGCCTGAGCGACGCGGGCCTGCTGGCTGAGGCCCCCCCGCCGGCGGCGCTGACCCTGGACCGCCGCCAGGCCGTGACGGCGCTGGCCGCGGCCGCCGCGGCCGCCGTCTTCGCCCTGCGCCCGGCGCGCGCGCAGGACGCCCCCGAAGAGCCCGCCGACGAGGCCGAGGTGGCGGAGGAGGCTGAGGCCGCCGAGCCCGCCGAGGCGGAGCCGGCCGGCGAGGACGAAGCCGAGGAGGCTCCGCCGCCCCCGCCGCCCGCCGACGCGCCCCCCGCCCAGCGCCGCGCCCACCGCGAGCGCATGAAGAAGCACGCGGCCCGCGCCAAGGCCCGCGCCGAGCGGCGCACCAAGCGGGCCAAGAAGGCCGGGCGCAGCGAGGAGCGCGCCAAGGCCCGCGAGACCCACACCGAGGCCAAGGAGAAGCGCAAGGCCGGCCGCAAGGCGGTGCGCGAGGAGTCCAAGAAGAGCCGCGCCGAGACCAAGGCCGCCCGCAAGCAGCACGAGTCGAAGCGCAAGGCCTCGGAGAAGGACGCCAAGGCCACCCGCGACCGGTAGCCGTTCGCCGCGATCCCATGACTGATCCCCTTCACCTGTGGGTGCACGACCAGTTCGTCGCCCCGGAGGTCGTCGCCGGCCTCCGGGCGTGCACGGCCCCCGACGCCCTGGGCGCGGCCGGCGTCGACCAGCGCTGGGAGCGCAGCGGGCGGGTGGCCGAGGTGCCCGTCGCCCACGACCCTGCGCTGGGCGATCTGGCCGCCCGCGTCACAGCGCTGCTGGGCCTGCCCAACGGCGAGGGCGAGACCTTCCGCCTGCGGGTCTATGGGCCCGGGCAGGGGCACCCCGAGCACCTGGACGACTACCGCATCGGCGCCGCCCGCCTGGTGGCCACGGCGCTGCTGTACCTGACCGACTGCGACGGCGGCGCCACGGTGTTCCCCGAGGCCGAGCGGGCGGTGGCGCCCCAGGCAGGGCGGCTGGCGGTCTGGCTGAACGTGGACGGGCGCGGCCGCCCGGCGGCGGGCTCGACCCACAGCGCGGCGCCGGTGGTCGCCGGGCAGAAGGCGCTGCTGGCGTGGTTCGTGTACGCCACCGGGCCCCAGGTGGCCGCCGCTGTGGCCCGCGGGGCGGGGCACATCGCGGCGCTGGGTGCGGTGGAGGCCGCCGACTGGCAGCCAGGCCACACCCTGACGGTGGTGGACCACGACGTGCCCGAGGAGACCATCGGCCTGCTCGAGGAGGCCTGCGACGCCCGCAACCTGGGCTTCGTGGTGGTGGACGCCCCGGTGCTGGCGCCCGACCAGGGGCCGCTGCCCCCGGGCAGCCTGCTGTACTGCGCGGGCACCAGCGCGGTGGCGCAGGAGGCCTTCGCGCGGCTCTACGGGCCGGGGGTGGCCACGTTCCACCTGGACCCCCGTGGCCCCCTGTGGGACTGCGGCCAGCCCGACGTGGCGCTGGAGAAGGCGGGCCTGCCGCTGCCCCGTGGGGTGCTGGTGGGCACCACCGACCGGGCCTGGCTGCGTCGGGCGGTGGCCCACGTGGGCGGCCTGCCGGTGGTGCTGAAGGCCAGCGGGGGCGAGGGGGGCGTCGGGGTCATGCGCGCCGACTCGTGGCCCGCCCTGTTCGGCCTGGTGGATCACCTGCTGAGCCAGGGGGCGGCCCCCCGGCTCATGGCCTACGTGCCCGACGGCCTGCACTGGCGGGTGGTGGTGGTGGGCGACCGGGCGGTGGCCGCGTACCCCAATCCGGTGGGCAAGGACGACTTCCGCAGCGAGCCCAGCGAGGATCTGAGCGCCTACACGGACCAGCCCGAGCCGGACCTGGCCGAGCTGGCGGTGGAGGCCACGCAGGCCCTGGGGCTGGCCTTCGCCGGCGTGGATCTGCTGGTGCACCCCAGCGGCCGGACCTACGTGCTCGAGGTGAACTTCCCCTGCTACTTCCCCCACGCCCAGGAGGAGGCCGACATCGACGTGGCCGGCCCCATGGTGGACTGGCTGTGGGCGAAGGCTCAGGCGTTGGTGGCGGGATCACCGGGCGGCGGCGTCGCAGCGGGCGGGGCCGGCACCGACAGCGCCAGCGCCACGTAGCTCACCGTGCTCACCGCCAGGGCGATGAGCGGCATGGGCACCGGCGGGTTCAGGTCGGGGAAGATCATCTCGAGCAGGGTGATGCCGTAGCCCAGCACGAGGCTGGCCACGGCGGCGCGCTCGGTGCCCCGGCGCCAGAACAGCCCGAACACCAGCGGCACGAAGGGGCCCGCCAGGCTCAGGGCGTAGCTGCCCTCGAGCAGGACGTAGGCCGACTCGCCGACGAAGGCCAGCCCCAGGGCGGCGGCGGTGAAGGCCACGCAGGTCCAGCGCGTGAGCACCAGCTCGTCGGGGGCGCCCCGCCACATGGGCTTGATGAGGTTGCGGGCGGTGACGGTGGCCGCGCTCAGGATGGCGCTGTCGAGGGTGCTGAGTACGGCCGACACCAGGGCCAGCACGAACAGGATGGTCATGCCGGGGCTCAGCACCTTCTGGGCCAGCGCGGGCAGCACGGCCTCGGTGACCGACGGCGGCAGCAGCACCGAGGCCGCCAGCCCCAGCACCGCCGGGCCGATGCCCACCACGATGTAGCCCACGCCCGCGATGACGCAGGCGCCCTGGGCCACCTTGGCGCTGCGGGCCGAGAACACCCGCTGCATCAGATCATTGCCGGCCAGGTTGCCCAGGCTGCCGATGAGCAGCAGGTTCAGCCAGTCCACCAGCTCGCCGAGCTGGTCGGTGGGCAACAGGGTGAGCTTGGTGGTGGCCACCTGCTCGGCCAGGGCGTGGGCGCCGCCGGCCAAGGTGCCGTCGCCCATGCCGGTGAGCACCGACCACAGCACGGCCACCAGGCCCACCAGCAGCACGGTGATCTGCACGGCGTCGGTGAGCGTCACCGACCACATGCCGCCCAGCAGGGTGTAGGCCAGGGCCACGACGGCGGTGCCCACCAGGCCGGCGGCCAGCGGCACACCGAAGAGTACGTTGAGCAGGCCCGCCATGCCCACGAGCTGGGCCGCGATCCAGCCCAGGTAGGTGATGGCGCTGATGGCGAAGAGCCACTCGGCTTTGCCGCCGAAGCGATCGCGGTAGAAGTCGCCCAGAGTCAGCAGCTTGGCCTGCCACAGGGGACGCGCCACGAACAGCCCGGCCAGGATCAGGCACAGGCCCGCGCCCAGGGGCTCCATGGCCACGGCGCGCAGGCCCTGGGCGGCCACCTCGTCGGCGCTGGCCAGCAGCGTGCCGGCACCGAACCAGGTGCCGAACAGGGTGGCGGTGGCGAAGGGCAGCGACAGCCGCCGGCCCGCCACGAAGAAGTCGGCCGCGTCGTGCACCTGCCCGTGGACCCGCAGGGCCAGGGCGAACATGGCAGCGACGTAGATGGCGAGCGCGATCGCGAGCGCCAACGGTCAGCCGTCCAGGTAGCGGCGCTTCAGGTGCGCCTTGAAGACGGCGGCGTCCAGGGGGCGCCCGGTGGCCTGGGTCATCAGCTCGTCGGTGGTCAGCCGGCTGCCGTGGCCGTGCACGTTGGTCCGCAGCCAGCCCAGCAGGGGCGTGAAGTCGCCCTTGGCCACCCCGGGCAAGATGCCGGGCACCTGGGTGCAGGCGGCGTCGAAGAGCTGCGCGGCCATCATGGCGCCCAGGGTGTAGGTGGGGAAGTAGCCCAGCAGGCCCTCCATCCAGTGCACGTCCTGCAGGACGCCGTCCTTGTCGTCGGGGTTCTCGACGCCGACGGTGGTGCGCATGGCCTCGCGCCAGGCCCCGGGCAGATCGGCCACCTGCAGGCGGCCGTCGATGAGGGCCGTCTCGAGCCGGAAGCGCAAGATGACGTGCGCGGGGTAGGTGACCTCGTCGGCGTCCACCCGGATCAGGCCACGCTCGACGTGCGTGTAGATGCGGTACAGGTTGTCGGGGGCCCATGGGGTGGGATCACCCCCGAAGTGCCGCGCCAGCACCGGGCTGGCCAGCTCGATGAACTCGCGGCTGCGGCAGGCCTGCATCTCCATCAGCAGGCTCTGGCTCTCGTGCACGCCGGCGCTGCGGGCGCGGCCCACGGGCTGGGCGCGCCAGCCCAGGGGGCGGCCCTGCTCGTACAGGGCGTGCCCCGTCTCGTGCAGCACCCCCATGAGGCTCTGGATGAAGTCGTCCTCGCGGTAGCGGGTGGTGATGCGCACGTCGGCGGCGCCGCCCCCGCAGAAGGGGTGGGCGCTCACGTCCAGCCGGCCGTGGTTCAGGTCGAAGCCCAGCACGCCCATGAAGTGCAGGCCCACGTCGCGCTGGGTGGCGATGGGGAAGGGGCCGGTGGGGAACACCCCGTGCCCGCGCCGGGCCTGGGCGTCGAGCACCTGGTCGGTGAAGCCCGGCAGGAAGGCCGCCAGATCGTCGAACAGGGGCGCGATCTGGGCGCGCCGGGCGCCCGGCTCGAAGCCGTCGAGCAGGGCGTCGTAGGGGTCCAGCCCCATGATCTCGCCCTTGATCTGCGCCACCTCGCGGGCGCGGGCGAACACCTCGGTCAGGTACGGGGCCACCGCCTTGAAGTCGTTCTTGGGGCGGGCGGTGCGCCAGATCTGGCCGCACGCGCTGTTGGCCTTGGTCTGGGCCTCCACCAGCGCCTCGGGCACCGCGGTCGCGTGGGTCCACAGCCGGTGGCACTCGCGCACGTTGGCGCGCTGCCAGCCGTCCAGATCCTCGCCCTCGGCCCGGGCGATCCAGTCGCCGATGCGCGGATCGGTGGAGAGCTGGTGTTCCAGCACCTTCAGGGTGGCGAGCTGCTCCCCACGGG
Source organism: Myxococcales bacterium (assembly GCA_020633555.1). GTDB lineage: Bacteria > Myxococcota_A > Bradymonadia > UBA7976 > UBA1532 > JACKDL01. The sequence continues at coordinate 39,926 of JACKDL010000010.1, read as the reverse complement.
CCTGCGCGCCGCCCTCGGGCATCTGGGTGGCCATGTCCCAGTACAGGTACTCCAGCGCCTCTTCCAGGTGACCCACCCGGGCGAAGTGCTGGTGAAGGGCGTCATAGGCAGGGGTGGCAGACATCGCGCGGCTCCGAGTGACGGGGACGCGGGATGATGTCGAGGTTGGGGGCCCGCCCACAAGCCCGGCGGCGCCCCCGGTGGGCTCAGAGGGCCCGGCGGGTCACTGGCAGGCGAAGGCGCCGAAGCCGGTGCCGATCACCGTGCAGCGGCCGTCCTCCCCGCAGGTGGAGGCGCCCGGGTTCTGCGCGCCCGCGGCGGCGAAGGCTTCCCCGCACTCCTGATCGTTCTGGCAGGGGGCCGAGCAGAAGGCGCCGAAGCAGAAGGGATCGTACTGGCTGAAGTCCCAGCACACGCCGTCGCAGTCCACGTCGCCCATGCAGGGCTGGCCCAGGTCCTGGGGCACCCGCGGGGCCGCGGCGCACACCACGTCGTAGGCCACCATGATGTCGTCGCAGAAGCCCAGGCCGCCGTCCCACCCCTGATCCAGGTCACCGTCCAGGTTGTGGAACAGGTCGCAGTCGAAGGTGGGATCCAGGGCGCGCCGGGCGCCGCAGGTGTCTTCCTGCCAAGAGACGGCGGCGCCGTGACCCCCGAACGCGCAGGCGGCGTCGGCGCAGGTCTGGGCGTTGTTGCAGCCGTTGAAGGTCTCGCAGTCGCCGTGGTGCCCGTAGCCCTGCAGCTCGCCCAGGCGCACCTGGCCGCACTGCTCGGCGCAGGCGGGATCGGCGCAGTCGGCCAGGCCGTTGCCGTCCTCGTCGCCCCGGGCGGCGCAGTCCTCGGCCCGCGGGCGCTGGTCGCGCACGTACACCAGCCGCTCCCACCGGGCGTTGCCGTTCAGGAACTCGTTGCCGCAGCGGTAGCCCGAGTTGAGGTTGCCCGCGGAGGTGTGCCAGCACATGCGCAGCTCACCCTGCTCATCGAGCGTGTCACAGGAGTTGCGGTTGACCGCGGCGCCCTCGGGCGCGAAGCCCCACGAGGTGTTGTTGTTGAAGTACCAGTTCACGCCGTTGGCGGTGTGCACCGCGGGCTGGGCGCCGCCCACGTCGAAGGTCACGTCGGCGTACAGGCCCTCGGCGGCCAGGGCGAGGGTGGGATCGCCCACCTGACGGCAGGCCATCAGCAGCGCCTCGCCGCGGCAGTCCGCCAGGATCTGCGCCACGGTCGGCTGGTTCTGGTCGTAGGTGCCGCGGAAGCACGGCCGCCAGCCGATGCCGAGCAGCGCCTCCTCGGGCACGTTCTGGCGGACGCCGGGCACCAGATCACCGGCGACGGGCCCGCCGCGGCGGCGACGGATCATGTGGCGCATGAGCTGCTGCGAGCTGGCGTTCCAGTCGGCCATGCCCTGCTGGTTGTCCTGCCAGTCGCCCTCCACCAGCCACAGCCGGCCGGCGCCCACGTCGCGGTAGGCCAGGTTCACGCGATCGGCGCTGTGCGCGCCCAGCGGGACGGAGTTGGGGAAGGCCGTCAGGTCGAAACCGCAGCCGGTGGAGGCCGCGGGCTCCAGGGGCAAGGCGCCGTTGGCCACCCAGAAGGGATCCGCCTCGTTGTAGCGCACGGCCGGGTTGAGGTTGTCGCGGCAGCTCCCGTTCTGCGCGGCGGACTGCACCACCGGCTCGTTGGGGAACACGGCGTTCCACACCTCGTCGCTGCGGCTGTACTCGGTGATGACGTTGCCGCCGCGGGCCAGGAAGGCGTTGAGGACCGCGCCGTCCACCGCGCCGGTGCGGCTCACGAGCAGCGCCACGGTCTCGGCGTTGGGGACGCAGCCCTGCAGGAACTCCAGGCCGTCCTCGGGCCGCACGAAGCCGGCCACGTTGCGGTCCGACTGGCCGCAGAGCATGAAGTTGCCGCCGGCCGGCACCGGCTCCGCCTGGCAGTTGGCGTCGCAGCCGTCGCCGCCCACCCGGTTGCCGTCGTCGCAGCCCTCGCCCTCCTCGACCTGGCCGTTCCCGCACTGCGGGGGCGGCTGATCCGCGCAGCGCAGCACGGCGGCGCAGTCGCCGCCCGAGTTCGCGATGCAGGCGACCTGCTCGGGCGGGGCCTCCACCAGGCAGCCCTGGACGCACTCCGCGAGCGCCCCGGGCGGGGCCAGCTCACAGGCGATCACGAAGCCGCAGGCCAGCTCGCAGCGGGCCCGGGCGGGATCGGCGCACGCCCCGGCGTCGTCGGCCACGCCGTTGCAGTCGTCGTCGGCCATGTTGCAGGCCTCGGGGGCCGGCAGGACCTGCCCCACGCACGCCGAAAGCGCGCCGTCCTCGCACTGGCGCTGACCGCCGCGGCAGGCGCCCACGCCCTCGGTGCCGACGGGGCCGTCGTAGCAGGGGGTGGGGGGCAGGGCCTCGTCCACAAGGCCGTCGCAGTCGTTGTCCGCGCCGTCGCACTGCTCGGCCTGCGGCATCCCCGCGACCGCGTTGCAGGCGGTGCCTGCGCCGTCGGGGGTGCAGGCGAAGACGCCCTCGGCCGCGCACGCGCCGAGCCCGGCGCTGCAGCGCTCGCCCAGATCGGCGAAGCCCTCGTCGGTGGCGCCGTCGCAGTCGTTGTCGGCGCCGTCGCAGATCTCGGCGCCGCCCTGGCAGGGGCCCCACTCGCCGTTCACGCAGGTCGAGGTGCCCACGCACCCGTCGACGTCGCACTCCACCTGGGCGCCGTCGCGGCAGCCGATGTCGCCGCCGACGCCGCCCTGGCCGCCCTCGCCCCCCATGCCGCCCATGCCGCCCATGCCGCCCGCGCCGCCCATGCCGCCCGCGCCGCCCTGGCCGCCCATACCGCCAGCGCCACCTTGAGCCGCCCGCGCCGCCCATGCCGCCGGCGCCGCCCTGGCCGCCCGCGCCGCCCATACGCAGCGCCGCCCTGGCCGCCCGCGCCGCCCTGGCCGCCTTCGCCGCCCTGGCCGCCGGCGTCCACGGCGCCGTCCAGCCGGGTGCCTTCATCGGCGTCGCCGCCGCCCGAGCCGCCGCCGGTCACGCAGCCGGCCATCGCGGCGACGGCCCACACCAATGCGGCGTGGCCGCCGCGCTTCAAGACAGAGTGCATGGTGATGTCCCTCATTGGTTCGGGCGAGGGCCCGAGATCGGGCGCAAGGTCCTCGGGAGGCGGGGCGGAAAGCAAGTCAAAGTCCTGCGCCGTCTGCCGGACGCCCGCGCGAAGCACCTTGGCGTGGCGCACGGCGCGCGGTATGCCATCGCCGAGCGCAGGAGGCACCATGCGACAGGTGGGCAACTATGCCCTGTTGGCCCCCCTGGGGCAGGGGGGCATGGGCGAGGTCTGGCGGGCGCGGCACGTGCGCCTGGATCGGCCCGCGGCGGTGAAGCTGGTGCGGCCGGCGGCCCTGGGCGCCGCCGGGGATCCCACGGTGGTCACCCGGCGCTTCGAGCGTGAGGCGCGGGCCACCAGCAAGCTCCGCTCCCCCCACACCGTCGAGGTCTTCGACTTCGGCACCACGCCCGAGGGCGACTTCTGGTACGCCATGGAGCTGCTGGAAGGCCTTGATCTGAAAACACTTGTGGAGCGTCACGGGCCGGTGTCGCCCGCCCGGGCGGTGCACTTCCTGCGCCACGCCTGCACCAGCCTGGCCGAGGCCCACGCGGCGGGCCTGCTGCACCGCGACATCAAGCCCGCGAACCTGTTCGCCAGCACCCTGGGCATCGAGCACGACGTGCTGAAGGTGCTGGATTTCGGGCTGGTGAAGCCCACGGCGCCCGACGATGACGCCCAGCTCACCAGCCAGCTCACCGAGGCCCGCAGCCTGCCGGGCTCGCCGGCCTTCATGGCGCCCGAGGCCATCAACCACGGCCCGCTCGACGCCCGCGCCGATCTGTACGCGCTGGGGTGCGTGGCCTGGTGGCTCCTGACCGGCGAGCTGGTGTTCCCGGGGCGCGGCAGCACGGTGAAGCTGCTCATGGCCCACCTGAACGACGCGCCCGGCGCCGTGGGGGCGCGGGCGGGGCAGCCCATCCCGCCGGCGCTGGAGGCCATCGTCCAGCGCCTGCTGGCGAAGGATCCCGGGGCCCGGTTCGGGGACGCGCTGGCGTTGGCCGATGCGCTGGAGGCGGTGCCGGGGCCCCGCTGGAGCCAGGCGGACGCCCGCGGGTGGTGGGCGCAGCACCCGCTGCCGGCGCCGCCGACGGTGGGGCCCGCGGGGCCGATGGCGTCGGCAGACCTGGAGGCGGCCCGCGAGGCGGCCCTGTCGCGCCTGGACCAGCACTTCCAGCGCAGCCAGATCGCGCCGGGGGAGTTCGAGCGGCGCGCGCGGGCGGTGGCCTTGGCCGAGCACCCCGACGCCTTGGACGCCCTGTTCAGCGACCTGCCGGGGCTGGCCGCGGAGCACCCCGTGCCGGCGGTGACCGCGAAGCCGGGCCTGCCCGCCCGGGGGGCGTCGCCCGCGAAGCGCAAATGGCTGGTGGGCATCTTCGGCGGCGCCGAGCGCAAGGGCGGCTGGCAGCCGGCACCCGAGACGAAGTGCTTCGCGCTGTTCGGGGGCATCGATCTGGACTTCACCCAGGTGGAGCTGCCGCCCGGCGAGACGCGCATCCACGCGGTGGCGATGTTCGGTGGGGTGGAGATCAAGGTGCCGCACCACGTGCCGGTGGTGGTGGACGGCGTGGGGATCTTCGGGGGCTTCACGCAGGGTGGGCACAAGGCGCTGCCGCCCCCCGACGGGGTGCCCACGCCGGTGATCCGGGTGACCGGGCTCGCCCTCTTCGGGGGGGTCGAGGTGAAGATCGTCGACCCCGCGAAGCCTGGAGGGCTGTTCCGCAAGCTGCTGTCGGACTTCTTCGACGACTGAGCCGTGGTATCGACCCGCGGGCCCGTGTCAGGCTGAGCGCATGCGCGTCTTGCTGTGGCTGGGGTGGGTGGGGGTGGGTGCGGCCGCGGTCGGCTGCGCCGAGATCGTCGAGGTGCCCGAGGCCGGGCCCGGGCCCGGCGTGGGCCTGCCCAGCCAGGGCGGGGGCGTGGACGCCCGGCCCCCGAGCCCGCCCCCCGGCGGCGGCATCGACGCGGCGGTGCAAGCCATCGACGCGCGGGTCATCCCCATGGCTGACGCGGCGGTCCCCGACGCGACCATGCGGTTCGACGTGGGCCTGGCCGATGGGGGGTCGCCCGCCGACCAGTCGGTGCGCGACCAGGCGGTGGATCAGGCCGTGCCTGATCTGGCGCCCGACATGTGCCCCCTCGAGACATGCAACGGCGTCGACGACGACTGCGACGGGCAGGTGGACGAGGACGCGCCCTGCCCGTGCCCGCGGGTGGCCTTCCAGCAAACGTCGCTGTTGTTCTGCGCCGATCAGCGCACCTGGCCGGACGCCCGGGTGGCCTGCCAGCAGGCCGGCTACGACCTGGTGGTCGTTCAGGACGCCGCCCAAGACGCCGTCATCTACGGCGAGATGCGCAGCCGCGGCTTCGGGGATACCTGGATTGGCGTGAACGACCGGCAGAACGAGGGGCAGTGGGTGTGGCTCGACGGGATCCCGGTGGCCTACCAACACTGGGACAGCGGCGAGCCCAACAATGGGGGCGGTGGTGAGGACTGCGGCCTCATCATGACCTCCCGCAACCGTGAGACCGAATGGGACGACCGTCCCTGCGGTGGGCAGCGCCCCTTTGTCTGCGGGGTTCCGCCCGCACCTTGAACTTTCCGACGTCGCTGCAAGGCCTTGGCGGCCCCCGAGGGCCCCGCTAAGGTCGGCGCGTTCCGAGGGTTCGAGGCAGTCAATGACAGCACCACAGCGAATGCGGGCCGCCCTCTGGGCGCTCGCGGCGGTCGCCCTGTGGGCCGGCGGGGCCCAGGCCCAGGTCGCCCACGATCTGGCGGTGACGCGCGTGTCGTCCCGCATGACCGAGGCGCCCCTGGCCCTGCCCGACAGCGACGCGCTGCTGACGGTGGATGGCTACGTCACCGCGCCCGAGTGGGCGGGTGACGGGCGGGCGCCGGCGGTGACGGTGGAGCTGCAGGTGGGCAGCCGCGGCCGCGATCTGCAGGGCAACGTGGTGGTGCTCGGCGCCGTGGCCGTGGCCCGGCTCTCGGTGCGCTGGGACGCCCTGGTCCCCGACCCGCGCAACCCCCGCCCTGCGCCCAGCGCGCGCTTCCAGGTGCCGTTCTCGGACGGGCCACTGCGGGCGTGGGCCAGTGCGCACCAGGGCGACACCTGGATGGTGCAGGTGGTGGTGGACCCCGATCGCGCCATCGACGAGGGGCGGGACCGGGCGGCGCTGCTCAACAACACCGCCTTCATCGAGGCGGGCGGCAGCTTCCGGCCGGTGAGCGGGCAGGGGACCTTGGGTGCGGTCACGGTGACCTATGTGGATCCCAGCGGCATCGGCCCGGCCGGCGCCTGCCCGGACGCTGACGTGCGGGTGGATCCCGAGGCGGCGGGCCTGATCTGGGCGCCCGCGGCCGGGGGCCCCTGGTCGGGCACCCTGAGCGCCGGGCTGTGCATGGACTGGGCGCTGGGCGGCAACGGCGTGGACTACGACCTGGCGGCGGCGGTCGGCCCCCCGGCAGCCGCGGTGGCGAGCGCCGAGATCGGCGGCGTGACGGTGCGCATGGCGGGTGCGCTGGGTGGGCAGGGCTTCACGCCCGCGCTGGTGGGCGTGGCCGCGGCCAACACCACCACCCACGCCCAGGAGCTGGTGGGCGTGGCGGAGCGGCCGCGGCCGGCGGGCCTGCCGGGCGTCTTCATCGCCCCCAACCCCGCGCCCATTGCCGACTTTGCCAGCATCCGGCTGCGCCCCTCGCAGCCCCTGTGGGTGAACCCGGGGGAGCTGCCCTTCTCGCTGCGCATGGCGGCCCTGCAGATCGACCCGGATCAGGTGACGTTCTCGTGGGATCGGGCCTGGTCGCACCTGGACCGGGTGCGCGATCCGCAGGATCCGCGGGGGCGCACCACGCGCCTTTGGAGCAACGACGCCCGGTTCACCCGGGTGGGCGGCGGCCCGGGCGTGGCGCAGGTGGGGCCCGACGGGATCACCACCACGGTGCAGGTCGGCGCGGCGTCGACGGGGCTGCACTTTCCCCGGGTCGAGGTGACCTGGCAGGGCCAGGCGCTTCAGGTTCAGGCCAGCGGCCTGGTGCGTGGGGCGGTGGCCAGCGGAGACGGCACCCGGGTCGCCTTCGCCCAGCGCGAGGACTGCCCGAGCTGCGCCGAGGCCTCGGGCAACCGGCAGGCTCACGCGGCGGACAGCCAGGGGCCGCTGCTGCAGGACGGGGACGGCACGGTCATGGCGCGGGTGGTGCTGGACCCCGAGGTGTCGGACCGGGTGCGCTGGGGCGGCGACGCCGGCGGCCGGCGCACCTTCGAGCGCGACCAGGATCACGGGCGGCCCCTGGTGTTCGTGGCGCCGGGGTTCCGGGCGACGGGCACCGGCGCGACGGGGGACGTGGCGGCCTGGCTGCAGGGCGCCTGGGCCGCCGAGGTGGGCGAGGCCGACGCGCCCCGACCCGGCGCGGTGTACCCCCTGGGCAGCGCGCAGCGGGCCCGGGGCAACCACTTCATGGCCGGCTTGACGGCGGGGCCGCAGATCTACCGCGACGGCCAGGGCCAGCCCCAGGAGGGCCTGGGGGCGAGCCTGGCGGGCACGCAGACCCAGGTGGGCTTCGGCGGCCCCGAGCAGCCCCTGTTCACCGCCGTGGACGCCAACCCGGGCACCAAGTATGTGCTGCGGCCCGGGGGCGTCACCGGCGTGTTCAACACCGATCAGCCGCCCCTGGCCGACGTGTACGGCTACGCCTTCGCCTTCGATCGCTTCGGCTTCCGCCAGGTGAGCAACCGGGTGGACCCGTACTCGTGGATCGACGGCCAGGTGCGGGTGGAGGGCCGGGCCGACTTCGGGGTGGCCTTCACCGCGCTGACCCTGGAGTGCAGCGGCCAGATCGGATCGGGGCAGATGGTGCCCAGCGACTGCCGGGCCGATCCCCCCGTGAACTGCGACCAGCGGCTGCGGGCCTGGAAGGCGCCCTACGAGGTGGGCAGCTTCAGCTTCGTGCCGCCCGAGGGCGAGGGGCAGTGCTTCGCCGGCCCGCGGGCGCTGTTCACCGACGGCACCGTGCAGGTGCAGGCCCTGGACGAGAAGCTGGACCTGAGCGCCCGCTGGGCGCCCGACGGCAGTGCCACGGACGCCACGGTGGGCGGGCGCACCGCCAACGCCTTCGACCGCCGCGGCGGCGAGGCCTTCCGCGTGCGGCTGGACGAGGCCATCGAGCTGGCGCCGGCCCAGGGCGGCCTGGACGAGGGCTGGTTCGCCATGACCGGTCGGCTGCCGCTGCCCTTCTGGGACGCGCCGCGGGCGGCCTTCCGCTTCGAGAACGGCGCCGCGGGGCCCGCCCAGACCCTGGTGGCCCGCCCCGACGCGCTGCCCGCCAACTGGGCCACGGGCGCGCTGGCGGCGGTGGCCGAGCGCCTGGAGGTCGAGCCGCAGGCGCTGCGGGCCCATTACCGCTGGGGCTCCACCCCCTTCGAGCTGGATCTGCCCGTGCGCTTCGCCCTGGGGCGGGCCGCGGGCGGGCAGCCGCCGCAGCTCGTGGGGCTGCCCCGGCGCGACTTCGATCTGGTGGTCATGCGGGCCTACGCGGGCACCCAGCGCATCACGCCCAACACCACCACCGTGGTGTTCGGGGCCAGCGCCGACTTCGACAAGGTGCTGCAGACCGACGTGGACCTGCACCTGGACCTGAACGACCCCGAGAGCGTGGCCCGCGCCGACGCCTTCCTGGCCCGGTTCCTGCCCGGCAACGGGCCGTGGATCGGGCCGGTGGTGAACACCGTGCGCCACTACCTGAGCCTGACCCGGCGCATCACCGGCAGCGGCTTCAACGCCTTCCTGGAGCAGCAGGTCCGCGCGGGCATCGACGCGCTGGTGCGGCCGGTGTACGGGCAGCTCGCCCGGGCCATCCGGCAGCTCCAGGCGCTGCCCGCCCAGGTGGGCCAGATCGGCGTGTCCGAGGTGCGCCGGCAGGTGCAGCGGCTGCTGGATCCCCTGCGCCAGTTCATCGACCAGCACATGCAGCAGTTCTACCTGACCTGGCCGGGCCTGGTGTTGGAGGCGCGGGTGGCCATCCAGGCCAACGTGGGCATCCCCGCGCAGACCCTGCAGGGCCTGCAGGTGAACCTGGACCGACTGCGCGACACGCTCAACGCCTTCGACCAGCTCGACCAGGGCCTGGACGCCGTGGATCAGCGGCTGGTGGCGCTGGCGGGGCAGCTCGACGGCACCCTGCAGCAGGGCCAGCAGCGGGCCCAGCAGGCCCTGGCGGCCCTGGACGCCGCGCTGCTGCTGCTGGACCCCGGCAGCGGCCTGCGCCTGGCCGAGTGCGCGCCCAACCTGCCCAACGAGCACCTGTTCATGGCGGCCTTCGACGAGGCCCGCGACGCGGTGGCCCAGGCCATCAACGCCATCCAGGGCAACCAGGTGGTGCAGGTGGCGGTGGCGGTGGCCAGCCTGGTGGGGGTGAACCAGAGCACGGTGCAGCGCGCCGAGGCCGAGATCCGGGCCAAGGCGGAAGAGGTGGCCGACCAGTTCGACGCCGCGGTGGATGACGTGACAGCCGAGTTCGGCGTGGTGTGCCCGCTGCTGCAGGACACCTTGAGCGAGCACCGCGCCGAGCTGCAAGCCGTGCGCGACGCCGTGGCCGCCCTGGACGCTGCCGGCGCGCTGCAGACGCTGCGCGACCAGCTCGCCGGGGCCTCGGATCGCGCCCGCACCTTCGTGGATCGCACCCGCGGCTACCTGGCGGTGATCCGCGGGACGCTGCGCGAGCTCATCGACGACACCGAGGCGCTCATCAACGGCGAGCTGCCGGCCCGGCTCGATGTGCCCAACGTGCAGATCCTGCAGGTGAACCTGCAGACCCGCTTCCGGGTCATCTCGCCGCTGTTCATCTGGTACGCGCCCGACGTGGGCGGGCAGGCCATGAGCTTCGTGAACCTGTTCGAGCAGCTCGTCATCGAGAGCTTCGAGGGCTTCATCGCCGAGCTGGTGGCCATCCCCAACCAGGCGCTGGCGCAGCTCAACCGGCAGCTCTCGTTCCCCACCGAGGACGAGCTGGTGGAGCGGCTGGTGACGGCCATCATGGGCAGCGAGGCCGCGCGGGCGGTGGACGAGGCGGTGCACACCGCACTGACCACCGTGCTGGGGCGGCTGGATGTGCTGGGCAACCGGCTGTTCGACACCGTCAACGAGCTGCTGCAGGCGGCGCTGGCGCGGCTGGAGTCGGCCATCGAGGAGGCCCTGGCTGCGGCGAACTCGGTGCTGAAGGCGATCCCCATCTCGTCGGCCAAGGTGGACGGCCTGGCCACCATCCGCGGCAACCAGCTCGAGCTGCTGCACGTGGGCGCCGAGTGGACCATGAAGGGCGACGGCGCCGACGACTCCACCACCTACAAGGCGGCGCTGGACATCAGCCGCTGGACCGCCAACGGCAAGGGCGCGAACTGCGTCGAGGGCACGGCGGCGGCGGGCTACATCGACGCGCTGATCTCGGGCTACGACCTGCCGCTCACCGTGTCGGGCAGCGACCTGACCCTGAAGCGGGTGACCCTGGGCTTCACCCTGCGCGACCTGCCGAACCTGGGCCTGGCGCCCATCGGCATCCTGGGCGCCATCGAGACGGTGGGCGTCATCGACTTCAAGACCTTCGAGCTGTTCGACCTGGGTCTGGCGGTGGGCGCCGGCGCCGAGGAGACGTACGTGGGGGCCACCGGCGGCGCGCGCTTCAGCGGCACGCAGATCGAGGCGGCCTTCCTGGCGGGGCGCACCTGTGACCCGGCCATCATCGAGCTGCTGGATCCGCAGGTGGCTTCGTTCCTGGAGCTGAGCGGGCCCTTCGTGGGGGCCTACGCCCGCGGCTCCGCCAGCATCCCCGTGTGGAACAACGGCTGCGCGCTGACCGTGGGCGTGGGCGCCGACGCGGGCGCCTGGGTGCTCCAGGGCCCCCGGGTGGGCGGCCTGGTGGGCGGCAGCCTGTGGGGCGAGGCCCTGTGCATCGCCGCGCTGCGGGGCAGCCTGACGGCCCTGGCCGACTACAACGACGGGCAGTTCAGCTTCCGCGGCGAGGGCTTCGCCGTGGCGGGCCTGGGCTTCGACTGCGACCCCCACACCTGGACCTCGGTGCCCCGCAGCCGGCGCGATAGCTGGTGCGGCACGGGCGACGCCCAGTTCCAGGCCACCTACCGCAACGGGTGGGACCTGGGCACCCCCAGCACCTCGGCGATTCACTGATGGGTGGCTTCATGCGACGCGCGTTGATGTTGATGGCCGCCCTGGTCCTGTGCGCTGCGCCCGCCTGGGCGGGCGAGGGTGAGCAGCTCTACCTGGTGGGGCGCATCGGGCCCGCTGGCAGCCTGGCGGGCGCCGGCCTGGACCGCTCGGTGGCGTACCTGCGCTGGGGCGTGGTCGAGGGGCGCCTGCCCGAGGACGTGGCCGCGTTCCGGCTGCTGAAGGACGGGCGCGAGGTGTTCCGCCGCGATGTGGGCCAAGTGGCCGCTGCGGCCGAGATCGACCGGGTGTACGCCCAGCCCGAGCACGCGCGCCGCCGGGCGGTGCTGCAGGCGGCGCTGGCGGCGGATCCGCGGCCCCTGGACGGCGCCACGCTGGGCGCCTCGGTGGCGGCGCGCCTGCGGGCGGCGGCCACCGACGACGGCCTGCGCATGTGGGCGCGCACGCTGGCCCGGCACGACATCGTGTTGGCCTGGGCGTGGGGCCGGGCGTTCATCGACGCCGAGCCGCCCCGGGCGGCCACCGTGTACGAGCTGCAGGCGGTGAACGGCGAGCGCACGGCGCCGCTGGGCCGCATCGAGCTGGGCGGGCGACCGGGCGACGTGGCTGCGCCGGGCCGGCCCCGACAGGTGGTGGAGCTGGACCGGTGCGACGCGCCCGAGAGCGCCCGCACCCACGGGGTGGTGGCGCTGGACTGGGACCACCCGGGCGAGGGCGCCGCCGAGCGCTTCGCCAACGGGCTGATGATCGCGGGCTACGACATCTACCGGGCCGCCGACCCCGAGCGGCAGGCCGTGCCCCGGGACCTGCGGGCCCTGGCGGCGCAGGCCCGTGTGGACGCCGCGGGGCGGCCCGAGCTGCCCGGCCTGGTGCGGGTGAACGCCCTGCCCATCGTGGTGGGCGGGCGGCCCGACGACGGCGCCGACGGGCTGGCCCGCGAGGGGCAACGCACGGGCTGGAACCCCGCCTACGCCCAGTGGACCGAGACGGCCGCCGCGCTGGCGGCCGCGGGCCTGAAGCCGGGCGACCGGCGCACCTGGCACATCGTGCCCATCGACGTGACGGGGCAGTACGGCGACACCGCCTCGCTGCTGGTGACCGTGCCCGACGCCCGCCGCCCGCCGGCCCCCTGGGGGGCCGAGGTGGTGTACGAAGAGGGCAACCAGCGCCGGGCTCAGGCCACGCTGGTGTGGCCGGCGCTGGACCCCGCCAACTTCCACGCCGCCCACGCCGACGGTCGGACCTGGTGCAACCTGGACACCGCCGCGCTCGAGGGGGTGCTGCGCTTCACTCAGCCCGGGCGGAGCTGCGCCGAGGCCCTCGAGGTGTCGCTGGCGCCCCGGGAGTACCGGGTCTACCGCTTCGACGATGCCGTGATCGCCGCCGGGTTCGCGGACAGCGACGGCGACGGCGTGAGCGACGCCGCCGAGCAGGTGGCGCAGCGCGGCCCCAACGGCGAAAGGCTGCTGGATCCGGGGCTGGCCTGCGACGCTGCGCGGCAGCCGCCCGGCGCCGAAGCGGTGCCCACCTTCACCGTGCGCGCCGATCAGGTGCGGGTGCAGGGCGGCCGCCGGCTGGTGACCTTCGCCGACGACGTGCCCGCCCAGGCCCGCGGCGAGGTCTTCTGGTATCGCCTCGCCGCCGTGGGGGCGAACGGGCGGGTGAGCCCGCTGGGGCCCCCGGTGCGAGCCATGTTCCCGCGCACCGACAAGCCGGCGCGCCCCGACCCCGAGCAGTTCGTGCTGAACCACTGCCCGCCGTATGCCTACGAGCTGCCGCGGGCGACGCCCGGGGTGTTCGCCATCGACAGCACGGGCCTGGCGGCGCGGGCGCGCATGAGCTGCCGCATCCCGGGGCAGGCGCCGGCGCCGGGGGGCGTGGCCGCCCGCCGCGAGGACCTGGGCGGGGGCCTGGTGCGGCTGGTGAGCCTCGCCGAGCGCGACCTGGTGCGCGAGGGCGACGTCCGGGTGGCGCGGGCGGACAGCGTCATGTGCGACCTGCTGGCCGCCGCCGAGGTCTGCGACGCCTGGTTCGTGGAGTACCTGGACGACGAGGGCCAGCGGGTGGCCGCGGTGCAGATCGACCGGGCGCTGGACCCCGACGGGGGCGCCTGCAGCTTCACCGCCATGCTGGAGCGCGACTGCGCGGCGCGGGTGGAGCCGGTGACCCCCGAGACGGTGGTCATCGACGGGCAGGTGGTGCTGACCGCCGATCCGCTGCCCCGGCAGTGCGTCGAGGTGATGCTGCGCCTGGGCGGCGAGGGCTACCGGCTGCAGACCGTGTGCCCCGGTGACTGGCCGTGGACCTTCGACGCCAGCGGCCTGGGCGACGATCTGCTGTGCCTGGGCGTGGCCGTGGTGGACGCCGACGCCGATCGCAGCACCGAGACCCCGCTGCCTTGTGTGCAGACGGTGGCGGCGGCGCTGCCCCGGGCGCCTCGGCTGCGGGGCCTGGCCTTCGACCCCAACGGCGGCGACCGGGCCAGCCTGCGCTGGTCCAGCGCCGAGCAGCCGGGCCTGGGCATCCTGGCCGAGTGGTGGGCCCAGGGGGCGCCGGCCGATCAGCGCCAGACCGGCTACTTCGACCACGAGGGGCGGGGGGGCCGCGACGCCCCGCACACCGCCGAGGTGGGCCTGACCGCGCTGAGCGACGTGCCCGAGATCTGGTGCGTGCGCGCCCGCACCGTGGGCGTGGGGCCCGGCGACGGCGGCGGCCGCGTGTCGACCTGGTCCAGCACCTGGTGCGGCGAGCGGCCCATCCCCGGCGAGCCCTTGCCCGAGTACCTGCCGTGGCCCGCCGAGCCGCCGGTGCCCGTGCTGGCTGAGCTGCCCGCCCGGCTCATCGAGCCCGACGGCCTGATGGCCATCTACCTGGGCCAGGCCGGGCAGAGCGTGTGGACCCCGGGCCAGTGCACCATCGATGGGCAGCCGCCGCTGGAGATCTGCGAGGGGGCGGACGACTGCGCCGCGCCCCGGAGCTGGGCGGCCGAGGACTGCGAGCTGTGCGGCCGCCTGCAGGCGGCCCTGGGCCAGCACGGGAACGTGGTGGTCTACCGCCAGCACCGCAGCGGGCCCGATGGTGCGCCCAGCGACTTCGTGCAGGTGAGCCCCCTGATCGACGGCGCCTTCTGCGAGCGCCGCTGCGTGTTCCGCAACATCGACTGCAACCGCACCAACCAGGTGGCGGGCTGCGGGCCCAACGACGCCACCCGTTGCGCCGAGCGGTTCTTCGACCCGTACCTGCGGGTGCTGGGCTTCCCCGAAGGCGATGAGTGGCCCGAGCGGTCGCTGGTGTTCCTGGACCGCGCGCCCTTCCAGGCGGGGCTGCAGTACCGCTACCAGCTCGTGTTCTTCGACGACTTCGGCGAGCTGCGCGCCCGCCGCGACACGGGCTGGCTGACCACCCGGGAGGGGCTGTGATGCGCACGCCGTGGATCCTCAGCCTCCTGGCCCTGGGCCTGCTGGCGCCCGCGCCGGCGTTGGCCTCGCCCGTGTTCGACGGCGAGGCGGCCGACATCTGGCACCTGCCCGAGGGCCAGGCCCCCCAGAGCTTCACCTCGGGGGCGGCGGGGCGCACCACGGCCACCGCCCGCAGCGGCGACGCGGTGCAGGTGACCGCCACCGACGGCAGCCAGGTGCTGCTGCCCGCCGACGCCCGCACCGACGCGGTGCTCATCAACGACGCTGGCAATAGCTGGCCGCCCTTCTCGGATCGGGGCCCGGCCGTGGCGTTGGTGGGCCTGGACGGCCCGTTGTTCACCGCCGGCGTGGACGCGCCCGGCGTTGATCTCTCGCCGGCCACGGGCACCTACCCCGGCAGCGTCGAGGTGGTCATCCGCGCCACGGCGCACCCCAACCTGCAGGGGCGGGTGGAGCTTGCGTGGGCGGTGGACGGCGGCGTGGCCCGGCGCAGCGCAGAGCTGGAGCGCGTGATCCCCGTGGTCGCGGGTCCCACCGAGATCACCGCCTGGGCGGTGCAGGCCGGGGTGGAGAGCCCGCGGCGCAGCGTGACCATCCGCATCGATCGCGCGGCGGGAGCGGCCCGGGACGGCGATCGCGACGGCGTGCCCGACGCCGTGGAGCTGGCCTACGGGGGCGACCCCCTGCGGGCGGATCGTGGGATCAGCGACCGCGACGGCGACGGCTGGAGCGACTTCGACGAGTGGCTGCGCGGCAGTGATCCGGACGATCCGCGCGACACCCCCCGCGACACGGACCGCGACGGCTGGCCCGACGCGGACGAGGGCTGGCGAGGCACCGATCCCGAAGACGGCGAGGCCTTCCCCGCCGCCCGGCGGCGCAGCGCCGTCGAGGCGCAGCTCACGCTGACCCTGCCGCAGGCGGGGCAGGTGACCTTGTTCGACGCTTTGTGGGTGGCGCTGGCGGCGCGCGCCGTCGACGGTGGACCCCTGGCGCCGCGGGCGCTGGCCAACGCTCAGGGCGAGATCACCGTGCGCGTGCCCCTGGACACCGCCCTGGTGGCGCGGCTGCGCTCGCCGGGGAACCCGTTTGCGATCAAGGCGTTGCTGGCCGGTGAGCCCGATCCGCAGCCGGTGATCGATGAGGCCGATCCCGCCCGCTGGCGGGCCGCGTGGATCGAGGCCCAGGGCGAGGCGCTGGTGGTGGCCCGCACCCTGCGGCTGGACCAGGCGGGGGCCGCCCGGCTGGCGCTGCTGGAGGCCGTGGCGGCGTGGCACCTGGAGGGCGTGGGCCCAGGCAGCCTGCTGCTGCTGGGCGATCTCACCGGCGTGGTGGCGCCCGACGCCGTGCGCGCGGCCGCCGACCACGCGGCGCCCGAGGCGCCCATGCCTTTGGAGGCGCTGTACGCCCGGCTGGTGGCGGCGGCGGCGCCCGGCGGCCCGCTGGCCGACGTGGACGCCCTGGCGGCGCGGGTCTACGCGCCCCGCGCCCGGCTGCAGGAGCAGACCACCGACCGCGAGCTGGCCCGACTGCTGCAACACCCCGACGGGGATCCGGCGCTGGCCTACCGGGCCCGGCTGGTGGCCCTGCTGGGGCCCGAACTGCCGGCCGCGCTGCTGGATCCCCGCGCGGACGCCGACGGCGACGGGCTGACCAACGGGGCTGAGATCGGCGCCCGCTTCGGCGACGCCACCCGGCCCGACGTGGCCGACGGCGACGGCGACGGGCAGCAGGACGGGGCTGACCTGTGTCCCGCCGACGCCGGCGACGGCTGCCTGGGCCCCATCGCCGGCGCCCGCGACTTCGACGGCGACGGCGTGATCGACGCCTTCGACAACTGCCTGAACACCGCCAACGCCGATCAGGCCGACCGCGACCTGGACGGGGTGGGGGACCGCTGCGAGGACCGCGCGGCGGTCATCGACCGGCCCCGGGTACACCCCACCGTGCGGGTGGGCGCCGAGGTGCAGTTCGCCGCGCGGCTCACCGAGGCGGGGGCCGCGGACGTGCAGTGGGACTTCGCCGGCGTGGCGCCCGCGAGCGACGCGCTGACGCCGCCGCCCGTGCGCTTCGGCGCGGCCGGCGTCTTCCGGGTGGGGCTGCGCAGCGCGCGCGCCGGCGGCGTGGAGGGTGAGGACTTCCGGGTGGTGACGGTGGTGGATCAGGTGGGGGCGCCCACCCCCATCGCCCTGCGGCTGCCCGAGGGCGGCGTGGAGGGCCAGGCCCTGCGCTTCGGGCTGACCCTGCCCGACGGCGCGCCGCAGGTGGCCGCCGTGCGCTGGGACTTCGGCGACGGGGGCCGCAGCGCCTTGCCCGAGCCCACCCACGTGTACGTTGCTGATGGCGTGTACCCCGTGACGGCCTTTGTGACCTTGCAGGACCAGCTCGAGCGGGCGGTGCAGGGGCAGGTGCGGGTGGCCGACGCCCGGCCGCAGGCGGCCTTCCAGGTGCAGGTCTTGCCGGGGCTGCGGGTGCGGCTCACGGACACCAGCGCCAGCCACGATCCCATCGATCTGCGCCGCTGGAGCCTGGGTGATGGCAGCCCCGCCGTGGACGGCCCGGTGGTCGACCACCAGTACGCGGTGGCGGGCGACTACCTGGTGGTGCTGACCGTGACCGATCGCGACGGCAGCCGATCCCAGGCCAGCCAGCAGGTGCGGGTGAGCCCGGACGGGTGCGAGGACGCCGACGGCGACGCCGTGTGTGACGACCGCGACAACTGCGAGCTGCCCAACCCGGCGCAGGCGGATCGGGATCGGGACGGCGTGGGGGACACCTGCGCGGCGCCCACCTGCGGCGCGGGGGCCCGGGCCTGCGCGCTGGACGCTGAGCGGGGTCGGCGGGCCTGCGCGGCCGCCGCGGCGGGCTGCAGGGCCGACTGCGGCGCCGAGCAGGCCGCGTGCCTGGCGGCGACGGTCGAGGGCTGGACGGGCTGCCTGGCGGCCTTGGAGTGCGACGGCGCCTGCGCCGTGGCGGCCGACGGCGAGCGCGCGCGCTGCGAGGCACGGGCGGCGCGGACCGCGTGGGACTGCCAGGGGGCCTGCGGCGCGGAGGACGGCGCCTGCCAGTCCGCATGCCTGGCAGAGGCGGAGGGCAGCCTGGGGGCCTGCGCCATGGCGGCGGGCGAGGCCCGGGCGGCCACGGCCTGCGGCGCCGACACCCCCTGCCTGAGCGGCTGCGGCGTGACCTTCCGAGCCTGCGTGTCGGCGGCCGAGCAGGGGGCGCTGGCCTGCGCGCTGGCCTGCGCCGACGAGGGCTGTCGGGCCGGCTGCGCCCGTGCCCATGAGCGGCGCCTGGCGCGCTGCGACGTGGAGGAGCGGTTCTGTGCTCGGGACTGCCCAGCGGAGCCCTGCGAGGGCCCCGGCTGCCCGCCCGCGGACCGCTGCCCCGGCGGCGATCCGGCGGCGGACGCCGATCGGGACGGGGTGTGCGACGCAGTCGACAACTGCCCGCAGCGGGCCAACCCGGCGCAGGTGGACGGCGACGGCGACGGCGTGGGCGACACCTGCACGCCGTGGCGGTGCGAGGTGCGCGAGGCGCTGTGCGCGGCGGTGGAGGCCAGCGGGGCTGCCCGCTGCGCGGTGCTGGGGGCCAACTGTGCCGCCCGCTGCGCCGATGACGCCTGCCGGGCCGAGTGCGCGGCGGGGCAGGCCGACTGCGAGGCCCGGGCCAGCGAGGCCACCGCCCGCTGCGCCGAGACCCCGTGCCTGAACGCCGAGGCCTGCGAGGCCACCGCCACCGCGGACGTGGAGGTGTGCGGGGCCGGAGTGCAGGGCGCGTTCGAGGGGTGCAAGCGACGCTGCAAGCGCGCCGTGAACGCGGCCGCCTGCGCCGACGCCTGCCAGGCCGAGCGCGCCGTGGGCCTGGCGTCGTGCCGGCTGACCTGGCGGACCCGCACGAGCGCCTGTCGTCAGGCGGTGGCCTGCGTGGCCGAGTGCACCGGCTGTGATTTGCAGGGCGCCGACCGCGCGGTGCTGGCCTGTGGGGTGCGGCAGGTGGATTGTCTGCAGGCCTGCCCTTGAAGGCCAGGGGCTCTGCTGCGGGTTACTCCGCCAGCCAGGCGTAGCGGGCCACCACCACCACGGCCACACCCACCAGCACCGGCGACAGCCCCTTCGCCCGCCCGGCCAGGGCGTGGATCACCACCCAGCTCACCAGCCCCAGGGCGATGCCGTTGGCGATGCTGAAGGTCAGCGGCATGGCCACGGCGGTGAGGAAGGCCGGCAGCCCCACGGCCACGTCGGCCCAGTCGATGCGGGCCAGCCCGCGCACCATCAGCGCGCCCACCACCACCAAGGCCGGGGCGGTGGCCACGGCGGGCACGGCGCCGGCCAGCGGCCAGAACACCACGCTGCCCAGGAACAGCAGGCCCACCACCACGGCGGTGAGCCCGGTGCGCCCGCCCGCCTGGATGCCTGCCGCGCTCTCGATGTAGGCGGTGGTGGTGCTGGTGCCCAGCAGGGCGCCAGCGGTGGTGGCCAGGGCGTCGGCGGTGAAGGCCCGGCCCGTGCGGGGCAGCCGCCCGTGGGCGTCGGCCAGCCCGCTCTCTTCGGCCAGGCCGCTGAAGGTGCCGGCGGTGTCGAACAGGTCCACGAAGAAGAACACGAACACCACGCCCAGCAGGCCCAGCTCGAAGGCGCCGCTCAGGTCCAGCGCGCCCCACAGGTCCACCGGCCAGGCGGGGGCGGCCACCACGCCGTCGGGGAAGCCCCCGAAGGCCCGCCCGCCGGGGTACACCGGCAGCTCCAGCAGGATGGCCGCGGCCGTGACGGCGGCGATGCCCACCAGGATGGCGCTGCGCACCCCCCGGGCCAGCAGGCCGCCCGTGAGCAGAACGCCACCCAGGCAGAGCAGCGGCCCGGGGCCCGCCAGATCGCCCAGTCCCACCAGCGTGGCCGGGTTGGCCACCACCAGGCCGGCGTTCTTCAGCCCGATGAAGGCCAGGAACAGGCCGATGCCCCCCGCGGTGGCCTGCCGCAGGGGCCGCGGCAGGGCCTCCAGCAGCTTCTCGCGGGCTCCGCTGACGGAGAGCGCGGTGAACACCAGCCCCGACAGGAACACCGCGCCCAGCGCCGCCTGCCAGGCCACCTGCCCCTGGCCCACCACCGTGAAGGCGAAGTAGGCGTTCAGGCCCATGCCGGGGGCCAGCGCGAAGGGGTGGCGGGCCAGCAGGCCCATGGTGATTGACCCGAAGGCCGCGGCCAGGGCGGTGGCCGTGAGGAGCTGCGGGAAGGGGACGGGCACGGCCGAGCCCAGGATCGTCGGGTTGACGAACAGGATGTAGGCCATGGTGACGAAGGTGGTCAGACCGGCCGCCAGCTCCCGTCTGGCGGTGGTGTGCGCGGCGGTGAGGCCGAACAAGGGGTCGAGGCGTTGCATGGGGTGCGCTACGGTCGAGGGCCGCGGGGGCCCGAGGGGTGGGTCGCCCGGCCATGGAGGGGGAGACGATGAGCCGTCTGGAGCAGGTGATGATCGCGGCGCTGGCCGCCGGGTTGGCGGGCAGCATCGGCTGCGAAACGCAGCGCGCGGGGGGCGCCGGAGACGCGCAGCCGGAGGACCGGGGGCCGCCGGAGACCCCATACGATGGCGGCGGCTGTACGCCCGCCGAGCAGCAGGTGATCCCGCTGTGCCGGCTGGACGCCGGTCCCGACGCCGGCCCGGTGGCGGACGCGGGCGCGAGCGACGCGGGTGCAGGCGACGGGGGCTCTGGCGACGGGGGAGAGGGGGGGCCCGACGACGCGGCGGCCCCGGACATGGCGCGGCCCGAGGCCCCGCCCGGCTGTGTGCCCGACCTGACCGGGCTGGGCGAGCTGTCCGCCGACCTGTGTTACGCCTACTGCGGGGGCGGCTGGAACTCAGACCCAATCTGTCAGGTGGTGGCCGGCGGGCTGGAGTGCTACTGGCCCGAGTGGTGCGGCGTGGGCCGCAGGCCCGCGGGCGCCACGCCCGTGGAGGGCGCGACCGTGGCCGATCTGGGCGCCTGGCTGGGGGCCGCGGCGGGGCTCGAAGCCGCGGCGGTCGGGGCCTTTGAGGCGCTGGCCGAGCACCTGCGAGACCTGGGTGCCCCCGCCGATCTGGTGGCCGCCTGCCAGGCTGCCGCCGAGGACGAGCGTCGTCACACCGAGGCCATGCGGGCGTTGGCGCAGCGCTACGGCGACGACCTGCGGCCCTGGGTAGCCCCCACCCCCACGCCCAGCCGCTTCGAGCTGGCGCTGGACAACCGGCTGGAGGGCTGCGTGGGCGAGACCTTCGGGGCGCTGGTGGTGGCCCATCAGGCGCAGCAGGCGCAGGACCCCGCGGTGGCGGAAGCCATGGCCGTCATCGCCGCCGAGGAGGCGGCCCACGCCCACCTGAGCTGGCGCCTCGCGGCCTGGCTGGAGGCCGGCCTGTCGGCGGCCGAGCGGGCGGCCCTGGACGCCGCGGTGGCGGCCAAGGCGGCGACCCTGAACGTCCCCCAGATGGCGCCCGCCGCGCGGGCCCTGGTGGGCATGCCCGACGCGGCCGCGGCGCAGGCCATGGCCGCCGCGCTGGCGCCCCTGTGGGCCCTGAGCCCTGCCGCCGCGCTGGCCGCCTGAGGCAGAACGAAAGGGTGGACGGTGAACGGCGGAAAACTGGCAGCCGCGCCGGTTTTCCCCTTGAGGCCAGCGCCCCTCGGCGGGATGCTTGCCTTGCTAAGTAATTGCCCCACAGCCCCGCCGGAGGCCGCCGTGAGCGACGCTGCCATCAGCATGCAGGACAAGGACATCTTCGGGCCCGAGCACAAGGCGTTGCGCAAGACCGTGCGCCGCTTCGCCGAGAGCCTGGCCCCCCACGCCGCCGAGTGGGACGAGGCGGGCATCTTCCCCAAGGAGATCTTCAAGCAGGCTGGCGATCTGGGCCTGCTGGGCATCGGCCACGACCCCGAGTACGGGGGCATGGGCCTGGACTGGTGGTACACGGTCTGCTGGGCCGAGGAGCTGGTGCGCACCGACAACGCCGGCCTGAACATGGCGCTGATGGTGCAGAGCGACATGGCCACGCCGATCATCAACGAGATCGGCAGCGACGAGGTGAAGCGCAACTTCCTGGCGCCGGCCATCGCGGGCGACGCCATCGCCGCCCTGGGCGTGAGCGAGCCGGGGGGCGGCAGCGACGTGGCGGCCATCCGCACCACCGCCCGCAGCGACGGCGACGACTACGTGATCAACGGCCAGAAGCTGTGGATCACCAACGGCACCCGCGCCGACTTCATCACCCTGGCGGTGCGCACGGGCGGCGAGGGCTTCGGCGGCATCTCGCTGGTGGTCTGCCCCACCGACGTGAAGGGCTTCCACGTCGGCCAGAGCCTGAAGAAGATCGGCAACAAGAGCTCGGACACCGCCGAGCTGTTCTTCGAGGACGTGCGGATCCCCAAGCGGTATCTGCTGGGCCAGGAGAACATGGGCTTCTACCACATCATGACCAACTTCCAGGGCGAGCGGCTGATCGCCGCCGTGGCCGCGGTGGCGGGCATGGAGTACGCCGTGCGCAACGCCATCCGCTACGCCAACGAGCGCAAGGTGTTCGGGCGGCCGGTCAGCAAGTTCCAGGTGTGGCGGCACAAGCTGGTGGAGCACCTGACCAGCATCGAAGCGGCCCGCCGGCTCACCTACTACGCCGTGGACAAGTTCGTGAAGCAGCCCAAGCAGGCCACCCGCGAGATCACCATGGCGAAGCTCTTCGCCGGCGATCTGCTGCAGCGGGTGCTGTACGACTGCCTGCAGATGTACGGCGGCTTCGGCTACACCACCGAGTACCCCATCAGCCGCGCCTGGACCGACG
Source organism: Myxococcales bacterium (assembly GCA_020633555.1). Lineage (GTDB taxonomy): Bacteria > Myxococcota_A > Bradymonadia > UBA7976 > UBA1532 > JACKDL01. Next base: position 17,433 of record JACKDL010000010.1, on the reverse strand, counting down.
CCCGCCTGATCACCATCGGCGGGGGCACCAGCGAGGTGATGAAGGAGATCCTGGTGAAGATCGAGGGCCTGTAGCCTCGGGCGCCGCCGCGCCGGGGCGGCTCAGCCGCCCACCTGGGTCAGGCTCAGCTCCCAGAGCCGCGCCGCGGCCTCGTCATCCCGCCCCCGCGCGCTCGGGCGCCGCACCTTCTTGTCCATCAGGTACTCGCCGTTCAGCGTGGCCGCCCCGGGGTCCACGGTGGCCCAGATGACCGTCTCGGCGCCCTTCTCGGGGCTGCGGGCGAAGGGCTTGCCCAGCCACTGGCCGAACTTGACCACGGGGCCGTTGTTCAGCGCGAAGCCGCTGGCCACGTAGCCCGGGTGCACGCTGTTGACGGTGATCCCGTCCTCGGCAAAGCGGCGGGCCGCCTCGCGGGCGAACAGCACGTTGGCCAGCTTCGACTGGCAGTAGGCGAGCGTGCCGGTGCCGTAGCGGCGCCGCTCGTACTGCAGGTCGTCCCACACCAGCTTGCCGCCCTTGTGGGCGTCGCTGGCGGTGCAGACCACCCGCGCGCCCGGCGTGGCGGCCAGCAGCGGCTGCAGCTCCAGGGTCAGGAGGAAGTACGCCAGGTGGTTCAGCGCCCAGGTGTACTCGAAGCCGTCATCGGTGACCTTGCGCTCGGTGAAGGCGCCGCCCGCGTTGTTCACCAGGCGGTCCAGGCGGTCGCGCTGCGCCTTGAACTCGGCGGCCACCCGCCGTACGTCGGCTTGCCGCGACAGATCGCCGATGAGCGCGGTGATCCGGTCGTTGCCAGTCTGGGCCTTCAGCCGATCCACCAGGGCCTTGGCCTTGTCGGCGTTGCGGGCCACGAGGAACAGATCGGCGCCGGCCTGGGCCAGGGCCTGGGCGGTGATCTCGCCGATGCCCGAAGTGGCGCCGGTGACGAGGCAGGTCATGCCTTCCATGGGGACCTCCTGCGAGGGGCGGTGGCACTGGGTTGCCTGACCCGGGGAATCGTGTCAAACGACCCGTGACTTTTTGCGCTTGCGTCGGTCGGGAGCGCCAACCGGGCCCATGGGATGGCCCGAACGGACGGGAGGAATCAGTGAACAAGTTCGAATATTACCTGAACACCTACGGGGTGAAGGTCATTGGCGTGGCGGTGGCCCTCTGGTTGGCCTTCCAGGGCGCCGGCTGGCTGCAGACCCGCATCACCAAGGGCCTGCAGGCCAAGAACTTCGATGCCACCCTGTCGATCTTCTTCGGCAAGCTGGTGCGGTGGGGCGTCATCGTCGCCACCGTCCTGTCCTGCCTGGGCGTCTTCGGGGTCCAGACCACCAGCTTCGCGGCGGTCATCGGCGCCGCCGGCCTGGCCATCGGCCTGGCCTTCCAGGGCACGCTGAGCAACTTCTCGGCGGGCGTCATGCTGCTGGTGTTCCGCCCCTTCAAGGTGGGCGACCTGATCAACGCCGCCGGCAGCCTGGGCGTGGTGGCCGAGATCGGCCTGTTCACCGTGGCCCTGGACACCCTGGACAACCGGCGGATCATCATCCCCAACAGCTCGGTCACCGCCGGCACCATCGAGAACATCAGCGCCAACGAGTACCGCCGGGTGGACGTGGACGTGGGCACCGACTACGGCGCCGATCTGAAGCAGACCCGCGACGTGCTCGAGCAGGTGTGCGCCAACGTGGCGGGCCGCGACGCCGAGAAGGGCCACCAGGTCTTCCTGAGCGCGCTGGGCGCCAGCAGCATCGACTGGCAGCTCCGCGTGTGGTGCAAGGCGGACGTGTACTGGGACGTCTGGCAGGCCCTGACCCACGACGCCAAGGTGGCCCTGGACGCCGCCGGCATCGGCATCCCGTTCCCCCAGATGGACGTGCACCTCGACAAGCTCGACGCCTGATCACGCCGGGCGTGCGTCCCCGGCCGCGGGGCCCGATAATGGCCCCCATGGCCACCCTCCCCACCGATCCCGGCCCCCTGGTCGCCGTGGCCCACGCCGACGGCGAGGGCCTGCGCTGGTCCGCCCTGGGGGCGGGCTTCCCGGCCCGGGCCCTGCCCACCGGGCCCGCCCCCGTCACCACCTTCTCTGCCGATCGCGAAGGCCGCCTGCTGGCCACCGGCCACACGCCCGAAGGGGGGCCGCCCCAGGTGTGGCTGTTGGCGCCCGAGTCGGGGCAGGCCCTCCGGCTGCCCGCGCCGGGTGAAGGCCCGTGGGCGCTGTCGGCGCCGCAGGTGGCACCCGACGGGCGGTTCGTCTGCGTGGCTGGCCGGCCCACGTCGCTGCCGCTGGATGAGCTGTTCATCTACCGCGTGGCCCGCGGCGGCGACGGCACCCTGACGGCCGCGGTGGTGGCCGGCGTCGCGCTCGAGGGCGCCTGGCGCGCCCACCACCCGCGCTTCGTACCCGACAGCGAGACCCTGGTGTACCTGCGCGAGCAGGCGGCCGGGGTCGAGGTGGCGCTGCTGGAGCTCACCCGCGACGGCGAGTCGGCGCAGGGGATCCAGGGGGCGGCGCCCAGCCGGCGCCGCTTCACGGTGTCGCAGGGCGCCCGGGCCGATCGCGCCGTGGCGCCGGCCTGGCACGCCGAGTCGCGGCGGCTGGTGCACGTGCAGCCCACCCGCGGCGATCGCCTGCGCGTGGTGGCCACGGGCCCGGGGCAGGGCAGCGTGGCGGCCAGCCGGGCCCACGATCGGGTGCACGCGGTGGCGGCGGCCCTGGAGGGCCCCGGCCTGGCCTGGGTGGCCGACGGCGCGCTGTGGTGGGCCGAGCTGCCGAAGCTGGCCGCCCAGCCCGTGGCGGGCCCCGCGCCCACGGGGCCGCTGGTGGCGGTGGCGGGTGGGTTCGTCTACGTCACCGCCGGCGGGTTGGCCTTCTGCGATGGGCCCACGGCCCGGCCGTGGGTGGCGCTGGACGCGCCCGTGGCCGATCTGGCGGCGCTGCCGGTGGGCCACCGGGCGCTGGCGCGGGTGGCGGCGCTGGGCATCGATCCGCCAGACCAGCGCAGCGACGCCGCGCTGGCGGCCCGTGCGGATCTGTTCGCCTGGCTGCCGGGCCTGGCCGAGCGCCCGGACGGCCTGGAGGCGCTGGGGCTGCTGGATGAGCTGGCTGATGATCCCGCCGTGCGCTGGGCCGTGGGCGAGCACCTGGCACAGGAGGCGCTGCGGCGGCGGCTGGAGGGGCCGGGGCGCACCGCCAACGGCCTGCTGTTCGCCTTGAGCGCCGCCGGGCGCGTCGGGGTGGGCTGGTCGGTCCAGGCGTCCCTGTGCGCCGAGGCGGCGCCGCGGGCCGCCGAGCACGGCGACGTGGATCCGCCCACCTGGCTGGCGCTGGCCCTGTGCGAGGCCACGGGGCCGGGGCAGGTCAGCCCGCAGGCAGCCTTGGCAGCCCACGCCACCTGGCGGGCGGAGCGCCGGGCCGCGCTGGATGGCGGGGATCCGACGACGATCCAGGCGGTGTGCGCCCCGCTGGCGCGTCGGCTCGCGGCCGTGGCCGAGCGGGTCGCGGCCAGGGGGGCGGCCGCCGAGCCGTCAGCGCCCGCCGAGCCGGCCCTGGTGAAGGCGTTCGCGGCCACGCGGGCGGCGCTGGAGGCCGCCCTGGCGGAGCGGGCCGCGGTGGAGGCCGAGCGGGCCCGCCGGGCTGTCGAGGCCCGCGCGCGGGCTGAGCGTGAGGCCGCGGCGCGCGGATCGAGGCCGAGCGGGCGGCGGCGGCGCGGGTGGCGGCGGAGCAGGCGGCGGCGGCGGCACGGGCCGAGGCCGAGTCTGCGGCGGCTCGCGAGGCCGCCCGGGTCACCGCCGCCCTGGAGGAGGCGCGGGCCGAGGCTGATCGGGCGACCGTGGCGGCCCTGGCGGCCGAGGCCGCGCGCCGGGCTGAGGCAGGCAAGATCGCGCAGGCCGCCGATCGTTCGGGGCCAGCGCCGGTGACGGATCCCGAGGCCAGCCGCGTGGCCACGCTCCAGGCGGCGAACGCGGAGCTGACCGCGGCGCTGGCCGAGGCCCGGCGCAGGGCGGATCAGGCGGACGCCCGGCGGGCGAAGGCGGCCGCCGAGGCACACGCCGCCGAAGCGGCGCGCACCCAGGCCGAGCGGGCCAGCGAGGCCGCCGAAGCGGCCCGCGACGAGGCTCGGGCGGCGGCCGAGCGCGCCCGGGCCGTCCAGCTCGAGCTGCAGGAGGCCTTGGCGGCCGCCGACGCGGCGCGGGCCGATCTGGCGGCGGCCCACGCGGCCCTGGAGGCCGATCACCGGGGCGTGTGCCGCGAGCGGGATGTGCTGCAGGGCCGTGTCGAGGAGGAGCGCGCGGCCCGGGCGGCCGCCGCTGCGGCCCACGCGGAGGCGGTGGGGGATCTGCAGGTGCGGCTGGGCACCTTTCGGCAGGAGATCAGCCAGGCCGAGGGCGCGCGGGCAGAGGTGGAGCGGGCGCGGGGCCAGGCCGAGGCGGCGCTGGCGGCCGCGCGGTCGGTGTCCCCGCCGTGGGCGCTGTCGTTGCTGGGGGCTGGTCTCGCTGGTGGCGGCGTGTCCGCGCTCGGCGCGCCGTGGCCGGCGGCGGCCCTGGCGGCTGGGGTGACGGCGGTGGTGGGCTGGCTGGCCGGGCGCCGGCGTTGAACGCCCGGGGACGGCTCAGTCGGACTCGGGCGCCTGCCCCAGGGCAGTGAGCATGGCCTGCACGAACTCGGGGTGCTCCAGGTCGTAGCAGCGCTTGCGCCCCTCGACCCGGCAGGACACCAGGCCGAGCTTGCGCAGGGTGGCCAGGTGCCGCGAGACCATCGGTTGGCTGACGCCGGCGCTGTTCACCAGCTCGTTCACGCAGTAGGCCTGGTTGGCGAGCTTGCGCAGCAGGCACAGGCGCAGCGGGTGGGCGAAGGCGCTGGCCACCTCGGCCTCGAAGATGGTGCGCTCCGGCGGCTCGGGCAGCTCGGAGAAGGTCATCGCGTTCACGTTGGCTTCCATACCCAACATATCGGTGTTTCGGGTGGGCGATTGCAAGGCGATTCACGCCGCGCGACATGTGTCGGGACATGCCCCCCCACGAAGCTGGGGGGCCCCCGCGGGCCGGGGGGGCGCCATGCTGGGCTGGGCGATGTGCCCCCATGGCGCGAGGCGGTGGCGATGCGCGGTGACCTTGGGCCCCCCTGGACGCGGCGCCTGCGCTGCCCGATGCTGCCCGGCGACGGCGGCTGGTGGGGGAGCGCGGTGAGCGACGGGGAACGGATGAACTTCGCAGGGTTGCAGGATCGGCTGGTGCCCCTGGTGGCCGAGCTCTTCGCCACCTTGGCCAGTCAGAACCCGCTGCGCATGTACTTCGCGGACATCGCCAGCAAGACCCTGCTGGACATCGTGCAGGTGCTGCGGGACGACGGCATCAGCCAGGAGGCCATCGCGGCCTCGCTGGGGCTGACCCTGAACGGCTACCGGGCGAAGATGAAACGCCTGCGCGAGGCCCAGGGCGATGAGGACGGGGGCGAGGAGCCTCGCAGCCTCATGGAGCGGGTCTTCGACGCCGTGGCCGATGAGCCCGAGGGCACGCTGACCCAGGCGGAGCTGTCCGATCGGTTCCGCGGCATCAAGCCCGACAGCCTGAACGGGGTGACGCACTTCCTGGTGCGCTCGGGGCTGCTGGACGTGGAGGGCCGCGGGCCGCACCGGCGCTTCTCGGTGGTCACCCGGACCCGGGCGCAGGCGGCGAACGTCTTCGATCTGGCGGTGTTGCTGTACCGCGAGGGGCCCCTGACGGCCGCCGAGGCGGCCCGGCGCCTGGGCTGCGCCGTGGACCACGTGGACACGCTGCTGGGCGAGATCGACGAGGCCGGCGATCTGGCGGTGGAGGCGGGCAACCCGCCCCGCTACCGGGCCACGAGCTACCACGTGCCGCTGGACACCGAAGAGGGCTACGAGGCGGCCATCTTCGACCATGTGGCGGCCATGGTGCGGGCGCTGACCAAGAAGCTCCGGCTGGGGCGCCACCACGCCAGCCTGGGCGATCAGATCGGCGGCGCCACCTTCACCCTGCAGGTGCCCGTGGACGATCCGCTGTATGGCGAGGTCTCGGGGTTCCTGCGCGAGAACCGGGTGCGCCTGGAGGACTGGCTGCAGCGGGCGCGGGCCCTGAACGACACGGGGCTGGCGGGCCGGGAGGTGCGCCGCTTCACCCTGTACGTCGGGCAGTCGGTGGACGAGGAGGGCTGAGCATGCGGTGGTCCCGACGCGGGCTCCTGGTGCTGGCCCTGGCGCTCTCCGCCGGCTGTGATGACGGCGCCGCGCCGGCGGCCGCCCCGGACGTGGCGCCCGCCCTGGAGGCCGGGCCCCCGGACGGTCGGGCGTCCGATGGCGCGGTGGACCGCGGGGTGGCCCTCGACCAGACCGTGGACGGCGAGCCGCCCGACGCCGGCGCGCCCGACCAGGGCCCCGCGGGTGAGCTGGGGCCGCCGCCTCCGCCGGTGCGCTCGGCTTGTGGGCCCACCGCGCCGGCGCTGCTGGACGACCTGACGGTGTACGTCGACGGCCAGCGGGTGGCGCTGGCCAGCGCCTTCGGGGGCGCCGCAGCCTTCGCCCTGGCCGACGCCACGGCCCTCGCGCCCCTGGTCGCGCCCGGCCAGCCGCTGGAGGCGCCGGCGGTCTTCGTGCCGCTGATCCCGGCGGCCGGTGGCTGCGAGGTGGTCGCCCTGGACCGCCGGGCGGGGCCGGTGTGGCGCCAGGCCATCGAGGGGGCGAACGGTTGCACCCGCCCGGCCCTGGCCGACGGGCACCTGCTGCTGTCGGTGGCCACCGCCCAGGGCGGGGCCGCCGTGCTGCTGGACCGGGCCACCGGGGCCGAGCGGGCGCGGGTGGCGCTGCCCGGCGCGCCCACCACCGACGTCGTGCGCCTGGCCACCGAGCGGGCGCAGAACGGGGGATCCCACTGGCTGCCGGCGCCCGAGGGGCTGGCGGCGAACGGGGGCAGCCACTGGCTGGTGGGCGTGGGCGAGCATCTGGTGGATCTGGGCTGGGGCGACGACGCCGCGCCGGCCCTGGCGGTGCGCACCCGGGTCCGCCTGGGGGCCTTCGCCATGGCGCTGGCGCCGGTGGGGCCCGGCCGGCTGGCCATCGCGGCCCGGCGCCGGGCCGCCGATCCGGGGTACGGCGACCAGATCCTGCGCTGGACGCTGCGGGTCGAGGCCGAGGCCGCCGAGCTGGCCGAGGCCGGCGCCCCCATCGACACCGGGGCGCCGCTGCAGGCACCCCTGGTGGGGGCCGCGGACTGCGACGATCGCGTGGCCAACGGGGGCAGCCACTGGTGGTGCCCGGACGGCCTGCTGGTGGGCGCCGGTCAGGACTGGCTGGCGGGCTGGCGCTGGAGCGACGGCGCCCTGGTGGGCCGGGCGGTGAAGGCCCTGCACAGCACCGGCGTGGTCATTGGCGACGACGGCAAGATCTTCAACGGCGGCAGTCACTGGCGGGGCGCCGCCGAGGGCTGGGCGCTGCTGAGCGCAGATCTGCGGGCGCCGGAGGTCGAGCCGACGGTGTTGGCCGAGGGGCAGCGTGGGCAGACGCCCTGCGTGGCGCCGGTGGCGGCCGATCCAGGAGGCCGCCTGGACCTGCTGGTGACGGGCGGTGGGGGGCCGACGCTGACCCGGCTGCCGAGCCTCGCCGGGGGTCTGGCACCCGGCTGGGCACGGCCCGGGGGCGACAACGCCGGGGCGGGCGGCCCCGTGAGCCCCGTGGCGGGCTGCGGCGGTGGCGCCCCGCGCTTCCGGCGGCCGCTGGTGCAGGCTGAGGGGCGGGATGGACGCGCGGGGGCCGTGGGGCCCGGGGGAGTGTTCCTGGGCCTTCCCGATCCCCAGGGCGGGCCACCCGCCGTCGCGGCGCTGGACCCGATGGGGCGAGTGCGATGGATCCGCACTGTGCCCCCGCCGCAGGGACAAGCCACCCTGGGGTGGGCCGCCATGGCGCCCCTGGGCGACGGGGTGGCTGCCGTGGCGGAGTTCGAGTTGGCCGGGCGGCGCGCCGTGCGGTTGCTGGTGCTGGGCGGCGCGGGCGACATCGTGGTGGACCGGGCGCTGGATGATGGGCAGGGCCGCCTGCCTACGGCGCTGGCCACCTTCGCCGACGGCGGCCTGGCGGTGGCCATCCTGGCCAGCCAGCCCGGCATCGAGCCCGAGTTCGCGCTGGTGCGGCTGGGCGCGGACCTGGCCGGTGACGCCCAGGTGCTGCCGCTGCCTGCCGAGACTTACCCCGAGGCCCTGGCGGCCGTGGGGCAGGACCTGGTGCTGGTGGGCAGCTTCGGGCCCGGGCCGGGCGCGCAGCGGGACGGCTTCGTCATGCGGCTGGACGCCCAAGGCGGCGAGCTGTGGCGCGACACGCTGGAGGACGCGGCGGCCCAGGTGGTGGTGCAGGCCGTGGGCGCGAGCCCGGCGGGGGATTTGCTGGTGGCGGGTGTGCGCTTCGCCGGCGTCACCGAGCCCTTCGTACGCCGCTATGCCGCCGAAGGGGCCATCCTGACCCAGGACGCCCCGCCCGAGCCGCTGGGGCGCTACGTGGGCGTCACGCTGTCCGAGCGGGGTCTGGGCGTGGTGCAGGACGAGTTCGGCCAGTGGGTGGACGTGCTGCCCGGCGGCGCCGTGGGCGACGTGGGCGAGGCGTTCCCCGACGCCGAGTTCATCGCACACACCCTGGCGGCGCCCCCGGGCGGGGGCCGGGTGGTGCTGGGGGTGCACTTCACGCCCGAGGACTTCGTGCCCACGCCGGTCGTGATCCGGCAGGGCGGCTTTGGCCACGCGGGCTGCGTCGAGGCGGGCCGCTGCGCGGGCGTGGAGGTCGAGGGCTGCCTGGGGCCCAACCTGTGCGAGATCGGCGTCTGCGAGCCCGACTCGGGCCTGTGCGCCGGGCGGCGGGTGGTGGACGGCGCGCCCTGCGGCGAGGGCGTGTGCGAGCGGGGCCTGTGCATGGCCCCCTGACCGGCCCGGCCGCGCCCTACATCGGGGTGTCGGCCTCGCCCAGCAGCGAGATCTGCAGCCGCGCCGGCAGGCCCGCCCGATCCAGGGCCGCGTCGGTGGCGCGGTAGCGCTTGGGGTCGATGGCGCCGCCCCAGCGCAGCCGCCGCAGGGCCACCCGGGCCTCCTGCCCGTAGCGCTCGGTCAGCCGCTCAGCAAGGGCCTCGGGGCAGGCCGGCTGCACCGGCCACGCGCTCTGCGGGCGCTTGGGCACCCGGAAGGGATCCGGTCGAGAGGGTAGGGCATGTACCTGCATGTAGGTGCGTGTACCCCAGCCCCCCCAGGGGCGCAAACTAATCCACGAGATCGGTCAGGCCCGCTTGCCGCCAGCGGGCCTGCGTGAGCTGGAAGCCGTCGTCGTCGGCGGCCAGGGTGAGCTGCATCGAGTAGACGGCGGCGCGCAGGCGTTCCACGGCGTCCACGTCGGGCAGGGCGGTGGCGGCCACGGCCACCCGCAGATCCACGTCGGCCCCGCCGTCCGCACGCAGGTGCAGGTCCACCACCTTCACGTAGGCGTGGATGGCCTGGCGCTTCAGGAAGCGGAGCTGCAGGTAGCGCAGCACCGCCTTCTTGTCGTGCCCGCGATCATCGTGATAAGCGCCTGAAATCAAAGGCTTGATCGCGCTCATGTCCTGCCGCTCGACGGACTCTTCGAGCTGGGTGAGGAAGGCGCGGACCCGGGCCTGCGGATCGGGCGGCTTGCGGCTGCACGCCGCGAGCAGGGCCAGCAGGGCGAAGGCGAAGACGAGGCGTGCGTGGTGCATACCGAGCATGATGCCGGCCGCCGGCCCCCGGTGGCGCTGGCCTTGGCGGTGGCGGTGGTGGCCATCGGCTTCGCCGGGCCCTTCTTCCGCAAGGCCGATCCCACCCACCCGCTGGTGAAATCGGGGCTACGCCTGGCCATGGCGGCGCTGGTCTTCGCGCCCTTCGTGCTGCGGGGGCGGCTGACGCCACGGCAGATCCGCGCCGGGGTGGCGGCGGGCGCGCTGTACGGCCTGCACTTCGGCTCGTGGGTGTGGTCGCTGGGGCTCACCAGCATGGCGGCCTCGGTGACGCTGGTGACCAGCACGCCGCTGATGCTGGCCTCGGCGGCGCTCCTGACTGGGCGCGATCGGCCCACGCCGCGGCTGTGGCTGGCCCTGGGGCTGGCCACGGTGGGGGTGGCCTGCATCGGCGGCTTCGACCTGGGTGGGGGGCACGCGAACGCGCTGCTGGGCGACGCGCTGGCGCTGCTGGGGGCGGCGGCCATGGCGGGCTACCTGGCGCTGGCCCGGCGCCTGGGCACGCTGGACGTGCTGGCCTTCTCGGGGGTGGCCACGGCGGTGGGGGCGGCCTGTCTGCTGGGCGCGGCGGCGGCCCTGGGGCACCCGCCGGTGGCGGCCTCGTGGGGCAGCTTCGGCTGGCTGGTGGCGGCCACGGGCATCTCGCAGCTCATCGGCCACACGCTGATCACCTGGTCGCTGCGGCACACCACGCCCACGGTGGTGGGGCTGGCCACCGTGGGCGAGCCGGTGGTGGCTACGGCCCTGGCCTGGCTGTGGCTGGCCGAGGCGCCCTCGGGGCTGGTGCTGCTGGGCTCGGCGGTGACCCTGGCCGCGGTCGTGCTCGCGCTCCGGCGCTAGCAGCCCCCTGTGCGGCGGGTTGCGGCCTGGGGCCGGCTGTCGGATGCTCCCGCCGACTTTGCCAGGGGGCTCCCATGCGCGCCGTCGCACTGCTCAGCTTGTTGTCCGGCGCCGCCCTGGCGGCCCCCGCGCCCGCGTGGTTCGACGCCGACTGTCGGGCCGTCACCCCCGACGAGGCGCCGGCGAAGGCCTGGGCCGAGGCCCTGGCGCAGGTTCAGCCCAAGGGCGGCTGGCAGGGCTGGGCGTCGCGGCCCGCCCCCGAGCTGCTGGACCGGCTGCAGGGCACCTGGCAGCGGGCCGACGGGGTGATCACGAAGACCATCGTGGGCGACGAGGAGCGGGTGCAGGGCACCACCGGGCGCTACCACGCCAAGCTGCGGCCGTTCGTGCTGGTGCGCGGCGCTCAGCGGCTCCACGCGCTGGCCTGGCGCTTCGAGGGGCGCCGCGGCGCCTACCTGCTGAACGTGACCGAGGATCGCCTGCTGGAGTTCGGCGGCACGGCCGACGCCCCGAGCGCCCAGCCCACGGGGCGGTTCGCGCGCAAGGGGCCGCCGCCCCACCAGGCCTGCGAGAAGCGCTTCCAGGTGGAGCGCGAGGTGCGCGCCGCCCGGGCCCGCGACGCCTTCGTGGCCCTGTGGCCCAAGCTGCGCCCGGGCGACGAGGCCAGCCGCCGGGGGCTGGTGGAGTTCCTGGGCGCGCACCGCGGCGCCGTGCGGGTGGGGGAGCGCGCCGAGGTCGTGCCCTTCGCCGAGGTGCAGGTGGCGCGGTCGCTGGTGGGCACCTACGGCGACGAGGACGCCCCCAACGACAAGGATCCCATCAAGCCGGCGCCGGCCCCGAAGCCCTTGGAGTGGCTGGCCGTGCCGGGCGGGCGCTTCGTGCCCGGGCACGCCGACGGCGGCCCCACCGAGAAGCCGGGGCGCCGGACGACCCTGAAGCCCTATGAACTGAGCCGCACCGAGATCACCAACGCCCAGTACGACCGCTGCGTGCAGGCCCAGCACTGCACGCCGCCGCGCTGGGACGCCTGCGTGGCCGGCTGGCGCTCGCCCGAGCAGCCCGCCGGCGCGCCGCAGGCCGTCCCCATCGGCTCGCCCCTGCGCGCCCCCGACCACCCGGTAGTGTGCGTGAGCTGGGCCCAGGCGAAGCGCTTCGCCGAGTTCGCCGGCGGGCGGCTGCCCAGCGAGGCCGAGTGGGCCTTCGCGGCGCGGGCGGGCGGGGCCAACGTCACCGGCCCTTGGGACCGGGGCGCCGCGAGCTGTTGGCGCGCCGTGATGCACCCCGAAGGCGGCCAGGCGGGCTGCGGCGCCCAGGCCACCGCCGCGCCGTGCAGCAAGGCCGCCGGGCACACCGCGCAGGGCCACTGCGACCTCATCGGCAACGCCGCCGAGTGGGTGGGCGACTACTTCGGCCCCACCCGCAGCCTGCCGGCGGACGGCAGCGCCCGGGCCAAGGCGCCCGGGGCGGGCGAGCTGAAGGGCATGGCCTGGGCGAAGGACGCCCGCGCCGTGCGCGGGGGCGGCTGGCGCGCGGGGGTGGCCGAGGCCCGCGCCACCTTCCGCGGCGCGGCCGATCCGAAGGAGGCCTTCGACGACGTGGGCTTCCGGGTGGCGCGCACGCCACGCTGACGTCCGTTCACACCGGCCCCGGTCGCACTGCGAACGGGCGGTCACGCCTGCGCCCGCTGGCGCCTGCTCCAGCGCCTGGCACGGCCTGTGCTCTACTCCCCGGTGTCCGCACTGAGGGAGGCCCCCCATGACCCACGAGACCCTGCGCCCCGCCCGCGCCCTGGCTCACCCCGCGTGGTGGGTGGCCCTGGGCGTGCTGGCCGTCAACGACCACCTGCTGAAGGGCACGGCGGTGCTGCCCCAGCCGGTCATCGGCAAGCTGAGCGACTTCGCCGGCCTCCTCGTGGCCCCCGCGCTGTTGGCGGCGCTGCTGCGGCTGCGCCGACCGGGCGCCGTGGCCGCCGCGCACCTGGCCACCGCCGCGGTGTTCGCGCTCATCAACCTGTCGCCCGCGGCGGCGGCGGCCTTCGAGGGCCTCATGGCCCACACCCCCTGGCCCTGGGCCATCTACGTGGATCCCACCGATCTGCTGGCGCTGCCCATGGTGGCGCTGTCGTGGGCCCTGTTCGTGCCCTGGATGGTCCGCCCCATCGCGGTGGCGCCAGCGCTCCAGCGCGGCGCGGCCATCGTGGGGGGCTGGGCCTGCGTGGCCACCTCGCCGCCGCCCGAGCCGCCCATCGTCGAGCCGCCCGTGCCCGGGCCCACCACCTTCCCCGACGTGAGCGACCGGCTCATGTACGCCAACGACCGGGCCAGCACGGTGCTGCTGCGGGTGCGCCCGCTGCGCCCCGAGGTGGAGCTGGACTGTGCGGCGGTGGCCGAGGATCCGGGCGCTCGCCTGAGCCCCGAGCTGTTCGGCCCGGCGGTGGCCTGGGAGCTGGCCCCCGGCCGCGCCCTGGGCCTGCTGCAGGCCAACCCGGCCGGCACCGCCCCGCGCTCGGGCTGCGACGCCTGGCGCGTCGACGGCGCCGGCGTGGCGGGGCGGGTGGTGTTCGTGCCCCAGGGCACCTGGCCCGTGACGCCCCTGAGCACGAGCGCGGCGGCGGTGCCCGCGGTGCGTCGCCTGGCCATCACCGAGCTGGGCTGGGGCGAGCACCTGGCGCTGTTCGAGCTGCCCCGCAGCGCCCCCGAGCTGCCCAGCCCCGAGTGCCGCCTGCCCGCGGTGGGCGCCGGCATGGACTGGACGTCGCCCCCCGGCGAGGCGGTGACCGTGCTGAGCAAGGCCGTGTCGCCCGACGGCTGCAACCGCCTGCTGGTGGACGTGGAGGGCTGGCAGGAGCCCTGGTACCTGTGCCTGGGCGGCGAGCCGCTGCCCTTCGACGAGGGCGCCCGGCTGCAGGTGGCCCTGCTCAACGAGGGCCTGCAGATCACCGACGAGCGCACCCGCCTGACGCTGCTGCGGGGCGCCGAACTGGGCACCCGCTTCGTGGTCAACGACGTGCGCGACGAGGAGGGCTGCCTGGCCACTGTGGACCGCTGCGGGCAGTGGCGCGAGCCCATCGAGCTGCGCGTGACCGAGCGCGCCACCGAGCTGGCCCACTGGCTGGGCACCGGCGACCGGGTGGAGCTGGACACCGCCACCGTGCGGGTGGTGCGCGCCGAGCGCCTGGTCGTGAACGACCCCACGTGCAGCCGCCCCACCACCGGCCTCGAGCCCGGCGTGTCGCACGCCCTCGAGCTGGTCATCACCGAAGACCTGCAGGAGTGATCCCCATGGCCACCCAGACGACGTTGATCCTCTCCGCCGCGCTGGCCCTGGGCCTGGCGGCCTGCTCGGGCGACGACAGCGCCTCGTACGCCGGGGGCGCCGAGCCCGCCGGCAACCCCAGCCAGCCCGCCGGCCCCGGCGCCGTGGGCGTGGGGCAGGGGGGCGCCCAGGACTTCGGGCGCTTCCGGCAGATCCTCGAGGACGGCGAGATCCCCGGGGTCGAGACCATCGACGCGGTGGGCTTCTTCGCCGAGCACAAGCTGGACTACCCGCGCCCCACCTGCGGCGAGGACCTGTGCGCCCACGCCCTGCTGGGGGTGGCCGGCAACCTGCTCACCGGCGCCAACTGCACCCTGGTGCAGATCGGCCTGAACTCGCCGCTGAACCCGGCCGAGATCGCCCGGCCGCCGCTGGATCTGGTCATCGCGCTGGACACCAGCGGCAGCATGCGCGGCGAGCCCATCGACTATGTGCGCCGCGGCCTGACCCGCATGCTCACCGTGCTGGAGCCCGAGGACACCGTGAGCCTGGTGGTGTACGCCGATCAGGCGGTGGTGCTCATCGAGGACGGCACCGTGACCGAGCGTGAGGCCCTGGAGGCCGCCATCGACCGGGTGACCGCCCGGGGCGCCACCAACATCCACGACGGGCTGTTCGTGGCCTTCCAGCTCGCCGACGCCCGGCGGGCGCCCGGCCGCGAGGCCCGGGTGATGCTGCTGAGCGACGGCGTGGCCACCGCCGGCCTGGAGCAGCGCGAGCGCCTGCAGGCCCTGGCCGAGGGCTATGCTCGCCGGGGCGTGGGTCTGACGGCCGTGGGCGTGGGCACCGAGTTCGACATCGACCTCATGCGCACCCTGGGCGAGGTGGGCGCCGGCAACTTCTACTTCCTGGAGAACCCTGCGGCGGTGGAGGAGGTCTTCGAGGAGGAGATCAACACCTTCCTGGTGCCCGTGGCGCTGGACGTCGAGATGGACCTGGTGGTGGGCGCCGGCTACGAGGTGCGCCGCGCCTACGGCACCCAGGGCTGGCGGGGCGGGCTGCACAGCGGTCAGGTGCGCGTGCCCAGCCTGTTCCTGGCCGGCCGCCGCCGGGCCAGCGACCCGGTCGAGGGCGGCCGCCGCGGTGGCGGCGGGGGCATCCTGGTGGAGCTCATGCCGGTCAGCGACGAGGTGGATCCCGCCCAGGCCGATCGGGTGGGCCGGCTGAGCCTGCGCTGGACCGATCCCGGCACCGGCGAGCGCCTGAGCCAGGTGACCGACATCACCAACCCCCACGCCCCGGGCGTCATCCCGGCGGGCGGCTGGTTCACCCACGGCACCGTCGAGAAGGGCTTCGTCATGCTGAACCTGCTGGTGGGCTTCCAGATGGCGGCCAGCCTCACCGAGGACGGCGACGTGGGCAGCGCCCTGGGGGTGCTGGAGACCCTGCGCGAGAACGTGAAGGCCTGGCTGGATGGGCAGGAGGACCCGGACGCCGACATCGCTGACGACCTGCGCTACGTGGACCTGTTCCTGGCCAACCTGCGCCGCGTGGGCGCCACCGAGGTCCGCCGGCCCCCCGAGCCCTGGCCGGTGGACTGATGCCGGTGGATTAGTCCCGCCCCCCAAGCCCGCGGGACCCGCGGCCGATGCAGGGGCACCGGCTGCGAGGTCCTCCATGATCCCCCAGATGAAGCGCCGCGCCCGGCTGGGCGACCTGCTCGTGGCCCAGGGCCACATCACGCAGGCCCAGCTCGACGAGGCCATGCGCTACCAGAAGACCCACGCCGAGCGGCTGGGCAGCTCCCTGGTCCACCTGGGCTATCTGACCGAGGAGCAGCTGGGCAAGGCGCTCTCGGGCCAGCTCGGCGTGAAGGCGGCCGTGAAGGGCGATCTGGAGATCGACCCCGAGCTGGCCCGCCGCCTGCCCGGCGACTTCGTGAAGCGCTTCGAGGTGGTGCCGGTGAGCCTGGACCGGGACGGCACCCTGACCGTGGCCACGGCCAGCCCCCACAACCTGTCGCTGATGGACGAGGTGCGCTTCATCGCCGGCGTGCGGCGCGTGGTGCCCATGGTCGCCCCCGAGCTGGCCATCCGGCGGGTGATCGAGCGCCACTACAGCACCCACGCCCTGCTCGAGGAGGTCATCCGCAGCGGCGGCCTGTACGAGCAGGCGCTGAAGCGCATGGGCCACGACCGGCTCATGGCCCGCAAGGGCGAGGAGGACAAGGAGAAGGAGGACGCGGCGGTCTATGAGCTGCAGCTCGAGAGCGAGGCGCAGCCCATCATCGCCCTGGTGAACTTCCTGCTCGTCGAGGCCGTGCGTCGGCAGGCCAGCGACATCCACATCGAGCCCTACGAGGAGTTCCTGCGGGTGCGCATGCGCATCGACGGCATGCTGCACACCATCCTGAACCCGCCCCAGAGCCTGCACCGGCCCATGGTGAGCCGCCTGAAGATCATGAGCGGCATGGACATCGCCAAGAGCCGCGAGCCCCAGGACGGCCACATCGCCCTGGAGTACACCGGAGAGGTGCTGCACTACCGGGTGAACACGCTGCCCACGGTGTACGGCGAGAAGCTGGTGGCCCGCCTGATGAAGAAGGAGGCCCACCTGGCGGTGCTGGACAAGCTGGGCTTCCCGCCGCTGGTCTACAAGAAGTTCTCGGACGCCATCGAGCGGCCGCAGGGGCTCGTGCTCATCACCGGCCCCACCGGCAGCGGCAAGACCACCACCGTGCACGCGGCCCTGAACGCCATCAACCGCGAGGCCACCAACATCGTCAGCCTGGAGGACCCCGTCGAGAGCACCATCGCCGGGGTGAACCACGTGCAGATCGCCCGCAAGGCGGGCATGACCTTCGTGGCGGGCATCCGGGCCATCCTGCGCCAGGACCCCGACGTGGTGTTCGTGGGCGAGATCCGCGACCGCGAGGTGGCCCAGACGGCCATGGAGGCCTCGATGACGGGGCACCTGGTGTTCAGCACCCTGCACACCAACTCGGCCATCGAGTCGCTGACCCGCCTCGATGACATGGACGTGGAGATGTTCCTGGTGGCGGGCGCCCTGCTGGCGGTCATGGCCCAGCGGCTGGTGCGCCGCAACTGCCCGCAGTGCAAGGCGCCCGACCCCGAGGCGGTCGAGAAGCTGCGCGACGTAGGGGTGCCCGAGGCGGTGCTGGCGCAGGTCACGCCCATGCGCGGCAAGGGCTGCAACCACTGCCTGGGCGGCGGGTACAAGGGCCGGCTGGGGGTGTACGAGGGCTTCTTCATCGACGACGCCGTGCGCGCCGAGATCCGCAAGCGCTCGACGGTGGAGCGCATCGAGGAGGTGGCGCGGGCGGGCGGCATGCGGCCGATGCCCGAGGCCGGGGTGGATCTGGTGCTGGCGGGCCTGACCACGCTGGACGAGGTGTACCGGGCGGTGGGCGAGGCCCGCTACGCGCCGGGCGGCCCCGACTGGGGGGCGGGCGCGCCCACCCCGGCGCCGGCCAGCGAGCCGCCGACCGACGCCGAGCCGGCCGAGCCGAGCCCAGCGCCCGAACCGGGGGCCGACCCCGAGCCCGCCGCGTCGGCGCCCGCCGAGGCCGCCGCGCCGTCGCTGAAGCGC
>JACKDL010000001.1 GCA_020633555.1 Myxococcales bacterium | reverse complement strand
GCGCCCCGGTGTGAATGCCGCGCCCATGCGACGTGGCGCAGCGTTCACGCTCTACCGCGTTGCAGGCCCGCGACCGCGCGGGCCTGGCCCATGGCACCCCGCTTGCTTTGGACGCCTTCGAGCCTTGACTTGGAGGATGGCCAATGCGCCCCACACCGATGATGTTCCTCACCGCGCTGTCACTGGCGGCCCTGGCAGCCCCCGCGGGGGCCCAGCCCAACCGAGCGGTGACCTCTGCCTGGCACTGGTCGAGCGGTCAGGCCGAGCTGGGACCCCGGCTGACCCAACTGACGCTGTCCGACGACGACTCGGGCCAGTCGCTGCCGATGGGCGGGGTGGGGGGCTACTTCCGCTACCGCCTGAGCGAGCGGCTCGGGGTCGAGGCTTCGCTGGACCTGCTGTTCTCCGATGAGGTCGGGGACCAGTCCCCGGGTGAGGTCGTTCGGCTGACCATGCCGTTGACCGCTTCGGGGATGTTCTACCTGTTCCCCAACAGCCGCTTTCAGATGTACCTGCTGGCTGGCCTGGGCGTCGCGGCGCATGTGATCCGCTACGACGCCCTGGGTCAGGAGGTCAGCTTCGCGACCCCGGTGGGCCAGCTCGGGCTCGGCGTGCAGTACCGGGTCGACGATCTGCGCTTCGACCTGGGGTTCCGTTCGCTGGTGATGCATCGGGACGGGGAAGAGCTGGAGGTTGAGGCGCTGCCCGAGGGGGACTTCGAGCCGCGGGCCGTGGCCTACGCGCCCCGGACGGGTGATCGCACGGTGACGGGCGGGATGATCACCCTGGGGGTTCACTTCGGGCTGTAGGGCCCAGGCCGTTCGCCTCAGCCTTGATCGGGCTCGATGGGCTCGGGCTCCCGATCGAGGCGACCCTCGAAGCCGCGGTTCGGATCCTTCGCGTCCTCCGCCGAGGACAGCGGATCGATGGTCTCGCCCTCAGCCACCGCCATCACGGTGGTGACCGAGAGATCGCCGGTGACGTTGACCGCGGTGCGGAACATGTCCAGCAGGCGGTCCATGCCGAGAATGAGCGCCAGACCAACCTGGGGGATCCCGGAAGCCGTGAGCACCATCGCCAGGGTGACCATACCGGCCCCGGGCACGCCCGCGGCACCCACCGAGGCCATGGTGGCGGCCCCGACGATGCTGAGCTGGTCGCCCAAAGTGAGCTGGATGTCGAAGACCTGGGCGATGAACAGCGCGGCGACGCCCTGATAGAGCGCGGTCCCGTCCATGTTCACGGTGGAGCCCAGGGGGAGCACGAAGCTGGAGACGGAGTTCGAGACGCCCAGGTTGTCCTCGGCGCACTCCATGCTCACGGGCAGGGCCGCCGAAGAGGACGAGGTGGAGAAGGCGATGAGCTGGGCGGGCCGGATGGCCTTCAGGAAGCCCATGAGCGGGACCTTCGCCAGGACCCGCACGAGGCCGCCATAGACGAGCGTGGCGTGCAGGAAGAGCCCCACCACCACCGTGAGCCCGTAGACGAGCAGAGCGCCCAAGACGCTGGCGCCGCTCTGGCCCACCACCTCGGCGACCAACGCCGCCACGCCGTAGGGGGCCACGGCCATGACCATGTGGATCACCATGATCATGGCGTGCTGCACCTTGTCGAAGAAGGTGACGACGATCTTGCCTTCGCCCTCGCCGAGCATGGTCAGCGCGATGCCGAACACCACCGCGAAGAAGATGATCTGCAGCATGTCCCCGTTGGTCAGGGCCTGCAGGGGGTTCTCGGGGATGATGTTGAGCAGGTTCTCGATGGTGGAGGGGGCGGCCGCAGCCTTTGCCGCCTTGTCGCCTACGTCGCCCGCGAACTGTGCGGTCAAGCGCGCCTTGTCCGCCGCATCGATGAACTCCCCGGGCTGGATGATGTGGGCCACCAGGAGGCCGATGGTCACCGCCACCGCGGTCGTGATCATGTAGAGCGCCAGCGTACGCCCTCCGAGCCGTCCCAGCTTGCGGATGTCGCCCAGGCTGGCGATGCCCACGAGGAGCGAGGCGAAGACGAGCGGGACGATCACCATCTTGATCCCGCGCATGAAGACTTCGCCGATGGGGTGCACGAAGGCGATGACCTGGTCGCCCAGCCCCGAGATGGGGACGGGCGTCGCCTGGTGCCCACCGCCCTCCAAGGGCAGGTAGCGGATCTGCAGCCAAGCAGCGACCACCGTGCCGGGCCGCGCCTTCTCGACAAGCTCGGCGACGCGCCCCTTGTTGGCCAACAGCATCCGCTCGTTCAGAACGAGGTTGACCTTCGCCCACGCCTCGGCGGGCTGGTTGGCCTGAAGCGGGCCAGGGTCTGGGGGCTCGAGGATGTCGACCTTGAGGGCCATCCCCTTGGGCAAGGGCAGGGCGGTGGCAGGCTGTGCGGGATCAAGCCGGACCTCGGCGGCCCCGCCGTCACGCAGGCTGTAGACATCGGCCTCGAGCAACGACGAGTTGGGTCCCAGGGTGAGGCCCACCACGGTACCCACGGCCATGCCGAGGAGGATCTTGGTGTAAATCTGCATGGATCGGGTTTAACCCGCGACGGGCAGCGCCGCAAGGCGGCGCACGGCCGCCGACCCGTCCGAGGGGTCACTGGCGGAAGGTCGTGCTCCCGACGCCCCAGCTCTTCCAGCGGAGCTGGTTCAGATCGTCGTAGGTGAACTCGTCGAAGTCGAACCGACCGTCCACCTTGAACGGCGTGATGTTGAGGAACATCACCCCCTGGCCCAGGCCCGCGCCGCCGGCGCCTTCCGGGAGCGGTGGGATCTCGAACTCCGTCACCAGGCTCGGGGTGACGTAGAGCCACAGCGGCTTCGGCGGCCCCAGAGCAGGCTCGGTGATGGTCACGAGGTTCGCGCTCGGGGGCACGATGGGGCCGTCAATGCCGTCGTGAACGCCCCAGGTCACTCGCCGCTCCAGGCCGAGCTGACCCCCCGGCTGGGGGTTGATGAAGAACGGCGAGCCGACGAAGGGGGTGACCAGCACCCCATTGTCCACGTCCCGCGTCTCCTCAATGGTCACGGACATGGGCGTGTTGTCGGCCGTGGCGCTGAAGGCCAGATTGATGAGGTAGTACTCCACGTCCAGGTCCCAGCCATCCAGGCGGGGCATCTGGCGCACGATCAGGTTCGGCTGCACGCTCACCGCCTGCGTGTCCAGCTCCCAGTAGCCTTCGGCCCCCAGGTTGAGCCGCGGGAGCACCGCGAAGAACTGCGGACCCGGATCGGGGCCGAAGGGCGGGTTGTCCAGGTCCACCGGGAACTGCAGCGTCATCGGGTGGTCGAGGTCGATGTCCAGCCCACCGACCTCTTGGCCCGGGCTCGCCGAAACGAACCGCCGGATCCCCATCTGAAGGGGGTTGAGCCCCTGGCGCATGTCCCAGTAGCCGATCTCACCGTCCTGGTAGGCCTTGAGCTGTTCGCGATCGATCTCGCCCGCGGTCGCGATCACCGCGAGCTCTGCGGGGCGGGCGAAGATCTCGTAGGGGCCGTCCTCGGTGAGCAGCCCCCCCGGGCCCGGCTCGGGCAGGCGGCTGCGGTTGTACGGCGTTGAGTGGCTGGTCTCGATGACCACCACGTTGATGTAGCGCTCGTTGACCGGCTTGGGCAGCAGATCCAGGCCCGACACCGTGCCGCGGAGCGTGGCCCCGGGGACGCCCGGCGGGGGCTCACCCTCGCCATCGTTGGGCTGCAGGTAGATGGTGACGTTCTCCACCTCCACGTCCTCGACGCTGGTGACCTCGAAGCCCTCTTTGGCAGCGGTCACGGTCAGCGGCGGCCTCAGCTCCGGGTGCGACAGCGTGAGCTGGCCCCGAGCGTTGGTCAGGCCCTCGAGGCTGACCTGCCCATCGGCGCTCAGCGCCAGGACCGCCACCTCGTCCTCGGGTTGGCCCGAGGCGGCGTTCATGACCGTGACGTTGACCGCGCCGTCCACCGGATCACCCCAGACGCCGCCAAACCGGTTGATGGGGTCGAAGTACTCGTAGCCGGCTGGAATCAACGCACGGGAAAACTCTGTGAACGCGCGTACATCCACAGGTCCGGGGGTGTTGGGGGGGGTCACCCCCACCGCGGTGGTCTCGTCGACGATCTGCAGGTCTTGCAGCGCGACGCCACCCAGCGTCACCTCCATGCCGGGGACGAAGCCCAGGCCGAGCAGGGTGACGACCGTTCCCCCCGCGATGGAGCCTCGCTCCGGGGTGATGGCCAGAAGGTCCAGGGTCTGGAAGTAGGTGTATCCGGCGGGCAGCGTCGCCTCGTCGGCGCCTTCGCTGACGGTCACGTCTACGGCGCCCACCTCACCCGGAAGCGCCGTGCAGCGGATGCGGTGGGCGTCCAGCGTTTCGCAGTCCAGGGCGCGCCCGTCGAAGCTGACGCGCGTATTGGCGGTGAAGCCGCTGCCGGCGATGAACACCGCGTTGGCGCCTTCCACGGGGCCGCTCGCAGGCGCGATACCCACCAGCCCGAAGCCGACAGCGGCCTCGTCGAAATACAGGAAGCCGTCGGCCTTCGTGGCCTCGCCGTTCTCGTTCTCGACGACCACGTCCACCGGGCCCACGGCGGCGCCACGAGGGCTGTTGGCCGTGAGTGAGGTCCGGTCGGCGGCCGCGTCCAGGACCTCAGTCCCCGCCATGCCGAACGTCACCCGTGAGCGCCGATCGAGCCCCGCGCCACGGAGCGTCACCGGCGTGCCGCCTCCCAAGGGACCAATGGGGGGATCAACGGCGTCGAGCTGCACCTCCTCGTAGTAGAGGAGCCCGCCTTCCAAGGTCGCCTGACCATTGAAGTTGCTGACCTGCACGTCAGCGGGGCCCACCTCACCGGGCGGCACGATCACCGCCAACGAGCCATCGTCGGTGACGCGGATCTCGTTGATCTGCTGGCCAGCGACCCGCACCCGGCTGCCCTCGATGAGCCCGGTGCCACGGATGAAGACCTCGACACCGCCCCGGAGCGGCACCCGGTCGGGGCGCACCTCGGCGATGGCGACCGGCTCGTAGTAGGTGAAGGCCTGGCCGAGCACGGCCTGCTCCCGCTGTCCTTGCACCTGCCAGGTGGCGGTGACGTCGTCGACGCCGACGCTCGCCGGTGGCGTGTTGCAGCGGGCCAGGTTCGGGTTCTCGATCACCAGATCGGTGCAGGCGAAACGGCCCACAGTAATGGACAGGCCCTCGCGGAAGCCCGTGCCGATGACCCGCAGCGCCGTGCCGCCCTGCGTGGGGCCTCGGTTCGGGATCAGCGAGTTGAGCGTCAGTGGCTCAGGGGGACCCAGATCGGGCCCGACGTCCGGGGCGGCGTCCGGCGGCGTCGCGTCCGCCGGCGCGCCATCGGAAGCTCCTGCGTCCGCGGGCGCGCCCAGATCGAAGATGGGCGCCAGGTCGGTGAGCGTGCCCTGGTCGGCGTCGCTCTTTGCCGATCCGTCGCAGCCAGCGAGGCTGGCCACAAGCAGCGCGCTGAGCCACAGGGCCCCTCGCCCCATGCGGTGCTTCGTGCTCATTGACCCTCCCCCGTTTCGGGATCGACCACGTCCAGGTTCAGCCCGCCCGGGTAGCCGTAGGACACGTACTCGTCATAGCCGTAGACCACCACCGCCACCGGCAGATCCGCCTGGATGAAGTGCATGCCGTCGCCGATGGGGAACCGCGCGATGTGGAACTCGGCGCCATCGCCCACGGGCTCCCAGGCCACGGGCACCGGCAGGTCGTCGAAGAAGACCTCGGCCGCCACGGGGGCGATGATCGTGACATAGTCGAAGGCGTACTTGTCGGGCGCCAGGAAGACGAAGCTGTCGCGGAACTGCTCCACGGGCACAGCCAGGATGAAGGCGGGGTCGCCGGTCCCGGCGTCCCCGGGTTCGGTGATGTCGCGCAGGTTCGGGTCGGGCGCCTGCTCGGCGGCCAGGAACTGGCCGACCATGATCGGCTTGTCGCTGACGATCTCGAAGTGCTCGCGGCTGGGGAACTCGTACCACTGCCCCGCGTTCAGCGTGGGAATCTCGGCCTGGGGCGGGACGGTCTCGATCTTGGTGTCGTCCTGGGCAGCGAGGACGCGCCAGTAGTCGCTCTCTAGCCCCCGATCATAGCTCTTGCTGGCGATGTAGTGGCGCCCCCAGGTGGCGATGGGGAAGAGCTGCTGCTCCAGATGATCGGCGCAGCAGGTGTTCAGGTTCGCCTCGTTGCAGTCGTAGTTGTCGCGGCAAGGCTCGCGGCGGTCGTACTCGCAGACGCCCTCGCCCGTGACCGGATCGATGTCGACGCAGTGGTTCGTGTTGGGGACGTTCGCCGCCTCCGAGCCACCGAACACCACCACGTCCTGCGTCGCCTGGACCCGTGAGCCCGTGAGATCCGCACCCGGCCCGTTGGTCTGCAGGCTGAGGACATCGAACTGGTTGAGGACGGCCTCGAAGGTCTCGCCGGGCTGCAGGGCAGGGATGCCGGCCCCTTGCCGGGTGACCGCCGTGACCGTGACGCTGACCGTGGTGGGCTCCTCGTTGATGCCGATGACGGTCACATACCCGCGCAGGCGGTCGAACGATTGCTCCCGGGTCATCACGAAGTAGTCGCGCCCCAGGACATGGCTGGGCAGCAGGAGGGACGCGTCGTTGGAGAAGACGTCCTCGTTCTCCAGCGGGTTGAACTGGTAGGCGATGATCGGAACGCTGGAGCGAACTCGGTAGGCCAGCGGCGCGAGCACAGTGCCGTCCACGTCGCGTCGCGGAAGCAAGAAGACGTGCAGCCCCAAGGGGGGGACGATCGCCGCCTCCACCTGCTCCTCGTTGTTCAGCACGCTGACCTGGGCCGTCAGGTTGTCGTCGGGGTTCGAGACCACCACCGCGAAGGGGGCGCTGGCCGCGTCCAGGTCTGCGCGCACGAAGGCGTTGTCCAGATCGGCGGCCCAGTAGTCACAGCCGACGTTGGTCTTGACCTTCTCGCTCAGGACGCAGAGCGGGACACACTCGCCCTGATCGCATTGCTCACCGGCGCGGACCCGATCACAGCGCTGGGCGAGCTCGAAGCCGGTGCCCACCGCGTTGCACTGCACCACGAGATCCTCGCCGTTGCAGCGCGTCTCGCCGGGCACACAGATCTCGTCGTCACAGGTGGCGCTGCCGCCCGCCTCGCGGCAGTCGCCCGCGCAAGCCTGCGGATCGAACGCGGTGCCGAACGCGTTGCACGTCTCCAGGGTGCGCTCATCGCGGCAGCGCGCCTCGCCTGGCTCGCAGATCCGGGGCGCCCGGCACTCGCCGTCCACGCACTCGTCGGACGCCAGGCACGGGGCGTCGTCCTGCCAGCCTCCGGGATCCAGGCAAACCTGTGGCTGCCCCTCGGGCCCGCACCGCCTGCTCCCTGCCGCGCAGTCCTGGCCACCGTCGCCCTGACCCCCGTCGGTCATGGCGCCGGCGTCCGCGCCGGCGGTCTTCTCATCGTCATCGCAGGCCAAGGCGCCCAGGACCATCAGGGCGCAGCCGAGCCGCACGCCCCACATCGACAGGGGGTTCATCACAACGATTTCCGCCAGATCACGAGCAAGGCCTGACCATACGCGTGGCACGCGCGGCGGGTCAACGCGGCCTGCGCTGGCCGCAGGGCCCCTCAACCCTCTAGACTGCGGGGCTCCGACGCCCTGCTGGAGACCCATTGTCCGACCCCCGGCCCTTTGAGCCCGAGGCCCTCCTCGGGCGGCTGATCGACGGCCGCTTCGAGCTGCAGGGGGTCCTGGGAGCGGGCGGGATGGGCGCGGTCTACCGGGCCCGTCAGCTTTCGATGGACCGCGCCGTCGGGTTGAAGGTGCTGGTACACGGCCGAGCGGGGGACGTCATCTCGGTGGAGCGGTTTCGCCGCGAGGCCTACCTGGCCTCGCGTTTCGCGCACCCCCACGCGATCACGATCTACGACTTCGGTCAGACCACGGACGGGCTGCTCTACATCGCGATGGAGTTGCTCGAGGGTCAGTCGCTGCGGGCTCGCCTGCGTGGGGGGCCCCTGACGGCGCGGGACGCCGCCAAGGTCACCACCGAGCTGCTGCGGGCGTTGGCCGAGGCCCACCGGGCCAACCTGGTGCACCGCGACGTCAAGCCCGACAACATCTTCCTGGCGCGGGTCGATGAGGACCCGGCCTACGTGAAGGTGCTGGATTTCGGGATCGCCAAGATGGTGTCGGCCGACGATGCAGCGCCGTTGGCCCACCTGACGCAGCGTGGCAAGGTGTTCGGGACAGCGCCCTACATGAGCCCCGAGCAGATCCGCGGGAAGCCCGTCGACGCAAAGGCGGATCTGTACGCGGCCGGCGTGGTGCTGTACGAAATGCTCTGTGGACAACCGCCCTTCGTCGCCGAGCAGCCCGCCGAGGTGCTGCGCATGCACCTCGACCTGGCGCCAGCGCCACCGTCGACGCGGCGGGCGGGAGTGTCCCCGGAGTTGGAGCGAATCGCCCTGCGGGCGCTCTCCAAGGAACCCGAGGCGCGCTTTCGCAGCGCCGACGAGTTCCTCGAGGCGGTCGAGGGCTACAAGTACAACAGCGGCTTCTACGCCGTCCCAGCTCGATTGGCGGCCATGGCTTCGGTGACCGAACCCGGCCGGCGTCCCTCCGGCGCCGACGACAGCAGCGACGAGCACGACGCCCCTTCGCTGGGCGCAACCATGATGCTCGAACAGCAACGGCCAGGCGCGGCGGGCCCGTCCCCCTTCGAGGACGACGATCCGCCGTTCGCCGAGCCTCCGACCGCCGAGCCCGGCGGGATTGAGCCGGAGTCGCTGTCGGCCGTTGACCTCATGGACTTCTCGGTGAGCGGTGACGCCGACGAGCGGACCATGATGGAGTTCACCGACGACGATCCAGACGAGCGCACTCAGTTCGAGCCGGAGGATCAGGTCGCGGCGCCGCCCGTGGCTGTGCCCATGGCGGCGCCCCTGCCCCCCAGGGTGGCCGAGCCGCTGCCCGTGCCGCAGCCGGCGCCGGTGGCGCAGCCCGTGCCTGTGGCGGCCGCACTGCCCGTGCCAGTGGCTGCCGCGCTGCCGGCGCCGGTGGCGCCTCTGCCGTCTCCCGCCTACGCGGCGCCCGTGCCGGCGGCACCGGTGATGGCAGCGCCCGTCGCAGCCCCGGTCGCGGTGTCAGGCCCGTTGGACTCCGGCTTCAGCCACACGGTGGACGCCTTGGCTGGCGGGGACGACGAAGAAGACAGCGTCATCTCCTCGGTCGGTTCGGGTCCGGCCGCCCGGCTCTTCGAGAAGCGGCCGCCAGCGAAGCACGACGAGCCCACCATGCTCGAGCTCGAGGATGACGAGCTCGAAGAGGTCGAGCCGTCGCGGCTCGTGCCCATCCCCAAGTTCGATGACGACGAGCCGCCGGCCCCCCCGCGACCGAAGTCGACCCTGTTCGGTGGTCCGGGTGTGCAGGGGCCGCGCGCACAGCAGCCCGCCGTGATCGACCCGTTCGCGCAGCCGCCGCGCCCGGCGGCGCCACAGCCAGTGGCCCCCAGGGCCCCGGTCGCGCCTCGGCCCGTGGCGCCGAGCCCGGTGCAGCCCGCAGCGGTCCGGCCGCGTGTCGCCCCCCAGCGCCCCACGGTCGAGGGGGCGCCGAGCCCGATGGGGCAGCCCGCCATGCCCATGGCCGCTGCTCCGCGTACCAGCGTCCCGATGAACATGGTGGCTGCACCGGTCGCGAAGCCCTCGGGCGGTGGCAAGAAGTGGCTCTGGGTGGTCCTGGGGCTGATCATCGCGGCGGGTGGCGCCGCGGCGGTCGTGCTGCTGGACCCCTTCGGCAAGGGCGCCTCGGCCGAGGCGCCGGTGGGCCCGCCGAAGTTGGACATCAGCAGCGAGCCGAGCCCGATCGAGATCTTCGACGACGGGCGCTTCGTTGGCGAGACCCCGATCACGCTCGACGTCGAGGCGGGCAAGACCGAGCACGCCTTGCAGCTCGTATCTGGCAACGTCACCTACAAGATCTCCGTACCCACGCAGGCCGGGCCCGCGACGGCCTACGTGAAGTTGCCCGCGGCCCGCGCCGACCTGGGGCACGTGGTCTTCAAGGGCCCCGCCGGCGCAACGGTCACCTGGGACGGGAAGGGGATTGGCAAGCTCCCCCTCACGGTCATCACCGAGGCCGACACCAAGGTCGAAGTTCAGGTGGACGTGGGCGGCACGGCGGTGCCCGCGAGCGGTGCCGCCGCCGCCGCTGGGACCGTCGTCGAGGTCGCTGCGCCCTGACCGGGGGCGTCCAACTTTGCGGAATTTGTTCAGATCCAACCGCCGGGGCCGCGCGTTGACTTGCCGGTGGAGCTATGTTGCAATTCGGCCGCGGTCGAACCCGTGGCGGGGAGGAATGAGATGAGGCTGCTTGTCTGGCGCGCGGGCCTGGCCCTCGCACTCCTGTTGGGCCTCCCGGCCGTGGGATGGGCCGGCGCCCTGGAGGACGCTCGGGCCATGGTCGACGAGGGGCGGACCATCCTCGCCAAGGCCGAAAAGGCGCGGAAGAACAAGGGCGAGCTCTACGCCGAGGGCCTGAAGAAGTACGCGCAGGCCTACATCGTCATCAAGAACCAGGAGCTCAGGAACGACGCTCCCGATCTGGTGGCGGAGATCGGGGATCAGATCGCCAAGGCGAACCGGGTCCCCGAGGTGGTTGAGATGCGAGAGAAGCTCATCACCGAGGCCATCGACTCGGCCGCGTCGGGTGAGCTGGAGAAGGCCTACGACACCATGGCGAAGCTGCGCGACCTGGATCCGCGGGAGTGGACGGTGGAGTACGCCCTGACGGTGATCGGCGAAAGGATGGGCGGCTGACATGGCGAGGATGATGCTGTTTTTCGCCAGCGCGGCGCTGCTGGTGGCCTGCGGTGGTGGCCCCATCGCGATCATGGGCCGGGTGGTGGACTCCCGGGGCACGCCCGTCCAAAAGGCCGAGGTGGTCACCGAGCCCCAGACCGACCTGGTGGTGACGAACTCCGGCGGCTATTTCGTGCTCCGCCAGCGAATCAACGAGCGTGGTGAGACCGAAGCGATCCCTCAGGGCGTTTACCGGATTCACGTGCGGAAGTTCGGGTTTGAGGACCTGCACTTCCAGGTGAAGGCCGAGGGGGGCCCGGTGAAGGTCACTGACCTGATCATGAAGACCCGGACCCCCGACATCGGGGAGGCCGCGCCCGACGTGTTGCCCGAGGAAGAGCGCACGAAGGACGACAGCTCCATCCCCATGACCGGAATCTGAGGGGCGTTCAATGATCGCGCTGAAGCGAGCGAGCATGGTCGCGCTGGGGCTGCTGGCCCTGGTGGGGTGCGAGAAGGAGGAGCCGCCGGCGCCCAAGGCGCAGGAGGTGATCCTCAACGTGCGGACCGTCGACACGGCGAACCAGCCCGTCGAGATGGTGCGCTTCTACATCAACGGCAAGAAGTTCGGGATCACGGACCAGGACGGCGCGTTCAAGGGGAAGTTCCCCGCGAAGAACGGCGACAGCCTGCAGTTCAACGTGGAGCCTCCCCAGGGCTACAGCGTCCCGGCCAACGTCGATCCGAACCAGTGGAACTACACCGTCGCCTACCCGGCGGACGGGCGGCCGCTGCAGATCGACTTCATCGCCACCCTGCAGCGGCCCGAGAAGGACTACCTCTTCATGGTCCGGACGGAGCAGCCGGGCGAAGAGGTGGTGGTCAACGCAAAGCGGGTGGGGAAGACGGGCGCCAGCGGCAACGCGCTGTTGCGCGTCACCGGCGTCCCCGGGGCGCCGTTCACCGCCAAGGCGGGCGGCGTGGAGATGTCGGGTGCCTTCGCCGAGGAGGACGAGATCTACCTGCTGACGGCCAAGAAAGCCGGCGCGCTGGGTGGGGATGACGCGCCCGCAGCGGCGCCGCCCGCAGCGCCGCCCTCGGTGGCCGCTGTCGAGCCGCCTCAGGCCGACCCGCCGGCTGAGGTGGAGCCGCCCCCTGCGGCTCCCGAGCCGCCTCCTGCGGCACCGGAGCCCCCCCCGGCCGCGCCCGAGCCGCCGCCGGTGGTGGCTGCACGTGAGCCCACGCCGCCGGCAGCCGACCTGTTTGCGGCGGCGCAGCCTGCGCCCCGTCAGGAGCGGCGGGCGGCCGCGCCGCGAGAGCCGGCGCCTCGCTTCGAGCCCGAGCCCCCGCCTGCGGATGATCCCGAGCCGCCTCCGGCGGTGGAGCCGGATCCGCCGCCGGCACCGGTGGCCAAGGGGGGCAGCGGCCTGGATGAGTTGTTCGACGATCCGGGTGAGGCGCCAGGCCTGGGCGCGGTCGATGCGCCCCCGCCCGCTGCGGCGCCGCCGGAACCTCCGGCCGACGTTGCTGCGCTCCTGGATGATCCGGTGGCGGAGGTGCCGACGGCCCCGCCGGTGATCGCCGCTGCGCCGCCCGCCGAGCGCAAGCGCCCCGAGAACGCAGACCTTGGGGGCGGTATCCTCGAGGATGACGGCGACGTGGTGGACAAGTCTGCCATCAACAAGAAGGTCTCCGTGGCGGGCGGCAGCGCGCCTTCGGCGGCAGGCATGGGCCGTGAGGAGATCTCGGACCGCTTGGACGGCATCAAGGCCAACCTGGCGCGGACCCAGGTCCTCAGCCGCGGTGATGTGGACTTCCTGGCGCAGATCGACCAGACCCACCCGGGGTACCACGAGGCCAACCGGCTGTTGGCGGACTACTACTACAAGCTGAAGGACTACAAGCGGCAGACGGCGGCGCTCGAGGTGGCCACGAAGCGTGGGCGCTACAAGCACGATCCGAACGTGCTGCTCTCGCTCGCCAAGGCCTACGCCCAGGTGAAGAACTTCCGCAAGGCGCTGAGCACCATGCGGCGGGTGGAGGCGAAGATGCGTCGGCTGCCGGCCGATCAGAAGGCCGACGCGTACCGCTTCCACGCCGAGATCCTGGAGTTCGAGTTCCAGCGCCAGTTCAATGATGACCCGAAGCGGGCGAACGTGACGCTGGTGGACAAGGCGATCAGCATGTGGGAGCGCTACGAGACCTTCAGCCGGGGCGCGAACCCGGGGGCCGTGGCGCGGGCGCAGGGCAAGATCCGTGAGCTCAACGAGTTGAAGAGCCGGGTGGAGCTCTGAGCCGCATGCGTACTGCCCTCTGCCTGGTCCTGGTGGCCGCAGCGTTGCCTGGCTGTCGCAAGAAGGCCAAGGCGCCTGCGGCGGCTCCCGCTGACGCCCCCAAGCCGGTAGACGTGACCGCAGATCGAGCGGCAGCGAAGGGCAGCTGGATCCTGGCCATCGCTCGTGATCCCGACGTGTTGTCCAAGCTGGCCGATACGGCAGGCGATGGCTGGCGGGGGCTCTTCGTCGGCGATCCGGCGGCGGCGGTCGAGGGGTTCGACGCCGCAGCTCGCTCGGCCGACGCGGTGGACGCTCGCACCGGTCTGGCGCGCGCTGCGCTGGATCTGGCGGACGCGAATCACTCCCTTGGGCTGCTCCAGGTGGGGCTGACCGAGCGCTGGCTGGACGCCGTAGGGACGCGGCCGAACGCCGAACAGACCGCCGCGTGGCGCGCGCTGATTCAGGCACGCCTCCTGGTTCGGCAGGGCAAGGACGCGGCTGAGCCGCTCGCCCGGGTGGGGAGCGACCCGAGCCTTGCCGGCTGGGTGCCGCATCTGGCTGCCGACGCGGCGTCGCCCCTCGCGCTGCATCTGCGCGGCCAAGGGCCGGCCCCTGCCGAGTGGCCGGCCGGCACGAGCGAGACCTATCAGCAGCGTCTGGGTGCATGGGCGGCGGCCCGGCAGGGCGACTGGCGAGAGAGCCAGCGGCGCCTGAAGGGCCACGACCCGGAGGCCGCCGATTTCGCGATCGGCGAGGGCCTCGAGCGGATCGGTTTTCGCGATCCGCTGGTCGCCGGGTTCGAGGCGCAGATCTGGGCTGCGCGCGCCTTGGAGGCGGTGGACAAGCTTGAAGGTTGGCCCGCGTACCACGCCGCACGAGCCGAACTCCTGTTGGGTCGCCCCAAGGCTGCCGCGCAGCGCTTGGAGCGCCTGCTGGCCGCGCCCCCCGCGGAGGCGCCGTTCGCCATGTTGGCTCTCAGCGAGTTCCTCGACCGCGCGGATCTGTTGGCCGGCGTGGGCGCCTTGCGCGTGCAGGCCCTGGTCGAAGCCGGGGAGAAGGCCGCCGCCGAAGCCGCGTTCGCCAAGCTGGAAGGAACTACCGTCGGCCAGCGGGTTCTGCGAAGCTGGGCCGGCGCCGTGCTTGGCAAGCCCTTGGACACCGGGATCTTCCCGGAGGATCGGGACGTGCTGGCGGGGGCGCTGAGGGGTGAGGTTCAAGCCTTGGGTGCCGCGGCGAAGGGTCAGCAGGATCTCAGCCAGCTCTCGTTGGTGGAGCGCTACGTCGACCGCGTGCAGCGCCGGTATGCGGCGACTCTTGCGATGTCGGGCCAGCCGGCCGCCGCCGTGAAGGCCAGGCAGGCCGCCGAGGACAAGACAGCCGCCATGGCGCCATCACCCCGGAATACGCTGCCTGCCCTCGCGGCTGCCGCCTACGATCAGGTGGGCATCGGCCAGCGGCGGGTGGCGTTGAAGTACCTCAGTCGAATGAAAGAACAGGTGCCGGCAGCCAGCGGCCCCGCGGAGATGCTCCGCGATCTGCTGAGCCTGAAGGCCATGGAGCACGACGGCAGCGCGACTGCCGGTCAGTGACCCGTCACGGAGTCGATCAAGGAGCCCAAGCGCCGATGATGCACCGATTCATCGCCAGCCTCGCCATGGGATGCCTGTTGGCGGTCGCCGCCTCGCCGGCATCGGCCCAGACGTTCCGCTACCCCGAGGACGCCCGGCCGTCGTCCCTGCTGCCGTTCTTCGCTGAAGACATGAGCGCGGTGCGGATGGTCGAGCTGATCTTCGATGGCCTCGTGCTGCAGAACAAGCGCGGCGACATCGAGGGGAGCCTGGCGACCTCTTGGAAGCGCGATCCCGACAACATGGGGATCACCTTCGTCCTCCGCGAGGGGGTGAAGTGGCATGACGGGCAGCCGTTCACGGCGGATGACGTGGTCTTCACCGTGAAGGCGGCCCAGGACAAGAAGACGGTCTTCAACGCGAAGAGCAAGTACCGCTTCATCCGCGACGTGCAGGCGTCCGGGCAGTTCCAGGTGCACTTCAGCTTCGATCGGCCGATCGCCGAGCCCGAAGAGCGTTTCACCTTCAAGATCATGCCGAAGCACGCCTTCACATCGACGACCATCACGCGGAAGGACCGCTTCGGCCGCAAGCCAATCGGCACGGGCCCCTACCAGGTCAGCAAGTTCAGCCTGCGCAGCGTCACCCTCGAGGTGAACGGCAGCCACTGGCGGCAGCCGCGGGTCGGCCAGGTGCTCATGCAGCACACGCCCGACAAGTCGGCGCAGATCAACTTGCTGCAGTACTCCGGTGGCAAGGCCGGTGTGCAGGCAGTGATCTTCGTGCCGCCGAAGAACATCGCGATCTTCGAGAACAGCGACTCGGTGGTCCTGGAGCCCTACCACACGGTCTCGTGGTGGTACATGGCCTACAATCACGAGAGCGGTGCGCTGAAGGACCCCGTGGTCCGGGAGGCCATCGCGCTGGCCATCAACCGCGAGGAGCTGTTGGAGGCGCACTTGGGTCGCGGGGACATCCTCGGTGGTCCCTTCACCGAGTCCAGCCCCTTCTACAACTTCGAGGTCACCCCCCGTGAGCCCGATGTGGAGCGTGCGGCGCAGATGCTCGAAGACGCCGGCTACAAGATGAAGGGTGACTCGCGGAAGAAGGGTCGCAACAAGCTGGACTTCAAGTTCGTGCTCGACAAGGAACTCACGAGCAACCAGCCGTTGTTCCTGGGCATTCAGGCTCAGCTCAAGAAGATCGGCGTGATCGTGCGCCCGCAGTACGTGGATCACGCCCGCTACCGGGAGCAGGTGTTCACCAGCAAGAAGTTCGATCTGACCCTCAACGTCTGGTCCTTCAAGGACGTGGAGGACGTCTACCCGCTGTTCCACAGCCAGGGTGTCATGAACTTCATCGGGTACAACAACGCGCAGGTGGACACCCTGCTCGACACGGCCAAGGCCACGCGCGACTACAAGCAGTACAAGGAGTACATGAAGAAGCTGCACGCGGAGCTCAACCGAGACCTCCCGTACTTCTTCCTGTGGTCGCTGGACATCTACTCCGGCATCAGCAAGCGAGTGCGCAACGTCATGGTCTCGCCGTACTCGTACTTCACGTTCTTCCCCGGGTGGGAGCTGATGCAGTGAGCCGAGCGCTGCGGCTTCTCCTCGCCGCGGCAGGTCGGACGGGGGGCGCGCTCGTCCTGTTGATGGGGGCGAGCTTTGTCATCTACATCACGATCCGGTCGGCTCCCGGCGACGCCATCGACGCCATCAGCCCCATGGGCACGCCGCCACAGGTGAAGGCGCGGCTGCTGGCTGAGTTCGGCCTGGATCGGGACCCCCTCACGGGGTACTTCGCCTGGCTTTTTCGTTCGGCGCGCGGCGACTTCGGGGATTCCCTGGTGGTGGCGGCGGGCGAATCGGTGATGGCGGTCGCCTGGCCGGCCTTCAAGATCACGTTGATCCTGTCAGGGTTGACGCTGCTGGCCAGCTTGGCGCTGGCCTTGCTGGGCGCATTGGTCCTGGGCCGGCCAGCGGGGCGTCAGCAACTCCTCACAGGTCCGCTGTACGTGATCACGTCGGCGCCGTCCTTTGTGCAGGCGGTGCTGCTCGCGCAGGGTCTCAACTGGACCATCCACCGCTACTGGGAGCAGCTCAACTACGAGACACCCCCGTGGTACCCCATCCCGATCTACACCGACAGCCTCATGCCCTATGTCTTCGCCGGGTTGGCGTTGCTGCTGGGCGATGGGCTGTTCATGGACTTCTTCAACGCCATTCGGGCTGAGCTCGAGGGGTTGCGCGACGCGCAGTTCATCGCCGCGGTGAAGGCGAAGGGGGCGCGGACCTGGGGCCACATCGCGCGCAACATGCTGGTACCGCTGGTATCCGGCTACGCAGCGCGGCTGCCCATCGTCCTCGGCGGGGTGGTGATCGTGGAGTACATCTTTACGCTCGAGGGCGCTGGATACCTGCTGCTCGAAGCGTCCCGCGAGCGCGACTTTCCGGTGGTAGTCGGGATCAGCGTGCTGTTCACCGCGACGGTGATCGGTTCCACGTTGATCGCTGATGTTCTGCGGACGCTGGTGGACCCCCGTGAGGTGGCTCGTGGGGGGTAGGGCGGAACGCATCGCCTTCTGGGGCAGCGGGGCCATTGTGGCGTTGGTGATCGCGATCGGGCTCGTCTCGCCGCTGATCGGCTACGATCCGGCCGCTGCGGTGGACTACGAACAGAAGCTGCTGGGACCCGGAGCCGGGCATTGGCTTGGGACCGACGCCCAGGGCCGCGACGTGGCCATGCGGCTCATGAAGGGGACCGAGGCATTCTTCCTGCCGGGCCTGATGGCCGCTGGGATCGCGACCATGGCGGGGGCGCTGCTCGGCGCCATCGCCGGGTATGCCGAGGGCTGGGGTCGAACCCTCGTGGTCGGCTTTCTCCAGCTCGTCGATACCCTGCCGCGGCTGATCTTCATCATCCTCGTCTGCACGATCCTGAACCCCTCCATCACCCTCATTGCCGGGGTGGCGGGGGTGCTGTTCATCCCTTCGATCGCGACGGTGATTCGGCGCAAGGTCGAGGCCCTCGGGTCGGAGGACTACATCCTCGCCCACGTGGCGCACGGCTTCTCGACGACGCGAATCCTGCTGTACCACATCCTTTGGCTGCAGGCCCGGCCGCTCCTCATCCGCCAGGCGACCTACGTCTTCGGCTACGTCCTCTTCGTCGAGACCGCTTTGTCCTACCTGGGCGACTACGGGGTGCAGGAGCCAACACCCTCGTGGGGGAACATGGTGGCCCAGACCCGAGAGCTCGGAGGGGCCAGCGCATGGCCTTGGGTTTTCCCCGCCGTGGCCATCGCGGTGACCATTGCGGCCTTCCTGGCCTTCGGGAACTTGCTGGCGCGGCGGGATGAGGAGGCCATTCGATGAGTCGCCTGCTCGATGTCCGCGATCTGGTGATCGAGTTCGACACCCGCCACGGCCGCAAGCGCGTGGTGGACGGGGTCAGCTTCCATCTGGAGCGCGGTGAGGTCTTGGGCATTCTGGGGGAGTCGGGCAGCGGCAAGACCATGAGCACCCTGGCGGTGCTGGGTCTGGTCGGGGGTCGTCCAGGCGTGGTCCAAGGTCAGGTGCTGTTCGACGAGGGGGCAGGACCGCAGGACCTTCTGGCCGACCTGGGTCGAGTGGTGAAGCCGCGGGGCGACCGCTTGGTGAAGAACGACCGCCGGTGGCAGCGCCTGGTCCACCGGACGATGCGGCCGCTTTGGGGTCGGGCCATGACCGCAGTGTTCCAGAACCCCCGCCACTCCCTCGACCCCCTGATGACCATCGGCGCACAGGTGGAGGAGTCCGTTCGGCTCGCTCAGCCAGAGCTGGATCGGGCGGGGCGAGCGGGGCGGGCTGTCGAGTGGCTGGCGCGGGTCCAGATGAATGACCCCAAGCGGGTGCACAGCAGCTACGCCCACGAACTCTCAGGGGGCATGTGCCAGCGCGCGATGATCGCGGTCGCTCTGGCGCGGGCGCCCATGCTGCTCATCGCCGACGAGCCCACGACGGGCCTGGACACCACGGTGCGGGCGGAGATCGTCGCTCTCTTCCGGGAGCTGCTGGCCGACCGGCGCCGGTCGATGCTCTACATCTCGCACGACATCCGCGAGGTGCTCTTCCTGGCGGACCGGATCATCGTCATGCGGCACGGGAAAGTGGTCGAGACGGTGGCTGTGGCGGACCTCAAGGCGGGCGTGGGTGAACGTCACCCGTACACGGCGTCGCTGCTCGCCGCCGCTGATCTGGCCTTCGAGGCGGCGGCATGAGCGAGCTGTTGCTGGAGGCCCGCGGCCTGGTGAAGCGGTTTCGCTCCCAGAGCCTGTTGCGCGGGAGCCACGAGACCCGGGCGCTGGATGGGGTCGATCTGCAGATCCGCGTGGGCGAGGTGCTGGCGGTCATTGGCGAGTCGGGTTCCGGCAAGACCACGCTCGGCAAGGTCCTCCTGCGCCTTACGCCGGCAACCGCGGGTGAAATCCGCTTCGGCGGCAACGACCTTCGTGCGCTGCGTGGCAAAGCGCTGCGCCTGAAGCGTCGCGAGTTCCAGATGGTCTTTCAGAACCAGCGGGCAAACCTGCACCCGAAGATGACCGTCCGGCAGATGCTGGACGAGTCCCTCCGGCTGCACCGGCCGAAGCTGGACGCGGAGGGCCGCGCGGAGCACATCGGCGGCCTGCTCGAGCGCGTCGGCCTGAGCGCGAAGGCTGAGCAGCGCCCGGAGAGCCTGTCGGGCGGGGAGCGGCGGCGGGTGGGCCTGGCACGGATCTTGGCCACCCAGCCGAAGCTGATCGTGGCCGACGAGCCCACCAGCGGCCTGGACGCCGCCATCAAGCTTCAGATCATCGACCTGCTCCGCCGCCTGAAGGAGTCGTCGATGACGTACATGCTCATCAGCCATGATCTGGGCCTGGTGCGGCGCATCGCCGATCGGGTCGTGGTGATGCTGAAGGGCCGGATCATCGAGGAGATCCCCGCCGAGCGGCTGGGGGATCCACGGCACCATCCCTACACGGCGCGCCTCATGCGTGCTGCCCACCTTTCTGAGGATCATGCCAGCCAGGGGCCGAGCGTGATCGAGGTTGGCGTGGGCGGTGAACAGCGGCACGGCGGCTGCGTTTATGCCGCGGACTGTCCAGTGGCACGCGAGCGAGGGCTCCTGACTCGTTGTCGTCAGGAGCGTCCGGAGCCGGTAGCGCTCGGACCCGGCCATTGGGTAGCGTGCTTCGCGTCAGCCGATCCGATCGAGGAGGAACCATGAGCAGCCCCGCCGTCGTCACCTCAGCCCGGCCCGAGCGCCCCGCCACAGGCGGCGTTCAGGTGTGTGGTCGTGGGGCTTGGCGCCTGTCGTGGCTCCTCCTGGTGGCGCTCTGTGGGGCTGCGACGCCGTCTGCTGCTGTGGCGCAGGTGCCCGGCGCGACCCTGGAGGACACGCGGGACCAAGGCATCCTCTACCTCCGTAAACGCTTGTATAAGCAGGCCCGCGCGAAGCTGAAGGCGGCCGTGAAGATGCCGGGGGGCGCCGACGATTTCCGCACCCAGTTCTACCTGGCGCGGGCCGCCTACGAGCTGTTGTTGCTCGAGGAGGCCTTTGCGGCAGCCGAGAAGGCCAAGGCGGTGGCGAACACCGACCGCCAACGGCAGTCGGCGGCTGAGGGCTACAACGAGATGGCGGCGCTCTATGGGGGCGTGACCTTCTTGGCTGATCCCCAGGAGCAGAAGCGCCGCGGTCGGATCTTCTTCGAGGCCAAGACCGGCATCATCAACAAGGAGAAGAAGCAGCGCTTCCTCTCCATCCGTGAGCGGTTCCGGTCGGTGGACGTGGAGCTGCCCACCAAGGTGTACCTGCCCTACGGCGAATACCGGGCCAACGGGGTGCAGTTCACCATTGCCGAAGGGGATCCCCCGGAGGTGCCCATCTTCCTGCAGTCGGTGGACACCGGCGAAGGCGACGGTGGGGGTTCCAACCTCTGGTGGTACGTGGGTCTGGGGGGCGCCGCCGCGGCCGCCGCCGTGGTGACCACGGTGCTGTTGCTCGATGACCCGCAGCCCGACCGGGCCAGCGTTGATCTGAGATACTGAGGGACGATCGATGACGACTCGATTCAACATTGCGGTGGCGGGGCTCGTGCTCGGCACGACGGCGGCACAGGCGGACGTCAGCACCCCTCGGCAGGTTGCCGACCGACCCTCGGCGCATTGTCAGGCGCCGCGCTGGTCGCCCGACGGGCTGCATCTTGCCATCGACATCTATGAGCCCAAGAAGGAGCTTCGCGAGACCTGGATCGTGAAGTTCTCCGAGGACGGCCGGAAGGTCGGTGAGGCCAAGGTCACGGCGGGGCGGGCGTCGGCCGCTGCACGGCTGGGTGCCAAGGCGCCCCCGGTCGTGGAGTTCGCGTGGGCGCCGGACATGAAGCTGCTGAGCAAGCCCTATGTCTTCAGCAGCCGAGGCCCGAAGAAGAACTTCGACTTGTTCGCAGACGGCGCGTGGCTCACCACGAACCCCGGGAATGACGGGCAGCCTGCCTGGTCCCCAGACGGGCGCTTCATCGCCTTCACGTCCCAGCAGACGGACTCCGGCGACATCATGCTCATCGACCTTGGGGGCGAGAGCGACAAGCCGCTGCAGGTCACCTCTTGGCCTACGATGACCGAGTACGGGCCGCGGTGGGCGCCCGGGAAGAGCGCGTTGCTCTTCACGCGTTCGCAGACCGGCAACCGTGGACAGGACATCGGCGTGGTGCTCGATGTGAAACGCGCGCGCGAGACCACGAAGATGGTGACGGAGTGGGGCGGTGATGAGATCCGCCCGTCGTGGTCGCCCGACGGGACCGCCGTGGCGTTCTACGCAAACAAGGGCAACGAGAACGACAAGCAGTTCGACCTCTATGTGGTCAACCTGGACGGCTCGGATCCGCGCCGGCTGGCGCGCGACGTCGTGGTTGATGATCACGAGGGGCCGGTCTGGACCCCCGACGGCACGACGCTGCTCTACGTGAAGAAAGACTTCAAGGCCGACAACCCCGTGATGTGGGTCCGTCGAGACGAGTCGGCCAAGGGGACCTTGGACACGGGCACCCAGCTCAACAGCGACCTGTCCCTCTACAACGCCGGGGGGCAGCTCAAGCTGGCGTTCAAGGCGCTTGGGCAGCGGGGTTCCACCGAGAAGACCTGGGAGCGCGTCTACGTGGTCGGCTTCACGATGGGCGACCTGAAGTGAGGTCGCTCGCCGTCCTGCTTGCGATGGCGCTCGGCGCCCCGGGCGCCCTCGCCGAGGACGCCGGGAAGGTGGTCGTGCTGGTCTTCGCGCGGGGCGGTGTCGATGAGAACAGCGGAGTGCGCGTGGAGCGCGACCTGCGGGTGATGTTCGAGGCGTCGGCGACCGAGGCGCCCAAGAAGGTCCCCGCGGTGTTGGCCATCGAGCCGCGGTTCGACGTGGGCTACCTGTCCAAAGCTCACCTGGAGCGCGCCCGGCGACACTTCAATGATGCGCAGCGGGCCCTTGAGAAGGGGGAGGCCGAGGAGGCGCTGGAGCAGCTCTTCCGGTCGCGGCGCTTCTACGACCGTGGCATCCCCTTCGTCCAGGATCGCGGGCTGCTGCGCGGGATCTTCTTCTACTACTACCTGGCCCACACGGCGGCCAAGAACCCCGAGAAGGCCACCGAGGCCTACTGCGAGTATGTGGCTCTGACCCGCAACCTGGCGGGTAACCTGGGGCCGCTCGAGCAGTTCGAGCCGCTCGCGGACAAGTGCGGGCAGACCTCGATCGCCGGGACCGCCGAGCTGAAGGTCACGGCGAACATCGACGGGGCTCACGTCTACGTGGACAACCGGGCGGTGGGGGTGGTGGGGCAGGACGTCCCCTACGTGGATCCTTTCGTCTCCGCGGGTCCACACCTGGTCGAGGTGCGCAAGGCGGGCCGGGTCCGGTGGGGGGAGTTGGTGACCTTGAAGAAGGGCGAGTCGAAGAGCTTGCGGGCCAAGCTGAAGGACGCCCGAAACCGCGGTGAGGACTTCGATCCGCTGGCCAGCATGCCGTTCGAAGGCGATGACGCCTTCAGCGACGTGTACATCTCGGAGCTGCTGTTCCAGGTCAGCGAGAAGGTCCACGCCGAAGAGCTGGTGTTGGGTTACCTGGAGCCGACCCCGACCGGTGGGCGGCGGTTGACCGTGTTCGACTTCGTAGACGGGGGCGCCGAGCGCCGCGACTACGAGGTGGCCGCGGGGCTCGAGGGGCATCGCCCCGCGTTGATGAAGTTCTGGGAGCAGCGCTTCGGTGCCGCGCTGGATCCCGCCGACGCGATGCCGTCGGCGGATCGGTTCGCGCCGACGCTTTTCAAAGTCGAGTGAGGGCGAATCCGATGCGCCGACATGGGCGAGCCGTGCTGTGGATGGGTCTGCTGGTCTGGGCGGCGGCCTGCAGCGAGGCCGAGCCGGTGGCCGTCAAGGTCGAACTGGCGGGCTGCGTCGGTGAGGCGGAGGGGGAGGCCTCGTGCCGGGGGACGCTGGACGCCATCAGCGCCGAAGCGCCCGGTGCTGCCTGCCTGGTGCTGCGCCTGGACGAAGACGAGCCGATCCGGCTGGCGTTTGACTGGGAGTCGGACGCTGCCACCCCTTTCCGTGCGCGGGGCGCCGCGGATCTGCCCTTCCGCGATGGGGCGAGCGTCAGCGGGGCACTCTTCTTGTTCGACAGCGACGGCGCCGCCGATCCCTGCCTGGGCGGCTCGCTGGCGGCCGACACGAGCTGCGAGGCCACAGCGGGGTGTGTCTTCCGGCTCCTGCAGCCGGCACGGGCGATGACGAAGGGGGGGCTGACCCTGGACTTCGGTGCGGCCGATGGGGCCTGCAATCGCCAGGTGGGTGCGTCTCTGGCGAGCAGCGTCGAGCGCTGCGATGGCCAGGACAACAACTGCGACGGGCGCGTGGACGAGGGCTTCGAGTTGGGCGCCGAGTGCCGCACCGGGGTCGGCACCTGTGGTCAGGCGGGCGTCAAGGCGTGTGGCGATGACGGCCAGCTTGCGTGTCAGCCCACACCCGGCGCGCCGGACGTTCAGCCGACGGAAGAGGTCTGCGACGACCTGGACAACGACTGTGACGGCCTGGTGGACGAGGGGGTCGGCGGGTGCTGCCAGGAGAACGAAGTTCGTCCGTGTGGCACCGACGTGGGCGCCTGTACCAGCGGGACGCAGCGGTGCGAAGCATCGGAGGGCCCCGATGGGACGGTCGTCTTCGCCTTCGGGACCTGCCTGGATGACCAGGGCGCGCCCACGGTGGGCGAGGTCCCCGAGGTGTGCGACGGCATTGACAACGACTGCAACGGCACGGTGGACGAGGGCTTTGTCTTCGAGTCGCCGATCGAGGATGGCCCGCTGGCGGTGGGTCAGCCCTGCAAGGTGGGCCAGGGCGTCTGCGCGGAGTCGAGTCAGCGAGGCACGGTCGCGTGCGTCGAAGGCGTGGCGCAGTGCCAAGGCGGCCAGCCGGGCCCTGCCGAGGGACCCGAGGTGTGCGACGGCCTGGACAACGACTGCAACGGGCTGGTGGACGACCAGGTGGCGGGCGGCGTCTGTGTGGTGGGCGACGGCGGCTGTCAGGTCCAGGGACGCGAGATCTGCGATGGGAACCAGCAGCTCTTCTGTGCCGACGAGCGGGGCAACCGCCTGATGGCGCGGGTGCCCACGCCCGAGGCGTGCACGCCCGCCGGGGGGACCCCGGTGGACGACGACTGCGATGGCAGTACCGACGAGGGCTTTGACAATCTGGGCAGCCAGTGCCCGCTTGGCCTGGGAATTTGTGCCCGGCCCGGGGTCACCACCTGCGTGGCGGGCGAGGTTGAGTGCGTGGGCGATGTGGTGCCGCCCCAGGTCGAGATCTGCAACGGGCTCGACGATGACTGCGATGGGCCGGTGGACGAGGGCTTCGACCTGGACAGCAACGTGCAGCACTGCGGAGCCTGCAACGTGAGCTGCGCCCGCGACAACGCCATGGTCGCCTGTGAGGCTGGGAACTGCACCCTGGGCGCGTGCGTGCCGCCCTTCGAGGATCGCGATGGCGATCCGGCCAACGGGTGCGAATGCAACCCTGGGGCCATCGACTTGCCCGATCCGGAGTTCGTGGACCTGAACTGCGACGGGATCGATGGGCAGCTCAACCGCGCGATCTTCGTGTCGCCGACCGGTCAGGACGAGGCCCCCGCGACAGGGAACCAGGATCGGCCCCTCCGCACGTTGGCGAAGGCCATCGAGCTCTCGGCCCCCAACAACCCGCCGCGGCCCATCTACATGGCGATCGGGGTGTACGACGTGACGGCCGGTCCGAGCGCGCCCGACGACGTGGCCGACCTTGGCCTGCTCGTGCCAGCGGGGCTGTCGATCCACGGGGGGTACGACGCAGCCAACGGTTGGCGCCGCGTGGGCGACGACGTCGGTGAGACGGTGCTGACCGGGAACCACGTGGTGCTGCGGTACCAGGGCATCGATCGTGAGACGTATCTGGATCACCTGGTGGTGCGCGCCACAGACGCGCCCGAGGACCGCAGTTCGGTGGGCGTCATCGCCATCGACGTCGGCGAGAACCTGATCATCCGCGACGTGACCATCGCCTCCGGCCGTGGCGGCCAGGGTCGAGTCGGGCAGGACGGGCGTAACGGCGGCGACGACGTGCCCCGCGCACCGGCCGGGAGCCCCGGTTCCCGGGGCACCGCTGGGATGGACAACCCGAACCCGAGCGACGGGGGGCGGGGCGGCAGCAACCTGGTCTGTCAGGTCGGCACCGCAGGCGGCCGCGGTGGCGATGGTGCCCGCGGCGGGAGCGATGGCGAGGACGGTGATCCGGGGGCGGGGGATCTGGGCGGCGCGGCCGGCCTGGGCGAGGGCGCCAACAGCGGGGCCGGATCCGCAGGCGGCGTGGGCGGCGATGGTGCGCATGGCGACAACGGGGCTGCCGGTGTCCGCGAAGGGCGGATCGATGAGGCGACGTCGGTGTGGGTCTCGCGCGGCTCGGTGGCTGGGCGCACCGCCGTGAACGGCGGTGGCGGCGGCGGCGGCGGCGGTGCAGAAGGGCGCGGCGGCACTGCTGGGCGTGGCGGCGGTGGTGGCGGGGGTGGCGGCTGCGCCGGCTTGGCCGGTGGTGCGGGCCAAGGGGGTGGCGGTTCCTTCGCGGTGACCGTGATGGACGGCATCGTCCGCTTCCAGAACGTCCGGCTCCTGCCCGGGCGGGGCGGCATCGGAGGCGATGGCGGCTCCGGTGGGGTGGGCCAGCTCGGTGGCCTGGGCGGGGTGTCCGCCGAGGACGCGAGCTGCCCGAGCTGTCCGGACGGTGGACGCGGCGGGACCGGTGGCCGCGGTGGCTGCGGCGGCAACGCGGGTGGCGCCGGAGGTGGGCCCAGCTTCGCCCTGTTCCGCATCAACCCTGAGCGGGACAACATCCGCGCGCTCAGCCGGTCGAATGTGCGCCTCGAAGGCTACGATGGCCGCGCGGTGAACGATCCCGTGGTGGAGTCACAGACCTTCAGCGCCGGCGTGGGCGGTGAGGGCGGCGACGGCGGCAACGCTGGCGGGCGCCTGGAGGCGGGCCAGCGCGGGATCCAGTGTGGAGCCGCAGCGCCGGGGGGGCAGCAAGGGTTCGGGGGCCAGGTTGGCTGCTGCCGGTTTGGTCCGGGCGCCGCAGGGTGTGGCCCTGACCTCACCGCCTGCGAGGGGAACTGATGTTCCGCTTGCGCTGGCTGTCCATCGCGTTCGCCGTGGGTCTTGCACCGGCGGTGGGGATCGCGGCGGAGGGCGAAGACGAGGTCCAAGACGTCCGCGAGATCGGGATCCTGGATCAGGAGACTCTGGATCGCGCCGAGACACTGTTCTTCAGCGGCCTGGAGCACTACCGCAAGGGGCGCTTCGAGGAGGCAGCGGTCGCGTTTCAGCAGGCCTTCGCGCTCACCCGTCACCGTGACCTGCTGTTCAACGTGGCGCGCAGCCGGGAGCAGATCGGCGACAAGGGCGGAGCGATTGAGTGGTATCGCGCGTACCTGGCCACCGAGCCTGCGGACGAGACGGCGATCATCCATCGAATCCAGCAGCTTGGCGGCGATCCGTCGCCCGCCAAGCCCGCTGAGGTGAAAGCCAAGGTCGACGCGAACCGGCCCCCGGACGTCGAGGTGGTGGAAGAGGGTGCTGGGGTCTTGCCGTGGGTGGTGCTGGGCGCAGGCGTCGCCGCGGCGGCCACTGGCGCCGTCTTCGGCTTCCAGGCCCTCGACGACGCCTCCAAGGCCCGGGCGGCAGATCGCCGAGGCCCGGCTCAGGCGTACAAGGCCGATGCGGAGCAGAGCGCCTTGCTGGCGGACATCAGCTTCGGGTTGGCGGCCGTAGGGGTTGGGGTGGCAGCGTGGCTCTGGCTCGACGCCGATCAGGCGAAGGCCGAGGG
Source organism: Myxococcales bacterium (assembly GCA_020633555.1). GTDB lineage: Bacteria > Myxococcota_A > Bradymonadia > UBA7976 > UBA1532 > JACKDL01. The sequence continues at coordinate 823,192 of JACKDL010000001.1, read as the reverse complement.
CCAGGTGCAGGTGGGCGCTCTTCCCGGTGGCGGGCTGGTGGGCTGGACCGGCCGCTTCTGATGCTGTCGGGGCGCCTTTCGCCCATGCCTTTTACTGTCGCCGACGCGCCGGCCACGGGGTTTGCGGCGGGTAACTCGCCGATCGCACCGGCCGCGGCAACGGTGGACCCGCGCCTGCGACACCGCTCGAGGTGCCGTGTCTCCAGATCAGCGAGGCTTCTTCGGGTTCGGCGTGCGCCGCACCACCACATTGGCCAGGTCCCCCGGGCTCGCGTTTCGATGCGCGATGGCGGGCCGCGGGGTCGCCACCCGACCCGCGACGAGTTCCGGATTCATGGCGCGCCGCAAGGCGTCGCGAAAGCCCGGGTTCTCGGGTTCCAGGGCGCAGGCCGTGCGCAGGAGGCGGATGGCTTCGACGTCTGGGGGTCCGTGGCGGGGCCTTGGCTGCTCCAGCCGCAGGCGTGCGCGGTGCCAGTACCAGATGCCACGGGGGAGCTGCTCGCGGGGCTCGCGGGGCTCCTCGGCGGCGGGCGCCTCGTCGCTCCAGCGCAGACGCCAACGGTGCCGCGGCCCCTCCAGGCCGCGGTCGTAGGCGCGCCGGCGGGGGGGCGAGCGCAGCACGCTGTACGCCTCGTTGAGCCGGCGATAGATCTGCCCGATGCGCTGGCGGCGGGCCGGCGGCAAGCCGTGGAAGAGGTCGGGGTGGTACTGGCGGGAGAGCTCGTGAAAGGCGGCCTGGATGACGGCATCCGGGGCGTCGGAGGCGGTGCCGAGCAGCTCGTAGTAGGTGAGATCCTGGATGCGACCGGCGAGGCCGCGCGGATCGTCCGGGTCCTCTGGTCGGGTCGGATCGGGGCGGAAGACCCGCAGCGCCGCCACATAGCCGTCGAGCCACGCGCGGGTGCCGTCCGAGAGCGCGAAGCGCACCCGGGCGGCGCCGGTCGGCGCGCGGTGGACGAGCCGCGCCGGAGCCCGCAATGCGGCGAGTCCACCGGGGGGGTGGATGACCAATTCCATGCTCGCGCCGGGCACAAGGGGGGCCGTCACCTGGGTGTCCAACCAGCCGCGCTGGAGTTGCAAATCGCAGAACCGGACGAAGAGCGCCGGATCGTCGAAGCGCAACTGGACCTCTGCGAGCGGGCTGGACACGGGCACCTCACTGTGAAGCCTTGTTCTACCGTGAACGGCGACTTGCGGGTAGGGGCTGGACGCGGGTGCTGCCGGTGAGGGGCGTCTCGACCTGGCTGACGCGGAGCGACCGGTGGCAGACCGCGGCGATCATCCTGTGGGCCGCCGTTCTGGCGGTTTGTGCGGGGGCCTACGGGCTGCTGGTCGGGCCGGCCCTGCGAGCGCTCTTCGGTGGGGCGCCGTTGCATTGGCCGGCGGTGCTGGCGCCCTGGCTGCCGGAGGCGCCGAGCGTCGCCTCCCTGCGGTGGGGGTTGCCCTGGGTGATCGTGGCAGTCGCGGCCCTGAAGGCGCTCGCCCGATTCGGCTACAGCCGCGCCGCGGCTCGCCTGGGGGTCGCGTTGACCGGGCGTTTGCAGCGGGCGGTGCATCAACGGGCGCTCGCGTTGCCGGCGGACACGATGGCCAGCCTGGGCAGCGGCGCAGTGGCCGCGCTGCTGGTACACGACGCGCCGGCTGCGCAGCAGCTTTGGGTGGATGGCCACCTGCGGCAGGTGCGAGACGGCCTGCAGCTTGTGGTCCTCCTGGGTGTCTGCCTTGCCCTCGACTGGCGCATGGCGGCCGTCGGGTTGCTCGTGTACCCGCTGGCATTCTGGCCCATGAATCGGCTGCGTCACGGGCTGCGGCGGGCTGCGCAGGCCAGCCTCGAGCACGTGGCCGCGCTGAGCGCCCAGCTCACCGAGGGCTTTGCACGCCTCGCGGTGGTGCAGCGGTCCGGGCGGCCGAACCAGGAGTCTGCGGTGGTCTCGCAGATCCTCGATCGGTGGGGTGAGGCGCGCGTTCGCGCCGCCGTGCTGGGCGCCCTCGCAAGTCCCCTGACCGAGCTGCTGGGAGCTGTGGCGCTCGCGGCGGTCCTGGTCTGGTCGACGGCGCGGGTGGTGGCTGGGGCCATTGCGCCGGAGCACGCGTTGGGGTTCTTCGTGGCGTTGCTGCTGGTCTACGAGCCGGCGAAGGGGCTCGCGAGGGCGCAGACGATCTTGGCCCCCGGCCGTGCGGGCCTGGCCCGGATCGAGGCATTCCTCGCTCGCCCTGAGCGGCTGCCTACGGGCGAGCTCGGTGTTCCGCCCCCGGCCGCGGGCGTGACCGTGAAGTTGCAGGGGGTGTCGGTCCGCCGCGGCGGACGGGTGGTCCTGCGTGTGGATCATCTGGTGCTGCAGCCTGGAGAACTCGTGGGCCTCCGCGGGCCCAACGGTGCCGGCAAGACCACGCTGGCGTGGTTGTTGAGCGGGCTGTTGTGCGACTGGGACGGCCAGATTCTGATCGGCGACGAGCCCCTGCGGGCGCTGGCACCCGACCCGTGGCGGCGCAGGATCGGTTGGGTGGCCGGGGGAGGCGAGTTGATCCGAGGGACGCTCCAGGCGGTGGTGTCGGGGGAGTCGACGCCCGACGCTGCTCGGCTCGCGGAGGTGGCGGCGGGCGCGGGGCTCGAGGGCCTGCTGGCGCGGCTCCCGTTGGGGTGGGCCACTCGCCTCGGTGAGGGCGGCGCGGGGCTCTCGAGCGGGGAGTCCCAACGGGTGGCGCTGGCGCGAGCGTTGTGGGGCGATCCGGCGCTTCTGATCCTCGACGAACCCGAGGCGCACCTCGACGTCGAGGGCCGGCATGCCTTGATGACCCGCCTGAGCGGCTTGCGAGAGCCTTCGCGAACGGTCCTGCTGATCAGCCATGATCCGGCGTTGCTCGAGATCGCCGATCGCGTGGTCGAGCTCCGGGATGGGTGCCTCGGGTGAGGCAACGGCTGCTGGCTGCGCTGATCGTGGGGATGATTCGTGTCTGGCTGATGACCCTGCGTGTCCAGCGCTGTGGTCCGCCCTTCGAAGGGCCGGGCGTCATCGCCTTCTGGCACGGTGATCAGCTCCCCCTCCTGGCGATCCGCCCCGGGGACGCCGTGGCGCCGATGAGTCTGTCGAGGGACGGGCGCCTGCAGGCGCGGGTCATGGCGGCCTTCGGGGTGCGGGATGTGGCTGGGTCGAGCTCGCGGGGTGCCCTGGCGGCAGCGCGCGGCCTGCGCCGACAGGTCGCGGGGGGCGCCGTCGCGTTGGTGGCGGTGGATGGACCGCGTGGGCCGGCGCGCGTGGCAAAGCCGGGGGCCGCCTGGTTGGCCCGTCACGTCGGGTGCCCTCTGTGGCCGGTTGCGGTGGACGCGGTGGGTTGGCGTCTGCGGGCATGGGACCGCTTCCTGCTCCCTCGGCCGTTTTCGAGGGTGGTGGTCGCAGTGGGCGAACCGGTGTCGCTGGCGGCGGGCCTGTCCGCCGACGAGCTGGCGGCGCACACCGGGGCCGCCCTGGAGGCGGCCAGCGCGGTCGCGCGAGCCCACCGCGAGCAGGGGGCTGAGAATCGGGTCGACGCCCATTGACGCTTTTGCTAAAAGGAGCGGTCGCCGGAGGCTGCCTCGCAAACTTTGCGAGGCGCTCTGACAAGAATGTCAGAGTGTTCCACCGCGGACCGGACCGAGAGGGGACCGGGTTCCGCGGGACTGCGACTCAAGCGTCAGTTCGGCATCTCCGACAATGCTGGTGCAGCAGTTGCATCGGGCTCCGTGCGCACCGTGCGGGTCCGACGGTGCTCTGCAGGAGGTCAGGGATGTCGGAGCACGAGCCCACCCAGGTCAGCGAGCATGAGGACACCAGCGCAGCGGGTGAGGCCGCCGCGCGCAAGGCGTCCAAGCAAGCCATTGATCGCAGCCTGGTCCGCGCGTCAACCCGCCGATCGGATGGCCCCTCGGACGGGGAGCTCGACAGCGTACGCATGTACCTGTCGAAGATCGGCTGCGTGGACCTCCTGACCCGCGAGCAGGAAGTCGAAATCGCGATGCGCATCGAGGAGGCCCGGCTGGGGGTCATCGATGGCACGATGTCGACCGCGCTCGGGATCAACACCATCGTCAACCTGCCGCGGCTGGTGCGCCGCGGCAGCCGGACCCTGCGCGACATCCTCGACGGCTCGTCGAACCAGCAGCCGGACGTGGAGACCGGGCTGAGCGGCATTGACCGGGTCGAGGCCCTGGCCACCGAGGTCAAGCGCGTCGCGCGCGCTCGGCTGCGGAGCACCCGCCGGGTGACGAAGACCAGCCGCCGCAAGAACCGGGACTACGAAGGCGAGCTGCGCGATCTGTTGCTGCGCATGAACGTGAGCTGGAACGTCTTCGTGGAGATCAGCGACGAGCTCCGCGACGCCCGCGCCGAGATCAAGGAGTGGCGCAGCTTCATCGCCGAGTGCGAGGTGATGGGGGGTCTGAGCGCCGACAAGATCATGGCGGCCCGCGCGCCCAATCCCGCCAGCGGGCTGGATGCGACGGGCTGGATCGAGCTGCAGCGCAGCATCGAGCGGGCCCGCGGTCGCATCGAGGAGGTCGAGGCGCGGACCGGCGTGCCGGTGGACGAGTTGCCCGGCGTGGTTTCGGCACTGCAGCGCAATCTGCGGCGACTCGAGCGGGCCAAGAGCGAGATGATCCTGGCGAACCTGCGGCTCGTGGTGAGCATCGCGAAGCGCTACCTGAACCACGGTCTGCACTTCCTGGACCTGATCCAGGAGGGGAACATCGGGCTGATGCGTGCGGTGGACAAGTTCGAGTACCGCCGGGGGCACAAGTTCAGCACCTACGCCACGTGGTGGATCCGGCAGGCCATCACGCGCGCCATCGCCGATCAGGCGCGCACCATTCGCATCCCCGTTCACCTCATCGAGACCATCAACAAGATCACGCGGGTCGCGCGGCAGATGGAGCAGGAGCTCGAGCGGCCGGCGTTGCCTGAGGAGATCGCGTCGCGGCTGGAGATGACGGCGGAGCAGGTCCGCCGCGCGCAGAAGATCAGCCGGGCGCCTGTCTCGCTCGAGACGCCGGTGGGTGACGACGACTCCCAGTTGGGCGACTTCGTGGAGGATCCGAAGCAGATCTCCCCGGGGGATCTGGCCGCCGCGATGCTGATGGGCGAGGAAACGAACCGGGTGCTCGACACGCTGACGCCGCGCGAGGCGAAGGTGCTCCGGCTGCGGTTCGGGATCGGCGTGCGCAGCGATCACACCCTGGAAGAGGTGGGCCGCGTGTTCGACCTCACCCGCGAACGCATCCGGCAGATCGAGGCGCAGGCCATCCGCAAGCTGCGGCAGGCACACCGCAGCTCGGCGCTGCGGACCTACTACGAGGGTCCTGAAGGGCTGTAGCAGCGCCTCGGGCGGTTGGCGGCCTGCTGGCCTCTCGAAGAACTCCAGCCTGCCGGGCCGGCTATCGCGTGGCCAGGTGGCGCCCGAGGCGTCGGGCCGCCCGCCGGATGCGGGCCTCGTCTTCGTCGGCGTAGCCGCCCGGCCGCTCCAGCAGCTCGACCGCACCAAACACCCGTCGGCCGTCCATGATGGGGGCACAGACGAGGTTGGACGGCACCCAACCGATGCTGGCGGCGAGGCTGCGCGCGAAGCGTGGATCCTCGGCGGGGTGGTCCAGGTTGATGGACCGCCGGGTGCGGATGCTGGCCCCGACGAGGCCGACCTCGAGGGGCAGGCGGCGGTGGTGCAGCGCGTCGGCCTGTGGACCGCGGACCACTGCGAAGTAGAGCGCGCGCTCTCGGGCGTCGATGAGGAACACGCTGCCCGCCGCGCTGGGGAAGGCTTCCAGGCATGCGTCGAGGAGCTGCGCGCAGGCACCTTCAATGCTCGCCTGGGCGTCGAAGCTCTGGGTGCGGCCTTCGAGACCGGCACCATCGGTGGCGGTGGCGGCCCGTGGTCCGCGGGGCCGAGCGGTCCGCGGTGGCTCTTCCAACGGATCGGGCAGGTCGTGGAAAGGATCGCTGAGATCGTCGCTGGGGATCGGCGGGGGCGCCGTGCTGGCTGGCGCGCGCACCGGCCGGACCGGGCGAACCTCGAGGGGGCCAGCCAGCGTGGGCGACAGGACCAGGACGCCGCCGTCCGCCTGGAGGTCGAAGTTGAACCGATGGGTGTCGGCCGAGCGCCCGTGGGCCACGAGCCAGGCCTTCAACGCCTCGAGCCAGTGATCGGCCTCGACCGGGTGCGGCGGGCGCCCAGGGCGCTCGTGGATCTCGAAGCGTGCCATGGGGCGGGATGGTAGTTTCGCCCCTTGGCGACGGTCAATGCGGAGGGCGCTTGGAGCGGCTCGGGGATCAGGCGCGGCGGGCGAGTCAGGCCTGGCTGGAGCGGACGCAGCCTTCCGGGCTGAGCCGTCAGGTGGGGCGGGCTGTCGCCTGGGCCGCCCAGCACCGGGTGGTGCGGCCGCAGACCGACGGGGGGGCGAGCCCGGTGGTGGTGGTGGGCGGCACCACCCTGGGCGGGGCCGGGCGAACGGCGGTGGTGCAGTGGCTGGCGGCGGCCGCCGTGGCGGCCGGGGCCCGGGTGGCAGTGGTCGGGCACGGCTACCGAGCCCGGCGGTTCGGGCGGGTGCCCCCCGGGGGCCACGCCGACTTTGGTGACGACGCGTCGCTTCTGGCGGTTGCGCTGCCGGGGGTCTGGGTCGAGACGGGGCCCCGGGCCGCGGTGGCCCGGCGTCTTGCCCGATCACATGATCTGGTGTTCACAGATGGGGGCTTGCTGGATCCGACCGTGCAGGCGGGGCGGGTCATCGCGGTCTGCGACGCGTCGTCGAGCCCCCTGGTTGTGCCGGCGGGGCCCGCCCGGGTGAGGGTCGCAGATCTTCCTGGGACGGTGGCCGTCTGGGCACACCGCGTTGACGAGCCGACGGCCCGACCGGTCGCCCGAGCCGAGGTGAGGAGTCGAGTGGTGGGACTCGGGCTCCGGGACCTGCAGGGGCGGCGTCGGCCGCTGGCCTGGCTGCAAGGTCGGGCGGTTCGCCCCGCCTGCGCCATCGGGCGGCCCGGTTCCTTCCTGGAGACATTGAGGGGCTTGGGTGCCCTACCGGGTGATCCGCTTGTACGCGCTGATCATGGGCGCTTCCGGCCAGGTGAGTGCCCACCGGACGATGGGCGCCCGTGGGTGATCACCACCAAGGACGCGGCGCGCTGGCCGCCGGGCTGGCCCGCGCTCGTGCTGGAGACCTCCTTGGCCGTGGAAGGCCGGCTCCCGGGGCTGCCGCCGTGGGACTGAAGGTCGGACTCTGGCTGGTGGGCGCCGTGGGGTGGAGCCTCCGCCGGTTGCCCGTAGCCTGGGTGCGTGGCCTGGGCGCCGCGCTGGGCTGGGTGTGGCACAGCGGGGTGCCCATTCGGCGCAGCATTGTCCGCGGGAACCTGGCGCTTGCCTTCCCCGCATGGTCGCGGGCTCAGGTGCGCTCGGTGGCTCGCGCCAACTTTCAGCATTACGGGCGCACACTGCTCGAGGTGGTTCGGGCGCACTCGAGCGCTCCGAGCGAGGGGACCATGGAGGGGCGGGCTCACCTGGAGGGTGCCCTGGCCGAGGGTCGGGGGGTGCTGCTGCTGACCGCGCACCTGGGGGCCTTTGAGCGATTGGTGCGGGCGCCCGAGGTCTGCGGCACCCGGCTGTGGGTGGTGACCCGGCGGTTTCGGGTGGCTTCCGCGCAGGGGGCGTGGGGCGCGCTCCGTCGTGGCGGGGCCGGGCTGCTGCCGGCAGGGGCCTCGGCGCGCGCGGCGCTGCAGGCGTTGCGGCGGAACGAGGCGGTGGCCTTCGTGCTGGATCAGCACGACCCCAGCCCGAAGGCCGTTGTGGCGCCGTTCTTCGGTCGCCCCGCCGCTACGTCGCGGGATCTGGCGCGCCTGGCGCGGCTGACGGGGGCGCCGGTGGTGCCGGTGTTCACCTGGTGGGATGGGCAGCGCCATCGGCTGAAGGCGTTGCCGGCCGTGGCCTGGGATCGTCAGGCCGCCGAGGCCGACGAGGCGGGGACGCGCGCCTGCCTGGCCGTGGTGGAGCAGGCCATCCGCCAGCACCCCGAGCAGTGGCTGTGGCTTCACCGGCGTTGGAAGGTGGATCAGGGCGCTGGGAGCTGATCCAGGAGCTGCCGGGCGTCGGCGTGGGCCGGGTCGCGATCGACCACCGCCTGCCAGGCCGCGCGCGCGGCCTCGAGGTCACCCAGGCGGGCATGGGCCACGCCCAGGTTCACGCGGGCCTCCAGGTGGTCGGGGTTGCCACGGACGAAGCGGGCCAGCAGCGCGCGGGCCCCGGCGTCGTCGCCCTCCCGTCCGATCTGCTTGGCCAGCAGCAGGGTCGCCTGGCCGTCGTTGGGCTGGTGGGCCAGGTGGGCCCGCAGGTAGCGAATTGCGGCCGGGCGATCCCCCAGGCCGGCGGCGGCCACTCCGGCGCAGCGACTGGCCGGTGAGGTGGGATCGCGCTCGGCCACGGGGGCGCACCGGGCGAGGGCCGAGGCGTCGTCACCGGCGTCGAGGGCGGCGAGCCCGGCCTGGATCTCTGGATCCTCGGGCGGCGGCGCGGCCGGGATCTCGGCCGGCGCCGGCGGTTGCCCGATCACGGCAGCCAGAACGCGGCGGCGGCGCTCGACGGCAGGGGCCTCACAACTGAGCGCGTGCGGGGTGGGCGTGAGCAGTGCGAGCGCCGCCGTTGCCGTGTCTGCGGAGACCCGCCCGTCCGCGCGCTGCAGGTCGAGGTTGAGGTGCGCCTGGAGCAGCGCGGCGTTCACCGGGGCCAGGCGCCATGCGGCGGGGCCCAGCCCGAAGCCCAGGTTGGGGGCCATGATGGCCGGGGAGCAGGCAGGCAGCGCGCCGAAGATGCGGGCCACGCCGTGCATGACCAGCAGGGTCTCGGCATCGTGCAAGGCCTGAAGATCCCGAGGGAACAGCTCGGCAAGGGTGCGGACGGCCACGTGCCGTCCGGCGTAGCGGCTGCGCACCACGTCAGCGGTGCGGATCCGGCGCGGGAGGGGGGACGCGGTGAAGCCGATCACCAGGTCGACGCCCGGCGGTGGATCCGTGGCCTCGAGGTCCGCCAGCAGGCCCTCGGTGGTTCGGGAACGCGGGGCGGGCCAGGGCTGGAACCCCTGGATGGTCACGGCGAGCCCGGCGGCCAGGTGGAGCTGCTGGCCCGCGGCCTCGACCCGCCGGCGCAGGCGCGCCTCGGCGTCGGCGCTGCGTGCCAACTCCCCGTCGTAGCGCACCAGCACCGTCACCTGGCGGCGGGCGGTCGGCAGCCGCTCCGGCAGGGGCGCGAGCCGGGTCGGGGACTGCTGCGAGGGGCCTGCCGTCCCGCAGCCCCAGGCGACCGACGCCACGAGGGCGAGGCGGAAAAAAGGCCAGCGTCTCAGCATCGCGGCATGGTACGAAGCCGAGTGGGTCCGAGCAACGCGGCCGGCGCCGAGGGGCAGCGCGACCGCTGGGAGGGAGTGGGTGAGCCGCCGTCACCCCCTGATCGTGGTCGCCGACGCCGACGCGCGCACGGCCCGTCTCTGCGCTGAGATGATGGGCGAGGGGCGCTTCGTCGTGGAGCACTGCGCCACTGCGGCCGCCGCACAGGCCTTGATCGACGCACAGCCGTTGGCCGGCCTGGTCTGCGAGGTCGTGCTGCCCGACGGAGACGGCCTCGCGCTGGCCCGGCGCGCCCGGGCGAAGGATCGACACCTGCCGGTGGTGGTGCTGACGGCTGAGCCCACCGCGCGCACCGCGGCGCAGGCCGTGCGGCTGGGCCTGGACGACTACCTGTTGAAGCACGCCGACAGCCTGAGCCTGCTCGAGAAGGCGCTGCGTGGGGCCATCCGGCGCCACGCCCGCGAGGCCGAAGTGCGCCGCCTGCTGGACGAGATGGCGGCGCTCAATGACCAGTTCGTGGACGCGGTTGAGCGGCTCGAACGGGCGAACCTCGCGTTGGCCGATCGCATCGCGCCGCCGACCCCCGAGGAGGGGGCCTGGCGGGTGCTGGTGGTGGATGACGAGGCCAACACTGTGGCGCTGCTGGAGACTCTGCTGCGCAGCCAGGGCTACGAGGTCGACGGGGCCACCAGCGGGGCCGAGGCCCGCGGGCTGTTCACCACGCGGCGCTACGACGTGGTGCTGACGGACAAGAACCTGGGCGATGAGAGCGGCGTGGATCTCATCGGCGAGATCCACCGCGTGGATCGCAGCACGCGGGTGCTGCTGATGACCGGCTTCGCGACCATCGAGTCGGCAGCGGACGCCATGCGGCTCGGGGCGGTGGGCTACCTGCGCAAGCCCTTCGAGGACCTGCAGGTGGTCATCGACCGGCTGGACGAGATCATCACCGCCATCAAGGAAGAGCGCGCCGAGCGGCGGTACATGCACCAGTTCAAGAGCCGCAACTCGGCCTTCCTGGCGCGCTACCGGCTCATCAAGAACAAGCTCGCGACGCTGCACGACGACGGATGATCTGCCCGGCCTGCCTGTATGCCCACGGGGTGCCCGGCGACCGGTGCGTGGCCTGTGGTGCTCCCTTGGCCGGCGCAGAGCGGCCCCGGCCCTTCGTGGGCCGCGGTCGGGCGCTGGCCTGGCTGGACGGCCAGCTCGAGCAGGTGCAGAAGACCGGGCGGCCGCGCTTCGTGGCGGTGGCCGGTCAACCCGGGGTCGGGCGCTCCCGCCTGCTGGAGGAGTTTCGCCGTCGCCACGACAACCCCTTCAGCGACGTCGAGGTGTTGCACGGCTTCCCCGTGAAGCGGGCCCGCGCGGCGGATCCCTTCAGCCCGTTTGGTCGGCTGCTGCATGTGGCGCTGGGCATCGATGAGCGGATGGGGCCCGAGCCACGCCTGGCCCGAATCCGTGAGGCCATCGCGCCGCTCCAGCCCCCCGCCGAGGCCCAGGCGGTGCGGGGCCTGGCGGCGGTTCTCGGGATCTCGACCGCCCCCGCGCTGGATGGTCCCGCTGATCCCGGGGAGGCCTTCGCAGCGGTCCGCTGGTACCTGGCCGCGCGCGCGCGGCGGGCCCCCCTGGTGATGCTGCTGGAGGGCATGGATCGCGCGAGCGCCGACGGGCGCCGGCTGTACGCCGACCTCCGCGTCGAGCTGGACCGGGGGCCGGTGTTGGTTGTGGCCGAGACCACGCCGGCGGGGGTGGGCACCCTGGGAGTGGCCCCAGGCGGCACCCGGGTGCTGGCCCCGCTCGACCGGGAGGGCGTGGCGAAGCTCTTGCAGGCTTTGACAGATCAGCCCGGGGCGCCGCCGGAGCGCCTGCTGGATCTGGTGTTGATGGCCACAGGAGGCAACCCCGGGGCGGTGCACGAGGCGGCCGGTGCGCTGCTGGCCGCGGGGGCGGTTTCGCCCGAGCGGGTCGGGTGGCGCCTGCCCGATGACGTGGAGGCGCTCCCGCCGTTGACGCAGGCGTCCGCCATCACCGCCGATCTGGCGGCGCTGGCGCCCGAGGTGCAGGCCGCGGTGACGCACGCCGCCTTCATCGGCCCGGTGTGCTGGGTGGGCGCGCTGCTCGCCACCATGCGGGTGGGGCGCACCCCGGCGCCCGGCACCTGGCCCGATGAGCCGCAACGGGCAGCGATCACCGACGCGCTGGCTGTGGCCCGCGCAGCGGGCATTCTGGAGCGCCGGCCGGACGCGGATCTGCCAGGCGAGCCCGCTTGGGGCTTCGTGAGCGAGGCGGTGCACGGGACCGTGCAGCGGGGCGCCCGCCTGGAGCCGGCCCGACCCCGCCACCGCATCATCGCGGCCTGGCTGATGGCGCGGGCGGTGCGCGCCTCGCCGGCGGATCTGGCCGTGCTGGCCGAGCACCACGAGGCCGGTGGCGATCCGGGGCGGGCGGCTGAGGCCTGGATCGAGGCGGGGCGGCGGCTGGGTCTGGGCCACGCGGTCGAGGAGGCCATCGTGGCCTACGATCGGGCGTTGGCCTGCCTGGAGCCCACGGCCGCACACCAGCGCATCGCGGTACACCACGCGCTGGGGGTGCTGCACGATCGCGCCGGTCGCTCCACGGTGTCGGATGCATGCTTCCAGGCCATGTTGGCGGATGCCTGGGCGCTGGACCACCGCGCAAAGGCGGGGGCCGCGCTCAACCGGCTGGGCCGCTCACTGCGGCGGCAGAGCCGCCATGCCGACGCCCGTCGGCTGCTGGACGCCGGGCGGGCGTTGTTCGCCCAGGCGGGGGACGTGGCCGGCGTGGCGGCCTCGGTGGATGATCTGGGCCAGGTGGCGCTGCTGCAGGGCGCGCTGGATGAGGCGGTGGAGCGGTTCCGCGAGGCCCTGGAGGCACGGCGCGAGGCAGGAGACGAGCGGGGCGTGGCGCTGTCGCTCACCAACATCGGTCGGGCCATGCGCGAGGCTGGTGATCCGGACGGCGCCGAGGCTGCCTTCCAGGAGGCAGCCTCGATTCGGCAGCGGATCGACGACGCGGCGGGCCAGATCGACACGGCGCTGGCGCTGGCCGAGCTGCGGCTGGCTGGCGGCCGCCTGGAGGCGGCGGCCGAGGCAGCGGACCGGGCGCTCGAGCTGGCGCGGGCGACGTCCAGCACCGGGCAGGCGGCGCGCGCGCTGGCCGTCGGCGCCCTGCTGCGCATGGCCCGCAGCGGCGATCCGGCGGCGGCCTTGATGGCCCGCGAGGCGCTGGAGCTGGCGGAGCAGATCGGCGACGCGCCCACGGCTTCCCGGGCCCTGCGAGCCCTCGCGTTGACGGCGGCCGAGGGGGCGCCGGGCAACGCCCTGGGCCACCTGGAGCGGGCCATCGGCAAGGCACGGCGCCACGGCGATCGCTTCGAGTTGGCCGGCAGCCTGCGCATGGCCGTGACGCTGCACCTGCGGCTCGCGGATGTGGATCTGCAGTCGCGCGCCGCCGAGCTGCGAGCCGGGGCCACGCTGCCGCCGCTGGACCCGGTGGCGGTGGAGCACCTGCAGGAGGCTGCCGAGGGGCTGCAGGAGGCCATCACAGTGTTCGACGCGGTCCACGACGACCGCAGCGCGGTGTGGTCGCGGCGGACGCTGGCGCGCGTCTACGAGTGTCTGGGCGAGCTGGCCGAGGGGCAGGCGCTGCGCGCGGCGGCCGCTCGGCTGGAGGCCTCGGAGTGACGGCAGTGGATCGTCTTTCGCCGCCGCCCCCCGCGGCGATGACCGTGCTGGCGGCCTTGCACGGGGCCGGCCACGAGGGCTGGTTCGTGGGCGGGTGCGTCCGCGATCGGCTGCTGGGGCGCGCGGTGAACGACTGGGACGTGGCCACCGACGCCGAACCCGAGGCGGTGATGGCCCTGTTCCCGCGTGCCATCGGCACCGGCCTGCAGCACGGGACGGTCACCGTGGTGGTCGACGGGCTGCCCGTGGAGGTCACCACCTACCGGGTCGAGGTGGGCTACAGCGACGGTCGGCGGCCCGACGAGGTGCGCTTCACCCGGGAGCTGGAGGCGGATCTGAGTCGGCGCGACTTCACGGTCAACGCCATGGCCTGGGACCCCGCGCGGGGCGAGATCCGTGATCCCTTTGGCGGGCAGCACGATCTGGCCCGAAGGGTCTTGCGGGCTGTCGGTGAGGCCGAGGCGCGCTTCGGCGAGGACGGCCTGCGCGCCATGCGGGCCGTGCGCTTCGCCACCGTGCTCGATCTGGCGCTGGATCCAGCCACCGAGGCAGCAATCCCGAAGACGCTCCCGACCTTCCGCCGGATCGCGGTGGAGCGGATCCAGGTGGAGCTGGCGAAGCTGCTGCGGGCCCCGCGGGCGGGCTGGGGCGTTCGGGCCCTGGCGCGCACGGCGCTGCTGCCGGAGATCCTGCCTGCCGTGGCGGCCTTGAGCCCCGAGCGGCTGGAGCGAACCGCCGTCGCGGTGGGCGCCGCGCCCGACGGGCTCGAGGTCCGGCTGGCGGCCCTGCTCTGGGGGACGGATGACGACGGGGCCGCCTGCGAGGCGCTCCGGTTCAGCCGAGCGACGTGTCGGGCCGTGCAGCACCTGCTCGGTCTGCGCAGCCTGAGCCCCCGAGCCACCGATCCGGCACCTGCACTCCGAGCTGCGGTGGCGCAGGTGGGTCGGGAGGCGTGGCCCGACTTTCTCGCGGTCCGCCGGGCCTGGGCGGACGGGGCTGATGTGGCCACCTGGGACGCTCTTGGGGCCCGGGTTGACGCGCTGGCCGTCGTGGAGGGGCCGCTGGCGGTCCGTGAGCTGGCCATCGACGGCCGCGCGGTGGTGGCGGCGCTGGGCATCGCCCCCTCGCGGCGGGTGGGGCGGCTGCTTCAGGCGCTGCTCGAGGCCACCTGGGCCGATCCGGCGCTGAACACCGCCGACGGGCTGCTCGCTGCGCTGCCCGCCATCGACGCAGGCCTGGAGGACGGCCCGTGAAGGTGCTGCACATCGAAGATCGCCCCGAGAACCGGCTGCTGGTCCGCAAGCTGCTGGAGTCCCGTGGGGTCCACGTGGTGGACGCCGACGATGGGCTGCTGGGGCTGGAGCTGGCCCGGACCACGGCGCCTGACCTGATCCTGGTGGACATCAACATCCCCGGGCTCGACGGCTACGAGGTGGTCAGCCGGCTGAAGGGGGATCCGCAGATCAAGCCGGTGCCCGTGGTGGCGATCACCGCCGAGGGCGATCGGGATCGGGCGCTGGCGCTGGGCTTCGACGGGTTCCTGGCGAAGCCGGTGCGTCCGGCCACCTTCTTCCGCGCCATCGAGGCTTTCCTGGCGGGCAAGCGGGAGGCGCCGGATGAAGCGCGGCGGGTGGCGCACCTGGCCGATCACGCCCAGAAGACCGTGCACCGCCTCGAGGCCAAGGTGCGCGAGCTCACCCACGCCAACGAGCGCCTGCGTGAGGTGGATCGCCTGAAGCGCGAGGTGCTGCGCAACGTGAGCCACGAGCTCTCGACCCCGATGACGCCGCTGCTGGGCTATGCCCGCATGCTGCTGGGCGAGGAGCTGGGCCCCCTGACGGCCGGGCAGCGCACCGTGGTGGAGCGTCTGGACGGCAACCTCCGCCGGCTGAAGGGTCAGATCGACAACCTGCTGAACGTGACCCGGTTCGCCACCGGGGCGGTGTCCATCGAGTTCGGGGTGGTGGAGCCGGCCGAGCTGGCCCGGCAGGCGCTGCAGGGCGTGGGCGGCCTCGCCCGGGCCCGTGGGGTGACGGTGGAGCGCACCGTCGAGGCTTCAGAGCCGGTGGTGGCTGACCGCAGCCGGCTGGTGGAGGCGGTGATCCACCTGCTGCAGAACGCCATCAAGTTCGGGCCCGAGGGCGGCACGGTGCAGCTCCGGCTCGTGGCCGAGGGGCCGAGCGAGGCCCGCTGGCTGCGGGTGGAGGTCTGCGACCAAGGGCCGGGTATCGCGCCGGGCGAGCGGCAGAAGGTGCGCGAGCCCTTCTATCAGGTCGACGGCAGCGCCACCCGCGCGCACGGGGGGGCGGGCCTGGGCCTGGCGCTGGCCGATCGGGCGGCCGAGATGCACGACGGCGAGCTGATCATCGGCGAGGCGCCGGGAGGCGGCGCCTGTCTGGTGCTGCGGCTGCCGACGCGGCCGCGCCGGGGGGGGCCCGGGGGGGCCGATTGACCCTGGGCCACCGGCCGGGCTAGCGTCGCCCCTTTCGTGCCCCTGCCTGGAGATCCCTTGCCGTCCCGCGATCCCCGCCCGGTCTACCTGGACCACAACGCCACGGCTTGTCCTTGGCCGCCGGCCGTTGAGGCGGCGGCGGCGTGGCTCATGCGGGGGGGCAACCCGAGCAGCGTGCACGCGCCCGGGCGGGCGGCGCGGGCGGCCATCGAGGCGGCCCGCGCCCAGGTGGCGGCTGCGTTGGGGGCCGATCGGCGCCACATCACCTTCACGAGCGGGGCGACCGAGGCGCTGCACCTGGCGGTGGCCGGCGTGGTGCGCCCAGGCGATGCGGTGGTGGCCAGCGCCGTGGAGCACCCGGCGGTCTTCGGTGCGTGTGAGCGCGCTGGCGGCCGGGTGGGGCGGGTCCCGGTCGATGGCCAGGCGGCCTTGGAGCCGGCGGCCCTGCTGGCCCACACACCGGAAGACGCGCGCCTGGTGGCGCTCATGCGGGCCCAGAACGAAGTCGGCACCCTGTACCCCGTGGCTGCGCTGGCCGAGGCTGCGCGCCGGCGGGCGCCCAACGCGCTGGTGCTGTGCGACGCCGTGCAGGCGTGGGGCAAGGTGCCGCTGGACGTCACGGCCCTGGGCGCAGATCTGGTGGTCGTCTCGGGGCATAAGATCGGTGCGCCCCCCGGCGTGGGCGCCCTGTGGACCCGCCCTGGTGTGGCTCTGGCCCCGCTGCTGGCCGGGGGCCCCCAGGAGCGCGGGCGCAGGGCCGGGACCGAGAACGTGCCGGGCATCGTGGGGCTTGGGGTGGCAGCGTCCGCCATCGGGCAGCGGCTGGCCGCTATGGACCGGATCCGGGCGCTGCGTGACCGCCTGCGGGCGGGCCTGCGCGACCGGCTTGGGCGGGCCTATGTGGAGCACGGTGATCCCGACGGGGGCCTGCCCAACACGCTGGCGTTCCGGATCGCCGGCGTGCCGGGCGATGTGCTCCTGGCGGCGCTGGATCTGGAGGGCGTCGCGCTCTCCAGTGGTTCGGCTTGCGCCTCGGGGGCGGTGGAGCCGTCGCCCGTGTTGCGGGCCATGGGCCTGGACGACGAGACGGCGCGCCAGGGCCTGCGGGCCTCACTGGGGCCCGAGACCCGAGCTGAAGACATCGAACGCGTGCTGACCGCGCTGCCTGCGCTGGTGCAGCGGGCGCAGGCAGCGTGAGGAGCGGACCGTGCGCGTGATGGTCGCGATGAGCGGGGGCGTGGACTCTTCGGTGGCGGCGGCCCTGATGGTCGAGGCGGGCCACGAGGTGGTGGGCCTGACCATGAAGCTGCGCGACGCCACCGAGGCCGAGCGGGCGGGGAAGGGGGGCTCCTGCTGCTCGCCCGACGATCTGCTCGACGCTCGCCTGGCCTGCGACGCGCTGGGCATCCCCCACTACGTGGCCGACTACCGCCAGGTGTTCCGCGAGAAGGTCATCGAGCCCTTCGCCGAGGCCTACCTGCAGGGGCGCACGCCCAACCCCTGCGTGGCCTGCAACGATCACGTGAAGTTCGCCCCGCTCATGGCCCGGGCGCAGGCGCTGGGCTGCGATCTGCTCGTCACCGGGCACTATGCGCAGACCGTGCCCGATCCGCAGGCCGCCGCCGGGTGGGGCCTGGCGCGGGGTGTGGACCCCACCAAGGACCAGAGCTACTTCCTGTTCGGGATGGACCCTCAGGCGCTGGCGCGGGTGCGCTTCCCGCTGGGCGCGCTGACCAAGGACGAGGTGCGTGCGCGGGCTCGGGCGCTGGGCCTGGGCAACGCCGACAAGGCCGACAGCGAGGACATCTGCTTTGTGCCCGAGGGCGACTACGCCGCGGTGGTGGAGCGCCTGGTGGGCGACCGGGTGCCCGCGGCGGGGCCCATCGTCGATCGGGCGGGGGCGCGCCTGGGGACCCACCCGGGGATCCACCGCTACACCGTGGGGCAGCGCAAGGGCTTGGGCCTGGCCACGGGGGACCGGCTGTATGTCCTGTCGGTGGACGGGCGCACCGACACCCTCACGGTGGGGCCTGCCGAGGCCCTCGAGGCCACGGGCCTGGTGGCCCGCCACACGATCTGGCGGATTCCGCCCGTGGCGCGGGCCGTGCTGGCGCAGATTCGCTACCGCCACCAGCCGGTGCCAGCGCAGGTGGTACCCGGTGGCGACGGTTTCACGGTGCACTTCGCGCAGGCCCAGCGGGCGGTGGCGCCCGGGCAGGCGGTGGTGCTCTACGACGGCGACGGGCGGGTGCTGGCCGGCGGCTTCATCGAGCGGCCGCTCCAGGACCGAACGACGGGGGCGCAGGGATGACTGAAGGTGGGCCGGATCTGAGCCGCGTGGATCCCGAGGATCGCCCGCTGGCGGCCTTGGCGGCCCGGCTGGGCTATCCGCCCGGCGAGCGCGGGCAGCTCCAGGTGGCGGTGACGCACAAGTCCTACGCGAACGAGCGCCGCCGAGACGTACCGTACAATGAGCGGCTGGAGTTCCTGGGGGACGCCGTGCTGGGCGCCGTGGTCGCCGAGGCGCTCATGCGCGCACACCCCGGTCGCGACGAGGGCCAGCTCTCGCGCCTGCGGGCCAGCATCGTGAACGCCGTCAGCCTGGCCGAGGTTGCGGCCGACATCGGCATCGGCCCGGCCCTGCGCCTGGGCCGCGGCGAAGAGCGCAGCGGGGGCCGGTCGAAGCACAACGTGCTGGCCGACGCCTTCGAGGCCTGCCTGGGCGCGGTGTACCTGGATCTGGGCTACGGCGCCGCGCGCCGGGTGGTGCTCACCCACTACGCCGCCGCCATCTGCAAGGGCGAGTCGCGCCGCGGGCACCGCGACCACAAGACCCGGCTGCAGGAGGCTGCCCAAGCCGTGCTTCAGATCGCTCCGAGCTACCACCTGGTGGAGGCGCGGGGCCCCGATCACGAGAAAGAGTTCGAGGTCGAGCTCCGCCTCGGCGCGCTGACCACCCGGGGGGTGGGGCGCTCGAAGAAGGCGGCTGAGCGCGCGGCCGCCGCCGAGGCCCTCGATGCCCTGAACCGGATGCGAGCGGCGAAAGCCGAGGAGACGCCATGACGCCCCGCTACTCCCTGGAGCAGATCACCCTGAGCGGTACCCCGCGGGCCATGGGCCAGGCCCACGGCGAGGCGTTGCGGGATCGCATCCAGGCCTTTGTGGACGTGCGCTTCGCGGCGGTGGCCCAGTACGTGGCCGATCGCGGCCAGGGCAGCATCGACGGCCTGCTGGCCATCGCCGCCGAGAGCCGGCGCATCTCGGCGGCCTGGCACCCCGAGGGCGTGGCCGAGGCCGACGGCATCGCCGAGGGCGCGGGGGTGGATCCGGTGCGCCTGTACGCCGCCACCAACATGACCGACATGCGCGACGTGCTGCTGCTGGCGGGCGATCCGCAGGCCCAGACCCCGCCGGGGGACGCCGAGGGCTGCTCGTCGGTGATGATCCCCGGCGCGCGCACCGCCACCGGCCACGCCCTGGTGGGGCAGACCTGGGATCTGAACCCCACCGACGTGGACTTCATCGTCGGCTTCCACCGCAAGCCCGCCGAGGGCCCTGAGACGTGGGGCATCACCTGTGTGGGCTGCCTGACCCTGGTAGCCATGAACAGCCACGGGGTCACCGTGGGCACCACCAACATCAAGACCTGGGGGGCCCGGCCCGGCGTGGGCTACCTGAACCTGCTGCACCGCGCGGCCCACGCGCCGGACGCCGAGACCGCCGCCCGCTGGATCACCGACGCGCCCCGGGCGGGCGCCCACACCTACTGGCTGGCAGACGCGGCGGCCCAGATCGAGCTGGAGGCGGCGCCCACGCGGGTCGTGCGGCGCGACACGGCCAACGGCCCTGTTTGGCGCACGAACCACTGCATCGATCCGCAGATCCTGGCCATGCAGGGCGAGGAGCCGACCCCCAGCACCTACCACCGGTTCGCCCGCATCGGCGCGCTGGTGGATCGGCAGGGCTTCGACGAGCAGGCGCTGTACAGCGTCTTCGCAGACCGCGCCGACGGGCACCTGAGCGTCAACCGCTACCACGAGGACGATCAGGGCACGGCCACCAACGGCGTGGTCATCGCCGTGCCCGCCGAGCGCCGCATTCGCGCCTGCCGCGGCCCGGCCGATCGCGGCGAGTGGGTCGAGCACCGCTTCACCCGCTGATGGCGGGCGACGGCACCCACCGCCTGAGCCCTGATGAGGCGCGGCGGTTCCTTGTCGCTCACCACGGGCTGTGCCGGGCCGAGCCCCTGGCGGGCGCCGCCGGCCTGCGCGCGCTGCTTCCCCGGCTGCGCTGCATCCAGCTCGATCCCCTGGACCGCATCGGCACCAACGCAGAGCTGGTGGCGCTGGCGCGGGTGGATGGCCTCGCTCGGGGCGACGTCTACCGAGAGCTCCTGGGCCGGGACGTGGGCTTCGAGCACTTCGCGAAGCAGCGCTGCATCTTGCCGGCCCATCGCTTCCCCGAGTACCGGGCGCGGCTGGGGGACGAGCCCGACTTCCAGCAGAGCGAGCGGATGCGGGCCCTGCCGCCGGCGCTGCTGGACGCCGTGGTGGCCGAGGTGCGGGCGCGGGGCCCGCTGGCGGCCCGCGACCTGAGCGATCACGGGACCTTGGCCGATCCGTGGCAAAGCGGCGTCTGGCGCGGCACCGCCAAGCTGGGGACCCTGGCGCTTCGGGCGCTGGCCATGCAGTGCCGGCTGGTGGTGTGTGGCCGCAACCGCTTCGGCGAGCAGCGGTATGACCTGCCCGAGCGGGCGCTGCCCACCTGGGCGCGCGCGCCGGCGGCGGACGGCGCCACCCGGGCCCGCGACGCGCTGATTCACCGGGTCCACGCCTGTGGGCTCATGCCCCGCACCTCGGGGCCCTGGTGGGGGGCGCTGCGCGCCCAACAGCGCAGCGACCTGCCCGAGCGCCTGGTGCGATCGGGGGAGCTGGCGGCGGTTCAGGTGGAGGGCAGCCGCCGCACCTACCTGGCGCCGCCCGGCTTCCGGGACGGGCCCGTCCCTGAAGACGACGGGCGCATGCGCATCCTCGGGCCCCTGGACCCCTTGCTGTGGAGCCGGCCCCTGGTAGAGCACGCCTTCGGCTTCGACTACGTTTGGGAGGTCTACAAGCCCCCCGCCCAGCGACGCTGGGGCTACTACGTGGTGCCGCTCCTGCACGAGGGCCACCTGGTGGGGCGGATGGCCGCCCGCATGGTCAGCGGGGCGCTGCAGGTGGAGCAGCTCTGGCGGGAGCCCGACCGCCCGTTCGCCGAGGCCGCGTTCCGTCAGGCCTGCGAGCGCCATGCTCGCGCGATGGCGCAATGAAATGTGTGCAAGCTTTCGTAATCATGGCGTTCATGGTGGCGTCGTCCGCTCGCTCGGCGCCCCGCGGCGCTGAGGACCTGGCCGACGTCACCACCGGCTTGGGCGGGGCGCTGCTGGGGCTGGCGGTGGCGGGCGCGGTGGCCCTGGCCGAGCCCTCCGAGCCTGCCTGGGCGGCCGTCGTGGGCGGCCTGGCGGGGGCGGGAGCGGGCGCTGGGGTGGCCCTCTGGCCGGCGGGCCCCATCTCGACCCCGTGGGGCGCTGCGGCAGGTGGGGCGCTCGGCGGCCTGGCCGCGGGCTTCGGCTTGTGGCCGGTGTGCGATGGGCGCCCCGGGTGCCGGGCCACCATCGGCACCGCTGCCGTGCTCGGATCGGCCTGTGGCGCGGCCCTGGGCGCCATGCTCACCCGCAAACCGCGGCGGCGCTACGCGGGCCTGCGCCTGAGCGGGCTGGGAGTGGCCGGCGCCTTCTGACTGAGCCCGGCCGGGGGAGGGCGCAGGCCCGACCGGCTCAAGGCGGCCCGCTGATCAGCACCATGGTCCGGGTGGCGTCCTGCGCGTCGGCGCGGACAATCACGGACTGCCAGCGATCCGGGCCCGTCGCGGGCACCCGGGTGCGCACGATGGTCAGGGCGTCGTCGTCGGGCGTGCGGTTGACCATCACGTGCGGCAGCCCCCCGAGCTGCGCCGCCATGGCGTCCATGACTTGCGCCTTCGGCTGCTTGACCGTGCCGATCAGGCTGTGACCGCTGCGCACCGAGGTCCGCAGTCCTGCGGGGAGCGTGATCCCGAGGAACCGGCTGGGGGCTTCGGTGGCCTTGCGGGTGGCCGGGTGGAAGGCATTTCGCGGCAGCGAGAGCATGGTGCCCTCGGCCGTGGCGGTGAACCACACGCCGGTGTAGGGCAGGTCCTCAGGCTCCAGGTGCAGCCCCTGGCCCAGCGTCCGGTGGGCGATGCCCTGGCGGCCCAGGGCGTCCTGGTAGAAGGCCCGCAGCACCAGGGGCTCGGCGTCGCAGTTGAGCACCACGGCCTGGGGGGTGTCCGTGAGCGGCTGGCAGCCGCGGGGGACCGGGAACCCATCCAACGGTTTGCCGGCCGCCAGGCGCGGAAGCTCGGGACGCGGAGCCTCGGTGGCGGGCGCAGCGGTCGTTGCCGGCGTCTGGGTGGCGGGGGCTGCCTGAGTGGCCGGCGCCGCCTGGGTGGCCGGCGCCGCTTGAGTGGCCGGCGTCGCTTGAGTGGCTGGCGCCGCCTGGGTGGCCGGCGCCGCCTGAGTGGCCGGTGCCGCCTGAGTTGCTGGTGCCGCCTGAGTCACGGGTGCCGCTTGCGTCACCGGCGCGGCCTGAGTCACGGGTGCCGCTTGCGTCGACGGCGCGGCTTGGGTCACGGGCGCCGCCTGGGTGACCGGGGCCACCGGGGGCGCCGCCGGCGTCGCAGCGGGGCGACTGGCGAGGTAGATCAGCATCCCCACGGCCGCCACGAGCCCTGCCGCCACCAGCGGGATCCACCGGGCGGGGCGGGTCGCTGCGGCCGCCGGCGCGGTGGGCGCGGCCCCCGTGACCCGCGGCCCGGGGGTGGGCCACGGGCGGGCCGCCTCGGGCAGATCCCGCAGGGCCAGCCGAACTTCGCGTTGGGCCTCGGCGGCCGACGCCGGCCGGTCCTCGGGCCGCTTCGCCAGCAAGCGCATCACCAGCGCCTCGACCCGGGGCGGGAGCTGCAGCTCGGGGAACCGCTCGCGGGGCGGCGGCACGGGCGCCGACTGGTGCTTCATCAGGAAGTCCAGCGTGCTGCGCGCCTCGAAGGGGTGGTGGGCGCTCAGCAGCTCGTAGAGCATCACCCCCAGGCTGTACAGATCGGACCGCGCGTCCACCGCCTTGCCCACGCCCTGCTCGGGCGACATGTAGCGGGGCGTCCCGAACAGGGCGCCGGTGGCGGTCTTCACTTCACGATCGGCGCGCATGCGGGCGATGCCGAAGTCCAGCACCTTCACGTAGTCGTGCATGCCGTGGCGCACGGTGAGCATGACGTTGTCGGGCTTCAGATCCCGGTGGACCAGGCCCGCGCCATGGGCCTCGACCAGGGCGCTGCAGATCTGGTCGGCGATGCGCAGCGCGCGGGCAGCGGGCATGGGCTCAAGCTGCACCATCTCCTCGGTGAGGGTGCGCCCGTCGATGTGCTCCATGACCAGGTAGAGCTGGCCGGTGGCCTCCAGCTCGCCGAACACGTGCACCTGCACGATGTTCGGGTGGTTCAGCCGGGCGACGGCCTTCGCCTCGCGCTTGAAGCGCGCCACGGCGTCGGCGCTGCCGGCGTGGAGCTCGGGGTGGAGCAGCTTGATGACCACCCGGCGGTCCATGTTGAGCTGCTCGGCCAGGTAGACCGTGCCCATGCCGCCCTTGCCCAACAGGCGCAGCACCTTGAACTGACTCGCGATGACCTGCCCGGTCAGGTCGTGGGTGGGGTTGGCCATGGCGCGCAGGGTGCCCGTCCCAGGCGCCTCGGGCAAGGGGCGCCGCTGGTGCGCATGGGCCTGGGACTTTGCCCGGGGTGGGACTCGAACCCACATGCCGAAAGGCGAGCGATTTTAAGTCGCCTGCGTCTACCGATTCCGCCACCCGGGCATGGGAAGGCGCTGCGATTCTCGGGAGCGGGCTGCGAAGCGTCAACGGCCGCGTTGTCTGCGCCGACCGGGGGCCGGTAGGGTGGCCGGGTTCGGAGGGACCATGCTTCAGGCCATGACAGCGGCGATCACCGGGGCTCAGCGGATCTTGCTGACCGGGCCCATCGACCTGGACGGCGACGCCGTGGGCGCCATCGTGGCCATGGCTCGGGCCATCCGGCGGCGCTGGCCCGACAAGGCGGTGCGGGTGATCTGCGACGAGGCGCTGCCCCGGCGGTACGCGTTCCTGGCGGCCGATGACGTGCGCTTCGAGCGGCCCGCCGAGGCCACGCCGGCCTTCGACCTGGCCATCGTCCTGGACGGGGATCCGCGGCGGCTGGGCGCAGCCACGGCGGCGTTCGAGGCGGCGGCCGTGCGCGCGCAGGTGGATCACCACCGGTCGAGCGATCCCGCCTGGGTGGACGTGGCCGTGCTGGATGTGGACGCGGCGAGCACCACCGCCCTGGTGCTGGAGCTCTGCGACGCCTGGGGCGTCCTCCTGGACCAGGCGCTGGCCGCGCCGCTCTTCGCGGGGCTGGTGTTCGACACCAGCATCTTCCGCTATCGGCTGACGAACCCCCCGGCGCTGCGCGCCGCCGCCCGCCTGCTCGAGACCGGCATCGATCACGCGCAGATCGTCGAGAAGGTGCTGCTGGAGCAGAGCGAGCTGCGGCTGCGCCTGCGCGGGGCCATGATCGCCCGCTGCGAGCTGGCGCTGGACGGTCGCCTGGCCTGGTCGAGCTTGCCCGCCTCGGGCCACCTGGACGCCGACATTGGCGGCCTGGTGGACGACCTGGTGTTCGTGGAGTCGGCCCACGTGGGCGCCCTGCTCAGCGAGCGCGCCGACGGGCGGGTGAAGATCAGCCTGCGCAGCAAGGGCGCCGTAGATGTTTCGGCTGTGGCCCGGAGCATCTCACCGGAAGGCGGCGGGCACCTGCGGGCCGCGGGGGTCATCGTCGATCTGGATCTGGAGGCGGCGGCCGCGCGGATGGTGGCCGCGGTGGCGGCCGCCCTGGACGGTGCGCCTACGGCGGGCTGACGTAGCTGCGGGCGAAGTCGGTGAGCGTGGTGGGGGTCGCCCGCAGCTCGTCCACCGTGAACCGCAGGAACGCCTCGAGGGTGTGAAACAGGCGGTCCACGTCCTCGGCTTTCAGGGCCCGCGCCGAGCAGCCGGGCACGAGCTCTCGGGAGCGCAGCGGCATGTTCAGGCAGGGGATGCCCCGGGCCACGGTGCGTTCGGCCAGACCTCGCAGCGCCTTGGCGTCCAGCGCCAGCGGATCGAGCCGGCGGGGGCGGGCCACCTGCCGCCGCAGCTTGCCGGCGGTGCCTTCGTCCGACCAACGGTCCAGCGCGAGGCGCATCAGGGAGGGCACGGGGCGGTCCCACTCGATGGTCACGGGCACCTCGAGCACGGGCGAGCTGCCGCGCGTGGCGGGCACCTGGCGGTCGGGGAACCATGGCACTTCCGGGGCGCGCCGCCAATCAGCGCGGGCGCCCACTGGGCCCTCCAGGTGGGGGGTGGCGCTGGAGTCCACCAGGTAGCCGTGGCGTTCCAGGGCCTGCAGGGTGGCGCCGTCAAGGCCGGCGCTGGGCGCGCGGTGGGCAGTGGGCGCGCCGCCGAAGGTCTCCTCGAAGCACCGGGTGAGCTCGGCCATCTTCTCCGCCACCGCCGAGGCCGGGATGGCGGCCGGGCACACCGGGCGCAGGCGGTCCTCCTGGGCGCGGAAGGGGGGCGTCACCCAGGGCTGCAGGCAGGTGCCCACCTCACCCAGGCGGGCCAGCGCGTCGAGCTGCTCCCGCTCGGCGTGGCGCATGACCGGCCAGCTCACCAGCCACGTGGGGCGGACCCCAAAGCGCTCGCAGAGCCTCCCCAGGCGGGCCACGCCGGCCAGGTTCTCGAAGGCCGTACGCGCGTTGACCTGACCGCGCGGGCGGTCGCTCTCGACGGTGACGGTGAGCAGCAGCGCGGGGGTGGGCTCGGTCATGGGCGGCGGCTCACGAGGCGAAGCGGGCGCGGAGCCGGCGCTCCACGGGCTCGGGCACGAAGTCGCTGACGTCACCGCCGTTGATGGCCACCTCGCGCACCAGGCTGGACGACACGAAGAAGTGCTCTTCGCTGGTCATGAGGAAGATGAAGTCCACCTCGTCGGTCAGCCGCCGGTTCATGCTGGCCATCTGGAACTCGAACTCGAAGTCGCTGACCGCCCGCAGCCCGCGCACCACCGTGCGGATCTTCTGCTCGCGGGCGTAGTCCACCAGCAGCCCCTGGAAGGTGGCCACCGTGATGCGCGCCTCGCCTGGGAAGCACTCGCGGATCATCTGCACCCGGTCCTCGGGCGAGAAGGTGGGCGTCTTGCGGATGTTGACGGCGATGGCGATGACCAGCTCGTCGACCACGTCCAGCGCCCGGCGCACGATGTCCACGTGGCCCTTGGTGATCGGGTCGAAGGAGCCGGGGTAGAGGGCGCGGCGCATCAGATCTCCGGGGCGAACAGGGTGACGGCGGTGGCGCCGTAGCGACGGGTCTGCACGACGGCGAGCCCGGCCGGCGGCGTCACCGTCCGGTCGGCCGGATGCTCGACGCATACCAAGCCTTCCGCCGCAAGCCAACCTCGGCGCACCAGCGCGGTGAGGGTGGGGGCTTCGGCCTCGGCGGCGTAGGGCGGATCGAGGAAGATCAGGTCGTGGGGCGCCGGGGCCTGTGCCAGGAACTGCTCCACCCCCTGGGCGTGCACCGTGGCGGCGGGCCCGAAGCGGGCCACGTTCTTGCGCAGCGCGGCCAAGGCCTGCCGGTCGCGTTCGACGAACCGGGCGGCCACCGCCCCCCGCGACAGGGCCTCACACCCCAGGGTGCCGGCGCCGGCGAACAGGTCGAGCACCTGCGCCTGCGGCCAGTGCACCCGGTGCTGGAGCACGTTGAAGAGCGACTCCCGCACCCGGTCGGCGGTGGGGCGCGTGGTGTCGCCGGGGGGCGCCAACAGGCGCGCCCCGCGGAACTTGCCAGCGATGATCCGGGGCATCAGGCGGTCTCCGCGGCGAGCCGGCGGCGGTGCTCGCCCGTCAGGCGGTCGGGGGCGCCCTCGGTCAGGCGCAGGCGGAAGGCGAAGGTGGCGCCCGCCCCGGGCTCGCTCTCGATGCGCATGCGGGTGCCGTGGTGCTGGAGGATGCGCTCCGTGATGGCGAGCCCCAGGCCGGTGCCGTCGCGCTTGGTGGTGAAGAACGGGGTGAACAGGTTGGCCCGCACCTCGGGCGAGACACCGCAGCCGGTGTCGCGCACCTCGACCCGGGCGCGCTCGCCGTCGGGCTCCAGCGACGCGGCCAGGGTCAACGTGCCGCCCGTGCCTTCCATGGCCTCGCAGCCGTTGCGGGCCAGGTTCAGCAGCACCTGCTGCAGGCGATCGCCGTCGCCCACCGCTTTGGGCAGGCCCGGCGCGACCTCGGTGATCACCTCGACGGGGGGGTCGCGCTCCTCGGTGCGGACCATGGTGGCCACCCGCTGCAACAGCACCTCCAGGTCCAGGGTGCCCATGGTGCCGCGGAAGGGCCGCGCGTAGTCGAGGAACTGGCTCAGCACCCCGTTCAGGCGGTCGCTCTCCTCGATGATCACCTCGATGAACTCGCGCTGCTCGTCGCCCAGCTCGTCCGGCTCCAAGAGCTGCCCCGCGGCCTTGATCGCCCCCAGGGGGTTGCGGATCTCGTGGGCCAGGCCGGTGGCCAGCTCGCCGATGAGGGACAGGCGCTCGCGCTCCTTCAGGCGCTCGATGAGCTCGGAGTTCTCGACGATGGTGGCCATCTGCCGCACGGCCTGCTTGATGCGGGTGATCTCGGCGCTGGAGAACGCCTCGCGGGCGCGGTCATCGCGCAGGTTCAGGAAGCCCAGCAGGCGCTCGCCCGAGCGGATGGGGAAGGACAGGTCGGCCGACAGGGCGAGCATGGTCTCGCGCACGGCGCCCAGCCGGTCGCGGCGCTCGGGATCGTGGGCCGCGTCCAGGCGCGCGCGCTCCACCCGATCCAGCACGAGCACGGGCGACCCCCGAAGGGCGTCCAGGAAGTGGCGCGCCCGCACCACCCCCAGGCGATCCAGCTCCAGGGGCCCCACGGCCCGCGGCATGAAGTAGGCGCGCCCCTCGTCCTCCAGCAGGAACACGCTGGCGTGGGTGATGCGGCGGCTGGCCTGCAGCCGCTCGAGCACCCGATCCACCATGTCGCCCAGGTTGATGACGTTGGCCAGCTCCCGCTGCAGGGCGGTGAGCTCGGCGTCCAGCGCGTGGGTCTCGCGGAAGAACAGCCGCTGCACCCACACCTCGACGGCCCGCTTGATGGGCTCGAACACGAAGTAGAGGACGACGCCCGCCACCAGGGTGTTGAAGACGAAGAGCCCGTACTTCTGGCCCACCCAGATGACCAGCGCTACGTAGATGAGCGACACGGCCAGGGACTGCAGCACCAGGGCGAGGCCGCGGCCGAGCTGCTCGCGCAGGTCCAGCAGGCGCGAGCGCTGGATGACCTGCATCCAGAAGTACAGGTACAGGGTGGTGAACAGGTGCCCGAAGGAGGGGAAGGGCAGCCCTGACGCGGGCAGCAGGTCCAAGCCGTTGGCGGTGACCGACACCGCGCCGCCCACCACCAGATAGCGCAGCCGGCGGATCTCCACCGGGTTCTCGATGGCGCGCCAGTGGCGGTAGAGCTGCAGGTGAGCGAAGCCGTAGGCCCCCAGCGCCACCACCGCCACGGCGTAGGCCATCCAGGTGGACAGGGCCAGGTCGGTGACCACCACCACGGCGGTGCTCAGCAGCAGCCCCTGCAGCACCCGGCGCGGAGCGGCCATGGAGCGGCGCCCGATGAAGACCCGGAAGAAGCTGAGGGAGGCCAGGGCCACCAGGACCCCCGAGGCCAGCAGCGCGCGGCGCCAGCCGTCGGCGCCCGTCACGGCGTCGAAGAAGAAGCACAGGTTGTAGAGGAAGAAGGCGCCCGTGAGCCCCACGAAGGGCCAGCGGTGCTCCACGCGGCGCTCCTGGAACGCCACGTTGATGGCGATGGCCAGCAGCAGGCTGGCCGCGATGATGGCGCTCTGGGCCTGAATCCCCATGCGCGCGAGGGTGGATCAGCCGGGGGCCTCGGTGGAAGGGCGCGGGCTCGCAAATCGAGGCCGGGTCGGGTAAGACAGCGGGCCGATGGCCCGGGCCTTTGGCCGGGCAGCGAGGGACCGAATGGCCGAGGACCAGAAGCCACCCCGTGCAGACGTTGTGGATCCCGACGGGCAGGCGCCCGCCGAGGTCGACGACGGGGTGGTCATCGAGACCGTCGACGAGCCCGCGGACGAGGCCGGCGAGCTCCTGACCCCGCCCCCCATGCCCGAGGACGAGGCCCCGGTGCAGGCCGAGCTGACCGTCGAGGTCGCGGGCGAAGAGGACGAGCTCGACGAGCCCGAGATCCCCAGCCTGGTGGGGCAGCTCCCGTGGCAGGAGGGCGACGGCGGAGGCCCCGTCGAGATCGCCTTCGCCGGAGGCAAGGGCGGGGCGGGGCGCTCCACGCTGGTGGCGAACGTGGGCCTGTTCCTGTCGCGGTTGGGCCGCGACGTGGTGCTGGCGGATCTGGATCCGGCGGGGCAGAACCTCCACACGTTCCTGGGCATGGACCCGATCCTGCCGACGCCGGGCATGCGGATGCGCAGCGCGCTGCCGCCTCGCGTGGACCGCATGCCGGGCATGAACCTGCGCCTGTGTCGGCCCCATCACGCGCTGATGGGCGCGGACGATCCGCTGCGGCAGCAGGCGCTGGACGTGGCGCGGGCCTCGGGCGCCGATGTCATCGTGCTCGACCTGGGGGTGCAGCCGGATCCGCTGGCCCTGGACACCTTCCTGGAGGCGGACTGCGGCGTGGTGGTCACCCTGCCCGAGCCGGCGGCCATGGAGCGCACCTACGCCTTCCTGCGCGCGGCGCTCTATCGTCGCCTCCTGGACGGCGATGACGAGCCCGCGGTGGTGAGCCGGGCGCTGTTGACCGCCGATCACGTGGGGCAGCTCGACACGCCCGCCGAACTCATCGACGCGCTGGCCGGGGTGCACCCGAACGCCGCCCAGGCCATCCGCGCCCGGGTGCTGGCCTTCGCGCCCAAGATCCTGGTGAACCGGTGCGGCAACCGGGCCGACCGGGATCTGGCGGCCGGCATCTGCTCGGCGCTGCGCCGGCGCTGGAACATCAACGCCGAGGCCCTGGGCGGCATCGACGCCGACGACACGGCGCTGGAGTCGCTGCGCAGGCGGCGGCCGCTGGTGGTGGAGTACCCCGGCTCGGCCCTGGCTCGGGACATCGAGCGTCTGACCCGGCGGCTGATGGCCCTGGTGGGCACGCGGGAGGTGCGGCCGTGAGCGCCCCGATCAACCTGTACGAGGAGCTCGAACTCGATCCGGGCGCCACCGAGGAGGACATCCGGCGGGCGTTCAAGCGGCTGTCGCGGCGGTTCGATCCCGGGGGCCTCGTGATGTATGGCCTGTACCGCACGCCGGAGGCTCTGCGCCTGCTGGCGCGGCTGAAGGAGGCCTACAACACCCTGATGGATCCCGAGCAGCGCCGGCGCTACGACCGCAGCTTGTTCCCCAAGGGGCACCCCAGCCTGCGCCGGGCCGACGAGCGGGTGGCCTCGCGGCCGCCGCCAGCGCCCCGCGAGCTGCCGCGGGATCCGCTGGAGGCCATCGGCTGGCCGGAGGACGCGCGCCTGGGCGGCCCCACGCTGACCAAGGTGCGGTCCATGGCGGGGATCCCCCTCGAGGAGATCGCCGAGCGGACCAAGATCAGCATGTTCACCCTGCGGTGCCTGGAGTCCGAGGATTACGGTGACCTGCCGGCCAAGGTGTACCTGCGCGGGTTCCTGAAGCAGATCGCCCGCATGCTGCGGCTGGATCCCGAGCGCCTGGTGCGCGACTACCTGCACGAGTACGACGCGTGGGTGGCCGAGAAGGCACGGCGCAAGCCCTGGTGATCACGGCGTTGACCTGTGGATCGGGGCCGCTTAGTCTCGCAAGGCACCGACACCTCCGGAGGGACGCCCCGTGCAGATGATCGACAAGCCCGACGCCGCCCTGCGCCTGGCGCGGACCATCGCCTCGGACATCCTGCTCTACAACAAGGACAAGATCGCCGAGGGCCTGAAGGCCGACCGCCTCTTCGAGGTGCTCGAGAGCGAGCTGTCCGAGGGCTATGAGCTGTTCGAGAGCCGGGTCAGCGCCGACATCCGCGCCCAGTACAACTTCGTGGATCGCGCCATCGTCGACGTGCTCATCAAGGCGAGCGCGCACCTGCCCACGTCCATCTGGTAAGCCTCCGGTCGTGATCGAGTTCACCGTTGAGCCGCCCGCCGCGGGGGGTCGGCTCGACCGCTTCCTCGCCGAACGCCTGACCGACACCAGCCGCAGCCGCCTGGCCCGGGCCATCCGGGACGGGCGCGTGACGGTGAACGGTGTGTCGGTCAAGCCCTCCACCCCCCTTGAGCCTGGCGATCGAATCGCTGTGGAGCCGCCCAGCACGCCGCCGCAGGGCTTGGCGCCCGAGCCCGTCCCGCTGAAGCTGGTGTACGTGGACGCCCACGTGGTTGTGGTGGACAAGCCCGCCGGCGTGGTGGTGCACCCGGGGGCGGGCAACTCGACAGGCACGCTGGTGCACGGGGTGCTGCACGAGGTGGGCGAGCTGTCCCCGGTGGGGGCGCCCGACCGCCCTGGGGTGGTCCACCGCATCGACGCCGGCACATCCGGCTTGTTGGTGCTGGCGCGCACCGAGCCCGCCCATCACCACCTCGCCGCCCAGTTCGCCGCCCACGCCGTCGACCGCCGCTACCACGCGCTGGCCTGGGATCACGGGCTGCCCGACGAGGGCACGTGGCGCAGCAGCCACTACGGGCGCGCGGGCAACGACCGCCGCAAGTTCACCGGGGCCTCCGCTGGTGGGAAGCGCGCGGTCACCCACTGGCAGGTCTTGGAGCGGCTGCCGCCGTGCGCGCGGGTGGAGTTCTCGTTGGAGACGGGCCGAACCCACCAGATCCGCGTCCACGCCAGCGAGGCCGGTCACCCCCTGGTAGGCGACGTGACCTATGGGCGCCGGCGGCGCATCGACCGCCCGCAGGCCCTGCGGGTGCTGGGTCCCGAGCTGGGGCTGACCCGCCAGGCACTGCACGCGGCGGTGCTGGGCTTCGAGCACCCGGCCACGGGGGCGCGGCTGCGCTTCGAGTCCCCGTGGCCCGACGACTTGAGCGCGGCGCTCGACGCGCTGAGGGCGGCATGGGCGTCTCCGGCTGGGGTCTGATCCTCTGGGCGCTGCTCGGCCAGACTGCGGCGCCCGACGCCGCCGAGTGGACCCGCCGGTTGGCGGCCCACCCCGAGCTGGCCGACGGCATCCGCCTCGCGCGCGGGCAGGCGCGCCTCGCAGCCGGCGACCGCGCAGGGGCAAGGGCCGACGCCGAGGCGGTCTTCGCGGCGGCGCCGCCCTGGCAGGCTGAGGCGGCGTGGCTCCGAGCGCAGGCCAGCGAGCGGTGCGCGGAGACCCTTCACTGGATCGAACGCGCCCCGGCACAGCCGGGGGCCATCCCGGCAGCGGACCGGCTGGCGCTGTGGGCCACCGCTGCGCGCGCATGCGGCGATCAGGCCGCGGCCGCTACGGCGGAGCGAACTCTGGTCACCGACTGGCCGTGGACGCCCGTGGCGAACCAGGTGGCTGCCCGCGTCGCCTTGGACACCGCGGGCGTCCTGGCCCAAGCGGCCGCGTGGGAGGGCCACCGGGACTACGGGCAAGCGCGGCGGCTGCTCGAGGGCCTGGCGGACCACCCTGAGGTCGGCGCACGTGCCCGCTTCGAGGTGGCGCGCCTGGCGCTCGATCGCGAGCGCGTGAACTTCGTGGGGGCGGCACGGGCCTTCGAGGCCCTGGCTGCAGAGGGCGGCCCGCGGGCGGTCGAGGCCGCGTCCGAGGCTGCGCGGGCCTGGGGCCGGGCGGGCGAGCTCGACCGGGCCGTGGCCGGCTACGAGGCCCTGGCCGCTGCGCATCCCGATGACCCAAAGGCCGGGTCAGCCCGCTTCTTCGCTGGGTTCCTGCGGTACGAGGCGGGGGACTACCCGGCGGCCGTTCGGGCCTGGACCGAGGCCCGTGGGCGGCTGGGCGGGTTCGAGGACGCGGCTCGGTGGTACGTCGCCTGGTCAAAATACCTGGCCGGTGATCCGGCGGCGGGGGCTGCGCTGCGGGCCTTGGCCAACCCCGAGGGGGATCGGGCGGAGCGGCGGGCGGCCTACTGGGCGGTGCGGGCGCTGGGCTCGCAGGACCCTGCGGGGGCCGCCGCGCTGGCCGTGCGCCTGGTGAGCCACGAGCCGCTGGGCTGGTATGCCCTGTTGCTGCGCCGCCGCTACCCCGAGATCTTCCCGGCGCCGTTGTCGCCGCCGCCTTCGCCGGATCCGAACGCACAGGTGCCGGGCCTGCAGCGGGCCCGGGCGCTGCAAGCGGTCGGGCTGCCCCGGCTGGCGCGGTTGGCCCTCGCCGCCGAGGTGCCCGCGCTGCGGCGGGCGGGGGAGAGCGCGGCGTTGCGGGCCGCGGCGGTGGCGCTGGGGGCGCCGAACCTGGCCATGCTGGACGCGCTTCAGGTCGGGCAAGCGGACCTGGCGCGTTGGCCCGACTCAGGCGAGGCCGCTGCGACCTGGCGGGCGGCCTGGCCTTTGGGGTTCGTCGAGCCGGTGACCCAGGCGGCACGGGCGGCTGGGGTCTCGCGGTGGTGGATCCACAGCTTCATCCGCAAGGAGAGCGCCTACCGCCCGGAGGTGGTGAGCCGGGCCCACGCCGTGGGCCTCATGCAGCTCATCGAGCCGACGCTGCGGGGGATCGTTGCCGCCGGTGGTCCGCAGGTGCGCGACGCCTTCGACCCGGCCGAGAACATCGCCGCTGGGAGCTGGTATGTGGGGGCGCTGTCACGCCGCTTCGGCGGACAGCTCCCCCTGGTGGCGGCGGCCTACAACGGCGGCCCCGGTGCGGTGGTGCAGTGGATGGGCGGCCGCGCCGAGGCGCCGACGGACGAGTTCGTCGACCGCATCCCCTACAAAGAGGCGCGGGGCTACGTGCGGCGCATGGTGGAGACGGTGGTGCACTACCGGATGCTGCACGAGGGCGTGTCCCTGGAGGCCGCGCTGAGCGACCTGCCGCTCACGCTGGACCTGCGGGTGGCCGCGGGAGTGGACTTCTGAGCGCAGGCGCGAGAAAACCGGGGAGGATTGCACGGTGGCGTGTGCTACCGTGCCGGGGTTCATGGCGCGCGCGCGCCGTCACCCGCGACCGCAGCCGAGGCCGATGAGCCAGCACTACATCCTCCGTCGCGACGGGTGCGACTACCAGGCGCCCGACCTGCAGACCATGCGGACCTGGGCGCAAGACGGCCGGGTCCTCCCCACCGACATGGTGTACTCGCCCAAGTACCAGTCCTGGTATCGGGCCAAGGATCTGCGCGAGCTGCGCGACGTCCTGCCCCGGGCCGACGGGGGGCGGGGGCCAGCCTCGCAGGCGCCCCAGCCGGTGGCCGCGGCGGCCCCTCAGCCCGTCGCCGGGTCCCAGCGACAGGCCCAGCAGTTCTGGCTGCGCAAGGGCGAGAAGAACTACGCGGCCGACAGCCTGGCGACCATCCTGCGGTGGGCCTCAGAGGGCAACATCGGCCCGAACGACTTCATCTACCACCCGGCCTACAACAAGTGGTTCCGGGCGGGCGATTCGCCCCAGCTCGCGAGCCGCTTCCCCAACTCGGTCACCGCGGCCCCGACGCAGGCCGCGGCGGCCCCCCAGGCCACGACGCCCACGGCGGCGCAGCCTGCCGAGTCGGCGGACTCCGTGCAGCGCACGGTCATGGACTTCAAGGCCGCTGAGCTGCACCGGATGATCCAGGCGCGCCGCGCCGAGCAGGCGCAGGCGGCGCAGGCGACCCGCGGCAACACCCGGCAGGGCATGGCCGTGGCCGAGATCGTGGCCGAGGCGCACCGGGATCAGGGCCGTCTGCAGCAGCCCGTCGAGGCCCGGCGCCCCCGGACCGGCTCACTGTCCAGCGCAGGGGTCGCGGCGGCCGAGGCTGCCTCGTCGGCGGTGGACACCCTGCGCGAGCGACACAAGGCGACCGAAGGCGAGGCCGGCGAGCGGGTGCGCCCGAAGCTGCCCACGCTGCCGAGGGCAGGCCGAGACGAGCTGGCCGAGGCGCGGAGCCGCGCGGTCGCCTCGGTGGCCGCCGCCGAAGCGACGGGCGAGGTCGACAAGGGCGAGGTCGACAAGGGTGAGGTCGAAGCCCGCCGTCCTTCGCCGCCGGCCCTCCCGAAGGCGGTCTTGGAGGCCAAGGCCGAGGACGAAGCCGCCGGTGAGACCACTGGGGACGCCGCGGGGCGCGAGCGGCCCGTCGATCCGTCGACGGGGGCCCCCCAGGTCGCGCCCGTCTCTGACGCCGACGCCGGCACCGGCGTGGATCAGGGCATGGCCGTGCCCCCGGATGCCGCGGCTGCCGTGGCGGTCCGCTACGACGACCGCCTGAACCTCATGAAGCTGTTCTACGACGTGGCCCGCGCCTTCGTGGTCACCAAGGACATGCGGCCGGGCGAGGCGCAGGAGACGAAGTGCGCGCTGCCGTCCACGGGCGACAGCCTGCAGGGCCAGACCAAGCGCAGCATCTACACGCTGATCACCCAGCGGATGAAGGCGCACCTCGAGGGTGAGGTGGTGGCCGCGCGGGCCGAGCTGGAGCCCGACGAGATCCCGGGCTACGAGCTCTTTCTGGAGCGCGCGAGCACGCTGCTCGCCGCCTTCGAGGCCGCGGTGCCGGTGGTGGGGCAGAAGCCCCCGGAGCGGTTCGTCATCGGCAACTCGGGGCGGGCGAAGATCAGCCCCGACGAGAGCCAGGCCCTGCTTCGGATCGAGGCCTGCCTGAAGGGGCTGATCTCCATCCGCGCCAAGTAGGGGCGCCGCCCTCAGCGCTTGTTCAGCCGCCAGTCATAGTCGAGGAAGCCCACGGTCGGCGCCGCGTCCACGGCGGCCTGCTTCTCGCCCTTGGCGTACTTCTTCAGCCAGGCTTTCACCCCGCCGGCCGGCTCGAAGTCGGCCTTGTACCAGTCGAAGATCTTCGAGAGCTTCAGCCCTTCTGCGTCCAGGCGGTTGCGGGCGTCGTCGTTCACCCACGCGCCAAACACCTGGTCGAGCTGGGCCTCGAGACGGCTTGCCACAAAGGCGCGGTTCAGGAGCGGGGGGCACGACACGCTGGCGCAGTTGAGCGCCGCGTGCACTCGGGGATCCTTGAACCGCGGGCGGATGATCTCATTCTCGATGTCGTTCAGCGACACCGTCTGCCCACCCACGACGAAGTCCTTGCCTTTGAAGAACCCGTAGTCGGGCTTGATGGTCGAGACGGAGTCGATGGCGGGCCAGTGCCGCAGGACCCCTGTGATCGTGAGCGCATTGTAGGCGTTGATCCAGAAGGCCAGCTTCGCGGCCTTGCCCGGCAGGGCGTCGGGCTTCGCCTCGGCGAGCCGGCCCACGTAGGCCTTCAGCTCGGCGCTCTGCGCCAGGCCAGCGTAGTCCACCTTGTCGCCCTTCACGTGGGCCTGGAGCACGCCGTCCAGGGCGCTGTGATCGAAGTCCTGGGCGGTGGCGGGCGGCGCCGCGAGGGCCGTGGTGGCCAGGGCCGCGGCGAGGGCGAGGGCGAACGGGGTGGCGCGCATTGGATCTCCTTCAGAGGCCGTTGAGGCGGTAGCTCAGGGCCAGGCCGACGGTGGCCTGGGTTGCACCTTCAACCCCCGATACGGGGCCGAAGGGCAACATGTGACGGTAGCGTGGGCCGATCCACAGGCCCGCCCCGTGATCGGGCTCGCCCAGCGGCCAGTCGAAGCCGGCGCCCAGCACCCAGACGCCCCCGACATCCGCCCCGAAGCGGGGGCCAACGGCCGCCCGGACGTAGACGCTGGCGAGCAGATCGGCCCACGCGGGCCCATGGAGGAGCCACAGGGCGAACGGGTGCAGCCGGGCGCCCGCTGTCGCCTGGTGGACCCGGGCCGGCCCCACGTCCACCCAGGCCCAGCCCAGGTCCAGGTCCACCAGCGAGAGCACGGTGGCGGCGCGGGCCTCCAGACCGACGGTGACGTCGGTGAGGCTGTCCGGTCGGGTGAGCGCGTGGGCCTCCAGCGCGCGGAAGGCGCCGGTGTAGGGCAGGGGCGGGGCGGGCGTCCCCAGGCACAGGCCGGGGAGGAGGGCGAGCCAGGGGCTCACACCTGGGCGGCCAGCTCGCGGGCGGTGCTCTGGACCGCGGCCATGATGCTGCCGGTGGGCTGCTCATCGCTCAGGGTGACGACGAGCTGGTACTCGCTGCCCACCCGCAGGGTGATGAACCGCGCCTTGCTGCCCTCGACCGTGATCTGGTCGACGGGCGGGCGGTCGGTCTGGGCCTCGGCCTGGCCCAAGCGTCGCAGCGCGATGCCGCCGTATGCGGCGCAGATCCGCAGCCGGTCCTGCTGGCTGCGGGGGGCCAGCGCGATGTGCTCGCCGTCCATGTCGGTGAAGGCGGCGCCGCGCACGCCCGGGTAGCGCGTCACCAGCCCGTTGACGGCCTCGAAGAACGGATCGGACATGCCGGTTTCCTGTGTTCCGGGGTTCTCGTCTGGTCTAACACCGGCCTGGAGCGCAGGCAATCAAGTCGGCCGGAAACCCAGGGGCCGGCGTCTCGCGTCGCCGTAACGGCCGGGTGGACGGCCCCGTCAGGCGTCGTCCCAGGCTTGCCGGCGAGCGGCCCGGTTGGCCCCAGCGTCCTGCGCCTGTCGCTGCGCGTCCAGCGCCTGGAGCTGTTGGAGGGACTTGCTCAGCGTCCGGACGAGCTGGGGCAGGTTCTCGCCGTCGATGAAGCGCCGCGGCAGCCGATAGGGCCCCGAGCCCTCGGGGCTCAGCCCGGCGGCTTCCAGCGCGGCGTTCGCGGCACCCTGGATGATCTCCGCCGCCTGCGCCAGCGGCGGCAGATCCTCGGGCTTGGGATCGCCGGCCACGACCAGCGCTCGCCACGGCGCCTGCCGCAGCGTCTCGCCCACCGCCGTACCGGCAGCGGCGCCTGCCTGCAGGGCCTGCGCCTTCAGCGCCGCGGCCTGCCCGAGGGGGCGATCGTCGGCCACGAAGGCCTCACGCATCGTTGAGACCACGTGGGCCTGTGCGTCCGCGGTGAGCAGGGTGACGATGGCCTCGATGGCCGTGGTCAGCGAGCTCTCCCAGAAGCGTCCGTCCGTCATTCCCTTGACCCTCCTGTCCGTTGTGAGGCCGACGTCGAGAGGGTAACGTGCCACGCTGATCACCGCATCACCTGCGCGCCCGGACCAAGAAGGCAGCCCATGACTGACGCCCGCATCCTGCTGGTCGAGAGCGACGCCAAGGTCAGCGATCTGCTGGGGCGCTTCCTGGCCCGGAGCGGGCACACGGTCGTCGACGCGGCCAGCGGCGCCGAGGCCCTGGCAGCGCTCGCGTCGCAGGTCTTCGAGGTGGTGATCCTGCGGATGAACCTGGCGGACGGGCAGGCGCCTGCCGTGCTCCAGCGGGCCCGGGCGGTGGCCAGCGAGCCGTCTGTGATCCTTTCGGGGTCTCGCAGCACCGCGGATCGGTTCGCGCGCGCCGTGGATTGCGTGGGGGCCATCTTCCTGGTGAAGCCCTTCACGGCGAAGGATCTGGCCCAGGTGATGGACGACGCCCTGGCCCAGCACCGGATGGTGATCGACTCGATCCCCGCCGAGGAGCTGGACCTGGACAGCATCTTCGACGGCCCGATCGACGCCTCGCTGGCGCCGGGCCCCGTGGACGCCTTCGCGTCGGGGCCACCGCTGGGCATGGGGCTGGCGGGCTTCGGGCTCACGCCGGGGGACGGGCTGCTGCCGCCGCCTTCGGTCCCGCCGCCGGGGGTGGTGCCGCCGCCGCCCGACAGCAGCATCGAGGGGTCCCTCGATGGCTTCGATGAACTGGATGACCCCGCCGAGACGGGGGATCTGCTGGCCGGCCAGGTGGGCCTGGGCGACGACGACACCGGCGGGCTGTTGGTGGAGTCGGGGGCCGGCGGCCACGACGTGTTCGATCCCGCTGAGGACGACTTCGCGGTGGACGCCCCAACCGCCACGCCGCTGCCAGACGAACCCGACTTCGGCTTTGGTGACGACGATCCGGCGCCGCCGCGGACCTCGACCCAGGTGCTCATCCGTGAGGGGCAGCTCTTCGCCGGCGCGCCCGCTGATGGGGGCACGTGGGATCCCGAGGCCATCCAGGCCGAAGCCGGGCAGCAGGCGGCCGCGCCCATCCCGGAGGAGGAGGCGCAGTTCCTCTTCCGCCCGATGATCGGGGACTCGGCGGACGACCCTCGGGGGATCTACGGCGAGATCAGCCTGCCGAGCCTGCTGGTGAACTGTGAGCGCGACATGTTCACGGGGCGCCTGGTGCTCGAGCGCGGATCCGTGCGGAAGGTGGTGCTGGTGGCCGGTGGGCGCATCATCGACACCACCAGCAACCTGCGGTCCGAGTCGCTGGAGTACGCGCTGCTCAGCAAGGGCCGGCTGTCGGAGGCGGACGCGCGGCGGGCGCATCAGCAGGCCCGCGACGAGCACGTCGAGCTGGCCCACGCGCTGGTGCAGCTCGGCCTTCTGACCGTCGACGAGGTGGCCGAGGCCCTGGCTGCGCTGGGCGCGGACCGGCTCCTCAACTGCTTCACCTGGGTGGGCGGGGCCTACGGGGTGGCCTACGATCCGCGCTTGGACCAGCGGGCACCGGCGATGCAACTCGCTCCCCTGGAGGTCCTGGTGCGGGGCGTGATGGAGGTGCTGCCCGTGGGGCCCATGCTGGGCCACTTCGACAGCCACGCCCGGCGTGGGGTGCGCGTCACCGATCGGCTGAGCGAACATCGACGGCTCCTGAGCCGGGTGCCTGAGCTGGCGGCCCTCAGCCAGCTCTGCGATGGCCGCGCCCTGGCCGAGGTGGTGGCGGCGAGCGCCACCAGCATGAGCGCCACGCTGCGGGCGTTGCGGACGCTGGAGTACCTGCAGTGCGTGCGGTTCACCGAGGCTGGCGAGCCGGCGGGCGTCGGCTCGGCTGTCGGCAGTCCGTCAGCGGCAGCGGTCGCGGCGCCCGAGGTGGACTTCGCGATCAGCGCGCCGGTGCGGCCCGAGCCCGCCACGGGCGGTGCCCGCCGGCCCACGGGCGAGCGGCGGATCTATCGCCACAGCACGGGCAGCCTGCGTGGCGCCGAGGACACCGACGGGGGCCGCGACAGCGGCGGCCACCGGGCGATCACCGAGGCAGCCGACGGTGAAGAGGCGCGGCGCCCCAGCCGCTCGCTGCGCCCGGTCCGGGACACCAGCGGTCGCCGCTCGGGGGTGTATCGCTCCGGGCCGACGGACGAGGCGCGCGCAAGCGGCCCCGCCAGCGCCGCGCCGGGGTCACGGCGGCCTTCTGGGAGCTTCTCGGCGGTGCGGCGCCCGTCGGGGAGCCACCCGACGGTGCGCGCCAACACCCCGAGCACCGGCTCGGCCGCACGCCAGAGCACCGGGAGCCACCGGCCCTCGCCGGCCCCTACGCGGCCGGTTGACGTGGCGGCCATGAAGCGCAAGCTCCAGGAGAAGCACGCCGCCCTGAGCCGGGTGAACCATTACGAGCTGCTCGAGGTGGCCACCGGCGCGACCGCCGATGACGTGCGGACGGCGTACCAGACCCTCTCGAAGCAGATGCATCAGGCGGCGGCCCACGATCAGCGGTTGGCCAGCCTGGCCACCGAGGTGGGGCGGCGCATGGCCGAGGCGGCCTCGGTGCTGTCGAACCGGCGCCAGCGGGCTCAGTACGACGCGGTGCACCTTTCGAGCGCGGCGGCGCCCGCGCTGGAGCGTGACATCGAAGGCGCCGAGCGCGCCTTTGATCGGGGGCGGACCTGTCTGGATCGCGGCGACTTTCCCGAGGCGTACGACTTCTTCGATCAGGCCAGCCGGTTGGCCCCGGACGTGGCGCTTCACCGCATGTACCGGGCCTACGCGAAGTTCCGGCTCTCGTACCCCAAGCACCGCAAGGCGGCGGTCGAGGCCCACGACGATCTGAAGAAGGCGCTGCTGGAGGACTCGGCCCAGGACGACGGCTTCGTGCTCATGGCCAACATCTACCGCGAGACAGGCAACGTGGAGATGGCGGTCAAGTTCTACCGCAAGGCGCTTTCGCTGAACCGGAACAACCGGGCCGCGGGCGAGGCGCTGCGGGTGCTCACCGCGGGGGATCCGACCGGGGAGGACGGGAGCCTGTTCGGGCGGCTGTTCAAGCGCTGATGAGCCGCTGGATTCCCCTTGAAGGTCAAGGGGTTCAGCGGCCGATCTTCAACTGGAAGATGCGCTTCCCGTCCTCGTCGGGCAGGCGCCGGAACTGCACCACCCGCAGGTGAAGGTCGATGTGCG
This sequence comes from Myxococcales bacterium, assembly GCA_020633555.1. Classification (GTDB taxonomy): domain Bacteria; phylum Myxococcota_A; class Bradymonadia; order UBA7976; family UBA1532; genus JACKDL01. The sequence continues at coordinate 782,279 of JACKDL010000001.1, read as the reverse complement.
CCCCCGTGGGGCGCTGGATGCGGACCTTGTCGCCCTGGGCCGCGCGGAGCACTCGGCAGCGCCCGAACCGGGGGTGGATCAGCAGATCGCCGCGCTTGAGCTCAGGAGCGCCGTCCACGTCGAAGCCCAGGTCGTCCGGCGAGGGCATGGGGCGCCGAGGTGCGTTGCGCGAGGCGGCGACCGCTGCGGCCCAGCCGCCACCGGCGGGGGGCGCGGGCGGCGTGGGGGTCGGCTGAGCGGCCAGGGCGTCCAGCTCCGGCGCCAGATTCACGTGGGGGTCGTCGTCATCATCGGCGGCGGGCTCAGGCTCGCGCCGGGTGGGCTGCACTGCCGGATCGGCCGCCTTCCGCGGGCGCCGCGGGCGCGCAGGCTCGGCGCTCGGCCGGGGCGCGGGGGCCTCCATGGGAGCCGTGGCCCCCACCTGCGCCGACGGGCCGGCCTGCCAGATGTGAACCCGGGCCAGCAGCCCGGCGCTCACGGCGTCGTCCAGGTAGCCCGCGGCCATGCGCGGCACGCCCCGGTCGCTCCAGGCCACCACCCCGCGCAACACCAGCGGGCCGTCCACCAGCAGGCCCTCGGCCTGCACCAGCTCCACGGGGCCTTCGATGGCCAGGGCGGGGGCGTCCACGGTGGGGCGCACCACCACGCGCTGCAGGGGGCCGGCGGCCTGGACCTGACCCCGCTGCGCGCCCAGGCGGGCGGCGACGGCCTCCAGGCTGCGGATCAGGTCGACGCCAGCGGACAGCGGCTCCAGGTGGGGGGCGTTCATGGGCATCCTCCGCGCGCAGTGGGCCGCGGGTTCTGGCACGGGCGGGCGGGCTGCTGCAAGGGGCGCCGGCCTCGGCTCAGCGGGATGCGCCCGCCACGGCGCGGATCTTCGCCGCCAGCTTCATGGGTGGGCCCTCGGGCAGCACCTCCTGGGAGCCGTCGGGCTTCAGGAACACGTAGGCGGGCAGACCGCTGCGGCCGTACTTCGCCAGCACGTCCCAGAGCTGGCTCTCTTGTGAGGTGAGATCGGCCTTCACCGCCAGGGTGCGGGTCTCGTCGAAGGCGGCGATGACCTCGGGCACGTTGATGTGGGTCTTCTCGAAGGTCTTGCAGGTCAAGCACCAGTCGGCGGTGAAGTCGATGAAGACGGGCTGGTTGCGGCCCTTCGCCGTGGCCAGCGCCTCGTCGCTGTAGGCGGTCCAGACGAGCTTGCCGTCGGTGACGCTGGACTCGCCGGCGGCCGCCACCGTGCCCGCGTCGCGGCTGCGCGCTTCGAAGTGCAGCAGCCAGAAGCCGGCGCCCACGATGGCCCCCAGGGCGAGGAGCTGCCCGCCCCAGCGTGCGCCCGCCTGCCAATCCTTCGCCTTGACCCGCTGCCAGGCCCACAGGCCGGCCGTGAGGGCCAGGGTGAACCACAGGAAGTCGGTGGCCGACTCGGGCGTGATCTGTGCCTGGAGGACCCCGTAGAGCCAGATGGCGGCCCCGAACAGGGTGAACGCCACCAGGACCTTCATGGTCTCCATCCAGGCGCCGGGCCGAGGGAGCAGTCGGTTCAGCGCCGGGATGAAGCCAATGGCCAGCACCGGCAGCGACAGGCCCACGCCGATGCTCCAGAACAGCACCAGCGTCTCCCACCACGCCGCGTCGCCCGCCAGGGCGTAGGTGGCGGCGCCGCCCAGGAAAGGGGCGGAGCAGGGCGTGGACACCAGGGTGATCATGGCGCCGTCCGTGAACGACCCCACCCAGCCCTTCCTGCCGCCGCCGCTCACCGAAACGCTGAACGAGAACACGTCGATGGCGTTGAGGCCGAAGGCGAACAGCAGGCCCACCAGGAAGGCCACGAAGCCCGGGTTCTGCATCTGCATGCCCCAGCCCAGGCTCTGGCCCGAGGTGCGCAGGGCGATGACGGCGACGGCGAAGACGCTGAACGTCACCAGGCTGCCGCCCAGGTAGGCCAGCGCGTCCACCCGCTTGTGGCTGGCGCTGCTGTCGGCGTGGGCGATCCACGACTGCAGCTTGAAGAACAGCACCGGGAACACGCAGGGCATGACGTTGAGGATCAGGCCCCCCGCCACCCCCGACAGAAACGTGATCGCGAACTCCAAGGTGTCCTCGCAGGCTCAGCCGCCGCGGGCCAGGCGGCGCAGGGTGTTGGGATCGAAGCCCGCCACGAGCTTGCCCCCGATGTCAAAGACCGGGACGCCGCTGGCGTCGACGCCCTGCGCCTGGGCCTTGGCCCGCAGCTCGCGGGCGGCCGCCTGGTCCTTCTCGATATCCTTCTCGACGTAGGCGATGCCCGCGTCGTCCAGGAACGCCCGGGCCTTCTTGCAGACCCCGCACCACGACGCGGAGTACATGGTCACCGGCGCCTGCTTGCGGGCCTCGAGCTTCTCGGCGAGTTCCGCCGCCAGGGCTTGCTCGAGCTCACCCCGAGGCACCAGCCGGCCGGGGAACCGCCCGTCGGCGCCGGGTTGCCGCAGATCGAAGAGCTGGACCACCTGGCCAGCCGCCCGCTGCTCGGGGGACTGGGCCAGATCCACCACCACCACCTTGGCGCGGGCTTCGGCCGGGATCTCGTCGAGGGCGATCGCCTGCTGCCAGGCGCCCTCGGCGTCGCGGTAGCGGTACAGCAGATCCGTGCGCTGTGCGGTGACCTCGATCAGGCTGGGCGTCACGGCGGCGGGCACGGGGGCCTCGTCGCGGCAGCCCGTCAGCAGGGCCATGACCAGGACCAGGCCGCCGAGGATCATCAGGCGGGGCATGGGGGGGAGGCTCCTCATCGGGGTTTGGGTACGGCCGGGGCGGCCGCGGCGTTTCATCATCCAAGAAAGCGCTGGCGGATCAAGGGCTCCGGCGCGGTGTCGGTTGAGATGCCACAGCGCCGCTGCTAGTATCCGCCGCCTTTTTCTCATCGGAGCGCGCCGTGGATGACGCGACCCCCCAGGCCGGGCATCGCTGCGGCTTCGTGACGCTCATCGGCAAGCCCAACGTGGGCAAGTCGACCCTGCTCAATCAACTGCTGGGCGAGAAGCTCGCCATCACGTCGAACCGGCCGCAGACCACGCGCAACCGGATCCCGGGCGTGCTGACCCGGCCCGACGCCCAGCTCGTCTTCATCGACACGCCGGGCGTACACCGGGCGAAGCGGGCGCTGAACCAGTACATGGTGGACGTGGCCACCGAGGCCATGTGGGAGACCGACGCGGTGGTCCTGCTGGTCGAGGCCGGCGTGGGCGACGACCTGCAGGTGGGCATCAGCGACATCGCCCTGGAGTTGCTGGCGCAGCTCAAGGAGCGCAGCAAGCCCGTCTTCCTGGTGATCAACAAGATCGACCGCATCGAGAAGCCCAACCTGCTGCCCATCATCGCCGCGTACAGCGCGCTGCACGACTTCGAGGCCGTGGTGCCGCTGAGCGCGCTGCGGGGTGAGAACGTGGACGGCCTGGTGGACGCGTTGGTGCGGGTGCTGCCCGAGGGGCCGGCGCTGTATCCCGCGGACGCGCTGACCGATCTGCCCGAGCGCTTCATCGCGGCTGAGCTGATCCGCGAGAAGCTGTTCCGCAATCTGGGGCAGGAGGTGCCCTACAGCACCGCCGTGAGCATCGAGCGCTGGCGGGACCGGAGCGAGGACGGGCTGGTGGAGATCATGGCCACCATCCACGTGGAGCGGGCCTCGCAGAAGGGCATCGTCATCGGGAAGGGGGGCCAGATGATCAAGAAGCTGGGCACCCAGTCCCGCATGGATCTGCAGCGGATGCTGGGGTCGCGGGTGCACCTCGAGCTGTTCGTGCGCGTGGACGAGGGCTGGACCCGCTCGAAGGCGCAGCTCAAGGCGTTGGGGTACGAGTGATGCGACCGCTGGTGGCCCTGGTGGGCCGGCCCAACGTGGGCAAGTCGACGCTGTTCAACCGGCTGGTGGGCGAGCGGCGCGCCATCGTGCTCGATACCCCCGGGGTCACGCGGGATCGCCACTATGGCGACGCCGTGTGGGCCGAGCGCATGTTCACCGTGATCGACACGGGCGGCTTCGAGCCCGAGGCCACCCAGGGTGTGGTGGCCAGCATGCGCCAGCAGGCCCTGATGGCCATCGATGAGGCGCAGGTGGTGGTCTTCGTCACCGACGGCCGCGAGGGCCTGGTGACCGCCGATCACGACGTGGCCGAGATCTTGCGGCGCCGCAAGGACCGGGTGCTGCTTGCCGTGAACAAGATCGACGGCAAGAGCCAGCTCGGCTACGCGAGCGAGTTCTACGCGGTGGGCATCCCCGAAGTGTTCCCCATCTCGGCCGAGCACGGCCGGGGCGTGAACCGCCTGCTGGACGCGGTGGTGGCGCTGCTGCCCGAGCCTCAGGAGGACGAGGACGCCGAGGACGAGGCGGTCACCCGCATCGCCCTGATCGGGCGGCCGAACGTGGGCAAGAGCACCCTGGCCAACCGCCTGCTCGGCGAGGAGCGGGTCATCGTCGACAACGTGGCGGGCACCACCCGCGACGCCATCGACCTGCCGCTCACCGGGCCCGATGGGCAGGAGTACCTGCTCATCGACACGGCGGGGCTGCGGCGCCGGCGGGGGATCAGCCGCGGCAGCGCCGAGGGCTTCAGCGTCATGCGCACGCTCAAGGCCATCGAGCGCTGCCACGTGGCGGTGATGCTCATCGACGCCACCGAGGGGCTCACCGATCAAGACGCCCGCATCCTGGGCGTGGCGGTGGACCGCGGCCGGGGCGTGGTGTTGGTGGTCAACAAGTGGGACGCCGTCGAGAAGGACCACCGCACGGCGCAGCTCGTCGAGGCGGATCTGCGGCTGAAGCTGCCCTTCGCCACCTTCGCGCCGGTGCTGTTCCTGTCGGGGCTGACCGGCCAGCGGGTGCACAAGCTGCTGAGCCTGGTGGAGAAGGTGCGCCAGAGCCACCTGCAGCGCATCGCCACGGGGCCGCTGAACCGCTGGCTCGAGCTGGCCACGCAGAAGCACCACCCGCCCATCCACAAGAACCGGCGGCTGAAGCTGTACTACGCCACCCAGGTGCGCAACGCGCCGCCCACCATCGTGGTGTCGGTCAACGACGCCGAGGCGGTGCACTTCAGCTACGAGCGCTTCCTGCTCAACCAGCTACGTGAGGCCTTCGACTTCGAGGGCACGCCGATCAAGCTGGTGTTCAAGGGCAAGGGCCCCAACCCCTTCGATCCTGACGACGAGTAGCACCCCGGTGGCCCCCGGTTGACAGCCGTGGGGCGGGGGATCTACACCCGCCGCACGGCTGTGGTGGACGCGAGGGGCGCCGCCAGGGCCCCTTCCACCACCGACCGGAGTGCCCATGTTCCGCTCGCCGCGCATCGCTGCGCTGTCCGCCCTGGCCGTGCTGGCCGCGGCCGCGCCCGCCCACGCCGGCTTCGAAGAGTCCATGGACCAGTTCTTCGGCGAGTGGCTCGTGGGCCCCATCGCGTCGGTGCTGTTCTGGCCCATCCCGGGCATCAACATGCCCATCGTGGTGGCCTGGCTGGGGTTGGGCGCACTGTACTTCACCCTGCGGATGGGCTTCGTGAACTTCCGCATGTTCGGCCACGCCATCGCGCTTGTTCGGGGCAAGTACGACTCGCCGGACGCCGAGGGCGAGGTGAGCCACTTCCAGGCGCTGACGGCGGCCCTCTCGGCCACGGTGGGCCTGGGCAACATCGCGGGCGTGGCCATCGCCGTGAGCATGGGCGGCCCGGGCGCCACCTTCTGGATGATCGTGGCGGGCCTGCTGGGCATGACGGCGAAGTTCAGCGAGGTGACCCTGGGCCAGAAGTACCGGAAGGTGCGGCCCGACGGCTCGGTGATGGGCGGCGCCATGTACTACCTGTCCGACGGCCTGGCCGAGATGGGCCTGAAGGGCCTGGGCAAGGTGCTGGCCATCGCGTTCACGGTGCTGTGCATCCTGGGCTCCTTCGGGGGCGGCAACTCCTTCCAGGTGAAGCAGAGTCTCGATCAGATCCGGCTGGCGGTGCCGTTCCTGGACGCGAACCCGTGGGTGTACGGGGCGGTGATGGTGGTGCTGGTGGGCATCGTCATCATCGGCGGCATCCGTCGCATCGCCAGCGTGGCCGACAAGGTGGTGCCCGCCATGGTCACCATCTACGTGCTGGCGGCGGCGTACATCCTGGCGGTCAACGCCAGCGAGATCCCCACGGCCTTCCGGCACATCTTCGAGGGCGCCTTCAACCCCACGGCGGTGGGCGGCGGCATCGTGGGCGTGCTGGTGCAGGGCATCAAGCGGGCGGCCTTCTCGAACGAGGCGGGCGTGGGATCGGCGGCCATCGCCCACGCGGCGGCCAAGGTGGACTACCCGGTGCAAGAGGGCATCGTGGCCCTGCTGGAGCCCTTCATCGACACGGTGGTGGTGTGCACCATGACCGCGCTGGTGATCGTCATTACCGGCGCCTACGACACCGGCAACCCGCTGTACGCGGATCTCATCGCGTCGAACCAGGGCGCCGCCCTGACCTCGAAGGCCATGGGAAGCGTCATTTCGTGGTTCCCCACGCTGCTGTCGGTGGCGGTGCTGCTGTTCGCCTACTCCACGATGATCTCGTGGTCCTACTACGGCGAGCGCTGCTGGACCTGGCTGTTCGGCGAGGGCACCACCCTGGTGTACCGGCTGCTGTTCCTGACCTTCACCTTCCTGGGCTCGGTGGTCACGGCCACCAACATCCTCGACTTCTCCGACCTGATGATCCTGGGCATGTCGGTGCCCAACGTGCTCGGCGTCGCCCTCATGTCGGGGGTGGTGGCCCGCGAGCTGTCGAGCTACCAGGCGAAGCTGAAGTCGGGCGAAGTGAAGCGGACGAGCTGAGCCCGTGCCCGAGCTGCCCGAGGTGGAGTTTGCCGCCCGGCGCCTGCGCGCGTGGGCGATGGGGCGGCGGATCGTGGATCTGGGCGCCGAAGCGGCCCGGCCCCTGCGCGACATCACCCCCAAGGCGCTGAAGGCCGGGGCGGTGGGCCGCGGCGTGGTCGCCGTGCGCCGGCTGGGGAAGCAGCTTTTCCTGGATCTGGACGACGGGCAGGTGCTCTGGGCGCACCTGGGCATGACCGGGAAGTTCGTGCGGGGCCCTGCCACGGGGGAGCCCCGGGCGGGGCGCCGGGCCTGGTTCCTGCTCGACGACGGGCAGCGGCTCGACTTCCTGGACAGCCGGCGCTTCGGGCGGCTGCGGCTGCTGCCGCGGGCCGCGGTGGACGCGCACGCCGAGGTGGCCGGCCTGGGCCCCGACGCCCTGGCGCTGAGCGCCGACGCGGCGGCCTTCGGGGCGCGGCTGGCGGGCACGCGGCGGGCGGTGAAGGTGGCGCTGATGGACCAGGGGGTCATGGCGGGGGTGGGCAACATCTACGCCAGCGAGGCCCTGTTCCTGGCGGGGGTGGCGCCCGGCCGGCCGGCCAACGGCTTGACCCCGGCCGAGCTGGCCCGGCTGGCGGCCGGCACGCACCAGACCATGACCGAGAGCCTGGCCCGGGAGCGGAACGACGAGATCCGCTACCTGCAAGAGGTGCAGGCGCAGAACCCGTTCCGGGTGTACGGGCGGGCGGGGGAGCCGTGCCCCGTCTGCCAGACCCCCATCTTGCGGATCACCCAGGCGCAGCGCTCGACGTTCTGGTGCCCCGCCTGCCAGCCAGGCTGAGTCGGGCCAACGGGCGGCTCAGCCCCGCAGGGCCTTCACCGTCTCTTCCAGCGCCGCCGCCACCGTCGACACCTCGGCCAGGGCGTTGGGCCAATGGGGCGAGAAGCGCAGGCGCCCGTCGGGGGTGGTGACGGCGATCCCGCGCTCGGCCAGGCCGGCGGCCAGGGCGCCGGCGCTCAGCCCCTCCGGTGGCAAGGCCGCCAGGATCCCGCTGCGGCGGTCTGCATCGGGCAGGCGGTGGGTGGTGAAGCCCAGGGCCTCGACGGTGGGGGCCAGGGCGTCCAGCCATGCGTTCACGTGGGCGAAGATGGCCGGCACCCCCAGGTGCTCGATGGCCATGAGCGCGACCTCCAGGCCGGCGTAGCCCACGCTGTTGGGCGCGCCGCCCTCGAGGAAGTCGGCCCGCCGCTTGATGGGCTTGTCGTAGCGCAGCTTGTGGGGCTCGAAGAGGAAGTCCACGGCCTCCTCGTGGCTGAGCCAGCCCGCCACCCGGGGCACCAGGCGCCCCACCTGATCGGGGTGGATGTAGAGCACGCCGGCGCCCTCGGGCCCCATGAGCCACTTGTGGCCCCCGATGGCCAGGAAGTCGCAGTCGGGGGCGTGCAGGGGGGCCACGCCCGCGGCCTGGATGCCGTCGACGCTGAGCAGGGCGCCATGGGCGCGGCACAGGGCCGAGATGGCGGCGACCGGCGCGCGCAGGCCTGTCTGGAACTGCACCGCCGACAGGGCCACGAGCCGCACCCCCGCCTTCAGGGCGGCCTCCAGTGCGGCCAGATCGGCGCCACCAGGGGCCGCCAGGGGGGCCAGGGGCAGGGTCACCACCTCCAGCCCGAAGGTGCGGGCGGCCACCTGCCAGGGGGTGACGTTGGTGGGGAACTCGCCCTGGAACACCACCACCCGGTCGCCGGGGCGCCAGGCCACGCACTGGGCCACGGCCATGAGCCCGGCGCTGGTGTTCAGCACCAGCGCGTAGTCGGCGGGAGCCCCACCGAACACGTGGGCCAGGCGGCCCTTCAGGCGCAGGCGCTGGGCGTGGCAGGCGGGGAAGGCGCCCACGCCCTCCGTGGCGTAGGCCTGCGCGGCCTGGGCCATGGCGGCGCGCACCGCGTCCGAGGGCGGCGAGATGGCGGCGTGGTTGGCGTAGACCGGCCAGCGCAGGGCGCTGAAGCCGCCGCGGTCGCCCAGGCGGGCGGTGACGGGGGGCGCGGGCAGGGGGGTCGCCTCATCCAGACTCATGCGTCGGCCTCCGGGGCGTTCTTCTTGGCCTCGTAGGCCTTCTTCTTGTCGATCAGGTCCAGCTTGAGCTTCTCGAGCTCGGCCGCCTTCATGTGCACCTTGGCCTCGAGCTCGGCGATCTCGAGGGTGTCGCGATCGGCAGATGGCGGCGGGGGTGGGGGTGGTTTCCGGGCGGGCCGCAGGAAGATGACCGCCAGCACGAGCCCCACCACCAGCACCCCCAGGGCCTGGCGAGAGAGGCCGACCGTCTCGGCGATGTAGTAGCTGATGAGGTCGAGGGCTTCCACGGGGCCGGCGGGGGACGTTTCGACACCGGAGAAGCTACCCCGCGTACCGGCCCCCGTCGAGGGCCGCCGGGTTGGGGTCGATCGGGCCGTCCCGCGTGTGTTTTCCTTCCCGTTCAGTCGATGAGGGCGTTGGTGGAGGATCGAATGATCGAGCAGTGGCGGCCGGTGGGCCTGGTGGGGGCAGCCGTCGCGCTGCTGTGTTTCGCGTGCGCCCCCGGTGGTGGTGGCGGCGGCGGGGGCGGTGAGGGCGGCGCCCTCACGGTGGACGGCGGCGTGGGCGCAGGCGGTGCGGGCGGTGCCGGCGGCGCCGGTGGTGCCGGCGGTGCGGGTGGTGCGGGCGGCGCGGGCGGTGCCGGCGGCATGGCCGGGCCCGGCGGCGCGGGGGGCGAAGGCGGCGAGGGCGGGGCCGGCGGCGAGGGCGGGGCGATGATCCCTGACGATCCCAGCCAGGGCTCTGGCACCTGCCAGGGCACCACCTTCCAGGAGAGCCAGGCGCGGGCGCTGATCGAGGACTACGGCATCGGCGTGCAGATCATCGACGAGAACGCGCCGATGACGGCGATGATCGTGGAGCTGCACGACGACCGCGGGGGCCCCATCGAGCCGGGCATCTACGACCTGGCGGGCAGCACGCTGCAGGACTGCCGGGTGTGCGTGCTGGCCTGCACGGTGGTGAACAACGCCTGCCAGACCATCTACTTCGCCCGCGAGGGGGTGGTGGACGTGACCGCGCGCAGCGTGGCCGATGAGCCCTTCGGCTTCGACCTGCACCGGGTGCGCTTCGAGCAGGTGAACATCCGGCAGAACCCGCTGCGGGCCGAGCCTGTGGCCGGCGGCGACGGGTGGTGCGCCGACAGCTTCTCGTACCAGACCACCCTGCTGGCGCCGCCGGCCGAGGTGGGGGACACCGTCCGCGACTTCCAACTGCAGAACTGCGCCACCGAGGAGTTCGACAGCATCCACGAACTGGCCGCCGAGGTGGACGCGCTGTGGATGATCGCCACGGCCGGCTGGTGCCCGGCCTGCCGGCAGTATCTGCCGCAGGTGATCGAGTCCACCGCCAACATCCCCGACAGCGTGCTGAAGACCATCTTCGTGCTCGGCGAGAACGCCAGCTACGGCCAGCCCACCGCGGCCTACTGCCGGCAGTACGCGGCGCAGTACGGCGAGGACGGCTCGCGCTTCTACATCGACCACAACGGCGAGGGCAGCTTCGCCACCACCTTCCGCTACATCTGGCCCTACGTGGGCGACAACGGCGAGTTCGGGCTGCCCTGGAACGCGGCCATCGGCGGCGGCACCTTCCGCTACGAGTACGGCGACGGCTACCAGGGCAACCGGGGCGGCATCGCCGACGCCATCAACCGCCTGCTCCAGTAGTAGCCGGCCCACACGCCGGCCGCGCGACGCTGGCCGGCGCCCCCTTGGAAGCGATAGAACCCCCGCGCACTTCTGGTGGAGCACCCCATGCGCGCGACGTTCTCGCTCCTGGCCCTGCTGCTGGCTGCCCCCGCGGCGGCCCAGCACCCCGGCCCCGACGACCACAAGCACGAGCACAAGGCCCACGGCGAGCACGGCGCCAAGGGCCACAAGCACGGCGATCACGCCACCATGCACCGCCGCTTCGACGACGTGGAGTGGGCCAAGAAGCACTTCGAGGGCCCCGAGCGGGCGAAGTGGCAGAAGCCCCGTGAGCTGGTGGCGGCCCTGAAGATCGCTCCCGGAGCCACGGTGGCCGACCTGGGCGCGGGCAGCGGCTACTTCCTGCCTCACCTGGCCGAGGCGGTGGGCCCCGAGGGCACCGTGCTGGCGCTGGAGGTGGAGCCCAGTCTGGTGGCCTGGCTGCGTGAGCGCGCCGAGAAGGAGCAGCTCACCCAGGTGGTGCCCGTGCTCAGCTCCTTCGACCGCCCCCGGCTGCCTGCCGAGGCGGTGGATCTGGCCATCATGGTGGACGTCTACCACCACATCGATGGGCGCAAGGCCTGGTTCGCCAAGGCCCTGAAGACCGTGCGCCCCGGCGGCCGGCTGGTGGTGGTGGACTTCAAGCCGGGCGACCTGCCGGTGGGCCCGCCCAAGGGGCACAAGATCCCCGCCGAGCAGATCAAGGCCGAGGTGGGCAGCGCCGGCTGGGCCTTTGTGGAGCAGCTCGACCTGCTGCCCCACCAGAACGTGGTGATCTTCCGGCGCCCGCCGGCCCAGGCGGACTGACTCGGCGGATCCGCCCGCGGCCCTGGCCTCGGGAGCCGGCCTCGGGATCCGCCCCTGAAGGTCACGGGCCAGCCTCCACGCCCCCTACCGCGGACCCGCGCCCCTGTGCGCGGTGGATCTGCGCCGCCTGTTTGGCCGGCCTCGTCGGCCAGTCTACACTGAACGCATGAGCAGCAATCACGCGGAACGGCTCGCGCAACTTCTGCGCGAGACCCGGCCTGCCCCCCTCGATCTGGATCTGAGCAGCGGGCTGCGGGGCCTGGATCGGGTGCTGGGGGCCGGGGGCTTGCCGGCGGGTCAGATCAGCGAGTGGGTGGGCGGCGCCTCGTCGGGCAAGACGGGTCTGCTGCGGATCCTGGTGGGCGCTGCGCGCCGGCGCGGGGTGGCGGTGGCCTGGGTGGACGGGCCGGGGGCGCTGGTGGCCGGGGACTGGGTGGATTTGGGGGCGGCGGCGCCCCTGTGGGTGGTGCGCCCGCCCCACGCGGACGAGGCGGCCTTCTGCGCCGAGGTGCTGCTGCGCACCCAGAGCTTCGGGCTGGTGGTGCTGGACGGCGGCCCGGCGCTGCCCGCGGCGGTGGGGGTGCGTCTGCAGCGGCTGGCGCGGCAGGCGGCGGCGGCGCTGGTACGGGTGCGCGGGCCGCAGGAGGCGGCGAGCCGACCCATCGCGCGGCGCATCGAGATCGCCCCCGAGCCACCCCCCACGCCGGCGGATCCCCTCGAGGCGCGGGCGCCGCTGGTGTGGCCGGTGCAGGTGAGCCGGGCGCGAGGCGGCGAGCCCGAGGCGGCGCGGGTACACCTGGTGGAGACCTGCCCCGACCGGCTGCTCGCGCACGCCATCGCGCCGGATCGGCCGGCGGGGCGCACCCAGGCGGGGACGCGGTATGGCATCGGTTGAGCGGCGGGTGGGGCTGCCCACGTGGCGCATCGGCTGCGCCCGGGTGCCGCGGTTCGCGCTGGCGGTGGCCCGGCAGGCCCATCCCGAGGTGCCGCCCCACGCGCCGGTGGCGCTGATCGAAGAGAAGGGGACCCGCTCGCGGGTGGCGGCGGCGGACGCCGAGGCGCAGGCCGACGGGGTGCAGGTGGGGCAGGCGGCCGCGCGGGCGCGGGCGGGCTGCCCGGGGCTGGTGTGCCTGACCTGGGATCCGGCGGCGCTGCGCCAGGCCACGCTGGCCCTGGCCGAGCGCCTGGAGCAGGCCGCGCCCCTGGTGGTGCCGCTGGAGGACGAGCCCGGGGCCTTCTGGATCGACGCCCGGGGCATGCGCTGGCTGGGCGGCGAAGACGGGCTGGCGGCGCGGGTGCTGGCCGAGGCGGCCGCGGCGGGCTTCCCCGAGCTGAAGCTGGCGGTGGCCGACACGGCGGTGGCGGCCCGGGCGGCGGTGCGTCTGCCAGGGGCGGCGGCGGTGCGGCTGGTGCCGGCCGGGGGCGACGCGGCCTTCCTGGCCCGGCTGCCCCTGGACGCGCTGGACATGGGCGACGAGGTGCGCGACGCCCTGCTGGGGCTGGGGCTGCGCACGGTGGCCGAGCTGGCGGCGCTGCCGCCCGGCGCCCTGGAGGCTCGCTTTGGCCCCGAGGGGCGCGCCGCCCTGCGCCGGGCCCTGGGGTTCGACCCCCGCCGGCCCGAAGGGCGGCCCCCCGCACCGTTGCCCCGGGTGGCGCTGCCGCTGGACGAGCCGGTGGATCACACGGCGCCGCTGGTGTTCGGTCTGCGGGGGATCCTGGACACCCTGGCCAGCCGGCTCATCGCGCGCGGGCTGTCGGCCACCCGGCTGGTGCTGGGACTGCGGCTGGACGATCGCAGCGAGCGGGTGGAGACGCTGGAGCCCACCCGCCCCCTGCATCACCCCCGGGCGCTGTTCGAGCTGTGCCGCGATCGGCTGGAGCGGATCACCGTGGACTCCCCGGTGGTGGAGCTGACGGTGGCGGTAGGCGCTGCGCAGCCAGCGGTGGCCGAGCAGGCCAACCTGGGCGCCGGCCGCTGGGATCCCCGGGCGCTCGAGGGGGCGCTGAACCGCCTGCACGGCCGCTTCGGGCAGGCGGTGGTGTTCACCCCCGAGCCCCGCGACGATCCTCGGCCCGAGGCGGGGGGGGCCTGGCAGGCCCTCAGCGAGGTGCCGCTGGATCTGCAGGTGCCCGAGGTGGCCGCGCCGCCGCCGGCCCCCGCGCCGATCCGCCGGGCCCTGCCCGAGCCCGTGCCTCTGCCGGTGCGCCTCGACGCCCACGGGCAGCCCACGGTGGTGCGCCTGGCGATGGGCGGCTGGCAGACCGTGCGCGCCCACGGCCCCGAGCGGCTGTCGGGGGGCTGGTGGGATCCGGCGGGGCGCTACGCCCGCGAGGACTGGCGGCTGGTGCTGCTGGGCGACGAGGGCGGCGTGCTCTGGGCCAGCCGCGCGGGGGACGGCGCGTGGTGGCTGCGCGGCTGGTGGGACTGACCGTGGCCGCCGAGTACGCTGAGCTGCACTGCCACAGCGCCTACAGCCTGCTGGACGGGGCCAGCCTGCCCGAGGATCTGGTGGCGCGGGCGGTGGCCCTGGGGCTGAAGGGGCTGGCCCTCACCGATCACGACGACATGGGCGGCATGGTGCGCTTCGCCCAGGCCGCGCGGGACGCCGGCGACTTCCCAGCCCTGTGCGGCCTGGAGCTGACCCTGGCGGGGCAGGGGGGTGGGCCCGACGGTCAACAGCCCGACAGCCACCTGACCCTGCTGGCGCGCACGGTGCGGGGCTACCAGCACCTGGCCGAGCTGGTGACCCATGCCCGCGCCACCTTGCCCCGCGGCACGCCCCGGGTGCCCCGCGAGGTGCTGGCCGCCCACGCCGAGGGCCTGCTGTGCCTGAGCGGCTGTCCTCGGGGTGTTGTGCCCAGGCGGGTGGCGGCGGGCGACACCCTGGGGGCGCGCCGCGAGGCGGGCTGGCTGCGCGAGGTCTTCGGCGCCGAGCACTTCGCCGTCGAGGTGCACGATCACGGCCTGCCCGAGCAGGCGCGGCTGGCGGGGGGCCTGATCCGGCTGGCCGACGAGCTGGGCAGCCCGTGGGTGGTCACCAACAACGTGCACTACGCCCTGCCCGAGCAGCGCGTCGTGCACGACGTGCTCACCTGCCTGCGCACCCACACCACCGTCGACACCGCGGGGCGCCGGCTGCGACCCAACGCCGAGTGGCACCTGAAGGGCGCCGCGGCCATGGCCCACCGCTGGCGCCATGATCTGCGCGGGGTGCGCGCCTCGGTGGCGCTGGCCGAGCAGTGCAGCTTCCGGCTGAAGCAGCTCGTGCCCAAGCTGCCCGGCGTGGCGCTGCCCCCCGAGTTCGCCGATCCCGACGCCTACCTGCGCCACCTGACCTACGAGGGCGCCCACGAGCGCTGGGGGGGGCAGGGGCTGACGGCGAAGCACCACGCGCAGCTCGAGCGCGAGCTGGCCCTCATCGGCAAGAAGGGGCTGGCGGGGTACTTCCTGATCATGTGGGAGATCGTCCGCTTCGCCCGTAGCCAGGACATCCTGGTGCAGGGGCGGGGCTCGGCGGCCAACTCGGCAGTGTGCTACTGCCTGGCCATCACCGCGGTGGATCCGCTGCGGTTCCACCTGCTGTTCGAGCGCTTCCTGTCCGAGGCCCGCGACGGCTACCCCGACATCGACCTGGACATCGCCCACGCCCGCCGCGAGGAGGTGATCCAGTGGGTGTACGCCCGCTACGGGCGGGCCCACGCGGCCATGGTGTGCGAGCACATCTGTTTCCGGGGCCGCAGCGCGGTGCGCGACGTGGCGCGAGCGCTGGACTTCTCGGCGGACGAGGGCGGGCGCCTGGCCGAGCAGGTGGGGCGCGAGGGGGTGCTCGACGACGCGCGCATCCGGGCGGCGGGCTTCGATCCGCAGGCCGATCGCCTGGTGGCCCTGAAGACCGCCGTGGCCGGGATCCTGGGCCTGCCCCGGCACCGCTCGATCCACGTGGGCGGCTTCGTGCTCAGCACCCAGCCCGTGAGCCAGATCGTGCCGGTGGAGCCCGCGGCCATGGAGGGCCGCACCATCATCCAGTGGGACAAGGACGACCTGGACGCCGCGGGGCTGCCCAAGTTCGACCTGCTGGGCCTGGGCATGCTCACCGCCATCGCCGAGGGGCTGCACCTGGTGCGGGCCCGCCACGGGCGGCCGGCCTACATCTACAACCTGCCCGACGATCCCGGGGTCTACGGCATGATCGCCCGGGCCGACACGGTGGGGGTCTTCCAGATCGAGAGCCGGGCGCAGATGAACTGCCTGCCGCGCACACAGCCGCAGACCCTCTACGAGCTGGCGATCCAGGTGGCGCTCATCCGCCCCGGGCCCCTGCAGGGCGACATGGTGCACCCCTACATCCGGCGCAAACGCGGCGAGGAGCCCGTCGAGATGTTCCACCCCGACGTGGCGCCCATCCTGGCGCGCACCCTGGGCGTGCCCCTGTTCCAGGAGCAGGGCATGCAGCTCGCGGTGGCCATCGCCGACTTCACCGCCGTCGAGGCCGACGCCCTGCGCCGGGCCATGGGCAGCCAGCGCCACCGCCACAAGCTGGATCCGCTGCTCGACAAGCTGCGCGCGGGCATGGCCGCCAAGGGGGTCGCGCCCGACTACGCCGAGCGGATCATCCAGCAGATCCACGGCTTCAGCACCTACGGCTTCCCCGAGAGCCACTCCACCTCGTTCGCCCTGCTGGTGTACGCCTCGTGCTGGCTGAAGCACCGCCACCCGGCGGAGTTCCTGTGCGCCATGCTCAACGCCCAGCCCCTGGGCTTCTACTCGCCGGCGGCGCTCATCCACGACGCCAAGCGCCATGGCGTGCAGGTGCGGCCCCCGTGCCTCGCCCGCAGCGACTGGCGCACCACCATGGAGGGCGCGGCGGTGCGCCTGGGGCTGCGGCAGGTGGCGGGGCTGGGCACGGCCGCCCAGCGGGCGCTCGAGCAGGCTCGGCAGGCGGGCCCCTTCCAGGACGCGGCGGATGTGGTGCGCCGGGCCGAGCTGCCCCGCAAGGCCCTGGTCACCCTGGCCGAAGCGGGCGCCTTCGACGCCTTCGTCCAGCCCCGCCGCCAGGCCGTGTGGGCGGTGCTGCGCCTGGCCCGCAACGTCCAGTACCCGCTGCCCCTCGGTCTGCCCGACGAGGCCGTGGTGGCGCTGCCTCACCAGCCCGCCATCGACCGCACCCGGGCGGACTACCGCACCCTGGGCCTGACCACGGGCCGCCACCCGGTGTGCTACCTGCGCCCCGAGCTGCTACGCCGGGGCGCCCTGCCCGCGGTGCGCCTGCTCCAGTGCCGCCATGGGCAGTGGGTGAAGGTGGCGGGGCAGGTCAACACCCGCCAGCGCCCGGAGTCGGCCAAGGGCTTCTTCTTCGTCACGCTCGAGGACGAGACCGGCTACATCAACGTGATCGTCCGCCCGCGGGACTTCGAGGCCCACCGGCGGGTGCTGGTGCAGTCGCCGTTCCTGTGGATCGAGGGGGTGCTCGGCATCGAGCAGGGGGTGGCCAACGTGCAGGGGCGGCGCTTCGAGGCTTTGGCCTTCGAGGCCCTGGCCGCGCCGCGGGCCCGCAGCTTCCGCTGAGGGCGCGCCGCCGGCGCCTACTCCGCCGCGCCCACGGTCCAGACGGTGATCGCGGCGCCCTCGGCGGTCTTGCCCAGCAGCTCCAGCAGCTCGGGCTGCCCGTCGCCGTCCACGTCGGCCACCGCCGCCGAGTGCGCGTAGCTGTCCACGCCCTCGGCCCGCCAGATGGCCTCACCCCGCGCGTCGGCGATCACCAGCCGGGTGGGGGTGGGGCCGCCCTCGCGGCCATTGCCCCGGCGGATCGCGACGTGCTCCTCGCCTGGGCAACCGTCCAGGTCGTAGCCGTGGATCCCGCCGGCCCAGGCCACGTCGTACCGGGCGTTGCGCTCGGCCGGCAGGGTGAACACGGAGCTCCCGTCGTTCACCGACAGGAACTGCACCGGCGTGTTGTCCCCTTGCTCGCTGGACCCGCCCAGCACCCAGACCTCGGGGAACCCGTCGTTGTCCACGTCGGGCCCGGGGCCCCACTGCAGGTAGCGGAAGGGACCCACCTCGCCCCGCGGCCGCAAGGTGTTGCCCAGCTCGTACACCTGCAGCACCTTCAGGCCGCCCCGGTCATCCTCGGCCCACAGGCGCAAGCCGCTCGGGCCCTGCAGAAAGTCGAACCGGGCGTGGTTGCCCGCGACGATCTGCGGCTCCAACTCCGCGGGCGCCAGCTCCAGCGGCTCCCGGTAGGTCAGCCGCAGCCCTCGCTCCTGCAGCACCCCGATGACCTCGGGCCCCGCGCCTCGCAGATCCACCGGGCCGGCGGGCAGCGATCCCTCGGCAGGGACGGGCGGCGCCACGCCCAGCGCGATGGCATCGCCGCGCTGGATCGCCGGCTCGCCGGTGCGCCCGTCGATCACCGCCACCCCGGTGGTCGAGGTGCGCACCACGTCCACCCCGTCGTCGGCGTTCACGTCCCAGCCGGGCCGCAGGGTGCATGCCGGCCACGCCCCGAGCGGCGCCTCGGCCTCCACGCTGTACAGCGCGCAGCCCCCCTGGGGCGTGTCCACCAGCGCCCGCCAGCCCTGCCGGGTGTCCATCAACGTCAGCCGGCTCAGGCCCTCGCTGAACTCGATGAACCGCAGGCCCTCACCACCCGCCGTCAGCACCCGCAGCCCCACCACGTTGTCGGGCCGGCGCTCCAGCGCCACGAACCCCACCTGGCCCTCGCCCACCGGGATGGGCCGCAGCAGCCCCGAGCGGGCCGGCCACAGGTTGGGCATCAGCTCGCCGTCCACGGCGCCGCGCAGGGTCAGCCGCGCCCCCGGCACCAACGTCTCGCCGTCCACCAGCAGGAAGTGCACGCCCTCGGCGTCCTCGATCCGCACCGCCAGGTCGGCCAGATCGTCGCCGTCCACGTCCAGATCCGCCCGCAGACTCCGGGCGCCTGCGATGGCCTCCCCGGTGGCGCGCTCCACCGGCGTCGCCCCCTCAGCCAGGCAGGCCTCGACCCCGGCGTCGCGCTCCACCACGAAGCGATCGGCCCGGACCACGCGGCCGTCCAGCCCCGAGTCCCAAACGGTGGGGGGCCGGGCGTCGCCGACACCCGAGTCCAGATCCAACAAGCCCCGGTCGGGCAAGGTCGAGCCGCCGCCGCCCCCGTCGTCGCACCCGCCCAGCGCGGTCGCCAACAACAGAGCAGCACAGCAGAAACGGGCGTCGGCCATCGGTCACCTTCCCCTCGGGTGGGCCATGGGCGCCGATCTTGGCAAATTGCCGTCATCGTGGGCAACGCCGCGGTTGACAGGCCCCTGGCACACCGCTATCACCCACAACGGAATCGACCTGAGCGGGGACGCCGGAGAACTTGGAAGAGCGCAGAAGGATCAACCACCAGATCCGCATCTCGCAGATCATGGTGATCGACGACAGCGGCGAGCGGCTGGGCCTCATGAGCCCCGATGACGCGCGCCGGATGGCATTCGACAGGGGCCTGGATCTGGTGGAGGTGGCGCCCAACGCCCGTCCGCCTGTCTGCCGCATCATGGACTACGGCCGCTTCCGCTATGAGCAGCGCAAGCGCACCAAGAAGCAGAAGCAGGTCCAGACCAAGATCATCAAGCTTCGGCCCAAGACCGATCCCCACGATCTGGAGACCAAGCTCAGTCACGCCCGTCGCTTCCTCGACGCGGGTGACCGGGTGCGCTTCGTCGTCCGCATGCGTGGCCGCGAGCGCGCGGTGACCGAACGCTGGATCCTGCTCCTGAAGGAGCTGACCGCCAAGCTCGAGGATGTGGGCACCGTCTCGGGTCGCCCCCTCCTGGAGGGCGGCGGTGTCACGGTCACCGTCGAGCCGAAGCCCAAGGCCATCAAGGACGAGCCGAAGGCCAAGGCAGCCTCGCCCGAGCGGCCCAAGGCGCCCCAGCCGCAGGCTGCCGACGGTGGCCAGCCCGGCGTCGACGCCGGCGAGGTCTTGGACGGCGACGACGAGGACTTCGACGACGACGAGGACTTCGATGACGACGAGGACTTCGACGACGACGAGGACTTCGACGACGACGAGGACGAGGACTTCGACGACGACGGGGATGACGACGACGACGACAAGGGCTGAGCCCGGCCGTCGTGCCGTCGCCGGGCTCAGCGCGCCTCGCTGAGCACCGCGCAGCGCCTCTGAGCCCGCACCGGGAACACCCGGTGCGGGCTTTTTTTTGGTTGTCGGCCACGGCGGCGGCCAACGGGCCGGCTCGGATCCCTTCGCCGCCCAGCAAACCGGCCAGGCGGCGGTCGCCGGCTCACCCGCTGAGTCCCTTGCGTCAACATCGCGCCGCTGCGCAATTCGGTCCGCCGGTCGCGCAGCCCGGGTCTCACCCGTCCGCTGAGCCTGCCGGGTCGAGTCGAGGCACCACCAGGGTGACCTGAGCTCCCCCCTGCGCTCGGTTCTCGAGTACGAGCCGCCCGCCCATGCGAGCCGCCAGCTCGGCGGCGAACGTCAGCCCCACGCCCATGCCTCGGCCGCCCTTGCTCGACCAGCCGAGCCGCACCGCGGCTTCCGGATCAGCGAAGCCGGGACCGTCGTCAGCGACCTGGATCCGGACCGCGTCGCCCGACCCGTCGAGCTCGGCGGAAATGTGGACTGTGGTCGCGCGGCCCTCACCCAGTAGATCGCTGGCGTTGAACACCAGGCAGCTCAGCGCCTGAACCGTCAGCAGCCGGTCCACCTTGACCTCAACCCCCGGCAACCCCGTCCACGTCAAGCTGGTGGCAGCGGCCTCGGCCAAGGCGGGACGAACCAGCTGGAGGGTGTCCTCCAGCAGGGTCTCCACACCGACCACCTCGGGGAGCCCGGGCTCGCCCCGCGCGAACCGCCGAAAGCGCTGAATCAACGTCCCCATCCGCTGCGCCTGGGCGCGCGCGGCGTCGAGCTGGTTCGCCAGCGCCTCGGCGTCGAGATGCCCGGCGCGGACCTGCTCGGTCAGCAGCTCGAGCCGGAGCCCCAGGGTGGTCAGCGGCGTGTTGAGTTCATGGGCCAGGCCAAGCCCGGCCAGCCCCAACGTCAGCAGTCGTTCGTCCACGGCGTTCACCCGGCCATCATACCCTCGGCGGCGTGCGATGGCAGCCCCGGCGCGCACGGCCCCGCCCCCAAGGGCAAGAGCCCGCCCTGCCAGCGGCCGGCCCCACCGCAGCACGCCTGGCACCCGGCCCCCCGATGATGCGTCAGCGCCCGGCGCCCGTGGGTGGAAGCTCTGGATCCGGCGCCCACTGCACCTCCAGGGTCGGTACGCCCGCCACGTCGACCAGCCGGGCCGACGCCAGCATCGGTCCGACGGCCCAGGCGTCGGGCCCGCTCAAGAGAGCCTGGGCGCCGTCCCCCGCGGTCCAGGGATCGGGGACGCGAGTGACGGGCCCGTTCAGGCTGCCCCACGGCCGAAAGCGGAGCGGGCGCCGGCGCTGCGCGAGCCGGAGTTGGCCCGCCAGCGACGACGCGGGGTCCAGCAGGCCTGGTGCCAGCAGCAGCCGCTTGAGCCCCAGCCGAGGGCGGTCGCGCAACGTCGAGAGGAGCCGGACGGTGCGCCGCGCGAAGCCCTCTGGATCGGCGTCGCGCTGAGCCCTCGCCCAGGCCACGATGGCCGGCTCGGGCAGCGCGTGGGCCACCGCGCCGGCCTCCGGGCAGCCCTGCAGCACCCTCGTCCCCACCAGCCAGACGGGCAGCGACGTCCCTTGGCGAGGCGGGTGGCCCAGCAGCCGCAACTGCACCCACAGCCGCTCGGCCACGGCCGGCTCCGTGGGATCGGCGGCCTCCCACCTCAGGCCCGCCGCGGCCAGCGCAGCCTCAACCCGAGGGCAGGGGGCCGTCCCGAACTTCTGGATTCGGGTGGCCCCGCCGGGCGGCGCCCAGGGAGGGACGGGTCGATCCAGGTGGGCCAGCACTGCCGGCAGCGGCGGGTCGTCCGGGAGCGAGACGGAGCCGATCGCGACCAGCGGCAACCGCTCCTCACGGGGGGCCAGCCCCAGCGCCGCGGTGCGCGCCTCGAAGGCCCGGCGCGCCTCGGGATCACGGTCGATGGGGCGGTCCACGGGCTGCAACGCCAGCGTGGTCAGCACTCGAAGCTGCTGGCGACAGGCGGTGCAGTCCGAACGGGTGAAGACCTCGAGGGTGGGATCGGCCAACGCGACGGTTGCCGCCCCTGTCAGACCCAGCGCGAGCACCGTGGGTGCCCACCAGCGTGGCCCCCGCCTCATGGCTCACTCGCCAGCCGGCCGGCTTCGGCCAGCTCAAGCCGCGTCGCCTCATCCAGCAGCGCCCCGTCCAACGCCTGACCTCGGGCGGCCGCCAGGAACGCGCCGCGCAGCACGGCCTTGCGGATCAGCGCGCCGCTGATTCGCCAGCGGCGCGCCAGGGCCCCGAAGTCCACTTCGCCCAGCAGGCACCCGGGCGGAATCATCGCCTCCCACAGGCGCTGTCGATCGGCCACCTCGGGCAGGTCGAAGTGCACGTGAAACCGCAGCCGGCGCCGGAAGGCCGGATCGATCACGGCCGCTCGGTTGGTGGTCAGCACCGAGATCCCGCCAAAGCGCTCCATGCGCTGCAGCAGGTAGTTGACCTCGAGGTTCGCGTAGCGGTCCTGGCTCGACTTCTGCTCAGTGCGCTCGCCGAAGAGCGCGTCCGCCTCGTCGAAGACCAGGACCACCGGCACCCGCTCGGCCTCGTCGAACAGTCGCCCCAGGTTCTTCTCCGTCTCGCCCACGTACTTGTCGACCACCCGCGCCAGATCCACGCGGAAGGCCGGCAGACCCAGGGCCTCGGCGATCAAGCCGGCGGTCAGGGTCTTGCCCGTGCCCGGGGGACCACTGAAGAGGCAGGAGACGCTGTGCCGGGGCCCGAACCGGGCTGAGAACCCCCACTGGTCGAGCACCGTGTGCCCATGGCGCGCGTGGGCTACGATCTCCTGGACGACCGCCCGCTGACTCTCGGCGAGGACCAACGCGTCCCAGCCTTGGTGCACCTCGATGGGGTCAGCCAGCGCAGCCAGGCGGGTCCTCAGGCGGGCGCGGATCCGGCCATCGAGGGCCGCTTCATCCAGGGCGGCGCCGGCGCCTTGGCCCAGGTCACGCAGGGACAGCCACAAGTCACGGGGCCGCAGCCGATAGGTCCTCGCCAGCCACCGCGCCTGCCCTGCGTCCTCGGCCCAGCCCAGCCGCGCCATGAACCGGGTGACCAGGGCGGCCAGCCCATCGGAGTCGGGCGGCGTCCACTGAGCGGGCGCCAGGCTGGGCCACGCCGTCTGCCAGACCTCCGCGTTCGCCTCGGTCGCCAGCACCACCACCCGAACCTGCGACGCCCCAAAGACCTGGGCCAGCCTTCGGGCCTGGTGTGGGCTCTCGGCCCCGTCACCCAGGATCACGACCAGCGCGTCGTGCACCCGGGCCCACAGCGCTCGATCGACGAGCGCGTCGTGCGCCCCGGCCTCAGCGATGTCCACAAAGACAACGGGGCGCTGCGCGCCTGCCGCCCAGTGCTTGAGCGCTGTCCTGCGCCCCTGTCCCTCGGGCCCGACCACCAACAGCGGCGTCGGGTCCCCCGAGCCCAACACGTCCGCCACCTGCGCTTCGACCGCGCGCAGCCCCGGCCAGGCAACCCAGTCTGCAAGTGGGAGCTGAAGGGGCGGCGCGGCCCCCTGCAGGGTCGCGACCGTCGCCTCCGCTGGCGCCAAGATCCGCTGACCGCCGGGCCCGCGCCGCGCTACAACGGCCCCCGAGCGACACAACGGCCGGTCGTCGGCCAACCGCCCCAAAGGCACATCCAGCCAGCGGGCCCAGAGCCAGTCGGGCACCCCGCCGGGCGAACGGGCTCGAAACAGCGCCCCGACGGGGCCGTCGCAGGCCAGCGCCACCAATTGCAGCAGCAGGTCCATGTCGCTCGGACCAATGCCCAGGTGGGTCTCGAGCAGGCGCGCCGGGGCGCTGGCCCTCAGCGGGCTCAGCGCCTCTTCCAGCGCGCCGGCTGGCAGCGGCGCCGCGGTGGGTGGCGGAGCACCGGCAGCCCAACCCAAGGTCACGGCCAGCCCCTCGATCCCGCCGGAGCCCCCGAAGAAGCCCCACCAGTCCCGCCGGACCGCTTCGTGCCCAACGCGCTGCGCCAGACGCCCCAACCCGTCCCGTTGACTCGCGGTGTCTGCCGCCTGTGGTGTCTGGGCCATGCGCGCCTCCTGTGGCCGCCAGAGTGGCCGAATTCCCGCACACGACCAACCCCGTCGACGGCCGCCTCACTTCGGGATAAGGTGCGCGCCATGTACTTGGCGCGCGTCATCGGAACCGTGGTCGCCACGGTCAAGTATCCCGGCCTCGAGGGCTACCGGCTGCTGATCGTCGAGCCCATCGACGACCAGCATCGGCCCTGTGGTGCCCCCCACACGGCCGTCGACACCACCCAGGCCGGGCAGGGCGAGACGGTGCTCTGTGTCGCGTCGCGCGAAGCCGCCCTCGCTTGTGAGCCCACCTTCGTGCCCGTGGATGCCGCCATCGTTGGCATCGTTGACGAGGTCCACGCCCCATGATCCTCGCCCAGGTCATCGGCACAGTGGTCAGCACGATCAAGAACCCCGCGTTCGCCGGCCACAAGCTCCTGCTGTGCCAGCCCCTCGACCCCGCTGGGCAGCCCAACGGCGCCCAGCGCGTGGCCGTGGATCGGGTGCACGCGGGCATCGGTGATCGCGTGCTGCTCCTGGACGAAGGCAACGGCACCCGCCAGATCCTCGGCGGCGACGCCGCAGGTCCCATCCGCACGTTGGTGGTGGGTGTGGTGGACGCGGTGGAGCTGTCCACGTGACCGAGGCTCAGGCCCGCCGTGATCTGGTCCGCTACAGCCTGGCGATGCACCGGGCAGGCTGGGTCGCCAACCACGATGGCAACCTGTCTGCACGGGTGGCGCCCGATCGGGTGATCTGTACGCCCACGGCCTTCAGCAAGGCTGACGTCACGCTGAGTGAGCTGGTGGTCGTGGACGACGCGGGCAAGAAGGTCGCGGGCGCCCGGCGACCCTTCAGCGAGATCGCCCTGCACGCCGCCATCTACAGTGCCCGCCCGGATGTTCACGCCGTGGTCCACGCACATCCACAGCATGCCACGGCCTATGGCGTGGCGGGCCGCACGATCCCCCATCCGTTCCTGCCCGAGGCGGTCGTGTCGCTCGGCGCAGACATCCCCTTGGTGCCTCTGACCGAGCCTGGGACACCGGCTGTCGCGGCCCTTGCCCCGTTCATCCGGCGCTGCGACGCCGTAGCGGTGGCCGGGAACGGCGTCTTTGCGTGGGGGCCGACCCTTGAGTTGGCCTACCTTAGACTCGAGCTGGTGGAGCACCTGGCCCGGATCGCGTGGACCGCGCAGCCCCTGGGCGGGGTCCAGGCCTTGCCCCCCGCCATGGTGGCCTCGTTGGTGGCCAAGCGCCGAAGCGGTGGCCTGGCAGCGCCCGAAGAGGGTGCCCCCATGGGGGCTTCGGCGGCAGCAGCCACCCCTGTGGAATCGGGGGTTCTGGCCCGCGTGCAGGCCGGCCTGCCCGGGACATCGCCCGCGCTGGTCGCCGAGATCACGGCCCAGATCAAGGCGGCCCTCGGCCGCTGACCGCCGCTCGCGACGACGCCGGCCGCGGATTCTGTGCGCTCGCCCGTACCACCCCGCACCCACAGGCCGGAGCGCTGACCGCGGCTTTGGCACTTCGCGTTGCTGTTGCACAAGCAGCCCCTGTTGGTCTGCGCAGACGGTTCACCCATGCGGTTGTGGGCGCGCCTTTCCAGCGTGACCAACCCCGAGGGCGGTCGCCCTCGGGGTTGGTCACGCCGGGCCAATGCCAGTCAGGCGGCGCGTGCGAGGGCTGGGGGTCCAGCGCTCGCTCAGGCGGCAGCGCCGTCGACAGCGTCCGGGGCGCTCACACCGAAATAGCGGGCACGCAGCACCTGCTGCAGCTGGCTCACCCGATCGGGCCGCTCCTCCAGGGCGGCGATGGCGCGATCGCGGCCCTGCCCGAGGCGCTCCTCACCGTCGGCGTACCACGCGCCCGCCTTCTGGATGAGCCCCTCCTCGACCGCGACGTCCAGCAGATCGCCCAGGCGATTCACGCCCTGGCCGTAGACGATGTCGAACTCGGCGGTGCGGAAGGGGGGCGCGAGCTTGTTCTTCACCACCTTCACCCGGGTACGGTTTCCCACGGGCTCGCCGTCCTTGCCCTTGATGGAGCCGATGCGCCGGATGTCCAACCGCACGGAAGCATAGAACTTCAGGGCGTTCCCGCCGGTGGTGGTCTCGGGCGACCCGAAGGTGACCCCGATCTTGTGGCGGAGCTGGTTGATGAAGATCACCGTGGTGTTCGACCGGCCCGCCGTGCTGGTGAGCTTGCGGAGCGCCTGCGACATCAGCCGAGCCTGGAGCCCAACGTGCTGGTCGCCCATGTCGCCCTCCAGCTCGGCGCGGGGCACCAGCGCCGCCACCGAGTCGATCACCACCAGGTCGACCGCCCCCGAACGGACCAGGGCGTCCGTGATCTCCAGGGCCTGTTCGCCCGAGTCGGGCTGGGAGACCAGGAGGCTGGCCGGATCGACGCCCAGCCGGCTGGCGTACTGCAGGTCCAGGGCATGCTCCGCGTCCACGAACGCCGCGACCCCCCCGGCGCGCTGCACGCCAGCGATGACCTCGAGCATCAGGGTGGTCTTCCCCGAGGACTCGGGGCCGTAGATCTCGACCACCCGGCCGGCGGGCAGCCCGCCCACGCCAAGCGCACGGTCGATGCTGAGGCAGCCCGTCGTGTGCGTGTGCACCTCGGGCCGCTTGGTGTCGCCGTCGAGCTGCCAGATGGCGCCCTGGCCGAACTGCTTCTCGATGGCGGCGATGGCCGTGGCGAGGGCGTTGCGGCGGTCTTCGGGGTTGCAGGTCATGGGTACGTCTCCAGTGAGAGCGCGCCTCGGGCGCGCGGTGAGGGCCCGCCAGAGCGGGCGAATGAACTTCATGAAGTGGTTGGCGAAGTCGTGCAGGATCACGCGAGCCCCTCGCGGTCGAGCTGCCGGTACTGCACGGCCTCGGCGACGTGGCGTGGCCCGATGTCGGCGAGGCCGTCCAGATCGGCGAGGGTCCGGGCGACCTTCAAGATCCGGTCATGGGCCCGCGCCGAGAGGCCCAGCTTCTCGATCGCCCTCAACAGCAAGGCCGAGGCCCGGTCATCGAGCGCGCAGTGCGCCCGGATCTCGCGGGGGCGCATGTGCGCGTTGCAGGTCAGGCCGCTGGGTCGAAGCCGCGCCACCTGGATGGCGCGGGCGGCCTCGACCCGTGCGCGGACCGCATGGGACGGCTCGCCCGTGGGTGTTTCGCGCAGCGTCACGGCGCCCACCGGATCGACGCTGACCTGCAGGTCGATGCGGTCGAGGAGCGGCCCGCTGATGCGGTTGCGGTAGGCCCGGACGGCGGTGGGGTGGCACTCACACGCCTGGCGTGGGTGACCCAGATAGCCGCAGGGGCAGGGGTTCATCGCGGCGACCAGGGTGAACTGGGCCGGGTAGGTGAGCGTGAACTGGGCCCGGGCGACGGTGACCTCGCCGTCCTCCAGCGGTTGGCGCAGCGCCTCCAGCGCGTGCCGCCGGAACTCGGGGAGCTCGTCGAGGAAGAGAACGCCGCGGTGCGCCAAAGAGACCTCGCCGGGCCGCGACAGGGGCCCCCCGCCGGTGAGCGCGGCCGACGAGACCGAGTGGTGCGGCGCACGAAAGGGGCGCTCGCCCAGCAGAGGAGACTCGGGACGCAGCAGCCCCGCCACCGAGGCGATGGTGGAGGCTTCCAGGCGTTCCGCGAAGTCCATGGGCGGCGCGATGGTGGGGAGGCGCCGAGCCAACATGGTCTTGCCCGCACCTGGAGGGCCGATGAAGAGCAGGTTGTGGCCGCCAGCGGCGCTGACCTCCAGGGCCCGGCGGGCCACGGGCTGCCCCTTGACGTCGGCCAGGTCCAGCGCACCGTCCGGGGTGCTCGCAGGGGGCGTCGGGTGGACCTGTTGCAGCGAGGTGCCGCCGTTCAGCGCTTCGACGGCGTCGACCAGATGGTGAACGCCGAGAACCTCGAGGTCCTCGACAACGGCGGCCTCCGCGGCGTTCTCGTAGGGAACGATCAGCCGGCGGGCACCGAACTCGAGCGCTCGGGCAGCGATGGGGAGCACGCCCCGGATGGGACGAACGCGGCCGTCGAGGGAGAGCTCGCCCACCACCAGGGTGCTGGCGAGCGCTTCGGGGGGGACCTTGCCGTCCGCCTGGAGGATGCCCAACGCCATCGGGAGGTCAAAGGCGGTGCCTTCCTTGCGGATGTGGCCGGGCGCGAGGTTCACCGTCACCCGCCGCTGCGGAAACCCAAAGCCACAATTGTCGAGGGCGGACTTCACCCGGGTGCGGGCTTCGACAACGGCCCCAGCGGGAAGCCCGACCGTGGAGAAGACCATCATGCCTCGGCCGAGATCGACCTCGACCTCGACCGCGTAGGCCTCGATGCCAATCACGGCGCCAGCGAGAACTCGTGCAAGCAAGGCCGCCCTCCGGGGTGCGTCTGCCTGCTCCCTTGAGCACTGCGCGTGCCAAGGGGAGTTCCTTCGGAATTACATGGGGTTGGGCTCGTGGATGGGCTGGCGGGATGCGTCCAGATTCACCAGCATGACCAGATCCTGGACGGTAGCGCGTCGGGCGAGGCCCGTCGGGATCGCCCCGGGGCGGCTGGTGGGCTCAGTTGTGCTCGGCCGTCACACCGGCCTGCCCGTCATTGCCCGGGCTGGGGCCGCCGTCGCCGCCACCGCCGAGCTCGAAGACGTTGTCCACGAGCATGGGCTCGGCGTCGACGCGGAAGACGCCGATGCTCGCGCCGCCCGAGCCGCCGCCGCCGTGGCCGCCCCGGCCGCCGTCGCCGCCGATGCCTCCACGGCCCCCCCCGCCGATGTCATCCACTTGCGGCCCCCCTTGGCCGGGCTGGCCGCCGGAGCCGCCGGGGCCGCCCTCGCCGCCCGCACCACCAGGCCCACCCTGGCCGGTGCGGATGAGGTTGTTGTCCAGGAGCGCGGGGCTGTTGACCAGCACAACGCCCAGGCTTGCGCCGCCCGGGCCGCCCCCGGTGGCGCCGGTACCCTCACAGCCGCCTGCGCCGCCGCCACCGCCACCGCCGCCACAGCCCCGGTCGCAGGGTGGGATGCGGAAGATCCGCTCCTCTTGGCCACCGCCGCCGCCGCCACCGCCGCCACCGCCGCCGGCGGTGCCCGTGGTGCCGTCGCCCCCTCGGCCGCCGATCCACTCACCGCCCACGATGGTCCCGGGGCCCCCCCCTGGAGGGCCGTCGGCGCCCGGATCGCCCCGGCGGCCGTTGTTGCCGGGGTTGCCGGTGCCGCTGGTGCCGCAGCTCCCGTGGTGGTTGCCGCCCGTCCCGCCCGAGGCGCCGTTACCTGGGTTGGGCAGCCCGGTGCCGCCCGTCAGGCCATCACCGTCATCAACACCGCCCGCGGCACCGTCTCCGCCATGGGTGGCGGCCCCGCCCCCGCACACGGTCCGCCCGCCGGGGCCCCCTTGGCGGCGGTCGCAGTTCTGCGCGATGTTGGCGCTGTCCTGGGCGTCGTTGCCGTTCTGACCGGCCGCGCCGTTGCTGCCCTGGTCGCCGCGCTGACCCGGCACCCCGGGCCCCCCGGCACCCGCCTCGATGAGGTTGTCGCGCAGGATGAGCCCCGGCGCCGAAGTGGCGAAGACACCGTAGCTGCTGCCGCCTTGGGCCGGGTTGGCCGCTGAGATGATGCGGAAGCGCTGCACCTCGGTGGGGGTGATGATGTTCTGGGCCACCAGGCCCCGGACGCCGCCGCGGATCACGGTCTCGACCTCGACATCCCGGCGCCAGCTCTCGCTCGCGTCGTAGCCCCCGTACAGGTGCACGCCCTCCACGAGGGTCACGGCTTCCGGGTACACCCCGTGGGAGACGTAGACGTCATGTCCGCGGATGGAGGCGGCCGCCAGCCCCGCAGAGATGGTCGCGAAGGGCCGGTTGCGGGTGCCCGCCTCGGGATCGGCGTCGTCGATCCCCGACAGGCCGTCCACGTAGACGGCCCGGCTGGCGTCGCCGTCCAGGCCGTCACAGTTGGCGTCCACCGATCCCAGATCCGGGATGTCCTCGTCGGACACGAAGTCGCAGCGCGTCTCACACCCGTCGGCGGCGCGGCCGTTCAGGTCGATCCAGCCGGGCACGCAGTCGCCGATCTCGCACAGCCGCTCCACACAGGCCCCAACGGCGTTGGGGAAGTCGCAGCGGTTCTGGCACCGGCCGCAGTTCTGGGGGTCGACGTTGAAGTCGAAGCCCTCGTCCGCCAGCCCGTCGCAGTCGTTGTCGAGGGTGTCGCACGCCATCTCGCTGAGTTCGTAGGTGCCGGGGTAGCGACAATCCCACCCGCCCAACACGCAGATGGGCGCCGCCTGCACACAGACACCCTGGGTGAGGCACAGGCCCTCGGGCAGCAGGACCTCTTCGTCGGTGCGGAAATCGCAGTCGTCGTCGACGCCGTTACAGATCTCGAAGGCCCCGGCGTTCACCTCGGTGTTCTGCTCATCGCAGTCGATGCCCAGGCAGTCGGCGCCCTCGCCGTACATGTCACCGTCGGGATCGATGCACCCGGCACAGAGCCCGGACTCTGGAAGGCACTGCTTGAGCGGATCGCCCCCATCCATGGCCTGAATGTCGCTGCAGACGTAGCCCTCGGGGCAGGGGGCTTCGGTGCAGTCCTTGGCGCAGTAGTCCCCCCGGCCGATGGGCAGGCAGCGATCGGCCTCGTCCCCGCACTCGGCGTCGGCGCCGCAAGGCTCGCAGAGTTCGTCGGGCTCAGGGACGCAGATGCGGGCGCCGTCTCCGCCGCCCTCGGCGAGGAACTGGCAGATCATCCCGGCGGGGCAGTCGGCCGGATCCGCACACAGCCGGGTGCATCGGTTCATGCCGTCCGCAAAGGGGATGCAGAAGTTCGACCGGCACTGGATGTTCCCGGTGCAGGGCGCCTCGAACTCCAACAGGTCGCTCACGGGCGCCATGTCGATGACGAAGGCATCGACCATGGGCGTCGCGGGCCCGCGGTCGGGGGTCTCCATCATGGGCGAGACGTCGGTGGCGTCGGCGCAGGCCGAGAGCGCCACGACGGACAGCAGCAGTGCGCGTTTCATGCCCGGACGCTAGCAGTAGGGCGTTCCCCGCAGCAATCGGATTGCTGGTCGCGTGGAGCCCTCGCCAGGGGGCCCTCAGGTGCCTCGGCTGGCTCGGAATTGAGCGAGGAGCGCGCGTTGTGAGTCGGTGAGGTCGGTGGGCACGCGCACCACCGTGTGCAGGTGCAGGTCGCCGCGCCCAGGGCGCCCGTCAAGGCGAGGCATGCCGTGCCCCTCCAGGCGCAGCAGCGTGCCGGGCTGGGTGCCGGCGGGGACCTCGACCTCGTGGGTCTCGCCGTCCAGGGTCTCGAAGGGGATCCGCGTGCCCAAGGCGGCGTCGGCCATCTCCAAGGGCAGCTCTGCGAGCAGCTCGGACCCGTCGCGCTGGAAGCGGGGGTGGTCGGCCACGTGGATGATCACATAGAGGTCGCCGGGGGGGCCCCCCTCGGGCCCGGGCTGGCCCTTGCCATTCAGCCTGAGCTTCATCCCGTGGTCGACGCCTGCAGGAATGCGCACCGTGACCTTCTCGATCTCGCGCACCTGGCCACGACCGTCACACGCGCTGCACGGCTTCGCGATGGTCTCACCACGCCCCTGACAGCGGGGGCACGTAGTGGCCATGGTGATGAAGCCACGGCCCACCCTCACCTGGCCGGCGCCGTGGCAGACCGAGCAGGTCTCGGGCTTGCTTCCGGGCGCCGCACCGCTGCCGTCGCAGGTCTGGCAGGCGTGGTCCCGAGGTAGCTCGAGCTCCTTCTCGAGGCCGCGGAGGCACTCCTCGAGCGACAGGCTGAGCTCGTAGCGGAGGTGGGCGCCGCGGCGCCGACCCCCCCGGCGGCCGCCGAAGCCAAAGAGATCACCGAACAGGTCGCCGAAGTGGCTGAACACGTCTTCGACGTCGGAGAAGCCGCCGAAGCCGCGGCCCTTCAGCCCCTCATGTCCGAACCGATCGTAGATGCGCCGCTTCTCGTCATCGGAGAGCACCTCATAGGCCTCGCTGACCTCCTTGAAGCGGGCCTCGGCCTCGGCGTCGCCCGGGTTGCGGTCCGGGTGGTACTTCAACGCCTGCTTGCGGTAGGCCTTCTTGATGGTGCTGGCGTCAGCGTCGCGGGCGACACCGAGCAGATCGTAGTAGTCCTCGGCCATCTGGCAATCGTCCTCGGGGCGCGCGGTGGCGGCAGGCTAAGCACGGGCGTCGGCCTGTCAAGCGGCGTTGCATCCGCGGGTGGCGCGGTGCATGGTCAAGCGATGAATTGGGTTCTCATCTGCGACTGTGCCGGGGTGGATCGGGCACGGCTCCGCGCAGCCTTCGATGGTGGTGCGCGCACACCGCAAGCCCTGGAGCGGGCGACGGGGGCTGGCGGGGGCTGTGGGCGTTGCCGCCCGGTGGTTCGCCGCCTCGTGCGGCGCTGGAAGTTGCCGGGCTGGCTCGCGTGGGTCTGGCCTTGACTGAGTCGGTGTGGGGCGAGGCGGCCCCCGACGCGCTGGATCGCGCGCTTGATCAGGTGCAGACCTTCCAGGCGCGGCTCGCGAAGGACTACGACGCCGTGGAGGTGTGGTGGCGCCGGAGCAGCCGCAAGGGCCACGCGGTGAGCCTTGCGGGCCTGCGTTCCCTCGACGAAGGCCCCATCGATGAGGTGTCGCTGCGCGCCTATCGGGGGGGCCGGAGGCGGGCGGTGCGGCTGGCCTCCGAGGATGTCGAAGAGTGGGCCCGGGCGCTCGCGCGGACGCGGCCCAAGGCGGCCGCGGCGGCGCCTCGACCGGTCGCTGCCCGGCGGCCCCCGCCGATGACCTACGACCCCGCGCTCGAGCGGCTGCTCGCTCGCCGCGACCACCTGACCCGGTTGGCGGAGGCCCTGCGCGACAACACGCTGCACGAGGCTGAGCGGCTCACCGGGCTGGTTCAGCTGTCCGGGAGCGTCCAGTACTGCCGGCAATGGACCATCGCCGTGAGTGGCGACTCCGCCGTGAGCCGGCTGACCGGCCACATGCGGGTGGAGGCTCAGCTCAACGGGTTGTTCGGAGATGAGATTCGCCAGGTTCATGCGCCCGAGAGTCTGCTCCCGCTCGCCCTGCTGGGGGCTCGGACGTGGCGGATGATGCCTCGTGAGTTGGTGCGGCCTGGGCAGCTCCGGATCCCCGAAGGACGGGCGGTGCTGCACCCGCGCGCTCTGGAGGCGCTGCTCCGCGCGGCACTCCCGCCGATCCTCGCGACGCGGACGGACTGGGTCCATGGGTCGCGCGTCGCCTCGTCGGCCATCAGCCTCATCGATGATCCGGGACTGGACGGCATGCTCTCGAGCCGGGCCTTCGATGACGAGGGGCAGCCCACTCGGCGGCGCGCGTTGATCATCCGGGGCCGCTACACGGATGGGCTGCACGATGGGTACGGCGCGCCGGGCGAGGGGACGGTGGTGGTCGACGGCGAGGGTGGGCGCTCGGCTGCGCTCGCGAGCGTGCTGATGGAGCGGGGCGCGATCGACTTCCATGAGCTGATCGATGCGGCGCCGGTGACCGTGCTCGTGCAGTCCCTCGGCCCGATCGAGGTGACGCCCGCCGGCGCATTTGCCGCCCCAATCCAGTGGGGGCAGAGCCTGGAGCGCGGCCGCTTCAGCCGCTTGCTCGCGCCGGGCAAGTGGTGGCTGCGTGGACGCCTCTTCGACGGCCCCGACGGCCCGGGGTGCCTGGCGACCGCAGAGGTCAGCCGGGAGCTGGTCGACACCGCCACGGGCGTCCTGCCCTACTGCATGCTGGCCGACGTGATCTGACCGGCGCGATCGTCACGAACCCGTCACCGCAGGCCTTTGCGCGGCGTGGGCGGACCTGCTAGGGCCCGACCTCACAGCACCAGGAGTCGCAAATGCGAGGGGCCAAGGTGGTGGTCGGCGCCCAGTGGGGCGATGAGGGCAAGGGCAAGATCGTCGATCATTTCGCCCGGTCTGCGGACTGGGTGGTGCGATACCAGGGGGGCGCCAACGCCGGGCACACCCTGGTGGTGGATGGGCGCAAGACGGTCCTGCACCTCATCCCGTCCGGCGCCCTGCATCCCAAGGCTCGCTGCGCCATCGCCGCCGGCTGCGTGGTGGATCCAGAGGGGCTGCTCGCCGAGCTCGACGCGCTCGAGGCGGCCGGGGCGCCGTTGACGCCTGAACGGCTGCGGGTGAGCGAGCGGGCGCACCTGGTTCTGTCGATCCATCGGCATCTGGATGTGGCCCGGGAGGCAGCCGCGGGGGCCGCGGCGATCGGCACGACGGGTCGAGGCATCGGGCCCGCCTACGAGGACGCGGTGGGCCGTCGCGGGGTCCGGTTTGCTGAGCTGGTCGGGCCAGCGTCCGCTCTCGCGGACCGGGTCGAGCGCCTCGTAGCCGAGCGCAACCTCCTGTTGGTCGGGCTGGGGGCGGCGCCCGTGTCTGCGGCGGCGGTGCTGGCTGAGCTGGCGGCCGTTCGGGAGCGCCTGGCGCCCTATGTGGGGCCGGTGGGGGCGGTCATCGCCGCGGCCATCGAGGGCGACGAGACGGTGATTTTCGAGGGGGCCCAGGGGGTCCTGCTGGATTGCCTGCACGGGACCTACCCGTTTGTGACGTCGTCGTCGACGGGCGCTGGGGGGGTCTGCACCGGGACCGGCATCGGGCCGCGGCTGGTGGGCGAGGTCCTCGGGGTGACGAAGGCCTACGCAACACGCGTGGGAGCCGGGCCTTTCCCGACGGAGCTGAACGGCGCGTTGGAGGCGCGGCTGCGTGCCGCAGGCGGTGAGTTCGGGGCCACCACGGGCCGCCCGCGCCGTTGTGGCTGGCTCGATCTGCCCGCGCTGCGCACCGCGGCTCGCCTGGGTGGCCTGACCGGGTTGGTGGTGACCAAGCTCGACGTGTTGGGTGGCTTCGACGAGGTCCGGATGGCCACCGGCTACCGGGTGAACGGGCAGGTCGTGGAGGACGCCGATGTCGGGACCCTGGCGGACGCCGAGCCGATCTACGAGGTGTTCGCAGGCTGGGGCCCCGAGGTGGGTCAGGTGCGTCACTACCTCGATCTGCCGGCGTCGGCCCGCCACTTCCTCGAGCGCCTGAGTGCCGCCGTCGAGCTGCCCATCGAGCTGGTTTCCGTGGGCCCGGAGCGAGACGCCATCATCGCTTGCCCGCCCCGGTGAGGCGACCGGGCCGACTGACCACGGCCCGCTCGGCAGTCGGGCATTGCTGGCGCAGTGACGCCGTCGTTACCATGCCCCCGTGAAGTGGCTCACCATCATCTCGCTTTCGCTGCCTGGGCTGGCGCCTGCTGCGCCAACGCCATCGGCGCCGACCGGGCCTGAGGAGGCAACTGCCGCGGCATCGGCGGCGTCCGCGTCGGCTGCACCTGCAGCACCTGCCGCCACGCCGGCCTCGCTCGCCCCCACGCCTTCGCCAGGCGCCGGAGCTGGTGCGGCCGCGGTGAGCGCCTCGGCGGAGGCCACGACCGCCGATCCCATGGCCGACGGGGTGCAGGCCTTCGCGGCCCGCCGCTATCGCGACGCGCAGGCGGACTTCGCGCGGGCGGTCTCGGCTCAGCCCGACGCACCGCTGGTCCAGTATCGGCTTGCGGTCGCAGCCGCAGCCGCCGGTGACGCACCAACGGCTGAGCGCGCGGCCGCGACCGTGGCGCGGCTGGATCCGGGCAACCCGGACGCCGTCGCGCTGGCCGTGAGCCAGCGGTTGGCGCAGCGTCGCACGGCTGCTCCCGTGCCTACCCTGGAAGAGGTGGCGGCCGCTCTGGCTGACGGTCGCTTGCGGACGGCGGCGTTGCTGGCCGCCGACGCGCTGGCCCAGGCCGACGTGGCCCCCGATCAGCGGGCGGCGCTCTTGGCCGCACGGGGGCGCGCGCTGTTGGCGGTGGGCCGGGCGGCTGCCGCGGCCGTTGCGCTCCGCGAGGCGGCCGGGCTGGGTGTGGATGGGCCCCGCGTGTGGCTCGCCCTGGGTCAGGCCTACGCCGCCGAAGGGCGCCGCGAGGCGGCGCGGACCTGTTTCGAGGCTGCTGCGGCCATTGCGCCGGCGGATGGGCCTGTGGCGCAAGCGGCCACCGCCGGGCGCCAGCGTCTGAGCGGGCAAGACGGAGGGAGGGAGACCCGATGAGCGATGATCGTCCGGGAGAGGGCGAGGGCCGGCGGGGCCGGAGCCTGCTCGACTCCATCATGCCCGATCTGGTGAAGCGGGCCCTGGCCCAAGGGGTCGAGGCGGTCAACGAAGAGAAGCTGAAGGAGACCCTGGTCGCCGAGCTCCTGCGCAAGGCGGTGACCAAGGGCGGTGAGGTGGTGGACCACACCGAAGACAGCTTCCGGCGGATGATCGCCGATCTGCCGTTGCCCAAGGAGGTCGTCGAGCGGCTGTCCAGCCGGGCTGACGAGTACAAGGCCGAGTTGCTGCGGCTGGTGAAGGACGAGCTGCACGAGTTCCTGGCGCGGATCGATCTGGGGCACGAGCTGCAGAAGATGCTCACCAGCCTGAGCTTCGAGATCACCACCGAGGTTCGCTTCATTCCCAACGACAAGGGCGTCGGCGCGCGGCCGGACGTGAAGGCCAAGGCGCGGGTGAAGCGCAGCCGGCGCGGTCGCAAGGGCGAGGACGCCCAAGACAGCGACGTGGATGGCGGGGACGAGGATTCTTGAGCTTCCGGTGCGCGGCGTGGCTGCTGGCGGCGGGCGCCCTGTGGGCTTGCTCGGAGGCCGCGGAGCAGGCGCCCGATCAGGCGCCGGCTGCTGACGCCGACGCGCTGGCGGATCAGGGTCCCGCGGACGGGGGGACGCTGCCGGACCGTTCGATTGCAGGCGACGCGGGGGTGGAGGGGCAGGCTTGCGCCCGCGACGCCGACTGTGAGGGCGTCTGCGTGGCCCAGGCGGGCGGCGCGCGCTGCGCGACGCCTTGCCAGGACGACATGAGCTGCGGGCTTGGGCGGATCTGCGGCCTCATCGCCGAGCGGCAGGTCTGTGTGCCGGAGGCCGCCCGTGTCCCCCTGGGGGGGGCTTGCGACGGGCCGGAGGTGCGCTGCGATGCGGGTGGCCGCTGCGTGGCGGACGGGCTGGACGGCGCCCGCTGCCGGGCGCCGTGCGACGCCGACTCCGACTGCCTGGAGGCTTCGCGGTGCGCCCAGCCGGAGGGGGTGTGCCTGCCGATCGACGCCGACGCCTTCTCGTGCGCGACCCTGGGGTGCTGGGACTCCGGGCTGCGCTGCGTGCGACTCGCCGAGGGCGCGCCGCTGCGCTGCCTGGCGCCTTGCTTTGACGCGGGCGCGCCGTGCCCGGACGGATCAGCTTGCCGCCCGCCATTGGCGGCTGAGGGCCGGGTGTGCGAGGGCGCGGCAGCCGAGCCTGGGGCGCCGTGCGGCGCGGGCGGGCGCTGTGTGGACGGCGGGGTCTGCCTGGCTCGCGCCCCGGGCGACCCGCTGGCGCGGTGTGCAGAAGTCTGTGAAGGGGGCGCGTGCGCTGAGGGGTTCACCTGCCGCCGCCCCACCGGCTTCGAGCAGCCCTGGTGCCTCGCCGTGCCCTTCGGGCAGGGCGACGGCGTGGGTTCCCAGGGGGAGGACTGCAGCGCGCACGGCGCGACCGACTGTCGGCCGGAGCTGGACTGCGTCGCAGGGGTCGCGGGTTCCCGCGTGTGTGCAGCGCCCTGCGATATGGCCTCGTGCGAGCCGGGGCTGCGCTGCGTGCCCCGGCGCGTGGATGGCGCCCACTGTCTGCCTGCTGGGGGCGACCTCGGCGCTGCCTGTGAGGGGGACGACGGCTGTGACGGCGGCACGTGCCTGCCGGCGGAAGATGCGGATCTTCGCTTCTGCACGGTGGCCTGCGATGGCGGCTGTCCGGCGGACACGGTGTGCGATGGCGGCTGGTGTTGGCCGCTGCCCCCCGCGCCCGAGGTTGGCCTCGGTGCCCCGTGCGGCCCCGAGGTGGTGTGCGCCGCCGGGGTGTGCGCCAGTGATCCGGGCGATGGGGCGGCACGGTGCGCTGCGCCTTGCGGCCCGGACGGGGCCTGTGAGCCGGGGTTCACCTGCCGTGAAGTCGGCGGCCAAGGCCTGTGTTTTCCTGGGGATTGACGAGCGCGTGGGTCGATTGACCCCGCGATCGCCCATCGGGTAGAACCGGCACGGCTCGGGGGCCACCGAGCCCGAGCGCCACGGCGAGGTCCGATGCGAGTCTACACCTTCGGCGACGGCCAGAGTGAAGGGCGCGGATCCGAACGCGCCCTCCTGGGCGGGAAGGGGGCCGGGCTCGCACGCCTGGCCGAGCTCGGGCTCCCCGTGCCGCCCGGCTTCACGCTGCCCACCGATCTGTGTGGGGCGTGGCTCGACGAAGGCGAGCGCGCCATCGACTCCGTCTGGCCCGAGGTGGAGCGCGGCCTGGCTCACATTGAGACGTCGCTCGGGCTGCGGCTCGGCGATCCTGACCGCCCGCTGCTCGTCTCGGTGCGCAGCGGCGCGGCCACCTCGATGCCCGGCATGATGGACACGGTCCTGAACGTGGGCCTGAACCGAGTGACCCGGGGCGGCCTGGCTGCCCAGGCGGGCGGTCGTCGCTTCGCCCTCGACAGCCACCGACGCCTCCTCGAGATGTACGCCGAGACGGTCTTGGGCGCGGAGCCTGGGCTGTTGGCCGACGTCCGCGAGGGGCTGCTCGACGAGGCAGGCCTTGAACGGGTGGCCGATCTGCCCGACGCGCTGCTCGAGGCCATGCTGGCCGGCTACCAGGTCGCGCTCCGGACCGGCTCCGCGGGGGCGGTCCCCGATGATCCCCGCGCTCAGCTTCGAGGGGCCATCGCCGGGGTGTTGGCATCGTGGAACAGCCGCCGCGCAGCGCGCTTCCGGCGACAGCGCGGCATCCCCGACCGGCCCGGCACGGCCGTCACCATTCAGGCCATGGTGTTTGGCAACAGCGATGACCGCTCGGGTACGGGCGTGGCCTACTCGCGCAACCCCAACACGGGGGTACCGGGCCTGTTCGGCGAGTTCCTGGTCAAGGCGCAGGGGGAGGAGGTGGTGGGCGGCCACCGGACGCCCGCGCCGTTGGCCGGGGACGGCGGCGCGGCGGGCCCCAGCCTCTCCGCGCGGCTGCCGGAGGCCTATCGCCACCTCGACGAGATCGCACAGCGCATCGAGCGTGAGCTGGGCGACGTGCACGAGCTCGAGTTCACCGTGGAGCGGGGGCGGGTCTGGGTGCTGCAGATCCGCGCGGCCGAGCGCTCGGCGACCGCCGAGGTGCAGGTGGCCGTGGACTTCGCCCTCGAAGGCCGCATCACCGCAGACGAAGCGCTGGGGCGCGTGGATCCCGAGCGCCTGACCCGGCTGGTCCACCCAAGCGTTGACCTGCAGACGGGGCGGCGGGTCATCGCGCGGGGGCTCCCGGCCAGCCCGGGGGCGGTCTCCGGTGTAGCCGTTTTCGATCCCGACGAGGCGGTGCGCCGGGCAGAGGCCGGCGAGCGCGTGATCCTGGTGCGCCAGGAGACCTCGACGGCCGATCTGGACGGCATCCGGGCGGCCGCGGGGATCCTCACGGCGCGTGGTGGGATGACAAGCCACGCGGCCCTGGTGGCGCGGGGGCTCGGCAAGTGCTGCGTGACTGGCTGCAGCGACATCTTGGTGGATGAGCGCAACCGCCGTATGCGCCTGCGGCTGGACGGGGCCGTGATCACCGAGGGGGCCTTGCTCACCCTCGACGGCGGCTCGGGCGAGGTCATCTTGGGTCAGGCGGCGA
This sequence comes from Myxococcales bacterium, assembly GCA_020633555.1. Taxonomy (GTDB): domain Bacteria; phylum Myxococcota_A; class Bradymonadia; order UBA7976; family UBA1532; genus JACKDL01. Next base: position 743,031 of record JACKDL010000001.1, on the reverse strand, counting down.
CGCGGCCGGCCGAGCCGCCGGCCGCCTATTGCCAGCTCATGGATTGGGCGGACGACCGCCGCCGGGTGTCGGTCCGGGTCACTGCCGATCAGGGCACCGAGGCCGCCGAGGGTGTGCGGCTCGGGGCCGACGGCGTGGGCTTGTGCCGAACGGAGCACATGTTCATGGACGCCGACCGGCTGGAGCTGGTCCGCGAGATGGTGCTGGCCTTCGACGGCCACGCCCGGCGGTCCGTGGTGGCACGGATCGCGCCGGTGCAGCGGGCGGACTTCAAGACCCTGCTCGAGGCCGCGGGGCCCCGGCCAGTGGCCATCCGGCTGCTCGATCTCCCCCTGCACGACTTCATGCCCGACGAGCTGGACGCCTTCAGCTCGGTGGCCGATCGGCTGCAGGTGCCGGCCAACAGCCTGCTGACCCGCGCCGAGCAGCTTCGGGCCCGCAACCCGCAGATGGGGCACCGGGGCTGCCGCCTGGGCCTGACCTTCCCCGAGGTCTACGAGGTTCAGCTCCGCGCCCTGTTCGAGGCGGCGTTCGATGTGACGGAGCGCGGTGAACTGCAGATCGTGCTGCCGTTGGTCACCAGCGTGGAGGAGGTCCGCCGCCTGCGTCGGCGCATCGACGCCGTGGCCCGCAGCGTCAGCGAGGCGGCCGGCCAGCCTGTCCCCGCCTACACCGTCGGCGCCATGATCGAGTCGCCCCGGGCCTGCCTGCTGGGTGGGCCGCTCGCCGAGGTCTCGGACTTCTTCCTGTTCGGCACCAATGACCTCACGAGTGCGACGTTCTGCATGCACCGGGATGATGCGGGGCGCTTCCTGCCGTTCTACCTGGAGAACGCCGTGCTGCCTGCAGATCCCTTTGTCCGGTTGGACACCGAGGCCGTCGTGCGCCTGATCGGCCTCGCCGTCCAGGAGGGCCGGGCCCGCCGACCCGAGCTGGTCTGCGGGCTCAGCGGGGCCCAGGCCAACTCGCCGGAGACCGTGAGGGTGGCGGCGCGGCTCGGACTCGACTATGTGTCCGTCGCCGCGCACCGGGTGCCCGTCGCGCGGCTGGCAGCGGCCCAGGCAGCCGCGGAGGAGCGTGATTGAGGGCTCGATACTGGGCCGCGGTGGTCTTGCTGTTCCTCGTCGGTTGCGCCGATGAGACGGGCGTGATCCCGCCGAAGGACGTGCTGTACTACCCGCTGGGGCTCGCAGCACACCCCGATGGCCGATACCTGTACGTGACGAACGCGGTCTTCGACCGGCGCTACAACACCGGCACGCTGACGGTCTATGACACCGAGGCGCGTCAGGTGGTGGCCCCAGCCACGGTTCCCCTGGGTCTGTTCGCGGGTGAGATCCGCCTCTGGCGCGGCGAGGACGGCATCCATGGGGTGACGGTCACCCGTGAGAACGGCCAGGTGATGCCGTTCCGGCTGGGCGATGATCCCCAGGCGGCGGACCACATCCAGTGCTATGACCCCGCGCAAGCGTCGTATGGCCGCTGCCAGGCCGACTCGGGCTTCCTCAGCTTCGGCGTCGACGGCAGCCCGGTGGCCAGCGATCCCCTGGGTCTGGCGCTGACACCTGCCGGCTTCGTGGTCACCCACGCCGGCAACGGGGTGGTCAGCGAGTGGGCCCTGGACGTGGACGGCGCCGTCCGCTTCGACTGCCAACGCAACCTGCCCGCAGGGGCCACCAGCGTGGCGCGGCACCCGGTCCTGGGCTGGCTCTACGTCACCGACCGCTTCAACCACCGCATCCAGTTGGTAGAGCCTCGGCCGACCGCCCTGCGCGATCCCGAGGGCGTGGACACGGCACCGTGCGAGCTGCGCAACCGCGGGACGCTGGTGGTGGATCCGGACATCGAGCGCGGCCGCACCCGCGGCATCGCCTTCAGCGCCGACGGCAGCCTGATGTATGTGGCCAGCAGCTCCGATCGGACGCTGCGCATCTACGACACCAGCGTCGGGCCCGCCGGCACGCCACGGAACACGCTGCTGGGCGCAGTGCCGGTGGGCATTCAGCCCAACGTGGTGCGCGTCGCGGGCCTGCGGCCCGGCGAGTGCCGCGTGCCGTTGAGGCCCGGGACCGCTCCGGGGACCTGCGACCGCAGCGACGCCGCCGGCGATGGGCTGGTGTACGTGACGGCCTTCGGCGACGATCGCGTCGTCGTGCTGGATCCAGCGACCTTGGCCGTCGTGGCCCGCATCGAGGTGGGGCAGGGCCCCCACGACATCGCCTTCCTGCCCGACGCCGACGGCCGGCTGCGCGGCTACGTCAGCAACTTCGAGGTGCACTCCCTCTCGGTGCTGGACCTTGAGCCGGGCTCACCCGCCCGCTTCACCCGAATCGCGACCATCGATTGATGTACAGGCAGATCTTTCGCCGCTCCAGGTGCCCCATGGCGCCCCGTATTGCCTTGTCTGCTTTCCTGCTGATCGCCGCGGGCTGCACGGCCACCGAGGCCCCCAGCGTCACCACCATCGATGGCGCCCAGTTCTTGAGCCTGCGCTGTGTGCAGGAGACGCCCGACGGCCTGCGGGGGCTGCCGTTGCTGGGCTGTGGCTGCTCGACGGTCGAGGAGGTGGAGGGCGAGCGGATCCTGCGCCGGATGGGCAGTGTGGAGTGCCGCTGTGAGGCCGTTCGGACCCAGCCCGACGGCAGCCGTGCGCTGGGCCTGGTGCGGGCGGTAAAGGCCGCCTGCACGCCCGTCGTGGATGAGCGCGCGTGCGTGGTGGACTGGACCGACTGCCAACAGACCCCGGGCGCGGGCGTGGGGGGCGACTGGATCCCCGCAGACCAGGGCGAGATCCCGCTGCGGTTCCTGGACGGCGCCTTCCTGCTCGACGACGTGTGTACGCAGGCGCCGCCAGCGCGGCCACAGGTGGCGTGTGTGCCCGCGGGTCAGGGCCAGCTTCGTGGCTACGTGGGCTCGGGGAGCACCGGCCGCGTGACGGTGCTGGATCTCACGGCGGGCGAGGACGCGGACTCCGACGTGGATCCCAAGCGGATCCTCGATGTCGATCGCAGCATTCCGGGCATCACGGCCGTCTTCGTAGACGACCTCATCTCGGACGTCATCAGCCACCCGCTGGGCGACTTCGTGGCCACGGTGAACTCCACCACGGGCAGCCTGACGGTCATCCCCGATGAGTCGCACGTCGCCGGGAACCTGCGGGTTGAGCTTGGCGTCGCGCCCTTGCTGGCGGCGGTCACCTGGCCGTCCGTCGACGCCGTGGCCCCCGACTTCGGGCGCCCGCCCATGGCGTGGATCGCCGCCCCGAACGCAGGCCTCGTGCTGCCGGTCCACCTGGACCGCCTGCAGGACTCCACCGCCGAGGACGTGTTGGGTGAGCCCATCGCCGTGACCGGCCCGGACGGCGCGGTCGCTGCGCCCGGGAAGCTGGCGGTGAGCCCGGACGGGCGCACGTTGTTCGTCGGACACGCCCGTGCCCCGCTGATCAGCGTGATCGCGCTGGATCCGACGACGGGGGCAGCGGCCGAGACCGGCTGGATTGCGCTGAGCGGCGCTGACGCCTGCAGTGACGGCTACCTGGTCCGCCGCGTGGACCCCGTGGACGACACGAGCTGCGTCAACGGGGTGGATGACGACGGCGACGGCCTGGTGGATCGCGCTGATCCCGACTGCGCCGACGCAGTGGGCAGCGAGGCGGCCGTCCCCGGCTGCCCCAAGCGCCCGGAGTGCGCCGACGGCGCGGACAACGACGGCGACGGGCTCGTGGACGGTGAGGATCCTGACTGCGCCGCCGAAGGTTGCGGCGATCCCGCGGCTTGTGCCCTGGCCGTGGACTGGGAGAGGCCGCCCCCCGCCTGCGCGGATGGCGTGGACAACGACGGGGACGGGCGCGTGGATCGGGCGGATCCGGACTGCCGCAGCGAGGCGGACGACGACGAGTCGTCGGCCGCCGGGGCGGAGATCGGGCGGTGTGTGCTGGCGGCCACGGTCTGCGTTGGCGCCAACCCGCCGAGTTGGTGCGCCGAGGCCGGGGCCCGTTGTGCGCTGCCCTCCTGCGGCGACGGCGACGACAACGATGGCGACGGCGCGGTGGACGGCGCCGACAGCGACTGCGCCGCCTGCGCCGATCCGCTGACCTGCCTGGAGGGCCGGGGGCTGCCGCGGGTTGGGGACGACGACCCCTGCTACAACGGCGTCGACGATGACCTCGACGGCCTGGTGGACGGCGAGGATCCAGGCTGCGGCGACGTCAACGCGGCCGAGCGCTTCGACTTCGAGCGGCCGCGGCGGTGCAGCGACGGCATTGACAACGACGGCGACGGTCTGGTGGACCTGGACGACGTGGGCGACTGCTACGCCGCCGATGACGACTCCGAGAGCCCCGACGCCGAGCAGGTCGGGCCCCGGCAGCTCCTGGTGGCCGAGGTGCCGCTGCCGACGGGCGTGCGACGCTTCCTCTACGCCCTGGAGTCGGGCGGCGGCCTGGTGCGGGTGGACCTGGACGCCCCGCAGGCTCGGCCCGAGCGGATCCGGCTGCCGGCCGCCGCACAGCAGATGGCGCTGCGCCAGTACGACGACGAGGCTTCGTTGCTGGTGATCGGCGCCGACACCACCCTGCGCTCGGTGGAGATCACCGCGCCCACGCCCATCCTCACCGACGACGGGCAGCCGGTCTTCGTGCGGCTCTATGAGGCCGAGGTGGGCGGGGAGCGCACCACCCAGGCGCGCGCTTACACCGTGGACGAGGGCGCCGCCGTGGACGTCGAGCCCATCGCGGGGTCGTTCTCCATCGACAACCTGGTGGGCGAGGGCGAGATCTGGCGCGTCGTGGATGCCAACACCGCCCGGACCTTCCGGCGCGTCGAGACGCCCGTCGAAGGGGCCGAGGCGATCCGGGCGGGCGCGCCCAGCGCGCCGGGCAACGACGACCTGCAGCTTGTGGCGCCCCTCGACCAGCGGCAGGTCTTGCACGCCGAGGCCAACGTGTTGGGCTCGGCCTTCGCGCGCACCAACATGATCACGGCGACCCCTCGCCTGGCCATCAACGGCAACGCGGTGTCGTTGGATCGCGCCCGGCATCCGCTGCTGTGCCTGCCCAACGACAACGAGGCGTGCGTTCCGGCCGGCAGCACGGCCGATGGCAGCCTGGAGACCGCGGAGGCGGCGGCCGCCCGAGACCCCGACCGGGTCGAGGCCGTGCCGGCGGTGCAGGTGGTGGAGGACGATCCGTCGCGGATCATCGCGGGCACGTTCACGGTGGCGTTCGAAGGGGAGCTGCCGGGGACTGAGAGCCGCACGGGTCTGCACGGCGGGCGCACTCAGGTCACCGATCTCGATGGGCAGATCGTCGACGGGTGGACCCTGGTGGACTACGAGACGGACTTCTGCGGGCGGGGCGTCGAGATCGGCGACGTGGTCCTCATCGATCGCTTCCGTGCGGCCACCGTGGAGGCGCAGGAGAGCGAGCTGTGCCAGCCCTTCGAGCCCGTGCTGGCCCAGAACCCGAGCCTGGCCCGGGAGCCGCTGCGCTACCGCGTGGTGGCGCTGACGGCCCGCAAGCTCGTGCTGGCGCCGGACCGGCGGGAGACCTACTGCGCCCAAGGCGATGACGGGGTGGAGCGCTGCCAGCTCCCGCGCGGCGCCCGTGAGCCGGCGCCGACGCTGGCCCCCGCGCCGCCCGCGCCGCCCTTCGTGTGCGCCGCCCAGTTCGTGAACTACCGGATCCGCGTCGGCCACGACCAGTGGCTGCTCACCGGCACGCGCTCGGGCTACCGCCACCCCTGGGTGACCCGCGGGGGCGAGTGCGCTGTGGACGAGGGCCGCCTGGCGGCCGGCCGCGTGGGCCGGCTGCGGCTGGGCGAGCTGTTCGAGAACGAGTGGTTCCGGCTGCGGCTGGGGAGCTGGGCGGGGAGCGGCGGGGTGCCCGAGGGCTCGCTGCCGCACCTCATCGACGCGGCGTGGCAGTTCGATCTGCGCGCTGGCCTGCAGACGCAGCGTCTGGTGGACGCCGCCATCGTGCCGCAGGAGATGCGCTGGTCGCCGGGCGATGACCGCCTGTATGTGGTGGACACCGCCCTCTCCACGGTGGTGGAGATCGGCGGGCTGGCCATCTACGAGCAAGCGCTGCAGGTGATCCGCCGGCTCCAGTAGCCGGCTCGCGGGCCTCGGGCCCGGCGGCGCCCTTCACCAGGACCGTACCGCCAGGGCGGGGGTCGACCCCCGCTCACCGCCCCTGTCGAAGCAGCGCTGCGGTGCCAGGGCAGGGCGCCGCCAGGGTGAGGCCCGGCGCCTTCGTCCACTCCGCCACCGTGGTCACCAGGCGTCCGCCCGAGAGGCCGACGAACCGGGCGGCGTCGGCCACCCGGGGCGTGGTCACGGGCGCGTCGCGATCCAGGTGCTCGCCCAGCCGGCACAGAAGCTCGCGATCGAGCGCCTCCTCGTCGCCCTGGGCCATCAGCGCCAGCATCCGGCCGGGCTGGCCAAGGAACCACTCGGCCAGGGCTGCGCGGTGGTCGCCGGGCAGGCTCCGCAGGTGCTCGCCCAGCCACGCGCGCAGCGTGTCGTCCAACGTGCCCTCGGCCGCCGGGCCCCGCTGGATGGCGTAGGCGACGGCGCCGTCCACGGTGGCGGCCGGCACCGGCAGCCAGACCCGCAACAGGCGCAGCGTCGCCACCACCTGCTCCGCCACGGTGTGCCGGGCGGTGGTCATCCCCGGATCCTCGGCGGGGCCGAGCCGGCCCTCCGCGACCCGGAGCGCGCGGGCGACCTCGGACGGGAGCGTACCGGGGCGCACCCGGAAGCGGGGCACCCCCGGCCAGGCGCTGCGATCACCGACGAGCAGCAGCCGCAGATCGGCCGGGAGCGGCAGGCGCCAAGGGCGACCGTCCTCGCCGAGGGTGCTCACCGCCCCGGCCTCGACGGCGCGCAGGGCGCGCTCGATCTCCGCCAGGGGCCAGCGCCGGGTGTCGACCACCAGCCAGCCGCCCGGGAAGTGGGCCCATCCCGCTCGGCGGCGTACCACCAGCGGCATCCGCGTGCGCGCGGGCGGCTGCTCGGGGTGCTCCACGTCAAGCTCGTCGCGGCGCCAGGCCATCCGCGCCAGCGCCACGAGCCAGCCCGGGCCCGCCGGGCCACCCACCAGGGGCGTGCCGGCGTCGGGCTCGGCCCATTGGAGCCAGTAGCCGAAGCCGCCTTCGCAGAGGGCCTGCGCCGCCTCGAGCGGATCGGCACCGTCCGCGCCGACGAGCTGAACGGCCGCACCGGCGAGCACCCCGTGGGCAGCCCGGCTGAGATCGGTGGCCGACAGGCAGGCCTGCCCACACGCAGCCTCGAGCCGGTCGCTCAGGTCCGCTGGGGCCTGCAGGGGCAGATCCGCGCGACCGAGGCCGGCCACGAAGCGATCGGCCAGGTGGGCCACCCGCTGGTCGGCCGCCAGGCCGTCGGCCTCGGTGGTCTCGGCGAGTTGGGAGCCGAGCAGGCGCAGGGCCGCGGCCCGGCCGGCGAGCTCGGAATCGACCTGATCAGGGGGGGCGTCCCGGAGCTGGCGGATGGTCTGGCGGACGAAGGCGGCCGCGGGCATCGGCACCCCACCGGGCCGCACTGGGACCGGCGCCGGGGCCTCGGCGCTGCGCCCCGTAGTGCCCAGGTCGACCGCACCCGCGGTGTGCTGGGGGGGCGGGAAGGCTCGGGTGGCCTCGCAGGCTTCGCCGGGGATCGGGGGCGCGGCCCAGAGGGTGAGCCCGGCCCAACGCCCGTCACTTCGCCCAGCGAGCCGGGCGAGCGCCCGCCGCACCCGACGGGTGGCGTCCACCGCGGACGCGCCGGTGGCCAACGCCCGGTACAGCTCACGGTCGATGGCGCCGGTCTCGTGGGGCTTCAGCTCCATCTGCCGCCCGAGCACCAGGGGCACGCCGGCCTCGCGCAGGGCCATCGCGGCGTCCTTAGTGGTCTCGGCGCCGCCCAGGACCACGAGCCAGGTGCCCTCGTCCAGCCCCAGCCGCTCCACGGGCACGGCGCCGTCGTCGAGGTCCACGGTGCCGCCACGGCTGTCGGCGTCCAGGTGGACCACGGTGGCCCCCAGCGCGAGCTGTCTGCGGACGCCCGGGCCCGTGGGCGGATCGGCTGGGAACACCTCGATGCCGTTCTTGCGCGCGACGTGGCGGGTGGCCGACTCCAGGGCGTCCAGGCGCGCCTGGCCTCGCTGACCGGGCACCACGAGCACGGCCCTGGGGCCGTACGTGCGCTCGGTCACCGGCGCGCCGCCCACGCGGACCAGGCCGGCCCCGTCGAGCACCGGCTGGTGGCCGGTGATGGGGTCGCGGGCGAGCTCCCAGGGCCAGCGCGCGTGCTGGTCGTCGGTGGCCAGGAGGATGAGCCGCTCCGGATCCTGATCCAGGGCCTCGCGGAGCGCCTCACCGGCCTCGCCCGCGAACAGCAAGCGGCCCAGCAGGTCGGCCATGGCGCCCACGGCGGCGGGGGGCGCCTGGCCCGAGGCCACCTGCCCATGCAGGTCCTCCAGCAGCTCCAGGTCGGGCTCGGGGGTCTGGCACACCATGGGGGGCCCGCCGTCCTCCAGGCGGATCTCCAGTTGACCGGCAGCGCGAGCGAGCAGGGTCACCGACAGTGGGTTCACGGGGGCTCCTGGGTCGAAGGGTTGTGTCAGGGCTGGGAGGCGAGGGCGGCGCGGGCCTGCCGGAGGGCCGAGGTGAGCATCTCGCGGACCACCGGCTGCTCCTCCTGCACCACGGCCTGGGCGAGGGCCGTGACCGCCTCGGGGCTGGCCAGATCCACCAGCGCGCCGCCGGCGGCCATGCGCACCGCCGGCGAGCCGTCCTTCAGGCGGTCGATCACGGCCTGGAGCGCGCGCTCGTCGTCGATGTAGCTGAGCAGCTCCAGGATCCCGGCGCGCTCCTCGGCGCTGCGCTCGGCCTCGCGCACGTGGCGCAGCAGCCGGTTCAGCCGCTGTTCGTAGACCACCATGCGCTGCGCCGCCTCCTCTTGGCGGCCGCCTGCCACGAGCAGGCCGCCCAGCAGCGGGTAGGCGGGCAGGAAGTCGGGCTCGAGGTCGAGGGCCTGCTTCAGGTGCCGGATGGCCCGCACGCTGTCCCGGCGCCCGCCGAAGAAGCGGCCGGCGGCGAAGTGGGCCTCGGGCACGTCGCCGGCGATGGCCAGCGTCTTCAGGTACAGGGCCTCGGCAGCGGCGGGTTCGTCGACCTCGAGCAGGCTGGCCGCGGCCAATCCTGCGCTGACAGCGGCCCCGGTGGGTGGTCCCGCGAGCACGGTTTCATAGCGCGCCACGGCACCCGCCTGATCACCCCGGGCGAGCGCGGCGCCCGCTTCCTGCAGGCCCACGAGCTGCGCCTCGGTGCCGGGCTCGCGGTGGTGGCGGGCGGTGGCGGCCGTGGTGCTGGGCGCCACCGGCGGGTTGCTGGCCGCGACGGATGGGGCCGAGTTCGGCACCACCGGCGTGGGCGGCGTCTGGGGCTCGGGAGGCTGCGCCTTGCACGCCACCGCCAGCAGCGCCACCCAGGCGAGGCGACGCGGGCTCATGCGCTGGCCCTTCCGGGCAGGTCGATGATGAAGCGCGTGCCCTGGCCCCGGGCGCTCTTCACCGCCACGGCGCCGCCGTGGTCGTCCACGATCCGCTTCACGATGGCCAGGCCCAGGCCGGTGCCGCCGGGCTTGCCCTCAGTGGCGAAGGCCTCGAACAACCGATCCTTCATGCCTTCGGGGATGCCGGGGCCGTCGTCCACCAGCTCGAACCGCAGCGCTGCCCCGGGCAGGTCGCGGATGATCCAGGTGAATCGCCCCGTGTCGCCCATGGCCTGCCGCGCGTTGCGGGCGATGTTCACCACCACACGCTGCATCTTGGCCTCGTCGAACCACCCGATGCCTTCGCTCTCGTCCTGCACCTCGAAGGCGACGCCGCGCTCCTCGAACTCGAACTTGAGGGACTCCCAGACCGCCTCGGTGAACTTCGACAAGTGGACCTTGCGCACGATGATCGAGCGCTCGCCCTTCGCAAAGGCCATGACCTCGCGGGTCATGTCGTTGAACTCGTTGACCTTTCGCCGAATCGTTCCGGCCATGGCGGCCCGCTCGCCCGCGTCGCCCTCGTTGGCCATGAGCTGGGTGTAGCCGCTGATGATGCTCATGGGGCCGCGCAGATCGTGCAACACGCCCGAGAGCATGCGACCGATGGTCATCAGCCGGTCACGCTGCTGGTCCGAGCGCCGGCTGCGCTGGCGGGCGATGGCGCGGGCGATCTGAGCGGCCATCAGCACCGCGAGCTGGCGATCGTCCCCGTCGTCCCGTCGGTCGAGCTGGCGCCGGTTGACGAAGGCGACCGCGCCGATGACCTCGTCGCCATCGATCAGCGGCGCCGACACCACGTCACGTACCGGGTACTGGCAATCGCCGCCGAGCTCGCGGGGCATGGCCTGCCGCTCGAAGTCCTCGTCGCGCAGGACGCAGACCTCGCCGTGGCTGGCGGTCTTGCCCAGGATGCCTTCGCCCACGGCGAAGCGGCACAGCGGGACCAGGCCTTCTTCGTCGCCCGGCCCGCGGATCCAGGCGGAGCCGAACCCGTTCTCGTCGGGCAGGAAGATGGCCGAGCGCTCGCAGCGGGCCACCTGGCCGGCGAGCTTCAGCACCCGGTCGGCCAGATCCATCTCATCCTCGGCCTCGCCGAGGTGGCGCTCGTTGTCGTACAGGAAGCCGAGCTCGGTGACCTTCTGGCGCAGCCGCCGCGAGGCGTCCACCAGCTCGGCGTTCGAGATGTTCAGGCGAAGCTGCAGCTTGAGGGCCTCGAGGGTGATGGCGGCCTGCGAAGCCAGCGCCGTGAGCAGCCGCTCATCGTCCAGGGTGAAGTACCCGTCGCGCTTGTTGAGTACCTGCACCACGCCGGTGATCTCGCGCTTCGGGTTGCGCATGGGCACGCACAGCATGGACCGGGTGCGATAGCCGGTGAGCTTGTCGAACTTCGGGTCGAAGGCGTGGTGCTGGTAGGCATCCTTCAGGTTGATGGCGCGGCCGCGGCTGGCCACCAGCCCTGCGATGCCGGCGCCGATGGGCACGCCCACCTCGACGCTGGTCTCGCCCTGCACGGCGATGCCCTTCAGCAGCGTGCCGCCGGGATCCAGGGTGAAGATGGAGGTGCGGTCGGCATCGAGGAGCTGAGAGATCTCGTCCACCATCTGGCGCATGGCCTTGCCCGGATCGCGGCTGCGGCCCAGGTTCTCGGCGATGCGCACCAGCCCGTCGAGCTGCTCCTGCTGGCGGCTCAGGCGCGCCTCGAGCTGCTCCACCCGCTCCACCGGATCGGTGGCCACCGCGGGTGGCGCCGATGACAGCGCAGCGCGCGGCGCGGTGGCCGGGGACTCCCCGTGGCCCGCGTCAGTGGATTTCGGCCCAGCTGTCCCCAACACCCACCTCGACCTCGAGGGGCACCCGCAACTTTGCGGCCCCCTCCATCTCAGTCCGCAGCAGCGCCTTCACGGTGTCAACCTCGGCCTCGGGGGCCTCGAGCACCAGCTCGTCGTGCACGGTCAGCACCATGCGGGCTTGCAGCCCCTTGCCCCGCAGCGCGGCGTCCAGGCCCAGCATGGCGCGCTTCAGGATGTCGGCGGCGCTGCCCTGGATGGGGGTGTTGATGGCCAGCCGCTCGGCGGCCTGCTTCACGTGCCAGCGGCGCGCGTTGATGTCGGGCAGGGGACGCACCCGACCGAACAGCGTGCGGGTGGCCTGCGTCTCACGGGCCTCCTCCACGGCCTGATCCAGGTAGCGCTTCACGCCCGCATAGGTCTTGAAGTACCGGGTGCGGATGGCGTTGGCCTCGCGGCGATCGATGCCGAGCTCGGCGGCGAGCCGGTGACCGCTCATGCCATACATGAGCCCGTAGTTGATGGCCTTCGCCTGGCGCCGCTGGTCCGAGGTGACCTTCTCCAGCGGCACCTCGAACACGTCGGCCGCCGTGCGCGTGTGGATGTCGATGCCGTTCACGAAGGCGTCGATCAGGCTGTCGGCCTCGGCGTAGTGGGCCAGCAGCCGCAGCTCCACCTGGCTGTAGTCGGCGCTGATGAGCTTCCAGCCCGGATCGGTGATGAAGGCCCGGCGGATCTGGCGGCCCTCGTCGGTCTTGATGGGGATGTTCTGCAGGTTCGGATCGCTGCTCGAGATGCGCCCCGTGGCGGCCACGGCCTGCCGGAAGTTGCTGTGCACGCGCCCGGTCTTGGGGTGGATCAGGTCGGGCAGCGTGTCGAGGTAGGTGCTGCGCAGCTTGCTCAGGTGCCGGTAGTCGAGGATCAGGCCGGGCAGGGGGTGCTCGGCCCGGAGGTCCCGCAGCACCTGGGCGTCCGTGGAGCGCGCGCCCTTCTCGGTCTTCTTGCCGGGGGTGAGCCCCAGCTTGTCGAAGAGGATGTCGCCGAGCTGTTTGGGGCTGTCGATGGTGAACTCGCCACCGGCCGCCTCGTAGATGGCGGCCTCGATGACATCCAGCCGCGCGCCGAAGTCCTTGGACTGGGCCCGGAGCAGATCGCCGTCCACTCGGACTCCGGTGTACTCCATGCGGCTCAGCAGCTCCGACAGCGGCACCTCGAGGGTCCGGTTGAGCGTGTCGAGCTCAGGCTGGGCGGCGAGCTGTGGCCCCAGCTTGTCGCAGAGCTGCAGGGCGACGTCGGCGTCCTCGGCGGCGTAGGTGGTGGCGTCGGCGATGTCGACGCCCACAAACTCGTGATCCGCCGGCCGCTTGGTGCCCGTGACCTGGCTGAACGAGATCATCGAGTGTTCGAGCAGGTCGAGGGACAGCTCGTCGATGCCGTAGCGCTGGCGGTTCGGGTCGAGCAGGTAGGCCGTGAGCATGCTGTCGGCGGCCACGCCGGTGAGCTCGACGCCGTACTTGCGCAGCACCTGCCACTCGTACTTCAGGTTCTGGCCGTACTTGGGCAGGGTCCAGTCTTCGAGCAGCGGCTTCAGCGCCGCGAGCACCTCGTCCACGGCGAGCTGCTTGGGCGCGCCGTCGTAGCGGTGCCCCACCGGCACATAGACCGCCTCGCCGGGGGCCCAGCACAGGGCCACACCGACCAGCTCGGCGTCGTGGGTGGACAGGCTGGTGGTCTCGAGGTCGAAGGACAGCCGGCCGGCCTTGCGGATCTTGCCCAGCGCCTTGTTCAGCTCGGCCAGCGTCAGCACGGGCACGTAGCCCGAGCGATCGATGCCCTGGATGGCGTGATCCTCGAGCTTGAACTCCTTGAGGAAGCGCTTGAAGTTCAGCCGCCGCAGGAAGGGCGCCAGCACGTCGGGATCGTGGGGCGTGAGCGCCAGGCTCGCGAAGTCCACCGCCAGGGGAGCCTCTGTCTCGATGGTGGCCAGGCGGTAGCTCAGGCGGGCCTGCTCGGCGAAGGCCTGCAGGTTCTCGCCCCGCTTGCCCTTGATGGTCGAGGCGGCCGCGAGCAGCGCCTCCATGCCGTCGTGCTCGGCCAGCAGCTTCGCGGCCGTCTTCTCGCCGATGCCCGGCACCCCGGGGATGTTGTCGGAGCTGTCGCCCGCCAGGCCCAGCACGTCGATCACCCGCTCGGGGGGGACCCCGAAGCGCTCGATGACCCCCTCGCGGTCGGTCTCCTTCTCCTTGCCGTCCCAAAGCAGGGTGCGCTCGTCCACGAGCTGCATCATGTCCTTGTCGGCGGTGACGATGACGCAGCGGTGGCTGTCGGCGCGGGCGTTCCAGCGGCGGGCGAGGGTGCCGATGACGTCGTCCGCCTCGTAGCGCGCGACCTCGAGCGCCGGGATCCCCAGGGCGCGGACGGCCTCGCGGCACAGGTTGAACTGCGGCCGCAGGTCGTCGGGGGGCTCGGTCCGGTTGGCCTTGTACTCGGGGTACAGATCCGCCCGGAACGAGGGCCCCGAGGGGTCGAACACCACGGCGATGTGGGTGGGCTCCCGATCGCGGATGACGTTCAGCAGCAAGCGCGTGAAGCCGTAGACCGCGTTGGTCGGCGTGCCGTCCAGCGCCGACATGGGCGCGCGGATCCCGTAGTAGGCCCGGAAAATGAACCCGGAGCCGTCGACGAGGTACAGGGTCTCGTCCGAAGTGCTCATCCGCCCCCGCGGTGTGGCCATGTTCAGGGGGCGACCCTAGCAGGGGCCGGGCCAGGGGCGGAAGGGGCCGCCGACCCTGCCGTCGTTGGCCTCAGAACTGGAAGTAGATGAAGGGCGGCGGCGCCTCAGGCGACAGCACCGCGGCGGCGTAGATCAGGGTCGCGGTGAAGGCGACGCGCAGGCCTACGGGGCCCCGCCAGACCCGGGCCACCACGTCGTCGCTGCCCACCGCCCAGAGGTTCTGGCTGATGAACACCGTCAGCGCGACCGCGCCCATGCCCAGCAGGTACGGCGCCTCGCCCGAGGCGGTGACCGCCTGGAGCCAAGGCCCCCACGCCAGGGCGTCGGGGGACAGCAGGGCACCGAACAGGGTCGCGCAGTCCGCGAGGGACTCGGCCCGGAACAGGGCCCAGCCCAGCGCCACCAGGTGGAAGAACACCAGCCGCCGCACCAGCGCGGTGGGCAGCCGGGTCCAGCCCTGCGCCAGCCGCGCCCCCCAGGCGTTCAGCCGCTCGGCCCGGAAGGCGATGAGCAGCGCGCCGTGCCAGAAGCCCCAGAGCACGAAGTTCCACGCTGCCCCGTGCCACAGCCCCCCCAACAGCATGGTGAGCATGAGGTTGCGCCGCACGCCCACCCAGCCGCCGCGGTTGCCGCCCAGCGGGATGTACAGGTAGTCGCGCAGCCAGCTCGACAGGCTGATGTGCCAGCGACGCCAGAACTCCGAGGGCCCGGCTGCGGCGTACGGCGAGCGGAAGTTCTGGATGATGTCCAGGCCCATGAGCCGCCCCAGGCCCACGGCGATGTCGGAGTAGCCCGAGAAGTCGCAGTAGATCTGGATGGCGAAGGCGTAGGTGCCGATCCACAGGGCCGGCGCCCAGGCCTGCTCGGGCTGCGTGTAGGTGAGCTCCACCAGCGCGGCCATGTTGTCGGCGATGGCCACCTTCTTGAAGGCGCCGAGGGCGATGAGGCCCAGGCCGCTCCAGTCGGCGCGGTTCTGCGCCAGGTCCTTGAGCTGCGGCAGCAGGTGCTTCGCGCGCTCGATGGGGCCGGCCACGAGCTGCGGGAAGAAGCTGACGTACAGCGCAAAGTCCACGAAGTCGTCGCTGGGTTCGAGCTGCCCCCGGTAGATGTCGATGGTGTAGCTCATGGTCTGGAAGGTGTAGAAGCTGATGCCCACGGGCAGCACCACCTCCAGCACCGGCGCGCTGGCATCCAGCCCCAGGGCGTTGAGCCCCTGCACCGCCGAGCCGACGAAGAAGTCGAAGTACTTGAAGAAGGCCAGCACGCCCAGGTTGCCCACCACCGACAGGGTGACGAGCTGCTTGCGCCGGCGGGGATCGGCGCTGCGGTGCACCGCGCGCCCCACGGCGAAGTCCAGCAGGGTGGAGCCGAAGATCAGCCACAGGAAGTGGGGGTTCCAGCTCCCGTAGAACAGGTAGCTGCCCACCAGCAGCAGGGGCTTGCGCGCGCGGCGCGGCAGGGCGAGCCAGGCGCCGAAGAACAGGACGAAGAACGCCACGAACTGGGGGGTGGTGAAGACCACGTCAGCGCCCCCCCTCGGCCGCAGCCAGGCGCTGCTGGAAGAGCGTCCGCTGTCGCTTCATGCCCTCGGCGTTCAGGTGGAAGCCGTCGCGGAAGTGCCGCGCGTCGCTCACCCCGTCCGTGACCAGGTCGATGACCGTCACGTTGGGCAGGGCCTCGGCCAGCGCGGTGTGCAGGGCCAGATGCTGCGCCCAACGCGCGGAGTGCTCGGGGTCGCGCAGGCTCCGGGTGCGGTCGGGCAGCAGCATCAGGTAGACCCGGCCCGAAATCGCCGCCAGGTCGCCCAGCAGGCCCTCGGTAAAAGCCCGCTTCAGCGCCACGGAGTCGGCGGTGTACTCACAGCTCAGGGGCGGCTTCTCGGCCTGGATGGGCCGCTGGCGCGCCCAGCGCCAGTGGTTGTGCCGGCGCACCGCGCGCGCCCGCGGATCCGCGTCGTCATAGGCCAGCTTCTCGATGCGCGCCCGCACCGCCGCGGTGTCGCCGTAGGCGCCCGACAGGCTGATGCCCAGCAGGCGCCCCATGTAGAGCAGCGGCGTCTGGGCGTGCAGGTACTTGCCCAGCAGCCCGGGGACGTCGCCGGGCGGCACCATGAGCTGCTGCTGGAGCACCCGCTTGGTGTGGGGGAACTCGCAAAGCTGGAACAGGTTGGTGCCAAAGAAGACGGTGTCGAACCTGCGCCCGGCGCGGCGGAACTCGCGCACCTCGGCCCAGGTGCAGCCCTGGTGGCAGCCGTTGATGTGCGCGTCGAGTACGGTGGCAGTGGGCACCTTGAGCAGCCCGGCCAGCCAGCCCTCGGGCAGCCAGTCCTTGCTGGTGCTGGATCCGAAGATCGCCACCCGGGCCTGGGGCTTCTTGGCCCACCTGGCCCGGGAGTTGCGCACCGAGTTGCGCTCCCAGCCGATGCTGCGGCCGCTGCTGATGAAGTGATCGGCCACCCCCAGGGCGGCCAGCACCAGCGCCAGCCACAGGCCCACCGTGATCCGCGCCTTCATGCGGCCCTCTCTGGCCCGTGGTCGCCCGGTGGGATCCGCGTGGGCGCTCGGTCCGGGCCCTGGTCGCGCCACAGCGTGAACTCGCCCTGGTCGGCCTTCAGCCAGGTGCGCTGCGCCACCCAGTCGCCCAGCACGAAGAACTGCACCGGACGATCCCCGATGCGGGCGCTGTGCACCACGGCGCGGTGGTAGTGCCCCATCACCAGCACGTCCACGCCCTCGGCGGCCCGGCCGGGCAAGTAGGTGTCGAACAGGGCCTGGGGCAGGGGGGCCCCGTACTCGCTGGGGGCGTGATCGCCGCCGTACAGGCGGCCGAGCTGCCAGGCGCGGTCGGGGTGAACCCAGCGCGCCGCCGCCCGGGTCCAGGGGTGGCGGGCGAAGCGGCACACCGCGCGGCGGTGCCACCCGCGGGGATCCACCACGTCGCCGTGCTCCAGCCGCACGGTTCGGCCCTGGATGGGCGCCACCAGCGGGCCGTGGTGGACCTCGATGCCCAACGACGCGGGCAGGGGACCCGGATCGGGGTCGTGGTTGCCGCTGAACAGGACCACGCGGGTGCCGGCCTCCACGAGCTCCGCCAGGGCGCGCAGCAGCGAGAACTGGGCGCTGAAAAGGGCATGGCGGTAGCCGAGCCAGAAGTCGAACACGTCGCCCACCAGGTAGACCGCCTCGGCTTCGCCCTGACGGGCGCGCAAGAAGCGGAGCACCGCCTGGGTGCGCTCATCGTCGTTGGCCCGCACATGCAGGTCGCTGATGAAGTAGCTGGGTCGGCTCACCGCCGGCTCGCCCTCCGCTGGGCGTCGCGCAGCCCGCGCTGGCCCCGGCCGCTGAGCGGCTGAAACTTCAGGCCGGCCTGGAAGGCGTCCACCGCGTCGTCTGCGTGACGCTGCGCGCAACGCTCGGCCTCGGCCAGCTTCTCCGCCTTGCCCTGCCGGCGATAGGCGCGGGCGAGCTGCTCGCAGCGACCCACCAGCCGCAGGTGCCGCTCGCCGACGTCGAAGCGTCGCTCGGGATCCGTGGTGGCCTGGTGCACGGCGCGCAGCTCCTCGGCAAGCGCCGCCTCCTGGCGCTGCCGAGAGGTCTCGTAGGCCGCCAGCGCCTCGTCGGCCCGCCCCTCACGCTCCAGGAGCTGGCCGAGCTGATGGAACCGCGCGGGGCCGTCGGTCACGGCGTTGGCCTTCTGGTACATCTCGATGGCGCCGGCCGTATCGCCGCGGCGCTTCAGGTCGCCGCCCCACAGCCGGTAGTAGTCGTACTCCGCGTCGGTGGCCCGCACGGAGAACAGCATCAGGCCCGCCAACCCGATCTGGATGCCGATGGCCCAGGTGAGCGAGCGGCCCGCCGGGTGGGCCCAGACGCCCGCGGCGGCGGCGACCCCCACCAGCCCGGCCAGCCAGACGGTACCCTCGATGTGGATCTGTGCAGCGAGGGCGGCCGCCGCGGCCCCGGTGATGAGGGCGAAGGCGACGCGGGTCGGCAGCGCCGGCGCCGACGGCCCCACCAGCCGCCCACGCAGCGGCGCCCAGGCGGCCCACAGGCGCGCGGTGGTGGCCTCGGCCCAGCGCCAGAAGATGGGCGGGCTCAGCAGCACCAACAGCAGCGCGATCATGTAGTAGCTGAAGTACTCGATATCGAACTCGATGAACTCCACGAAGATGTGGAACCACGGGATCACGAGCATGCCCACCCACCAGAACCGGCGGATCTGCAGGATGGTGGCGGCGAAGTACTGGCCGAGCATCACGCTCACCGCCATGAACGGGAAGATCGTCTGCTCGCTGAGGCCGAACTTCGCCCCGAAGGCGAGCAGGTCGGCTCGCATGGCCGGCTTGCTGACGATCTGGTCCAGGGTGGCGCCGCTGAGCCAGACCGGATCGGTCTTGGTGACCGCCGTCCACAGGTACAGGAAGGTGAGCTGCACGTAGAACGCCCGCATCGTCCAATGGCGGACCATGCGGCCGTCCTCGCTGGTGGGGGCGTCGCTGGGCAGGAAGGCCAGCACCCCGAGGAGCAGGCAGATGAAGTAGTGGTGCTGGTAGCTGTCGGCCTGACCCCACATGTAGAAGGCGATGTAGATGACGGCGGCGCCGACGGTGGACGCGCGCTGGGCGATGCCCAGGGCCGCGCGGGCCGCCAGGAAGCCTGCCAGGAGCCAGCCCACGCCCATGATGGCGGGCGTGGGGAGGGGCGCGATGGGATCCAGCCACCGGGCCTGGGTCACGTTGAAGTCGCCGGCCCCGTAGCGGGTGGCGTGCCCCAGGAACGTGGTCCAGAGGTCCCAGGCCAGCAGGCCCAGCATGCCGAAGCGCAGGACCGCGAGGCGGCTGCGCTCGATCTCGAAGTCATGCCAGTAGGCGCGCCAGGCGTTCATGGCGCCCCCCCATCGCAGAGGTTGCGGCCGCGGTCCACCAGCTTCAGGCGGCAGGTCTGCTCGAAGCAGTCGGCGGCGCTCTGGCCGGCGCAGGCCTTCTCGTAGCAGGCCTTGGGGGTCTGCTCGGCACACTCACGAGCGTCGTTGAAGCCGTCGGGCACGCCGTCGCGGTCGGTGTCGGCCAGCCCCCGCCGGCAGATGCCCCGGTGCGGCCCATCGGCGGGCGGGCAGACCATGCGGGCGTACAGCTCGGCGGGGCGGCCGGCGGCCGTCTCGTCGGCGCAGTACTTCTGCGCAAAGGCCTCCAGGACCTGCAAGCGACCGCGCTTGAGCAGGTTGATCCACACCACGTGCATGAGCTGCCCCTGGCTCAGCTCGCGCCCGCCGGGGCCATACAGATCCACGTCGCAGCGCAGCATGCGCACCGGCGAGAACATGCGCCACGCGAACCGCTCGTCGTACGCCTCGTCGCCGAAGTAGTAGCGCAGCGGCATCACGATGTTGATGCCCAGAAAAGCGATGATCAGGACGTCGCGCACCTCGCACCTCCCACCGGGCGGAGACTGCAACGGGCCCCGCGGCATTGCAACCGCCGGCCGCCCGACGGGGCCGAGTCAGTCGGGGCTGGGCCCATCGGCGGCGAGCTGCAGGTAGCGGTAGACCGTGGTGGGGCTGACGGCCAACACCCGCGCGGTCTGGCGCACGTTGCCCGCCTGACGTTTGAACTCGGTCTGGACCAGCCGGGCGATCCGCGCCTGGAGCGGGCCCTCGCCGGTCTCGGCGCTGGCCGCCTGCCCCGAAAGGGCGTCGAAGATCAGCGACGCGGCGGTCAGCGGGCCGTCGTCGTGCTCTGCGGCGGCCCGCTGCAGGACGTTGCGCAGCTCGCGGACGTTGCCCGGCCAGCGGTGGGCGCTGAGCCGCGCCCAGGCGCCCTCGGTGAGCCGGTGGGCTGCTTCAGGGGCGACCGCCCCCGCCAACTCGGGCAGGTCCGCCAGCCGGGCGCGCAGCGGCGGCACCTCGACGAGGAGCGCCGCGATGCGATGGTACAGGTCGGCACGGAAGGCCCCCTGGATCACCTGGGCCTTCAGGTCGCGGTGCGTGGCCGTCACCAGCCGGACGTCCACCGGCTCGCCGGCGGTAGCGCCCACCTTCCGCACCCGGCCGGTCTCCAACACGCGCAGCAGCGCGCCCTGGGTCTGGGGGTCCAGCTCGCCCACCTCGTCGAGGAACAGGGTGCCTCCGTCGGCTGCCTGGAACAGGCCCTCGCGGGTGCGGGCGCCGGTGTAGGCGCCCTGGACGGCCCCGAACAACTCGCTGGGCGCGAGCTGGGGGGTCAGGGCGGCACAGTTGATGGCGACGAAGCGCCGCCCATGACGGGCGGACTGGCCGTGCAGGGCGCGGGCGGCCAGCTCTTTGCCCACCCCCGTCTCGCCGGTGACCAGCACCGGGGCCTGCAGTGGACCCAGACGGGTGAGGCGGCGGCGCAGGGCTTCCATGGGGGGCGAGTCGCCCACCATGGCGGGGCAACGGGCGGTGCGGGGCATGGCGAACTCCCGGGCTGGGGCGATTGGGGCTGGATCTCGGGGGCCTCACCCCCCCTAATCGGCGGCACACCGCGCGTGTCGCGTCTTTTTTTGATCCATCAGCGATCTCAAGAGGTTGGGCCCACCATGACCGATGGACTGCGCATCGCTGGCCACGCGGGTCGTTCCCGGGTCAATGGGCCAGGCGTGCGGGCGGTGCTGTGGGTACAGGGGTGCAGCCTGGCCTGCCCCGGGTGCTTCAACCCGCAGACGCACGCGCCCGACGGGGCCGTGACGACAGTGCAGGCCGTGGTGGAGCGGCTGCTGGTGGACCGGGAGGGGCTGGACGGCGTGACCTTCTCGGGCGGGGAGCCCTTCGAGCAGGCGGAGGCGCTGGCGGCGGTGGCCCGGGGCTTGCGGGCGGCGTGGCCGGCCGTGCACCTGATGGCCTACTCGGGCTACGCCTACGAGCAGCTCCGGGGCCCGGCGGCGCCTCCGGGATCGGCGGCGCTGTTGGCGGCGCTGGACATGCTGGTGGACGGCCCCTTCGCCACCAAGGCCCTGGGGCACGGCGCGTGGCGGGCGTCGCGCAACCAGCGGGTCTGGGTGCTGGGGCGCCCGCCGCCCACCTGGGCGGCTCCCGCGGACGCCGAGATCACCATCGGCGAAGAGGGACAGGTGTTGCTCAGCGGGCTGCCCGATCCCGGCCTTCGGCGGGCCGTCGATCGCCTGCGCTGAGCAGCCCGCCGGGGATCAGGGGCAGGCGTTGCGGTCGCCCAGCCGGTTCCCGGCGTACTCGGCCTCGTCCGGCGGGCTGAGCACGCTCCCGTCGCAGCCCACCTCGGCCCCATACCGCTGGTTGCCCTCGAGGCGCACGCCGTCGGCCAGCGAGAGAGTGCTGCCCACGCTGGCGGCCAGGCCGCTGCCGGCGTTCTCCAGGGCCAGGCCGCCGCGGACGTTCAGCACGGACTGCACGAAGGCCGACGCCCCATCGCCGGGCCCCTCGATGTCCACCGCGCGGTTGGCGACCAGCACCGGCCGAGTGAGCGTGGCCTCGCTGCGCACCGCCAGCACGCCGGCGCCGCCGTTGCGCTCCGCGTTCAGGTCGTCGAGCGCCACCTCGCCGATGGCCTCGACCAGCACCGCCCCGGGCCCCCCGTTGTCGAGCAGCGTCGCGCCCATCAGGCGGGCGCCGCTCTGCTCCACCTGCAGGCCTGGGCCCTGGTTCTCCCGGGAGGTCAGCCCCTCGATCAGGGCGCCCGTCTGGTACAGGTGTACCCCGATGGCCAGCTCGAAGCCCGCGTCGTAGGTCCCGGAAACGGTCAGGTTTCGCAGGGTCAGGCCCTCGGCCATCTCGCCGGTGGCGGCCAGCCCCGAGGTGCCACAGTCGGTGAGCGTGCTGTCCTCCACCCGCACCTCAGCGGTGGCGTCGGTGATCTGCACCCCCACGTCCACGGCGCGCTCCACCACCAGCCCGCTGAGAAGCGCGCCGGCGGCCAGCACGGCCACCCCGCGGTTGGCGGCGTCGGTGACCGTCAGGCCGTCGGTGGTGGCGTGGGCGCCATCGGCCACCAGCAAGCCAATGCGGCCCGGTCGTTCGACGACGCTGTCGGCCACGCCGAGCACGGCCCCTTCGCCCGCCACGGCGAGGCCGGCGTTGCGGGGGCGGATGACCCGCAGGCCCGTCGCCTGGCCCTGGGCACCGACCGACACGCCGAGCCCGTCGGCGCCGGGCGCGTCCGCCACACAGTCCACAACCTGCAAGCGGCCCTGCACGGCCACCCGGAAGGCGCGGTCGCCCCCGCGGACGTAGCTGCGCGAGACCGTGACCTCGCCGCCGGTCACGCCGAAGCCGCTGGCGGTGTTCAGCACCGGATCGGTGACGGGGTCGAACACATCGACCCGGCTGAGGGTCGCCCGCCCGCCGGTAATCAACACCCCCGCGCCCACCGGGGCGTGCATCCGCAGGTCGTCAACCTCCAGGGTGCCGCCGTCGAGGGCGACGCCCACGCCTGCGAAGCGTGACAGGTCCAGCCCGGCCAGCCGCAACTGCGCGTCCTCACCGTGGATGGCCCCGCCAGCCAGGTCGTGGAGGCCGCCGCCGCGCCACGTGAGCACGCCGCCAGCCTCCACGCGTACGGCGGCCTCGGGGCCCGTGATCTGGGTCACCCGAACCTCGGTCCACTGGCTTGGGCCGGTCACCCGAGCGATGGGCGCCGCGCTGTCCTGCAACGCCACCCCCACCAGCGCCGCGTCGCCCGCGAGCGTCAGCGCCCCATGGAAGGTCAGCGCCTCCAGCGTCTGGGCGGCGTCCAGGATCAGGGGACCGCGCACGTGGGTGGCGTGGGTGCCTTCCCCCACCAGACGCACTCCTCGGGGCGGCGCGGGGACCTCGCCATGGTCCCCGGCCAGGAGCACCACGCTGTCGCCGGCTGCCACCGCTTCATAGGCCCGCACCAGCGAACCCAGCGGGCGCGCGCGGGAGCCGTCCCCGTCGGCGCTGCGGTCGGGGGCCACGAACACGAGCAGGCCGCCGTCCACCGGCTGGGGGAGCGGGGCCACCTGGGCGTCGGGCCGGGGGCGGCCGGCGTCCTTCGACGCCACCTGCCCGTCCTCACAGGCGCTGCACAGGGCCAGCAGTCCCGCCGGGAGCAGCCAGCGCCTCACCGGCGGCGACGGGCCGCGATCAGGCCCACCAGCAGCAGCCACAGGGCAGGGAAGTCGCCGCCCCGACCCGGCGTGGCGCGGCAGTCGTCGGCCACGCGGCCCCCCTGGCGCTGCACGGTGAAGGCCTCAGGCGCAATGGCCTCTCGATCGCCGCGGCGCACCAGCACGTCGTAGATCCCGGCGGCCAGCGGCGCGGTGAGCTTGCCCTCGATGGACGACGACGACGGCACCGCGACCTGCTCCAGCCGCGCCCCGCCCACGAAGACCTCCACCTCGGAGGTGAAGCCGGCCCCCAGGATCGTCAGCTCGGGGGTCGCGCCCTCGAGGACGGTGTTGGGGAGTACGTCCGTGATCACCAGCCCATCGCCCACCACCGTGAAGGCCTCGGGCAGCACCGCCGCCTGGCCGTCGGCGCGCTGCACCTTCAGGTCGTAGACGCCCGGCTCGATGCCCGCGGGCACGATGGCCTGGGCGGTGGTCCCACCCAAAACCGTCACCTCCAGCAGCCGGTGGGGGCCCAGCTCGGCGGTCATGGTCTCGCCGAAGGGGAAGCCGCGCCCGGAGATCACGACCTCGATGTTCCGCGTGTTGGTGCCCGCACTGGGGCTCATGCGCGTCAGCTCCACGTCACCGCCGCGCGGCCCGAAGTCGAAGCCGGCGTCGGGCTCGGGCCCCTCATCGGCCACGGACCGGTCGGGCCGGGGCGCCATGTCGCGGGCCGGGGCCATGTCGCGGGCGGGGCCCAGGTCGCGGGGCGGCGCCATGTCGCGGGGGGGCGCCATGTCGCGGGGCGCGCCCATGTCGGGATCGGGCAGGCCCCAGTCCACCTGGCGGATGGGGTCCTCGGGGCCCGGGCAGATCTCCTCGGGCGATGCCAGCTCCAGGCGCACCAGGAAGTCGCCGGGCGGGCGAGGGTAGAGCCCCTCTTCGGGGAGCAGCTCGGTGAAGTCGCGGAACCAGGTGCCGTTGCGCTGGAACGCGATGATCATGTTCCGGTTGGGCTCGATGCCGTCGGTGTCGGTGGCGATGGTGGGCGGGCCGTCGAAGCCCTCGGCGTGCTGGAAGGCCAGCCGCAGCCGGCGCGCCTGGGTGCGGATGAAGTAGTCACGCAGATCCACCGCGCTGATCTGGTTGCGCGACCCCTGGATCTGAAACGCGTCCAGATCCGACTGCCAGAGAAGCTGGGCCTCGCTGCCGTCCTCGGCCGCCGCGCCGATGCGCACCGTGAAGATGTTGAAGGCGTTGGGCCCGATCATCAGCAGCGCCCGACAGATCTTGTAGTCGGGCAGATCCTCGGGGACGTCGTAGATGGTGATGAACGACTCGCCGCCCATCATCCGCGGGTAGAAGGCGATCTCGTCGCCGGGCGAGAAGCTGTCGTTCTGCAACAACACAAGGGCCTGGGCGGGCCAGGCCACGAGCATCAGCAGGGGCAGCAGCAGGCGGGCGGCGGCGGGGCGGGTGCGCTTCATGGGTGCACGATTACACAGCCACCAGAACCGGAGCAACGCGGCTTCGCTCAGCGGGTGTGGCAGGCCAGGCAGTCGCTCACGGCGTGGCAGGTGGCGCAGCGCGTGGGGTCGGCGGCGGCCGGGCCGGCGTGGGCAGGCCCCCCGTATGCGGGCCCATGATCGCCGGGGGTCGCGGTGCGGTGGCACCCCGCGCAGGGCGACGGACCGTGGCACGGCGCGCAGTCCGCCGCCCGTGTGTCCTCGTGGTGGCGGCGCCACACGGCCGTATGATCCACCGGTGGCGGGCTGGCCGGGGGCGGCGCCTGGCAGCCTGCGACCCAGAACACCTGAAGGGCCAGCATGCGTCGTGGCCTCATCATCGAAGCTGCACCCCCAGGTTGAACGAATGCATGCGGTCCCCCTCGGGGTACCACGCCGGGTGCACGGCCTGGCTCTGCGCCGTGGCCACCAGCGCCAGCTCGCGGGTCAGCCGCAGGCGACCCTGCACCGCCAGCGACGGGAGCCAACGCCCCTCGCCGGCATACCGCTGGGGGACCCGCAGCCAGGTGCTGCCCAGGCCGAGCCCGACGCTGCCCCAGCGCCCCTCCCGCTCCAACTCGCCGGCCGGCTCGACGGCGTCGTAGACCGCGGGGCCTCGGCCCGCGGACCATCGCCCGCGCACCCGAAGCGCCGCCTGCCACCCGTAGCGCCTCCAGCCCCCCTCAAGGGCTCCATCGTGCTGCCGCCAGGCGTCCTCCGGGGCCCCCCGGATGGCTCCCTGAGCCGCCCAGCGCCAAGGCGCGGTGGAGCCCTCAGCCCCCCACGAGAGGCTGAGCTGCCGCTGGGGGGCCGGACCGAAGACCCCCAGGGTGGGCAGCCGCCACTCGAAGGGGCCCCGGCGCCCGGCGTCTGCCGCCACCCGCCCCCACAGGGCCGTGAGCCCGTCGAGGGCACGCCAGCGGGCAGTGACCCCGGCCCCCGCCCAGCTACCGTCCAGCAGCCTGCCCCCCAGGTTCAGCTCGCCCTGGGTGCCGCGCCAATGGACCCCGGCGTCGCTGTGGTGGCGCCCGTCGTGCCAGAGCCAAGCCGCCTGCCAACGGGAGGCACCCCACGCAGCGTCCAGCCCTGCGGTGACCAGCGCCGGGTCCTGGGGGCGGGGCCCGAAGGCGACGGCGCGGCGGCCGCCGGCCAGGAACAGGCCAGCGGGCCCGATGGCTTGCGTGAGCGCCGCCCCATCCACTTGATAGGCCACGCCACCGGGGCCGGACCGCAGGAGCCGCCCGGCCGCCACCCGCGCGCCGCCTGCGGCCCAGGCGAGCCACGCCTCGTCCAGACGCAAGGCTGTCTCCTGTGCCGGCTGTACCCGTCGCCACAGGCGGTCAGGGCCCACCAGATCGTTCAGCGCGCGGCCGGCCACGGCGCCCGACCAGGGCCCTCCGCCCAGGCGGTCGCCGTCCAGGCGCCAGCCCAGCCGCAGATCCGTGTCGTGGGCCGCCCCGATCCAGGCCGCCGCCACCTGGGCGTCGGCGCGGAGGCGCACCGTGGGCTCGGGAGCCGGCTCGCGGGCGGGCGCTGATGAAGGCACCCGGCGCGCCGCAGGCGGGTCGCCCAGCCACTGGATGTCCACCGCCAGGTCTCGGCCCGGCACGACGAACACTAGCCGGCCCCAGCGCGGCCGCCCGGGCGCGGTCGCCTCGACCAGGTGGAAGCCCACGCTCAGCGGCAGCGGCGCCAACGGCACCCGACCCACCGGCGCCCGATCCACCAGCACCAAGGCCCCGAAGTGGGGCGAGCGCACCACCAGCCGACCAGGGGCCGGGGCGCTCAGGGCGGCCAGGAGGGGGAGCAGGGGGGTCACGGCGCGCGACGTTAGCGCGACAATCCGTCCGCCCCCAAGCCCTCCCGTTGCGGCGCCCACCCCCCGGGGCTACCCTCCCGCTTCCGCTGCCCCCCCGCGCCCGAGAGGTCCGCCATGTCCGCCCGCGCCGCCGCCATCCCGTTGGCCCTGACCTTCGACGACGTGCTGCTGCAGCCCGCCTACAGCGAGGTGCTGCCCGGCGACGTCGACACGCGCACCCGGCTGACCCGCGAGCTGACCCTGCGCATCCCCATCGTCAGCGCCGCCATGGACACCGTGACCGAGGCCGATACGGCCATCGCCATGGCCCGCGCGGGCGGCCTGGGCTTCATCCACAAGAACTTGAGCGTCGAGGACCAGGCCCGCGAGGTGCAGCGGGTGAAGAAGGCCCAGACGGGCATGGTGGTGGATCCGCTCACTGTGCGCCCCGAGCAGTCGCTGGGTGAGGCCGTGGCGCTCATGGAGGCGCACCGCATCAGCGGCCTGCCTGTAGTGGGGCCGTCGGGCGCGCCCGTGGGCATCCTGACCCACCGGGACATCCGCTTCGAGGAGGCCCTCGACCGCCCCGTCGAGTCGCTCATGACCACGAAGCTCGTCACCGTGCCCGAGGGCGTGGCCCCCGAGCGCTGCAAGGCCCTGCTGCACGACCACCGCATCGAGAAGCTGCTGGTGGTGGACGGCGCGGGCCTGCTGAAGGGCCTCATCACCATCCGCGACATCCGCCAGGCCGAGGCCCACCCCAGCGCGGCCACCGATCCGCAGGGCCGCCTGCTGGTGGGGGCTGCGGTGGGCGTCAACGGGCACGAGCGCATCGAGGCGCTGGTGGCGGCCGGCGTGGACGTCGTGGTCATCGACACCGCCCACGGCCACTCCAAGGGCGTCATCGAGGCCGTGCGCCTCGCCAAGCACACCTGGCCCGACTTGCAGGTGGCCGCGGGCAACGTGGCCACCGCCGACGCCGTGCGGGCCCTGGCCGAGGCCGGCGCCGACTGCGTGAAGGTGGGCATCGGGCCCGGCAGCATCTGCACCACCCGGGTGGTGGCGGGCGTCGGCGTGCCCCAGATCAGCGCGGTCATGGCCTGCGCCGAGGCGGCCGCCGATTACGACCTGCCGATCATCGCCGACGGGGGCATCAAGTTCTCGGGCGACGTGGTGAAGGCCATCGCCGCGGGCGCGCAGGTGGCCATGGTGGGCAGCATGCTCGCCGGCACCAGCGAGGCGCCGGGCGACGTGGTGCTGTACCAGGGCCGCTCCTACAAGGCCTACCGCGGCATGGGCAGCCTGGGCGCGATGCGCCGCGGCTCCAGCGACCGCTACTTCCAGGAGGGCCAGCGCAAGCTGGTGCCCGAGGGCATCGAGGGGCGGGTCCCGTTCCGCGGCCCCCTGGCCGACACGCTGTACCAGTTGGTGGGCGGGCTGCGCTCGGGCATGGGGTACACAGGCAGCGCCAACATCGAGGCCCTGCGCACCCAGGCGCAGTTCATCCGGATCACCAGCGCGGGGCTCAAGGAGAGCCACGTGCACGACGTGGTGGTCACCGAAGAGGCCCCGAACTACCGCATCAACTGACGCTCGCCCCCCGGGAGACCCCCATGGCCCAGCACCAGACCGTCCTCGTCTTGGACTACGGCAGCCAGTTCACGCAGCTCATCGCCCGCCGGGTGCGCGAGCTGAACGTGTACTGCGAGATCGTGCGCTTCGACCACGGCGCCCAGGCGGTCCGTGAGCGTCAGCCGGCCGCCATCATCCTCAGCGGAGGGCCGGCCAGCGTCACGGCCGCCGACGCGCCCGACCTGGACCCCGCCATCCTCGAGGCCGGGGTGCCCATCCTGGGCATCTGCTACGGCCTGCAGGTGCTGACGCGCACCCTTGGGGGCACCGTGGCGCCCTCGGCGCTCAGGGAATACGGCAAGGCCTACCTGAAGATCGAAGACGACGGCGACCTGCTCGGCCACCTGGACGAGGCCCGCGTGCAGGTGTGGATGAGCCACGGCGATCACGTGGCGGCGCCTGCGCCCGGCTTCAAGGTGCTGGCGCGTAGCGAGGACGGCGTGGTGGCGGCGGTGGCCGACCGGGCCCGGCGCTTCTACGGCGTGCAGTTCCACCCCGAGGTGGCCCACACCCCGCGCGGTACCCGCATGCTGCGCAACTTCCTGTTTGAGATTGCAGGCTTCACCGGCGACTGGACGCCGGCCAGCTTCGTGGACGAGGCCGTCGAGCGCATTCGCGCCCAGGTGGGCGACGCCCGGGTGGTGTGCGGCCTGTCGGGCGGCGTCGACTCGGCGGTCGCTGCGGCGCTGATCCACAAGGCCATCGGCGATCGCATGACCTGC
Source organism: Myxococcales bacterium (assembly GCA_020633555.1). Lineage (GTDB taxonomy): Bacteria > Myxococcota_A > Bradymonadia > UBA7976 > UBA1532 > JACKDL01. The sequence goes on along the minus strand of JACKDL010000001.1, from coordinate 714,242 downwards.
GTCTTTGTCGACAACGGGCTGCTGCGGGCCGGCGAGGCTGAGCAGGTGGTCGAGGTCTTCGGCGAGCGGTTCCACTGGGATCTGCGGCACGTGGACGCCAGCGAGCGCTTCCTGAGCGAGCTGGACGGGGTGAGCGACCCCGAGACCAAGCGCAAGATCATCGGTCGGGTCTTCGTGGAGGTCTTCGAGGAGGTGGCCGCCACGATCCCCGACGCCACCTTCCTGGCCCAGGGCACCCTGTACCCCGACGTCATCGAGTCCGAGAGCGTCCGGGGCCCCGCCGCGGTGATCAAGAGCCACCACAACGTGGGGGGCTTGCCCGAGAAGATGAACCTCAAGGTGGTGGAGCCCCTGCGCGAGCTCTTCAAGGACGAGGTGCGCGTGGCCGGGCTCGAGCTCGGCCTGCCCGAGGCCATCGTCTGGCGCCAGCCCTTCCCGGGGCCGGGCCTGGCCATCCGGGTCATCGGCGAACTCTCGGCCGAGCGCCTGCAGGTGCTGCGCAACGCCGATCTGATCGTGCGCGAGGAGATGCGTACGGCCGGCCTCGAGCGCGCAATCTGGCAGGGCTTCGCGGTGCTGCTCCCCGTGCGCTCGGTGGGCGTCATGGGCGACGACCGCACGTACGAGGACGTGCTGGCCATCCGCTGCGTGGCGAGCCTGGACGGCATGACGGCCGATTGGTATCCCATGCCCCATGAGGTCCTGGGGCGCATGTCCACGCGCATCATCAACGAGGTCGCCGGGGTCAACCGGGTGGTCTACGACATCTCCAGCAAGCCCCCGGCCACCATCGAGTGGGAGTAGGGTGCTGCGGCTGGCCTTGATGGCGCTGGCGCTGCTGGGGTTGGCGGCCACGCCCGATCCGATCCTGCAGCGGGACGATGACGGCACCATCGACTGGACCGCCGCCGAGTTGCGGGTGCTGGGCGTGGGCACGCCGCGCATCCTCTCGCCCAACGGCGCGATGACGGACGGAGACCCCTACGAGGTGGCCGTGGCCGACGCCCGCCAGCGCCTGGGTCGGCTCCTGGAGCGCATCCGGGTCGATGCCGACCGCCGCCTCGGTCGGATCCCCGAGCTGGGGGAGCGGCGCAGCCAGGCCTTGGATGGCCTGCGCAGCCCGGGGCCGCAGAGGTTCTCCGACGGCACCGTCCACTTGGTGGCCAGCCTGGATCTGACCTGGCTGCCCGAGGCGCTGGGCGAGTCACCGCCCCTTGACGCCTTGGACACCTTCGTTGGCCCGCCGCTGCCCGACGCGATCGTCTTGGCGGATCCCCGCCTGCCCACGGGGCTCATCCTGGTCATCGACGGCCCCCTGTCGCCCAGCTTGCGCCTCCAGATCGACCGCGGCGACGATCCCCTGTGGGTGGGACTGCGGGGGGACGCCGCGGGGCGTACCGGGCTGCGGTGGTTCCGCGAAGGCGACCCGGCCATCGCGGCGCGGGTCGGTCCGCGGCCGGTGCGGCTGCAGGGCGCACCGCTGGGCGTCGGGCGCATCCGCCTGAGCGAAGGCATGGATCCGAGCCAGCTCGCCCGCGTCGCCGATCTCCCTGCGGCGGTGGTGTTGCCATGAACATGCGCGATTGCGTCTTCGGGGCAGCGCTGGCTGCCTGCCTGGCCGCCTGTGGTGGCGGCGTCATTCAGCGGGTGGATGAGCTGCCCCCGCCGCCGCCGGGCCAGGCGTTCCTGCAGATCCGCTGTGAACCGAACGACGTCGCGGTCCATGTGGACGACCGCTACGCCGGCCAGCTCGACGGCTACCGGCAGGGGGTGCTGCGGGTGGCGCCGGGCAAACACCGGTTGACGCTGCGCAAGCCGGGGCACTACCCCTGGCACGGCGAGTTCATGGCGGGCGATCAGGCGACGGTGATCGACGCTCGGCTCGTCGCAAAGCCGTGAGCCCCGAGGCCCCGAAGCCCTGACCCCACCCCTTGACCCAGGAGCCCGGCCGTGGGCCGCATCCAAGTCCTCGACGACACCCTCGCCAACCAGATCGCGGCCGGCGAGGTCGTGGAGCGCCCGGCCAGCGCCGCCAAGGAGCTGCTGGAGAACGCGCTCGACGCGGGCGCGCAGCACGTCACCTGCGAGATCGCCGACGGCGGCGTCGCTCGCCTCCGGGTGGTGGACGACGGCCACGGCATGTCCGCTGAGGACGCCCAGCTCGCCCTGAAGCGGCATGCCACCAGCAAGCTGCGCACCGCGCGCGACCTGCACCGGATCACCACGCTCGGCTTCCGTGGCGAGGCGCTGCCTTCCATCGCGTCGGTCAGCCGGCTCACGCTGCGCACCCGCGAGCCCGAGGCAGTGGGCGCCGTGCAGGTGCGGGTCGAGGGTGGTGAGGTGGTGGGCGTCGGCGAGACCGCGGGCCCGCCCGGCACCGAGATTCTGGTTGAGGATCTGTTCTTCAACATCCCGGCAAGACGGAAGTTTCTTCGAAAGGCGGCCACCGAGGCCAACCACACCCTCGAGGTGGTGCAGCGGATGGCGCTGAGTCACCCCGACGTGGCCTTCCGCTTCGTCCGCGATGGCCGCGTGACGCTGGACGTGCCCCGGGGCCAATCCCTGGCGGGCCGGGCTCGGGCCGTGTTCGGCGACCGGGTCACCGCGGGGGTCGTGCCGCTGCAGTTCGATCTGGGGCAGGGGTACCGCGTCGACGGGCTCATCGGGCCACCAGAGGAGGCCCGGGCCACGCCACGGCACTACCACACCTTCCTGAACGGCCGGTACGTGCGCGACCGGGTGATGATGTCGGCGGTCCAGTCGGCCTACGGGCAGCGGCTGGAGCGAGGCCGGCACCCCTTCGTGCTGCTGCGCATCACGGCGCCGCCCGAGGCGGTCGACGTGAACGTCCACCCGGCGAAGACCGAGGTGCGTTTCGTCGACAGCCAGATCATCCACCGGCTGATCGCACGGGCCATCGACGCTGCCCTGCAGGCCGATCCCTGGCGCCCCGAGGCGCAGGCGGTCCCCGCCCGGACCTACACGTTGAGCGCGCCGTCGCCCCAGGCGCCGGACGGAGACGTTGAGCGCAGTCCGGCCCCGACCGCAGATCCACAGGCCCCCGGGCTCGATGCCCACCGGCGGCGGATCTTCGACGCCATGGAGCGCCTGGGCCAGCGCCGGCGCGGGTTGGGCAGGCCGGCGACGCCACCCCCACCCGTGCACGCGCGTCTCGGAGAGCCGCAGCCGGCGACGCCGCTGAGGCTCACGGCACCGCCGCCCGATCCAGTGCGACCGGCGCCCACGCCGCAGACGGGGCTGGCCCACGCCCGACAGCTCAGCGACCTGTCCTTGGACCGGCTGGTGTTCACGGGGCTCATCGGCCCCGCGTGGGCGAGCTACCGTGCGGTTGACGGGGTGGTGCTCGTGGACGTGGCGGCCGCCCGCACCCGCCTGGCCTTCGACCGACTCCAGGGGGGGGCGCCCGGGCGGCCCATCACGCCGCCGCACCCGGTCGCGCTGCCTGCGCTGGCGTTGGCCAGCCTGCCGGCCCGCCGCCCAGCACTCGCTCGGCTGGGCCTCGAGGTGGAGCCCTTCGGCGGCGACACCTGGGCCATCACGCGGCTGCCGGCCGGGTTGCCCCCCAACGCTGCTCAGGCGGCGCTGACCGCGGCCCTGGACGGGGGCGACGACGTCGAGGCCATGGCCTTGGCGCTGGCGCGGGTGGTTGCGAGCCGGGCGGGCGCGGCGAGCCCGGCCGAGGCCGCGGGTTGGCCGAGCGCCATCGCCCAGGCCAGGCATACACCGCCGCGGCCGGTCCCTTGGTTCGTGGCGCTCACTGACGGCGAGCTCTCCCGCCGCGCCACCGAGGACCGCCTGCGATGAGCGCACCACCCCTGTTGTGCATCGTGGGCCCCACGGCCGTCGGCAAGACGGGGCTGGCCATCGACCTCTGCCGCCGCTACGGCGCCGAGCTCGTTGGCGCGGACGCCAGCCAGGTATACCGGGGCATGGACGTGGGGACGGGCAAGGCCACCCCCGAGGAGCTGGGCGAGGTGCGGCATCACCTCATCGACGTGGTGGATCCCGACCAGCCCTTCGACGCCGGCGCCTTCATGCGTCACGCCGACGCCGCCATCGCCGACATCACGGCGCGGGGGAAGCGGGTGGTGGTCTGCGGCGGCACCGGGCTGTATCTGCAGGCCCTCCTGCGGGGGCTCTGCGACGCTCCGCCCACCAAGCCGGAGATCCAGGCCGAGCTGCGCGCCGCCATCACCGCAGGGGAGCACGCGGCCCTGCACGCCGAGCTGTCCCGGGTGGATCCCGCCGCTGCGGCGCGCATCGCGCCCTTGGACGGGCAACGCATCGAGCGCGCGCTGGGGGTCTACCGCTCCACCGGTCGCCCCCTCAGCGCCTGGCAAGCGGAGCACCGCTTCGCCGAGCCACGGTACCCCCACCGCATCTTGGGCCTGGAGCGCCCCCGGCCTGCCCTGAACGCGCGCATCGAGCGCCGCCTCGACCAGATGATCGCGCAGGGCTTCGAGGCCGAGGTCGCCCGCCTCGTGGATGTGGGCTACGGGCCGGCGCTGCGCTCGATGACCGCGCTGGGCTACCGCCACTTCGCAGCCTCCGCTGCCGGCGAGATGAGCCGGGCCGAGGCGCGCCGACAGACCCTGGTGGCCACCCGGCGCTACGCCAAGCGCCAGCTCACCTGGTTCCGCCGGGTCGAAGGGGTGCAGTGGTTCACCCCGCCCGTTGATCCGGGCGAGATCGCCGCCTATGTTGCCGGCCTCTGGCCCCCAGGGGCTGCCAGCGCGGAGACCAACGGGTGATCATCGCCATCGACGGCCCTGCGGGGGCCGGCAAGAGCACCATCAGCCAGCGGCTCGCCGCCCGCCTGGGGTTCGTTCGTTTGGATACCGGCGCCCTCTACCGCGCCGTGGGCCTCGCCGCCACGCGCGCCCAGATCGCGGCCGACGACGAGTCAGGACTCCACAGCCTTGTGGCCGAGCTTGCGTTGCGCTTCGACGCCGAGGGCCGCATCTGGCTGGGCGAAGAGGACGTCAGCGAAGCCATCCGCACCCCCGCCATGAGCGCCGCCGCCAGCCGCTACGCGGCGGCCCCGGCGGTGCGCGCGGGGCTGCTCGACTTGCAGCGGCGCCTGGCCCGGCAGGCCGACTCCATCTTGGACGGCCGCGACATCGGCACCGTGGTCTGCCCCGATGCCGACGTGAAGATCTTCCTCACCGCCTCCGTGGCCGAGCGCGCCCGTCGCCGGCACGCCGAGTTGGCGGCCAAGGGCCCGGCCCCCAGCCTTCAAGAGGTCGCCGCCGACATCGAGGCGCGGGACAAGGCCGACCGGGAGCGCCCCATCGCGCCCCTGCGCCAGGCGGACGACGCTGTGGTCGTAGACGCCACGTCACTGAGCATCGACGAGGTGGTGGCGCGGTGCGCGGCGCTGGTGGACGCCGCCCGCTGAGCCTCCCGGGGCCCCGCTCGGCGGCGTTCGCGATGGCCAGAAAAGAAAAACGCCCGGCTGGCAGAGCCAACCGGGCGTTTTGTGAGGCGACGACCAGATTTGAACTGGTGAATGGAGGTTTTGCAGACCTCTGCCTTACCACTTGGCTACGTCGCCCCAAGCAAGGCGCTGCGCAGAATGCACGGCCTCTTTTCGGGTGTCAAGCGTCGAAAAACTGATCCACGAACTCGGGAAGCTGCCGGGCGTCCATGGACTTCGAGAAGTACCCGTGGATGTCCTTGGCGTGGCAGATCTTTTCCAGCTCGCCCGGCTCCATGTCGGAGTACAGCACGATGACCAGATCCTCGTGCTCGGGGCTGCGCTGCAGGGCGTCGATGAGGTCGTCCGCCGCCAGGCGCGGCATGGCGATGTCGATGAGCAGGACGTCTGGCAGCTCGTAGTCCAGCTTGGCCCGCACCCCATGGGGCGCGGACATGCGGACCACGTCGTATCCGTGGCCTTGCAGGAGCTCTTCGACAATCATCAACGAGATGATGTTGTCGTCGAGGATCATGACCTTGCGCTTCTCTGCAGGCATGCAGGCGATTATTCTCCCGCGGCCTCGCAAGTCAATGAAGTCGCTCGCCTGAGCGTCAACGCACCGCCGGAGCCTGCATGCCCGACCCCACCGTCGCCGACGCCGCAGCCGGTTGGGCTGATCTGCACTTGCACGTGCTGCCCGGCATCGACGACGGGGCGCGTGACCTGCAGGCGAGCCTGGAGATGTGCCGAGGCCTGGCCGACCTGGGCTACCGGCGGCTCATCGCCACCCCGCACGCGGATGGCCGCCGGCACACCTACGGCCCCGACCGGATTCAGGCGCTGTGCGGCGAGGTCCAGACAGCCCTCACCGCCGAGGGCATCCCCATCGAGCTGGGCTGGGGGGCCGAGTACGCCTACGGCGATCGCTTCCACCAGGATCTCACCGGCGCCGGCCTCATCACCCTGGGCAACAGCCGCTACATCCTGCTGGAGCTGCCCGAGCAGTTCATGCCGGCCACCATGCCGCAGGTCCTGTTCGAGGTGGGCACCGCCGGCTACTTCCCGATCATCGCGCACCCCGAGCGCTGCGAGCCGTTCCACGACAACCTCGATCGGCTGCTGCAGATCGCGGGCGGTCGGGCGATCATCCAGGTCAGCTTCCGTTCCCTGGCTGGCACGTTCGGCCGGACCATCAAGAAGACCGCCTGGCGGCTGGTGGAAGACGGCCACGCCGAGCTGCTGGCGACCGACTGTCACAGCCCCAAGGAGCTGAAGAAGATTGTGCGCCCCGTGCTGAAGGCACTCCACCGCAAGGTCTCGGCCGACCGCCTCGACCGCATGCTCCGCCGGACCCCGCACCGCATGCTCTCCGAGATCCGATGAAGGGGCTCGGGCAGAAGTACCTGTGGTCGCTCGCGCTCGGCGCCTTGCTCGTGTGGCTGGCCTTCAAGGACCAGGACTTCGCGGGCTTCGGGGCGCGGCTGGCGGCCACCGACGTGAACGGCGTCATCGCCTACACCGTGCTGTTCACCACCGCCCACCTGCTGCGCATCCTGCGTTGGGGCGTGCTGGTTCGGGCCTTGGGGCCCATCACCTGGGGCACCGTGGCTGCGGCCGGCGCCGTGGGCTACATGTGCATCATCGTGTTCCCCCTGCGGTTGGGGGAGTTCGTTCGCCCGTACCTGGTCCGGGGGAAGGGCGGGGTGACCGCCTCGGGCGCCCTGGCGACGGTGGTGGTGGAGCGGGTGGTCGACGGCCTGCTCTTCGTGGCGCTGTTCTTCGTCTTCATCGCCATGCTCCCGCCCTCCAACAACCCCGCCGTGGGCCCGGTGAAGGCGAGCGCCTGGGTGGCGGGGGCCGTCTTCTCGACCACCCTCATCGTCCTGGCCGCCGCCCACGCCCGCCGCGCGTGGACGGTGCGCTTCATCGAGCGCGTGGGGCACCGGATCCACCGCGGCCTGACCGACAAGGCGCTGGGCCTGCTCGAGGCTTTCCTGGACGGCCTGGCGGTGCTGCCCGACCGGCGGCGCCTCGGCATCTTCCTGGCGCTCACCGCCGTGTACTGGCTGCTGCTGGGCGTGGGGATGCAGTGGTTGGCCGTCGCGGTGAACATCCCCGATCTGACCTACACGGGCGCCTTCGCGCTGCTGGCGGTGGTGGTGGTGGGGATCATGATCCCCGCCGGGCCCGGCTTCACGGGCACCTTCGAGCTGGCGATGACCGCCGGGTTCTCGTTGCTGGTGCTGTCCCCCGACAGTCTGGAGAACGTGGCGCTCTACACCCTGATGCTCCACGTCATTCAGCTCCTGGTGCAGGTGAGCGTGGGGGCTGGCTGGTTGTTGACGGGCCGTGTCGACCTGGCCGCGGCCATCGCCTCGGGGGCCGATGACCCGCCGGCCCCCGAGGCCCACCCGCCGCGTTGACTCGCTTTGTCTGTCGGGGTTAACGTGCCAACGGCGCGGCGCGGCCTGCGGGCCCGGAAGGTTTCCGTTTGCGCGCTGACCACGATGACCGACGGGGGATGGGCCCGATGCATGTGAAGACGAGCCGGGGGCGGCTTCTCGGAGCGCTCGTGCTGGCGGTGGTGGCGGGCGGCTTTGCCGGCTGCAACGATCGGCCGATCGACAAGCTCGACAACGTGGTCACGGCGGTCAACCGGCAGGAGAACGAGCTGCCGGCCAAGACCAAGCTGGACTTCCTCTTCGTCATCGATAACTCCGGCTCCATGTGCGAGGAGCAGGACAACCTGACGCGGAACTTCCAGGCCTTCGCCGACTTCCTGTTCGAGGAACTGAACGCCGCGGCGGACTACCGCATCGCGGTGGTCAGCACCGACATGAACAACCCGGAGGAGCGGGGCCGGTTCCTGAACACGCCGGCGCTGGTGGCCTCGGCCAACTGCACGCTGGCCACGCCCCCGCAGACCCAGGACTGCCCGCCGCCCGACCAGATCGATCCGGTCATCAAGGCCGAGGACGTCGGGCGCAACTGCGACGAGAACCTGGACCCGGCGGCCTACCGCGAGTGCGTCAAGCAGGACCTGCTGCGTGAGTTCCGCTGCCACGCCACCCTGGGCACCAACGGCTATGGCTTCGAGAAGGGCCTCGAAGCCATGCGCCTGGGCCTGTCCTGCGGGGGCCCCAACGCCGGCATGTTCGAGCAGTGCTGTGTGAACGGCGCCTACAACCCGGCGTGCGTCATCCCCGATGGCACCCGCCAGCCCTGCGCGGGCGGCGAGGCCTGTCCCGCCGGCGAGACCTGCCAGCTCGGCCTGTGCCGGCCGCCGGAGCCCGACTTCCTGCGCCCCGACGCCATCCTGGCGGTCATCGTCATCAGCGATGAGGACGACTGCAGCGATCCGGCCACCAACCCGGCGGCGAGCCGGCGGGTGGTCTGTCGCCCCAGCGGCACCGCCGACAGCGACGCTGACGGCCTGCCCGACGGCTTCGGCGACACCGAACTCTGCCCGGACCGCGAGCCCACCCCGGCCGAGGCCCAGGCGTGCTCGGGCGTCTGTGGCGCGGGGGCGGCCTGTGACCGCTGCCTGCGCAACCAGATCGAGCGCACCTGCTTCCAGCGCGAGTGCGGCCTGCCGCCCTGCGGCCCCGGCCAGGACCCCGCGGGCGGCACCTGTCGCACCGCCGACGACTGCCGCGCCGGGCGCTGCCGCATCGACGAGTCGGCGAACTCGAACTGCGAGTGGTTCCGCTCGAACCTGACCCCGGTGAGCGACTACTACCGGTTCCTGTTCGGGCTGAAGGCGCGCCCCAACGAGCAGCTCCTGGTGGCCACCGTGGTGGGGCTGCGCGCCTACACCCAGGACGGCGACCTGATCACCTACAACCAGCCCGAGCGGCAGGAGCAGCTCCTGTGTCTGGATCAGGCCCGTAACTACGACCCCTTCAAGGACTGCAACGCGGACAGCGACTGCCCGGGGGTCGGGAACACCTGCGTGAACGGCAGCTGCTCGGGGGACGGGGCGGAGGCCTTCTGCTGCCCCAACGGCGCCTGTGTGGGCAACATCCAGACGTCGTGTGAGTCCGAGAACAACGGCGCGGCCTTTGCCGGCCGCCGCTACCTGGAGCTCAGCGAGCTGTTCGGCGGCAACGGCATCGGCTGCCCGCCCGGCGAAGAGGACGGCGGCGACTGCGTGCACATCTGCGTCGAGGACTTCGCTGCGCCGCTCGAGGCCATCCGGGGCAAGGTGGCCGAGCTGCTGGGGTCCTACTGCCTCGACAAGCCGCCCGCCTGCCAGGTGCCCACCGAGAACGGCCCGCGCCCCTGCGAGACCTCCGACGAGTTCGACAACCCCGACAACTACCTGGTTGAGGTGAAGATCCAGTGCCTGCGGACCGAGGCGCAGGGCGGGAAGTGCCAGGAGGTGGTCAACCCGCAGATCCTGGACCGCAGCGCGTGGAGCCTGGAGTTGGGCGTGGCTGGCTGCCCGGGTGGGGCCCTGCTCCAGCTTCAGAACCCGCCCGCAGCGGGCTCCGAGGTCTTCGTCGAGTTCGTTGTGGACGTGGCCGGTGAGCGGGCCAACGCACAGCCGGTGATCGACGCGGGCATCGTCGACGAGATCGACGCCGCCGTCGGTCAGTGACGCAGGCGCCGGGCACGCTGCCCGGCGTCGCACCCTCCCTGCATTCAGGACTCCATGGCTCTCGACCATTCCGACATCGTGCTGGAGGAGTTGGCGCGCCTGCGCGAAGAGGTGGTCAACACCCGCAACGTCTCCATCAAGACCGACAACCTGATCAAGAACGTGGCCGCCGAGGTGAAGGCGATCACCGAGCGGCAGGCGCAGACCGAGCGCAAGTCGCTGATCAACTCCGGCTTCGCCTACATCATCTTCGTCGCGCTGATCAGCGTCGGGCTGTACCTGACCTTCCAGGCCCGCACCGAGAAGCACCAGGTGAACCGGGCGCTGTATGAGAAGAAAGAGGCCGGCTTCAAGCGGCAGATCGCCGAACTGAACGCCGAGCTGGGCCGCTGGAAGCAGATCGAGCGCGAGCTGTTGGAGTTCGAGCGCCTGGTGCGCGACGGCAACAAGGAGCTGGCGGTCGCCAAGTTCTCGACCCTGCGGCGGGTGCGCTTCTCGGGGCTGCTCGAGGATCTCATCGTCCGCTTCAAGGCCGAGGTGGCCACCGAGATGTTCCAGAAGGGCCGCGACCTTTACGAGAAGGGCACCTTCGACAAGGCGGACGAGGCCTTCCTCAAGTCGCTGGAGTACGACGACAAGGCCGAGCACATCGCGTCACTGATGTTCTACCAGGGCATGTCGGCGCTGCGGTTGAAGGACTTCCCGCGTGCCGCTGAGCTGCTCCGCAAGGCGCTGGAGTCCGACAAGCCTTTGGGCAAGGACCAGACCTCGGCGGCCCGGTACCACATGGCCTATGCCCACGATCGGATGGGTGAGAAGCGGACGGCCGCCAACCTGTACTTCCGCTTCTTCAACCGCCACACCAAGCACACCCTGTCGACCCGGGCCAAGCGCCGCTACAAGCAGCTCAAGAGCAAGTAGGCGCGCTCGGCGGGGGCTCAGCGATCGGCGCTGACCTCGGCGAACTGGGCGTTCAACCGGCCCATGGGCCGGCGCCCCACCTGCACGAAAGAGTGCAGGGCGGTCGTCCATGCCAGGTGCATGCGCTCCACGTCATCGAGCAACTGGCCCAAGGCAGGATCGTCCTGCACAGGGCAGCGCCCGCGGAGCTGCCGCATGCGTCCGTGCCAGCCGGTAGACCAGGTCTTCCACATCGCCCCGATCTCGGGCTCCGGCACGGGCTCGGCGAGCAGGCTGCTGGCCTGCGCATGAAGCTCGGTGTTGAGTGCCCGCGCTGCGCGAGCACACGCGGGCCGGTCCAGGCCGCTGACGGTCCCCGCGTCCGCGCTCGGACCCATGACGTGCCAGGTGACCGAGAGGGAGATGCTCAGCAGCAGGCCGACGGCGAAGATCCAGTAGAAGAGGCGGTAGGCCTGCCCCAAGGGGCCCCGCTTCGGGCGCTCACTCATTTGACGATCCGCAGATGGGGGCGCCCCCGGGGCGGCGGAGGGGGGGCCTCGGGCTCGGCCTTGGCCTGCTCGGCCTCGGCGGTGGGGCTGGCCTCGGCCGCAGCGAGCAGCTCGGGTGGCACCGAATCCTCGAACAGCGCGACCTCGCCGGTCACCCGGCTCTCCAGCCGCCAGAGGGCCCGCCACGGCAGCACGCACGGGTAGGGCTCGCCGTTGAAGGACAGGCTGGCGCGGATCGCCAGGGGGCCGAGCTCGAAGACATCGAGCTGGAACCGGCGGCTGAGGTTCAACGCGAGCATCAGGTCGCCCCGCAGATGGGGCGGCACGTCCACGCCGTCGAGCCGTGCGTCCACGTGAACCGTGACCATGCCGTCATCGAGCAGCGTGATCAGCCGGGCGCGCTTCGCTCGCTCCGCCTGGTCCGGGAACCGCATGCCGTCCTCCTCAAGGGAACATGGACGGGGGCGAGTTACCACACTTGGACCAGCCGTCGAAACCACCGCCGCGCCTGGAAGGCCCCGGCGCTCGCTGGCGCGCCTGCTTGTTGGAGGGGGGCGTCGATTCGTGTTAATCGAACAAGACGACCGACCTGCGTTTCGAGGCCCTCGATGGCGAGATGGCTGCCAGCCCTCGCGACGATTCTGTGCCTGACCACCACGGCCTTCGCCGAGGTGAACGGCTTCGCCGAGCCTGAAGAGGCGTCGCTGACCCTTGTGAAGCCACGCCCCCGGGGCCTCGAGCGCCTCGCTGGCCTGTGGGGTCGGCGGCGCGGGGCCCTGGAGCGCGGCGATGGCGAGGCCGTGGCGCGCATCACCGAGGAAGCGGCGGTGCTCCGCCGTGAGCTGGGCGTCCAGCGGTTGGACGCGATCGGCTATGCGTTGGTGCGGGAAGCGCAGGGCGCCATCGCCGAGGGCAAGGTGGCCCTCGCCTCGGCCCGCCTGGACGCAGCGGACGGGATGGCCCCCGGCCTGCCGGAGATCGCCGAGACCCGCGCCGCGTTGGCCTCTGCGGAGTCGGCCTTCGCGCTGCATCGGGTGGCCCTGTTCAAGGTGGACGGCATGCGCCGGCAGCTCGGTGACTTCGAGCGGCGAATGCTGATCTACAGCGACGGGATCCTCACCGCGCTCATCCTGGGGGCCGTGCTGGGGTTGCTGTTCCTCTTGGCTCAGCTCGCGCGGTACGGCCTGAACCTCTACCAGGACCTGGGCCAGACGTTTCCCAGCGTCATGCGGGTGCTCCTGCTCGCGGCGCTGGGGATCGCCGCGCTCCTGCCCATCTTCTACGGTTTCGGGCCCTTCCTCCTGGTCGCGCCGGTGCTCGTGGCGCTGTGGAGCTACCAGAACCTGAGCGAGCGGCTGGTCTCGGTGGCCGTGACGCTGGCCCTGGGGGTGCTGCCCTGGATGTTGCGCGCCGGCGATCGGTTGAGCGACGCCGGCACTGGCCTCGAGCAGGCCATCCACAGCCTGTCGATCAACCCCTACGATGCGCGCGCCGAGGCGAAGGTCGAGGCCGCGGCGGCCGCCGACGAGGGGGACTGGTACGCGCGAGCGGTGTTGGGACTGGCGCTGAAGCGGCAAGGCCGGCTGCGCGAAGCGGCGCAGCTCCTCACGGACGCAGCGCGTACGGCCGATGACGATCGCGCCGCCGCTGCCATCTGGACCAACCTGGGCAACACCTGGTTCGGCCTGGGGCGCCCGCAGGCAGCGCAGGAAGCCCTGGAGCAGGCCACTCGGCTCGACCGGCGCAGCGCCATCGCCTGGTTCAACCTGCACCGCCTGCACCTGCGGCGGCGGCAGAAGCCCGAGGCCGAGGCGGCGTTGGGCAAGGCCACGGCGTTGGACACGACGCGTGTCTCGGAGTGGGCGGCGGACGACGACGCGGGCCTGAACCGATACGTAGTGGACGCGCCGTTGCCCGACCGGTTCCTGGTGGGACGGGCCTTTGACCGCCTCCTGGAACCCTCGAGCTTCGCTCACCGGGTTTGGCGCGACCTGGCCGGCCCCCTCCCGGAACTGGCCGCGCCGGCAGCGGGCGGCGCCGCCCTGCTCGCCTTCGCCTTCCTCTTCGGGATCCGGCGGCGGATGCGGCTGTCGTGGCCCTGCACTCGCTGCGGGCAGCGAGCCGATGTCCCTCTGGCACAGGGGCACCCGGAGCAGCCCGTGTGCACCCAATGCGACGCGATCTTCGTGCGCAACGTGCCCACGGACCGCCGCTCACGGTTCGAGAAGGAGAGCCAGGTCGAGCGCTTCCAGGGTCTGGTGCGATGGGGCAGGCGCCTGTCAGCCGTGGCGCTGCCCGGCCTGGGCGACCTGGTCCGTGGGCGGGCTGCACGGGGTCTGCTGCTGGCGGGCTTCGCCGGCTGGCTGGGGCTGCGGGTGCTCATCCCGCGGGGGGTCCTGATGACGCCCTACGCGCCGCCGGCCGAGCCGTCCACGTGGCTGTGGCTGGGGGTGGGGCTTGCCGGGCTCCTCTGGCTCTGGACCATAGTCCAGGCGTTCCGGCCGCAGGGGGGGCGCTGATGGCTCTGGAAGGCGCCCTGAGCGACTTCGGGATCGCCGAGATCCTGCAGCTCATCAGCAGCCAGAACAAGACGGGCATCCTGGCCGTGAGCGATCTCACGGACATGGGTGACGTCCACGTCTACTTCTCGTCCGGGCGGATCATTCGCTGCGACGTCGATGGCCGAGGGCTGCAAGACGACATCGGTGAGCTGCTGCTGCTTGGCGGGTTGATCGACCGGGCCCAGCTCGATCAGGCCCGCAAGGTCCAGAAGAAGACCCTCGGGCGCATTGGCGACATCCTCCAAGAGCGCGGCGCCGTGCCGCAGGAGGCGGTGGTCGCCGCCCGCGATCTGCAGACCCGAGAGCGCCTGTACCGGCTGTTCCAGCAGCAGACCGGGCGCTACCGTTTCGAGGCCAAGCCGCCCAACTTCACCCGACCGACCATCAACCCGATCTCGGCCGAGACGGTGCTGATGGAGGGGCTGCGGATGGCGGACGAGTGGCCGCTGATCCGCACGCGGATCAACAACTACGACGCCGTATTCCGCGCGGTCCGCGAGGCGGGCGCCGAGGGCAACGACGCCGACCAGCTCGAAGCGCTGATCGACGACGCCTTCAGTGAGTTTGTCGATCCCGCGGTGAAGGCTGGCGGGGCGGTGGCGGGGAAGCTGGGGGCAGCCGAGCGGCGGGTATTGGAGCTGGTTGACGGCCGGCGGGACATCCACCGGCTGATCGCCCGCAGTCGGTTGGGTGAGTTCGAGACCTGCAAGGCGCTCTACAACCTGCTGCAGGAGGGCTACATCGAGCCCGTCCGCGCGGTGAAGCGCCGGGCACAGCCGAGCCAGCGCAAGAGCGCGCGCTGGCGGGGCGTGGCGCTGAAGGTCGCCGTCAACGGGGTCCTGCTGGCGGGCATCGTGGGGCTGGCCCTGGTGTTGCCCGGGCAGCGCTCGGCGCTCGAGGACAACGCCGCCCAGCTCGCCACCGAGGCGCAACTTCGCCTGCGTGCCAACCGCATGGCCAGCGTGGCCACGGCCCTCGAGGTCTTCCGGCTTGAACGCGGCGCCTACCCGGAGCGGCTCGACGAGCTGGTGGAAGCTGAGCTGGTCGATCCGACGCTGTTGGTCCCGCTGGGGGGCGTCGGCTTCAACTACGTCGGGATCGGTGTGGACTACGTACTTCAATGAGCAGTGACAGCAACTCCACTTTGCACATCGAGCTGCCGGAGGGGCGCGTCGCTCTGGCGCCACTCTTCGGGCCCCAGGACGCCCACCGGCGGGTGATCGAGAAGCGCCTCGGGATCCGCATGGCGGGCCGCGGGCAGCAGCTTCAGATCTCCGGCCCCTCGGATCGGCTCCCGTTTGCCGAGCGCGTCGTGGGGGAGCTTCTCGACCTGGTGCGCAGCGGGGCCCCCCTGTTTCTTCAGGACATCCAGCAGGCCATCTCGGTGCTCCAGGGGGACGGCGAGGTCGAACTGAAGACCCTCCGCGGGCGCAACCTGCTCGTCACCCACGACCGGCGGCGCATCACCCCGAAGTCGAGCAACCAGGGGAAGTACCTGGACGAGATGGCGCGGTGCGATGTCGTCTTCGCCGTGGGACCTGCGGGTACCGGGAAGACCTACCTCGCCATGGCGGCGGCCGTGGCCGCCCTGAAGGCCCGCGATGTGGAGCGGATCATCCTCACGCGCCCTGCGGTCGAGGCGGGGGAGCGGCTCGGGTTCCTGCCCGGCACGCTGACCGAGAAGGTGAATCCGTATCTTCAGCCCTTGTACGACGCGCTGTTCGACCTGGTGGGTCTGGATCAGACGGGACAGCTCGTGGATCAGGGCGTGGTCGAGGTGGCGCCGCTCGCCTTCATGCGTGGTCGCACCTTGAACCGCGCGTTCGTCATCCTGGACGAGGCGCAGAACACCACCCGCGAGCAGATGCGGATGTTCCTCACCCGACTGGGACACCAGTCGCGGGCCATCATCACCGGCGACATCACCCAGACCGACCTGCCCAGCCGGCAGCAGAGCGGGCTGGTGCACGCCACGCGGATCCTCGAGGGGGTCGAGGGCATCGGTGTGGTCCGGCTGACGCCGGTGGACGTGGTGCGCCACCCGCTGGTGCAGGCCATCGTGCGGGCCTACGAGCGAGACGACGAGGGGCAATGATCTCCATCCTCACCCGAGCAGAGGTTCGCGGGCAGATCCCGGTGAACACGGTGCGCCGGCGCGCCACCCGACTCCTGGAGGCGT
The DNA here is from genome assembly GCA_020633555.1 of Myxococcales bacterium. Classification (GTDB taxonomy): domain Bacteria; phylum Myxococcota_A; class Bradymonadia; order UBA7976; family UBA1532; genus JACKDL01. Next base: position 698,053 of record JACKDL010000001.1, on the reverse strand, counting down.
TGGGCGAAGCCGACGCTGACCTGGTGGTGGTGCTCACCGACGACGCCGAGATCCACGAGCTGAACCGTGAGTACCGGGGCAAGGACCAGCCGACGGATGTGCTCAGTTTCCCTCAGCGAGGCCCGGATGATCCGTCCCTGCCGCCGGGGATGGTGGCGCCGCTGGGCGACGTGGTGATCAGCATCCCCACGGCCACGCGGCAGGCGGCGGCTGAAGGTTGCCTGCCTCGCTTGTGGGATGCGCTTGCGCCGGGGGGCGGGGCGCCGGCTCGCTGGACCGCCAGCGACGAAGTGGGTTTTCTGCTGCTGCACGGCGTGCTCCATCTGCTCGGTCATGACCACATGACCCCCGAGGAAGCGGCCGTGATGCAGGCCGAAGAGGCGCGGCTGGTGAGCTACGTGCTGGGCAGGCGCCGGTCGCCGGCGGCGGACGCGCCGAGCTGACTGCGGCTTGGGATGAACGGCCGGCCTTGGGCGTAGAGGCCGCGGACCGTGAAGCCCCAGCGATCCATGAGCTGTCCCACCCCCTGCAGGGTCTCGCCGGGCACCGTCCGACCCACCGTGGCCAGATCGGGCCGATCGGCCAGCGCCAGGATCATCGGCTCGGCGAAGCAACCGAACACTGACCGCCCCTGGTGGGTGATCCAGCGGTACAGGCGCTGCCAGGGGCTGCCGCCCAGGGGCACCGGCAAGCGGACATACTCGCCGTCCAAGAGGAGCAGGTCCGATCGGGCCGCTCCGTCCAGGACCACATCCTGGGGCGCTGCCACGTCCACGATGACACCGGGGGGAAGGCGACTGCGGTGCAGGCGGCCGCCTGTGCTCGAGGCCGCGATGAGGGGATGGCCGCCGCGAAGCACGTCGTCGGCGCTGGCCACGAACTCCACGCGGCCATAGCCGCTGGCGTTGATCTCGGCGGCGCGCCGGGCAAGGGGACCCGGGGGTTTCGGGCTCACCACCTGGAGCGACAGCCCGCGGCCCGTGAGCAGGTCCAACAGCGCGTTGGCGACGGGGCCCGGCGGCCCGAGCAGGCCCAGCGGGGCTGACCGGTCCGGCCGCCCTTCTTGAAGCTGCACGGCCGTGTCCGCTGCTGCCAGCGCCGTCACCGCGTTGCCCGTGGTGATCGCGAGCTCGGGGAGGGCCCGCGCCACCGCTTTCCCCTGCCCACCAATGACCGCTGCGACGGCGCCCAACCCCACGAAGCGTGCGCCGTGCACTTCGCCGCAGCGGGCCACAGCGGCCGTCACGGCCTCGACACCCGCGGCCTGATCCGCCAACAACTCTTCTGTGGTCTGGGGGACACCGACCAGCACGCCCCGCAGGGGCGCCGCTCGACCTGGGATCGCGAGGCTGAGGTGGGCGATGTCGCGCGGTCTTGGGTCCCGAACGCGGTCCCGGATCAGATCGCCGTCGGCCAGCCGAAGGCCCAGGATCCGCCGCTGGGCGTGGGTGAGGGGGTGGACGACAAAGCCGAAGTCCGCGCGGGCCATGGTGGCTCGATCAGGCCTCGCCGGCCTTCTCGGCCAGGAGCCGCTCTACGATATGGACGAAGGTCTGCACCCGGAACAAGCGGGGGATGTCGTTCGCCGTCAAGCCCAGGGTGAACTCCTCCTCCGGGACCTCGGGCATGTGGGCCTTGAGCTGGTCCAGGGCGAGCTGCGTCAATACGCCATCCTGTTCGTAGTCCTCAGGGTTGATGCCCGACTTGCTGGCCTCTTCGACGCCCCCCCGGGGGATCTTGATGTCAAAGGCGCGCTCCAAGAGAAACACGATCTCGAGCAGGTCCAAGGACTCGGCGCCCAGGTCATCGAAGATGCTGGCCTCGGGCGTGACCTCGTCGTCGTCGACCCCCAACGCCTCAACGAACGCCTCCTGCACCTTCTCGAAGATCGCGTCGCTCATGTCACCCCCATCGCTGCGGCGGGCTGCCGCTGGACCGCGATGATTCAAGGGGTGCACCCGAAGACGCAAGGGCAAAGCGATGCACCGGCAGGGGCCTTGGCTGAGCCCCCGCGGCCGTGGTAACGCTGCCCGCCCTGGAGGAGCGAGGCGTCCGTGGAACGCTTGGATCTGCTGGTCCTGGATGACGACGACGAGATGGGCGCCTACGTCGAGTTGGCGCTGGCACCGCTCGGTCTGTCCATCCGCGTGTTCAGCGCGCTGCCAGCCGTCGGCGTGCCACGGGCCCGGCTGGCGCTCGTGGATCTCATGCTGGCGGAGCCGAACGCCGGCCTGGCGGCCGTGGCTCGGCTGTCGACTGGGGGTCCGGTGGTCGTGATGACGGGCCTGGCGCCCGAGCACCCGAAAGTTCAGGCGGCCCGTTCAGCCGGGGCACAGGACGTCTTGTGCAAGCCCTTCGGGTTGGCTGAACTGCGTGCCTGTGTACGGCGCAACCTGCCGGCGCCCCCCTGAGCGCGGGGCGCGCGGACCGGCTGCTCAGCGGGCGTACTGGACCGCTCGGGTGATGCGCACCACCGACACCGTCACGTCGCCCGGGTGCGCCTGTTCGGTCTCGATCCGGTGGGCGATGTCGCGGGCCAACAGATCGGCGTCGCGATCCGACAGGCGGGCATTGTCCACCATGACCTTGAGCTGAGCGCCCGACTGCAGCGCAAAGCAGCGGTCGACCCCCTCGAACTCCTGGCAGAGCGCCTCCAGGTCCTCCAGACGCTTGACGTAGCTGGCGAGCTGCTCCCGCCGGGCGCCGGGCCGGCTGGCAGAGAGTGTGTTTGCGGCGTCCACCAGCTGCGCCAGCATGGTGGTCTGGTTCTTCGGGTCGTGGTGCGCTGCGACGGCGTCCACGATGTTCTTCTGCTCTCCATGCTTGCGCAGCAGCGCAGCGCCGGCCTCGGCGTGATCGCCCGGCGTCTCGTGGGTCACGCCGCGGCCGATGTCGTGCAGCAGCCCCGCGCGCCGCGCGTTCTTGGGGTTCAGGCCCAGCTCACTCGCCATGGCGCCAGCCAGGAAACCCACCTCGATGGAGTGGCGCAGGGCGTTCTGACCAAAAGTCGACACGAACTGCAGCCGCCCGAGGGCCTTCAGGAGCTCAGGGTGCAGGCCCGTGATCTCCAGCTCCAGGGCAGCGGCCTCGCCGTACTGGCGCAGGCTGCCCTCCACGTCCTTCGCCGTGCGGCGGACGACCTCCTCGATGCGGGCCGGGTGAATGCGGCCATCCGCCAGGAGCTGCTCGAGGGCCAGGCGCCCAACCTCGCGGCGGACGGGGTTGAAGGCGCTGAGGATCACCGTCTCGGGCGTATCGTCGATGATGAGATCACAGCCCGTGGCGCTCTCGAACGCCCGAATGTTGCGGCCCTCGCGCCCGATGATTCGCCCCTTCATGTCGTCGCTCGCGAGGCTCACCGAGGTGATGGTGCGATCGGCGACGTGCTCACTGGCGTACCGCTGGATGGCGGCGCACACGATGGTCCGCGCCTTCTCCTCGGCCACGGCGGCGGCCTCTTGCTCAATGGTACGGATGTCGTCGATGGCCTTCTGACGGGCCTCCTGGCGCACCTCGTCCATCAACAGGGACCGGGCCTCGTCGGGCGAGAGCGCGGCGGCCTCTTCAAGGCGGGTCCGCGCCTCGGTCAGCGCCTCTTGCGCGGACTCCTCTTGCTTCTCGATGCGGCGCTCCCGCCGCCCAAGATCCTTCTCACGCTTGCTCAGCTTGCCCTCACGGGACTTGAGATCCTCCTGCTGAGCCTCGAAGGCCTCTTCCCGACGGGCCAAGCGGCCCTCGCGGGCCGCCAGCGCTTCGCTGCGGGCCTTGGCCTCGGCCTCTGCCTCGGCCACCTGGGCCTTGGCCGCCTTCTCGACGGCTTGCTCGGCCGCTACGCGAGCGGCCTTCACCTCGGCCTCGGCCTCGGCGCGCACCTGGGCCAAGGTGGCGTCGCTGGCGCCGCCCCCGACGAGCCGCATGGCCAAGGCGCCGACCGCCAGGCCAACCACGGCGGCGATGACGTATTCGATCAATGTCTGGTCTCCTCCCCCTGGAGCAGGTCCAGCCCGGCGTCGGTCGCCAGGGCGTGCACCGGCACGTCCCAGGGCTCCCGCGGCACGCTGCGGACCTTCTGAAAAGCGAACCCGAGGCCGATGGCGAGCACGTCGGCTCGTCCGGCCAGGGTGCGATCGTAGGCGCCCCCACCTTGGCCGAGCCGGTAGCCCTGGGCGTCGAAGGCGAGGCCCGGCACGACTACGAGATCGTGCGACGTCAGCGCGCTGGTGGGGCCGTGCGGCACGGGCAACCCACCGGGCTCGAACGTCCACTGAGCGGGCTCCACCCACGAGAGCGCCGCGCCCCGCGTCCAGCGCGGGAAGAGCACGGGGCGTCCGCGGCGCAAGGCCTCGGCCTCCAACCGGAGGGTGCAGACCTCGTGGTCGTATGCCCGGTAGATCAGCCATCGCCGCGCCTGGGCCACCCCAGGGTGCCCGATAAGGGCGGCCTGAGCGGCCTCCGAACGCGTGGCGTGGTCGGCAGGCGGCAGCCGGCGTCGTTCCGCGCGGCAGGCCCGTCGGAGCTGGGCCTTGTCGCTCATTCGCTCAGCGCGCGTTCCACCTGAGCCAGGAGCTCGGCGTCCCGGGTGGCGGCGGTGGCCTGCGCAGCGGCCAGGGCGTCCTGCGCCCGCCGGAGCTCGTCTGCCAGTCCCAAGGCGGCCACGAGCACTGCGCCTACCGGACCGGCGCCCTGATCGCCCACCGCGCGCACCCGTGCGTCGAGATCCGCGGCGAGGGCACGGACGTAGGCCGTGTCGGCGGGGGAACGGACGGTGACGACGTGCCCGGCGATCTGGAGCCGATGGGTGTGGGCGCTCATCTGGGTCGAAGCCTCGGCGTGACGGGCGGAGGCTAGCGTCCGGTGTGGTGCGGTGTCAACGCACAACACACTGGATTCCCTGCGAAATTTGGCGTTGATGGCGCGGTTGTGGACGAGGGCACTTGACGTTGGGGTCGGGGTGCTGTAATCCACCGCCCACCGTCGGGCGGCCAATATGGGCCGCTAGCTCAATGGCAGAGCAGCGGACTTTTAATCCGACGGTTCTGGGTTCGAGTCCCAGGCGGCCCAACTGGGTCCCCATCGTCTAGTCAGGCCCAGGACACCGGCCTTTCAAGCCGGCGACGCGGGTTCAAATCCCGCTGGGGACGCACACTGGCAACCGCCGCCGGGCAATTCGCCCGGCGGCGGTCCTGGCCGCCCGCCGCTCCACTCACAAGAGACACCGTAGTTGGCAAGCGTACCCGTTGGGGTCCGCGGCCCAACCGGACGCTCGCTCTTCGGCGAGCGCCGGCAGCCTGCCAGCAGGCCGTTGAGAATCGCTCCCGTCGCGGGCTGCCCCCGCAGCCACGGTCGCCCAGGCCAGCCCCGGCGCGAAGGCCGGATCCGCTGGCATCCGCGGCTCCGGCGTCGCCGGCTCCTCGACGATGCTACGGCATCGCCTGCGGGCCGGCGCCTTGGACCCGCGGCCCCACAGGGCCGTTCGCTCGGTCCGCGAATTTCAGCAGCCGGCTAGAGGTGGATGGCGCGGCCGTCGACGGCCAGCGCCGCTTCCTTGATGACTTCCGCCAAGGTCGGGTGGGCGTGGCTGCTGCGGGCGATGTCCTCAGCGCTCGCGCCGAACTCAATGGCCACGGCCGCCTCGGCGATCAGGTCACCGGCCCGGGGGCCGATGATGTGGACGCCCAGGACACGATCGGTCTCGGCGTGGGCCAGGATCTTCACCATCCCGTCCGTCTGCTCGAGCGCCTTGGCGCGCCCGTTGGCCATGAAGGGGAAGCTGCCTTTCCGATAGGGCACGCCCTCGGCCTTGAGCTCATCCTCCGACCGGCCCACCGAGGCGATCTCGGGGTGGGTGTAGACCACCGACGGGATCGCGTCGTAGTTCACGTGGCCATAGCCGGTCACCATGTGCTCAACGCAGGCGATGCCTTCCTCCTCGGCCTTGTGGGCGAGCATGGGGCCCGCGATGACGTCGCCAATGGCCCACACCCCGTCCACGGTCGTTTTGAAGTGCCCGTCCACGGGGATCCGGCCGCGGCTGTCCAAGGTCAGCCCCAGCGTGTCCAGCCCCAGGCCCTCGGTGTTCGGGCGCCGGCCGATGGCGAGTAGCACCCGGTCGCAGTGGATGGGCTCACCGCCCTCGTACTCCACCACGCAGCCGTCGCCCTCCACCCGGGCGCCCGTCACCTTGACGCCCAGGTTGAACGTCAGCCCCTGCTTGGCGAACACCCGCTGGGCCGCCTTCGCCAGCTCGCTGTCCATGCCGGCCATGATCCGGTCCAGGTACTCCAGCACCGTGACCTTGGCGCCCAGCCGGGCCCAGACGGAGCCCAACTCCAGCCCGATCACGCCCGCCCCGATGATGACCAGATGCTCGGGGACCTCGGGGTAGCTCAGCGCCTCGGTGCTGGTGCCGATGCGGTCACCGTCCAACGCCACGCCGGGCAACGGGGTGACCGAGCTGCCTGTGGCGATGAGCACGCGCTTGGCGATCACCACCTCGGCGCCCTCAGCACCTTCGATCACCACGCGCCCCGGGCCTTCGAACCGGGCGTGGCCGTGGTACCGGGTCACCTTGTTCTTCTTGAACAGGCCGGCCACGCCACGGGTGAGGGTGGTGACCACCTTGTCCTTGCGCTTGAGCATGGCGGGCAGGTCGAGCTCGACCCCCGCCAGCTTGATGCCGTGGGTGGCGAATCCGTGGGCCGCCTCGTGGAAGCGCTCGCTGGACTCGAGGAGCGCCTTGCTGGGGATACAGCCCACTCGCAGGCACGTGCCACCCAGCGCGGACTCCTTCTCGACGCAGGCCACGTCCAACCCGAGCTGCGCAGCGCGGATGGCCGCTACGTAGCCGCCGGGGCCCGCGCCGATCACCAGTAGGTCATGCTTGTGCTCAGCCACGTCAGACCTCCAGCAGGATCCGGACGGGATCCTCGACGAGCGCCTTGATGGTGCTCAGGAAGGTGACCGCCTCCCGCCCGTCGACCAGGCGGTGATCATAGGTCAGCGCGATGTACATCATCGGACGGATGACCACCTGCCCGTTCACCGCGATGGGGCGGTCCTGGATGCCATGCATCCCGAGGATCCCGCTCTGCGGCGGGTTCACGATGGGGGTCGACAGCAGCGAGCCGTACACGCCGCCGTTGGTGATGCTGAAGGTGCCGCCTTGCAGCTCCTCGAGCTTGATCTTGTTCGCCTTCGCCCGCGCGCCGAAGTCGCCGATGGTCTGCTCGACCTCGGCGAAGGACAGCCGCTCCGCGTTGCGGATCACGGGGACCACGAGCCCCTTGCCCCCGCCGATGGCGACGCCGATGTCGCAGTAGTCATGGTAGACGACGTCGTCGCCTTCGATCCGGGCGTTGATCGCCGGGAACTGCTTCAGCGCTTCGACCGTCGCCTTCACGAAGAAGGACATGAAGCCCAGCTTGATACCGTAGCGGTCCACGAAGGACTGCTGATGGCTCTTGCGGAGCGCCATGATCTGGCTCATGTCCACCTCGTTGAAGGTGGTGAGCAGCGCGGCGCCCTGCTGGGCCTCCACCAGCCGACGCGCGACCGTCTTGCGCAGCGGGCTCATGCGCTTGCGCTCGGTGTGGCGCGGTCCGGTGGGCGCGGCGGGGGCGCCGGGGGCGGCGGGCCCCTTGGCCTCGGCCTGATCCCGCAGGCTCACCGCGCGCTGCACGTCCTCCTTCAGGAGTCGACCGCCAGGCCCACTGGCCGGCACTTCGCCGGGGTTGAGCCCGTGCTCAGCGAGCATGCGCCGCGCGGCGGGGGTCACCCGGGCCTCGGGGCTCGCTGCCGGCTGCTCGGCGCTGCTCGGCGCAGTCGGCGCGGCAGGGGCGGCCGCCGACGCGCCCTCCGCAGGGGCTTCGGCGGACTCATCGATCTCGGCGATGACCTCACCGACCACGGCGCTGTCGCCGCTGGCCTTCCTCACCCCCACCAGCCGGCCGGACTTGGGAGCGGGGACCTCCATGTTGACCTTGTCGCTCTCGATGACGACGACCGGGGCGTCCTCGTGGACATAGGCACCCTCGGCCACCAGCCAGTCGCCAATGACGACCTCGGTGATGGATTCTCCAACGGGGGGGACCTTGAGCTCGACTGCCATGGTCGGTGGCTCCTTGGGACTCGGGGGATGGGGGGCGAGGCGCTCAGGCAAGCTCGAACGCGCGCTCGATGATCAGCTCTTGCTCCATGCGGTGGCTGGCCGCGGAGCCCGTCGCGGGGCTCGCGCTCTCGACCCGAGCCACGCACTGGAAGGGGAAGCGGCCCAGCAGGCGGTCGCCGTGGCGGTAGCGCATGAAGGGCCAGGCCCCCTGGTTGAGGGGCTCCTCTTGCACCCATACGACGGGTGTGCCCGCGGCGACCCCATCAAGCAGGCCGTCGAGGGAGGCGTCGGGCAGCGGGTAGAGCTGCTCGATGCGGTGGATGGCCACGTGCTCGGCCCCCAGGATCCGCTTCGCGTTCTGCAGCTCGTAGAAGATCTTCCCGCTGCACAGGAGCACTCGGGTGGTCTTCTCGGGCACCGCGTCGGCGTCGGGGATCACCCGCTGGAAGGTGCCCTGGGTGAGCTCGTGGACCTCGGAGACCGCCTCGGGGTGCCGAAGCAGGCTCTTGGGGGTCATGATCACGAGCGGCTTGCGCAGCGCCCGCCGCACCTGCCGACGCAGGCAGTGGAAGTACTGCGCCGGCGTCGTCAGGTTGCAGACCTGAATGTTGTCTTCGGCGCACAGAGACAGGAAGCGCTCCAGGCGGGCGCTCGAGTGCTCGGGGCCCTGACCCTCGAAGCCGTGGGGGAGCAGCAGCACCAGGCCGCTCAGCCGGTTCCACTTGTCTTCGGAGCTGATGATGAACTGGTCGATGAGCACCTGAGCGCCGTTGACGAAGTCGCCAAACTGCGCCTCCCACATGACCAGGCCGTCCGGGCAGTCGAGGCTGTAGCCGTACTCGAAGCCGAGGACCCCCGACTCCGACAGCGGGCTGTCGATGGCCTCAAAGGGCGCTTGAGTGGGCGACAGGTGTGAGAGCGGCACGTGGGCTCGCCCCGACTTGTAGTCGTACAGCACCGCGTGGCGGTGGCTGAAGGTGCCCCGGCCGCTGTCCTGCCCGCTCAGCCGGATGCGGGTGCCCTCGTCCACGAGCGTGGCGTAGGCCAGCGCCTCGGCGCAGCCCCAGTCCAGCGGGCGCTCGCCCGCCACCATCTCGACCCGGGTGGCGAGCAGACGCTTGATCTTGGGGTGGGGGACGAAGCCCTGGGGCACCTCGGCCAGCTTGGCGACCAGGGCCTCCAGGTGCTGGGAGGGCACGCCCGTCTCGACGGAGGGCACCGCGCCGTCCGCGCCGCCCAGGTAGCCGCGCCAGACGCCGCGCCCGAAGTCGTGCACGTAGGCGAACTCGCGGGCCTTGGCTTCGGAAAGCGCGTCCTCGAGCCGCTGTCGGCGCCGGACCGCGATCTCGTCGGCCTCTTCGGCGGTGACCCCACCCAGCTTCAGCAGGTTCTCGGTGTAGCCTTCACGCACCGACTTCCGCTTCCGGATGGCGTGGTACATCACCGGCTGCGTGAACGCCGGATCGTCCGACTCGTTGTGCCCGTATCGCCGGTAGCACCACATGTCGATCACGACGTCCTTGTGGAAGCGCCGGCGGAAGTCCAGCGCCACCTCGATGACCTGCGCGACCGCTTCGGGGTGCTCGCCGTTCACGTGGAAGATCGGCACCTGCAGCATCTTGGCGACGTCGGTCGCGTAGTAGGACGACCGCGACATCTCGGGCGGCGTGGTGAACCCGATCTGGTTGTTCACGATGATATGGACCGTGCCGCCGACGCTGTAGCTGGTCAGCTCGCTCATGTTGAGCGTCTCTTGCACGACGCCCTGGCCCGCGAAGGCGGCGTCGCCGTGGATCAGCAGCGGCAGCACCTGGTCGCGCCGGTCATCGCCCTTGCGATCCTGCTTGGCCCGGACGCGGCCCACCAGCACCGGATCGACGAACTCGAGGTGGCTCGGGTTGAAGCACAGGGAAAGGTGGATCTCGTGCCCGTCGGACGTCACGTGATCCGAGCTGAACCCCATGTGGTACTTCACGTCACCGCCGCCGAAGTACTTCTCGGGATCCGCGTCGGCGAACTCCCGGAAAATCTGCGCCGGCGACTTGTTCATGATGTTTGCGAGGACGTTCAGCCGGCCGCGGTGGGCCATGGCGATGACCGCCTCGCTGAAGCCCTGCCGGCCCGCCTTCTCGAGGGCCTGATCCAGCAGCGGGATCAGGCTCTCGCCGCCCTCGAGCGAGAAGCGCTTGGCGCCCAGGAACTTCTTGTGGATGAACTGCTCGAAGATCTCGGCATCGGTCAGCTTGGTGAGCACCCGGAGCTGCTGGCCGCGGCTCATGCTGAGCTGATTCTGGGTGGAGTCCATGCGGTCCTGGAGCCACATCTTGGTCTCCAGGTCGTCGATGTGCATGAACTGCACGCCGATGGGGCCGCAGTAGGTGGTCTTGAGCTGCTGGATGATGTCGCGCAGCGTCTGGACCTCGGGGCCCGAGAGCGTCCGCGCCGAGAACTTCTGGTCCAGGTCTTGCGGCCCGAATCCGTAGTGTTCCAACGCCAGCTCGGGGTGAGGTTCTCGATGCAGGCCCAGCGGATCCAGGTCGGCGATCATGTGCCCGCGGACACGGTACGCGCGCACGAGCTGGTCGACGCGATCCTGCCGGGCGGCCACGTCGTCGCCCCCGAGCCCGCCGGTGGTCGCCGCGGCACCCGCCGGGTTGAAGATGCTGCGCGGCACGAAGGCTGGCCCGCTGACGTCGCTCGCCCGCGCCCCACGATCATCCAGGGCGTCGAAGTAGCTCCGCCAGTCCTCTGAGAGGCTGGCGGGGTCTTCCAGGTAGCGCGCGTACAGGGCTTCGACGAACGGCAGGTTGGCGCCGGAGAGCGTCGAGTCGAGGTCCTTCATGCGGCTCTCATCTCCGTTTCGAACTCCACCCCGGGGGGCGGTTGGCCGCCGATTCTGGACGACCGGTGCGGTCATGTCGAGGGGCCTGCGGCGGGTGCAGTCGCTGGCGCCTCAAATACAAAGGGCGGGAACCCCAGTGGGATGCCCGCCCTCGTTGGCCGTCGCGCCCATCGCGAAAATGGGCTCGCAGCCGGCGTGGAGTTGGCGGCCCGTCAGGCCCCCAAGCTGCCCAGCGCCTTACTCGTCGTCGGTGGCGTCCTCGACGGCCTCGTTGGCCTCCTCGGCGGCGTCCTCGACGGCATCCTCGGCAGCACCCTCGGCGGCCTTGGCGGCGGCGTCGGGGGCGGCCTCGATGGCGTCCTTGGTCTTGGCGGCCGTGTCGGCGGCGCCCTCGGCGGCGTTCTTCGCGTCGGCGGCGGCCTGCTGGGCGCCCTTGGTGGCGGCGTCGGCGTCCTTCACGGCGCCCTCACCGGCCTCCTTGGCGGCGCCGCTGGCGCCCTCGACCGCCGAATCGCCCACCTGAGACGCCGCCGCACCCAGCTTCGCGCCGGCGCCGCAACCCACCATCATCCCGGCCACGGCCAGCATCGCAATCACAGTACGCATGAGCTTGCTCCCTCGAGTCAGCCGACCGGTGGTCGGCGTCAATCCCACCGCAGAAACTGCGGCCTCAGAGCCGGGTGACTCTCCGATATACAGTCGGGAGTCAAGGGAATTCCGGTCAGGGGCTCCCCGCGGCGGCCCGCACCCAGGCCAGCAGCCGGGTGAAGCGGGGGTCTTCCCGACCATTGAACACCTGACGACCCCCATGATCGCTCGAAACCGGCAGCGCGGTCAGCGGCGACCGGTCGGCGTCCTGGTAGTCGATGAAGGTCAGCGAAACCGTGTAGTTCCACTGCACACTGCAGGGCGACGAGACGGCCAGCCAGTAGGCGCCTCCGTTGCCGGGGGTTCCATGGCAGATGCCCTCGGCGCAGCTATCGACGAGGAGGGGGTTGATGTCGGCCTCGAACTGCTCGAAGAGGGCCGCTCGGCCGAGGGGATCGCCAACGGGCAGACCCTCGCAGGGCACCCCCGGGGCTGGACCGGCGCCCATGTCATCCTCCTCCGGTGGCCCTTGGTCGGGCGTGGGGCCGGGCCCCATATCCGCGCCGGGCGGCGGCCCCTCGGGGATGGTGGTCTCGCGAATGAAGGCGGCCACCTGGCGGTCGGCGGGCGTGTCCTGGGCCCAGGCTTCCGGGTGCTGGATGGACACCACCTGGCCCCGGGAGGCAGCCAGGAAGACGGACTGCTCGGGCTCGCCCCAGACCACGGCGTCTTCGAACTCGTGGAAGTAGGCCTCGACGTCGGCGGAGGACGGCGACTCCGGGGCCGCCGGCCAGATGGTGTCGCCGTCGCCGTCTCGCTGGCTGCCCGAGCCGTGGCAGGCCCCACAACTGTCGTAGAGCGGCAGCACTTCCTCGGCGAAGCGGGCGAGGGCGGCCTCGCTCGGCCAGTCCACCGGGGCGGGGGTCACCGATCCGCCAGCCCCACCGGCCCCGCCGGGGCCACTGCCCTGGCCGCCCGTACCACCGCTGCCGCCCGGCATGCCGCCGCCCCCGCCAGCGGCGCCGCCCGCGCCGCCGGGGCCACCATCACGCAAGGGAGGCGTCAGGTCGATGGCCTCGCCTTCACATCCCAGGGCGAGGCACGACAGCAGGAGAGATGCGGCGACCGTTCGCACTCGGAGCCTCCAGGCTGGGGGCGCCCGATCACCGGGCGCGGGGAGCGGCGGTGGCAGGTGGCTGCCAGGCAGGCGACCTGAGTTCAGCCGGCAGCCTACTGCAGGAAGTTGGCCGCGGCGCCCTGGGGCTGGCCGTCTGCGTCGAGCCAGGAGTCCAGCACCCGCCCGCCGTTGGGATCGGCCAGCTTCTGCAGGGTCTGCACGCCCAGGGGGCCGGCCATCCCGGGGTTCGTGGACCCCGCCCGCAGGCGGGCACCGTCCAGCAGGTTCTGCATCGGGTGGATGCTCCCGGCGTTCGGGATCCCGTTGAACTCCACGATGCGGTCCAGGTCGTAGGCCACGTTGTTGACGTTGAAGATGTCGGCGGGGGCGTTGCCGCCACAGTTCTGCCGGTTGTCGTTGTTGTCCAGCGGGTTGACGGGGCAGCCGTTGGCGTCGAACAGGAACAGGCCGCTGCCGAGCCCGGCGGTCATGTGCACGAAGATGGGCGAGTTGAGCTGGTTGCCCGTGTTCTGCCCGATGTGCTGCGCCAGGAGGTTGAAGTCCAGGTTGGCGAAGTCATTGTTCTGGTACGCCGTCCGGAAGGCGTCGTACTCGGCGCCGAAGTTGTTCAGCTGGGCGTCGTTGAGGTGGCACGCCACGCAGTAGCGGGCGCCCTCGTACTCGGCGGTGACTTTGCCCCGGATGGAGTGCGGCGCCATCTGGTTCATCTGCAGCGCCGGGAAGGCGTTGCGCCCACCGTTCGCCGGGTTGTTGCCCTCGCCGTTGCGATCGGAGAAGGCGAAGACGTCCGACTCGTTGCCCGCCAGGTCCTGGTAGCGGTACCACCACTTCTCGGCCGGCGAGATCTGGGTGATCTTCCCGTGGGCGTTGACCCCCAGGTACATCATCACCGGCGACTGGTAGACGAAGTCGGCATTGGCCTGGAACAGCAGGATCCGCTCGCCGGTGATGTTGCTGAAGAAGTAGTTGTTCGGGTTGACGTCGTACTGCCCCTTCAGGTGGCAGCCCATGCAGTTGTTCGTCCACGAGGCGTGGCAGGACGCGCAGTCCATGCTGTCCATGTGGCTGAAGTTCAAGCTGATTCGGTTCGGATCCGCCTGCTGGGGGCCGGTGCCCGTCTGCAGGTTGCCGTCCGCACGGCCCATGGCGTAGCTGGCCTTGGGGTTGTACAGGAGCTGCTGGTTCTGCGGGTGGCGCTTGTTGGTGTTGACGATGGCGTCGCGCACCTGCGGCACATAGTGACGATCCCCGGTGAGCCGGCTGATGAGCCAGTAGTTGCCCTGCGGGTCCTTGGTGACGTGGCGCAGGGGGTTGCCCTTGTTGTCCACCACGCACTGCGCGGGCTGCCCGCTGTAGGTCGTGCAAGCGGCCGTGGGGGCCTCGGCCGCAACCCCGTTGGCGTCGAGCCCGCCGTGGCAGCTGTTGCACCGGACGGCCGTGGCCTGACCCTGGCGGCTGACGATCTGGCCGCTGCTGGGGTCGTTGGCGGTGCCGCCGTGCAGGTCGCGGCTGCCGTGGCAGTCGATGCAGCCCAGGCCCGCTTCGTAATGCACGTCAGGCGGGGTGTCGTCCCGGTTGTCGCCGTCGTAGTCCTCTTCGAGCAGGTGCTGGTTCGCGTTGCGCCCGTTGAAGGTCTGGTTGTTCACCGCCGGGTCGTACAGGCGGGTGTCGGCGGCGGTGTCGGCGAAGGTGTTCGGGTTGGCCGGGTACTGGGTGTCGTTCACCACGTCCGCGTTCTGGTCCATCCGCACCCCCCAGTACTGCAGCACGGTGCGGTTCGAGCCCTGGTGGCAGCCGACGCACGCGCGATCACTGATGCCGCGCACGAAGGCGCCGTTCGGCAGGATCTTCGCGACGTTGCGGATCTGGTGGACCTCGATGTGGGCCCGCTCAGGCGCGGCGATCTGGTCCGGGTTGGCCGGCTCGAAGCGGTTGACGTTTGGATCGCCCGAGCGACTGCGCCCGTCGTAGCTGTACTCCATGTGGCAGGCGGTGCAGCCCGAGGAGCGGAAGTCCGCATACCGGTTGTTCGCGCCGGCGCTGTACAGGTGGCAGTCCCCACAGGTCATCGAGATCTGCTCGTCGATCAGGTGCTCGAGCGGGCTGCCTGCGCGGACCCGGTTGGGCTTCGCGGGATCCTGGTTCGCGTTGATGATGTGGTTGGGCAGGTTGGCGGCGGCGTAGTTGCCGTTATCGCGCATGGTGCCCGTGAACTGCGCCAGCTCGGCGTGCTCTTGCAGCCGCCCCACCTCACCCACGTCGCGGTTGTTCGGGTTGTAGTTGGGGTTCTGGACGGCGCGCGGCGAGACATCCGAGGCGGTGTTCTGGTCCAGGTTCCGGTTCTCGGGGATGCGGTTGTCGACGCCGACGGTGTAGCGCGCACCCGACATGAGGCCGTTCGTGGTCGCGATCATCGACTTCGTGACCCACTGGGCGTGCTCGTTCAGGTGGCAGCCGCCCTCGCCACAGCCGCGGCCCTCGGCCACGACCCGGAGGTCGCCCGGGTTGACGAACTGCAGGAAGTCCAGGTTGGTCCACTGGGCGCCATCGGGCCCCTGGTAAGTGGCAGGCTGCAGCTTGTCGATCCCGGTCAGCGTGAGCCGGTTGAACCACGCCTGCGGGTTGTTGGCTTGGAACTGCTTGTCGCCGATGGACGGAGGCGCGGGCACGTGGCTGCCCTCCTTCCCGCCGCCGTTCGGGTTGCCGCCGTGGCACTGCGTGCAACGGAGCTGCGCGGCAGGCGGGAAGGGGTGCGGGTTCGACAGGCCGTTGCCGCTGTAGTCGTTGTTGGCGGCGGCGCCGTTGTGGCAGCGCATGCAGCTCTCGACGGGCTCGGGCTGGGGCGGAACGCCCATGTCCGCCGGGGGCACACCGCCATCCGGCTGATCGGGCACGCATCCGCCGGGCGGCGGGTTGCAGAGCTGGGGATCGCACTCACAGCATGCGAGGCGGAACGAGATGTTCTGCTCGTTGCAGCGATCGAGCTGACTGCAGAAGAAGCTCTCGCCGCGGAACTGGTAGGGGTCGCAGCCGCCGGGACCCATGTCGCCCCCCGGGCCGCCACCCATGCCGCCGGGACCGACGTCGACGCCGCCCCCCATGCCGCCGGCGCCAGCGGCGTCGACCATGGCCCCGCCATCGCCGCCCACCGGCAGCCCGACCGAGGCCTCTTCAGAGCAGCCCCACGCCGAAACCAATGCCAGCGCGGCCATGATGGGGCCGAGCCCCTGCCGATGCCGTGCGATCATCGTCCCCAACCTCCCGGATCATCCCTGCACTGGATCGGGGCCGCCGCGGGCGGACCCTTGCAGGGACATCATCAAGCAGCAGTCGTGCCATTCCCCCGAATGCCCGGTCATCTTGCAGAACCGGCCTCTTCGCGGTCAATGGCAGGTTGCTCTGGGGTCAAGGGACCTTAGTCCCGGGGTCGATGGACCCCACCTCTGCCGGGGCCTCTTCCGTCCGCGAGGTGGCTGTGCCATGCTCCCGCGCCTTTGGTCACCGGAGGGCTGGCCCTTGTTCGTCTGGAACATCGACCCCGATTTCTTCCACCTGCCCGACTTCCTGGGTGGGCGGGGCATCCGCTACTACGGGGTCCTGTACGCGCTCGCGCTGATGGGCGGCTTCTACTTCTGGCAGTGGCAGATCGTCCGCAGCGGTCGCACGAAGGAGTTGGCCGAGCGGTTCCTCACAATCGGGGTGATCGCCGTCATCGTCGGCGCTCGGCTCGGGCACTGCCTGTTCTACGAGCCAGAGCGCTACCTGGCGAACCCCATCGAGATCCTGAAGTTCTGGGAGGGGGGGCTCGCGTCCCATGGCACCACCATCGCCCTGCTCGTGGTGCTGGTGTGGTTCGCTCGCAAGTACGGCTTCACCATCCGCGAGATCCTCGACCGCATCGCCCTGTCGATCGCCTGGGGCGCCACCCTGATCCGGGTCGGCAACTTCATGAACTCCGAGATCGTCGGGCGGATCACCGACAGCCCGTTCAAGGTGAAGTTTCCGCGCCACGACCGGCAGCTCCTGACCGAGTGTCCGGGGGAGTGTGGGCGCGTCGCGAAGGACCTCTGCGGCGTCATCAACGACAAGTGCTACGGCCTCGCCGAGGTGCCCTGGCGGCACCCGAGCCAGCTCTACGAGGCGGCGATGGGCGTGGCGATCTTCGTGCTGTTGATGGCGGTCGATCGGCGCTACGGCGAGAAGCGGCCGCTGGGGCTGATGGGGTCGCTGTTCCTCCTCGTGTACTTCAGCGGTCGGTTCACCGTGGAGTTCGTCAAGGAATACCAGACCTTGGAGACGGGGCTGACCATGGGCCAGTGGCTGTCCGTGCCGTTCATGGTGCTGGGCGCCTATGGGGTCTTCAGGGCGTTGAAGGACCGCGTCCAGACCGACACCGTCACGCCCGCGGGCCAGGCCGCTCAGAACGCCAGCGCGTAGGCACGGGACGGTCGGCTCAGGTCGTAGCCCGCCAGCCAACTCTCGGGCAGCGTCGCGCGGTCGGCTGGGCTCATACCCAGCGACTCGAAGAAGCCCCACATTCGCGCCTCGATCGAGAGGGCGAAGACGCCGGCATAGCCCTGGGCGCGGGCGCGATCGATCAGCGCCTCGCCGAGCGCGCGGGCGCGGCCGCGTCCACGGTACCGGGGCAGCGTGGCGAACCGGGAGAGCTCTGCCCGGTCGCCGTGTGGGATCAGGCGGGCCGTGCCCACCACGACCCCGTCGATCACATACACGAGGTGCTGTTCGAGGGTCTCGGCGACCCCGTGTTCGTCCACCGGGCGGATGGCGCCACGGTGCACGTCGTCGCGCAGCAAGAGGAAGATGTCGGCGGCGTCGCCCGGGTGGGCCGGCCGCACCCCCTCGGCAAGGGCATGCCCGAGCATGAGGCCCGAGCCGTGGTGGGTGAAGAGCTCGGCGAAGACCGCGCCGGCGCCCCGAGCCAGCACGACGGCGGCACAGCCTGGGCCCGAGGCGAACGCCTCCAATGTGGTCCACAGCGCGGGGTTTCGAGCGCGAGCTTCGGCGGGGATCTCACGCAGCCCGATCTGTCCGCGGCGGCTGGGGGGGACGGTGGGGCCCATGCACAGCAACCGCTGGGCCCCCAACTCTCGGGCCAGGTGAGCCCCGTCTTGAAACGGCGTGGAGCTCGTCACGCACGGCACCCGGCCGGCGTCCCACAGCGCTTGCAGTGTGGCCACCTTGGGCGGGCAGGCCGTGCCCGGGAACGGGAGCTTTCCGGGCAGCCCGTCGTGCACTACGAGGAGGCGGACCCCCAGGGCCACGACGGCCCTGAGGTCCAACCGTAGCTCTGTGACCTGCGCCGGGCCGGCGACGCACACCACGACGACATGGCCGGCGTGACGTTGGGCGTAGTGCTGGACCTCCAGCACCTCGCGGAGGCGGCGAAGTCGTTCCATGGGCGGGAGGGTGGCAAGGGTCCGGGCGCAGTGCAACAGGTCCAGAATCTGAACGTGATGGACACCCTGGACACCGCGCAGCGACCGTTCGCGGCGCTGCCGGCCTTTGTTCGCAGCCCAGAGAACGCTGGCACGGTCCTCGCTCTGGCAGCTCGGCAGCGGACGGTTCGGAGCGGCGAGCGATGGTGCTGTTGTGGTTGTGGTTGGGGCTGGCCTTTCCAGCGGGCGCCAGCCGGCATTGGCCGTCGGAATGTATGAATGATGTGCACGAACCCAACGGGACCCGGAGTCGGGCTGCGCCGGTCGGCGCCCAGGGCGTCTCGGGCCGACTCTGCGAAGGGGACGCCGACTGGTACGTGGCCGAGCTGGGCCGCGGACGCTATCGGCTGACTCTCGACGGCAGCCCGGGCGTCCGGTTGGCGCTCTTCGCCCCCCGCCGCCGCCGACCGCTCCTCGGCCTGCGGCCAGGCGCCCGCCGGTGGTTGCGAGTGCGAACCCCGGGGCGATATCGCTTCGTCGTGCGGGGCGACGCGGCCAGCGGCGCCTACCGGTTCCAGTGGGCACGCCAGTGAACGTGCGGACGGGCTGTCACGGGGACGCCTCCAGGGCGTGGTGGACGCAGTCCTCCAGATCATGGTGTGCGCGCCAGCCGAACGCCGTCTCTGTGGCCGAGGGGTCGCAGGTCCAGTCGCCGTGGCTCAGCTCTCTGATCCACAACAGGTCCCGCCCCAGCCCCGTGCTCCGCACCATCGCCTCCGCCGCTGGCGCGAGCCAGCGCAACAGGCGGCCTGGCACGGGGACCCGAACGGTAGGGCTCTCCGAGACCACGCGCTCCACTGCGTCCACGAGCCGCGGCGAGGGAACCGGCGTCGGGTGCGCAACAAAGAAGGGGCCGAAGGCGGGCTCCGCTTCGGTCAGTAGCTGCACGATCAGCGCGGCCAGGTCCCGGACATCCACAAAGCTGAACTGCAAGCCAGGAAGCTCGGGCACGATCCGCGCCCGCACGATGGCGGACAGTGGGTTGATGATCTGGTCGCCGGGGCCCAAGACGACGGCCGGGCGGAGCACCGTCGTCCAGCGGGGGCCCTCGCCAGCTCGGAGGGCCGTCTCAGCGGACAACTTCGACCGCCCATACGCCTCGATGGGCGCTTCCCTCCCGGGTCCCCGGTGCGGCCCGGCGCCGTCGGCGGGCCCTTGCGCCGAGAGCGTGCTCACGAACACGAATCGCTCGGCGCCTGCGTCCCGGGCAGCCTGGGCCAGCGACTGGGTTCCCCCGACGTTCACCCGTTGCATCACCAGGGACCGGCTGGTCCTCAAGACGCCGCCCAAGTGCACCACCGCGTCGCAGCCACTCACAGCCGCCGCCAGCGAGGCCGGCACCGTCAGATCGCCCGGGGCCGGCTCCACATCGACCGGGAGGCGCTCCTCGCTCCCCGGGCGGACCAGCGCTCGGACGTGGTGCCCTGCCTGCAGGAGCGCGCGGGCAACGTGCGGGCCAATGAACCCGGTGGCACCGGTCAGCAATACCTTCATGACAGCAGCCTCTGGGCCGGGCCGGTCCACCCCGTTGGGGGGGCTCGCCTCGCGTTGGGGATCATGGCTCGTCGTCCTCACCCTCGATGCCGTAGCGGGTCAGCTTCCGGTACAGGTTGCGTCGCGAGATACCCAGCTCGTGCGCTGCGCGGGTCTTGTTCCAGCCGCAACGGACGAGCGACTCGATGATGGCCTCTCGTTCGTGGGCCTCCCACTGCACGCGATTGCGGATGCGACCGCTCGGCGGCGCGGTGGGGCGTGGGTCGTCCACCAGCCCCTCGATCCCGCGCAACGCGTTCGCCGGGATGACAGGCTCCCGGGAGAGGATGGCGCTCGCCTTCACGCCGTTCTCGAGCTGACGGATGTTCCCGGGCCACGGGGCACGCATCATCCGCTGAATCGCCTCGGCGCTGAAGCGGCGCGGCGGCAGGCCAACCTCCTGGCAGAACCGATCCAGCAGGTGCTGAGCCAGCAACGGGATGTCCTCGACTCGCTCGCGCAGCGGCGGCAGCTCGATGTGCACCACGTTGAGCCGGTAGAAGAGGTCCTCGCGGAAGCGTCCACTGGCCACCCCGCGGGCCAGATCGGCGTTGGTGGCGGCGATGACGCGGGCATCCATGGGGAGCGCTTCGGTGCCGCCCACGGGGCGCACCTCACGTTCTTGAAGGACTCGCAGCAGCTTCGCCTGCAAGCCCAGCGGCAGCTCACCCACCTCGTCGAGAAACACGGTGCCGCCTCGGGCGGCCCGGAAGAGCCCGGGCTTGTCCTTCTGCGCGCCGGTGAAGGCGCCCTTCCGATAGCCGAAGAGCTCGCTCTCCAGGAGGTGCTCGGGGATCGCCGCGCAGTTCACCGCCATGAAAGGCTCGCTGGCGCGGCTGCTTCCGTGGTGCAGCGCCCGCGCGATGAGCTCCTTGCCGGTGCCACTCTCGCCGGTCACCAGTACGGGCACCGCGTAGTCCGAAACCTGCGCGAGAATCTCGAAGACCCGCCGCATGGCAGGGGACCGGCCCACGATGTTCGCGGCGCCGTAGATGTCAGCCAACGCCCGACCCGCCTGGGCGAGCTCGACACTCTTGGCGGCAACCTCGTCGTGCAGCGACGACGCCTTCTGCTCGAGGCTGGCCTTGACGTCGCGGAGCCGCAGCACCTCGGTGCGCAGCGCCCGCAGCTCCCGGCGGGTCTCGATGGTGACGGCGACCGCCTCGCCGAAGTCCTGCAGCACCCGGAGGTCCATCCCGCCGACAGCCAATTCTCCGCCGGGCAGCTGATCCAGATAGACCACACCCATCACTTGCTCTCGGGATCGAAGCGGAAGCGCTGCCACCACCCGCCCTGGGTCCAGCAACGACTCGCCAGGCTGCCCCTCGCCCGGACCCCCGGCGGAACCCACGAAGGGCTCGCCGGTGCGCAGGACGTAGTCGGCCACTTCTCGATACGGGCGGAAGCGCGAGGAGCGCACGGTGGCGCGGTCCAGGTTGTGCGCCGACCGCACTCGGGGGCGGCCCTCGGGATCCAGCAGGAGGATGAAGGCCTGGTCGGCCGCGGCGTGGTCGACCATGGCGTCAAGCGCGAGCTCCAGCAGCCGCCCGGTGTCCTCCTCCGCGGCGATCCGCTTGCTCACCGCGACCAGGCGCTCCAGGCGGCTCGTGCGGCTGCGACTCTCCATGCCCCCCTCCCGGCGTGCAGCGCCGGCCTGACAGGGCGCCCGCGGCCCTGCGAGGGCCGGCACGCCGGGTGGTGGAAGTGGGACCATCCCGTGTCGCGGCGCCTGGGTCAACGCTTGACCCCTTGCGGACGCCCCGTTAGCTTGCCGGGTCATTTTCACGGCCACCTCGGAGAGCGCGCGATGGGTCGACGGGTCTTCATCGAAACCTACGGGTGCCAGATGAACGAGGCCGACTCCGAGCTGATGTACGGCCTGCTGCGCAAGCAGGGGTTCGAGGTCGCCGATGACGCCGAGCAGGCCGATGTGGTGCTCTTGAATACCTGCGCGGTGCGCGAGAAGGCCGAGGATCGGATCTTCGGACGCCTGGGTTGGCTGAAGTCCGCGAAGGCCAAGAACCCCAACCTCGTGTTGGGTGTCACCGGCTGCATGGCGGAGCGCATGCGCGACGGGATCGTCGAGCGCGCCCCGCACGTGGATCTGGTGATCGGCCCTGACGCCTACCGGCGCCTGCCGGAGATGGTCGCGCAGCAGCTCCACGAGGACGGTGAGACCGACCCGGCCATCGACGTCCGGCTGGACAAGCGGGAGCTCTACACCGACGTGCCCCTGGATCGGGTACCGGGGATCTCGGGCTGGATCACCGTCCAGCGCGGCTGTGACAAGTTCTGCACCTTCTGCATCGTGCCGTTCGTCCGGGGGCGCGAGCGCAGCCTGCCGCCCGATGAGGTGGTGGCGCAGGCGCAGGAGATGGCGGAGCAGGGCTTCAAGGAGGTCACGCTCCTGGGCCAGACGGTCAGCAGCTACTACGAGCGCGGCTTCGACTTTGCCGATCTGCTCACCCGCGTCCACGCGGTGGAGGGCCTGTCGCGAATCCGCTTCACGTCGCCGTACCCCAACGACTTCAGCGATCGCTTGCTGGAGCGCCTGGCCGGGCTGCCGCGGATCGGCAAGCACCTGCACCTCCCGGTGCAGAGCGGGTCGACGCGCATCCTGAAGGACATGCGGCGCGGGTACACCGCCGAGGCCTTTCAGGACCTCATCGGGCGCGTGCGGCGGATCCTGCCGGGCTGGGCCATCACCACGGACATCATCGTGGGCTATCCGGGCGAGACCGAGGCCGACTTTCAGGAGACGATGGACCTCGTGGGGCAGGTGCGCTTCGACGGCGCCTTCATGTTCCACTACAGCGAGCGAGAGGGGACCCGCGCCGCGCGCACCCGCCCCGATGACATCCCGCTCGAGGTGAAGAAGGACCGGTTGAAGCGCCTGATCGATCAGCAGGAGACGCTGAGCAAGGCCAGCAACGCCGCCATGGTGGGCCGCGAGGTCGAGGTGCTGGTTCAGGGGCGCGGCAAGCGCAACCCCAACCAGCTCATCGGGCGCTCGAGCTGCTTCCGAACCACGGTGCTGCCAGCGGACGAACACACCGCAGCCGGTGATCTGGTGCGGGCGCGTGTGTCCGGCGCCACGAGCCACACGCTCTTCGCCGAGCCCATCGCCAGGTGAGCCGATGATCCGGATTCGGGATCCAATCCATGGCTCGATCCAGCTCTCGCCCGGTGAGCTGGCGGTGGTGGACGATCCCGTCTTTCAGCGGCTCCGCGCCATCAAGCAGCTCGGCTTCACCGAGCACGCGTTTCCGGGGGCGACCCACAACCGCTTCAGCCATGGCCTGGGCGCGATGGAGATCGCGGGGCAGATGTTCGATCGGCTCCTGCCAGAGGCCGAGGGGCGGATCCCAGCCATCGACCGCGCGCGCCTTCGCCAGCTGGCCCGGCTGGCGCTGTTGCTCCACGACATCGGGCATCCGCCGGCCTCACATGCCAGCGAGACGGCGATGCCAGCAAGGGCAGCCCTCGGGCTGTCGTGCTTCTCGTCCGTTGAGCAGGCGCAGCAGGCCACCCACGAGGACTACACCGTCAAGCTGCTGGTGGACGGGTCGGTGGGTCGAACCATCGAACAGGCGTTTGGACACCTGGACATCGAGGGCCAGACGGTCGCCCACCTGATCAACGGTCGGTTCCCCAGCCAGGCCGAGCGCTTCGTGGTGGCGGGCGTCGACTACGCGCCCCTGCTTCACCAGCTCGTGAGCGGCGACATGGACGCCGATCGCATGGACTACCTCCAGCGGGACGCCTTCTTCAGCGGGGTCAGCTATGGGCAGTTCGACCAGCTCTGGCTGCTGGAGAACCTGCGCGTGCACGTCGCTGGAGATCGAGCCCTGCTCGCGTTGACCAAGCGGGCGCAGTTCGCCTTCGAGGACTTCCTGCTCAGTCGCTACCACATGTTCGTGTCCGTGTACCTGCACCGGATTCCGGTGGGGTACGAGTCGATGCTGGCGCGCTTCTACGCAGAGCGACCCGAGGAGTTTCCCATCCCGGGCGATCCCGAAGCCTACCTCCGGGTGGACGACGTGGCCCTGTGGGTGGCGCTGAGGGCCTCGGACTGCCCCTGGGCTCGGCGCATCGTGCAGCGAGAGGGCTTCTCGGTGGCGCTGGAGCTGACCACGCCAGGCGAATCCGTGGACCTGGTGGCGGCGGGCGAGGCCCTGCGCGCCGAGGGCATCGAACACTTCGTCAGCCGGACCACGGGTATGCTGCGCAAGCCTCGGGGGGCCGGCGATCTGCCCATCTATGTGGTGGACCGCGGGCTGGACCGAGTGCAGCCCATCGACGAATCGAGCCGGATCTTCGAGCGCTACGCTCAGCCGGCGCCGCTGCTGCGGGTCTACGTGCCGCCCGAGCAGAAGGAGCGCGCCCGCCAGGTACTCCGGAGTGTTTCGGGGCTCGGCGAAGGCGACGACACGATGCCCTGAGGCGGGCGCGTTGCTCGGCATGGCGCATGCGTTCACCCGCCGGTCGATGGTTGGCCCAGAGACTGGCGCCCAGGCTGCATGACAAAGGCGCGCCGGGCGTGGGGGACGATGGCAGCGGGACCGCGGACCGCGGGCTGCTGCCATTGGCCGGGGGGCACAGGGGCCTTCCAGACGGGGTGAGGGTCGGTCACGAAGGGACCGGCCGCCCCAGCAAAGGGGGGGCCGACGCGGGTGTATGGGGGGGCCATCGAGGAGGCTCAACGCCGCTGGGGGGGCCAGCATCGAGCAAGCGGCAGTCAAGCTTGCCGCGGCGACCGCTGTCAGTCGTCGGTGAGGTTCTGGAGCTGCTGAAGGCGCTCCAGCTCCTGCTGGTAGCGGATCTCCCACTCGCGCGTGCCCTCGTTGAGGTTCTTCACCCGCTTGCGGACCTCGGCCTCGATGCCGTCGGCGGCCGCCATGTGGCGCCGGAGGACGGGGGCCACGGCCCGACGAAGCTCATGATCCTCGGCGAAGATCTCGTCCACGTGCGGCGTGTGCAGGAGCAGCTCGATGAGCTGGTTCGCGATGTACCCCACCGCGTCCTCGTAGAGCCCGAAGCGGCGCTTGTCGGCGATCTGGCGCTTGATCTTCCCGTGCGCCGCGTAATCCAGGCCGCGCTGGCGGGCCATGTCCTTGGCCTCGTCGGTCAGGCGGCGCTCCGCGCGGAGGTACTCGTTGAGGACCGACTTGGCGTCCTCCTCCACCTCCTCGACGTTCTCGGCAGACACCTCGATCAGCTCACGGTCGGTGAGCTCCTTGATGATGTCCTTGGCGATGGCGGGGACTCGGCTTCCGTACAACCGCATGCGTGGCTCCTGCGCGTGAACCGCCGGTAGGTATCACCTTCGTTTGGCCGGCGACAACCCGTCCCGACCGGCTCGTCATCCGGCGCAGGTCAGGCGCTGAAGTGCGCGCACTCGATGGGGGCGTCCACGGCGAGGTCGAGCTGGGTCACGCGCCCCGCGGCGTCGCCGCCGATCTGCAGGGGGGCGTCGCCCTCGATGATCTCGATCCGGGCGCTGCTGAGGAGGAGGTCCGTCAGGCCAGGGTGGCGAAGCTGGCCCACCCACGCCTTGCGGAGCCGCCGCACCGCCGCCAACGGGCTGAGGTCGAGCAGGCGCAGGTGGAAGGTGCCCGGCGTGCGATCCGCGAAGGGCATGATGTTGAACTTGAAGCCGTAGAACGGGGTGGTGCCGAAGCATGCCATGCGGATGTGCCCGTCGTACACCACCTGCCCGGGCCGGAAGCGGGTGAGGACCTTCCCATCGGCGTCGAGCTGGACCGCCATGCCGCCAGTGTTGGTGACCCGCACGCGCCACCGGGGGCGCCGCACCAGGAACTCGGGCACCGACTTGCCGAGCCCGGCGATGAGGTAGCCCATGGCGCTCTTGAAGAGCATCCGCGTGAAGGCGAAGCGGTCGGCGGCGTGCTTGAGCTGATCGTAGTTGTCGAGGATGAAGGCGTCCCAGCCGATGCCCCCGAAGGTGGTCCGCCGCCCATCGGCCAGCCGCACCAGGTCCACCAGCCGGGTCGGCGCGTCTTCCAGCCGCTGGAGATCCGCGTCGTACCGACCGGCCCCGAGGAAGTCCGCGATGGCGTTGCCCGTGCCGAGCTTGAGGACCGCGAACCGGGGGCGCTCCTCGAGCCCACGCTCCTCGGCGATGTCGAGGACCTGCTGGATGGTGTTGATGACGGTCCCGTCGCCACCGCCCGTGACCACGGTGCCGTAGCCGCTGTCGACCACCCGCCGGGTGACGAAGGCGGCCTGCTCCAGGCTCTCGGTGTAGAAGACGTCGGCCTGCCCCGCGGCCTCGGCCACCCGGCGGCGCACCTTCGGGCCAACGCGCTTGGCGTTCTTGTTGAGGATGACGGCCGTACGAGGATCGCGCGCAGGGGACCAGTGGGCGTCGTTCGCGGTGGAGCGTGCGTGGACCATCAGACTCTCCAGGCTCGTTTCGCCGCAGAAGGTCAGCAAGAACCATGCCTGCTGACGCAATGCGTCAACCCCTTGAAACCGTGGGGCGCGGGCGTCAGAGGTGCGAAACCTTCTTCGCGGTTCGCCGGTGCAGTGCGTCGCCCGAGTGGCACCACGGCGCTCCTCGGCCGGTGCGTTCATGCGGACCCACTGGCGCGTGGCCTATGGCGCAGCGACACTGGCCCGGCGGTGTGGAGCGGTTTGGATGGCGCGGATTCTGGTCTCGGTGGGGGAGCCCTCGGGCGATCAGCTCGCCGCCCCCGTGGTGGCGCGGTTGGTGGCTGCGGGTCACCGGGTGGCGGGCGTGGGCGGGCCGGCGTGCCAGCAGGCGGGGCTGTCGCCCGTCGCGCCGTTCGAGGGGCTCGCCGCCCACGGCCTGGCGGGCGCCGCGGCGAGCCTGCCCGCATTCCGCCGCGCCCTGCGGGCGTTGCGCGACCGGGCCAGCGACACCGACCTGATCCTGGCGGTGGATTTCCCCGAGTTGAACCGCCGCCTGCTGCGAGGCGCGGGTGGGTTGACCGCCTGGCTGGCGCCGCCGCAGGCGTGGGCGTGGCGCCCATGGCGGGCCGACGCCGTGCGTCAGACGGACTGGGTGGGGTGTGTGCTTCCGCACGCCGCCGCGTGGTACCGGCGCCAGCGCGTGCCCGCGGACTTCGTCGGTCACCCGTTGGCCTCGGCGCCGCCCTTGCCGCCGGGCCGGCCCGAGGTGGTCGCGCTGCTGCCGGGGAGCCGGCCCGGCACCGCCGCCAGGCTGTTGCCGCTGATGCTGGAGGCCGCAGCCCGCCTCCGGCGCGAGGTGCCGAGCCTGGAGGTCGTCTGGGGACGCAGCCCCGGACTGGCTCCCGACCTCCCAGATGGGTGGCCTGCCTGGGCGCGGGTGGCGGACGGCGCCCGAGCTGCGCTGCGGCAGGCCGGCAGCGCCTGGGTGGGGGCCGGGACGGCCACGCTGGATGCGGTGCTGGCCGGGCGCCCCTGTGTGGTGGTCGCCCGCCTTGACCCCGCCGCTGAGTGGCTGGCGAAGCGCCTGGTCAGGGTCCCCGCCGTGGGCCTGCCCAACCTCGTGCTCGGGCGCCGCGCCTTTCCGGAGTGCGTGCTTCAGGACTGCACGCCCGCGGCGATCGCGGCGGCTGCGCTGGGGCTGCTGCATGCGCCCGAGACGTGGGCCCCATCGGTCGAGGCGGTGCGGGCCCGACTTCGCCGATCGGACTGGGGCGGCGAGGTGGCGACGCATCTGCTGCGGTTGCTCGCCCGTCGGGCGCCTCCTATGCTGCGCGCCTCGCCGGCCAGCCCCGCAGCAGGGGCCCGGGAGCGTGGAGGATCGGATGTCTGACCAGCCAAAGCCCCTGGTGGTGGTGCCCACCTACAACGAGGCCGAGAACATCGAGGCCCTGCTCGACGCAGTCCACGCGCACCTGCCCGAGGGGCACGTGCTCGTGGTGGACGATGGCTCGCCCGATGGGACGGGGGCGCTGGCCGACGCCCGAGCCGCGACCGATGGGCGGGTCCATGTGCTCCACCGCACCGAGAAGGCGGGCCTGGGGCGCGCGTACCTGGCGGGCTTCGCCTGGGGCCTCGCGCGGGACTACACGCACATCTTCGAGATGGACGCCGACTTCAGCCACGAACCGGCCATGTTGCCCGTGCTCCTGGCGCGCGCACAGACGGCTGACCTGGTGTTGGGCAGCCGGTGGGCTCCGGGCGGGGGCACGGTGAACTGGCCGCTGCACCGTCAGCTCATCAGCAAGGGGGGCAGCCTGTATGCCCGCACGATCCTGGGCGTAGGCATCCGGGACCTCACGGGGGGCTTCAAGTGCTTCAACCGCCGGGTGCTGGCGGGCATCGATCTCGATGCCGTCCAGACGGTGGGCTACGGCTTCCAGATCGAGCTGACGTGGCGCGCGATCCAGGCGGGGTTCACGGTGGCGGAGGTGCCGATCCGCTTCGCCGATCGGGTCGCGGGCCAGAGCAAGATGTCGGCGCGGATCTTCGGTGAGGCCCTCACCCTGGTATGGAAGCTGCGGCTGGCCGGCGGCTGAAGGGTCGCCCACGTCCTGGCGCCCCAGAGATCGCCTTCGCGGCGCTCTGGCTGGTGCAGGGGGCCATCGCGGCCCTGACCCCACCCGTCGCCGACGAGGCCTACTACCGGCTGTGGGCGGCTCGGCCCGGCCTGGGCTACCTGGACCATCCCCCCGGCGTTGCCTGGTGGCTGGCGCTCGGAGGCGGCGCCGGGCGGGCCCTGACCTGGTTGGCCGCGGGGTCGCTGTGGTGGGCGCTGGCGTGGAGCCTCCGGCGGGCCCTGGGGGATGGCTGGCGCTGGCTGCCGGCATTCGCGCTGGCGACGCCGCTGGGGTTCTCCATGGCCCTCGTGGTGACGCCCGACGCGCCGGCGACGCTGGCCTGGCTTGGGGTGGTGGCGGCCGTGGCGCACGGCCGGCCGGCGGCGGTGGGCGTGGCGCTCGCCGCTGCGTTGTGGAGCAAGTCCACGGTCCTCGTGGCGCTGCCCGGGTTGTGCTGGGCGCTGGGGGCTCGGCAAGCAGTGCAAGCCGTGTCCGTGGCTGCCTGCCTCTACGTCCCGCATCTTTGCTGGTCCTGGACCCATGGCGGGTTGCCCTGGACATTCCAGGGGAGCAGGGCGCTGGGCACCGGCACGCCGCTGGCCTTCGCGGCCGGCCAGATTCTGGTGCTTGGGCCCGTGGCAGCACGAGCCATCTGGCGTTCGTGGGGCCAGGCGTCGGGCGCTGTGGGGCGCCGCCTGGCGCGCATGAGCTGGCCCACGGCGTTGGGGTGGCTCGGGCTCGCGTGTGTCTATCGCGCCGAGCTGAACTGGGCTGCGCTGGCCTGGCCATCGGCCTTGGTCCTGGTGGTGAGCCAGGCGCAACGCCCGAGCCGCCTGGTGGGGTGGGGGGCGGCATGGACGCTGGCCGCCGCCTTGGGGTGGGTGGGGGTGGCGAGGTTCGCGCCTATGGGCTGGGGGCCGCCGCGAGACGGCGCGCGCCTGGCGCAGTGCCTGGAGCACGTTGCGCCCCGTGGGCCGTGGGTGGCCGCCCGCTACCAGGAGGCGGCGCTCCTGCGTGCTGCCGGGCGCGTCGTTGGTTATCAGGGGGCGGCGAGGCACCGGCGCAGTGAGTTTGATCGGGGGCTGGCTCCGCGCCAGCGACCGAGCTGCGGATACTGGTATCTGGCACGCGCGGACCGGCTCCCGGCCTGTCCCGGCGCGGTGCACCCCTCAGCGGGTTGCGGGCTCGACCTTGCGTGGTGCGCCTGCCCGACCGAGCCGGCTGCGCAGCGGGTGACACCGGGGGTGAGGCCGGCTTATGCTCCCGGCACTCAGGCAGTGGGAGGGGGTCCCAGGTGAGCGACATCGCCATCGGCATCGACCTCGGGACGAGCAACAGCGTCGTGGCGGTGGTCGAGAACGGCCGCGCCCGCGTCATCCCGAACGAGTGGGGCGAGTCGGTGCACCCGTCCGTGGTGCACTTCTCGCCCGACGGCGAGGTGTGGGTGGGCAGCCGCGCAAAGAAGCGGTTGATGGTCGACCCGGCCCGGACCGTCGCGTCCTTCAAGCGCCTGATGGGTCGCTACTTCGTCTCGGAGGAGGTCCGCAAGGCCAAGGAGCGGGTCGCCTACGAGCTGGTCGAAGGGCCGCACAAGGACGTGCGGGTCAAGATCGACGAGACCGTCCACCCGGTGCCCGAGATCAGCGCGCAGGTGCTCAAGGAGCTGCGGCGGGTCGCTGAGCAGCACGTCGGGCAGCCCATCGACAAGTGCGTGATCACCGTCCCGGCGCACTTCAACGACAACCAGCGCCAGGCCACGCGCAGCGCGTGCCGCATCGCGGGCCTGGAGGTGCTGAAGATCATCAACGAGCCCACCGCGGTGGCCTTGGCCTACGGCTATGACAAGGGCTTGCGGCAGCGGATCGCCGTCTACGATCTGGGGGGCGGCACCTTCGACGTGACCGTCCTCGACATCAACGAGGACATCTTCGAGGTCCGATCCACCGAGGGCGACACCTTCCTGGGCGGGGACGACTTCGACCAGCGGATCATGGACTACCTGGCGGACGCTTTTCACCGGCAGACCGGCATCGACCTGAAGTCCGACCCGGTGGCGCTCCAGATGCTCAAGGAGCACTCGGAGTGGGCCAAGATGCAGCTCTCCGAGGTGGACGAGACCGAGGTCGAGGTGCCCGACATCGCCCGCGACGACGAAGGGTCCATGACCCTCTCAGCGGTGCTGACCCACAAGCAGCTCGAGCGCCTGACCTTCGATCTCGTGCAGCGCACCTTCGCGGTGTGCGACGCCGCGCTGCAGGCGGCTGGCTGTGGCGTCGGCGACATCGACGGCGTCGTGCTCGTGGGCGGGCAGTCGCGCAGTCGCTTCATCCGCAGCGCCGTGGAGACGTATTTCGGGCGGGCGGCGCAGACCCGGATCAGCCCCGATGAGACGGTGGCGCTGGGGGCGGCCATCCATGCCGACCAGCTCGTCAACCGGCGCAACGACGCGGTGCTCATCGACGTGACGCCGCTCAGCCTGCGGGTGGGCACCGTGGGCGGCTTCACCGAGGTGGTCATCCCGAAGAACACGGCGATCCCCGTGGAGCAGGGACGGTCCTTCGTCACCGCCTCCGATGGGCAGCGCTCGGTGCGGATCCGGATCTACCAGGGCGAGTCTCGCGAGGCCCGCCAGAATGAGTCGCTGGGTGAGTTCTCGTTCTCGGGGTTCCGGCAGGCGCCGCGAGGCGAGATCACCATCGACGTGAGCTTCGACATCGACGCCAGCGGCCTGGTCCACGTCCGGGCGGTCGAGGCCGAGAGTGGCATCGAAGCCACCACCGAGATCACGCTGTCGCAGAACCTGACCAATGCCGAGATCGCGCAGCTCCGAGGGGGCTGAGGGCTGCTGAGGCAAGAGCAGATCGGGGGCGGCTGCGCAGGCCTGTCAGGAGGGATTCGCCGTGACGGCTGTTCCGCTCCGTGAGGTCTGCTTGAGGTGATGGTCGGTGAGACCGGGGGCACGGGGCCGGGCCCGCTCAGGCGGCCGTTGCGCAAAAAAAACGCCCGGCCGAGAAACTCGACCGGGCGTTTTGAAGTGCGAAAGGGGGGAGTCGAACCCCCACGTCCTTGCGGACACTGGAACCTGAATCCAGCGCGTCTGCCAATTCCGCCACTTTCGCAGCGAGGGGCGTTATACTTGGGCCGCCTTTGGGCGTCAATCGTTTTTTGAGGGTGGGTGCTTTTTTGGTGGGGCAAGCGCGCCGAGTGCTGGTGATCGAGGATGACCGCTTCAACCGGCGGCTCTTTCAAGACCTGCTGGAGGCCGAGGGTTTGGCCGTGGAGCTGGTGTCGTCCGCACGAGAAGGGCTCGCTGCGGCGCACGCGGCGCCGCCCGATCTGGTGGTCATGGATCTGGAGCTTCCCGATGTGGACGGCGTGACGGCCACGGCTGCCTTGCGGGGCGATCCACGGACCTCCGCGGTGCCCGTGCTGGTGGTCAGCGCCCACGCGCAAGTGGACCAGGAGGCCCGGGCGGTGGCGGCAGGGGCGGCGGGCTTCCTGCGCAAGCCCCTGCGCTTTCCGGACTTTCAGCAGGCTGTGCTGGCGTTGCTCGATCAGCGCTGACGGACGCGGCGGCGGACCAGCGCACCGACCAGCAACGCCAGGAGCGGGAGCGCGCCTGGCGCCGGCCGCGTGGGGTTGAGCGCGCAGCCAAAGGGGGTCGCGCCGCCGCCGCCACCGCGACGCTCCACCACCTGTGGGCCGCCGGCGTCCGGCCGGACGGTCCCGCCGTCCACCCAGATTGGGCCCTCGGGCATGGCGGAGGCGTCCGTGGGGGCCGCAGCGTCCGTGGGCGCGGCGTCGCTACCGGGGCCAAGGTCGGGGGCCGCGTCGGGGGCTACCCCCAGGTCTGCAGCCGGGTTCGGCGCGCCCACGCAGCCTGGGGCGCCAGCGCCCTCGAACTCCACGCGGCCGCAGGTCATGGCGCCGGGACAGTCGCGGTCCTGGAAGCAGAGCTGCGTGCAGCGCCCCTCGGGCAGGCACAAGGCGCTGGCACAGTCTCGGTCGCGGGCGCACGCCTCGCCGGTGCCGGCGCCCCGGGTGGGCAGGCACCGGCCCTCGGTCCGGCCGTCCAGGCGCTGGTAGACGCAGGTCTCGCCCACCTCGCAGTCGCGCTCACGGGTGCAGGGGATGTCGGAACGGCGGCACAGGGGCGCGGGCGCCGTGCCCCCCGCTGGCAGCGGCACCTCGACCTGGGTGCAGGGGAAGCCGGGGGCGCAGTCGTCGTTGGCCTGGCAGAGCGTGGCGCAGGCCCCCTGGCTGCAGACCCCGCCGCGGCAGTCGCTGCCGAGCTGGCAGGGATCGCCGTCCACCCCACCGCCGGCGTCGACACACAGGTAGATGAGGGCTGCGTCCTGCGGGTGGGGCAGCACGCCACACGCCGATCCGGCGGCGCAGCCGCCGAAGTTGGCGTCGCACAGGTCGAGCTGCAGGCAGAAGCTCACGAACTGGCCGCCACCCGTGTCTTGCGGGAGGCAGGTCTGGCCACGTGGGCACTCGCGGTCCGTGAGGCAGATCGCCGAGCAGACGTCATCGCCCAGGCAGAGCCCGTTGGCACAGCCGTTCTCGCAGATCGGCTGGTCGCCGTCACAGGCCTGCCCGGGGTCGCGGGGGCCGACCGGTGGGCCGCAGAAGGTACCGAAGCGGTCGTCGGAGCGGAGGCTGTAGAGGCACACCTCGCCGCCCGCGCAGGCGAAGTCGCTGGTGCAGTCCAGCCGGCCCACGTCCACCCCATAGACCGCGCGCAGGCCCCGCAGATCGTCGTTCTGGGGGATCCGCTTGACCTCGCGAGCGCCGATGCTGGGGAACATGATGGCCCGCTCATCGCCGGTGTGATCGAGGCCGAGGAGGTGGCCCGCCTCGTGAACCATCACGCTCTCGATGTCGAACTCGTTGTTCCCCGGCTGCCCATCAGCCGACCAGCGCGTGTCGACGGCGTTGAAGGTGATGTCGGCCTCGAACAACACCCCGGTACACGCGCCGCTCACCGGGCTGGTGAAGGCCAGGGTGTGGCTCGGATCCACCTCGGGCGGCAGGGCGGTGCGCTCGAAACGGACCAGGTTCACGCCATCCATGGCCGGGCTGTCCCCGTTGCGGCCGTTGGGGTCGCGGACGAAGCGCAGGGTGGTGTCCGGCTGGTGCCAGCGGGCCAGCGCCCGGTCCAGGGCGCCCCGGACGGCCGCGAAGGCGAGGGTGGGGTGCCCACGAGTGTCGATGTGGATCGGCACCTCGAAGCCGCGGGTCCAGCGCAGGTTCGGGCCGCTGTCGAGCTCGATGAGGGTGTAGCCAGGCAGCCCGAACAGGGCGAGCAGGAGCAGCATCAGGCGGGCACGGAGCACCGGGACCTCCGGGGGGCGTCTGGGGCGGTGGGGCGGCGCTCTGCCCTGGCCTGGACATGCCGCCGTGCCCGCCCGAGTCCCGGCACTCTAGCAGGGCCGTGGGCGTGCGCGCGCCGCCTGCGAACGTTCAGGGCGCTTGGCCCGGGGGCGGGGGTGGTGTAGACCCTCTGCCATGCGGAGGCTGCCCGTCATCCTGTGCGTGCTCGGCGCAGCCGCTGTGGCGGACGCCCGGGTGCGCTGGCAGACCCCAGGAGGCTACCGGCTGCGGGCCACCGGCCTGACGGCCACGTCCCTGGACGAGACGGGCGCCGAGAGCGGGCAGCGCTGGCAAGCGGCGCACCGCCTGCGGATCAGGCCCAGCATCGAGATCGACGACGTGGACATCGGCCTCGAGGTGGACGTCCTGACGGGTCAGATCGCCGGCGATCCCAACCCTGTGGGCGCGGACTTTGCCGAGCGGCGACAGGGCGACCCCGAGGATCCTGAGCGGGGTTGGACCACCGTGGAGCCGCGGCAAGCCTGGGTGCGGTGGACCGGTGAGCGGGGTGCCGTCGCCTTCGGGCAGATGGGCGCGGACTGGGGCATCGGGTTGCTCGACGCCGACGGTCAGGATCGCGATCCGGGGCCGTGGGTCGAGCGCTTTGGCGACCGCTGGTATGGCGATCTCGTCGATCGGCTGCTGCTCCAGGGGCGGCCCTTCTGGCCGCTCACCACCGGGCCCCTGGCGACGCTGACGTTCACGCTGGGGGGCGATCACGTCTGGCAGGACGAGCGCGCCAGCTTCCTGGAGGGCGACACGGCCTGGCGGGCCTTCGGTGCCGTGGAGTGGTTCGGCGAGGGCGTCCGTCTGGGGCTGATGGGCATGCACCGGTGGCAGACCGACGTGGATCTGGCGGAGGCCTCGCTGACCTATCTGGACGGCTACGGCGAGTGGACGGTGCCGCTCTACATGTTCGGCGCCGACTTGAAGCTGTCGGGCGAGGCGGTGTTGACCTTCGGCGAGTCGGCCCGGCGGGCCACGGTGTCCAGCCCCGGGGGCGTGGAGCGCCTCGCGCTGGGCTGGCTGGGCCGGGTGGATCTGGCATGGCGGTGCCCCCGGGTGGCCCTCGCGCTCGAAACGGGCTACGCGAGCGGCGACGCGGATCCGGCGGACGAGGCGGATCGCGACTTCAGCTTCGATCCGGATCATCGGGTCGGCTTTGTGCTGTTTCCCGACGTGCTGCGCCTGCTCACGGCGCGCGCGGCGGACCGGATGGCCGACGTGGATCGGGTGGGGCGCGCGCCGCCGGGGCTGGAGGACCTGCCGACGGACGGCGCGGTGCGCAACGCGCTGTACCTGTTCCCGGGCGTGTCGTGGCGCCCCGGGCCATGGCGCCTGACGCTGGCGGGGGTGGTGGCGTGGGCTGCGGTCCCGTGGCTCGATCCGTACGGCACATTCCAGGCAGGTGGGGTGGCCCGCAACGCCTTTGGCAGCCCCTCGGCTCGGTTCTACGGCGCGGAGCTGGCCGTCGCCGCCAGCCGCGAGTGGCGGCTGCACGGGGTAGGCAGCCTGAGCGTCGGGGCGCAGGCCGGTGGCTTCCTGGCCGGGGCGGCGCTGGCTGGCGCCATGGCCGACGATACGGTCGGCAAGGGCATGCTCCGGGTCGACCTGCGCTGGTGAGCGACAGGGCCTTGACGGCCCGCCGGGGGGGCGGTTGACAGCCCCTTCAGGGCGGTCGGATACTCGGTCCGCAAATCGTTGATCGTCAAAGGAAAACCCGGCGTTATATGGCGGACCCGGACGAGCGAGGGGGCGCAGAGGGCCCGGCGAACGCTGCGCCGACGACGGCGTCGTCGCCGCCGAAGCCCCGCAAGCCCGACACGGGGCTGTTCGGGTTCGATGACGCCCTGCTGGCAGCGTTGGAAGACGAGGACGACGACGAGCTGCTGCTGACCGGGCCCGCCGAGCCCCCGTCGCTGACCCTGGGGAGCCTGGATCTCGCCGCTGGCCTGGACCTGGACGGCGACGCCGCAGAGGGCGAAGACCTCGCGGATGGGGATCTGGAAGACGACGACCTGTGGGGCCGGCTGGACGACAGCGCGGCCCCGTCCCCGGCGACGCCGCCCCCCACGCCCATGTTGGGTGCGCCGCTGGAGCGACCCACGCCCCTCGGTCCGCCGCCTGTGGGCAGTCCGCCGGGCGAGAGCGACGCCCCGGCGCCGTCTTCGGTGGGGCTGGACACCCTGCCGCCGCTGGACTCTGGCATTGAGGCGGCGTTCGGCGCGTCCTCGCCGCCGGCCCCCTTCGCGACGCTGGCCTTGGGGCCCGTCGCGTTGGATGCCGCCGACGCCGCGCTTGCGGAGACCGGCGTGCTCGCGCACCCCGTGGTCCCGCCGTCCGATGGGGCCGTGGCAGTGGGCGGCGCCGGAGAGGATGTCTTTGCGCTCGACCTTGGTGATGCGTCGGACCCTCTCGATGGCTCGGATGAGCTGGATGACCTCGAGGAGTTGGACGAAGCGGATCTGGAGGCGCTGGACGACGAGCCCGGCCTGAGCTCGGGACCGCCGCCGCCCCCGGAACCCGATCTCAGCCCCGCACCGGTGCCCTCCGAGGCCGAGCCGGTGGTCATCGCCGACATGCCGGCGCGGGAGCCCGTGGCGCCTTCGGGCGCCCGGTCCGACGGCGGTGGGGTTGCCAATGCGCCGCCGGATCTGCGCGTGCCGGACGGGCCCGGCCCATTGCTGGATGCCGCGGCCATCCCACCCCGCGGGCTGCGGCTCTTGGTGACGCTGCCTCCCGTCGATCCCTGCGTCCCGGGCGAGGTGTTCCCGGAGCACAGCCCGGCCGCCCCGGATTGGTCATGGGGTGAGGGCGCCGGGGTCGCCGTGGCGCTCCCCAAGCCACAGAGCGAGCTGCCGCGTGCGGCCGCCTTCGATGGGCTCCTGGCCGCCCTGCGCCGCGCCATTGAGGGCGAGGCCGACCCCGAGCGTCTCGCCAGCCTGGCGTTTGGCTATGCCGCCGTGGCGGTGCGGGTCCATGGCGACGTGGAGGTGGGGCTGGCCGCCGCGCGTGCAGCGATGGCGAACGCGCCCACCTTTTCGCCCGCCCGGCGGCTGCTTCACGAGCTGCTGGCCATGCAGGGCCGCACCGACGAGCGCCTGGCATTGCTGGAACGGGGCGACGCCACAGCGCTCGACGAGGCCGGGCACCTGGCCTGGCGCACGGGAGACGCCGAGCGGGCCCACAGCGACTGGGGTTGGGCGGCCGAGTACGATCCCACGGCCTTGGGTCCCATGCTCTCGAGCCTGCTGGCGCTGTCGGCGCGGCCGGGGGTGCGCGACGAGCGGGCGGTGCTGCAGTGGGCGTTGGCCCGTGCCCAGTCACCGGCACTGTGGCAGGCGCTGGCCCTTGAGCAGCTCCGGCTCAACATGCGCGATGAGCCGGGCTACGCCGACGCCTGGGCCGAAGATGGCCTGCAGCGGCTCGACCCCAGCCCGGCGTTGGGCGCGCTGATCGAGTGGCACGCGCTCACCCAGGGGAACGCGGGGCTCCTCGCCGCAGCGCTCGAACTGCGCCCCAATGGCTTGGAAGGGCCGGCGGCCGCCGTGGCGCGGGCCTGGGCCGCTGAGGCCAACGGGGATCACCCGGGCTTCGGCCATGCGGTCGACGGTGCGCGGGGCGCCCGCCCCGGCTCGCTGGGCTGGCTGGCGGCGCGAGCGCGCCTCTTGGGCCACCGGGCCGCCGAGGCCGCGGCGCTGGCCGCCGCCTCGGCGCAGATGGGCCCCGACGAGGTCCGCCACGCCCTTGCCCTTCGCCAGGCCCGGCTGTCGGCCGAGCAGGGCGCGCTGCCGGCCGCGCGGGCCCACGTGAAGGCTGTGCTGGCCGCCGATCCCACGCACACGCCTGCCCTCCGGCTGGCGGCCCGGCTCGATGACGACGCCGCCGCGGCGCACCCACGGGCGGTGGCCGAGATCGAGGCGTTGGAGGCCTCGCTGGCGGATGCCCAGGGCGCGGCCCGCGAAGCGCTCGTTGATCGACTGGTGGATCGCTACCTGCGGGTGGTGCTGGCCCTGGAGGGCCCGCTGGAGGCGCCGGAGCACGCGGTCCCATGGGCCAAGCGGGCGCTGGCGTTGGCCCCGGCCGGGCTCGACGCCGTCCTGGTCC
Organism: Myxococcales bacterium; assembly: GCA_020633555.1. Taxonomy (GTDB): domain Bacteria; phylum Myxococcota_A; class Bradymonadia; order UBA7976; family UBA1532; genus JACKDL01. Next base: position 660,393 of record JACKDL010000001.1, on the reverse strand, counting down.
TGGAGCGCCACTTCGCCCGGGGCGGCGACTGGGGGCGGGTGGCCGCGTTGGCGCTGGGGCGCGTCGAGCGAGCGGACGACGCGGAGGAGCAGCGGGGCTGGCTGCACCTGGCGGCCGAGCTGTTCCTGCATCGCCTTGGCGCGCCGGGGAAGGCGCTGCGGGTCTACCAGCGGCTGGTGCGCCTGGCGCCCGACGATCTGCATGCCCAGCGAGCGCTGGTGGACGTGGCACTGGCCGCCGGCGACTGGGCTGCGGCTGTCGCTGCTCAACGCGCGGTGGCCCAAGCGACCCCGCCCGCGCAGCGGGCGGTGGCCTTTGGCGTGGTCGGGCGGCTGGCGGAGTTGGCGGGCGACGTGGGCTCTGCGTTGGCGGCGTACCAGGCCGCGCTGACCGCCGACCCGGCCGACGCGATCGGGGCCGACGGTGTGGTGCGACTGGCGGCTGCGGGCGGGGCCTCCGACGCTTTGCTCGCGCTTGCAAAGGCGCCGACAGCCTTGCGCTGGAGCGGGCTCGCGGCGGTGCAGCTCGCCGACGCGTTGCTGGCGGCGGGGCTCGACGACGAGGCGGCGGGGTTCATCGGGCGCTGGCAGGCAGAGCATCCCGAGACCGACGCCGAGACCGGTGCGGATCTGGCGCTGATCGGTGGGTGGCTGGCGGAGCGACGCGGCGACTGGCGCGCCGTGGTGGCGGCCCTCAGCGCCCAGGCCGAGCAGGCCGAGGGGGCGACCTGCGCGAACCTGTGGGCGCGGGTTGGCGAGATCCTCGAGGTGCGCCTGCTGGAGCCCCAGCGGGCCTTGGCCGCCTACGAGGCGGCGCTGGACGCCGATCCCGCGAACCCCGCGGCCCGCGACGGCTTCGTCCGGTTGGGCCCGGCCGTCGAGGTGGGGCACGCCGGCGGGCCCTGGTCGGAGCGGGCCCGGGCTGCGCCCAACCTTGCGGATCGTCAGCGAATTCTGGCGGCCGAGGCGGCGCAGCTGCCCGAGGGCCCCGCCCGTGATGGGATGCTGACCGTCGCCGGGCAGCCGCGGGGGGAGAGCGTCGAGGCGCGTTCAGCGCGAAGCGCCACCGCAGGCCGTGCTCGGACCGCGGCGGTGCGGGCGGTGGCCCACGCCGTGGCGGCTGGTGACCCCTCGGCGCTGGCAGCGGCCCTCGAAGCGTTGCGGGCCGAGGCCCCCGCCAGCCCCCTCGTGGCGCTTGCGTCCCGGCGCCTGGCGCAGCTCCAAGGGGACGACGGCGAGGCGGATCTGGCGCTGGAAGGGCTCACCGAGGCGCTGCGGTCGCCAACCTGGCGGGCCGCCGCGCTACGGGCCCGGGTGGCGCGGCTGGAGCGCGCCGGCGAGGACGGCGAGGAGGCCCTCGCGGCGCTCGAGGCCGCGGTGCTGGCGGCGCCCGACGACGGTGAGCGCGCTCAGCGGCTCGCCGAGCGCTTGATCGCGGAGCAGGCGTGGAGCCGGCTCGAGGCGCTCTACGACGCGCAGGCCTCGGTGGCCGCCACCTTCGATGAGCGCCTGGCGTTGGCCAGGGCGCGGGCCGGTCTGCGGGCGGAGCGCTTCGACGATGTGGCGGGTGCGTACGCCATCCTCGCGCCGTTCCTCGCCGAGGCGCCAAATGACGCCGACACGGCGCTCCGGGCGGCGCAGTACGCCGAGCGAGCGGGGGACCATGCGGCCGCTGATGGGGCGTTCGACGTGGCTTTCCAGGCCGAGGAGGGGGCGCTGAAGGCGGCGTTGGCGCACGCTCGCGCCCTCGAAGCACGGGGTGATCCCGAGGGCGCGCTGCTGCGGCTGGAAGAGGCCACCGGTCGGCTGGGCGAAGACCGGGCGCTGCTGGAGCTGCAGGCCGAGGTCCGATCCCGGTTGCGGGACTGGAGCGGTGTGGTCAGGACCCTGTTGCGCCTGCTGGAGGTGGAGCCGACCCCGGCGGCGAAGGCCCACCGCGCCATGGCCATCGGGCGGATCCTGTCGCGGGTGGTGCAGGACCACCGGCGGGCGGCGGGCTGGTTCAAGCGGGCGGTCGAGCTCGATGCCGACCAGCTCAAGGCGGTCTGGCTCATGCTGGCCGAGATCGAGCAGCTTCCCGCCGAAGACGTGCCCGCCGATCACGTGGAGGACGCCTTGGTGCGCGCCATCGAAGCGGTCAGGGTCCGCCTCGCGGCCAGCCCAAGCGACGTCGCGGTGCTCCAGGACTTGTTCCGCCTGCAGCGCGCTCGCGGGGATCGCGACGGCGAGCGCTGGGCGGCCGAGGCCCTTCGGATGCTCGGCGCCGATGACGAGCGGGTGCAGGCCGCGCTGGCCGAACGACCGCGCCGGCTGCGTCCACCGCAGGCCCATGCCCCCGAGCGCATCGCCTGGCTGCTCGTGCATCGGCGCGAGGCGCGGCCCGCCGGGGTGTTGTTCGCGCTGACGGCGCCGGCGCTCCGCGTGGCGCTGGGCCAGCCCCCCACCGGGCCGTCGGTGGATGGCCTGCCCATCGAAGGCCGGGCCTGGCTCGAGGCCTGGGGCGCTGCGCTGGGCGTCGAGGATCTGTGCATGGTCGAAGGCGAGCTGGGCGGCGGCTACGACCCCGCACCGGTCTTGCGCGTGCCGCGCGCGGTGCTGCAGGGGCAGGCCGAGCCGGGGGACCTGTTCGACGTGGGCTGCACCCTCGAAGGGCTCCGGGACGGGCGCCTGCTGGCTGCAAGATTGCCGGCCGACGCGCTGGAGGCCGCCGTGCGGACCGTGGCGGTGGCGTCGGGTGTTGCGGAGGCTTCCCGTCCCAGGAACCGGCCACCCAACGAGGACGCGCTGCGGTCCGCCGCGGCAGCCGCCCGGATCCCCGTCGGGCCCTTGGCGGTCGAGTTCGAGCGGGCCGGCGGCACGCCCGACTTCCTGGAGTACAGCGAGGCGGTGCGGGCCTCTGCCCATCGGGCCGGCTTGCTGGTGTGTGAGGATCTGTCGGCCGCCGTCGCCCGGGTGGCGGCCCTGAGCGAGGCGGCCCCCACGGACTTCGCCGTGGCCGTAGAGCGGGATCCGGCGGCGCGCGCGTTGTACCTGTTCGCGCTCGGGCCGGCGCACGGGGCGCTGCGGCGCGCGCTCGGGCTGGGTGAGGGGGCCCGATGAACGCGAACACCCTCGACAGCATGTGGGCCCGCCTGGACGCACCGGGCGGCGTGGCCTGGGTCGGTGCCGGCATGGCCCTGCTGCTCGCCGAGGCCGACGCGGCCGAGACCCCACAGGCGGCGGCCGATCTGCTGTGCGACGCGGCCGCGCTGGCGAGCGCCCGCGCGGATGGGGCGGAGCGAGCCCCGGCGCTGTATGAGGAGGCGCAGGTCCGCGCGCCGGGGCACCCGCCATCAGCCGAAGGGCTGGCGCTGGCGGCGGAGGCTGTGGGCGACCTCCGGCAGGCCGCTCGCTGGTGCGAGGTTGGCTTGGAAGGCGGGGCCGCCGGCGCAACCCGGCTGCGTCTGCTCGTCCAGCTCATCCGGGCCGCGCAGGACCACGGCGTCGAGGCCAGCCGGCCGGTCCTGGCGTTGGTGAAGGAAGCGCTGGTGCTCTCGCCAGCGGATCCGGCCTTGCTGGCTCGGCTTGCCCTGGCGGGCGATGACGCCGCGAACGACCCCGAGGCGCTGGACGCGCGCATCGCTGAGACGGGCTCGTTGCCGCACCGGGCGCGGTTGCTCATGGCGCGCGCCGCGCAGCGGCGAGAGACGGGTGACACGGCCGGGGCTCGGGGCGACCTCGAGGCCGCGCTGGCTGCTGATCCCTCGCTGACCTCGGCCCGCGATGGGCTGACCCAGATCCTGGCCGGCGAGGGCGACCACGCGGCGCTCGTGGCCCACCTGGAGGGCGCCGCGGCGGCCCTGCCGGCCGGGCTGGCCCGGGGACGGGCCCGGTACGTGGCTGCGATGTACGCGGACGGCCCGCTGGGCGACCGTGGCCGCGCCGAGGCTCTGTTCCGGGCGGCAGCCCAGGACGTGCGCGGCGACGTGGCCGCAGCCCGCGAGTTGGCTCGGCAGGGGGTCGATGCGTCCGAGGCGCTGGGGGCCTGGCGGCGCGATCCCGATCCCCGCGAGGCCGCCCTGGGCGCCTGGCAGGTGGGTCGCGCGGCCGAGCGGGCGGGTGACCGGGTGCTTGCTGGCGAAGCCTATGAGCAAGCCGCTTCGGGCGGCCTGCGGGTGGCACGGCTTGCGCGACGGCGGCTGCTGACCGGTGGCGCCGCCGCGGCGGTCCTGGCGGGGCAGGCGGCGCCGGACGGGCTGACGGGCCTGCTCGCCGAGCAGGCTGGCTGGGAGGCCCTGGGCGCGGGCGATCCGGCGGAAGCCCGACGGCACTTCGAGGTGGCCGCGGGGCTGCTGGGGGTTGAGCGGGTCGCTGCGGGCCTGCGGGCGGTTGGGGGCACATTCCCCCACGAAGCCGATCCCATCGACCAATGGCGGGCCGCGGTGGCCGGCGGAGACGGCGCCGATGAGGCCGCGGCGCTGATCGAGTCTGACGCGAGCGCCCCGCAGGCCCTGGTGGCGGCGGCGTACGACCAGGCCGATCCGCGGCAGACCTTGAAGGTGGCGCAGGCGGCCACCGGCGCACAGCGCGCGCGGTTGGCGCTCTGGGCTGCCTGGCAGGCGGAGGCACTGGGCGACGGGGCAGTCGGCGAAGAGGCCCTTCGCCTCGCCGTTGAGGTCGCGGACCTGCGGCTGGCGCACATTCGGCTGGGGCGTCACCTGGCGGCCCGGGGTGACTGGGCGAAGGTCGCGGCGCTCTATGATCGGCAGCCGGGGGACGGGCCCGGGCTCAGGGCCGCGCTGATCCGACTGGCGCACGGGCTTCCGAGGGCTGGCGACGGGGATCGAGTGCAGGCGGCACCGGCCGCGGAGCGTTGGGCGGCCATCGAGGCTTCGCTGCCGGGCGAGGTGCAGCAGGCCGTGGCATGGGCCGAGCCTGCGGACGGTGCGTTCGCGGCCGGCTGGGTCGCCGGCCTGGCGCCGAGCGTGCAGGCCGCGCGGCGGGCGCTCGACGCCAACGGCGGGGATCCCGGGCTGGGCTGGGTGCTCGAGGCCTTGGCGCGGCCGGTGGGGGATGCCGGGGCCATTGAGGCGGCGTTGCTCGCGCAGGGGGCGGCGGCGAACACCCGGCGGCTGCTGGACGGGCGGTCGGCGGCCGGCGCCGCGGAGGGCGCCTTCGGTGCCTGGACCGAGGCGCGTCTGGCGGTGGCGCGGGGGGATCTGGCGGCCGCACAAGGCCACCTTTCACAGCTCGCAGAGGCCCTCGGCGGCACCGTCGATGCCCCGTGGGTCGCTCAGGTGGCGGCGGCGTTGGGCACCTGGGATCCGACGACAACGGCGGCGGCCCAGGCGTCCGCCTGGGAGCGGGTGCTCGCCTTGCATCCTGACACGCCCCGGGGCTGGGACGCGCTCCTGGCCGCACGCAGTGAGGAGCCAGCGGGCCGCGCCGCCACGCTCCTGCGGGTCGCCCGCCAGGCCAGCAGCGAGCCGGAGAAGGCCGCCGCCCTGTGGGAGGCGGCGTTGCTGGAGCGGACACGCGATCCCGAGCTGGCCGAGGAGCTTCGGGCCCAGGCGGAGGTCGCCTGGCCCACCGGCGCCTTGGCGCGCCTGAGCCGCTGGGGCGGCTGGATTGGCCCCAAGCCGCAGGGCACCGAGCGCGTCGCCGCAGCGATCGGGCTCGTGGGCTGTGTGCGGAGCCCCGCGCTCCAGGCGGAGGTGCTGGGCGAGGCGGCTGACGTCTGTGCAGATGTGCTCAAGCAGCCCGCTGACGCTGCTCGGCTCTCGGGCCTGGCCGCGATCCGCGCCCCCCAGAGCTGGGCCTTGGTGGAGACCGCCCGGAGCCGGCTGAGCGCGGAGCGGGCTTGGGCCCCGCTGGCCACCGTCATCGAGCGCCGCCTCGCGGCAGGGCCGCAGGAGGCCGAGCGCGGCGAGCTGCTGCACGCCTTGGCCGGGATCCAGCTCGACGGGCTGCGCGATCGGCGCGCCGCGCGGGCCACGTGGCAGCGCATCGTGGCCCACGAGCCCGACAACGCGGTCGCTCACCGGACCCTGGCCGACCTGTCTTTCGGGCTCGAGGACTTCCCCGCGGCCGTCGAGCAGTACGCACGGGCGGTCGCGCTGGGCCTCCCGGACGACGAGGTCGCGCGCCTGGAGCTGCGGGTGGGGCGCTTGAAGGCGCGCCACTTCAAGGACATCGAGGGCGGGCTGCGCCACCTGCGGGTCGCCCGCGATCTTGGAGCGCCAGGGGCCGCGGAGGCCGTGGCCGAGACGCTCCTGACGCACGGGGAGGCCCGCGAAGCGGCGGCCGCCTACGAGGCGTTGGCCGCGACGGCGACGGATCCCGTGGCGCGGGCCGGGGCGCGGGCCGGCTGGGTCCGCGCGCTGCTGGTCAATGGGCAACGGGGCCTCGCGCAGGCGCGACTGGCTGCGTTCCGCGAGGACGATCCCGCCGATCCGCTCTTGCTGGCCCTCGAGGGCGAGCTGGGGCCGGTGGCCAAGAGCCATGACTACCGGGCGGTCCTGGACAGCGTGGACCTGCCGGAGGTGGAGGACGGCTCGGACTGGGGCGAGTCGCTCGACCTGGGGCCGCTGGGTGCGCTCGAGGCTTCGGCCTCCATCGCGTTCGAGGAGGGCGACCTCGCCATCGACCCGGACGTCGAGGAGGCCGCGGCCGGCGACCTGGACGAGGCGCTGGCCGAGGTGGACGCGCTGTTGGCCAAGGACGCCGGCGTGGGGCTGCAGGCGGCGCGCTCGGGCGCTCAGGCGCCCGGGCAGGGCGCGTCCGCCCCCACCGACGCCACCGCGGAGCCGCCCGACGCCTTCGAGGGCTGGGGCGCCCTGGAGCCCACGCCGTCCGTGGCGCCCGCTGCTGATGCGGCCGTCGACGCGGCCGCCGCGCACCAGCCGTCGGCCGAGCCTCGTGTCCTTGGCGAAGGGGATGAACTGGCCGAGCCGGCAGACCTGGGCAGCCTGGACGGGGGCGACGACCTGGTGCTGCCCGAGCCCACGGTGGTGGCCGCTGGGGGCGAAGGCGCCGATTTCGATTTCGACGGATTGGCCGCGTCCCAGCCCGGCCTGGAGCCGGACGCTTCACCGCGCGGCCTGGACGGCGCCGAGCCGATCTCGACCCCGCCGCAGCGGGGCGCGGGGCTGGACGAGGCCTGGCCGCGCCGAGAGAAGCGACCCTCTACGGGCACCCTGTCGATGGGCGTGGTGGCCGTGGCGCGTCCGGGCCGGCCTGACCTGCTGGACCTCGACGACTGGGACGCAGACGAGGCAGTCGCGGAACTGCCGAGCGCGCGGCCTGCGGCGGATCCGCGCGACGCCGCGCCGACCCGAGCGGGCGCCCCCCAGCCCGGGCCCCGGAGCGATGGACCCATCTCCATGGGGCCTCTGGATGACGTGAGCTGGCCCTCGCTGCCCGCGCTGACTCCGAGCCCTTCGCCCGCCCAGGAGGCCTCGGGCGCCCCGTTGCCACCGGGCCCGCCCTCCGCGGGTCCGCCCGCGCCGCCAGCCCCTGATGAGAAGGGCCCGAGTCTCGAGGACCGTCTGGCCTTCGACGAGGAGGTGGCGCCGCTGGCGCCAACCACGGGCGCCTTGCCCCTGGTGGCCGGGGCCGAGTTCGCGGATCCCTTGATGATGGCGGTCCCCCTCGTGGCGGAGGGCCACGATCTGGAGTGGCTGGACCCGTCGGTGCCGCCCGCCCAGATCCCCCCGACGCCGCCGCCCTTGCCAGCGCTGGACAGTTGGGACGAGTTGGCCATCGAGGAGGCCGACGGGCCGGGGGCGCTGGGCGAAGACGCACCGTTGCCGTCGGTGGAGCTGGAGTGGGCCGAGCTGGACCTGGCGCCTGCGTCGGTCGACGCGCCGCTGGGCACAGATGGGAGCTGGGGCGATCTGGACGATCCCTTCGAGGGGGATCTGGGAGACGACGGCGCGCAGCCGCCGTCCTGGCCGGCCGACATCTCGGGGGTGGAGCCCCTGGATCTGGAGGCGGATGACCTGGGCCTGGCCACCCCGCGCCCGCCGGCGCCGCCGTCGCTGCCGCCCGCGGTGGTCCGGCCCGCCGTGCCGACGAAGGGGCCTTCTCGGGCCGACCGAGCGGCTGAGGCTCGCATCCGCATCGCCCGGGAGCCCTTGGCCCCCGCCGGTTGGCTGATGCTGGCCGAGGCCGAGACCGGCGATCCGGCGGTGACGGTCTGGCTCAACGACGTGCTGGCCTGGCTGCAGGGCCGGGTGGAGCCCGCCCCGGCGGCCGGTGAGCCTTCGGAGCCGGTGCCCGAGCGCCTGCGGCGCGCCATGGTGCCCGAGGGGGTGCCGCCCAACCTGCTGCTGCTCCTGCGGTCCGTGGGGCCCTCGGTGGCGCCGGCCTTCGGGCCCGTGAAGGGGCGCACGCCCCAGGGACGCCGGGTGCCCGACCACGAGCCCCTGGCCGCCCTGGTGCGGCGGATGTGCCGGATCCTCGAGGTGCCGCCCGTGCAGGCGGTGCTGAACGACGCCCGGCCCTACACCGTGGGCGCCGAGGCCGGCGAGCCCAGCCGCATCGTCCTGGGGACGGCGGTCTTCGACGGATCTGACGCGTCGGGCGCCAGCTTCCTGGTGGCGCGGACCCTGATCCCACTGCGTGAGGGCACCTTGCCCGCAACGGTGTTGTCCGATCGGGAGTTCCGAGCGTTCTTGGCGGCCCTGTTCGACATGCTCGACGCGAGCTTCCCGGTGCGCTCCCGAGACCAGCCGACCATGGAACGGATCCGCGGCTGGTTGGACCCCCTGCTGGCGGTGCACCAGCGGCTGGCCTGGGAGCCGCTCGCCCACGCAGCGGTCAGCGGCCTGGGCAGCCGCTCGGCGGCGACGGTTCGGGTGGGGCTCGAGCAGTACTCGGCGCGGCTGGCCCTGGCGCTGGCCGATGGGTTTGGCGGCGCCATGGAGATGCTGCGACTGTTGGACTTCGACGATCGCCCCCGCGGTCAGCTCACCCGCGCTGAGGTGGAGCAGTTCCTGGCGGACAACGACGCCGCCCGCGATCTGCTGGTGTTCGCGGCAAGCCCGGCCTGCCTGGACGCCCGGCGTTGGTTGGCGCGAAGCACGGGGCGCTGAAGTCGGCCAGCGAGCCCGGCCCTCGCGGGGCTCGAGGTCACGGCGGCTGAGGGTCGGTCAGCGCAGGCGCCCCTGGGGGGCCCGCCGCCGGCCGTAGCGCCACCAAATCCAGGCCACGAGCAGCCCGGCGAGCATGAGGAGCTCGATGGGCACTCGCAGCCGATAGGCGCGCAGCCGCGGCTCCGGCTCGGGACGCACGGAGGGGTGAGGATCGCTGCGACCGAAGCGCACCACCCCCAGGCCGCCCGGCCGCGCGATCTCATAGGCGGTGAGCGTGCCGTCGCGGCGGAAGGCCCACGGCAACCCCGCGGCCTCGTTGCCGATCCGGGAAACCTCCTGCCCGCTCAGCGAGTCGGCGAAGAAGGGCGCGGGCTCTGGCTGGACGTCAGGCGTCACGGCCCACTCGGTGAGGACGGCCACCTCGAGCGGCGGTCCGCCCCAGCCCGCCCCCGGCTTCGGCAACGCAAAGGGGGGGTGGGCCGCCGCGTAGGCCGGACCATCCGCCGGGTGGCTCAGCGCGAGCACGGGCCCCCGCACCACGGGCGGCGGGGCCAGGCCCTTCTGGCGTGGGTTCACGACCACGGCGGTCAGATGCCAGCCCTGGGCACGGAGCCTGGCCAGCCAGGCAGCCTGGGCGGGCGACACGGTGAACCCGTTGCTGATGAGCCAGTCGTGCAGGGGCTCGGGGGCGCTGCCCAGCAGGGTGGGCTCAGCGGCCGCCATGGGCGGTCGGCCGGTGGACTCGGCGGCCGTGGGCCCATCGCCGACCTCGCGGACGGCACAGCCGCCCAACCAGGACACAAGGCGCAGGTCCAGCGAGCGCTGGATTTTGCCCTCGGGGTGCAGGCGGCTGCGGATGGCCCGCTGGAGCCGCTCACTGGCCACCGAGACCTTGGCCTGCCCCTGGGTCGGGATGATCAGGCCGAAGGGGGTCGCGGTGCCGGCGAACTCGTGCTGGGTCACGATGGTCTGGGTCGCGGTCAACGGATCGAACACGAGCAGCACCTGCTCGCGCAGCAGGGTGACGTGCTCGCCTGGAGCGGGCGCTACGACGACCGCCCGCCCAACCGAGGGCCAGCACAAGGCCAGCAGCGTCCACAGGGCGAACCGGCGGTACAGGGGGGGGCACCCATCCAGGCTGCGCACGGTCACGCTCAGCGCAGCAGGCGGCCGGGCCGCGCCAGGGGGCAGGCCGCGGTCAAAGGGCAGCGAGGATGCGGCTGGCGCGCTCGGCGCCATCGCTCATGTCGAGCCGGTTGAAGGCGTCGCGGGCCTCCAGCAGCCGAGCGCGGGCGGCGTCCACCCGCCCTACCTCGGCCAGGAAGCTGCCGTAGGCGAGGATGGTGTGGGCCAGCTCGGCCTCCAGCCCCACGGCGCGCAGATCTTCGAGGGCCGCGCGAAAGTGCACCTCGGCCTCCCCGATCTGGCTCGTGGAGCCGCCGCGCTCGTCATAGAGCGTGCGCGAGCAGACCTCGCCCAGGGTTCGAAGCGCCATCCCCGCGATGCCCCGGGCGCCCACATCGCGTGCTGCCTCCAGCGCCTCGGTGGCCAGGGTGAGCGCTCGGTCGTAGTCGCCGAGCCGCAGCCGCACCTCGGCCTGGTTGCGCAGCGCGTCGGCGAGGCTGCGCCGATCGCCCAGGGCGTCCAGCAGCTCGGTGGCGTCCCGCAAGGTGTCGTTGGCCTCGTCGAGCTGGTCCAGGCGCGTGAGGGTGGCGCCGATGTTGTTCAGCAGGATGCCCTGCTGGACCCGGTCGCCGAGCTCCCGCGCGATGCCCAGCGCCTCCCGCCACACGGTGGTGGCCTGGGTCAGCTCGCCGCGGTGGTAGCAGATGGCTCCCGTGCTGATGAGCACGTCGGCGACGGTGCGCTGGTCCCGCGCAGCCCGCGCCAGCCCCAGCGCCTTCTGCAGGGTCTGGGCGGCCTCTCGGAAGGCGCCGCGCTCGGTGTAGACGTTGCCCAGGTGGTGCATGGACACCGCGAGGGAGCGCTCATCCTTCAGGAACTCCCGCAGGCGCAGGCCCTCGCGGATGCGCTCTTCGGCGCGGTCCAGATCGCCGCGCAGTCGATGGACCCGGCCCATCTCGTCGGCGCTCGCGGCGATGCCCCGCACGTCCTCGACCCGGCGGAAGAGCACCGTGGCGTGCTTGAGCTGATCCAGGGCGAGCTCATACTCGCCCAGCATGCGGTAGGCCTTGCCCATGTTGTTGTAGGCCAGACCGCCCATGTTCTCGTCGTCCAGGGTCCAGGCCAGGTCCAACATCTGCTGGAAGCAGCCCAACGCCTCGGAGGCGTCGCCGAGCACCAGATGCACGCGGCCCAGATCGTGGAAGACCTGGATGCGGTGCACCGCGTCGTCGTCGCTCAGGCACGCCAGGGCCTTGCGGAAGTGGCCCACCGCCTCGGCGTTCATGTGCTGAGCGAAGGCGCGGCGGCCGGCCTCGATGTAGTAGCCCGAGGCCTTCGCCGGGTGGTGACCGCGCTCCCAGTGCCGAGCGATCAGCTCGACGGGCGCCTCGCTGTCGACGCCGCCGTGGCTCTCGAGCCACTGGGCCACCACCCGGTGCAGCCGGGCCCGCTTGGGGCCCGCGATGCCGTCGTAGATGACCTCGCGCTCGATGCTGTGCTTGAAGCTGTAGGCGCGCGTGCCCTCGATGGACGACTGCGGCAGCCGGCTGAGGATGTGGCGCCGCCGCAGGCTGTCCACCACCCGCACCAGCTCATCGCTCCGCTCGGTGGTGGTCCACAGCCGGTGGGTGTCCTCCCAGTGGCGGCCCTCATCGGCCCGGCGCAGGACATCCAGGCAGCCCAGCCAGAACACCTCGCCCACCACCGAGGCCTTCTCGAGCACCGAGCGCTCGAGGGCGTCGATGCGCTCAAGCTTGGACCGCACCACGTCCCGCAGCGTGCCGGGGATCCGGGTGTCGTCCAGGCGATCAGCGTGCACCAGCCAGCGATCGCCGCGGATCTCGATGGCCCCGCGCTCCACCTGGAGCTGCACGATCTGCTCGATGGACAGCGGATTGCCGAAGGCCTTCTCGAGCGTGCGCCGGATGAACCCCTCGGGGACCTTGTCACAGCGCTTCAACAGCCCGGAGAGCACCTTGCGTCCCTCGCGATCCGAGAGATCCGTGAGGGTCACCGACTCGCCCACTGTCTGCACATGGCGGATGAAGCGCCGGAGGGCCTCGTGCTCGCTGGGCCGAGCGGCCGCCACGAAGAGCAGCGGGCCCTGCACGCGCACGGCCACCGCCTCGAGCACCGTCAGGGTCTCATCGCGGGCCAGGTGCAGGTTGTCGATGGCGATGACCAGGGGCTGCTTGCGCGCGTCGGCCGTGAGCATCCGCGCGAAGGCGGCCACCGCGTGCTCGGCGACTCGGGCAGGATCCCCATCCACGGCAGCGATGTGCCGCGAGTCGGGGAAGGGGAGCCCCACGAGCTGGCAGATGAAGTGGGCGTCGGCGCCGGCTCCGGGCCCCACCACCTCCACCACGCCGCGGGCGATGGCGTCACGCACCTGCTCGGCGGTGAGGCCGCCCGGCACGTCGAAGCGGCGGCGCAGCAGCCGCAGCAGCGCGCGGTATGGAGGGCTGGCGTCGGGGCGGCAGGCGATGGCCACCACCCGCACCCGGTCGACGTGCTCACCGAGGGTCTCGGTGAACTCGTGCATCAAGCGGGACTTTCCGATGCCGGCCGGCCCCTGGATGATGACGGCGTAGCGCGTGTTGTGCTCGATGGCGTTGCGCACGGACTCGCGCATGCGGTGCAGGGGCTTCACGCGGCCCACGAAGGGCGTGGGCTGCCCGTAGAAGCTCCAGAGCCCGGCGCGCAGGGCCTTGGCGGTCATCGGGGCTGCCCCTTGCGGAGGCCGCCGAAGCGGCGCTTGACCCGCTGCTCGCGGAAGCGATCCACGTCATTCACCAACACGGCGCGTTCGACGCGCCACAGGGCGCGGGCGCTCTCGAACTCCCGCCACAGGTTCGCCACCGGGGTCGCCTGGGCCAGCAGGGGCATGGGCGCGAGCAGCACTGCGGCGAGCGCGACAACGCCCACGGCCCCTCCTGCGCACCGTCCTGCCGATCCCTTCATGACGCTCCTCGTGGCCCAGGCGTTCCGTCGACGGACAGCCACCGCTGACCCCCCGATCTGCGCTGGCTGAGGACCCGCCCACCGACGCCTTCAGCGGGTCGGGGACGCTAATCGGCGCCCCGGCGGCTGTCAAGCGGCCGCCGCCGCGCGAGTTGCACCGGCGACCGCGCCGTGGCGTATACTCCCCCCGCTCACGGCCCCGTGGGCTCCAAGGCCACCCGGGAGGACCCCATGCTGCGCCCGCAAACCGCCTGGCTGACCGCCGCCCTGTGGGCCTTCGCGGCACCGGCCCTGGCGACCGAGCCCACCGCCGATCCGGCCGCCGCCGAGGCGGACGGCAAGCCCAAGCCGAAGACCGGCGTCTCGTCCATCCTGCGCACGCTGGACTGGGGGGCGGGCTCGGCCCAGGTGCTCGACCTCGCCAAGGCCGACATCCACGCCCGCTTCGAGAAGCGGTTCGATGCCGCGCGGGGCGACACCTTCGCCATCGATCGCCTGATGCGTGAGCGGCGCGACGAGGTGAAGGCCGTCGAAGACACCCTGGTGAACTTCGCCGGGGGGCGCTCGGGCTACGAGGCCAGCATCGTGGCCGACGAGTACCGCACGAACGCGGGCGAGAGCATGCTGCGCATCGACGACGCCGCGGCCCAGCGCTACTACTTCTTCAAGGACGGCGCCCTTTGGAAGATCGTGGTGGCCTACAACACCACGGTCACGCGCTCGGTGAAGTTCACCGACTTCGTCAAGCAGGTGAAGGGGAAGAACGGCCGCCCCACCGACATGGAGTGGGCGACGCCCCCGGGCGGCACGCGCACCCTGAAGAAGGCCATCTGGGCGGACGACCTGACTCAGCTCGAGGTTGAGGACCGCAGCGAGTTCTTCGGCACCTTCGTCATGCGCTTCATCGAGAAGAACAACGGCGTCGCCCTGGACAAGGGGCGCCGTCGGGAGGCGCCTGCCGGCGCTGGCAGCGACGCTGCCGACGGCATGCTGGCCGACATCATGGGCGCCGCCGACGGCAGCGAGACCGCGAACGTGGTGGACGAGCTGACGGGCAGCGCCCACAACGTGGACCTGTCGCGGGGCGCCACGGAGCAAGAGGTCATCCGCCGCGATCCGGCACCCGCCAAGGGCCGCAAGAAGCGGGGCGGCAAGGCCGCCAAGAAGCGTGCGGCTGAGCCTGAGCCCCAGCCCGCCGACGGCGGGGACGTCATCATCTACTGAGATCCACTGAGTTCGGCCGCTGGCCCACCCACCCGCGCCTCGGCGCACCCCCACCCAGGAGGCCCCCGTGTTTCGCCGTGTCTGCACCCGCGCCAGCCTCGCCCTCGCCCTGCTGTTCGCCTGGGGCTGTGATGACGAGGGGGGCGACAGCGCCCCGGTCGAGCCGCTGCCCGAGTACAGCGATGGGCACTGGGCCAAGGCCCAGCGCGGGGTCGCCCTCGATGACGAGGACGTGGAGATCTTCTCGCCCTCGGCCGTCGATCCCGCCGCCATCGCCGACGACTTCGGGCTGCTGGTGATGAACCGCCCGTTCCACAACCGGCTGACGGGCTGCCCCAGCGAGGCCGAGGCGCCGATGCACTTGCCTCGGCAGACCGCCGAGCGGTTGCTCGACCGCGACTTCGCGGCGGCCGGGGTCGACTACCAGAACATCGCGGTCAACGTGGATCTGCTGAGCCCCGGGCGCGGGGCCTTGCTGGCGCTGTGCACCGCCGGCAACACCCCGCGGTTCGACAACAACGCCCACCGCGCCGCGGTGTTGGCCGCCTTCGAGGACCTGGCGCGCCTGCCGGGCATCGACCACATCACCGTCGGCCTCGAGATGAACCGCTACTACCACCTGTCCATCGGTGGGGCGCGGCGCGACGACGACTACAGCAACTGGGTCACGCTCTATCGCGAGGTCTACGCGGCCATCAAGGCGGTGAACCCGGCGGTGAAGGTGGGGCCCGGCATCCACTGGGGCACCTTCATGCGGCTGACCGTGCCCGAGGTGGCCGCCGAGTACGGCCTCATCGAGGCGGGCAGCTCGGTGCCCGACGCCGACCTGAAGGCGGCGGTCGAGTTTGCGGCGCGGCGGACGGTGTGGCCGCTCCTCCGGGCTGGCCTGCGCAGCGATGCCGCCCCCTCCGCGGACTATCTGGCCATCTCGATGATCCCGCGCCAGCAGGAGCCGCCCTTCAACGGGAACCCCGCGGGCGAGGTCGAGGCCGAGGTGCTGCGGCACTACCAGTACGTGCCCGAGGTGGCGCTGGGCCTGCCGGTGGTGCTCCCCCAGATCGACTGGGAGACCCAGTCGGGCGCCAACGCCAACTCGAAGGGCACCTACCTGACGCTGCTGAAGAAGGCGCTGAGCCACACCCCCATCGAGTGGGCCGCCTGGCGCCGCCTGGTGGACATCCCCGAGATCCTGGACGGCCCGATCAACCCCTGCGGGGCCTACACCGGCGACAACCAGACCCGCGACCAGAGCTCGCTGTACTACTCGGTGGACTACTGCTTCTCGGGCATGATCTCCGACCGCGCTCAGATCCGCGGCGTGTACAACATCTTCACCGCCAACCCCTGAGGCGCGCCGCGGGTGGGTGTTGCGTCGTGCCGCGCGGCCTCCTAGAGTCCGCCGCCGTGGCCTACGAACACCTCATCGCCGCCCGGCACCTGAAGGCGCGGGGCAAACGCTCCCTGTCGGTGGTCACCTGGCTGGCCGTCATCGGCGTGGCCCTGGGCGTCGCCGCCCTGGTGGGCGGCTTCTCCATCACCAGCGGTTTCGAGCAGGCCTTCCGCGAGAAGGTGCTGGGGATCACCGCCCACCTCTTCGTGCGAGAGTACGGGATCCGCTTCACCGACTACCGGGCGGTGCAGGACCGCCTGGCCGAGGTGGAGGGGGTCGCGGCGTCGTCGCCCATGACCTTCAACGAGGCGATGCTCTCGGGGGCCACGGGCACCGCCGGCGTGGTGGTCAAGGGCATCGATCCGGCCCAGGCCGGCCGGGTGCTCGCGCTGTCGGACTACATGGCCGAGGGCTCGCTGGCGGATCTGGAGGCGCCGGATCCGCAGGGGGTGGAGGGCATCGTCCTCGGGGGCGCCCTGGCGGAGAAGCTGGGCGCGAAGCGGGGCGACCTGATCACCGTGATCTCGCCCCTGCGGACCCTGGATCCCGAGGCTTGGCGGGCCAGCCCCGACGCCCCCGTGAGCCGCCCGTTCCGCGTCTGCGGCATCTTCGACGCGGGGTTCCACGAGTACGACACCCGCCTGGCCTACATGGCCCTGCCCACGGCCCAGCGGTTCTTCGCCACCGGCGACGCGGTGGCGGGCATCGAGGTGGCCGTCGACGACCCGCTGCGGGCCGGCGAGGTCGCCGCCCGGGTGGACGCGGCGCTTGGGGCAGGGGACTTCTCGGTGCTGGACTGGCGGCGGCAAAACCGCAACCTGTTCGCCAGCCTGACCTACCAGCGGCTGGCCATCCTGCTCGTGCTCTCGGTGATGGTGGTGCTGGCGGCCTGCAACGTGGCCATCATGCTCATCATGCTGGTGCTGGAGCGCACCAAGGAGATCGCGATCCTGAAGGCCATGGGCGCCACCGATCGCTCCATCCTGCGGGTGTTCGTGTGGGAGGGGCTCGCCATCGGGGCAGTGGGCACCGCGGTGGGCCTGGTGTTGGCCTTCGCCTTCTGCGAGGGGCTGCTGAGCAACGGCCTGACCCTGGACCCCAAGGTCTACGGGATCGCCCGGCTGCCCGTGGTGTTCGAACCGCTGGACTACCTCATGGCGGCGGTGGGCGCGCTGGTGATCACCTTCGTCGCGGCCATCTTCCCGGCGCTGCGCGGTGCCCGCCTGGCGCCGGTGGATGGCCTCCGGGAGACCTTCGGATGAGCGCCCGTGCCCGCCTGCTGTTGGCGCTCGGCCTGGCCCTGTGCGTGGGGTGCGGACCGAGCGCGAGCGACCTGAAGAAGTCCAAGGAAGAGGCGCAGTTTCACTACGATCTGGCCTATGGCTACTACTTCGAACAGCAGGTGCCGCAGGCCGAGGCGGCCCTGCACGAGATTACGCTCTGCCTGAAGCTCGATCCGAAGAACCACGACGCGCACATGCTGGCGGGCATGGTGCACATGGGCCGCAAGCGCAACCTGAAGGCCATCGAGCACTTCCAGGCGGCGCTGGCCTTGAAGCCCGACTTCCATTTCGCGCGGAACAACCTGGGGGCCACCTACCTGGCGCTGGAACGCTGGGATGACGCCATCCAGGAGTTCCAGGCCCTCACCGAGGACATGCTGTACTCGCGCCCGGGCCACGCGCAGAACAACCTGGGCTGGGCCTGGTACAAGAAGGGCGACCGAGCAAAGGCCCGGAGCCACTTCATGACCGCCACACAGGTTGCGCCGCGCCTGTGCCCACCGTACAACAACCTCGGGCTGATGCTGCTCGAGGAGGACGAGCCCCAGCGGGCCTTGAAGTACCTGGACCGGGGCCTGAAGCGTTGCCCCAACTATGTCGAGGCCCACTTTCACCGTGGCCGCGCCCTGGAGGCGCTGCGACAAATCGCCGAGGCGCGCAAGGCCTTCCAGGAGTGCATGCGCTTTGGTGGGGAGTCCCCCCTCGCAGAGCGCTGTGAGGCCCGCCTGAGAACCCTGCCCGTGGAGGTCGCCCCGTGACCACCGAGCAACCGCTTGTGAACCCGAGCCCTGGCGCCACGCTGGCGGGCGCCCGGGTGCGCGCTGGCATCACGTTGGCCGAGGTGGCCCGTCGTTCGCGCGTGCCCCCCGAGGCCCTCGATGCGCTGGAGCGCGACGACTGGGCCTCGCTGCCCGCGCCCGTCTACGCTCGCGGGTTTCTGCGTCTCTACGCCCGCGAGCTGGGCCTGGATCCGGAGCCCCTGGTGACGCTGATGGACGCCCAGCGCGTCCTGCGCGGCGACGCGCTCGTGCCGCGGCGACCACGGCAGCGGCCCGCCGCTGAGCTGGAGCACCTGAAGCAGAACCGCCGGGGGACAGCCGTGGGGGTGGCGCTGGGGGCCCTCATCGTGGTGTTCCTGCTGTCCCTCTTTGGCCGCGACGAGTTGCCGGTGGACGCCGGTACGCCCGAACCCCCGCCCGCCGGCGTGAGCGTGCCCTGAACTGGCGCGCGGGCCGGCGCCCGCGCCCGTGTTGATCCCGGAGCGCCCATGAGCCCTCGCCTGCAGTTGTTGCTGGAGAGCCTGCAGAAGCTCCTGCGACGCGGGGCCCATGGCCCGGTCCGTCGGCTCCTCCACAAGGCCCGCCCCGCCGACGTCGCCGTCGTGATGCGCTTCCTCGACGCGCGCCACCACGGCCGCGTCTTCGACCTGCTGCCCGACGACGAGACGCGCGCCGAGACCCTGTCTGAGCTCGACCCGCACCTGCTGCCCGACCTCATCGAGGGGCGCACGGTGGCGGAGCTCGCCGGCCTGCTCAAGCTGATGGGCGGCGATGACGCCGCCGACATCCTCGCCGAGCTGCCCGACGCCCTGCGGCAGGAGCTGCTGGACGCCCTGAAGCCCCATGAGGCTGAGGAGGTGGAGGACCTGCTGGGCTACGACGAGGAGACCGCGGGCGGCATCATGTCGCCGGACTTCTTCGCGCTGCCCGAGGTCTACACCGCCGAGCAGGCCATCAAGGCGCTGCAGGCTGCCGACGAAGACGACATCGAGATGGCGTACTACGTGTACGCCATCAATGAGCACGGGCACCTGGTGGGGGTGGTGTCCCTGCGGGCGCTGGTGATCCACCCGCCCAAGACGCCGCTCACCGAGATCATGGTCAGCGACGTCATCTCGGCGAAGGTGGACACCGACCAGGAAGAGGTGGCCCGCATCGCGGCCCGCTACAACCTGCTGGCCGTGCCCGTGGTGGACGCCGGCAACCACCTGGTGGGCATCGTCACCATCGATGACGTCATCGACGTCATCCGCGAAGAGGCCACCGAAGACATCCTGAAGATGGCCGGCGCCGACGAGACGGCCTTTGAAGGCTACTCGGTGGTGAAGAACGTGCGCACGCGCGCCCCGTGGCTGTTCGCCACCTGGTTGGGCGGCCTGGCGGCCAGCGTGTTGATCGGGGCCTTCGAGGCGCAGCTCGAAGCGCGCGTGGCGTTGGCCGCGTTCATCCCCATCGTGCTGGGCATGGGCGGCAACGTCGGCACCCAGACGGCCACCATCATGGTGCGCGGTCTGGCCACCGGGCGGGTGAGCCGGGACATCGGCTCCCGCTACTTCATGCGCGAGACCGGCATCGGCGCCATGCTGGGCATCCTGTACGGCGCCCTCCTGGCGGGCTACTCGGTGGTGCGCTACGGCGGCGGGGGCGAGACCGTGCAGCTCGCGCTCACGGTGGGCTTGAGCATCCTCACGAGCATGACCGCCGCGGCCACCGTGGGCTCAGCCACGCCGCTCCTGTTCGACCGGCTGAACATCGATCCCGCGGTGGCCACGGGCCCCGTGGTGACGACCACCGTCGACATCCTGGGGATCCTGGTCTACTTCCTGACGGCGGCGGCCTTCCTCGGGGGGCTGTGACGGCGCCCTCCGCGCAGCCGGCGGTGGTCCTGCGGCGCACGCCCTGGCGGGATCATGATCTCATCGTCGAGCTGCTGACCCCCACGCAAGGGCGGCTGACGGCGAAGGCCCAGGGGGCCCGCCGATCGACGCGGCGCTTCGGTGCGGCGTTGGAGCCGGGCGCTCGCGTCCGCGCGCATCTGGCGGGCGGCCGAGCGGGGCAGGTGCTCAGCGCCGTGGATCTGGTCGCCCCCCTGCGGGCCGCGCGGGTGGACCTGGACCGCTTCCATCACCTGGCATACGTCCTCGAGATCGCCCGCCTGGCCAGCAGCGAGGGCGAGGCCGACGAGACCCTCTTCGGGCTGCTGGTGAGCTACCTGGAGCACCTGGAGGCCCAGCCGGCCACCGACGAGGCGCTGGCGCATTGGGAGCTCACCGTGCTGGCTCACCTGGGCTATGGCCTCCGGCTGGAAGCTTGCGTGCATACGGGCAGGCGACCCGACAGCCTCAGCCTGTCGGCGGGGGGGGCGTTCGCCTCGCACCACGCGAGCGCGGCCGATGGCCAACGGGTGGGTGAAGACGCCGTGGCAGCGCTGGCGCGGCTGGCCGCTGGCCAGGGCGGGCAGATCCCCGCCGGGCGTCGAGCGGTGGTGCGCGCGGCGCTGGCCCGGCTGTGGGCCCAGGTGCTGGGACGCGCCCTGCGCACCGCCGCCTTCCTCCCAGGCGTGGCTGAATCGATGTGGGCAGGCCCCGTCGACGGGCGCGATTGACCCGTGCTAAGGAACCTCGAAGGCGCCCGATCGCCGTCGACCTGGACCCGGAGAACACCATGCGCGCTCTGCCTTTCGCCGTTGGCACCCTCGCCTTGGCCCTCACCAGCCTGGCCGCTGCGGCCCCCCCGACCCTGAAGGACCCCGAGCTGCAGCAGGCCGTGACGGGCGTGCCGGGCGACGGCCCCGACCTGCTGGCGAACTTCGAGACCTCGAAGGGGACCATCGAGTGCCGCCTGTTCTACAAGGAGGCGCCGAAGACCGTGGCGAACTTCGCGGGGCTCGCCACCGGCAACAAGCCCTTCACCGACCCCAACACGAACGAGCAGGTGAAGGGGAAGCGCTACTTCGACGGCCTGATCTTCCACCGGGTGATCCCCAACTTCATGATCCAGGGCGGCTGCCCGCTGGGCACGGGCACCGGCGGCCCGGGTTTTGCCATCCCCGATGAGTTCGCCCCGGGGATGAAGCACGACAAGGGCGGCTTGCTGTCCATGGCGAACCGGGGGCCCAACACCGGCGGCAGCCAGTTCTTCATCACCGAGAAGGCGACGCCGTGGCTCGACGGGAAGCACGCCATCTTCGGGGAGTGCAAGAACGTGGCGAAGGTCGCCTCCATCGCGCGGGTCAAGGTGGGCTCCCAGAACCGCCCGCAGAAGCCCGTGACCATCGACAAGCTCGACATCCGCTGGGGCAAGTACTGAACGGACCGGCCGACGAGCGACAGCCGCCGCCCCCAGTCTCGGGGGGGGAGGCGTCGATCCGCGACGCGGCGCCGGTGGGTTCGGATTCGCCGCCCGCCCTCCTGCCCCCGGCCCCCTCGCCCGTGGATGGCTTCGGCGACTTCGGTCGCGAGCGCCTGGGCACCCCCGCGGATCTGTCCCCAATCACGCTGAGCCCGCTGGACCCCAGTCTGCCCCTGGAGCCGGTGCCGACCGCCATCCCGGCGCCCCGCGACGCGCTCCCGGAGCCGCCGGCGGAGGGTCCGGCGGCCACCACCCTGGCAGCACTGGAGGCAGCCCTCGAGGACCACCGTGCCGCCGTGTTCGACGCGGTGATGACCACCCCCCAGGCCTTGTTGGCGGGCCAGCTGCTCTTCGAGTGCACCCTGCTCGGGCAAGGGCGCGCCGGGCGGCGCCCCGCGGTGGACGCTGTTGCCGATCGAGCCCGGGAGGTGGGCTTCGACCTCTACAGCTTCGAGCTGCCCGGCGAGGCCGGCGTTGGGCTCGTGAGCCTGCTGGCGGAGCCCGCCCGCGCTCCGGTGGAGATGGGCGCGGCCATGGGGGCCCTGTTCGCCCTGGGCTTCCACGCGGCGTTGGGGCAGCGGCCGCTGGCAGCCCGCCGCGCGATCACCGCCCGGCTGGTCGCGGCGCTGCCGGCCCTGGAGCGCTGGAGCCGCGCTCAGGTGGCCGACTACATCCACCTGGCCTGCCGCCCGGAGGACGACGCGCGGTTTTGGGCCATCTACGTGGAGCGGGTGGTCATCGAGGTGAACGCCCGCGCAACCGCCCCGGCGGGGCCCTGGCTCCTGCCACACCTGTTGCTGCGTGAGGCGCGAGGCATCGATCCCGTGCCCAGCGCGGCCTGGGGGACGCTGAAGCGCCATGTGGACCGCTTGCTGCACGCCCCCACGGGCCGCGGCCGCTGGGCCCAGGCGCTGCTCGAGCAGTGCCAGGACGTGGACATGTTGCACGCCATCGCCCACACCCCGGCGGTGGTGGAAGATCCCGCCATCATGCGCCGGCTGTTGCTGGACGGGCAGCCGGCGGCCGTGTCGTGCGCGGTGTTCGCGTTGCACCATGGACACGGGGCGACGGTGGTGGCCGACGTGCTCGCGGCGGCGCGGGAGCGCCCGTTCCCCGACGTGGTCGGTGCCCTGGCCGAGATCCACGCCCAGGTGGCCTTGGTGCCACGGCCGGGGCCGGCGCTGGTGGCCTTGTCGGAGGGCATCGTGGCCACGGTGGGTGAACGGGCGGCCGAGCACAGCCTGGACGCGCTGCTGGACACGGTGCGCCCGAACCCGCGGAGCCTGCGCACGAGCCTGCTGCCGGTGGCGGCGGCGGCCCACCCAGGGTTGGCGCGCCGGCCTCAGGCGAGCCAACTGCGGCAGCGCGTCCTGAGCACGTGGTTGTCGATCTTCACCCCCGCGGGGGTGAGCCACCCGCTCAACGATCAGCTCTTCCGGGACACCATGGCCACCAACCTGGCCGCCCTGCTGCGTGAGGATGACCGGGCTTGGGGCCCCGTAGACGCCCTCCAGCAGCGGCTGGTGGAGCGCGCCACCGGGTATGCGGCCGACGTGGATGGGCGCTCTCGGCTGCTGGGACGGTTCTGCGGTGCCTTGGGCGACGTGCTTCGCCGCTGCGACGCCACCTTGGCGGCGGCGGGCGTTGACGACGGGGTGCGGGCGAGCGTGCACGCCCGGCTGGTGGACTGCTGGCGGATGGATCCCAGCGCCGGCGCCGGCTGGCTGGGCCCCGGGGAGCGGGCCCTGGGGGCGCTCTTCGCCGATCTGCGCACGCCGGGGACCCCCGACGCCAGCCGACGACGCGCGGCTGCGGCTCAGCTCTTGGCGCTGGCCCCCGTCACGGCGGGGGACGCGTCGACGTTTGGCGTGAGGCCCGACCGGCCGACGGCGCCGACGACGACGGCCGAGCCCCTTGGGTGGGTGCCGCCCGCGACTCGACGGGCGATGGACGCCCAAGCTGCGCCCGCCGCCTTCGATGCTGCGTGCCTGCTGGCCCGAGTGGGTGAGGGGGGCTGGCTGGACGTGCTGAGCAGCTACCTCGCGCTCCCGTTCTGGCGCGAGGCGACGGCTCTGGTCGGCCGTGTTCTGGGGTGGCAGCAGTCGGCGCGGATCTCGCTCACGACCCATGGGCTCGTGCTGCGCCACACCCGGCGCCGAGGCGGCGCCCAGCGCGAGCACGTGGTCGAGGTGCCGCTAGACGCCGTCGAGGGCGTCGAAGTGGAGCGCGGGATGTGGCTGTTTCCGGCGAGCCTGGGCGCGGCTGCCCTGGTCGCCGGGGGGCTGGTGGGCGGCGCCCTGCTGTACGCCGGGCTGCGCAGCGAGAGCACGGCCTGGGCCACCGGGGGCGCCGCCGTCCTCTTGGGCGCCGGGGGCGTCGACGCGGCCTTGGCGGCGTTGGTCGAGCGCCGCCGGTCGCACGTGAATGTGCGCCTCGTGCTGCGCGATCGCCGCCGCATCAGCCTCTGGCTGGCGCCCGAGGCGGGCGGGACGCTGCTGGATGAACTGATGAATCGCCTCGCCGAGCGCGCCGAGTTGGCGGCGCGGGGGAGCTTCGTGGCGGCGGGGGTGGCCGAGCAGGCCGGCTGGGGCGGGGACGGTTTGGGCAGCTCGCCGGGATCAGCAGGGGCCGACCGCGCAGGCTGAGCCGCCCGGGCGCGCTCAGGGCGCCCAGACCTTCTCGCGGCCCGCCTGCTGCTTGAGCTGCTCTTCGAGGGCCTGGCGGTAGGGCTTGATCTCGTCCAGCCGCCGCTTCAGGTCCTCGACGCGCTTGACGTACATGGTCATGGCGTTCGTGGTCCCCGAGCCGAGCAGATCCGTCTTCGGGATCAGCGTGATGTCCTCGACGGGGACCAGCTCGGGCTGCTCGGACTCGCGCTTACGGATGGGGATGGCGAAGCCATCGGCGTCGGCCCGCTTCTCGGCCTTGCCCACCAGCGCAATCACCCGGCCCGAGGGCGGCACGCCCTTCTGGACCGCAGGATCCTTCGGGTCACGGGGCTTGGCGTAGATGGCGTACTGCTGGAACTGGCCGAAGCTGTCGCCCTTCTCCAACGCCTTCAGCTCGGCCTTGTCGACGTTCATGGTGGTGTCGCGGTGATCGCGCAGGGCCGTGAACAGCCCCTTCAGATCGGTCACGGCGCGAGCCATGTTGCGGGCCAGGTTCTGCTCGAGGGGCACCGGGGTGCTGAGCAGGAAGCCGCCCTGCACGTCCGGCAGGTTGGTGGGGATGGCGTTGACCTTCGCCCAGTCGACCTTGCCCTGCTTGGCGTACACGTAGAGGGCCTCGATGACCGGGGCCACCTCGTTGATGCGCTCGAGGATCGGGAGCATGCGCTCCTTCACCATCACCGAGGCCTCGATCTGCTGGTTGATCCGCTGCCGGACGGAGCGGTTGTTGCCCAGCAGGAAGCCGAACACCAACGTCAACGCGGCCACGCCCAAGGTGAGCGCGATGGCCATCACCGGCTTCACGCCCGCCTGCTTGCCCTCGAAGGACTGCAGGGCCTCCTCTTCGGCGGCGCTGAGGTCCACGGGCTTGGCGGCCTGGCGGTAGGCGCCCTGCTGGAGCGGGTGGGCGAAGGCGGCCTCGACCTTCGGCGGCTCGGGCTCCGCCGGCGCCGCTGGCAGCCGGGTGTCGGCAAACACGGGCGCGGGCGCCGCCGGCATGCTGGCGGGCCGGGCCGCGGGCTGAGCGGCAGGCGTCGGCCGGGGCGTGCTGAACAGATCACCGCCCAGATCGAGCCCCGCCGGGGCGGCAGGCGCAGGGGCGGGCGGCGCCGGGATCGGCGCGGCCACCGGCGCAGGGGCCGGAGTGGCCTCGGGCGGAGGCCCGATGCGGACGATCGCGGTGTCGGCCCCGAGCTCGGCGTCGGGATCGGCCTGCAGATCGATGGGCCCAAGCGCAGGCGTGGGCTTCGGCGCGAACGGGTTCGACGCCACGGGCGCGGCCGGACCAGGGGGCCGGCTCGCGGGCCCCTTGTTCAACATGCCGAGGCGGGCCCTCAAATCGCTGAGGTCTCGCGGGCCCGACTTCTTTCCCTCGTCGCTCAAGGGCACCTCCGGCGGCGCTTTCGGGGTGGCGGATCAGTGCTGGCCGAAACTATCCCGCACATACACAGGGGTCAAGGCTTTCAACCCCCTGGATTCAGGCCAATTCGGGCTCCAACGGGGGCTCGGTCCGCCTTGCCCGCCGGCCAACTGGCTGGGTAAGGTTCGCCCGACGCTGGCGGCCCCGCGAGACGCCGCGGCATCGGTCTCGTGGGGGCGATGCCAGCGGCCACGCCCGCCGCTCCACGCTTTGACGGAAGGCCTGCGCCATGGGAATCGCCCGCTGTGGACTCCTCGCCCTGCTCGGCGCCGCGCTGCTGCTGCCGGGCTGTGACGATGATCCCGCCCCGCCCACCTTCGAGGTGCGGATCAGCGCTGAACCCGAGCTGGGCGGCAACGCCCCGCTGACGGTGCGCTTCCACGCGCCCAACAACGGGCCGCTGGAGGTGGACTACACCTATGCGTGGGACTTCGGGGGCGGCGCCACAAGCGACGAGGCCGAGCCCGAACACACCTTCGCGACGCCCGGCGAGCACACGGTCTCGGTCACTGTGCGCGCGGGCGGCGCCTCCGGGAAGACGTCCACGACGTTCAGCCTGGCGCCCCCCGCCGATCTCGCCGTCGAGGAGCCCGGGTTCCAGCCGCGGCGAGTGCAGGCGGGTGAGGCGCTGGAGGCCACCTGGCTGCTCCGCAACGCGGGGGCTGATCCCGCCGCCGGGTGGCGCCTCCAGGCGTTTGCGTCGGCGGATCAGACCTTCGACGCCAGCGACCTGGTGATCTACGAGCGCCGCTTCGAGGCCGGGCCGGTGGACGGCAGCGGGACCTTCACCTTCGACCTGCCCGACACCCTGCCGAGCGGTGACTATTTTGTCGGTGTGGTGGCCGATCCCGATGGCCGGGTGGGGGACTCCAACCGCGCCAACAACGTGGCCTTCGCCACCTTTACGCTGCAGGTGCGCAACCCCACCGAGGATGGCCCCGATCTGGTGCCCTGCGGCCTGGCCATCCCGGCCTTCGATCGGCTGCCGCCCGATCAGGTGCCCATCGCCCAGCTCGGCGACCAGCTCGCCGTGCAGGTGTGCATGACGAACGTGGGCGACGGCGTCGTGCCGGTGGCCGGCTACGGGCTCTTCCTGAGCGCGGACGAGGTGTTCGATGACGGCGACCTGCAGGTGGGGCGCCGGGACGGCTTCGCGTTGGGCACCGGCGATCAGGCCACCTTCGATGATCTGATCGACCTGCCGGCCATGGACGCCGTGGGCACCTGGCACCTGTTGGTGGTGGCCGACGCCCGCGAGGCGGTGGGGGAGCAGCGCGAGGACAACAACACGCGCGCCTGGCCCGGGCAGTTCGCGCTGGCCGAGGCCGGCCAGGTGGCGGGGGTTGACCTGGCGCTGACCGAGCTGAGCGTGAACGAAGATCGCGCCTTCTGGGGACAGCAGCTCACAGGAACCCTGCGCCTGGCGAACCGGGGCGACGCCGCCGTGGAGCGCAGCTTCGTCATTCGGCTGTTTGCGGTGCCGACAGGTCCCGGAGACGCGGTGCAGCTTCGCTCGCTCAACGTGCCGGGGTTCGCGGCGGGCGCCAGCGAGGCCTTCGACCTCCAGCTC
Organism: Myxococcales bacterium; assembly: GCA_020633555.1. Lineage (GTDB taxonomy): Bacteria > Myxococcota_A > Bradymonadia > UBA7976 > UBA1532 > JACKDL01. The sequence continues at coordinate 633,548 of JACKDL010000001.1, read as the reverse complement.
CCCGTCAACCGCCGGTTGGCGGCGGGCAGCTACGTGATCCGGGGCGAGGTGGATCCGGGCGGCTCCACCGACGACGTGAACCCGGCCAACAACCAGCGCACGCTGCAGCGCGAGCTGCAGCTCGGCGGGGAGCCGGACTTCGATCTCGTGATGGAGGCGGTCGGCTTCGCGCCCGCACAGGTGGACGCGGGGGATCAGATCACGGTCACCGGGCAGGTGAGCAACCCCGGGGTCGACGCCAGCGGTGGCTTCGAGGTGGCCGTGGTGCTGTCGGCAGACGCGCGGCTCGACCCCGATGACCCGGTGCTGGACCTCACCGCGGTGGCCAGCATTCCCGGCGGGATGACAGCCGCCATCGAGCGCACGGTGGTGGTGCCGCTGGATCTGGACCAGGCCGTGGACACCTGGCAGGTCATCCTGGTGGCCGATCCGGCCAACCGGCTGACGGGCGAGCGCAGCGAAGAGAACAACGCCGGCTTCGCGCCGACCCCGTTGGTGGTGCAGGGCGCCATGGGCGGGTGCGCCGAGGATCAGGCCAACGAGCCCAACGACGTGCGCGCCCAGGCCACGGCCGTGGCGGCCGGCACCCTGCAGGGGCTTGGCCTGTGCGACGACGCCGACTGGTTCGAGGTGCAGGTGGGCGCCGGGCAGGTGCTCGAGGTGGCCGTGAGTCACGACCCCGCCGCCGGCCGGGCCGCGCTGCGCGTGGTGGACGGGGATGACGCGGCCCTGGCGCTGGGCGAGGGCGAGGCGGGCCAGGTGGGCGCCTTCGTGGAGCCTCGCGCGGGCGCCTACCGCGCCTACGTGGAGGTCACCGCAGACGGGCCGCTGGCCTACGACCTGGCCGTCACCCTGACCGACGCCGCCGACGCGCCCGACCTGCGGCTGAGCGGCGTGAGCGCCCAGCCCGGCGTGGTGGAGCCCGGCGGTAGCTTCCTGGTGCGCCACACGGTGCACAACCTGGGGCTGGCGGCGGCCGGCGAGTCCCAGATCGGCGTGGCGCTGGTGCCGGCGGACGGCGGGGCGCCCATCGCGCTGCCGCCGGGCACGACGGCGGCGCTCGAGGGCGGACAGCGCGTCACCGACAGCGTGCGGGTGACCTTGCCGCAGCTCGTGCCCGATGGCCTCTACCGTGTGCGCTTGACGGCGGACGTGGCCGAGACGGTGGATGAGGCCGATGAGGCCAACAACGTGGCCTTCGGCACCCTGCGCGTCGATGAGGCGCAGGCCTGCCCCGAGGATGACTTCGAGCCCAACGCCAGTGGCCTGGAGGGCCCGGCGCTGGGCGCCGCGGCGCTGCCGCCGGGGGAGCACGCCGATCTGGCCGCCTGCCGCGGCAACGACGACTGGTACCAGGTGGCGGTGGCCGAGGGGCAGCGCCTGCAGGTGACCGCGCGCTTCGACAACGCCCAGGGCGACCTGGAGCTGGCGCTGTACGGGCCTGATGGCCAGACGGTGCTGGACACCTCCGAGAGCTTCCGCGACGAGGAGTCGGTGGTGTTGCTGCGGGCCCCGGCCGCGGGCCAGTACTTCGTGCGGGTCTACCTGAGCGCCGGCGACGCGGTAAACACGAGCAACGGCTACCGCCTGACCGTGGCCGTGGAGGACGCCGACGACTGCATGGACGACGGCTTCGAGCCCAACGGCAACCGCGACTCGGCCGCCTTGCTGCCCGACGGGAACCACGACCTGATGCTGTGCGCCGGCGACGAGGACTGGTTCCGGTTCAACATCCCGGTGGGCAACACCGTGAGCTTCCAGGTGGCTTCGGGGGCCGCGGGCGTGCGCATCGCGCTCTTCGGGCCCGACGGCGCCCTCATTGAAGAGGATGGGCGCCGGATCACCCACCAGGCTGTGCGCACCGGCGAGTACCGCCTGCGAGCAGCGGTGGTGGCCGCGGAGCCGGTGGTCTACAGCCTGACGGTGGCGGGGGTGAGCGGCACGGACCTGGAGGTCCTGGACGTGGCGCTGTCGTCGGCCCAGGCCGAGGCCGGCCAGGATCTGCGGGTGGTGACCACCATCGCCAACAACCGCGGCGATGGGGCTGTGAACGTGCGGGTGCGCTACCTCCTCTCCGATGACGGGCTGCCCTCCGCAGACGATCGGGTGGTGGCCGAGGGCCGGGTGCCCGCGCTGCCCGGGGCCGCCGAGACGGTGGTCACCCAGCGGGTCACCTTGCCGCTCGACGCCGCCGCCGGCGCCCGCTTCCTGGTGGTGGACGTGGACCCCGAGCGCGAGGTGGCCGATCTGCGCCCGGGCAACAACCGCGGGGCTGCGGCGCTGGAGGTGGTGGGCGCATGCGTCGACGACGACGACCGAGAGAACGAGGGGCCGCGGTCGGCCACGCCCCTGGCCCCTGAGGACGAGCGGCTGGAGGACGGCGTGCTGTGCGCCTTCACCGAGGACTGGTTCCGCCTGCCCGTGGCCGCCGCCGGCGCGGTGACCGTCCGGCTGGCCTTCCCCCACGCGCAGGGCGATCTGGATCTGCAGGTGTTCGACGGCCAGGCCGACCGGCTGCTGGGCGAGAGCCGCACCGAAGGCGACGCCGAGGAGGTTGTGGTGCAGGTGGCCGCGCCCGGCGACCTGCTGATCCGCGTGGACGGCTTCCTGGACGCCCGCAACACCTACACCCTGAACTGGACCCTGCCATGAGCGTGCTGCGCGTCGCCCACTTCTCGGACACCCACGTCCTGTCGCTGCGCGGGGCGCGGCCGGGGCAGTTCCTGAACAAGCGCTGGTCGGGCGCCGTGAACCTGGCCCTGGCCCGGTCGCGCCACTACCGGGTGGAGATCTTCGAGCAGCTCCTGGACGCGGTGGCCGAGGCCGAGCCCGATCACACGGTGTGCACGGGCGATCTGGTGAACCTGGCGTTGGAGCCTGAGTTTCAGCGGGTTCACCGGCTGCTGGAGGAGGTGTTCCCGCCGCAGACGCTGACCCTGGTGCCCGGCAACCACGACTACTACGCCAAGGATGCGGTGGCCAACGGCCTGTTCGAGCGCTACTTCCAGGCGTGGCAGCCCCGCGACGTCACCGTGCCGGGGGCCCAGCAGTACCCCGTGTGCCGGGTGCTGGACGGCCTGTACGTGGTGGGCCTGAGCACGGCCATCCCGACCCCGGTCTTCATGGCCACCGGGCGGGTGGGCGAGGCCCAGCTCGATGCGATGGAGCAGGCCTTCCGGCGCAAGGAGGCCAAGGATCGCTTCCGGCTGCTGATCTTGCACCACCCGCTGCTGCCCGAGCCCGCGCGGCCCATGGACAACATGCGCCGCCTGACGGACGCCGAGGCGCTGATCGCCCGGCTGTGGAAGGCGGGCGAGCGGGGCCCGCAGCTCGTGGTGCACGGCCACAACCACGAGTTCAAACGGATGCAGTTGCCCGGCACACCCGTGCCCATCGTGCAGGTGGCGTCGGCGAGCCGGTCGGGCAAGAAGCGGCGGGCCGAGTTCAACATCTACGTCATCCGCGACGGCGCCCTGGCAGGCATCGAGCGCCACATCCACGAGCCCGAGTCGGGGCGCTTCGTGCGCTGCGACGAGGCGGGCAGCCCGCTGTGAAGCCCGGGGTTCGGCGGCTGCTGCGCTACGGCGCCGGGGCCCTGGCGGCCCTGGCCCTGGTCCAGGGGATCCGCGTCTGGCAGGCGGGGCGCCGCGAGGTGACCCTGAGCTACCAGGCCCCGCCCGGGCCGCTGCGGGTGGAGGTGCGTGGTGACGACGGCGCGCTGCTGCGGCGGGTGGAGTTCGGGGCAGGCGCCGTGCGCCACCACGAGGCCACCCTGCCGGACGGCGACTACCGCGCCCGCCTGGAGATCCCGGGGCGGCCCGCCGTGGAGCGGGGCTTCGCGGTGCGTGGCGAGGGCGTGATCAAGGTGGCCTGGGACCGCTGAGGATCCAGGCCCGTTCCACGAGGAGGACCGATGAGCATCGAGATCATGGGCGTGCTGGGCGCCGGCCAGATGGGGGCCGGCATCGCCCACGTGGCGGCGGTGGCCGGGCTGACCGTGAAGGTGGCCGACGCGGACCGTGCCCGCGCCCAGGCGGGCATCGACGGCATCGCCAAGCGCCTGAGCAAGGACGTGGCGAAGGGCAAGCTGAGCGAGGCCGAGCGCGACGCCGCCCTGGGCCGGCTGCACGCCGTGGACTCGCTGGCCGACTTCGGCGATGCCGATCTGGTGGTGGAGGCGGTGAGCGAGAACGAGGCCCTGAAGCTCAAGCTTTTCAAGGCTTTGGACGAGGCTTGCAAGCCCGGCGCGGTTCTGGCTTCGAACACCTCGTCGATCCCCATCACCCGCATCGCCGCGGCTACGGGGCGCCCCGAGCTGGTCATCGGGATGCACTTCATGAACCCGGTGCCGGTGATGAAGCTGGTGGAGGTGATCCGCGGCATCGCCACCAGCGACGACACCACGGCGGCCACGGTGGCGCTGGCCGAGCGGCTGGGGAAGGTGACCGTCACCGCCCGCGACATGCCGGGCTTCATCATCAACCGCGTCCTCATGCCGATGATCAACGAGGCGGCCTATGCGCTGTATGAGGGCATCGGCACGGCGCAGGACATCGACACCGGCATGAAGCTGGGCACCAACCAGCCCATGGGGCCGCTGACCCTGGCGGACTTCATCGGCCTGGACACCTGCCTGGCCATCATGGAGGTGCTGCACCAGGGTTTGGGCGACTCGAAGTACCGCCCGTGCCCCCTGCTGCGGCAGTACGTGGACGCGGGCTGGCTGGGCCGCAAGGCCGGCCGCGGCTTCCACGACTACCGCGAGGCGCGGTGAGCGACGGCACCGTCCTCCGGGACGAGCCGCTGCCTGGGGTCGCGCGGGTGCGCTTTGCGCGGCCCTCGGCCCACAACACGCTGAACTCGCGGCTGCTGTTGGCCTTGGACGTCGAGCTGGCCGCGCTGGCCGCCACCCCCACGGTCCGCTGTGTGATCCTCACCGGCGGGGGGGACCGCTTCTGCCCGGGCGTGGATCCCGCTGTGCTGCGGGGCGACGAGTCGCTCCGGGTGATGGAGGCGGGGCACGCCGTGCTGGGGCGGCTCGAGCGGCTGCCGTGCCCGGTGATCGCGGCCGTCAACGGCCTGGCCCTGGGCGCCGGCTGCGAGCTCACCCTGGCCTGCGATCTCGTGTACGCCCATGAGCAGGCGCGGTTCGCCATGCCGCAAGCAGGCACCGGGCTGATCCCGGCCTTCGGCGGCCTGGGGCGCCTGGCGCAGCGGGTGGGGCAGATGCGGGCCATGGAGCTCCTGTCCACCGGGCGCCGGGTGCGGGCCCACGAGGCGTGCGCCTTGGGCCTGTGCCTGGACGTGTTCCCCGCGGACGAGCTGATGGATCAGGTGCTGACCGTGGCGGGGCGTATCGCCCGCCAGGCGCCCCTGGCGGTTCAAGCTGCCAAGGCAAACCTCTGGGCCGCCCGGGGGGAGGGGCCAGACCCATCGTGGGCCCGCGACCGGGATGCCTTTGCCAGGCTTCGGACCACGCAGGACACGGCGGAGGGCCTTGCCGCCGCCGCCGAAGGGCGCGATCCCGTCTGGCGGGGGCGCTGAGGGCCACCCAGGCACCTTGACCGCGGGAATCCGCCGCGCCGCCCGTCGCCGCGCCGCAAAGCCCTTGCGCCCACCCTCGGCACGGGCCATGACGCCCCCATGAACGAGCACACCCGCGCCGTCGGCGTCATCGCCGTGCACCCCCGTGGCTTTGGCTTTCTGGACCTGGAGACGCCTACGGGCGAGGGCACGACCTCGGCCTTTGTGCCGCCTCCGGCCCTGAACCGCTTTCTGGCGGGCGACCGGGTGGAGGCGCGGCTGGTCCCCCAAGAGGGCGGCCGGCTGATGGCCGACGACCTGGTGCTGCGCGAGCGCCGCGCCACGGCCCTGGTGGGCGACGTGGTGTCGCGCCGGGGCAAGTTGTTCCTGAAGCTGGATCCGACCCAGGCAAACACGGACTGGCCGCTGCTGATCACGGGCAAGGCGCCCGAGGCCGGCGAGTGCTGGGTCGCCGAGGTGGAGGGCGACCAGCTCAAGGCGGTGCGCCCCGTGGCCGAGGCCGAGCGCGGCCTGGAGCGGGTGCTGGTGCAGTTCGACCTGCACGAGCGCTACCCCGAGTTCAAGGTGCCCCCCCTGGATCGCAGCGATCGCCGCGACCTGCGTGGGGTGCCGACGGTGACCATCGACGCGCCCAGCTCTCGGGACCTGGACGACGCCATCTCGGCCTTCCCGGCGGACGCCGAGGGGTACGTGCGGGTGCTGGTGAGCATCGCCGACGTGGACGCGGCGGTGCCCGAGGGCAGCCCACTGGACCTGGATGCGCGCCGGCGGTCCACCAGCGTCTACCTGCCCGGCCGGGTGATCCCCATGCTCCCGCGGGCACTGAGCGAGGACGCACTGAGCCTGCTTCCTGGGGTGGAGCGGGGCGCCATGACGGTGGAGCTGCGCATCGACCCCGAGGGCGAGGTCGTGGCCACCGACATCTACCCCAGCCTGATCGCCTCGGACGCACGGCTGGACTATGAGCGGGTGGCCGCGTTCCTCGACGGCGGCGAGGGTGAGGATCTGCCCGAGGTGGCCCTGGAGCCCCTGCGCTGGGCCCGCACGGCGGCCGCTCGCATCGGGGCCTCGCGGTCGACCCGCGGCGGCGTGCGGCTGCTGCGCGAAGAGGTGAAGTTCGTCCTGGACGCCGACGGCGAGCCCGTGGAGGCCGAGGCCCGGCACACCAACAGCGCGCACCTGCTCATCGAGCGGCTGATGGTGGCGGCCAACGAGGCGGTGGCCACGTGGATGCACGCGCGCGGGCTGCCCGCCGTGTACCGGGTGCATCCGGCGCCCGAGGCCGCTGCGGTGCGGGCGCTGGTGCGCTCGGCCCAGCTCGCGGGCTTCGAGCCGGGCTTGGGCAAGGGGCTGTCGCCTCGCGCCCTGGCCGCCTTCGAGCAGCAGTTCGCCGACACCCCCCAGGCGCCGGCGATGTACGCGGTGCTGGCGCAGGCACTGGGGCCGGCCCGGTACACGGTGCACCCGTCCAGCCACTTCGGCCTGGGCGCCCCCCTGTACCTGCACTTCACCTCGCCGATCCGGCGCTACGCCGATTTGATGGTGCACCGCATGGTGAAGGCCTACCTGCGCGGCTCTCGCGATCGGCAGGCGGGCGAGGCGGCGGTCGAGGCGGTGTGCGGGCACATCAACGAGCAGGCATGGCAGGCCACGAAGGCCGAGGCCAAGCGGCGGTTCCAGCTCGCGGCGCGCCTGTTCAGCCACCGCATCGGCGCCGCGCTGCGGGGCCATGTGGTGGCGGTGAAGCGCTTCGGGCTCATCGTCCAGCTCGAGGGCGAGGGGGTGAGCGGCACCATCCCCACCGAGGCGCTGCCCGATGGGCCCTACCAGTTCGAGGCCGCCGCGCAGGCGCTGGTGGGTGATCGGCTGGCCTTCGGCGTGGGCATGCGCGTGCACGTCGAGGTGGTGCGCACCGACGAGCTGTTGGGGCGCATCGAACTCGCCCTGATCTGAACGCCGCCGGCCCCGCCCGTCGCTTGTTCGGCGCGGTGGGCGGTGCTAAAGCAGTCGGCGTCCTGCTGGATTCTGCCAACCCCGCCACCCGCCCTGGGGGGCCGGCTTGAGGAGTGCCCATGCGTCCCGGCGCCCGCGACCTTGACGGCTTCAACGACGCCCAGCTCGCCGCGCAGGCCCGCGCCCGCGACCTGGCGGCGCGCCTGCTGGCGCCCGGCACGGCCGCGCGGGACCGCAGCGAGGGCTTCCCCACCGAGGCCCTGCTGGGCTTGGGTGAGGCGGGCCTGATGGGCGTCAACCTCCCTGCAGATCTGGGCGGACGCGCGGCGGGCGCCGTGGGCTACGCGCTGGCCGTGCGCGAGCTGGCCGCCGCCTGCGCCGGCACCGCCGTGGGGATGATGGTCACCAACATGGTGGCCGAGGCCATCGACAAGTTTGGCGACGACGCCCAGCGGCGCCGCTGGATCCCGCGCATCACCAAGGGCGAGTGGCCCGCGGCCGGCTTCAGCCTCAGCGAGCCCGACGCCGGCAGCGACGCCGGGGGCTTGAAGGCCACGGCCGTCCGCCGGGGCGACCACTACGTGCTCGACGGCACGAAGAGCTGGGTCACCAGCGGCGGGCACGCCGGCCTGTACCTCGTCATGGCCAGCACCGATCCGGCAGCGCGTACCCGGGGCATCTCGGCCTTCCTGGTGCCCGCTACGGCGCCTGGGCTCACGGCTACGAAGCCCGAGGACAAGATGGGCCTGCGCAGCTCCGCCACCACGCAGCTCGTGCTGGAAGGCGTGCGAGTGCCGGTGGCCGACCGCCTGGGCCCCGAGGGCATCGGCTTCAAGGTGGCCATGAACGCCCTGGACGGCGGGCGGGTGGGCGTGAGCGCCCAGGCCTGTGGCATCGCGACCGCGGCCTTCGAGCTGCTGCTGGACGTGGCGCGGCGCGAGGGGGTGGCCGGGCGCGAGGCGCTGCTGGCCGATAGCGCCGCCGAGCTGGAGGCGGGCTGGCTGATGTGCCTGCGCGCCGCGCGCATGAAGGACGCAGGGGTGCGCTTCAGCAAGGAGGCCGCCATGACCAAGCTGTACTGCAGCGAGATGGCCGGCCGGGTGTGCGAGCGGGCGCTGCAGGCGCACGGCACGGCGGGGGAGCTGGCGGCGGCCGAGCGGCTGCTGCGCGACACCCGCATCAACCGGATCTACGAGGGAACCAGCGAGGTGCAGCGGCTGGTGATCGCCCGCGAGGTCCTGCGGGGCGTGGGCTGACGGGGGACTGGACGATGCTCGCGCGCTTGCCCGAACGGGTCCGGATCTACGAGGTGGGCCCCCGCGATGGCCTGCAGAACGAGAAGGCGTTCGTCCGCACCGAGGACAAAATCCGCCTGATCGAGGCGCTGGCGAGCGCCGGCGTGGCCAAGGTGGAGATCACCAGCTTCGTGAACCCGCGCTGGATCCCGGCGCTGGCCGACGCCGACCGGGTCGCTGCCGGGCTGAGCGGGTACCCGGGCTACGCCGAGCGGTTCACCGCGCTGTGCCCCAACATGCTCGGCCTGGACCGCGTGGCGCACACCGAGCTGCGCGAGGTGGCGGTGTTCATGTCCGCCAGCGAGAGCCACAACCTGCGTAATATCAACAAGTCCCGCGACGAGACCTACCCCAAATTCGAGCCCGTGTTTCAGGCCTGCGCCGACCGGGGCATCCGGGTGCGCGCGTATGTCAGCGTGGTGTGGGGTTGCCCCTACGAGGGTGAGGTGGATCCCGCCGAAGCGGTGGACGTGGCCGCCCGCCTGCTGGCCATGGGCGCGTACGAGGTGAGCCTGGGCGACACCATCGGCGTGGGCACGCCCCTGCAGACCCGGCGCATCATCGACGCCATGGCCGCGAAGATCCCGCTGGAGAAGCTGGCCATGCACATGCACGACACCCGCGGCACGGCGCTGGCCAACTGCCTGGTGGGCCTGGAGCACGGCATCACCACCTTCGACGCCAGCGTGGCCGGGCTGGGCGGCTGTCCGTATGCCCCCGGCGCCAGCGGCAACCTGGCCACCGAGGATCTGGTCTACATGCTCAACGCCATGGGCGTGGACACGGGCGTGGATCTGGAGAAGCTGGTGGCCGCGGGCGCCCTGGCTCAAGAGCTCCTGGGCCGCACCTTGCCCGGCCGCGCCCTGCAGGCGCTCGCCGCCGCGAATCACTGAACCCCGAGAGAGGACCCTGCCGATGAGCACCGCGACGCCCAGCGTCATCGTCGAGCGCGACGGCCCCGTCTGGCACGTGCAGATCAACGCCCCCGAGCGGCGCAACGCCCTGGGGCGGGCGGTGGTCGAGGGCCTGGCCGAGGCGGCACGGGCCGTGGCACAGGAGAAGACGGTGCGCGCCGTCATCCTGAGCGGCGCGGGCGAGAAGGCCTTCTGCGCCGGCGCCGACCTGAAGGAGCGCCGGGGCATGGCCGAGCCCGAGGTGCGGGCCTTCGTGACCCTGCTCAACGACACCTTCAACCTCATCGCCGGCTCGCCCAAGGTGTGGATCGCCGCCATCCAGGGCGCCTGCTTGGGCGGGGGCCTGGAGCTCGCCCTGTGCTGCGACCTGCGGGTGGCCCGCGACGGGGCCAGCCTGGGCCTGCCCGAGGCGCGGCTGGGTATCATCCCCGGGGCGGGCGGCACCCAGCGCCTGCCGCGCCTGATCGGGGTGGCGCGGGCCAAGGAACTCGTGCTGACCGGCAGCCGGGTGGACCCCGTCGAGGCCCTGCGCCTGGGGCTGGTGAACCGGGTGGCCCAAGACCACCTCGCCGGGGCGCGCGCCCTGGCGGCCGAGGTGGCGCTGTGTGCGCCCATCAGCCTCACCCAGGCCAAGCGCGCCGTTGATCTGGGCGGCGACCTGCCCATGGAAGCCGGCCTGCGCTGGGAGCGCGCCTGCTACGACGTGACCATTCCCACCCGCGACCGCGTGGAGGCCCTCGAGGCCTTCGCCCAGAAGCGCAAGCCCGACTTCAAGGGGGAGTAAGGTGTCCACCGACCTCGAGACCCTCATCGCCGCCCGGGCCCAGGTGCTGCAGGGCGGCCAGCCCAAGTACCACGAGGCCAACGCCGCCCGGGGCAAGCTGTTCGCCCGCGACCGCATCGCGCAGCTCGTGGACGCCGGCAGCTTCGTCGAGGACGGGCTGTATGCGAACGCGCTGGCCGGTGACCTGCCCGCCGACGGTGTCGTCACGGGCCTGGCCCGCGTGGACGGTCGCCCGGTGGCCATCATGGCCAACGACTCCACGGTGAAGGCCGGATCGTGGGGCTGGCGCACGGTCGAGAAGATCATCCGCATTCAGGAGACAGCCGAGAAGCGGCTGTGCCCGCTGCTGTACCTGGTGGACTCGGCCGGCGCCCGCATCACCGACCAGATCGAGATGTTCCCGGGCCGCCGGGGCGCGGGGAAGATCTTCTTCAACCAGGTGAGGCTGAGTGGGCGAATTCCTCAGATTTGCTTGCTTTTTGGCCCGTCTGCGGCCGGCGGCGCCTACATCCCCGCGTTCTGCGACGTGGTGGTGATGGTGAACAAGAACGCCAGCATGTACCTGGGCAGCCCGCGCATGGCCGAGATGGTCATTGGCGAGAAGGTGAGCCTGGAGGAGATGGGCGGCGCCCGCATGCACACCGGCGAGTCCGGGGTGGGCGACGTGCTGGTGAAGTCCGAGGCCGAGGCCCTGGCCTGGTGCAAGCGGTACCTGGGCTACATGCCCACGCACGCCGGCCAGCGGCCGCCGGTGTTCGAGGCCAAGGCCCCGGCGCCCCACGCCCCCATCGACGAGATCATCCCCCGCGAGCAGAACAAGCTGTTCGACATCCACACGCTCATCGACGCCCTGGTGGACGAGGGCAGCTTCCTGGAGATCAAGCAGCGCTTCGCCAAAGAGCTGGTGGTGGGCTTCGGCCGGCTGGACGGCAAGTCCGTTGGGATCCTGGCCAACAACCCCCGCCAGAAGGGCGGCGTGTTGTTCGTGGACAGCGCCGACAAGGCCGCTCGCTTCATCGAGCTGTGCGACGCCTTCAACGTGCCGCTGCTGTACCTGTCGGACGTGCCCGGGTTCATGATCGGCAGCAAGGTGGAGCGCGAGGGCATCATCCGCCACGGCGCCAAGTTCATCAGCGCGGTGAGCAACGCCAGCGTGCCGCGGATCTCGGTGGTGGTGCGCAAGGCCTACGGCGCTGGCCTGTACGCCATGTGCGGGCCGGGCTTCGACCCCGACTGCACGTTGGCGCTGCCCCAGGCCATGATCGCCGTGATGGGGCCCGAGGCCGCCATCAACGCGGTGTACGCCAACAAGATCGCCGCGTTGCCGGAGGAGGAGCGGGCGGACTGGGTGGCGGCCCGGCGGGCCGAGTACGCCGAGGACGTGGACATCATGCGGCTGGCCAGCGAGCTGATCATCGACGGCATCGTGCCCGCCGACGAGCTGCGCCAGGAGCTGATCCTGCGCTTCGAGTTCTACCGCGAGCAGTACCAGCCGCCGGCCACGGGTCAGCGCAAGCACGGCGTGACCCCGGTCTGAACCCTCAGGCTCGACCCCCCAGGAGGCCCCATGCGCTTCGAGCTCACCGACGACGAGATCATGCTGCGTGACATGGCGCGGGACTTCGTGGCCCGCACCGTGGGCGATGGCGCCGGCGCCTGGGACCACGCCCGGGCCATCCCCCCGCGGGTGCTGGCGGCGCTGGATGAGCTGGGGCTGGGCGGCCTGTGCGCCCCCGAGTCCGCGGGCGGCGCCGGTCTGGGGCTGATGGCGCTGGCCGTGGTGGTCGAGGCGCTGGCGGTGGGCTCGGCCAGCCTGGCAGCGCTGACCGCGGCGCACGCGGGGCCCGCGACGGTGGCGCTGGCCGAGGCGAAGGCGTTCCTGCCCAGCCTGCGGCGGGCGGCGGCGGGGCAGATCCGGCTGTGCTGGTTGGGGGAGGGCCTGTCCGCCGACGGGCGGATCATGGGTACGGTGCAGGCGGCCGTGGGGGCCGAGCAGGCAGACCTGTTCGTCGGGCTGGCCGGGCCCCGGGTGGTGGCGATCCCGCGGGCCGAGGTCACCCTGGAGGCCGACCTGCACCCGCTGGGGCTGCGGGCCGCGGCGCGGGCCACGGTGACGGTGGACGCGGCGGCGGCCCATGCGCAGGCCGTGTCGGCCGAGGCCGTGGCGCGGATCCGCGCGGCCGAGGCGGTGGCCCAGGCCGCCGTGGCGCTGGGGGCGGCGCGGGGCGCGCTGGAGGCCACCGTCCCGTACACGCTGGAGCGCAAGCAGTTCGGGAAGCCCATCGCCGACTTCCAGGCGATCCAGTGGATGATCGCCGACAGCGCCACGGAGCTGGACGCCGCCCGGCTGTCGCTGCACCACGCCGCCCACGGCGAGGTGGCGCCGGCCCACGCCCGCCTGCTGGTGGGGCAGGCGGCGCGCCGGGTCACCGACCGCTGCATCCAGATGCACGGCGGCTACGGCTACACCACCGAGTACCCCGTGGAGCGGGCCTTCCGCGACGCCCATCACGCCCTGCTGATGGCCGGCCCCGACGGGGGCCGCGCGGCCATCGCGCAGGCCCTGGTGGCGGGCTGAGCGGGATCGGGCGAGCCTGCGCCAGGCTCAGCCTTGCCAGAGCACCCAGCCGGTGACTGCCAGGGCGTGCAGGGCCAGGGCCAGGGTCAGGTAGAAGCCGCGCAGGCCCCGCCAAGAGGGGCGGGCGATGAACCACCAGCCCGGCAGGGCCAGCCAGGCCGCCAAGGCCGTCCAGCCCCCCGAGAGCAGGTGTGGCCACGCCACCAGGCTCGTGAAGAGCGCCAGGTCAGTCAGCCGCGCCGACCAGCGCCCATCGGCGGTCACGGCGCCTTGGCCTTGCTGGCCTGCCAGCGGGCCTCCAGCTCGTCCAGATCGGCGTCTTGCAGGCCACGACCCTCGGCGGCCAGGCCGGCCTCGACCGCGCGGAAGCGCACCTCGAACTTGCGGTTGGTGGCCTGCAGCGCGGCCTCGGGATCCACGCCCAGGTGCCGGCACAGGTTCACCACCGTGAACAGATAGTCGCCCAACTCGGCCTGCACCCCCGCGGCGTCCCCCTCGGCCAGGGCCGCCTTCAGCTCCGCCGCCTCTTCGTCCAGCTTGTCCAGCACCCCGTCGGGGTCGGGCCAGTCGAAGCCCACCCGGGCGGCCTTCTGGCCCAGGCGCGCCGCGCGCATGAGCGCGGGCAGGCCCTTCGGCAGCCCGTCCAGCGCGCTCTCGCGGCCCTTCTCGGCCTGCTTCTGGCTGCGCCAGTTGGCGCGGATGGCCTCGCGGTCCAGCCCCTGCTGATCGCCGAAGACGTGGGGGTGCCGCCGCCACATCTTGTCGGCGATGTCGCCCACCACGTCAGCCACGTCGAAGGCGCCTTCCTCGTGGCGCACCTGGGCCTGGAAGACGATCTGGAAGAGCAGGTCGCCCAGCTCCTCGCGGTGCCCGGCCACGTCGCCCCCGTCGAGCGCCTCCAGCACCTCGTAGCACTCCTCCACGAGCCACGGGCGCATGGTCTCCAGCGTCTGCTCACGGTCCCAGGGGCACCCGTCGGGCGCCCGCAGGCGGGCCACAATGTCCACGATGCGGTCGAACGCGTCACCGGCGCGGGCCACGGCGCACCTCCTGAGCTGGGTGGGGTTGGGGCGAGTGGTGCCCCAGCGTCGCGGCGCCGTCAATGGGGGCGGGCCCGCCGGGGGCCGTTGACGGTCGAAGGCGGATGGGGGATCGTGCGGCCCTTATCGAACCGTCGCCGGGAGGGGCGCGATGAGCGAGCAAGGGGCGACCCTGAACGACCTGCTGAGCGGGAACATCCCGCTGCGGTCGAACCAGAGCCTCATGGAGCCGCTGCTGCGGGACGGCCACGACTTCGTGTCGGTGGCGCTGTCGGGCCAGGTGGTGCCCGGCCAGGGCTTCCTGCGGGCCTTCATGGACGTGGTCATCGGACTGAACAGCGCGAAGCTGGACCTGATGGTGGGCGACCTGGGCCCCAGCAGCGGCAGCATGTGGCGTCTGGCGTCGCTGCTGCGCGACCGCTACGAGGCGTGGCGCTGCACCATCGCCCTGACGGCCTCGCCCGGCAGCTCGCTGGTGGCCCTGGGCGCCGACGAGCTGGAGATGTCACCGGCGGCCTGCCTGACCGCTTCGCTCACTACCGAGCCGGGCCAGGCGGATCCGCGCATGGTGGCGCGCCGGGCGCTGGAGAGCCGCCTGGACGTCGAGGCCGACACGAAGCGCATCGACCGGGTCCTGGGTGAGATCGAGGCCGCGGCCGCAGGCCACCTGCCGCTCACCCCGCGGGACTGCGAGGGTCGGTTGGGCCTGACCGTGGTGCGGCCCGACGCGGCCCGCTGGAAGGCCATCGAGGCCCTGCACGAGTACTACCGCGAGATGATGGCGGTGGAGGGCGACCTGACCGTCGAGGGGCAGCGCTTCGCCGTGACCTACGACGGCTTCATCGACGCGCCCGGCAGCCGCCGGGTGCTGCTGCGCATCGTCCGCACCGACGAGCGTGGCAAGCCCGTGGCGGGCCGGCCCAGCCTGAACCGCTGGATCACCCCCCACGGTGGCGAACTGGTGCTTGGCAAGGAGCTCACGATCGGATGAGCGGGGAACGCCTTCAGAAACTCATCGCCCAGGCAGGCATCGCCAGCCGGCGCAAGGCCGAGGCGCTCATCGCCGCCGGGCGGGTGACCGTCAACGGTGAGGTGGTCACCGAGCTGGGCGCCCGGGCCGATCTGAGCCAGGACACGGTGGCGGTGGATGGGCGCGAGATCGAGCGCCCCGAGAGCTGGACCTACGCGGTGCTCTACAAGCCCGCGGGCGTGGTCACCACCGCCAGCGACGAGTTCGATCGCCGCACGGTGGTGGAGTTCGTGCAGCACCTGGGACAGCGCCTGTTCCCGGTGGGGCGGCTGGACTTCGACGCCGAGGGGCTGTTGCTGCTGACCAACGACGGCCACCTTGCGGCCGCGCTGACCCACCCGGCCGGCGAGGTGGAGAAGACCTACCTGGTGAAGCTGGCCGGCGAAGTGGGCGAGCCGGAGATTCAGCGGCTCCTGCTGGGCGTGCACCTGGAGGACGGCCTGGCGCGGGCCAACCGGGTGGATGAGGTGGACCGCATGGGCCACAAGGACAGCAAGCACAGCTGGCTCGAGATCACCGTCACCGAGGGGCGCAACCACCTCATCAAGCGCATGGCGGCGGCCATCGGCCACCCCGTCATCCGGCTGCGGCGGATCAGCTTCGCCAACCTGACGCTCGAGGGCATGCGCGCCGGCGACGTGCGGGTGCTCGACGGTCTGAAGCTGAAGAAGCTGAAGGAGATCGCCCAGAAGGCGCACAACAAACGCCTGCATGGGAAAAAAAGGCGTTGACGCCAAGGGGGGCGTGGCCGTAGTGTCCGCCTCCCACGCTGATGCGGGGTGGAGCAGCCAGGTAGCTCGTCGGGCTCATAACCCGAAGGTCGCAGGTTCGAATCCTGCCCCCGCTACTCCGACCTGGGCCGGTCGCAAAACAGGCCCCTTTGACATGCTGGTGCGGGGTGGAGCAGCCAGGTAGCTCGTCGGGCTCATAACCCGAAGGTCGCAGGTTCGAATCCTGCCCCCGCTACTCGCCGACAAGCCCGGTCCCCCAAAAGGGGGCCGGGCTTTTGTCGTTCTGGGCCTCGCGTCGGCCCTGGGCCGAGCGCGCCCGGCGGTTCAGCGCGATGGCCGACGCACCGACCCCTGCGACACTCGCCAGGGAGCACGCCATGGGCCGTTGGTGGATTATGGGCGCGCTGGGCCTGTGGGCTTGCAGCGACGTGGCGCCCGAGCCGTCTCACGCCGATCAGGCCTCACCGTCCACGGACAGCGCGGTCGAGGATCAGGATCCGGGGCCCGACCGCGTGAGCGACGCGGCGCCAGGCCAGGGGACCCTGGACCAGGACCCGGCGCCGAGCCCCGACGCTCGCGCTGCCGAGGATGCCCAGGCCAGCGACGCCGCCGTTGCGGACGCACAGCCGGATGCCGACGCGCCTGATCTGGCCCCGCAAGACGTCCGCCCGTCGCCCGACGCCTGTGTGCCCCGTGCCTGCGCCGACGTGGCCCCCGCCTGCACGCCCCAGCCCGACGGGTGCGGCGGCGACCTCCACTGCCCACCGGACTGCGGCCCGCTGGAACGGTGCGAGGCGGGCGCCTGCGTGCGGGCCTACCCGGATCGGCGGGTGGGGATCTTCTACCTGGTCTGGCACACGGCGGCGGCCGACGCTCAGCGGACCTTGGCGCCGGCGCAGCGGGGGACCGTCGAGGCCGTCATCCGGGATTCCGCGCGGTCGGCGTCGAGCCTGCTGCAGATCCACGGGCTGTTCGATCGGGCGGCCGCGTTCCACTACCACGCCGAGCCCGAGGGCGGCTTCTACTCGCTGTACCGGCCCCGCGCCGGCGAGGCGGCCCTGGTGGATCCGTTCGAGACCCGCGCGGTGGCATGGCGCCACGCCCGCCAGCTCTGGGACGCGGGCATCGACTTCGTGTTTGTGGATCTGACCAACCTGCCGGTGGATGGGCCCTTCACCCAGCAGATCGGGCTGCGCCCGCTGGAGGTGCTGTTCGAGGAGTGGCGGGCGCTGCGGGCGACGGGCGAGATGACGCCGCAGATCGCCGCCTGGGTGCCCGTGCCCACCGTGGACCGCTTCGCGGAGCCGCGCACAGTGCACGCGGTCCGCGCGATCTACGCCGATCCGGCGAACCGTGACCTGGTCCTTCGGGACCCTCGCACGGGTCGGAAGGTGCTCTTCGCCACGGTCAACGGCCTCTTCAACCTGGACGAGGCGCTGCGCGCCGAGCTGGAGGCACAGGACGACGTGGTGCTGGCCCCGATGTGGGGCAACCAGCCCGCGGAGCGGCTGGCGGCGGGCGAGCTGGCCTGGCAACAGGCCTGCCGAGCGCCCGGACCGCCCGCGGGGGCGCTGACCCCCACCACGCTGGTGGACCCCGTGAACCCGTGCCTGCAAGCCGGCACCCCGGCGAGCCCCATCGGCAGCGCCCTGTCGGTGAGCGCCAGCTACCAGCTCGGCTACGCCAGCCTGCCGTTTCAGGCTTCGGGGAAGCGGGACGGGCTGACGCTGAAGCAGCAGTTCGCCACGGCCTTCGCCGCCCAGCCCGACTGGCTGATGATCAACGCCTGGAACGAGTGGATCGCCCAGCCCCAGCAGGACGGCGGGATCACCGATCACGGGCCGCTGGCCTGGAGCATGGGCACGCAGCCGAGCGACGGCAGCGACCGGTGGCTCTGGGTGGACATGTACGGGCTGGAGTACGTGCGCGACCTGGAGCCGACGGTGAGCGAGGGCGACCGTTGGTATGACCTGCTGCGCTCGTGTGTGCGGGTGTACCGGGCGGGGGGCTGCGCGGACGCCGCGGGCGAGGCCTGCTGCGACGTACAGCCCACCCGCCGCCTGGTGTGGAGCCTGCGCATCGCCGGGGCGGGCGCGGCGGCCATGCGCACCGAGCACCTGCTCACCACCGATTTCAATGAGGTCCAGGCGCTGACGGGGCGGGGGTGGGCGCAGGTGTGCAACCCGTTCTATGGGCCGCCGGCCCTGTGCAGCGCCGGCCCCCCGTTCACCGGGGATCTGCCCTTCGAGCTGTTCACGGAGCCGGCCGCCGGCCGCACCCCGCTGTACCGGTGCCTGGCGGGCACCCACTTCTTCAGCCCCCGCGCTGACTGCGAGGGGCAGGTGAGCGAGGGCCTGCTGGGCTACCTGGCGGACGAACCCAGCTCGGCCGCGGCCCGCCCCCTGAGCCGGTGCCTTAACCTGGACACGGGGCACCACTTCCACTGGCTCGAGCCCGCGTGCCCGGCAGGCAACATCCGGCACGAGGGGCTGCTGGGGTTCGTGAAGTAGCGGGCGTCAGCGGGGCCCGGCGCAGCTCAGCGGCGGCCGAACAGGTGGTAGGCGTCCCAGATGGGATCGCCCTGGGCCTTCAGCGCGGCGCGCACCTGCGCGAGCGCGGCGGCCGGGCGCTGGCCGCCGCCCGCCGCAAAGAAGGCCCGCGCGAACCGGGTGGCGGCCTCGTCGGGGACGGGCCGCTCGGCGGCGATGACGCTGCGGGCGCCGGCCACCAGGAAGGCCTCGGGCAGCCCCAGCACGTCGGCCCGCTGGAAGGTGTCGACGGGGCCGGTCTCGCAGCCGTTGAGGAACACCACGGCGCCGGGGCTCTGCGCCATGAGCGCGTCGGTGACGTCCAACCGCTGGTCGTCGGCCAGCCGCAGGTGGGCGGCCCACGGCTGGGCGCGGTCGAGGACGCCGTGGCCCCCGAAGTAGAAGGTGCCGGCGCCGGCCAGGGCGCCCAGCAACGCAGGCCGGGTGGCCTGGGGGCCGGTGAGCACGGCGTCATGGGGGCGCCCCGCGATGGAGTGCCCCAGCGCCCGGTCGCCGGGCAGCGTGCCGTCGGGATCCACCACGGCCACCACCCGGTCGGGCCGCGGGGGTTCGGGCCGCGCCAGTAGAGAGGCCGCCGGGAGCCACGAGACCTGACCCGGGAAGCGCGCCTCCAGCGACGCCGCCTGAGGGTGCCCGCCCGGCACCACGTACAGGTGTTGCACCCCGTCCAGGTGGGCGCCCCAGCCCGTCAGCAGATCGGCGGGGTCGCGCTGGGTGGCCGTGGCCGAAGGCCGGACGAGGAACACGACCCACCCGTCGCCCAGGCGGTGCGCTTCGAGGAGCGCCTCGTCGACGGCCAGCGCAGGGGGACGCCAGGGGTCGCCACGGGCCGCCTCGCCCAGGACGCCCAGCGCCCCGTCGGCCGCCTGGTCCCGGGCGGCGCGGGCCTCCACCAGCTTCGCCTGGACCCGGTCGCGCGCCGCGCCCGCCGTCAGGTCGAGCTCCGCCTCCAGGGCCTCGAGGGCACGGCGCCGCTGGGCGAGCCGCCCCACCGCCTCGGTCCAGCGCGTGCGGTCGTCGGGCGACAGGGTGTCCACCGCTGAACGGGTGCGCTGCCCTTGAAGCAGACGCCCGCGGGCCTGATCGGCCACCGCGAAGGCGCGCGCTGGGCGTCCGGCGCGCAGGTGCAGTTCGAGGGCGGCGTTCACCAGGTCTCGGCGGCTGTCGAGGAAGGTGGCCTGCCCGCCCCGCAGCGCCGCCCGCCGGCTCACCCGGTCGAGGAGCGCGAGGGCCGCGTCGAAGTGCGCGGCCGCTTGGGGCAAATCAGCCAGCGCACGGGCGGCCTGCCCCTGGCCAAAGCGCGCGCGCCAACCCAGATCACCGCCGTCGGGCAGCGCCTGCAGGCTGTGCGTGGCGAGCTGTTCGAAGTGCGCCGCAGCGGCGGTCGGGGAGCCCTCGGCGAGCAGGAGCTGACCGCGCAGCCAGACCCGGAACCCCCACTCGTTGCCTCGGGTACGTTGGTCCTTGACGTCGGCCTCGTCGAGGTGCCGCCGCGCCGCCGCCGGCCGAGCCTCCAGGAGCTCGAGCCAGGCCAGGCTGCTCAGGATGTTGGCTCGCGTCGGCCCCGGCCAGTCCCACTCAAGGGCTGCGGAGAGGTCGGCCCGTGCGCGTTGCAGCCCCTGCGACGTGGGCCCGGGTGTCCAGGCGCGCAGGTGCAGCCAGCCGCGGTTCGCGCGCCAGCGGGCGAGGGCCTGGCCGCCCTGACGGCGCGCATACGGCGCGGCCGACTCGATGACCGCGACCGCCTCGGCGGCGCGGCCGAGCTCATCCAGCAGCAGCGCACGGCTCTCGCGGGCCAGGTGGGCGACCAGCGCCAGGTTGAAGCGCTCGGACAACCGCTCGACCTGATCGAGTTCGCGCTCCGCCGGGCGAAATTGTCCCAGGCTTCGATGGAGCACTGAGCGGGTCCTCAGACGCTCAGCCTCCAGCAGCGGGATGGGCGCCGGCGCGGCTTCGAGCACCTGCAGGGCGCGCTCGAAGTCGCCGATGGCCCACAGCGAGTGCGCGGCCGCGATCCGACGCCGGGTGCGCTCTGAATGGGTCGGCGGGACCAACTCCACCGCCGACAACCAGGCGGTCGCGGCGGCCTCTGGATCCCCTCGGCGCGCTGCGGCCCGGGCTGCCTCCACCTCGGGCCAGTTGGGCTCTGGCCCGGAGGCCCACCGCGCTGCGGTCGACCAGACCTCACGCCCCGCCAACGTGAGCACCAGCGCGCCATCGCCTTCGGGCACGGACGGCCCCGCCTCAACGGTCAGGCGGTTGCCGCCCTGGATGGGCACCGTGGTCACCGGCAGTGCCGAGGTGCCTTTGGCGCGCCAGGCCATGGCCAGGGGGCTCTGTGCCTCAACCCCCTGCGCATCAACCCACACCACCGGCAGGTGCTTCGGCCCGAAGACGGGGACCGGGCCCCCGGCCGCCGGCTCCACCCGCGCGGCGCCACCGAGCTCGACTTGGGGGGTGGGCAGGCCGGTGTCAGGGACCGGCCGAGGCGGCTCGGGGTGGCAGCCAAGGGGGAGGGCGAGGAACAGCAGGGGGAGGGCTTGACGCACGGCGGCAGCTTGCCACCTCGGTGCCGGCGTGTCAGATCCAACCCTGGAGGTGTGTCATGCGTGGTCTTGGATTGCTGCCGTTGGCCTTTGCTCTGGGCTGCGGCCCGTGTCCGCAGGTGAAGGTGGATCCCCCGGGACGAGACAACCCGAGGCCCGGCGTTGAGGGCTGCGCCGTCTGCGCCGTGGTGGCCTGCGTGAATGACGCCGGCGACGGGGTGGAGTCCATGCGGCTGGTGCTGCTGCACAGCCCCGACGCCGACGGCGTGAAGTACGAGCAGGGGCTGGTCACCGTGAAGCCCACCGGCTCCCTGGGTGGCATCGCCAGCAAGCTGGACGTGGGCGGCATGAGCGCCAAGACCCTCATTCAGCAGAAGGTCACGCTGAAGGACGCCTCGCTCGCCAAGACGGGCTCCTGGACCGACGCCACCGCCGAAGTGGAGCTGGTGTGGACCTCGCCCAGGGGCAGCAAGTCCGAGGTGTTCACGGTGCCGGCGGATCTGGGCAAGTGCGAGTGAGCGGGCACCTGGGGCTGCTCGCCCTGCTCGGCGCCTTGCTGGCGGCGGGCCCGGCGGCCGCCCAGGGCCAGGCGCGCCTTGCACTGGTGGTAGGCATCGACAAGTACCCCGATCCAGCCATCCACGACCTGAGCGGCGCCGTGAACGACGCCCAGCTCTGGGCCGCCACACTGAAGCAGCGCTTCGGCTTCACCACGGGGCAGGTGCGGCTGCTGCTGAACGGCCAGGCCACCCGCCAGGGCATCCAGAAGGCCTTCTACGAGCACCTGGTGGCGCAGGCCGGGCCGGGCACGGCCGCCGTGTTCATCTACAGCGGGCACGGCTCGCGGCTGGCCAATCCGGCCGAAGCCGACGGCTTCGACGAGACCCTGGTGCCCTGCGACAGCGGGCGCGAGGGCCGCAAGAACCTGGACATCACCGATGACGAGTTCAACCGCTGGGTGGCCGATCTGGCGCAGAAGACGCCGAACATCACGGTGATTCGCGATAGCTGCCACGCGGGGGGCTCGGTGCGGGCCACGGCGCGCCTGGCCCCCGAGGGCAAGCCCGCCGCGCAGGTGCGGGTGGACGCCGCCGGGCCGGTGGTGAGCTATGTGGCGCTCGCGGCGGCGCGCAACGACCAGCTCGCCCACGAGCGCTACTTCGAGGGGCGCCGCCACGGCCAGCTCACCTGGCACCTGACCCGGGCGCTGCTGGAGAGCGAGGGGCAGGCGGTGACGTGGGGCGATCTGATGGACCGGGTGCGCGCCCGGCTGGACGTGGAGGGCTCGCCCACCCGCCAGACCCCTCAGCTCGAGGGCGAGGCGAGCCGCCGTGAGCGCAAGCCCTTCGAGCTCGACCTGCTGCCGCCCCGACCGGGCTACGAGACGGTGGTGACGGCCGACGGGGTGCGCGTGGAGACCGGCGCGCTGTTCGGCTTCGCCGAGGGCTCCGAGCTGGAAGTGTTGCCGCCCGCGGGGGAGGCGCCGGGTGAGCGCGCGGTCGTCCGCCTGGTGGACGTGGGCCCCACCGTGTCGATGGGCAAGGTGATCGAGGGTGGGCCGGTGCGACCCGGCTCACGGGCGTTTGAGCTGCGGCGCATGGTGAAGGCCTTTCAGGCCATGGTCCATGTGCCGCCGGGCGCCCGCTTCGGGCCGCTGCGGACCCAACTCGGTGCCTTCCCGCAGATCCGCCTGGTGGACGAGGTGGTGGACGCCGAGCTGGCCTTCGTGGCGGCGGGGGACCGCAGCGCGCGGTTGCGGACCCCCGATGGGCTCAGCGGCGAGAGCTACCTGCTGGCCACGCCCGAGGCTGCCGTGGAGGCCACGCTGTGGTGGGCCCGCTGGCTCCACCTGGACACGCTGCGGGGCCCGGACAGCGGGCCCAAGATGGCCTTCCGCGTGGACGGCGTGCCCGGGGATCCGCGGCGGCTGCGCGACGGCACGCACTTCAACCTGACCCTGACGAACCGGCATGACGGGCCGATCTTCCTCTGGGTGGTCAGCCTCTCGCCGGACGGCCACGTCTACCAGCTCCACCCCATCGACGGCACGCAGGAGGCACTCAAGGCCGGCGGCGAAATCAGCTTCCCGGTGCAGGCCAGAGTGGACGGCGATCGGGCCTTGAGCCGGGAGCGCATCGTGGCGCTCGCCACGACCCGCTACACCGACTTCTCGTTCCTGGCGACCAGCCGCGACGTGGCCACGCGGGCGGTGATCCGCGATCCCCTGCAGGACCTGCTGGTGCGCACCGTGCAGACGCGGGGCGTGACCCCCATCGCGCCGCTGCCCGTGGTGAACTGGAACATCGCCCGGTGGGAGCTCGAGGTGGTGAAGGAGTGAGGCGTTGGGGGCTGCTGCCGGTGGCGTTGTGCCTTGCGGCGGGCGCGCGGGCCGAGCCCTACGCCGCCGCCCTCCGAGCCGAGCTGCCCGCGGGCACCTGGCATCTGGCCGCCTCCGGACAGCCGGCGGAATCCGCAGCCACGCGCCTGGGGGACGCGCCGGTCGTGCTGGCGGCGGCCCAGGCCCCCCCCGCGACACGGCCTGACGCTGAGCTTGCTGGTGCGGGGGGTCGAAGGCTCCCTGCTGACCTTCGGCGACGGGCCGGGTGGGCTGGCGCTGGGCGTGGTGGGTGGCCGCCTGCGCCTGAGCATCGGGGCCGGGACCCTCGAAGGGCCCCGCCTGCCCGAGCGGTGGCAGCACGTCGCGGTGACCTGGGCGCCGCAGACGGGCGCCACGCAGCTCTTCCTGGACGGGCTGCCCGTGGCTCGGGGCACGCTCAAGGCCACCGCGCTGCCGGCGCTCGCCCCCCTGCGGTTGGGGCCGGGGCGGGGGGCGGTGGCAGGGGTGGCGTGGATGGGCACCGCGCTGCCGCCCGCGCGGGTGCTCGGCCTCGCCCGGGCCGCGGAGGGCGCCCGCCCCGAGAGCCCAGCGCCGGGCGCCGCCCCGCTTCGGCTCGGGGTGGGGGCCGTGCGCCCCCCCGATATTGTCGGCCGCCACGGGACCCCTGACGGCGCCCTGTGGGTCAACCTGGACGGCGAGGTGGTGGACGCCGCCAGCCAGCGTATCCGGCTGCGGCTGCCCGACAGCGAGCGTGGCGCCACGGCCGTGGCTCTGAGCCCCGACGGCTGGCTGGTGGCGCGCGCGGCCTGGGGCGGGATCATCACCCTGTACGACACGCGCCGCACGGGTGCCCCGTGGATCAGCCTGCCCGCCATCGTCGGGGCCACCGTACGCCAACTGGACTTCACCCGGGACGGGCGCTTCCTGGTGGCGCGGTTGGGCTCGGACCAGCGCGGTGAGTCGCTGGGGCGGCTGCCCGCCCCGGGCCTGCGGGTGTGGCGCCTGGGCTCTCCGCCGACCGCCGTGCCGGTGCCGCTGGAGCTGCCGGCCGGGACGAGCGCCCTGGCCATGGGGCCGGCGCCCGCGACGCTCGCGGCGGGCGGGGTCGACGGCGCGGTGGCGGTCTGGCAGGTGGGCGCCGAGCGCCCGCGCTGGGCCCAGGCCCGCCACCACGCCCCGATCACGGCGATGGCCTGGTCGCCCGACGGATCGCAGATCGCCACCGGCGGCTACGACGACGCCGTGACCGTGTGGGCGGCGGCTGACGGGGCGTCCGTGCAGGCTCGGTTGCCCACCGCCCGGGTGGCCACGGCCGACCGCACGGGCCCACCGCTGTTCCCCCTGGACGATCTGGCCCTGACGGGCGCCTGGCAGGTCCCCGATCGCGTCGAGGGCCTGGCCGTGGACCAGGCGGGGGGCGTGCACGCGGTGGCCGGCACGCGGTGGCTGACCTGGCCGGATCCTGCCTCGCCCCCCCGCCGCACGCACCTGCCGGGGCACTGGGCCTTGGCCTTGAGCCCGGACGGGCGTCGGGTGGCGTCTCAGGATGGGCGGCACGTGCGTGTGCTGGAGGCAGACGGCACGACGCGGCTGTCCGTCGAGGCGCCGAACCACCCCCGGCTCCGCTGGCTCGACGGCCGGTGGTTGGCGGCCCACGGACCCCATGGGGGGTTGTGGGTCTGGGACGTCGTGCGGGGGGCCCAGGTGGTCGAGCAGGCGCCGGGCACGGCCACGCCCGCCTTCGAGCCCACCGCGGTCGCCTACGCCGGAGATCCGCCACGGCTCGCGCAGGTGCTCCGGCGCGGTCCCGATCATGTCCGCGTGGTGGATCTGCAGACGGGGGCCGAGCGTCGGCTGCGGTTCGCCTCGCGGCCCGTGGCCCTGGCCTGGCGTGGATCCCGGCTGCTGCGCTTCGACGAGGCGGGCCAGCTCTCGCTCGGGCCCCTGGCGGGCGAGCCGGATCAGCAGCGGGCCTGCACCTCACCCCGCGAGGGCGCCACGCCCGTGGCCCTCGACGGCCTTGCGGGACGGGCGCTGGTGGCCACCCTGGATCGCCTGGTGGACTGCGCCCTCCACCGGCCCCCGCAGGAGGCGCCGCTGGAGCCCAAGGGCTCAGTGTTGCTGGGGGCCCTGGGCCCGGGTGATCGGGCGGCCGCCGCAGTGCTCAGCGCGCGCCGGGTGGACGTGGTGGGGTTCGGCCCGGCAGGGGCGTGGCGGGCGCCCACGGGCGACGCCGTGGCGCGGAGCCTGACCTTCGCCGAGGGCGGCGAGGCCGTGCTGTTCGCAGGCGAGACCCTGCTGCGGTGGCGCGCCGGGGACGGGCGGGCGCTCCCTCACTGGCCGCTGGGCGCCGAGAGTTGGGTGACGGGCCTGGCGTGGGCGCCAGAGGGGACGGGCCCGGCCCTGTTCAGCGCCCATGCGGGCGGCGCGCTGCGGCGCTGGCGACCCGCGTTGGGTTCGCCGGTCTGGACCCACGAGCTGCCGGGCGCAGCCTTGGGCCTCGCGGTGCACCCGGGGGGTGACGAGGTGGCGGTCGCGTCGCCCAAGCCGCCGGGCGTGTTTCGCTTCACCGCCGAGGGCGCCCCCTTGCCCACGTTGACGGCGCCCACGCCGCAGGCGGTGGTGGCCTATGGCCGCGGCGGGCGCGTGATCGTCGCCTCGGGGGCCCACCGCGACGCACCGATCTGGGCGCTCTCGGGGGACGGGCGGGGCGCAGTGCCCACCCGGCGCGCCGAGGCGCTGGCTGTGGATTCCGCCCGGGGGCTGCTCGCGGCGCGCTTCCCTGGCGGGGTGCTCGACGTCTGGGATCTGGGCAGCTTGAGCCGGCGGTATCGTCGAACGGTCGGGGGCGCGCATGGGGCCCTGGCCTGGGTCGGGGGAACGCTCATCGTCGGGCAGGCGGACGGCGCGTTGCTGGCGTTGGATGGCTGGACGGGGGAGACGCGGGCCCAGCGTGCCCTGGCGGCGGGGGTGCGCCAGCTCGTGCCCACCGGGCAGGGACCGGCGCTGGCGGTCGGCACGAGCCAGGCGGGGATGCCGGTGGCGTGGACCGTCGTCGATGGGCCCGGCCTGACGCCGGTCGACCCCCAACCAACAACCCCACATGGTGGGCGTGGCGCCGGCTGGGGGCTGCCCGGCGTGGGCGTCCTCAGCGCCGATCCCCAGACGGGCCCGCGCCTGCACCCGTTCTCGTCCGGCGACAGCCTGGCGCTGGAGGCCCCCGGAGGCCCCTGGCTGGGGTTTCCCATGCAAGCCGTGGCCGGGCACGGCGCGGTGCTCATGGCCCTGCGGCCACTGAACTCGTTGGAGGCCGCCCAGTGGATTGGCGTCTGGGGGGTGACGGACGGCCGATTGAGGGCGCGCATCCCGCTGGGCGCCAGCCGGCTGAGCGGGCAACCCTTGGCAGTCCTGTCGCCGTCGGCCGTGGCGGTGGAGGCCCCCGAAGGGCATCGCCCAGGCCGGTGGGCGGTGGCTGAGGGCGAGCCGCGCCAGACCCACCTGGCCGAGCCCGAGCTCTACCCCAGCGCCGGCGCCCTGTTGGCGCCCGATGGACAAGCCTTGCTGGTCATGCACCTGGCCGGGCCGGCCGTGCGCCGCGCCGACGATCTGAGCGAGGTGCTGCGCATGCCCGGGTGCGGTGGGGTGGGTGGCGGGGCCTGGCTGGACGCCCGGCGCGCGGTGCTGGCCTGCCGCGAGGGCCTGGTGGTGGTGGATCGCGAGCAGCCCGACGCCCGGCTCTGGCTCGTCGGCGCCGAGCAGGCGTGGCTCGTGGTGGACGATCTGGGGCGCTTCGATGGCTCGCCCAACGCGGTGGAGCTGCTGGACGGGGTGCAGGGGTTGGCGCCCTTTGCGGCGGATCCGCTGGGCATCGAGCGCAACCAGCCCCACGCCCTGATGGAGCGCTTCGGGCTCGGGCAGCCCGCGCTGCGGGCACGCCTGCAGCGACGCCACGAGGTGCGCGCCCGCCGCGCCGGGGTGACTCTGCCGGTGCCCGATGGACCCCGCCCAGTGGTGGCCATCCGGGCGGTGGAGCGCGCCGGGCCGACGGATCCCACCGCCCGGCTGGCGCTGCAACTGCACGCGGAGGCCGGGCTGGCCCACCTGAGCGTGGCGGTGAACGGCGTGCCCATCGCGGCGCGGCCGTGGCCCCTGGCGGGGACGCAGGCCGACGTGATCCGCGAGGTGCCGCTGGCCATCGGGCGCAACCGCGTCGAGGTGGATGTGGTGGACCAACGCGGGCGCGCCGGGGGTCGGGCAGGCGTCACCGTCGAGCGCTCGGGCGAGGCGCCGGGGGACCTGTACGTGGTGGCCCTGGGCGTGTCCGACTACGCCGATCCGCGCATCCCCGACCTGCGCTTCGCGCACCGCGACGCCGAGGCCCTGGGCGAGGCCCTGCAGGACGCCACGGGCTTCGGGGCGATCCACGTCCGCGTCTTCACCGATGCCGAGGTGGGCGCAGGCGCCGTGGACGTGGCCCGCAGCCTGCTTCGCCAGGCGGGCCCCGACGACACGGTGGTGCTCTTCGTGGCGGGGCACGGCCTGTACGACACCGCCGATCCACCGGCCTTCCACGCGCTGACCCACGGCAGCCGGTTGGAGGATCTGCCCGGCACCGCGCTGGCCTTCGACGCCCTGGAGGGGCTGCTGGCCGGGGTGCCTGCACAGCGCAAGCTGATGCTGTTGGACACGTGCCACTCGGGGGAACGCTTCGATCCGGTGGCGCCCGATCCCGCGGCCCCGCCAGCGCCGGACAGCCGGCGCATTGTCGCCGTGCAGGCGGCCCCGGCGCTCCAGATCGCCACCGCCGAGCGGCTGCTGCACGAGGATCTGGCGCGCCGTACTGGCGCGGTGGTCTTCAGCTCATCCCGTGGCGACGAGCTGTCCTATGAGCGGGCCGAGCTGGGGCACGGGGTGTTCACCTCGGCGGTGCTGGCGGCGCTTCGGGGCGGGGCAGATGGCGATGGCGACCGCCAGATCACCCTCGATGAGCTCGCGGGGTTCGTCACGGGCGAGGTCAGCCGGTTGACGGAGGGCCGCCAGCATCCCACGGTGGATCGCGACAACCGCCTCGCCGATCTCAGGCTCCCGGTGCTGCCATGATCCGTCCCTCCCTGGGGGTGCCCACCCCGTATCCGCGCCTGACGGCGCTGTGCATTGCCGCGCTGTCGCTGTGCGCCTGCGGCCCGACCCCGCCGACCGTACGCCCCCCCGACGAACCCGCAGAGCGCCCCGACCCGCCGCCCGACGCGCGGCAGGCGACGCCCTTCGCCGTGCCGGCCCCCCCCTTGGCCCGCCCCGAACACCGCTTCGCCGTGGTGGTGGGCGTGGATCGCTACCCCGATCCGCAGCTCAACGACCTGAAGTCGGCGGTGGCCGACGCGCGGCTCTTCGGCGCCACCTTGCGCGACCACTTCGGCTTCCCACCGGACCAGATCCGCCTGCTCACCGATGAGGCCGCCACCCACGCCGGCATCGTCGGGGCCCTGCGCTGGCTCGAGACCCAGGCGGGGCCGGACCGCAGCGTCGTGTTCTACTTCGCCGGGCACGGTTCGCGGACGCGGGATCAGTCGGGGGACGAGCCCGACCAGTATGACGAGACCCTGGTGCCCTTCGACGCCCACCGCGACCCCAGCCGGCCCCCGCTGGACCTGGTGGACGACACGTTCGGCGCGCTGGTGCGGCGCATCGCCGCCAAGGGGGGCGGCACCACCATCATCCTCGACGCCTGCCACTCGGGCACGGGCACCAAGGGCGACGACATTGCCCGCACCGCCGTGCCCTTCGAGGCCTTTGGCGATGCCGGGCTGCCCGACGCGAAGGACCCCGAGGGCAGCCCGCGCTACGTGAGCCTCGCAGGCGCGGCCGACGACCAGCAGGCCGTGGAGCGGCCGGTGCGGTACCCCGACGGCCGGGTGGGGCCCTACCACGGCCTTTTCACCTGGCACCTGGTGCAGGCCCTGAAGGCGGCCGGGCCCGGCGAGACCTGGGCCCAGGTGGTCCAGCGGGTGGGGGCCGGCATGCGCACCGCGAAGGTCCACCAGACGCCGCAGCTCGAAGGGCAGGGGGGCGAGCAGCGGCCCTTCGCGCTCATGGAGCCGCCGCCGCCCGCCAGCGTGGCCTGTGATCTGACCGGCGCTGCGCGCCCCGACGGGCAGGCCGTGCTCCGGCTGCCGGTGGGCAAGGCGCACGGGCTGGGGGTTGGCAGCGAGTTCGTCCTGTTCCCGCTGGGGGCCGATCTGCGCGACCCGGCCCAGGCGGTGGGCACGCTGCGCCTGAAGCGCGTGGAGCCCCAGGGCAGCGAAGGGGCCCTCTTCGAGGGGGGGCCGGCGCCGGCCCACGGGCGGGCGGTGCTGACCAAGCGGGTGCCGGTGAGCGCGCCGTTGAAGGTGTGGTGGGGTGGCCAGCCCTTGCCCTCCGCGTGGACCGGTGGCGGCGCCGTGCGCGCGGCCGCCACCGCGGCCGAGGCCGACGCCACCCTCACCGGGACCCCTCCCGGCCCGATCACCGTGCGGGGCCCCTTGGGCCCACCCCAATCGGTGGCCCCCGATGACCTGGCCCAGCGGGTCGAGGACTGGGCGAGCTGGCACATCACCCGGGGGCTGCAAGCGCCGGCCACCCCCAGCCTGCCCCTGGCTCTCACCGTGGAGCGCGTCGAGGGGGCGGCGGGGCCCATCCGCGACGGCGAGCGGGTGGATCTGGTGGTGCGCAGCGACGCGGGCCGGCGGCTCTTCCTCCACCTGATCGCCCTGGACGATGAGGGTCAGGTGGCGGTGCTGTACCCCGACAAGGGCATGCACCCCGCGCTGAAGCCCTTCGCCACGTGGCGCTTCCCGGTGCGGGTGGGAGTGCCCGAGGGCCGGCCGACGAGCTGGACGGGCATCCGCCTGTTCGCCACCACCGAGCCCGCAGACCTGCACTTCCTGGCCACTTCGGGGAGGGGCGAGTGGACGCTGCCGCCCGGCGAGCTGGTCATCGACGGCTTGGAGCTGACTGCCGAGCGCTGACCGGCGGACGGGAGCCCGGCGCCCGTCAGCTCAGCCGCAGCCCGGCGGGCAGCGCGTCGCCCAGGATCCGCTTGGCGTCGGCCTCGTCGAGCTGCGTGGCGCGGCTCACCAGCTCGATCCAGTGGGACGAGGCCTGAGCCTCACCCAGCCGACGGGCCACCTGGGCGCGCAGCTCGGCCGGCACGTCGCGCTGCGGATCCCCCGTGACGCGGGCGATGAGCACCGCCGCGTAGTCGGCGCCGTCGGCCTGCGCCCAGTCCAGGCCCAGCAGGGTCTGCAGCCACCCGGCGGCGACGTCGGGCGCCACCACGTCGTCGGGCCGACCGTGGAAGGGCGCCCGGGCGCCCAAGCGACCCAGCGGCCACCAGGAGTTCACCTTCTTGAAGTGCAGGTCCAGCCACTCGGCGGCCTGCACCTTCGCGGGGGCCGGTAGCCGCTCCAGGGCGGCGAGCATGCGCAGCATCTCGGGGTGCCCGTGGGCGCGGGGGCCGGGCGGAGGTGGCCCCTTCGGCGGGCGCAGCCACGGCGCCGTCGCGTCGAACAGCTTCGCCTGCTGGGGGGCGTCGAGGCCCGCGGCCACCCGCCGCCACAACACCCACCACTCGCCCCAGTTGGCCTTGGCGTTGGCGTGCGAGAGCCCCGCGCCCTGCAGGGCCCACAGGCCCTCCACCCGCGCCGCGTCACCCTGGAAGCCGAACCCCGGGCGCAGGCCCCAGCTCGCCAGGCGCAGCCAGTTCAGCTCGTGCTCGGCCGTGTTGCCCCGCCGATCCGCCTTGGCCAGCAGGGCGTCGAACACCGCGCGGCACACGGTCAGCGACCACTGGCCGCGGGGGCCCAGCACGCCCTCCAGCTCCCGCCGCAGCCCCTTGGCGGCACCGGGATCGTGCCCCTGGCGGCCGCCGCCGTAGATGCGGTCGATGGCCCGCCGCACCTCGTCGAAGCGCTTCGGCAGGGGCTCGGGCTCGGCCTCGGGCGGGGCAGGGGGCTCGACGCCCGCCGGTTCGGCCGCGGGGCCCGCGCCGGAGGCAGCCGGTGCCTGAGCGGCGTCGCCCAGGTTGAAGTCCAGCTTCCAGCGCCGCGGCGGCAGCTCCACCGTCGACAGGAACAGCGCCAAGGTGCCCTGGTCGTTCAGGGTGGCCGACAGCCGCACCGGCACGCCGCCCGTCTGCGGATCCACCCACAGGTCGCCCTGGCGCCGCAGCACCGTCTCGATGGGCGGCAGGCGCTCCAGCTCGTCGTCCAGGTCGATCACGGCGCCGGCGGCGTCCGCGCGGTCGCCCGTGTACCCGAAGAGCGGGAACGCCACCGGCCGATCCACCACGAGCTGGAAGACGCGGTCGCGCACCTCGACGGTGGCGCCCTCCTCCATGCCTCGGGGGGCCAGGCAGAAGGCCCGCCGGGTGCCGTCGGGCCCGTCCACACCCACGTAGTAGGCCCGGGCCGCACCGCCGGCGATCACCGGCCCCAGCCCGGCGCGGGCCAGGACCGACCGCGCGGCGCCTTGGGCGACGGCGGTGTCCAGGCTGGTGTGGGGCAGGGCGGGCACCGGGGCGCCCGGGAACCAGCCGTCCACCACGGCCCGCAGCCGCTCCACCAGCGCCGGTGCGTTGAAGACGCCGCCGTTCAGCAGCAACACGTCGGGCCGCGGCAGGCCGTCGATGACGGTGGCCCCCGCGGCGGCCGCCGCCTGGGCGTGCTTGCGCAGGAACGCGTTGACGTGGCGCGGGATGGCCGGATCGGTGGTGTAGGGCAGCCCCAGCGTGGTCAGCCCCGCACGCCCCTGCCGGCTCGCCACGTCGCCCGGCCCGCTGAAGGGCGCGAACCCATCCAGCAACACGGTCCGCACTGCCTCGCGGGACAGCGGCACCGACACCGTGCCCCCGATGAGCCGCCGACCCCGTCGCTGGATGGTCACCCGCACCTCGGCGGGCGCGTCGGCAGCCAGGAGCTGCTCCTTCGCTGCCCGCGCGCTCTGCACCAGCGCGGCCCACTCGGTGGGATCCAGCGCGCGCTCGATGCCCGCCTGCGCCAGCACATGGTGGGCCAGGGCGGCGTCCATGTTGTCGCCGCCGAGCATCAGGTGGCCACCCACCGCGATGCGCTCCAGCTCGGGCCCCGCGGCGCCGGGCTTCACCTGCACCAGCGTCAGATCGGTGGTGCCGCCCCCCACGTCCACCACCAGGGCCAGCCGGGCGTCGCCGAGCTGCGCGCCCAGATCGTCGGCGTGGGCCCCCAGGAAGTCATAGAACGCGGCCTGTGGCTCCTCGAGCAGGCGGACCTGCGCCAGGCCGGCCGCCTTGGCGGCCGAGGCCGTGAGCTCGCGGGCCACCTCGTCGAAGCTGGCCGGCACGGTGACCACCACCTGCTGCTCGGCCAGTGGCGCTTCGGGGTGGGCGTGGTCCCATGCCTGACGCAGGTGAGCCAGGTAGCGCACGGACGCCTCGAAGGGCGACACCTGCGGCACCCCCTCGGGGGCGCTCCAAGGCAAGATGGGGGCTCGCCGGTTCACCCCGCCATGGCAGATCCAGCTCTTGGCCGACGCCACCAGGCGGTCGGGCACCTGGGCGCCGCGGCGGCGGGCGAACTCGCCCACGACGGCGTCGGCCGCGCCCCACGGCAGGCCCAGATCCCCCTCGTTCAGCTCACCGGGCGCCGGGAGGTACAAGAAGGAGGGCAGCAATGGGCGGGCAGCCACCTCGCCGGGGGCCACGAGCTGGGGCAGGGCCTCCAGCGTGATGCGCGCCTTGTTCAGGGGGCTGGCCGCCACCGCGCAGTGGGTGGTGCCCAGATCGATGCCGACGGCGTAGCGGGCGGCCACGATCGATCACTCCACCCGGACGTTGAAGCTGAGCTTCCAGCGTCGCCCGGTGCCGTCTTGCACCGCCGACAACTCCAGGGTGCCCACCTCGGTCACCCGAGCGTGCAGGTGCACCGGGACCACCTGGCCCACCTCGTCCTCGGGCACGGTCAGGGTGGTCTCGATGGGGGCCACCTCGTCGAGCTGGGCCGGGCTGACCACCGCGCCCACCGTGTCGGTCTGGCGGGCGCCCGACCCGAAGAACCGGAAGTGCACCGGCTCGCCCACATACAGGCCGAAGGGCTCGGGCAGCTCCACCTCGGAGCCCTCCTCCATGCCGAAGGGCGCGATGCACAGGGCGTCAATCTGCGGGGGCAGGCCCGGCACGGCCAGGCCGGCGCGCTCCACGCCCACGTAGTACGCGCGGGTGGTCCCGCCCTTGATGCGCACCCCGCCCTGCGCGCGGGCATGGGCGTAGTAGGCGGCGCCCCGGCTCACGGCCTGGTCGGGGTTGACCCCCTCCAACACCGTGGGCGCCAGGCCCCCCTCGGCCTGCACCCAGGCCCCCAGCACTTCCAGGATGCGCTGCCGCACCGCGGGAGAGCGCGTGACGCCGCCGTTGAACAGCACCGCCGAGGGGTGGAGGAAGCTGTGCTCAGGCGCCCGCCGGGCCAGCCCGTCGCGCCCCAGGAAGGCCGCCAGGTGGCGGGTGATGGCGGCGTCGGTGGCGTAGGGCAGCCCAAGGGTCTGCAGGCCCATGCGGGCGCGCTTCGCCGGGCGGGCGTCGGCGGCCACCACAGGCAGGAAGCCGGCCATCATCACGCCGTCGAGCTCGGCGCGCTGCAGCGCCGTGCGCAGGGTCCCCCCGATGAGCCGGCTGCCGCGCCCGGGCACCACCAGCGGCCACTCGGGCTTGTCCAGATCGCTCAGGAGCTGCTCC
The DNA here is from genome assembly GCA_020633555.1 of Myxococcales bacterium. GTDB lineage: Bacteria > Myxococcota_A > Bradymonadia > UBA7976 > UBA1532 > JACKDL01. The sequence goes on along the minus strand of JACKDL010000001.1, from coordinate 599,505 downwards.
TTGGCCACCCGGCAGCCGTGGGTCAGCGCCCGCATCTGCCAGTCGTCCAAGGTGTGACCGTCGGCCTCGAGCCGCGCCTTGACGGTGTAGGCCAAAGCCAGGTCGATGTTGTCGCCGCCGAGCAGGATGTGCTCGCCCACGGCCACCCGCTCCAGCTCCAGCGTGCCGCCCTCGCCCTCGCGCACGGCGATGAGCGAGAAGTCCGTGGTGCCGCCGCCGATGTCGATGACCAGCAGCGTGTCGCCGACGGCCACCTCCTTGCGCCAGTCGGCGCCGCGATCCGCCAGCCAGGCGTACAGCGCGGCCTGCGGCTCCTCCAGCAGGCGCAGGTTCGCCGGCAGGCCGGCCTGCACGGCGGCCTCGACGGTGAGCTCGCGGGCCACGGCGTCGAAGGACGCGGGCACGGTCAGCACCACCTCCTGCTCGTCCAGGGGCGCCTCGGGGTGGGCGTCATCCCAGGCGGCGCGCAGGTGCTCCAGGTAGCGGGCCGAGGCGTCCAGCGGCGAGATGCGCGGCACCTCGTCGGGCGCACCCCACGGCAGGATGTTGCCGCGCCGGTCCACGCCGGCGTGGCTCAGCCAGCTCTTGGCGGAGTGGATCAGGCGCACGGGGGTGCCCGCCCCCCGATCCCGGGCGAAGCGCCCCACCGCCACCCGCGTCATGGGCGCCCAGGGCAGCGCCAGCGCCCCGCGGGGCAGCTCGTCGCGGGCGGGCAGGTACAGGGACGAAGGCAAGAGCGGTTCGGCCTTCACCTCGTTGGGGTGGATCACCTGGGGCACGGCGAAGGACTGCGGATCGGCGTGCTTCTCGCTCAAGGGCGTGGCCGCCAGGGCGCAGTTCGTGGTGCCCAGGTCGATGCCCAGCGCGAACTTCGGGGCTGCGGCGCCCGTGCCGTCGATGTTGCTCACGTCAGCTCCACCTCTGCCGGCGCCACCACGCGGGCGTCATGGCCCGGGCTCAGGGTCGGCAGCTCGATGCGGGTCACCTGCCAGCCGGGGTGCGCCAGCTCGCCGGTGTAGGGGGGCTCGCCCACCACGTTGCCCGTCAGGCGGTGGCGCAGGGCGTCGAAGCCGGGGGCCAGGGTGATCCGGGCGCCGTCCGCCTCGGGTCGCACGGGGGCCAGGGTCACGTACTCGGCCAGCGCCTTCTTGCAGCCGGCGTGCACCACCCGCGCGGCGGCACCGATCTCGGCGTCCGAGAACTCGGCCACGTTCTCCTGCAGGAAGTCGATGAAGCGACCCTCCCGCTGGAGGATGGCCAACACCTGCAAGCCCGCCGTGTAGTCGGGCCCGACCACTTCCGGGGCCACCTCGGCCACCGGTGCGGGGGTCGGCTCGGGCGGGGGTGCCTCGGGGGCGGGCAGCGCGCGGCCCGCGGCGGCGTCGGCCAGTCGCCCGGCCAGAGCCCCGTCGAAGAGCAGCCGCCAGGGCAAGCTGAAGAACATCGCCAGGCGCGCGCCGAGCCCCAGAGCCTTGCCGTCCACCGTGCCTCCCTTGACTTCGGTGCCCACCACCAACGGGCCTCATTGCCATATGCGGCCCCTCGCTCGCAACGGGCGCGGCCACGGCGCTTCCCGCGCGGGGACGCATCGGGCACCATCCGGGCCCATGAGCACACACCCCGAAGCGCTCGAGACCGCCCTGTCCATCTGGCGCGAGACGGTGCGACCGGTCGCGGAGCGGCAGCGGGTGAGCCTGCTGGAGGAGCCCGTGCTGCGGGCGCCACCGTTCGTCTTGTTGCTGGGCAACCACTCCTCGGGCAAGTCGTCGCTGGTGAACCACCTGCTGGGCCAGGACATCCAGCGGACCGGCGTCGCGCCCACCGACGACGGCTTCACCGTGCTGTTCCACGGCGAGGGCGAGCCCCTGGACGGCGACGCCCTGACCGCCCGCCCGGACTTGCCCTTCCGCGGCCTGCGCAAGTTCGGCCCCGGCCTGCTGCGTCACCTGAAGGGGCGCCCGGTGGCGTCGCCCCTGCTCCAGCAGGTGTGGCTGGTGGACTCACCGGGCATGATCGACACGGGGAGCGAGCAGGCCAACCGGCCCTACGACTTCGAGGCGGTGGTACGGGCGCTCGCCGAGCAGGCCGATCTGGTGCTGCTGCTGTTCGACCCCGAGAAGCCGGGCACCACTGGCGAAACGCTGACGGTGCTGGCCCGATCCCTTTCGGGGCTGGAGGACCGGCTGCGGGTGGTGATGAACAAGATGGACCTGTTCGTGGATCTGCGGGACTTCGCGCGGGCCTACGGCGCCCTGTGCTGGAACCTGTCGCGGGTGCTCAAGCGGCAGGACGTGCCCCACATCTACACCACGGCGCTGCCCGGGAAGGGCGGGCTGTCGCCCGAGTCCTTCGCGGCCGCCCTGGGCGAGCTGAAGGGCGACGTCGAGGCGCTGCCCGCCCGGCGCCGGGACAGCCTGCTGAACCGCATGCGCAGCGAGGCCCGGCGCATCTGGCTGCGCGCCACCGTGCTCGAGGCGGCCCGCGACGAGGTGTCGGCGGTGGCGCGCCGCGGGGTCATGGCCGGGGCTGCCCTGACGGGCCTGTGCGCCGGTGGGTGGGCCATCAGCCGCATCCTGGCCAAGCCCGAGGCCATGTGGGGCGTACACGTCTTCTGGCTGGCGTTGCTGGGCGTGGCGCTCTACGGCACCTGGCTGGCGGGGCGCCGGTGGCGGCGGCAGGCGGTCGACCGGGCCCCTGGGCGGCTCGAGGTGGTGTTCCGCGAGCACTTCCGGGAACGCCTGGCCCTTGGGGACGCCGAGCTTGAGGCCGCGTGGGCCGCGGCGGGCCCCGATCTGGCTCGGCACGTGGCCACGGTGGGGTTGGACGCTTTTGCGAAGGTGGGCCGCAAGGCCTTGAGCCGGCTGGCCCACGCGGTGGAGGTCGCGCTGCCCGCGGCCCACGAGGCGGCGGCGCAGGCCGCGCTGCCCGCGCCCGAGGGCACCCCGGCTACGCCGGCCGAAGAGCCCTCGGCGCCAGCCTGATCAGGGCACGGCGGGCGGGCACTGCGCAGCCACCTGGGCGGCGCACTTCAGACCCTGGCCCACGATGGCGGCCACCATCTTCTTGCGCGCGTTCTTGCAGGCGGGGGTCTTGTACTGCTCGCGGCAGCTATCCATGCAGTCGCGCTTGTCCTCGCGGGCGTCCTTGTTGCCGGCCCGCTTCTCCTGGCGGCACTCGCTCTTGCACTCGCGCTTCGCCTTGCCCTTCTTCTTGTCGCAGGCGTCGATGCACTCCTTCTTCTCGTCGCGGTTCTCGGCCTTCTCCTCGCGCTTGTCGACGCGGCAGACCTTCTTGCAGTCCCGCAGGGCCTCGCAGGCGTCCCGCGAGTCCTTGATCTTGTCGGCGACCTTCTTGCCGCCGCCAACGCAGCTCGCGATGGCCTGGGCGCAGCCCACGGGGCCGGCCTGGGCGGCGGTGGGGGCGACGACGAAGAGCGCAGCGCCGAACAGCGCGCTGTGCATGATGGCCTTGAAGTGCATGGGCTTCCTCCTGAACTGCCACGGTTTGACCGGCCGCCCCCTCGGCGGCTGGCCCCAGGCAAAACTGCCTGCCTACAGCCCTTCGGGACAGAACATTCAATCCTTTCACAGGACTTCGCATTTTTGTGGCGGGGGGGTTGAAACGGGGCGAACAGTCGATCCATTGTCCCGGTGCAGTAATACACAGGGACACCTCGTTGAGCCGCGCCGAACCCGACCTGCCCGCCGATCTGGTGGCCGTGCTGGCCCACCTGGAGCAGCCCGCGGCCATCCAGGCCTTGCTGGGCGACCTGCTGACCCCCGCGGAGACCGAGGCGCTCACCGAGCGCTGGGCCATCGTGAAGCGGCTGCGCGCCGGCGAGAGCCAGCGGGCGGTGCGCGACGCCGTGGGCTGCTCGATCACCACTGTGGGGCGGGGGAGCCGCCAGCTCCAGTACGGCCGGGGCGGGTTCGTGCAAGCCTTCGCGGCGCTCCAGGCCCTGGGGCTGCCGGGGCCGGCCGGGGAGGCGCCATGACCCCCATCCCCAGCCGGCAGGCGTTCCTGGAGTACCGCGGCGACGCCAGCCACGCCGCGCTGAGCGTGAGCCTGCTGGCGGACGGCGAGACCCCCATCTCGCTTTACCGCAAGCTGGCCGCCGGTCGGCCCGAGGCCTTCCTGCTCGAGAGCGTGGAGGGCGGCGAGCGCATGGGCCGCTACAGCTTCATCGGCCACAGCCGCCGCACGTTCCGGTTCCGCGACGGGCAGGGGACCCTGGGCGCCGAGCCGGTGACCTTCACCGATCCGCTGACGGTGCTGCGCGACGCGCTGGCCGGCTGGTCGGTGTGGTCGCCGCGGCCGCTGCCTCGCTTCACGGGCGGCGCCGTCGGCTACCTGGGCTTCGACTGCATCCGCTACTTCGAACCCAGTGTGCCGCTGCCGAAGGGCGCCGGCCCCGCCATCCCCGAGGGCGCCTGGCAGTTCGTCGGCGAGCTGGCCATCTACGATCACGTGTCGCGTCGGCTGCTGCTGGTGGTGCACGCCCCCCTCGTCGGCGATCGCGCAGCCGCCTATGCCCAGGGCCTGGATCGCCTGCACGCCCTGGTGGGTCGCCTGGCCGCCACGCAGCTCGCGCCCGAGGGCCCCTGGCCGCTGGATCCGGGCGAGCCCGAGCCCGAGGGCCCGGCCCCAGCGGTCACCGAGCACCGCACAGCCGAAGACCTGGAGGCCGCCGTGCAGGCGGGCCGCGCCGCCATCGAGGCCGGCGAGATCTTCCAGGTGGTCGTCAGCGAGCGGGTCACCGTGGAGGCGGCGGTGGATCCGCTGACCCTGTACCGCGCGCTGCGGGCCATCAACCCGTCGCCCTACATGTTCCTGTTGAAGTTCGGGGACTTCGCGCTGGTGGGGGCCTCGCCCGAGGTGCTGGTGCGGCTGGAGGATGACGAGGTGCTGGTACGGCCCATCGCGGGCACCCGGCCCCGGGGTGATACCGAGGCCGAGGACGCGGCGCACGCCGCCGATCTGCTGGCGGATCCGAAGGAGCTGGCCGAGCACCGGATGCTGCTGGACCTGGGCCGCAACGACGTGGGCCGGGTGGCGCAGGCCGGCACCGTGGCGGTGCACGACCGCGAGCACATCGAGCGCTACTCCCACGTGATGCACGTGGTGAGCGACGTGCGGGGGATCCGCCGGCCCGACGTGGACGCCTTCGATGTGCTGCGGGCCTGCTTCCCGGCGGGCACCGTGTCGGGGGCGCCCAAGGTTCGGGCCTGCGAGCTGCTGGCGGAGCTGGAGCCCCACCGCCGGGGTCCGTACGCGGGCGCCGTGGGCTACTTCGACGTGAACGGCGGCATGGACACCTGCATCGCCATCCGCACGCTGCTGGTGGAGCGTGACCGGGTGCACGCGCAGGCCGGCGCCGGGGTGGTGCACGACTCCGTGCCGGCGAAGGAGCGGGCCGAGTGCCGGGCGAAGGCGTTCGCGGGGCTGAAGGCCGTGCGGCTGGCCCTGGCGCGGGGGGTGTGAGGTGACGCCAGCGATCACGTCGCCCGCGCGGGTGCTGCTCGTCGACAACTACGACTCGTTCACCCACAACCTGTACCAGGCGCTGGCCGTGCTGGGCGCCCAGGTCGAGGTGCACCGCAACGACGCCCTGGATCTGGCGGCGGTGGCGGCGCTGGCGCCCACCCACATCGTGCTGTCGCCCGGGCCGGGTCACCCCGAGAACGCCCGTGACTTCGGCATCTGCGGGCCCATCGTCGACACGCTGAAGGGGCGGCTGCCCATCCTGGGGGTGTGCCTGGGCCACCAGGGCATCGCCCACCGGCTGGGGGCGGCGGTGGTGCGCGCGCCCAGCATCTGGCACGGGAAGGTGGATCGCGTGCACCACGACGGCCGCGGGATCTTCGCCGGCCTGCCGCAGCCCATGGAGGCCATGCGCTACCACTCTCTGGTGGTGGATCCCGCCACGCTGCCGCCCGAACTGGAGATCACGGCGCGCAACGGCGAGGGGCTGATCATGGCCTACCGCCACCGCACGCTGCCCCTGGTGGGTGTGCAGTTCCACCCCGAGAGCATTGGCACCCCCGAGGGGCCGGCCCTGCTCGCCAACTTCCTCGACATGACCGCCCCGGAGGCCCCGTGACCGGCGCCCAGGCCTACCACGCCGCCATGGCGCGGCTGCTGAAGGACGCCCCCCTGAGCGAAGCCCTGGCCCAGGCCCTGATGGACGGGATGATGGGCGGCGCGGTGGGCGAGATCGAGACCGCCGCCGTGCTCACCGCCATGGCGCGCAAGGGCCCCACGGTGGAGGAGCTGGTGGGGCTGGCCCGCGGCATGCGGGCCCGGATGGTGGCCGTGACGGCGCCCGGGCCGTTGCTGGACACCTGCGGCACCGGGGGCAGCGGCCTGGACACCCCCAACATCTCGACCATGGCGGCCTTCGTAGCCGCCGCCGCGGGGGTCCGGGTGGCCAAGCACGGCAACCGGGCGAGCAGCGGGCGCTGCGGCTCCAGCGATCTGCTCGAGGCCGTCGGCGTGCCCGTGGCCGTGGGCGCACAGGCGGCGGCCGCTTTGCTGGATGAGGCCAACCTGGCCTTCTTGTTCGCGCCCGCCTACCACCCGGCGGTGAAGGCGGTGGTGCCCGTGCGGCGCCGGCTGGGCTTCCGCACCGTGTTCAACTTCCTGGGGCCGCTGTGCAACCCCGCCGGCGCCACCCGGCAGGTGCTGGGCGTGAGCGATCCCGCCATGGCGCCCTTGATGGCGCAGGCGCTGTTGGCCCTGGGCAGCGAGCGGGTGCTGGTGGTGCACGGCGCAGACGGCCTGGACGAGCTGACCCTGACGGGCCCCACCCACTTCTGGGAGGTGGCGCACGGGCACGTGGTCGAGGGGGTCATCGAGCCCGCCGACGCGGGCCTCCCGCTGCACCCGACCGAGCGCCTGCAGGGCGGCGACGTAGCCACCAACCGGGCCCTGTTCCAGGCCGTGCTGGGCGGCGAGCCCGGGCCCGTGGCGGATCTGGTGCGGCTGAACGCGGGCGCCGCGTTGTGGGTGGGCGGCGCCGCCGAGCACCTGCGAGCCGGGGTGGCGTTGGCGGGGGACCTGCTGGCCAGCGGCGCGGCGCAGGTGGCCTTCGAGACCTACCGCGCGGCCGCGAGGCGCCATGCCGCCGGTTGACATCGCGCGGCGGAAGCCGCCGGGCGTGCTGGGGCGCATCGTCGCCCGCACCCTGCAAGACGTGGCGGCCCGCGAGGCGGCGCGCCCGCAGGCGTCGCTGGCGGATCGGCCGGACGCCCCGCGGGGCTTCGCGGCGGCGCTGCGGGCCCCGGGCCTGAGCCTGATCGCCGAGTACAAGCCCCGCTCGCCCAGCGAGGGGGACCTGCGCCCGGGGGCCTCGCCCGCCGACCTCGCCGCAGCCTATCGCCCCTACGCGGCGGTCATGTCGGTGCTGTGCGATGGGCCGTTCTTCGGGGGCGGGCTGGACAAGCTGCGCGCCGCCCGCGGGGTGTTCCCGGGCCCGGTGCTCTGCAAGGACTTCGTGGTCACCGAGTACCAGATCCGCGAGGCCGCGGAGGCCGGCGCAGACGCGGTGCTGCTCATGGCCTGCCTGCTGACCCCCGGATCCCTTGCGCGCCTGCTGCGGCTGGCCCGGACGGTGGGGCTGGACGCCCTGGTGGAGACCCACGACGACGGCGAGCTGGCCGAGGCCCTGGACGCCGGCGCCGACGTGGTGGGTGTGAACAGCCGCGACCTGCGCACGCTGGCCATCGACCTGCCCGCCATGCACCGCCGCCTGGACCGGGTGCCCTGCGACCGCGTGCGCGTGGCAGAGAGCGGCCTGTTGACCGCCGCGGACGTGGCGGCTGTGCGCGATCGCGCCGACGCCGCCCTCATCGGCACCTCGATCATGCGGGCCCATGATCCGGCGGCCGCCATCCAGGCCCTGGGGTTCCGCCCGTGCAGGTGAAGATCTGCGGGGCCCGCACAGCCGCGGACGGCGCGGCCATCGCCGCGGCGGGGGCCGACTTCGTGGGCCTGAACTTCGTGGGGTGGTCGAGCCGCTGCGTGAGCGTGGAGCAGGCGCGCGCGGTGATCGCTGCGGCCCCGGGGGTGACGCCGGTGGGGGTCTTCATGGACCACCCGGTGGCCGAGGTACAGGCGCTGGCCCGCGCGCTCAATCTGCGTTGGGTGCAGCTCCACGGCGCCGAGGCGCCCGAGGCCTGCGCCGCGCTGGCCGGCGAGTTCCAGGTCGTGAAGGCGCTGACGGTGGATCGTCTCGCAACCCACGCGGAGGCCTTTGCGCCCCACGTCGCGGCCTTCCTGGTGGATGGGCGCCAGCCGGGCTCCGGACAGGCGTGGGACTGGGCGCGGCTGGCGAGCCTGCGCCCCGCCACGCCCGTGTGGCTGGCGGGGGGCTTGACCGCCGACAACGTGGCCGCGGCGGCGGCGGCCGTGCAGCCCGCGGCGGTGGACACCGCGTCGGGCGTCGAGGTGGGCGGGGTGGTGGATCCCGCTCGGGTTGCTGCCTTCTGCCGGGCGGCCCGTGGGCCAGAGGTGAGGACTCGATGAGGTTGGATGGACGCTTCGGCCGCTTCGGCGGCCTGTACGTGTCGGAGCTGCTGGTGCCCGCGCTCACCGAGCTGGAGGCGGCCTGGCTGGACGCCCGCGAAGACGAGCGCTTCCGCGCCGAGCTGGACGCGCTGCTCACGCGCTTTGCCGGGCGCCCCACGCCGCTGTACCGCTCGCCCGCGCTGAGCGCGCACGTGGGCTGCACCGTGTACCTGAAGCGCGAGGATCTGCTGCACGGCGGGGCCCACAAGACCAACAACACCCTGGGCCAGGGCCTGCTGGCCAAGCGCATGGGCAAGACCGAGCTCATCGCCGAGACGGGCGCCGGCCAGCACGGCGTGGCCACCGCCATGATCGGCGCCCTGCTGGGCCTGAAGGTGAAGGTCTTCATGGGGGCCAAGGACGTGGCCCGCCAGGCGCCCAACGTGGCCCGCATGAAGCTGTTTGGCGCCGAGCTCATCCCGGTGGAGGCCGGCAGCCGCAGCCTGAAGGACGCCATCAACGAGACCATGCGCTACTGGACCGAGGCGGTGGAGCGCGCGTTCTACGTGTTCGGGACCGCGGCGGGGCCGCACCCTTATCCCAGCATTGTCAAAGACTTCCAGCGGATCATCGGCGAGGAGATCGAGGCCCAGGTCAGGGCCGAGACGGGGCGGCTGCCCTCGGCCGTGGTGGCCTGCGTGGGCGGCGGCAGCAACGCCATCGGCGCCTTCGCGCCCTTCATCGCCCAGCCCGGGGTGCGCTTGCTGGGGGTCGAGCCTGCCGGCGAGGGGCTGGACACCGGTCGCCATGGCGCACCGCTGGTCTGTGGCCGGCCGGGCATCGTGCACGGCTCGCTGTCGTATGTGCTGCAGGACGCCCACGGGCAGATCAACGAGGCGCACTCCATCAGCGCCGGCCTGGACTACCCTGGCGTCGGGCCCGAGCACGCCCATCTGCGCGCAACGGGCCGCGCCGAGTACCTGGCCGTCACCGATACCGAGGCCCTGCACGCCTTCCGCTGGCTCAGCCAGTCCGAGGGCATCATCCCGGCGCTCGAGAGCGCCCACGCGGTGGCGGCGCTGCTGGCCCACGGCCGCAGCCAGTTCGGCCCCGACGACCTGGTGGTGGTGAACTTGAGCGGCCGCGGCGACAAGGACCTGGACCACGCGCTGGCCGCCCTGGAGGCCCTGGCATGACGGCGACCAACCGGCTGACGGCGACCATCCGTGCCCGCAACGCCGCGCGGCAGGGGGCCTTCATGCCCTTCCTGGTGCTGGGCGATCCCAGCCCCGGCGCCTGCCTGAGCCTGGTGGACGCGCTGGTGGCCGCCGGCGCCGACATCCTGGAGTTCGGGCTGCCCTTCAGCGATCCGCCGGCCGACGGCCCTGTGATCCAGGCCGCTGACACGCGCGCCTTGGCGGCCGGCGTGAACACCCCCGACTGCTTCGCGCTGCTGGACGAGGTGAAGCGCCGCCACGACAAGCCGGTGGCGCTGCTGGTGTACGCCAACCTCATCTTCCAGATGGGCCTGGACGCCTTCTACGCCCGCGCCGCGGAGGCGGGCGTGGACGGGGTGCTGGTGGCCGACGTGCCTTTGGAAGAAGCCGGGCCCTTCGCCGAGGCAGCGGCGGCCCACGGGGTGGCCCACGTGGGCCTGGCCACCCCTGTGACGCCGGCCGAGCGCCTGGCGCGCATGGGCGAGGTGGGCGGCGGCTACCTGTACGCCGTGGCCCGGCTGGGCACGACGGGCGAGCGCACCGACGTCGATCCCGAGCTGGCCCGGCACCTGGCGCGCTTCAAGGCGGCCGTGGATCTGCCGGTGCTCAGCGGCTTCGGCATCAGCACCCCCGAGCACGTCCTCGCGGTGCGCCGCGCCGGCGCCGACGGCGTCATCGTGGGCAGCGCCCTGGTGCGACAGGTGGCGGACCACCTGGACGATCCACAGGCCGCAGCGGCCGCCGTCGGCGCGCTCGCCCGCGCCCTGGCTGCTGCCGCCCACACCCCGATCAACCCTCAGGACTAGGAGCGCTCATGCTCATCGTCATGCACCACGAGGCCACGCCCGAGGACGTGGAGGCCGTCTGCGCCCGGATCCGTAAGCTGGGCTTCGAGCCCCGGCCGATGCCCGGCGAGCAGCGTACGGCCATCGGCCTCGTCGGCAACGACGGCCCGGTGGATCCCGCCCGCTTCCACGGCCTGCCGGGCGTGCTGCGGGCCATCCCCGTGTCGGCGCCCTACAAGCAGGTCAGCCTGGAGTGGCAGGCGGCGCCTACGATCATCGAGCTGGCCAACGGCACCCGCATCGGCGGTGACGCGGTGGTGATGATGGGCGGCCCGTGCTCGGTGGAGACCGAGCGGCAGCTCATGACCACGGCCGAGTACGTGGCCGCCGCGGGCGCCACCGTGCTCCGCGGCGGCGCCTACAAGCCTCGCACAAGTCCCTATTCATTTCAGGGGCTTGGTGAAGATGGTCTGAAGTTGTTGGCGAAGGCACGGGACGTCTTCGGGCTGGCGGTGATCACCGAAGCCCTCGACGAGGCCAGCGCCGAGAAGGTGGCCGAGTACGCCGACATCATCCAGATCGGCGCCCGCAACATGCAGAACTTCGGGCTGCTGAAGCACGTGGGCCGGCTGGGCCGCCCGGTGATGCTGAAGCGGGGCCACGCCAACACGGTGAAGGAGTGGCTGCTGGCCGCCGAGTACATCGTGCACGCGGGCAACCCCCAGGTGATGCTCTGCGAGCGCGGCATCCGGGGCTTCGACAACGTCACCCGCAACGTCTTCGACGTGAGCGCCATCGCGGTGGCCAAGACCATGACCCACCTGCCAGTGATCGGCGATCCCAGCCACGGCACCGGCAAGCGCGAGCTCATCGTGCCCATGGCCCGCGCGGCGGTGGCGGCGGGGGCCGACGGCCTCATCGTCGAGACGCACCCCGAGCCCACCGAGGCCCTGAGCGACGGCCAGCAGGCCCTGTACCCCCAGCAGTTCCACGACATGGTGCGCCAGGTGGGCCAGGTGGCGCAGGTGCTCGGCCGCCCGCTCGCTGGCCAGTGACCGGGGCGCCCCCCGTGCGGCTGAGGGTGCCGCCCAGCAAGAGCGTGACCCACCGGGCCTTCTTACTCGCTGCCCAGAGCGCCACGCCCTGCACAGTCCACCACCCGCTGCTGGGGGCCGACTGCCGCTCGACCCTGAGCGTATTGGCCGGTCTGGGCGCGCGGTTCGCGGTGGGCGAGGCGCAGGTCCGGTTCGAGCCGGTCGTGGCCTTCGGCGGCGCCCAGGGCCTGGACTGCGGCAACTCAGGCACCACGCTGCGGCTGCTGTCGGCCTTCGCGGCCACGCTGCCCGGCCGCTCCAGCCTCAGCGGCGACGCCTCGCTCCAGGGCCGCCCCAACGGGCCGCTGCTGGCCGCGCTGGAGAGCTTGGGGGCCACGGTGGGCAGCCGCGACGGGCGGGCGCCGCTCACGATCCAGGGCCCCATCGGATCGGGCGAGGCGATGCTGAGTCCCCGGGTGAGCAGCCAATACGCGAGCGGGCTGGCGCTGGCTTTGGCGCGCCTGCCCGGCGGGGGCGCGGTGGTCCTGCAGCGCCCGGTGGCCAGCCGCCCCTACCTGGACATCACCGTGCAGGTGGCGCAGGCCTTCGGGCTCACCCTCGCCGTCGTGGAAGATGCTGAAACAGTTCGACTTCTGGTCCCGGGGGGGCAGCGGGTGGCCGCCGCGGAGTTCACGGTGGAGGCCGACTGGTCGAGCGCCGCGTTCCCGCTGGTGGGCGCGGCGCTGCTCGGTCGGGCGTTGGCGCTGGAGGGCCTGAACCCAGGTTCGCCGCAGGGCGACCGCGTTGTGGCCGACCAGGTGGAGCGCTTCGGCCCGCAGGTGCAGTGGCAGGGGCGCGACCTGCGCCTCGCGCCGGCCCCACTGCGAGCGGCGGGCACCCTGGATCTGGGCGCCTGCCCCGATCTGTTCCCCGCGTTGGTGGCGCTGGCGGCGGCCGCGCCGGGCACCACCGTGTTCACCGGCGCCCCCAGCCTGCGCCACAAGGAGAGCGACCGCATCGCCGCCATGGCCCGCGGCCTGGAGGCGGTGGGCGTGCCCTGCGAGGAGCGGCCCGACGGGCTGGTGGTGCACGGCGGAGGCGCCCGCCAGCCGGCGGCCATCGCGTGCCACCACGACCACCGAATCCACATGGCCTTCCGGCTCTTGAGCGCGGCGGGCCCGCGTCTGGCCGTGGACAGCCCGGGCTGCGAGGCCGTGAGCTACCCCGAGTTCAACGCCCACCTGGCGGCGCTCGCGGGCTGACAGCGCCGGCGGCCTGCGGTAGATCCTGGCGCCATGACCGACCAGCTCACGCTGCTGACCCCGCCCACGCCGCTCACCCGGGTCGAGGCCCTGGGCCGCCTGCAGGCGCTCATCGGGCAGGACCTGCGGCCCCTGGCCGATCGCTACGGCATCACGGTGTGGCGCGGCGACAAGCGCAACAAGGGCTGGGCCGGCCAGGTGGTGGAGCGCTACCTGGGCCAGGCCCCCAACTCGGCCCACGGGGCCGACTTCGGCGACTGGGAGCTGAAGGTGGTGCCGCTGATCTTCGGGGCCGATGGCGACCTGCGGCTCAAGGAGACCATGGGCATCACCATGTTCACGCCCCACGAGCTCGAGGCGCAGGACTTCGCCGAGAGTCACCTGCTGGACAAGCTGGCCCGCACGGTGGTGGTGGCCCGCGTGTACGAGGACCCCGCCGAGGCCCGCAGCCTGGTGGCCGCGGTGGCACCCTTCGATCTGGACGATCCGGCCCTGTACGCGGACCTGGAGGAGGACTACGAGGAGATCCGCTGGGCCGTGCGCGAGGGCGGCGTCGAGGCGCTGCACGGGGGCATCGGGCGCTGGGTGCAGCCACGGCCCAAGGGCGACGCGCGCCGCGCGGGCGTGGGCTTCTACGCCCGCAAGCCGCTGGTGATGCGCATGCTGGGGCTGGGCCGATGAGCGCCGAGCCCCCCATTCCCGTCACCCTGCTCACGGGCTTCTTGGGCGCGGGCAAGACCACGCTGCTCAACCGCGTGCTCACCGAGATCGGCGGCGAGCGCACCGTGGTGGTGGAGAACGAGTTCGGCGCCGCCAACATCGACAGCGAGCTGCTGGACGAGATCGCGCCGGGCATGGTGCGCAAGCTCAACGGCTGCATCTGCTGCGCGGTGCAGGTGGATCTGGCCCACACCTTCCGCTCGCTGCTCGAAGCCCGCGCCCAGGGGAACATCGCCTTCGACCGGGTGATCGTCGAGACCACCGGCATGGCCGAGCCGGGCGCCGTGGCCGAGACCTTCTTCCGGGGCGATGACCTGCAGGTGGCCTTCAGCGTGGACGCCATCGTGACGGTGGTGGATGCCCGCCACATCGCGGTGGATCTGCGCAACAGCCCGGTGGCCCAGAGCCAGATCGCGTTGGCAGACGTGTTGGTGGTGAACAAGGCCGACCTGGTGGAGGCCGCCGCAGTCCAGGCCCTGCAGGCCCGGCTGCTGGCCGTGAACCCGTTGGCGGCGCAGCACGTGACGGTGCAGGCGGCTCTGCCGGCCGCTGCGGTGCTGGGGCAGGGGTTGTTCGACGCGGATCGGCTGCCTGGGGCCCGAATCCATGCCCACGGTGAGGACGAGGACGGCCCCCCCCACGACCACCCGCCCCACGAGCACGATCCCTTCGGCAGCCTGCTGCTGGTGGACGCCGGCCCCCACGACCTGAAGCGGCTGCAGTCCTGGCTCGACGCCTTGGTGGACGAGCGGCCCTACGACCTGTACCGCTACAAGGGCCTGGTGCACGCCGCCGACGGCAGCCGGGCAGTGCTGCAGGGGGTCCACGACCTGTTCACCCTGACCCGGCGCCGCCCGTGGCGCGCCGACGAGACCCCCATGACCCTGCTGGTGGTCATCGGCGTGGACCTCGATCAGGCCGAGTTCGACGCCGCCTTGGCGGCGTGTCGGGTCTGACCGAGCCTCACCCCGGCGGGCGCCAGGCGCCGCCCCCCGCCGTGTGCACCTCGATGACGTCGCCCGGCTCGGTGATCAGGCTGGTCTTGCCTGGGAGCGTCTGCGAGACCCCGTTTCGAATCAGCAGGTTACGGCCAATCTCTCCATCCGGTGCGCCGTGCAGGCCCCAGGGGCGGCTGGCCCGCCGCTCGCTGATCAGGGTGACCTCGGCCGCCGTCAGGAAGCGGTAGGCCCGGACGACGCCGGCGCCACCTGCGGCCCCTTCCAGGCAGTCGGCGCGGTGGGCGCCCACGGCGTAGCGCTCGATGCGGACCGGGAAGGCCTGCTCCAGCGCCTCCACCGGCGTGTTCAGGGTGTTCGTCATGTGCACGTGGATGGCGCTGGCACCGTCGCCCGCGGGCCCGCCGCCCGCCCCGCCGCCCAGGGTCTCGTAGTGCACGAAGGGGCGCCCGTCGGGGGCGGTGCCGCCGAACAGCACGTTGTTCATGCTGCCGCTGGCCGCCGCGGGGATCCGCTCGGGCACCACCTGGGCCAGGGCGCGAAACACCACGTCCACCAGGCGCTGGCTGGTCTCGACGTTGCCCGCGCTCACGGCGGCGGGGGGGCGCGCGTCCACCACGCTGCCGGGGCGGGTGAGCACGCGGATGGGGCGCATGAGCCCGGCGTTGGCGGGCAGCTCGGCGCCCACCAGGCAACGCACCGCGTAGAACACCGCCGACACCGCGATGGCGCGCACGGCGTTCATGGGACCGGCCACGGCGTCGGGCGCCCCGGTGAAGTCGAACTCGGCGGTGTCGCCCTGGATCCGTACGGTCACGGGCAGCGGCACAGGGGTGTCGCTCAGGCCGTCGTCGTCCAGGTGGTCCAGCGCGTGCCATTGGCCGTCGGGCAGCGCGGTCAGCGCGGCGCGGATCCGCCGCTCGGCGTAGTTCAGCAAGGCCGCGTTCAGGCCTGCGACCGCCGCCAGCCCTTGCTGCGCTGCCCACGCGCGCAGCCGCTCGGCGCCGACGCGGTTGGCCGCCTCCTGAGCGCGCAGGTCGCCGCGGCGCTCGTCCGGCGTGCGCGAGGCGGCGGCAAAGCGGTCCCGCAGGGCCTCATCCAATCTGCTCGGGGGCAGACACAGCCCCTCATCGTCGATGGTGAGCGCCCGGGTCGTGCCGTCGGGCCGCCGGGGCGACGGCAGGCTGCCCGGCGAGATGCCGCCCACGTCGGCGTGGTGGGCCCGGTTGGCCACATAGAACGCGGGCGCCGGATCGGTGTCGGCCAGGTACACGGGCCGCACCAGCGTCACGTCGGGCAGGTGGGTGCCGCCCTCGAAGGGATCATTGAGGATCACCTCGCTGCCGGGCGGCATGGGACCCGCCGCGATGGCCGCCTGCACGCTGAGGGGCGTGCTGCCCAGGTGAACCGGGATGTGGGCGGCGTGCACCACCATCTGGCCCTGCCCATCAAACACGGCGCACGAGTAGTCCTGCCGCTCCTTGATGTTGGCCGAGAAGGCCGCCCGCATCAGCGTGGCCCCCATCTCCTCGGCAATGGCCGCCATGCGCTGGCGGTGCACCTCCAGGGCCAGGGCCAGTGGGCCTTGCCGGGCGCCCGTCGCCGCCTGGGTGCGGCGGCACAGCCAGTCGCCGCTGGGCAGGCGCGCCGCCGACCAGCCCGCGGGCAGCCACAGGGTCGCCGACCAGGCCCCCACGGTGGCGGGGCCCGTCACCGCCTGGGCGGGCACCGGAGCCGGGGCCGGGACCGCTGGCGGAGGCTGCTCGGCGAAGGCCCGCAGGGTCACCACCTCGACGGGCCGCTCGGGCCCGAAGGCGTAGCCATAGCGGGCGGCGTGCAGGGCATCGAAGGCGGCCCGCAGCCCGTCGCCCGACCAGCCTCCGGGCACCGGCACCGCCAGCGGGTGCGTCTGGCCGGTGTAACGGCAGTCCACGAAGCCGTGCACCCGCTCGGGCGCCGCCAGCTCGGCCTCGACGGCCCGGCACAGCTCAGCCCAGGCCCCGCCCAGGTGCGCCCAGGCCGGACCCTCCAGCGCGAACAGCGAGCGGGTGGCGGCCGCCTCCCGCGGCGCGTCCACGATCCCCGCCGCCGACAGCACCCCGGGCTCGGCCGGGAACAGCACCTCGGGGCAGCCCAGCTCGTCGGCGAGCGCGCAGGCGTGCAGCCCACCGGCGCCGCCGAAGGCCACCAGCGTCAGGGTGCGCGGATCCACGCCGCGATCCAGGCTCACGCGCTTGCACGCCCGGGCCATGGCCGCCTGGGCTACGTCCAGGATGGCCTGGGCGGTGGCCTCCAGCGACGCCCCCAGCGCCTCCGCCAGCCCCGCCACGGCCGCCTCGGCCGCCGGCCGGTCGAGGGTGAAGTGCCCACCCAGCAGGTGCTCGACGCGTCCCAGCACCGCGTGGGCGTCGGTGACCGTGGGCTCGACGCCGCCACGGCCGTAGCAGGCTGGCCCCGGCACCGCGCCGGCCGAGCGAGGGCCCACCCGCAGCGCACCGCCAGCGTCCACATAGGCGATGGAACCACCGCCGGCGCCCACCGTCTCGATGGGCAGCAGCGGCACCCGTAGCGGGTGCTCGGCCAGGTGCCCGTCGTCCACCGGCGCCAGCGCGCCGGACACCACCGACACGTCGGTGCTGGTGCCGCCCATGTCGAAAGCCAGCAGGCGGTCGCGCCCGCAGCGCCGGCCCACGCCCCAGGCGCCACGGACCCCTCCGGCCGGGCCGCTCAGCACCGTGTGGGCCGGATCGGCCGCCGCGACGGCCGCCGGGATCAGCCCCCCCGCCGAGGTCATGACCCGCACGGGGCGGTCGCCCAGGGCCCCCGCCAGCCGATCCAGGTAGCGGGCCATGCGGGGCGCCAACGCCGCGTTCACCGCCGTGGTGGCCGCCCGCTCGTACTCTCGAAACACCGGCGCCAGCCGGTGGCTGAGGGTCAGGGGCACCCCGGGGAACGCCCGCTGGAGGGCGGCCCCCACCGCTGCTTCGTCCTCGCCGTTGGCGTAGGCGTGCAGCAGGCACACGGCGAAGGCCTCGGCTTGGGCCAGCCGGGCGTGGTGCTTGGCCACCCAGGCGGCGGGGTCGGGCAGGGGGGCCTCGCGCACACCGCCGGGCCCCAGCCGCCCCCCGATTCCCAGGCAGTCCTCGGGGGCCGCCACGGGCGGGGGCACCACCGGATGCAGGGCATACAGATCGGGCCGCGCCTGTCGCCGCAGCCGCAGCACGTCCTCGAAGCCGGCGGTGGTCACCAGCACCACCCGGGCCAGGTTGCGCTCCAGCAGCGCGTTGGTGGCCACGGTGGTGCCGTGCCGCAGCGCCGCCCCGTCGCCCCCGCCGACCTCGGCGAGGGCCGCCAGAATGGCTCGACCCGGATCGTCGGGGGTGGACGGCACCTTGGCGCGCACCACCGCGCCGCTGGCCCGACGGGCCACCAGATCGGTGAACGTGCCGCCCGTGTCGACGGCCACGCGGACGATGGGATCGGTGCTGGCCAAGGGCCCCTCCACACGCCGTTCGGCCGCCGAATCTAACCGCGCCCGCGGGCCGCTTGCACCCCCGCCCGCCGCTCTGGTAGTGCCAGCCGTTCCGCGCGCGACCGCCCACCCGGTGTTCGCCGCCTCAGACACCCCTGGAGGAAGCGTGGCCATCGACGTCGCCGCCGTCGTTCGCACCCTGGCCGAGGCCAGCACCGACCACCGCGCCGAGCGCCTGGAGCCCGCGGTGAACGCCGCCGTGCGCCGGGTGCAGCTCGAGCTGCCCGAGGCCGTGGCGGGCGCCGCCATCGGCCACCTGCTCGAGGGCCTGACCCGCGCCGGCGCCGCCGCGCTGGAGGGGGGCGATCCCCAGGGCGTCGAGGACGCCGTCTACGCCGCCCACCCCGAGAGCCCGCTGCCCGAGCAGGTGCTGCGGCTGGCCTGGCTGGCCCTGCTGGACGAGCTGGCCAAGACGGGCGACAAGCCGCCCTTCGGGGGGATCGGCGGGGCCGAGGCGTGGGCCTTCACCGCCCGCAGCCGCCCGTGGGCCTTTGCGGATCCCGCCGGCGTCGTGGCCCAGGCGGTCGAGCGCTTCGGCAAGGGCGTGCAGGTGGTGGTGCTGCGGGGGCCGGGCAAGTCGGCCATGCTCGCCGCCGTCCGGCGGGCACTGCTGGGGGCCCACGGCGCGCTGGCCTTCGTGCCGCCGGTGCTGCCCGCGGCCCGCGACACGCTCGGCAAGGTGCTCGAGCCCATGATCAAGCGCAGCCCCATCGAGCCGAAGCTGCTCGAGGCGCTGCCCAACCTGCGCTTTGGCGAAGATCGCATCGGCCTTCTGGGTCGCGTGGGCGACAAGGCCCCCGTGGCGCTGCTGCTCGATGACGCCCACATTCAGAGCCGCTCGGTGATCCTCGGGCTGCCGCTGTTCTGCGAGCCGGCGCCCGAGCGCAACGCGCTGCTGGTCCTGGCAGGGCCCGACGACCCCAAGGACGACTCGGCGCTCAACGAGCTGCTGGGCGACGCCCAGGACCGCGGCCTGCTCACCGAGATCCAGTTGCCCCCCCTGGACGAGGCCTTTGCGGCCCAGCTCATCCAGGCGGCCGGGCAGGAGGGCGAGCCGGTGAAGTTGCTGGCGGCGGCCGCAGCCGCAGCCCGCCCGGCAGACGCGCTGGCCGCGGCGCAGGCCTGGCTGGCCCACGGCGATCTCGCGGATCCCGCGGCCCAGGTGCCCGCCCACACCGGGGCGCGCGCCGCCCTGGCCCAGGCCGCGCTGGAGGGCGAGCGCTTCCACGGCTTCGCGCTGGGCAAGCTGCTGTCGCTCAGCGAGGACGACATCGAGGATCTGCTGCACGACGACGAGTTCGAGCTGCAGGGCAGCGAGGTGGGCGGCTGCGACGGGGCGGTGCCCTCGGCGCGGACCCTGTGGGCTGAGCTGCCCGACGGCCTGCACCCCGTCTTCCGGTTCGCCGACGCTCGCACGGCTCAGGCGCTGGCGGCCGAGCTGGACGCCGAGACCCGCGCCCGCGCCGCCGGCGCCCTGCGGGACGCGCTGATGAACCAGTACCGGGCCGATGGCCTGTGGCAGGTGGCCGACGTGGCCTGGCGCCTGGACCGCATGAGCGGCCAGCCCCGCATGGTCGAGCAGCTCCTGCTGGGCACCAGTGACCCCCAGCGTGTCGAGGCGGGCTTCCGCCGCATGCTGCCCATCTTGACCGCCAAGGCCCCGTACCGGCTGGCGCTGGCCCGCCTGTTCGGCACCGCCATGGAGATGGGGCAGGTGGCCGGCGCCACGGGCAAGGTGCAGCTCGCCGATCAAGCCTTCCAGGCCGCGGCCGCCGCCGGCCAACGCCTGAACCGGCCCGGCGCCGCCGCCGAGGCCCTGGGGCGCCTGGGCGAGGTGCGGTTGGCCCTGGCGCTACCCGGGCCCGCGCAGCAGGCGTTTGAGTTGGCCGACAAGCTCCTGGGCGAGAAGGGCCCGCCGCGCACCAAGGCGCGCATCGCGCTGTTGCGCGGCGAGGCCCAGATCCTCGAAGGCGACACCCAGGCGGCGCTGGACGGGATCCGCGGCGCGGTGGCCAGCCTCACCGAGGCCGGCGACCGGGGCCACGCGGCCCTGGGGGCGCTCCGGATCGGCCGGTTGGAGTACGAACTGGGCCACATCGAGGCCGCCTGCCAGGTTCTCGACCAGGCCATCGCCGACGCCGACGCCAGCCGGGATCCGCGCCCCGCCGCGGCCACGCGCATGGCCCGCGCCTTCGTGCACGGCGAGCAGGGCGAGCTGGAGCCCGCCATGGACCTGCTGCGTCAGGCGGCGGCGGCGTTCCAGGCGGCCCGCATGCCCGCGCACATCGTCGAGGTGGCGGCCGCGGGCCTTCAGCGCCGCGCCGGGCAGCCTGCCGAGGCCGAGCAGCGCCTGCGCCCCATGGCCGACGCCTTCAAGAAGGCCAACGCCGCCGTGCAGTGGGCCGACGCCTGGCAGGAGGTGGGCCGCTGCCTGCTGGACCAGGGCAAGTTCACCGACGCCGGCCACGTGCTGCAGGAGGTGGTGGACATCCGCACCCGCGCCCGCGACCGCTTCGCGCTGGTGCGCCTGCATGAGGATCTGGCGCAGGCGGTGACGGGGCAGGGGGACCACGCCCGCGCCGTGGCCGAGCTGGCCCGCGCCCGCCGGTTCGCCGAGAAGGTGGGCATGGCCGGGCACCTCGGCCGCATCGACGCCGCCCTGGCGCAGGCCCGCGGGAAGCTGGACGCCCTGCCCGAGGGCGATCCCGCCCAGGTGGTGGCCGAGGCCCAGGCCGAGGTGGACGAGCTGGAGGCCCGCTGGGCCAACCCCGCGCAGCCCGCCGAGACCGCCTCGAAGCAGGTGCACTGATCACCCCAGCGCCGCAGGGGATCACCCATGGCTGACGTGAACCGCCCGCTCGCGGCGCTCTGGCGCTACGCGGCGCGCCACCGCGGGCGGATCCGCCTGGCGGCGGCCTGCTCGCTGCTGAACAAGCTGTTCGACCTGGCACCGCCCGCCCTCATCGGCATGGCCGTCGACACAGTGGTCGAGAAGCAGGACTCCCTGCTCGCGCGCTTCGGGCTGGTGGATCTGTTTCACCAGCTCATCGCCCTGGCGGTGCTGACGGTGCTCGTCTGGGGGCTCGAGAGCGTCTTCGAGTACCTGTACGGCGTGCTCTGGCGCAACCTGGCGCAGCAGCTCCAGCACGACCTTCGGCTGGACGCCTACGGCCACGTCCAGGGCCTCGAGATGGCCTTCTTCGAGGCCCGAAGCACCGGCGAGCTGATGAGCGTGCTGAACGACGACGTGAACCAGCTCGAGCGGTTCCTCGACGGCGGCGCCAACCAGATCCTCCAGATCGGCACCACTGTCGTCGTCGTCTCGGCCGTCTTCTTCTGGATGTCGCCCGGCGTCGCGGCGCTGGCCATGCTGCCCGTGCCGGTCATCCTCTGGGGCTCGCTGCGCTTCCAGGCCCGCATCGGCCCCCGCTACCGCGCAGTGCGCGAGAAGGCTGCGGCGGTCAACGGGCAGCTCGCCAACAACCTGGGCGGCATCGAGACCATCAAGAGCTTCACCACCGAGGCCCACGAGGTGGCCCGCATCGGCGCGCTGAGCCACGCCTACCAGGCGGCCAACGCCGACGCCATCAAGCTCTCGTCGGCCTTCGTGCCCCTGATCCGCATGGCCATCGTGGTGGGCTTCACCGCCACCCTCGTGTACGGCGGCAAGCTGGCGGGCGAGGGGACCCTGGCCGTGGGCGCCTACTCGGTGCTGGTCTTCCTCACGCAGCGCCTGCTCTGGCCGCTGACCCAGCTAGGCAGCACCCTCGACCAGTACCAGCGTGCCATGGCCTCCACCGCGCGGATCCTGGGCCTGCTCCAGACGCCGGTGCGCATCGTGGGCGGCGAGGCGGTGCCCGCCGATGTGAAGGGCGAGGTCGCCTTCGAGGGCGTCACCTTCGCATACCCCGACCGGGATCCCGTGCTGCGCGATTTCAGCCTGACGCTGCCGGCCGGCTGTACCATCGCCATCGTGGGGCCCACCGGATCGGGCAAGAGCACTCTGGTGCGCCTGCTGCTGCGCTTCCACGACCCGCAGCAGGGCCGCATCACCCTCGACGGCCACGACATCGCCACTCACGACCTGCAGGGCCTGCGCCGCGCCGTCGGGCTCGTGAGCCAGTCGGTGTTCCTGTTCAGCGGTTCTGTGCGCGAGAACATCGCGTATGGGCAACCTCAGGCCAGCGACGACGCCGTCCGCGCCGCCGCCCGCGCCGCCGAGGCCAGCGACTTCATCCAGGCGCTGCCGCAGGGCTTCGACACCCAGGTAGGCGAGCGTGGCGTCACCCTCTCGGGGGGCCAGCGCCAGCGCCTGAGCATCGCCCGCGCGGTCCTCAAGGATCCGCCGGTGCTGGTGTTGGACGAGGCGACGAGCGCCGTGGACAACGAGACCGAGGTGGCCATCCAGCGCTCGCTGGCCCACATCACCCAGGGCCGCACCACGCTGGTGATCGCCCACCGCCTGAGCACCATCCGCCACGCCCACCAGATCGTGGTCATGGAGGGCGGCCGCATCACCGAGCGCGGCACCCACGCCGCGCTGCTCGCCCAGGGCGGCACCTACGCCCGCCTGTGGGCCGTGCAGTCGGGCGAGCGCTTGCCGGATGAGGGAGGGAGCCCCCCATGAGTGAGCCCACCGTGGTCCCCTGGCGGGACCTGTCGCCCCAGGCGCTGCAGGCGGTCATCGAGGAGTTCGTGCTCCGCGAGGGCACCGATTACGGCCCCGGCCAGTACGATCTGGCAGCCAAGGTGCAAACGGTGCGCGCCCAGCTCGAGCGCGGCGAGGCGGTGCTCACCTGGCACCCGGGCAGCCAGAGCACCAGCATCGAGCCGGCGAAGCCACGGCGCTGAGCAGGGTCAAAGCGGGTACCGGGCGGGGGCCCGGCGGCTGGGCAAGGGCAGGGGAAACCCCTGTCAGACCGACGGCTTGCGGGGCTTGTGCTTCGGCACCGTGATGCCCAGGGCCTTCTCCAGCACCTCCTCCAGCCGGCTCACCGGGTGGAAGGTGATCTTGGCCCGCAGATCGGCGGGGATCTCCTCCAGATCGCCCATGTTGCGCTCGGGCAACAGCACGTCGGTGTAGCCCGCGCGAGCCGCCGCCAGCACCTTCTCCTTGATCCCGCCCACCGGCAGCACCACGCCGCGCAGGGTGATCTCGCCGGTCATGGCCAGGCCGTCGTTCATGGGCGTGTTCGTCAGCAGCGACACCAGCGCGGTGACGATGGTCACGCCCGCGCTCGGCCCGTCCTTGGGGATGGCGCCGCTGGGCAGGTGCAGGTGGATCTTGTGCTCGCTGAAGAGCTTCTCGTCGATCTCCAACAGATCGGCGCGGGCGTGGATCCAGGAGATGGCCGCGTGCGCCGACTCCTTCATCACCTCGCCGAGCTGTCCGGTCAGGGTCAGCTTGGCCGAGCCCCGCATGATGGAGGCCTCGATGAACAGGATGTCTCCGCCGGTGGGCGTCCACGCCAGCCCCGTGGCCACGCCCGGGCTGGTGGTGTCCTCCTTCGACTCGGGGAAGATCTTCTGGGGCCCCAGGGCCGCGCGCACCCGGTCGGGATCCACCTGCACCGGCAGGGCCACCTCGCCCACGGCCACATCGCGGGCCACGCTGCGCAGCACGCCCGCGAGCTGCCGCCCCAGCGTGCGCACGCCGGCCTCGCGGGTGTAGTGGCCGATGATGCGGTCCAGCGCCTCGTCGCTCACCGCCACCTGGGCGTCCGTCAGGCCGTGATCGGCCAGCAGGCGCGGCATCAGATGGTGCCGCGCGATGGCCAGCTTCTCCTCGTGGATATAGCCCGGGATCTCGATGATCTCCATCCGGTCCCGCAGCGGCGCGGGGATGGTGTCCAGGCGGTTCGCGGTGGTCATGAAGAGCACCTGCGACAGATCCACCGGCACTTCCAGGTAGTGATCGCTGAAGGTGTCGTTCTGCTCGGGATCCAGCACCTCGAGCAGGGCCGACGCGGGATCACCGCGGAAGTCGTTGCTGAGCTTGTCGATCTCGTCCAGCACGAACACGGGGTTCATGCTGCCGGCCTTCTTCAGGCCCTTCACCACGCGGCCGGGCAGGGCGCCGATGTAGGTGCGGCGGTGGCCGCGGATCTCGGCCTCGTCCCGCACGCCGCCCAGGCTCACCCGCACGAACTCGCGCCCCAGGGCCTTCGCCACGGAACGCCCCAGCGAGGTCTTGCCCACACCGGGCGGCCCCACCAGGCACAGGATGGGCCCCTTCAGATCGCCCTTCAGCTTGCGCACCGCCAGGTACTCGACGATGCGCCGCTTCACCTTCTCCAGGCCGTAGTGCTCGGCGTCCAGCAGCGCCTTGGCCGCCTTCACGTCGATGTTGTCGTCGGTGACCGTGGTCCACGGCACGTCCAGCAGCCACTCCAGGTAGGTGCGGGCCACCGTGGACTCGGCGCTCTGCGGGTTCATCCGCTGCAGGCGCTTCAGCTCCCGGCGGGCCGCCTTGCACGCCACGTCGGGCATGCCTGACTCGTCCACCCGGCGCGCCAACTCCGCCAGCTCGTCCTCGTCCTCGTCATCCTCGCCCAGCTCCTTGCGAATGGCCCGGAGCTGCTCGCGCAGGAAGACCTCGCGCTGGTGCTTGTCGAGGCTGTCGCGCACCTCGGTGCGGATCTTCCCGCTGATCTCCAGCACCTCGGCCTCCTTGGCCAGGTGCCCGATGACGAGCTGCAGCCGCTGCTTCACGTCGGGCTGCGCCAGCAGGATCTGCTTGTCTTCAGTGGACAGCCGGAGCTGGCTCCCCACCAGATCGGCCAGGTGGGCCGGATCGTCGATGTTGGCCAACACCTTCTTGGCCTCATCGGGCAGCCGCGGCGACAGGTCGATGACCCGCTCGCCCAGCTCCTTCAGGCTCATCACCAGCGCCTCCAGCTCGGCGCCGGGCGGCTGAATCTCGGCCAGCGGCGTGATCTCCACCGCCAGCATCTCGTCCACATCGGTGAAGGCGTTGATCCGCCCCCGGCACACCCCCTCGAGGGTCAGCTCGCCGCCGCCGTCCGCCGCGCGGTTCATCCGCAGGATCCGGCAGACGCTGCCGTAGGTGTACAGGTCGGCAGGGCCCGGGCGCTCCAGCTCGGAGTCACGCTGCGTCACCACGAACACGTAGGCAGCGTCCGAGGCGGCCGCCTCGATGGCAGCCATCGTGCGCGGCCGACCCACACCCAGTGGGATGGGCAGGTTCGGGATGGGGAAGATCACCGCGTTCTTGACCGCGATGGCGGGCATGCGCCGCGGCACATTGGGCAGGCGCTGCAGGGCGGTGTCGTCGCTCATGGGGTGCCTCGTGAGGTCGAAGGTCGGGAGGGCAGACGGCGCACCATGGGCACGCCGCGCCCGCGCGCAACGTCAGGGGGCAAAAGGATCACCCAGGGTCCAGCGCCAGCCGAAGCGGACGCCGGCCACCAGGTAGCCCGGGGTGCGGTCCACGCCGCCCACCTGGTGCAGGTCCAGATAGGGGGTCAGCGACCAGTGCTCGTCGATCAGCCAGTCGATGCCGAAGCCCAGGGCCACCGACAGCGTGGCGTCGGGGCGCCCGTCGGCGCCGTCCGCCAGGAACAGGGCAGGGGCCAGCTCCACCCAGGGCACGAAGGCCAACACGTCGAGCTGATAGCGGGGCGCCACGGTCAGCGTGTGTACCTGGAACGACGCGCCCTTGGTGCGGTGATCGCCCAGCAGATAGCCCCCGCGGATCACGAAGGCGCTGTTGACGCCGTACAGGGCGTCCACGCCATACCCCACGCCGTGGTAGCGGGTGTCGTCCCCGTCCACGAAGCAGGCGTAGCCCGCGCCCGCCGCCACCCGCAGCCAGGGGTCATCCACCGCCGCCGATGCCGCTGGCGCCGCCGCCAGCCCACAGCCCATGATCAGTCGCCGCATCACGGCGCCACCATACGCCCGCCAACCCAGCGCCAGCGAGGCCTTTGCGCTGTCCGGCCAGCGCGTTGACACCCTTGTCAGGCCGGTGCTAGGTTCCCCCGCCAATTCATCCGGCCCCCCCGATCAGGAGCCCGCCGTGGTCAAGCGGATCAAGAAGCGCATCCCCAAGGCTGAAGAGCCCGAGCTCGAGCTCGAAGACGGCGCCGGCGAGCCCGGCACCGGCGAGCCTGCCGCCATCGAGTTCGAGGCGGAGCCCCAGAGCCTGGGCGAGCAGATCGAGGCCATGGCCGAGGATGAGTTCACCGAGAAGACCGCCGGGCTCTTCAAGTGGATCATCGAGAACGGCAAGGTCCTGGCGGCGGTGGGCATCATCGCCGTGGGCGCGGGCATCGCTTACAACGTCATGCAGTCCTCCGGGCACTCCAAGAACGCCGAGGCCTCCGCCGCGTTCTTCGGTGCGGCCGAGGCGCAGGCCAAGGCCAGCCCCATCGCGGCCGGCGAGGCCCCCAGCGCCGATGAGCGCAAGGCCCAGCTCGAGAAGGCCCGCCAGCTCTACCAGAGCACCCAGACCAGCTACAGCGACCGCAAGGTCGCCGCGCTGGCTGGCTTCGGCCTGGCCGGGGTGCAGGCGGGCCTGGGGGATCAGGACGCCGCGCTGAAGGGCTTCGACGCCTTCCTCGGCCAGGCCGAGGTTGATCCCTTCGCGAAGATCGTGGCCATGCAGGCCAAGGCCACCGCGCAGGAGAACAAGAAGGACTTCGCGGGCGCCATCGCCACCTGGGAGGCCGTGAAGGCCGCCGACGCCAAGGCCTACGGGCTCCTCGCGGGCCTCGAGATCGGCCGGCTGCAGGAGCAGCAGAGCAAGCCCGACGCCGCCCGCAAGACCTACGAGGCCCTGAAGAAGGACCACGCGGAGGAGCTCGAGGGCATGGCGGGCCGGGCCTACAAGGCCGAGCTCGACAAGCGGCTCGGCCGCCTGGGCTCTTGAGGCGCGCCCCCCTGGCGGCGCTGCCCCTGGCGCTCGCCCTCGCTTCCACCACCGGCTGCCGGAACCTGGGCATGGCGGGGGACTTCACCCCGCTCACCGGGGCCACCCGTGCCGCTGCGCCGCTGGCCATCCAGCCTGCCTGGCGCAAGACCGTCCAGCCCCAGACCCTCAACAACGAGCCACAGGTTCGCCGAGCCGCCCCAGGCTATGACGCCCTGGCGGACCGGGTCGCCGTGGCTGGGCAGGACGGCAAGCTGCTCTGTCTGGAGGCCGCGTCCGGCGAGACCCTCTGGCAGACCGACATCTCGGGGGTGGGGCAGGATCGGGTGGTGTTCGACCCCGATCAGGTCGTGGTGGGCACCGACGACGGCATGCTGGCCGCCTTCGACCGCGACACAGGCGCCAAGCGTTGGGTCTACATGGTCCAGGGCGTCGTGGCCCGGGCCCCCGTCGCCGCGGGCGAGCGCATCGTCTTCGTAGACGGCACCAACGCCATCTATGGCCTGGAACGCCAGACGGGGCAGTGGCGGTGGCAGTACCGCCGGGACGCCCCCGCCGAGTTCGCGCTGGCGGGGGAGTCCGCCCCCGCCGTGGCCAACGGCCGTGTTTTCGTTGGGTTTTCGGACGGCGTGCTGGCCGCGCTGGCGCTCGAGGATGGCGCCACGCTCTGGACCCGCGATCTGGCCCCGGAGCATGAGCGCTTCCAGGACGCGGACGCCACCCCGGCGGTGCTGGGCGACATGGTGGTGGCAGCGTCGGCGGCGGGCGGCATCTACGGCCTCGACGTGCAGACCGGCGCCATTCGCTGGCACCTGAACCGCCCCGGGGCCATCGGCCTGACGGCGGTGGACAGCGACGTGGTGGTGGCCTTCGACCGGGGCGTCATCGCCCGGGTTTCGGGCTTCGATGGGCGGATCCGCTGGCGCACCACGCTGCCCACGGCAGACGGCGCGCCCAGCGAGCCCATGCGGGTAGGCCTGCGCTACATCGCCGTCACCACCGGCCGCGGCACGTTGCACCTGATGGACGAGATGAACGGGCGGCCGGTCCGCCAGTTCCGGCCGGGCAACGGCATCCACGGGGCGCCGGCCACCGCGCCGGACGGCAGCCTCTTCGTCCTCAGCGATGGGGGCATCCTCTACGCGCTGCGCCCGCCGCGCTGAGCATCACGCGCGTCACGCGACAACGACCGGTCGCCGGCCGCCTCAGAGCGCGGCCTTGAAGGCCTCGACCATGGCCACGGCGTTGGCGTCCACACCGGCCCGCTCGGCCATCACCACCGTCACCTCGTCGATGGCCTGCAGCAGGCCCAGCGCCCGAGTCAGCCGATGGCGCGCTGTGGGCGTCTGCCACCGATGTACCGCAACCCCAGCGGCGCCCAGCACATCGACCATGACCTCGACCCGGCGACGCACTCGCGGCGGATCGTCCTGATCCTCCAAGCAGACGGCCACGAACCGATCACCGCGTTGGCTGAAGCCCACCAGCTCGTTGTGGTTGATCTCGGGCAGCGTGCCCCAGAACGCAGGCCGTTTGGCGTTCTCGTTGACCTTGATCTTGGCGATCCGCGCCAACCCGGGCCCAAACGGCCCCCAACCATAGAAAACCGGCGTCCGCTCAAGCAGGTCGATCATCAATGATTGCAGTGGCTTGGACTGCTTCAGGCCCTTCAGTTCGGTGCTGATTTCGGCGCATTTGTCGCCCAGGTGGTCAGCCAACCCCGAGTTTTCCGCGATTTTCGCGAGGGCTCCGACGAACATTCCGCTGGCTGCACGCGGCTGGAAGTCGCTGAAGGGCGGCACCAACCGAACCCAGGGGACACCATCGGCCTGCGCCCGGGCACCGAGCTGGCCGCCAGCGGTCAAGGCGACCACGCGGGCGCCGACCGCGCGGGCTTCCTCATAGGCCGCCAGGGTCTCTTCGGTGTTGCCGCTGAAGCTGGCGGCCACCAGCAGGTCCGTGGGACCCAGCCCGGCCACGTCCACGTCATAGCCGCGGGAGATCGCCAGCGGCATGCCGGTCCCGGTGAGCAGCCGCAGGAGATCCGCCGGGAAAGCGCTGCCGCCCATGCCGCAGTGGATCAGGCGTCGCACCTGACCTCGCCAGGTGCAGCCCACGTCGCCGGCCCAGGCCACACCGTCCACAAGCTGCTGGGGCAGGGTCGCGATGGCGCGGCGCATCCGCACAGCGCCGGCCTCAACCTGACCCGGATCGAGCCCCGTCGCCCCTGCGCCGTTCACCGACG
This sequence comes from Myxococcales bacterium, assembly GCA_020633555.1. Classification (GTDB taxonomy): domain Bacteria; phylum Myxococcota_A; class Bradymonadia; order UBA7976; family UBA1532; genus JACKDL01. The sequence continues at coordinate 570,359 of JACKDL010000001.1, read as the reverse complement.
GCGAAGTTGACATAATGCTCCTTGTGCGACGTTGCTCTGAGAAACCGACTTCGGCACCTGAACGCGGCCCTTGCCAGCGCTCACGGTCACCCGATGTCGATGAAGAGCTGGTTGATGATCTTCTGGAGTTCGTGCTGCTCGTCCCGCTCGAGCCACTCCCGCGCGGCGAACATCTCGAAGAACAGCAGCTCGTTGAGCGCCTGCTGGAGGAAGCTCAGCCGGTTGTCCGCCTGGTTGGCCCGCAGGTTCTCCAAGAGCTTGGCTTTGTCGAGCCGGCCCGCCTGGTCGAACTTCACGCCTTGGAACAGCTCGACGAACCCGTAGAACTGCAGGAACGTCTCGAGCCCTTGCTCCAGTGCGTCCTCGCGGCCATGCCGCGAGATGGCCTGGAAGATGCGCTCGAACACCGAGTTGAAGGTGTCGACCATCTTGCCGACTTCGCCATCGAGCGACTGCGCCGGCACGTCCGCCGCGTCGTCGACCACCTCCAGCAGCCCTTCGTCGAGCAGCCGGTGCAACATCTTGGTGGTCTCGAAGGCACCCAGCCGACACGCCAGGGTCACTTGCTCCACGGTGCTGGGCTGCGACAGCGCGTCCAGCACCGCGCGCTCCTTTGCACCGAGCTCGCTGCTCCCCTGAGCATCGCCCTTGCGCGCGAGCCGCGTATGAGGGCCTGCGATCTTCTGGCGGAAGTACGCCATCTCGTCCATGCGCCGCAGCCCCTCCATGAGCAGCGACTGGGCGTTCAGCGAGATGGGGCTGGGCAGGCGCTCGGCGTCAAAGCGGGTCAGGAAGAACTGACCGTCCTTCAACAGCAAGGTGCTGTAGAAGATCTCCTCCACCTGGCGGCGCACGTAACGGTACAGGTCAGCCTGCGTGATGATCCCTTCGTCGAGCAGGTAGTTGCCCAAGGGCCGGCGACGTTTGCGCGAGGCCTCGATGGCCTCGTCCAGGCTCTGACGACTGAGCGCACCAAAGCGGTACATGATCTCACCGAGGCGGTCCTCCACCCGGTTCGACGAAGCGCCGCGCACTTCCCCATTCTGAAAGTAGATCGCCTTGCGCAGGCCGTCTGCCAGCAGCACCAGGTTGCCAGTCATCTGGGCCGAGTTGACGAAGTTGATGACCTCGACCGTGGAGCCCATGGCCCCGATGTCGCCCTGCAGGATGATGGGCTGGTGGTACTCGTCGGCGCTGGGGCTGACGTCCACCTTCTCGAAGCGCAGCGCCCCGTCGGCGCCCACGGCAAAGCCGTACAGGCCCTTGTGGGGCCGAAGCTGCTCCGCCAGGAGCGGGCCGATGCCGAGCACCCGACCCTGGGCGTCGATCCGTAGGAGGTTGCGGTCTTCCCGGCGGCTCACGGTCAGCTCTTCTTTCGGCCGAACAGGCCCTTGCTCTTGCCGCCTTTGCCATCCTGGAGCTGTCTCTGCAAGAAACGCAGCTCACTGCCGGCTTCGGCGCAGCGCGGGTTGATGGCCAGGGCCTTCTCAAAGGCTGCCGCCGCGCGCTCGCTCTGGTTGAGCGCCTTGTAGATCCGCCCCAGGTAGACAAAGGGCTCGTCGCGGGCCTCGTAGTCGGCCGTGATGGCCTCGAGCTTCTCGCGAGTGCGCCCGGCCATCTGCGGCGCGTTGCCGTTGGCCTGCACCTGCAGGTACTCGGCATAGGCCTGAGCGGCCCGGGCCAGCGGGTCGTTGGGGGTGATGGTGAGTGCCTCGTCCAACTTCTCTTTGGCAGCCGGCCCCTGGTTGTTGCGGATGAGCAGGATGCCATCCCGCACCAGCTTCTCGGCCTTGAAGACCTGGTCGATCTGCATGCCCGCCGCCGCCCCTGGCGGGGCGCCCTTCGGCACCCCATGCTGCAGCCCGAGGTCGTACTCGGCCCGCTTGCTGGCGTCGCTCAAGACCTCCGAAGCCTTGTTGACGGCGATGAACACCTTCTGGACGACGTGGCGGTCGTCGTCGCTCAGGTCGTACCGGGCGAAGACGTCAGCATGGAACTCGCGGGCCAGGCCGCGAAACGCGTTGCGCACGTCGTCGGGGCTGGCAGTGGTCGAGACTCCCAACACCTGGTAGTGGGTCGCCTGTTCGAGCTTCCCGTGGAGCGCCTTTGCCTTGGCCAGCCGCTGCTGGATCTTGGCCGGCATGGGCGGTGGGGTCCGCTCGTTGCGGCTCAGCGGACGGGCGCTCGGCGCCCGCCCGGGGGGTGCCTCTCGCCGTGGCCGAAGTGAACCTGGGCGTTGGCTGGGCGCTGCCGCCGCCGGCCGCTGGCTGGGCGCTGCCGCCGTCGGCCGCTGGCTGGGCGCCCCGACGGCCGTTCGGGGCGGCGGCGCAGGGGGCCTCGCCACGGCGGACGGCTGCAGGGCCGACGCCGGCTCCCCCGTCGCGGCGCCTCGCATGGGCACCCGTGGCGGCGGGGTGCGCTTCCCCTCCCCGCGCATGGCCACCGGCGGACCGCTGGGCGCCGCGGGCTGGCTGCCCGTGACGCGCTGAGCGGCAGGCCGCGGGTGGGCCGGGTGGCTCCCGGTGGCCGGACGAATCGGGCGCTGTGCCGGGGGCGTGCCCACCGCAGGGTGACTGCCGGTCGAGCGCGGCGGTCCGGCGGGCGGAGGTGGGGGCGGCCCAACCGCGGGCTGCGAGCCCGTCGTGCGGGGCGGCCGATGTGCCGGCGGAGCCGAGCTGCGGCCGCTGCCCTCGTTCGGGTGCCGAATGGGCCCTTGGGCCGCGCGCGGCGTGCTGGGGTTTGGGTGCCGCACCGCCTGCGGTCCGGAGACCGAACCCGGGTTCGGATGCCGGACCGCCTGCTGAGAGTCGCGGGGCGGTGTGGACGGCGCCGCCGGCGGGGTGGCGCTGGGAACAGCTTGACCGCTGAGTTGCAGGCGTTGCGCTTCGCGCTGCTTTCGCTCCGCGAACTCGGCGCGGATCTGATCGGCGGTACGGAAGTTGGCCATGCCCGACACCACCAGCGCGAACACCTGTCGGGCGGCACGCTCCCCCACCCGCCCAGACTGCTGGATGTCCTCGAAGCGGAGCGGCCGGTTCAGGACGCTGCGGGCGTTCGGGGGTGGGAAGTAGCGGTCGAAGAACCCGCCCAGGCGCTCGATGGCGCGCGCGGCAAAGACGAACTGCCCCGGGTACAGCCGCACGAAGCGTTCGCAGACCTGCTCCGGGAGCGCGCGGGCCCCGGCCTCGACAAGCAGCTCGCCTCCATCCAGCAGCTCGCCCTCGCGGGGCGCATCCACGGGACGCACCTCGAACCGGTACTCACCGTCGGGCCAACCAAAGGCCTCCACCAGCCGCCGCCGACTCAGGCGGCGCTGCACGCTGGCCAGCCGGGGCGCGGCCACCAGGCCCCGGTCCAGCAGGAGGTCTTCGATGTGCCCGTGCCCTCGGTCCACCTCGGCCTCGATGGCGAGCTTCTCGGTGGACGAGATGAGGCCCTCCTCCACCAGGACCCAAAGCAGACCTTCCCCCTGGACGTTCGAGGCGGTTCGCACCGGATGGCCGTCGGCGAACTGCGCCTGCTTGACCACCTGTCCTCGCCGCAGCGTGAGCACTCCGCTCATCCGCCGCTCGAGGAGGCCGCGGAACACCTTGAACAGCTTCAAGGGTTCCAGCCGCCCGGTCTTGACCGCCATCGGGACTTCCTTGGTTTGGAGGACGGGGGCCATCTTACGGTGCCCGCGGCCCGGGCACCACCCTTCCGGGTGCGCTCAGGACGGGTGCGCCAGCGCCTCCACGCCGCCGCCCCCAAGGACGCCCGCAGGTCGGTCCAAGGTCGGCCCCATAAGGGCGCCAAAGGCCCGACGGTGGCCGACAAAGGACGGGGTGGTGGCCCGGACTGCGTGCTAGCTTCGGCGCCACGCGGCCAGCGGCAGCAGAGGGGTGAAGCGGTGTCGGTGGACGATCTGAACGGGGCCCTGGAGGCGCTGACGGCCCGGCGCGAGACGCTGGCCGCGCGCGAGGATGAGCTTGTTGTTCGGCAGGCAGGCCTGGCCGCGCGCGCGGCGCGCGTGGAGGCGCCGATTGAGACCCTGGCCACCGCCGTGCGGCGGTGGCGGGAGCTGATCGCCGGACAGCGGGAAGCGTTGGCCATGTGGGAGGGCCGGCTGGCCGCCTGGGACAACGCCCTGGGGCGTGCTGACGAGGTCGTGCGCGCGGCCGAGGCGCAACGGGCGGCGTCGCTCGAGTCCGTGCGCACAGCCCTGTCGGTGGCGCTGGCCGAGGAGCTGGGTCTCGATGGGCAGCCCGAGCGGCTGGCGAGCCTGGTGACCCGGGTGCTGCGGCGCGCGAGCGGGCAGCCGGTCACGGCCCCCCCCGCGACCCCGCCGCCTGAAGACGACGCCGAGCCTGCGGTCGGGGCCGCGGAGGTCGAGGCCGAGCTGCCGAGCACGGACCCGCCCGCCGGGCAGCCGTTCGACTTCTCAGACAGTGACGACGCAGCCGAGGCTGACGATGCCGACGAGTCCCCAGCTCACGGGGAGGACGAGCAGTCGGCCGAGGCGATCCAGGCTGAGGACGACGGCGAACCGTCGGCCGAAGCCGTGGTGGACGAAGCGGAGTCCGAGGCGTTGGCCGGCGCGGACGAGGCGGCGGCGCTCGACGAGGACTACGAGGCCGTGCCAGAGGGCCTGCTGACCAACGACGGCGAGGTGCTGGCCGACGACGGCGAGGTGCCGGCCGACGAAGGCGACGAGGCGCTGTCGGACGAGGTCGAAGAGCCGCTTGCCAGCGAAGACGACGAACCGCTGGCTGACGAACACGAGGCCCGACCCGACGAAGCCGGTGATGTGCTCGCCGACGGAGGTGCCGAGGACTTGGCCGGAAGGGGCGACGGGGGCCTGTTCGCCGAAGGCGGCGAGGGCGACGAGCCGCTGGCCGAGGGAGACGCTGACGGCGAGGCCCCGTCTGAAGAGGACGACGAGGGCCCGTCGGACCAGGACGACGAAGCGCTGGCTGGCGAGGATGGCGAGCCGCTGTCGGAAGAGGACGGCGAAGCGCTGGCTGACGACGACGCCGAGCCGCTGGCGGACGAGGACGACGACGCCGAGCCGCAGTCGGACGAGGAAGACGAAGCGCCGGCTGGCGAGGACGGCGACGCGCTGGCCGACGAGGACGGCGAGCCGCTGCCGGGCGAGAGCGTCGAGGCCCTCACGGACGAGGTCGACGGGGAGCTGGCCGCCGAGGACGACGACGCCGAGCCGCAGTCGGACGAGGACGGCGACGCGCTGGCCGCCGAAGACGACGGGCCGCTGTTGGCCGACGACGACGACGCCGAGCCGCTGTGGGACGAGGACGACGAAGCGCTGTCCGAAGAGCACGACGAGCCGCTGGCGAATGAGGACGACGACGCGCTGGCCGACGAGGACGGTGAGCCACTGCCGGGCGAGAGCGTCGAGGCCCCCCCAGACGAGGTCGACGGGGATCTGGCCGACGAGAGCGGCGAGCCGCAGTTGGCCGATGAGGACGACGACGAAGTGCTGCCGGACGAAGACAGCGTGCCGCTGTCGGACGAGGACGCCGAGGCGCTGGCCGACGGGGACGACGAAGCGCCGTCGTTCAATGATGGCGCGCCGCTGCCAGCCGAAACCGACGAAGCCCAGCCGGACGGGGTCGACGAGGCCCACCCGGACGACGTTGAAGAGGCCCTCTCCAACGGGAGCGCCGAGCCGTCGGACGAGGACGACGCGCTGCTGCCAGACGAAAGCGACCAAGCACCGTTGGACGAGGCCTACGAGGCCCTGGCCATGGAGGGCGGCGAGCCGCTGCTGACCGACGCCGATGAGGCGTTGCCGGACGATGACGAGGCGCTGTCGGACGAAAGTGACGAGGCGCTGTCGGACGAAAGTGGCGAGGCACTGTCGGACGAAAGCGGCGATGCCCTGGCGGAAGAGCACGGCGAGAGGCTGCGCGAGGACGACGAACCACTGGTCGACGAAGACGACGAACCGCTGGTCGACGAAGACGACGAACCCCTGGTCGACGAAGACGACGAACCGCTGGTCGACGAAGACGACGAACCGCTGGTCGACGAAGACGACGAACCGCTGGTCGACGAAGACGACGAGCCCCTGGTCGACGACGACGAGCTACTGGCCCACGAGGACGATGAGGCCGTGGCCGAGGAAGCCGACGAGGCGCCCCACGCCGGGCGGTCCGCGCCCTCCGGGGGGGGCGTGGCCGCGCTCGATGCGGCGCTGGCGGACTTGGACGCCGCCCTGGCTTCACTGCAGCCCCTCGCTCGCCCCGAAGGCGAGACGCCTGCGCGGCGTGGCCCACCCACATGGGACGGGTTCAGCGCGCCAAACTGGCTGGTGGAAGAGAGGCAGGCGGCAGGCGCGCAGACCGGGCTGGCCCCGGACCCCGAGGGCGCGCAGATGCCCGAGGTCGAGCCTCCGCTGAGCCTCGACTGGGATGCGGCCGGGCGTCCGGATCCCGACGTCGAGGAGGCCGACCCCGTCGTGCCTTCGGTCAGTGAGCCCGCCCGTCCGATCGCTGGGGCATTGCTGGCGGCCCCGCCCGAACTGGCCGAGCCGACGCAGGCGGGACCGGAGTTCGAGACCACCCCTTCCCTCTTCGAGGCGCTGGCCAACCTGGACGAGGCCTACGACCAGGGAGCCGACGCCGACGCCCCCGACTGGTCCGAGGCGCTGACCCCTGCGCCCGCCCCCTTCGAGCCCCATGAGGCCTCGCTGGGTGGCGTTCTGGTGGATCTGGACGACCCGGCCGACGGGAACGGCGGGTTGCAGCCGACCGTCGATCCGCCCACCATCGACCGCGCCGCGGACGACGGTGTGGATCCTCCCCCCCTGGCCGATGAGGTGGCCATGAGCGACCAGAAACCGACCCCCAAAGCCCCACTGGACCCGGCCGACGCGGATCTGGACGACCCCTGGGCGGCCTTGGACATCGACGAGTTCCAGCCCGGCGCGTTGCCGCCGCTGCCGCCTTCGTCGGCGCCGGCCCCGCAACCGACCCAACGACGGGCGCTCTCTGCGAAGGTGGCGCTCGAGCACGGCGCTGCCTTCTTCACGGGCTTCTCCGCGAACGTCGGGGTCGACGGCCTGTTCGTGAACACCCACCAGCTGCTCGAGGTGGGCAGCCCGGTGGAGATCTTCTTCGAACTGCCGGGTGGGCAGGCCATCAGCACCCGGGGGGTGGTCCGGCGGGTCCAAGCCTTCAACGCCGCCGCGCCCGACCAGCGTCCGGGTCTGGATCTGGCGTTCGAGGCGCTGGATCACGACGCCCTCATCGGCGTGCGCCGCTACGTGGACGCCGACGACGAGCCCGGCCTCGACTGAACAGGCTCGCCCCCCACCGCGCCATCGGCCTGCGACCGCCCGGGGACGCGCGGGTTTCCCTTCTGGCAGTGGCGTGAAGTAGAGTCCCGCTGTGCGTGTGCGCCCCCCCCGAACGCTCCGCCCACTGGTCGCCTCGCTGGCCGCCGGGGTCCTTTGCCTGAGCGGTTGCCTGGTGCCCATGCCCATCGAAGGCGAGGACGTCGAGCTCAACTTCCCGCCCTTCTACTTCTTCGGGCAGATCCGCCCCGCGTTCACTCGGACGGTGACCTACGATCCCGAGTTGGACCCCGAGGGCGCCGGGGTGGAGTTCAGCACGGGCCCGCTGGGCGACCCCAACGACGGCGATCGCTTGTTCTGGCGCTGGTTCTTCAATTACGGCGTCGGCTCCACCGCCATCGAAGCGGCCAGCCCCATCAACGGCCTCGCCCCCGAGCAGCGGGGCCTTGGCGTGGGTCTGCAGGTGCGACCCTGCGAGGACCTGCGCCGCCGGTTCCCCGAGGTGGCGCTGCACCGGATCGAGCTGGTGCTGGCCGATCGGCCCTTCGCCGCCGATGACGGTCAGGGCCCTCGCAACCAGGCTCTGCCCGAAGACGCCGGGCAGGTCCGCCTGGTGTGGTACCTGGCTTTCGACCCCAGCCGGTGTCCCCTTTGAGGCGGGCCACGGTGGCCCTCGCCCTCGGGCTGCTGGCCTGCGACGACTCGCAGGGCCAGCGTCGTGGCGCCGGCGACTGCCCGCCCGCCGGCTGCCCCGAGCCCCTCCAGTGCGCCGCCGGGCTCTGCGTGAGCGATGAGACCCCCACCGCCATCTACGATTTGCGGATCCAGCCGCCGACGGACAGCGCCCTGTCCCCGGTGGAGGTCGAGGGGCTGGTGTTCAGCGAGGGCGCCACGCTGTCCCTCGCCACCGCCCTGCCCGTCCCCGCCCGCGTGGCCTTCGTCGGCCAGGCAGTGTCCCCCGCGGGGCTCCCCTTGGCCGCGCGGGCCTCGGCACGCCCGAACCGCGGCATCACGGTCCGCCCCCAGGTGGTCACCAGCGAGGCGTTGACCAACCCGGGCAACCCAGGCTTCCGGTTGGACCTTGCCCCCTGGTGGCCCACGCCCGATGGCGGCGCACGCCAGATCAACTACCGGCTGCTCATCGAGCCGGCGGGGCTGCCCCCGTATCGGGTGGACGTGCTGCTGGTGGATCCCGACCTGCCCGTGGCCCGCTTCGCGCTGCCCGAGACCAACCCGGCGGCGCTGCCCACCATCCGCGGGGTCGTGGTGGTGAGCGAAGCCAACCCCACCCCCCTGCGCGGCCTGACGGTGGTGGCGTTGGACAGCGCTGGGCGCAGCGTGGGCACGGTGGCCACCACGGACGAGTCGGGGGCCTTCACCATCGCCCTCTGGCCCGACGAGGCCCCGCGGGCGCTCACCGTGCGGGTGTCCAGCGACGACGACGCCCGGCCGCTGCCCGTGGTGCGCGTGCCGGTGGACGTCCCCGGCGGCGGCGCGCCCGAGCCCCTGACCGTCCAGATGGGCACCTTGGGATCGCTGTTCGAGATCGTGGGACGGGTCGGCGACGTCAGCCGCCCCGTATCAGGCGCCACCGTTCGCCTCTCGGCCCCCGTCGGCGACGGGGAGTACGCGGTCACGACCCGCACCGATGACGCGGGGCGCTTCGCGGCGCAGGTGTTCCCGGGCGAATACGTGGTCGATGTGGTGCCGCCCCTGGACCCCGATCTGCCCCTCCGGCTCACCCGCCGCAGCGCCAGCCTGGGCCCCAACGCGCCCCCCGTATTGGTGGCGCCGCTGACGCGGTCGCAGGTGTTCGGCGCGGTGCTCGATCCCGGCGGCGAACCGCTGGGGGGCGCCACGGTCACGGCCACGCTGATCGAGGCCCGCTATGGGGATCCGCGCCTCATCCGCCCGGGTGAGGCGCCGCCCTCGCGCATCGTGACCGGGGTGGTCAACCCCAACGGTGCGTTCGACCTTGCGTTGGATCCGGGCCGGCACCGGCTCCTGGTCCAGCCCCCGCCCGAGCGCGGGCTGCCCGCGTTCAGCGTCGAGGTCGACTTCTCGGGCGAGTCGGGCCGGCCTGCGGACGTGGGCACGTTGCGCGCGCCAGCGGCCGCGGCCATCGCGGTGCGCCTCGCCACCGAAGCGGGAGCGCCGCTGGCCGGCGCCGCGGTTGAAGCGTGGCGCCGGGACACGGTGCCGCAGCGCCTCGCACACGGCGTCACCGACAGCCAGGGGGAGGTGGTGTTGGCGGTGCCTGCGTCAGACCCGACGGCCGCGGCCGACGCAGGCCCCTGATCACGGGGACCCCGAGGGGATCAGACCCGCTCGAGGATCGTGGCCACGCCCTGGCCCATGCCGATGCACATGGTGGCCAGGCCGAACTGCGCGTTGTTGTCGCGCATGATGTGCGCCAACGCGCCGGTGATGCGCGCGCCCGAGCAGCCCAGGGGGTGGCCCAGGGCGATGGCGCCGCCCTTCACGTTGATGATGTCCTGGCGGTCCATCAGCTTCATCTCGCGGAGCACGGCCAGCGACTGGGCGGCGAAGGCCTCGTTCAGCTCGATGTACTGGATGTCGTCCAGGGTCAGGCCGGCCCGCTTCAGGGCCTTCTGGGTGGCGGGGACGGGGCCCCGGCCCATGATGGCGGGCTCGCAGCCCGAGCTGGCCACGCTGCGGATCTTGGCCATGGGGGTCAGGCCCAGGTCCTTCGCCTTCTGGGCCGACATCACCAGCACCGCCGCCGCACCATCGCTGATGGCCGACGAGTTGCCGGCGGTCACCGAGCCCGTCGGGTCGAAGGCGGGCCGCAGCCTGCCCAGGGCCTCGAGGCTGGCGTCGCCTCGGATGACCTCGTCGAAGTCCACGGTGAGGGCGAAGCCGTCCTCGTCGTGACCCACGGTGGGGATCAGCTCGTTCGCCCAGGCCTTGCTCTCGGTGGCCTTCGCGGCGCGCCGGTGGCTCTCCAGCGCGAAGGCGTCCTGCTCCTCGCGCTTGATGCCATGCATGCGCGCCAGCATCTCGGCGGTGAGCCCCATCATGCCGGCGGCCTTGGCCGCGTGGACGCTGATGGCCGGGTTCACGTCGACGCCGTGGGTCATGGAGATGTGCCCCATGTGCTCCACGCCGCCGCAGATGAAGGCGTCGCCGTTGCCGGTCTGGATGGCCATGGCGGCGGTGTGGATCGCCGACATGCTCGACCCGCACAGCCGGTTGACGGTCTGCGCGCTCACGGTCTGCGGCATGCCGGCCTGCAGCGCGGCAAACCGGGCGATGTTGAAGCCCTGCTCCAGGGTCTGCTGCACGCAGCCCCAGATGACATCCTCGACCTCCTTGGGATCGAGGGCCTCGTTGCGCTTGAGCAGCGCCTGGATCAGGTGCGCCGACAGATCGTCGGCCCGGACATTGCGGAAGACGCCCCCCTTCGAGCGGCCCATCGGGGTGCGGACGGCGTCGACGATGACAGCCTCATGCATCGGTCAAATCTCCTTTGAATCCCGAAAGTTCGCTCAGTAGTAGGTGGCGCCGGTCTCGGCCATCTCGCGCATCTTGGCGGTGGGCTCGTAGAGCTTGCCCAGGTGCGCGAACTGCTCGGCCTTCGCGATGACGTTGGCCAGCCCCAGCGTGTCGGCGTACTTCAGCGCGCCGCCGCGGAACGGCGGGAAGCCCAAGCCCATGATCAGGCCCATGTCCGCCTCGTTCGCCGTGTCCACGATGCCCTCTTCGAGGCAGCGGGCGGTCTCGATGATCATCGGGATCATCATGCGGTCGATGATGGTCTCGGCATCGAAGGCCTGCGGGCCGTTGGCCTGCACCTCGGCCACGAGCCCCGCCACGGCCGGATCGACGGCCTTCTTCGGCTTGCCCTTCTTGTCCAGCGTGTACTGGTAGAAGCCCTTGCCGTTCTTCTGGCCGAAGCGCTGGGCGTCGTACATGACGTCCAGGCTGGTGCGGGTGTCGTTGGCCATGCGGTCCGGGTAGCCCTCGGCCAGCACCTGCGCCACGTGGTGGGCGGTGTCCATGCCCACGACGTCCAGCAGGTACGCGGGCCCCATGGGCCAGCCGAACTTCTCCATCGTCTTGTCGATGGCGGTGAAGTCGGCCCCGTCGTTCACCAGCATCTGGAAGCCGGCGAAGTACGGGAAAAGGATCCGGTTCACCAGGAACCCAGGGCAGTCGTTCACCACGATGGGCGTCTTGCCCATCTTGCTGGCGTAGGCCACCACCGTGGCGATGGCCTCGTCGCTGCTCTTCTCGCCCCGGATGATCTCCACCAGCGGCATGCGGTGGACCGGGTTGAAGAAGTGCATGCCCACGAAGTTCTCGGGGTGCTCCAGGGCCTCGGCCAGCAGGCTGATGCTGATGGACGAGGTGTTCGACGACAGGATGGCGCCGGGCTTGGCCGCCTTCTCCACCTCGGCCAGCACGATCTTCTTGATCTTCGGGTTCTCGACGACGGCCTCGACCACCACGTCCACGTTCCCGAAGTCGCCGTAGCTGAGGGCCGGCCGGATGCGCGTGAGGATCTCGCCCATCTGGGCCTGGTCGATCTTGCCGCGCTTCACCAGCTTGGCCAGCAGCTTGGTGGCCTCGCCCTCGCCGAGCTGAAGGGCTTCCTCGCGGATGTCCTTCATGATGATGGGCACGCCCTTCGAGGCGCTCTGGTAGGCGATGCCGCCGCCCATGATGCCCGCGCCGAGCACGGCGGCCATCTCGAAGGGCTTGGCGATCTTCCCGTAGGCCTTGCCCTTCTTCTTGATGAGCTGGTCGTTCAGGAACAGGCCGATGAGCGCGTCGGCGATGGTGGTCTTGGCCACCTTCAAGAACGCCTTGTGCTCGTTCTTCAACGCCTTGTCGCGGCCCACGCCCGCCGACTTCTCCATGGCCTTGATGGCCTCGATGGGCGCCGGGTACTGGCCCTTGGTCTGGCCCATCACGAAGCCCTTGGCCGTGGTGAAGGCCATCATGGCCTCCATCATGCTCAGCTTGAGCTTGCCGGTCTTCTGGGCGCGGCGGCCCTGGTAGTCGAACTCGCCGGCGATGGCGCGGCCCATGAAGTCGCGCGCCGCGTCCGCCAGCTTGGCGGGAGCCACCACGGCCTCCACCAGGCGCATCTTCAGCGCCTCGGCCGCCTTCACGGTGCGGCCGCTGGCGATCATGTCGATGGCGTTGTCGGCGCCCAGCAGGCGGGGCAGCCGCACGGTGCCGCCGAAGCCGGGGATGATGCCCAGCTTGGTCTCGGGCAGGCCCACGCCCGCGCCCTCGGCCATGATGCGGAAGTCGGTGGAGAGCGCCATCTCGAGGCCCCCGCCCAGAGCGGTGCCGTTGATGACCGTCAGGGTCGGGTACGGCAGATCCTCGACGGCGTTGAAGATGACGTTGGCGTCAGCCAGCCAGGCGATGATCTCGTCGTCGCTGCCCTTGAAGGCCTCGCCGAACTCGGTGATGTCGGCCCCGACGATGAACACCGGCTTGGCGGAGCTGACCACCAGGCCCTGGACGCCGTCGACGCCTTGCAGGGCCTCGAGGGCGGCCTTCAGCTCCGCCAGCGTGGCCCGATCGAACTTGTTCACCGACTCCGCCTGGTTGTCGAAGACGAGCTGGGCGACGCCTTCGCTCATCGACACCCGGATGGCTTGACCCTGGTACAGCATCGAGGTCACGTCCCTTTCTCCACGGGGGGTCGGCCCCGAGCGGGCCGACGAAAGCGACGCAGGCTAACGCACCGCGTCGGCGGGTCGCAATCGAGGCCGTCGCGTGGAATCCTGGAACCTGCCGGGCGCCGCCCGGTCTGACCCCCTGCACCCCCTCGGAGGGCCCCATGGGCAGTCGACTTCTCAGCCTCGTGCGCCCGGTAGCCTTGCTGGCGTTGGCCGGCTGCGGCGGGGCCCGAAGCGGCGTGGACCGTGCCCCGCAGCCGGGCCCCGGTGAGCCCGTGAGGGCCATGACCACGTCGCTCCCGGCGCCCGGCCGGTTCCATGGGCCGGCGCGCGGCGAGTGGGGCGGCCAGGGCGACTGGCAGCCCACCGCCCTGGAACGCGCCCTGCTCCAGGCCGTGGGACGCGCGGTGACCCCCAGCGCCGCCACGGACTGCCTCGCCCGTGAGTACGCCGCGCGCTTCGCCGCGGATGGCGCCGATCCCGATCCTGCGACCGTCGGGGCGCTGGCCCGTCACTGCGGTGCCTGGGCCCCCCCCACCCGGACCCTGGCGCTGACCGGCCCGGACCAGGCCGCCATCGAGCGGGGGCTGGACCAGGTGGCCCAGAAGGGTCTGTCGGGCGCGGTCGGCCTCGGCGCGGTGCAGGGCAGCGATGGGCAGATCACCGTGGCCCTGGTCTTCCCCGCCGGGCACGTGGCGTTGGACCCCGTGCCCCGCGCGGCCGTGACCGCCACGCTGCGCGGGCGAGCAGACCGGGTGGACGGGGAGCTGGAGCTCTGGCGCCGTGCGGGGGAGCGGGTGACGCGGGTGCCCCTGCACAGCGACCCCACGGGCGGCTTCACCGGCCAGCTTGCCCGGGCGGATGCCGAGCCGGTGCGCTTCGAGCTGGCGGCGCGGCGCGGGCGCTTTCGGCAGTCCCTGGCCCTGATCGACCTCGGGCCCGCCCCGGTTTCCTACCCGGCTGCTTCCAGGCAGCCGCGTCCACCCATCGCGACCGTCCGCCAGGAGGCCTTGGAGACCATCAACACCGCCCGAAAGGGGGCGGGCCTGGGCGCCTTGGTGCACCAGGCCCGGCTGAGCCCGGCGCTGGACGACTGGCTGGGGCGGGTGGCGGGCGGGGCCGGCGGCGACGCGCCGGAGGGCCTGCTCGATCCCAAGGGGCGGCCGTATGCGCGGATGGCCTTTGCCGTGGGCGAGGGCGCAGACGGCGCGCAGGCGGCGGCGCTGATCCTCGACACCCCGACGGGGCGCGCCACGTTGCTGGATCCCGAGCTGGGCGAGATCGCCGTGGGCGCGCGCCCGTTCGACCGTGGTGAGGGCGTGGATCTGGTGATCGCGGCCCTGCAGCCCTTTGCGGGGGTCAAGCCCGAGGTGGCGCGCCTGAGCGTTCGGGCTGGGCTCAATCAGGCGCGGGCGCGCGCCGGCCACCCTCCCCTGGCCGGAAATCAAGGCCTGGACGAGGTCGCCCAGTCCCTCGCCGAGGCCTCGCTGGCGGGCGCCCTGCCCTGGGACCAGGTCGCCGCAGCCGCCGGCGAGCGGCTGGCGCAGGCGGGGCTGATCAAGGGCGGCTTCGCCGTCGGGGGCGTGACGGTGGCGGCCTTGGCCCAGATCGACTTCGCTGCTGAGCCCGCGGCCCTGGATCCGCGGGCGACGGTCGTGGGGCTGGGCGTGGCTGGCGGGCCGCTGCCCAACGGTGGCGCACCGCGCCACCTGGTGATCTACCTGACCGCGGAGGGGCTCGCCGACGGGCCGAACCGAGCACCACACCTGACCCACTGAGCCCCGCGCTGGGGGCCCTGCGCCCCACCCCGCGGCCCCCCGCGTCGGCCCGTCGGAAGGGGTTGACACCCCCGACAAACCCCGCATAAACAGGCGCAGTTTCAACTGAAGGGGCCGACCAGGCCTTCCCGGACGGACGATATGGGATCAGGCGATAGACGGAGGCCCCCCGGGGCTCCGACATCGCTCGGCAAGCTCGGGATCCACGTCGTCGGTTGACCGCCTGCCCGGCCGTCGACCGGCCGACCGCTCCTACGGGGGCACCGCGTGGCATCCCGACGGACCGAAGGCGGCGCGCCGCCTTCACCGACGACGGAGTGGTTGCCATGCACGCGCACATGCCAGCGCCGACTCGGCAGGATGAGTCGCTTGGGTTGTTCTTTGATGGGCTGACGCCTCGCCAGGCGAAGCGTCGGGCCTTGAATTGGTGGTACAGCCACCAACGCGAGCTGGGCGGCATGAGCGCCCAGGCTTTCTTCGCCCGGTGCCGCCTCAGCGACGAGGGCGGCCGGACGCGGATCGTGTTCCACCATCAGGTGCCCGCGGCCTGAGGGGAGCGCCCGCCCGCTCGACGGGCTCAAGACGGAGGTGCACATGGGGGCCAAGCTCGGCCGCAACGACCCGTGCCACTGTGGCAGCGGGAAGAAGTACAAGCAGTGCCACCAGCGCGGCGACGAGACGCGTGCCCGCGAGGAGCGCGAGCTGAAGACCATCGGCCAGTGGGTCGCCTTCCAGGTCGCCGGCCTGGAGTCGAACCTGCCCGACGAGGTGGTCGACGCGGCGGGCGATGACGCCCCGTTCCGTCAGGTCGCCCTGTTCGATCGCCCCGCGCCGGGCCCGCAAGCGCACATCGCCCTGGCCGCCGCCGACGAGGCCGAGGCCGAGGTGAAGACCCTGGCCACCGCCTTCTCCGAGAGCCACGTCTCGGTCCATGAGTGCGTGGACTGCAAGCGCGGGCGCGGCGTGCGGCTCAAGGATCGCCTCACGGGCGAAGAGCGCATGGTGTGGGATCCCGAGCTGGGCAGCGAGGTCGAGCCCCTGGAGGTCGTGCTCGGGCGGGTGGTGATGGTGGGCGATCGCGCCGTCATGTCGCCGGAGTACGAGAAGGTGTACTTCCGCGGCCGCAAGAAGGCCGTCGCCGACCTGGAGGCCCTGGTCACCGAAGCCGCGGGGGCGGATCCCGCAGCGCGACGCGCCTGGCTGAAGGCCAACGGCACGGCGGTGGTGGAGCGGGTTCGAGCGGCCCGCCCCGCGCAGTGAGCACGAACGACGGGTCGGCGCCCGAGCGCGCCCTGCGGCCCGAGCCCAAGGCGGCCGAAGAGCTGATCGTCGTCCACCCGCCCACGCCCTTCGGGCCGTGGCGGGCGGCGCTCGATCACGAGCCCAACGGGGCCACGCTCCTCGACCTGCTCATCAGCCCCCACGACGCGGCGGCGCTGATCCAACGCCTGCCTGCGGATGACCTGTACGGGCACGTCCTGACCATCGGCTTGGAGGACTGCACCGAGCTGTTGGCCATGGCCAGCGGCGAGCAGGTGCGGGCCATGCTCGACAGCGAGATCTGGGTCCGTGACGAGCTGTCGGTGGAGCGTCTGGATCCGTGGCTCACGGCGCTGATGCACGCGGGCCCCGACGTGCTGGGACAGCGCATGCTGGACCTGGATGATGAGGTCCTGAACTGGATCCTCAAGCGGTCCGTGCGCGCCGTGGTCATCGAAGATCCCGAGGACTTCAACCCGCCCGAGGCCGAGCACGTCACCACCCCCGACGGGCGGCTCTGTGTGGTGTTCCCCGAGGGCGAGCCCCGCGATCTGCCGGTGAAGATCTTCCTGGACTGGCTCATGCGCCAGGACACCGAGCTGTGCCTCAACCTGCTGCTGGGCGCCGAGGCCGCGCTGGACTCGGTGCTGCAGGAAGAGGCCTACCGCTGGCGCACCGGGCGCATGGCCGATCGCGGCTACGTGGACTACTACGAGGCGCTGGCCATCTACAGCCCGCCACCGCGTGACGCCGTGGCGGTCCGTGCGCCGGTGGAGGGGGCCGCCCCGCACCGCTGGATCGCTCCCCTCGTGGACGCCGAGGCCCGCCTGGCGGCGGCCTTCGGCGCCCTGCCCGAGGACACGCTGGACACCGTACAGGCGGAGCTCGCCTACGTGGCCAACATGGCGCTCTCGGCCGACCGTGTGGATCCCTGGGACAGCGAGGCACAGGCCCAGACCCTCGCTCGGCTCCGCGCCGGGCTCGGGCTGGGCCTCGACGCCCTTGGCGGGGGGGACGCGGCGCGCGACGCCGCGGTGCTGGCCGCCACGCCGCTGGCCCTGATCTTCCGCCACGGCTACGCCCGCATGGTGGCGGTGCGTGGGCCCCTGGCGGCTCACCGCAAGGCGCTGAGGCTCGGCGACGACGCGGTCGGTGCGGTGGATGTGGACGCGCTGCGCCCCTGGGCGCAGGCCCTGCTGGGCGAGCGGCACCCGCAGCGTCCGGGTGGCACCCCCTTGGCGACCCCCGCTGATCTGGCCGAGGCCAACATCGTGGCCGGGGCCCTGGCCGAGCTGGCCACGGTGGCTCAGGTGTCCCACGGGACGGAGGTGGGCCTCGGCGCCCGCATCGTCACCGCCTTCGCCCGGGCGGCCGTGGGTCTTCAGGGGGACGGGCCCTTGCCCGCATCGATGCTGGCCGAAGCACACCGGGCGCTGTTCACCCGCGACGGCGCGTGGACCGACCTGGCGCGGGCGTCCATGACCGCCTTCTGGAGCGGCCGGGGGGGCCAGCGGGCCAGCGTGCGCGATGGGGTGTTCGAGCAGCTCCGGGCCGAGGTGGGCGCGGTGCGCGCCGAGGCCGTCGAGCCCCGGTTCGTGTCGCTGCTGTGGGTGGACGCCGAGGGCTGAGCGGCCTCAGCCCTCGAGCCGCACCGGCCAGCGGCGCCCCGCCACCGCCACCTGGACGCCTTCGGGCCCTTCCTCAAGCCACTCACCGAGCTGGTGCCAGGCCCGACGGGTCAGGCGGGCTCGCCTGTGCGGGGCGAGCGTCACGTAGGCGCGCTCCCCGTGAATGACGAACCCATCCCCGGGCACAGGCCAGCGGCCCCGGGTGTTCAGGACGGCCAGCAGCCGCTCGCCCTCGACCTTGAAGCGGTCCACGAAGAAGGCCGTGTCGTCCACGCGGACATAGCACCACTTGTCCCCCACCCGCAGGATGGGCTCCCCCGACTCCGGGTGGACATCCAGGTTGCCGTCGAAGTAGTCGCGGAGCCGCTGGTTCACGAAGGGCTCCCCCTCGTGCCACCAGCGCCCGTCCTCGTCGATGCGCAGGTCGATGCTGCGGCGCACCTGGTCCAGCCAGGCCTCGAAGCCGGGCTCACCGGGTGCGGGCGCGCTCACGGCAGGACGTTGAACTTGATGCTGTGCTGCTCGGCCGAGAGCCGGCCCGTGGTGTGCTTCACCGTGCCCAGCAGCTTGCTGATGGTGAGGGTGCCGTCGGCCCCCTGCTCGCCCTGCCCCACCATGACGGTAACAGCCTCCACCGGGGTGGCGGTGGCGGGCGCGCTGGGCACGGGCAGGAACTGCACGGTCACGTCGTTGGCCCCCGCCTGCAGCTTGCTGGCGATGTCGGCCACGTACTGCGGCTGGTCGGGCGCCAGATCGGCCACCGGCTGCCCGTTGGCGGTGACGTGCAGCTTGTAGTGGCCGCGCACCGGGACGTTCACCACCAGCCAGGTGGCCGGCAGGGTGACGGCAGGCTCAGCGGGGGCCATGGCGGCACCGGCCCCAGGCGTCGGGACGCCCACGGGGGGCGTGGGCACCGCGGGCGCGCCGACCCCCACCGGAGCGGCCGGTCCACCGCCGCCTGCCACTTCGATCTTGTAGCCCGGGGCCTCGATGAAGACGTTGCCCTTGGCGTCGAAGCGGACCTGGGTGACGTCCAGGGTGGTGTCGACGAGGGCTTCGGTCACCTTGACGCCATTGACGAAGACCTCGACCGCGTGGGCCGGCGTGGCCCAAAGGGCGGCCACGAGACAGAGCAGCAGGCGGCGGACGCGCGTTGACACCGGGTGACTCCTTTCGCACCATCGGGGTTCACGGGGGGCAACCGGCGCCCCGCGAGGCATTGTTCCCCCGGATTCTAGGCTGATCCTGCCGTGTCCACCAGAAGGCCCACTGCCAGCGGCCACTTCGCTTCGGCGGATGGCACCCAGCTCTACTACGAGGACGACCTGATCGAGGGCGCCAAGGCGGCCCTGCTCATCGTCCATGGCTTCGGCGATCACTGCGGGCGCTACGGCGACCTGGCGGCGCGCATGAACGGGCGCGGGTACAGCACCCTGCGCTTCGACTACCGCGGCCACGGGCGGGCCGACGGGCGCCGAGGCCACATCTTTCGCTTCGAGGACTACCTCAACGACCTGGCCGCCTTCCGGGCGCGGGCCAACGAGATACTGCCGGCCGACACGCCGCGGTTCCTGCTGGCCCACTCCAACGGAGGGCTGATCGCCACCCACGGTGTGGCCGCCGACCCCTCGGGGCTGGTCGGGCTGTGCTTGAGCTCGCCGTTCTTCGGCTTTGCCATCCAGGTGCCGGCCTGGAAGACCGTGCTGGGGCGCGGGCTCAGCCGGCTGGTGCCCGCCTTGGCGCTCCCCACCGACATCGATCCGGCCATCGTCTCGCATGACCCGGCGGTGGTGGAGGCCTACGGGACGGATCCCCTGGTGGGGCACGTCGCGTCAGCCCGCTGGCTCACCGAGACCACCCGCGCCCAGGCTGACGTGAAGGCGGCGGCGGCGCGCATCAAGCTCCCCGTGCTGCTGCAGCAGGCAGGTGACGATCGCCTGGCCTCTCCCGAGGCGGCGAAGGCGGTGTTCGACACCCTGGGCAGCGCCGACAAGACCTTCACGCCCTACCCGGGCCTGTTCCACGAGATCTGGTTCGAGCAGGACCGCGGCCCGGTGCTCGACGCCCTGGGCGCCTGGCTCGACGCCCACCTGCCCTGAGGGGCCGCCCCCGCGAGGTCGTACATGCCGCGCTTGTTCGGGATCTTCGCTGACAGCCCCGTGCGCCTGGCCGACGCGGTGATCCACGGCGCCGAGGTGGACGAGGTGCCCACGGCGGCCCGCTGGGGTTGCGCCTACACGCAGGAGGGCAAGGCGCTCATCAAGGAGCAACCGCTGCGGCCCGGCATGACCCTCAGCGGGGCCCTGGCGGACACCACCAGCCGCGCCGCCGTGGTGCGCTGCTGGACCGAGGGCGACGGCGCCCCCCGGCGGTTCGGCTCCTGGCTCTGGGGCTGGGAGGGTGAGCTGGCCGTGGGGGCCGAAGACCTGCGGGAGGCGGCCGCGGGCCTGCCCGAATCGCTGCAGATCAACCTGCGCCCGGTCACCCCTGACAACCTGCTGTTTCACCGCGTGCTGGCGGCGCTGCAAGGGCTGCGCGTGAAGCTGGGTTTCTGGGGCCCGCCAGTGGAGCCGGTGGTGGACGCCATCCAGCAGGCCCTGGTCACCTGGCGGGCGCACTTCGGGCGGATCGATGGCCGCTTCGTGCTGGCCACCGAACGGCGGGCCTTCGCCGCCGCGCTGGGCGCACCGCTGGGGGTCGGCTCCTGGCGACCCTCCCCAGACGGCTTGGAGGCCGTGGACGAGGAGGAGGCCACGGTGTGGACCCTCGCCGACGCGGGCGGGCCGCACGCCCAGCCCCTGGAGGCCGGAACCGTCCTGACCCTGAGCAGCGAGGCGCGCCCCCGCCGGTATGACCTGACCCACGGGGCGTGGCGCTAGATGCCGCTGCTGAACCTCCAGGGGGTCAACAAGCGCTACGGCGGGACCAAGGCTCTCGACGCGGTGGGCTTTGCGGTCGACGGCCGGGCCATCGGCCTGCTCGGGCCCAACGGGGCGGGCAAGACCACGCTCATGAAGGTGCTGCTGGGGCTCGAGGCCCCCGACAGCGGCGCGATCCAGGTCCTGGGGCTGGACGCACGCACGGCGCCGACGGCCATCCGCGGCAAGCTGGGCTATGCAGCCGAGGGGCCAGGCCGGCTACCGGGCCTTTCGGGGCTGGAGTCCGTCGCCCTGGCCGGCGAGCTGTGTGGGCTGCGGCGGCGGGTGGCGCTGCTGCGGGCCCACGACATGCTCGACCTGGTGGGCCTGGACGAGGCCCGCTACCGCCCCGTCGAGACCTACAGCACGGGCATGCATCAGCGCGTGAAGGTGGCCATGGCCCTGGTGCACGACCCCGAGCTGGTGCTGCTGGACGAGCCCACCAGCGGGCTGGATCCCGAGTCCCGGGACGAGCTGCTGGATCTCATCGTGCACCTGCGCTCCGGCGGCGGCCCCGCAGTGCTGCTGTCCACCCACCTCCTCCACGACGTGGAGCGCACCTGCGACACGGTGGTGATCATGCGCCGCGGCCAGGTGCGCTACGCGGGGCCCCTGGCGGCCCTGCAGGCACAGACCCCTGACCGCTGGGCGGTCCGCACTGCGCGGCCGGCCCCTGCGCTGGTGACGGCCCTGGCGGCCCGCGGCGCAGACGCGGCGGCGGCGGACCAGGCCGAGGTCCTGGAGGTGGCGCTGCCGCAGGGGGCCGGGCCCGAACTGGTGTGGGCGGCGGCCGCCGAGGCCGGGGCCGCCGTGGTCCACCTGGCCCCCGTGGCCGGCAACCTCGAGGCGGCCTTCCTGGGCGCCATCGCCGAGGAGGGCGCGTGATGCGCGACGAGGTCCACGCCGTCGGCTACCGCCGCCTGGACGAGCCCCGCCCCGTCTGGCCCGGGTGGCCCATCGCCCGGACGCTGCTGGTGCTGGCCTGGCGCCGCCGGGCCACCAAGCTGGGGCTGCTGGTGTGCTTCGGCGTGTTCGGCGTGCACGGCGTATGGGTGGTGGGCCAGCTCGTGGCCAAGCGCTACTTCGAGAGCAAGGCGAACAGCGCGCTGCTCGGCACCGACAAGCTCGTCGGTCAGGTCCACGAGGCGCTGGCCTCGTATGTGTCGGTGCAGTTCTTCACCACCGCGTTGGTGCTCGCCGTGGTGGCCGCCGGGGCCATCGCCGAGGATCGCCGGGTGGGCGCCTTCGAGCTCTACTTCGCCCGCCCGCTGAGCCGCATGCAGTACGCCCTGGGCAAGCTGCTGGGCGCCGGCATCGTGCCGCTGGCCACCCTGGTGGGGCCGGCGTTCATCCTGTGGCTGGCCGCCGCCGGCATCGCCCCCCCCTCGCTGCGCGGCGAGCTGTGGTGGCTGGCGGTGCCTGCCCTGGCCAGCGCCACGCTGGGCGCCGCGGTGCTCACGGCCACCTCGGTGGGCCTGAGCGCGCTCGGGCAGCGGGCGCGCACGGTGGGCGCGGTCTACGTCGCGGGCCTGGTCATCCTGGCCGGGGTCACCGAGGGGCTGGCCGAGTCGGGCTACCCCAGCTTCGGCTACCTGTCACCGGAGCGCGACCTGCGCACGGTGGTGGACTGGCTGCTCCAGGTGGGCAACCAGAGCGTGGCTGCGAAGATCATCCCCGGTCGCCCCCCCACCAACAGCGATCCCATCGGCTCGCTCTTGGGCCTGCTGGCCTGGACGGGCGCCGGCCTGGGCGCCTTGGCCTGGCGGATTCAGCGCGAGGTGCGGCGGGGATGAGCGACGCGCTGCTGGAGGCCCGTGGGGTCAGCAAGCTGTTCGGCCCGGTGCGGGCCCTGAACGACGTGGCGCTCACCATCGGGCCGGGGGTGACGGGCCTGCTGGGGCCCAACGGCTCGGGCAAGAGCACGCTGATGAAGCTCTTTGCCGGCGAGCTGCTGCCCGACGAGGGCGAGGTGCGGCTCGTGGGCCGCGATCCGTTCCGCGACCCCGATGCCCGGCGCGCCCTGGGCCTGTGCCCCGAGCAGGACGCCTTCTACGAGGAGCTGTCGGGCTACGAGTTCGTCGAGGCCCTCACCCGCCTGCACGGCTACTCGGCCCGGCAGGCCCAGGCCCAGGCCGCCGACGCCTTGAAGCGGGTGGGCATGGAGATCTACGGCCGCAAGCGCATCGGCGAGATGAGCCGCGGCATGCGCCAGCGCACCAAGATCGCCCAGGCCATCGCCCATGACCCGCCCGTTGTCCTGCTGGACGAGCCCCTGACCGGGGCCGATCCCGTGGCCCGGGCCGATCTCATCGCCCTGGTGAAGGGCCTGGGCCGTGAGGGCCGCTGCGTGCTGGTGTCCAGCCACGTGCTCCACGAGGTCGAGGCCATGACCCACCAGGTGGTGTTCATCCGCTTCGGCCGGCTGCGAGCCCAGGGGGACGTGTTCCGTTTGCGCGGCCTCCTCGAGGACCGCCCGTACCGCATCGAGCTGGCCCTGGACGGCGACGCCCGCGCCTTTGGCGCGGCCCTGCTGGCGTTTCCTCACATCCAGACCGTGCGGGTGGTGCAGGCCGACACCCTCGAGGTGATGACCACCGATCTCGAGGCGGCCGCCCGCGACATCGCCGCCCACGCGCAGGCTGCCGGTCGGGTGCTGCAGGGCTTCACCAGCCCCGACGCCGATCTCGAGAGCCTCTACCGCTACCTGATCAGTCAGGCCTGAGCCCATGTCGACGCCCCCGCCCGTTCCGTCTCTGCCCCCCGGCCACACGCTGCGCGCCGCCAGCTTCTGGGTGAGCTTCAACCTGCGCCGCCAGCTCCGGCGCCGCTCCTTCTGGTTGTGGGTGCTGGCGGTGGTAGGCCTGCTGGGGCTGCTGACGGCCCAGGGGGCCCTGCGGGGCCACAAGCTGGGCGAGCTGTTCGTCCTGCGCATCACCCCGCTCCTCTGCCTGTTCTTCGCCACCGGCGTCATCCGCGAGGAGATCGAGGACCAGACCCTCACCTATCCCTTCAGCCGCCCCGTCGCGCGGGCGTGGCTGTACGGAGCCCGGGTGGTGGCCGCGCTGCTGCCCGTCGCCTTGCTCGGCCTCGCGCCGGCCTTCGTGGCCGGCATGGGCGCCGGCCCGACGGCGTCGGTCCGCTACCTGGCGGCCTCGGCCTTGATCATCCTGGCCTATGGCGGCGCCTTCGCTCTGCTGGGCCTGCTGGTGCGCTGGCCCACCTGGGTGGGGCTGGCCTACCTGTTGTTCTGGGAGCAGCCCGTGTCCCTGGTGCCGGGCTTCCTGGGCAAGCTGACCTTGCTCACCCACGGGCGCACCCTGGCCGGCCTGCCCCTGCCCAACGTGCCCTTTGCCGAGCTCTTCGAGCCGCCCAACGCCGTGGGCTCGGCCCTGGCCCTGCTGGCCGTGGCCGCCGGCACCTTCGTCATCGGGGGGCGTCTGGTGAGCCGGCGCGAGCAGCGCCTGGCCAAGGGCTGAGGGGCCCTATTCCAGCGGCAGGATGCGCTCCAGGTACGCCCGGTTCTCGGGCGTCCACACGGCGTGGCCGCCGGCCTCCAGCTCAGCGCGCTCGCTGAAGGGCCGATCCACGCCGCAGTCCATGATCTGCTGGGGCCCCGGGGCGTTGTGGTACATGCCGCAGCCCGGCGCAACGGGCAGCCCCAGCGAGTGCCCGATCTCGTGCGTGACCGTGTTCCCCACCAGGTTGCCCAGGGTGTTGATGGCGCGGTCGATCACCGCGTGCCGGCTGCCCCCGGGGAACTCGTCGGTGGCCACAGGCTCGGCGATCACCGGGTCGAAGATCTCGTCGAAAACCTCGCCGGCCGTGGCCCCACCGGGCAGGCGCTCGTCGTTGAGCTCGTTGGGCACGCCCCGCGTGGCCGACAGCACCAGGAAGGACTCCACGAAGATGCCACCGTAGCTGCCGCTCTCGGCGTTGCGACCCGCCAGCAGATCGTCCAGGCGGTTGTTGCACGAGTCCAGGCCGGCGGTGTTGTCCAGCCCGAACAGGCCCTGCTCGTTCGGATCCGGGCCGCCGATCTCCACTGTGCTGTACTCCAGCCAGTCGTCGGGCTGCGTGTCGCGCACCTCCAGGTTGATCCCGGCGTAGTCGCGCTCCACCACCTCGACGATGCGCCGGCGCACCAGCGCGCTCACGTTGCGCAGGCCGAACAGCCGCAGCGAGTCGGTGAACGACGGGAGGAAGCGCAGGTAGATCACCTGCTTGGGCGGCAGGATCTGGAAGCGCAGGGGGTAGGCGTCGCCCTCGACCACCTGACCCTGCCGCACGGTGACCGGGGTGACCGCGCCGTCCAGGAGACCGGGGGTGGCGCCCAGATCATCGCTCAGGCACTGGGCGCCGCGGACCGCGTAGTTGACCCGCATGCTGAACACGAGCGACTGCCCGCTCTCCCAGACGGGATCCAGCTCCAGGCCGCCCGCCCCCAACTCCACCGGCTCGCCGCCCGCAGCGGGCTGGAACCGCCCGGTCAGCCGCAGCACCGTCGAGCCCCCGCTGCTCGCGCCCAGAAAGCCGTTCCCCGTGATGCGCACCGCCTCCCCCCGGCTGGCCCGGGTGGTCTCCACCCGACCCACCGTCGGGGGCAGCACGCTGAGCACCACGTCCACCGGCAGGCTCTCGCGCGTCCAGCCCTGCCCTTCGTTCACCAGCCGCACCTCGGCCTCGATGGCGCCGGGCTCGTGGCCCACCCAGCTCGGGTCGAAGAGTACCTCGGCCCGGTCGCGCAGCCAGCCCTGCACATTGGCGGGCGGCTGCGCCTCGGCCTCGGTCCCCAGGCGCCGGGTGACCCCGTCAGCCTCGCGGGTGTAGGTGCCGGTCATCACCAGCAGGGTGCGGCCCTCGCTGCCACCAATGAAGCCCCGGCCACGCAGCTCGGCGGGGCTCTGGGGAAACACCGCGTTGGCCATCCGGTCGAACTCGGGCACCACCGCGTGCATCAGCGGCGCGACCACCCCGGTCTCGGCCCGCCCCGCGGCGCTGCCCAGCCGTCCCTCGACCTTCAGCACGCCGGTCAGGTCCCCCTCGGGCACGCCCTGCACGGCCTCCGGCACAAACCGGACCTGGACGGACACGTCGTCCAGGCGCTCCACGGCCACGGGCAGCTCGATGGGCGTGCCGCTGATCTGCCCCACCACGGCGGCCTCGAAGGCCATGCCGGGCAGGAAGCCCGTGCCCTCCACCCGCACCTCGGTGCCGGGCAGGACGCTGGTGACGGTCAGGGCGCCCAGGGTCAGGCCCAGGGTCTCCCCCGAGCCCGCCTGCTCGGGGTCGGTGGTGCTGCACCCGGCCAGGCAGAGCAAGGTCAGCAAGAGCAGCGCGCCGCCTGCCCTCACGGCTGGCACCCGCGCCGACCGCCGCCCACGTCCACGCACCGGTGTCCGTCCTGAGCGCGGCAGTCGCCGTCGTCCTCACAGGCCAGCAGGCAGGCGTCGAAGCCCATCAAGGTCGCGCACACCGTCCCTTGCGGGCACGGGCGGTCCCGGCTGCAGCCGGCCGCCGCGCAGTAGCCCCCCGGCACGGGGAAGCAGACGTCGGCCCCCGCGCAGTCGCGATAGCCGGTGCACCGCTGGCCGGTGGTGGCTGCGCCGCCCACCGCGCAGCCACGGCTGAAGTCCTCGAACCACTTGCACCGGTAGCCGGCGTCCGCGCGGCAGTCGCGATCGACGTTGCAGCGAGCCGCGCAGGCGCCCCCCGCAGCCGCCGGATCGGCCCCCGCGCGCGGCGCAACGCAGGTGTGGCCGGGGGCGCACTGATCGAAGCTGGCGCAGAGCTCGTCCACGCACCCGGCCTCGGTGCAGTAGGTGCCCGCCGGGCAGCTCAGGGTGGACTGGCACATCTGCACGTCCTGGCGCCGGATCTCGAGCAGGTAGTCATTGGCCACCGAGCGGGTGGCCCCGTAGACCTCCAGCAGGTAGATGTCCTCTGCGGGCACCACGTACTCGATCAGCTCGATGTCCCGGTAGCCGTCCGAGACGGCCACCGCGCCGTTGCTGTTGTAGAGCTGCATGTCCAGGTCACCCGCGCGGTGTTCGAAGACCGCAGTAATCTCAATCACTTCGCCCGCCGACGCGGCGAAGCCGAACACGTCGGGGTCCTCCCGGCAGATCACCAGATCGTCGTCCGAGAAGGGCAACTCGACCGCGGTGAAGTCCTCGAGCCGATCGTTGCCGGCGCCCTGATCGTAGGCGTCATCGCGGCACATCTGGTCGCACTGGCCGGCGGCGGTCTCCACCACCAGGTCGTAGCTGTTCTCGGCGTTCTCGAAGCCGAACACCACCACCAGCGCTTCGCCCGCCGCCGCGGCGCAAGGCTCGTGCACCGCCTCTTCGTTCACGTCGCCGTTCAAGCTCTGGTAGTTGAACTCGCCCTCCGGATCGCCCGGCATGGCCATGGCCAGGTCCAGGTCCCCTGCGGCGTTGTCGAACTGCGCCCGCACCCGCAAGGACTGCCCGAGCTGCACGGGGATGCGGAAGTAATCCACGTCGCCGGCGCAGATGCTCAGGCCCTCGGTCGTGCCCGGGCCCACCTGGGCGGCGCGCGCCGGATCATTGTTGTCGCCACCGGCGTCGAAGCCGTCATCCACACAGATCTGCCCGCAGTTCAGATCGGCAGGCACACACTGCGTGGTCTCGACGCCATCCACGCTGGTGAAGGCCAGGCACTGCGCGTCGCCGGCGCAGTCTCCGGCGCCCTCACAGCGCACGCCGCAGAACGCTTCGCCCCGCAGGCTCACGCAGCGATCGGCCTCGCCCCCACACTGGGCGTCGGCCACGCACGGCTGGCAGAACCCGTAGGTGCGCCCAGCGGCCTGGCCGCCGCCGCGGGCGATGAAGCGGTACACCCGGCTCTCGGCCGTGTGATCGCAGGCCGAGCCGTTGGGGTCGTCGTTGTCCGTCGCGACGATCTGGTAGAAGACCTGCGCGCTCTGACCCTCGGCCAACCCCAGGTTGGGGATCGCCGCCCGCCACTGGTCACCGCCCACGCTCTCGAAGGTCGCGAGCTGCCACCCCGACGTGTCCAGCACCTCGGCGGCCCGCGGATCGTCGGCCGGGTTCACCACGAAGGTCAGCACCGGTGGCGCCTTGAAGCCCACGTCGTCGCGGATGGTGGCCTGGATGTCGTAGTTCAGCGGCCCGCTGTACTCCGCCTCGGGCGAGTGCTGGATCTCGGGCGGGGCCCCCGGGCACTCGGCCGCCGCGGTGCGCTTGAACCGGAACAGGAAGCGCTTGATGACCGGCTCGTCGCCGCCCAGCTCTCGGGCGGCGAAGGTGACCGTGTGGGACAACGAGGCGTCGAGCTGGGCCGCCGTGGGGCACCAGTTGAAGCGGCGCAGCTTCCCAGGCACGCCGGGCCCCGGCTCCAGGCGGGCCCCGTCGAGCAGCGGCGCCACCATCTCCACCACCACCTCCTCGCTGGCCACGGCCTCCGCGCGCACCTCCACGGGCAGGTCGGTGACACACGGGGTGCCCACCGACATGCCCGCGCCCACCGGCTCGATGAACCGCAAGGCGCTGGAGCCGCCCACGCCGTCGTCCACCAGGGTGATGGCCACGGTCTCGGCGTCCTTGCCGCCCCGGTCGTCGGTGACGGTGAAGGTGACGTTGTAGGTCTTGCTCCGCTCCCCCCCCAGCGCCGTGATGCGCGGGGTCCAGGTGAACTGGGCCAGCCCCTCGGTGATGGTGGTCAGCTCGGGGGCCCCGCCGCTGTTCGGCGGCAGGGGCGGGTCGAGCTGGAAGCTGTAGGTGCGCGGATCGCCGTCCGGATCCTCAGCCGAGATGCTCACGGCGTTCTGCTGGTTGATGACGAAGGTCTGGTCATCCACCGGGCCGAGCCGGGGCGGGCGGTTCTCTTGCTCCGCACAGCCCGCAGCCAAGGCCAGCGCGAGCGCGCAGGCAACCGAAGCACCGAATGGGGTCCGCATGGGGCCTCTCCTCTCCTCAAGGGCCCGTCGCCGGCCCCCCGTGGGCGGGAATATACCCGGCCCTGCCCATTTGGCGGCAACCGGTGGGTGGGCGGGCGGCGCGGGGCCGGCTATGCTCCGCCCATGCGACGCCCTCTCCTGCTCCCGATCGTGGCCCTCGGGGCCTTTGCTTGCAGCGGTCCCGCGCCCTTGGTGCCCCCCGCCCAGCCCGTCACCGACCAGTGCCAGGTGTTGGACCCGCCCGCGGTGACCCAAACGGCCCCCTCGGCGGCCAGCCCCCGGGGCAGCCTCCAAGGCCTGCTGCCCACCCACGGCCCGCCGAAGGGTCCCCTGAAGCTCGGGCAGCTCCTCACGCTTCGGGGCGTGGTCTCGGAGGCCCAGTGGCGTGCCCTGCCCCCCGGGGCCGACGCCGAGCTGAGCCAGATCGCCCAACGCGAGGACGAGGCTCCGACGGTCCGTGCGCGGGCCATGACGGGGCTGGCCGTGCGCCGGACCGATGGCGCCGTGGGCACCCTCCGCGGGGTGTTGCTCGACGCCCAGGCCGACAGCCTGGTCCGCCGGGCGGCGGCGCGCGCCCTCGCCGACGGTTTCGCCGAGCCCGAAGGCGGCCCCGCGATGGCCGCGCTCGCCGCAGCCGCGGCCGATGAGGACGCCACTCTGCGCGAGGCGGTGGTCAAGGCGCTGGCACCCCACGTGGCTCTGCCGGCGGTCCGGCGCCTGCTCGAGGAACGGAAAGCCAGCGAGCGTGACACGCTGGTGACCGAGGCCCTGGACGCGGCCCTGGCGGCACCGACCCCCGAGTAAACCCTTCGCGGCGTTGCGCCGAGAACCCCCCCCGACCTTCAACCCGCATCCCCCACTGGAGGCCTGCATGGTCATCATCGAGCACGTTCACGCCCGCGAGATCCTGGACAGCCGCGGCAACCCCACCGTCGAGGTGGACGTGGTGTTGGAGACCGGCGATCGCGGCCGGTTCGCCGTCCCATCGGGTGCTTCCACGGGCGAGCACGAGGCCCTCGAGCTCCGCGACGGCGACAAGTCGCGCTACCTGGGCAAGGGCGTGCTGAAGGCGGTCGAGAACATCAACGCCATCATCGCCCCCGCCATCGAGGGCATGGACGCCACCGACCAGCGCGGCATCGACAACCGGCTGCTGGCCCTGGACGGCACCAAGAACAAGGCCACCCTGGGCGCCAACGCCACCCTCGGCGTGAGCATCGCCGTGGCTCGCGCCGCGGCCGCCTTCTATGAGATGCCCTTCGCCCGCTACCTGGGCGGCGCCGCCGCGCACATCCTGCCCACCCCCATGATGAACATCCTCAACGGGGGCTCCCACGCCGACAACAACGTGGACTTCCAGGAGTTCATGATCATGCCGGTGGGCGCGGACAGCTTCCGCGAGGCCCTGCGCATGGGCGCCGAGGTGTTCCACCACCTCAAGAGCGTGTTGAAGGGCAAGGGCCTGAACACCGCCGTGGGCGACGAGGGCGGCTTCGCCCCCAACCTCGAGAGCAACAGCCAGGCGCTGGACGTCATCCTCGAGGCCATCCGCAACGCGGGCTACACCCCGGGCAAGGACATCGTGCTCGCCCTGGACGTGGCCAGCAGCGAGTTCTACGAGGGCGGCGCCTACAACCTGGCCGGCGAGGGCCGGGTGCTCAGCAGCGCCGAGCTGGTGGACCTGTACGCCGATCTCTGCGAGCGCTACCCCATCGTCAGCATCGAAGACGGCATGCACGAGGACGACTGGGCGGGCTGGAAGGCCCTGACCGCCAAGATCGGCCACAAGGTCCAGCTCGTGGGCGACGACCTGTTCGTCACCAACACCGAGCGGCTGAGCCGCGGCATCAGCGAGGGCATCGCCAACAGCATCCTCATCAAGGTCAACCAGATCGGCACCCTGACCGAGACGCTGGACTGCATCGACATGGCCCACCGGGCCGGCTACACGGCGGTCATCAGCCACCGCAGCGGCGAGACCGCCGACACCACCATCGCCGATCTGGCGGTGGCCACGAACGCGGGTCAGATCAAGACGGGGTCCCTGTCGCGGTCCGACCGCATCGCCAAGTACAACCAGCTCCTGCGCATCGAAGAGGCGCTGGGGCTGTCCGCGGGCTGGCGGGGCCGCAAGGCGCTGGCTCGCTGAGGCCGCCTTCGGTAGGCTCCTTTCGTCCGCTCCGGCTCGTCGGGGGCCCCCTTGGCCGAACCCACCCCTGCCCCATCGCCCCTCGAGGCGCTCACCGCCGCCGCCGCAGGTACGCCTGCGGCGCAGCCCATGGCCGCCGCCGTGGACGCGGTGGCCCCGCTGCTGGGGCGCAGCTTCTTCCTGGATCAGCCCAACGTCGTTGGCATGGGCGTCATCCCGTGGGACGTCGTGGGCGCGCGCCTGGAGCCCGGGGGGCCGAACCCCGTGGCGAAGGCCCGCCGGATGGTGGGCCCTGGCGCCCTGGACGACGCGCTGGCGGAGGAGGACCCCGACACCCATGGGCCCGACGATCCCGAAGCGCTCGCCCGGGGCGCGGACCTGCTGCAGGCGGTGCAGCGGCTCGACGCGGCCCGCGCCGAGCTGCCGGAAGGGGCGCCCGACGCCGTCCACACCCAGCTCGGCAACCTGCGCGCCCAGGTGGCTCAGCGGCTGCGCCAGGAGCGCCGGCAGAGCCGGTCGCTGGACGGGCTTCTGCGAGGCGCAGACCTCCGTGATCCCGACCTGGTGAACCGCCTGCGCGAGCCGCCGCCGGCGCCCGAGGCGGCCCCCGCCGTGGCCCGCGCGCCGCGCCGGGGCTACCCCCTGGGCGCCAGCCAACCGGTCGCGCAGGATTGGCCCCAGGCCCTCGAGGCCCCCCCTGCCCTCGAGCCGCCCGCCAGCGCCTCTGAACAGCGGCCTGTCCCCGGCTTGGCCGCCTTGGCCGACCTGGTGGGTCGCGAGACCGGTGAGACCCCGCCGCTCACGCCCCCCGTGGCCACGCCCAAGGTGCCCGAGCGGGGCGCCGCGGCCTCGGCCCCGGCCCCAGCCCGCATCACAGTCGGTCACGTGGCCGTCGATGGGCTCAGTGCGGACACCGACGAGCGCGTCCGCAAGGCGCTGCAGGCCGCGCTCCGGGCGCTGCCGCAGGCCGTAGCCCGGCGGCTTGCGAACCGGCCCGCCTTCCAGGGCACGGCTGATCGGGTGGACGTGCCGCTGGTGGTGCACCCCGACGACGCCCCCGCCGGTCTGGCTGACCGCATCGCCCAGGCGCTGGTGAGGCAAGGCGCGGCGCGCGTCGACACCCTGCAGCTCGGCGTCAGCGCGCGCCCGAGCACCCGCTTCGACGACGCCCAGAGCCTGCTGTCACGGCTGCAGGCGGGTGACAGCGAGGGCCTGGCCCAGCGGATGCTGGGCGAGAAGCGGCAGCTCGACGGGGCGCTCAAGGACCGACTCGCGCGGTTCTTCGGCACCGACTTCAGCGACGTGATGGTGTTTGCCGGCCCCATGGCCGGCGCGCTCGCCCGCAGCCTTCAGGCCGAAGCCGTCACCCACGGCAAGATGGTGTTCTTCGACCCGAAGCACTTCCGCACCGACTCTGCACAGGGCGAGGCGCTGATCGCCCACGAGCTGGCGCACACCCAGCAGGGCGACGATCGCGACAGCCGCATGAAAGAGGCCGAGGCGCTCGCCATCGAGGCCTCCTACCTGGACTGGATCCAACCGGGCGGCGCCTCGCTCGCCGAGGACAACCCCCTGGATCCCACCGCCCCCAGCGCGGCCATGGCGACGGGCAACCCGGCGGGCCTGCAGACGGCGAAAAAAGACCGCCATCTGGCAGCCAAGCAGGGGCCCCGCGAAGAGGCAGGCGAGCACGAAGAGCGGGTGAAGCAGGTGCTCGACAAGGTGCGGGAGCTGCTGGGCCAGACCCACGACCAGGAGGGCGAGATCCTGGGCAAGCTGGGCCGCCTGCTCGGCACGCGGATCTGAGCCGAGGAGCGCGGCGAGCCCCGCCGGGCGCCGGCCTCGGCCCCTCACGCCCCGATGCCCACGGTCGCGGCCCCCACGGGCCGCCCACCGACCTCAGTAGTGCGCCACCACCCGGAAGAAGGGCCCGCTGTGGTCCTCGTCCAGCCGCGAGAACTCGTCGTCCGAGAACCGGGTGAAGTTGTAGCCCAGGCCCAGGCGCACGGTCTTCTGGATGATGTAGTTCACCTCCAGCAGCGTGCCGTGGAGCTGGTTCTGGGCCAGCGTGCTGCGCAGCCAGCGGTACTCGGCGCCCACGTCCCAGGTGTTCGTCAGGTGGTAGTTCAGCCGGTTGATCCACAGCACCGTGTTGCCCACCACCGCTGGCACCGCCCCCGCCGCGATGGCGTTGCGCTTCCAGGCGAGCTTCTCCACGAGCTGGAAGCCGTAGGGCAGCTCCACGATGGGCATCACTGACACCACGTCGGCCTCTTCCCGCTCGGGGAGCTGCAGCGTCACGTCCGTGGGGCGCTGCTCATAGCGCTTGGTGTACTTGAGGATGACCGCGAGCCAGTCGTGCTCCACGGGGCGCCAGGCCAGCCCCACGCTGCCCTCGATGAGCTCGGCCTCGGTGGCGCTGAAGGCCAGATCCACTGTGTGGCTCCAGTTGCCCCGGAGCAGCAGGGTCAGGTCGCGGTGCAGCTTGAAGGCGGCGCTGTTCAGCGCCAGCCACTGCAACCGATCCCGGCGGCCCATGGCCTCGTCGTTGTCCTCGTAGCGGATCTCGTACCGCCCGCTGACCTTCACCTTGTCGCTGTCCAGCCACTCGACGCCCAGGGTCAGCGCGTCCTGGCTGAACTCCCCCGCCCCGCCGGCCACCACCTGGCTGCGCTGGTAGCCCGCGTCCAGGGTCAGCCCCGGGATGAGCGTCTTGCGCTGCCCCACCCCGAGCACTGCCCGGTTGCGCTCGCCCAGTACGCCGCTCTCGAGCTGGTACTCGGCGAAGGCGCGCCCGCCGCCGTCGGCCCCGAAGCGCTCCTCGCCGCCCAGCACGGTGGTGCTGTTCACGCCCCCATCACGGTTGATGAGCCGCTGCTGCCCATACAGGGTGTGCCGGTCATCGAGCTGGGTGCGCACCCCAAGCTGGGTGGCGTTGTCGCCCGACCAGCGCGCGCTCTCGGTCAGCTCCAGGGTGAGCTGCTCGCTGGCCTTGAAGCGGGCGCCCACGGTGGTGGCCAGCAGGTCGGTGGTCTGCTCGTGGATCCGCGCGTCGCCTCGCAGCACCACCTCCTGCTCCGCCAGCAGGGTCCAGCGGGGGTCCAGCTCGTAGCGCAAGCCCACGTTCAGCACGTCGGTGGTCAGATCGCCGCCCTGCACCTGCTGGTTCAGGGGCCCCGCCTGCGGATCGATGGGGGCCGGGCTGGCCTGCCCGTTCTCGATGACCGTGTGCACGAACTCGCTGTCGATCTGCAGCTTACCGGCCTTGAACACGTGCCCGGCGCGGGTCACGTCCCGGCGGAAGGCCCGGAAGACGACGCTGCCCTGGCCCGCTTGATCGTCGGCCACGGTGCCGTCGTGCTGGATGCGCAGCAGGTGGTTCTCGTCCAGGTGGTACTGGCTGAGCACCCCGTAGCTCTCCAGGCCCTGCTGTTGCAGGTTGCCGCCGCTGTAGAACCCGGGCGCCAGGTACTGCCAGTACGCCTCGGTGTACCACTGGTCGGTGTCGCCCTGGCCCACCAGGTCGTCCAGCTCCAGGCCGCTCCGCAGCAGGAAACTGGAGCCCCGGGCCCGGCTGCCGTCGCGCAGGTTGAAGGGCTCGAAGGTCAGGCCGCCGTCCAGGCTGAACAGGTTCTCGGCGTTCTGGCTCTGGCTGCGCGCAAACTCGGCCTCGAAACGGGTCTTTCGGCGGTGCTTCGCCCGCAGATCCACGCCCCACAGCTCGTAGTCGGGCTGGCCTGCGCTGCCCCGACCCTCCTCCACATAGCCTGCCCCGATGGACACGGCGTCTTTGTAGGTCTCACGGGCGTGTACGCCCACGGCGGTGTCGCCGAAGCGTCCGATGTCCTGGTGGTCGTACTCCACCGCCACGAACACCGGGTGGCCGTCCAGCACCGAGCCGGACGAAGGCTGCGGCAGGGCGCCAAAGCCGTCCAGCGTCACGCTCGGTACGGGCGCCTTCATGAGCACCCGGCCGTCGCGGTACTGGATCACGTAGTCCACGTTGCGGGTCAGCAGGGTCTTGCGGCGCTCGATGTTCGAGATCCGATCCCGCTCCACCAGGTACAGCCGCTCCGAGCCCTCGAGCAGCTCGCGATGCGGCAGGTAGTACAGCGAGCCCCCGGTGCCCCGCAGCTCCACGTAGGCGTGGCGTTCGGGCTGATCCACGTCGCTCACGAAGGCGCGGACCTCGTGCTTGAAGTCGCCGGTGGGCTGATCCACCGCCGCCGCCGCGCCGTACAGGGTCCGGTCGTAGTTGAACAGCTCGATCCCGCGCAGCCGGGTGCGGAAGTTGCCCACGGTGAGCTCGTTCGCGTCCGCGCGCAGCGCCACGTACAGCGGACCGCGGGTGTTGACCTCCTTGGTCTCCTTCGCGCTGTCGCCGTACACCGGGTAGAACGCCTCGGGATCGACAACCTGCCGGAAGTACGTCTCAAACTCCCGCCGCCGCGCCGTGTCCAGGTGGGCCACCGCCTCCAACCGTTGGAAGGCCCCGCCCAGCACCTCGCTGCCCTTCATGTAGCCCTTGAAGAACGCCGCTGCGCGCCCGTGCAGGTAGACCGTGTCGCCCAGGGTGACGTGGGTGTGGGCCTCCACACCGTCCAGCTCGCTGCCCTGGGTGCCCACGGTGCTCTCGCCCAACGCCAGCAGGAACCACCGGTAGGGCCGCACCGCATACTTGCGCTCCAGCGCCGCGCGGTTGCCCTGCGGATCCACCGCCTCGATCCTTACCCGCCCGTCATCGGGGTTCACCTGCGCGACCCCGCTGAACCGCCCCTCGGAGTCCACCGCGACGGGCGCCCCGTTCACCACGATCCGGTTGCCGGGCGCCGTCTGCCCCACCACGGGCACGGTGGCGCCGGTCAGCTCGGCGTCGGCGGCGGGCAGGCGCACCGTCAGGTTCTGTGCCGGCACGTCGGCCTCGCCGCCCACCGCAGGCGCCAACACCTTCACCAACTCGGCGCGCCCGAAGGCCGCCAGCCGGGCCCGCTCGGCATCGGGCAGCGGGCGGCGGGCGGCGGCCGGATCCGGCGACCCATCCCCGGGCTCCCCATCACCCAGCTTTGCATAGCGGTTCGGGCCGGCCTCTCCGGGCCCGTCGCCGCCCGCCAGCGGCGGCAACGCCGTGGTGGCCGCGTCGGCCTTCGGCGGCGTGACCGTAGCCGGCTCACCGGGCGCAGCGGGCGCAGGGGGGGGCACGAAGAACATGGCCCGGGCCCCCGCCGGCGAGGTCAGCTCGAAGAGGACAGCCTCCTGCCCACGCACCTCGACCCGCCCGCCAACCCGGCCATCGGGGGCGGGGTTCAGGGCCACGCCGTCCACGGCCAGGGTCCAGGACCCGGCCGCCGCTGCGGCGGCGCCACCCGTGACCGCGCCCACGATGAACCGTGCGGGCGGGCTCTGCACCACCGCGTGATCGGCGCGCCGCACCGTCAGCCGGGCCTGGTACTCGCCTCCATAGACCCGCTGGCCCTTCGGTACGGTCCAGCGGACCTGCCCGGGCGGCGAACCCGTCCCCTCCGCCACCGGAACGACCCGGTCGCCGGGGGCGTGAAGCGCCAGCCGCCAGCGAGCGATCTCGCCTTGGGTGCTGAGCTGGAAGACCACCGGCGCCGTGGGCAGTCCGTCGGTCCCCAAGGTGACGGTCTCCGGCGCCCGGACGGCCGTGTCCAGGGGCGGGACGGTCACCACGGCGCCGCCCAGGGTCAACGCCCCGGGAACCTCGCCGGCAACCTCCAGCGCGCGCGGCACCCCACGCTCGGCGGGGCTCCCTTCGCGCAGCCGCAGCGGGATCACCGCCCGGCGCCCGTCGGGGGCCTCCATGAACACCTCGACGATGCCGTCGGGCGGCACATCCGCGGTCACCGCGAACTGTCCGCCGGCGTCGGGGCTGGCCTCGTCACGGCCCACGCGCACCACCGGAGCGGGCGCGAACTGGGGCACCTCGCCGCCCTCGCGGGCTTGCGGATCCCGCAACCAGATCTCGATCCGCCGGTTTCGCGCCTGATTGCGAGGCACGATGTTGGGCACCAGGGGCCGCGAACCACCCACCCCTTCGGCCGAGAGCCGGCCGCTCGGCAGCCCGGACGCTTCCAGGGCGTCCATCACCACGCCCGCCTGATCACGGGTCGTGCGCCGGGCCGTCAGCGGGCCCGCCTGGTTGTCGGTGTGGGCCTCCACAACGATGGGCAGGGCGCTGGCCTTCAGCTTGGGCAGCACCTCCTGCAGCGCCGCCTTGGCCTCACCCCGCAGACGTCCCTTGCGGACGGCGTCGGCGGGCAGCCGGAGCACCAGCTCACCCAGCGCTGGCCGGCCGACCCCCAGGCCGAACCGGCCGGGGGCGCTGGCCGCCATCATGCCCTGGGCGTCCGCCACCTCCAGCCGGTAGCTGTAGACCTGCTCCGGCGTCAGCACGCCCAGCCCATCCAGCGACCGTTGGTCCCACGGCAGCTCCGCTGGCGGCCGCCCCGCACCGGTCAAGATGGCCACGCCCGTCTCGCCGAAGGGCCCCAGACGCACGGTCCAGCGCGCCACCGGGAAGTCCGCGGGCACCTGAGGCTTGAACACCAGCCGATCGCCCGTGCCCCCCGCCCGCAGGCGCAGATCCCGCCCGTCGGCCGGCTTGCCGTCCGCCAGCAGCTCCAGGGTCACCCCGGGCGCCTCGCGGTGCTCGCCTTCGGCCCCGGCCCGCAGCGCGTTGACGTCGCCGTACACCACGGTGGCCTTGGCCCGCAGCCCGGCAAGCGCCGAGGCCATGCCGCCCTCGGCCAGCACGAGCTGGGCGCCCGCCACCGGCTCGGTGGGGCAGGTCACCCCGAAGCCCACCTTCACCGGCAGGCCACGGGTGAAACTGAACGTGCGCAGCGCATCGGTGGTGAACTCGGCGCCCGGCAGCAGGCTGTCGGGGTCCACCTTCACCGCGTGGGTCCCGGGGTCGATGTCCTTGAAGTGGAACTGACCCTGGCTGTCGGTGACCGCCGAGTAGCCGTGATCCATGTAGAGTTGGACGCCCGGCAGCCCCGGCTCCCCCGGCTGCTGGCGGCCGTCGCCGTCGGCGTCGCACCACACCCGGCCCAGCACCAGCCCCTGATCGAAGTCGGGATCAGCCAGGACGCGCACCGTGGCGCGCGCGGTGCGCGAAATGGGGACATTGCCGTCGGTCAGCAGGGTCGCCCGGTTGGTGTACTCCTCGCGGGGCCGGGCGTCGGCGCCCACCACGGTCTGGTAGCGAAGCTTCAGGTGTTCGCCGGCGTGCAGGTCCAGGGCCCGCAGCACCGTGCGGCCCCCCTCCTGAGCCACGCGTCCGAACCGAAGCAGCCGCGCCCCCACCGGGTCGTCGGCCGACAGCGGCACCTCACGTCCGCCCTCCACGCGCACCAGCACCGTCGAGCCCGCCACGTACTTCAAGCCCTTGGGCAGCACGTCCTGCACGTAGACGCCACCCGAGCGGATTGCGGGGTCGTAGATCAGGTCCTCGGGGCTGCGGTTGATGACGTCCACCTCCCACGTCACCACCTCGCCCAGGGTGACCTGACGACGCAGGCTGCGCTTCTCCACGTCGATCAGTGCCGACAGCGGGTCCAGCGGGATGTGGTTGTTGCGGAACTGATCCTCCAGGCCCTGCAGATCGAAGGCCAGGAAGTAGGTGCGATCGCTGCTGGGATCCGTCGAAGGCACATCGGCGGCCACCACGCGGCCTTCGGGGTCGTCCGTGAACGCGAGCCCCGGCGTCGCAGGCACCAGCACCGACGGCGCGATCAGCGCGGGGCTGGGCGGCACCACCTCCACCAGGTAGCGCCCGGGGCGGCGCACGGCGAAGCGATACAGGCCGCCGTGGGCCGTGCGCTGGCCCTGCTGGCTCGCCGCCTCCAGATCCTCGGGCGGCACCAGCACCCGGTTGGCCACGCTCTCGGCGTCGAACGGGTCATCGTCGGTGTCGGCGTCGCGGTAGATGAAGACTTCGGCCCCGTCCACCAGGCCGCCCTCGCCCGACTCGTAGACCCGGCCCGTGGGATCGATCAGCAGGTCCTGCTCGCGGGTCTCGGTGGCCAACACCGCCACCTGGTCCACCGTCTTCAGCAGGGTCCCGGTGCTCGAGAAGACCCGCAGCCGATACGCCCCCGGCAGCAGGTCATCCAGGGCGAAGCGCCCGTCCTCGGCGGAGCGCACCTCGAACACGGGCGCCCCATCGGGATCCTCAGCGCTGTAGGCGGCCACCCGCATGCCCGAGAAGGCCACGTCGGCCTCGGGGTCGTAGCGCCCGTCGCGGTCCAGATCCTGGAAGGTCGCCCCGGCCACGCGGCCGAAGCGCACCACGGCGTCCACGCACGCCGCGCCGGAGCGCTCGGGGGCGAGCTGCCCGGCGGTCGCCTCGGCTTCATTGCAGATCTGGCGATCGGCGCGCAGGCCGCGATCCACTTCGGCCTCGAAGCTGATGCGGGCGCGCGCCTGGGACGCGATGCCAAAGCCCTGGACCCGGATCTGGCCATTTCCGAAGGCGCCCGCGGGCGCCGCCGCCACGTCAAGGCGGGCGCCGGGCGGCAGCTCCACCGCCCCGACGAACACCAGCCCGGGCGGCAGGTCATCCACCACCACCACCTGGTCCAGATCCACCGTCCCGGTGTTGATGGCGGTCACCGTATAGCGCAGGCGCTGTCCAGCCACCGCCGGCGCACCGTCGGGATCCACCACCTGCTTCTCGAGCCGCATGGCACGGCGGGGAGCCTCGCCGACGGGCACGATCACCACATCGCTCAGGCGCTCGACCTCGCCCTCGGCCACCACCCGGCCGACGTTCTCGATCTGCGGCCCCGCCAACACCTCGGTGCGGAAGCGCAGCTCAAAGCTTGCCCCGGGCTCGAGGGCTCCCGTCCGGGCCTGCACCGAGCCCATGACCAGCGCCCCGGGATCACCGTCCACGCCCTCGGTCGCGGGCCGGCCGTCCACGCGCAGGCTCCCGGCCAGGTAGCGGGTGCCTTGCGGCACCGTGTCCGACAGGATCACGTCCAGCGCCGGGCCGTTGCCCCGGTTCACCACCTGGACAATCCACTCCACCACGTCGCCGACCACGGCGCGATCACGCCCGCCGCCGTCGACGATCTGGAACGTCTTGGTGATGCCCGAGAGATCGGGCCGGGCGCCCAGCGTGAAGCGGGTGGGATCGTCGTCCGCGGCGGTGGTCGGATCGTCCGAGGGCTCGGCGTTGCCGGCGCCATCCAAGAGCTGGGCCTGGTTGCTCACCGTGGTGCCGATGGGCAGCCCCCCCCGCACCTGCACCGTGTACTCGATGCGGATGAGCTCGCCGGCCTGCACCACCCCGGGCACGCCGGCGCGCCCGACCAGCGCGACGCCCGCCCGAAGCGGCGCAGCGCCCCCGGGGCCATCGGCCACCGGCTGGCCGTTCATCCGCGTGCTGCCGCGCACATAGACCACTTGCGGCGGCAGCGGATCGCTCAAGATGGCATCCGCCGAAGCGGCCCGCCCCCGGTTCACCACCGTCACCCGGTAGGTGACCTCGGTGCCCGGGCCGATCTCAGCGCGACGCGGCGCGGCGATGTCCTTCTGAACGTCCCAGTTGGCGCCCCCCACCACCTCGATGGCGGTGGGATCGCTGGCGCCGGGCAGCCGGGGATCGTCGGACAAGGCCGGCGCGCCGCCGCGGGCCTGCACCGTCGCCTGGTTGCGGATGATGTCGCCCGGCTGGAGGGCCGGCGCGATGCGCGCCCGCAGCCGAACGGTGACTTGATCCCCCGGCGCCAGGCGCGCCAGCGCGGGCGTGGCCGGTGCGCCCCACTCCACGGTGCCGCGCCGCACGTCGAACAGCCCCCCGTCCAGGGGCTCGATCTGGTCCAGGCGCCCAAGATCCACCGGATCCACCACCTGGCTGGCCACGAGCGGCTCGGCGCCCGTGTTGGTCACGGTCAACGCATACAAGACGGTGGCGCCCGGCAGGAAGCCCCCGAGCCCCTCGGCCTGGACCTGCTTCGACAGCGTGTACTGCGGCGCCTGCACCACGAACGCGACCTCGTCGCTGCGCACCAGCGCGCCCGCCCCCACCCGTGCCGCTGCCTGGTTGAACACTTCGGTGCCCAGCGCCACATCGGCGTTGACCGTGGCGACCACCGTGAAGCGGCGCTGGCCTCCAGCCGGGATCTCGTCCACCCGCCAGGTGAGGAGCTGCCCGTCCACCACAGCGCCTTCGGCGCTGGCGAGGGTGAGCTGGGGCGCCAGCGGATCCACCACCTCGACCGCCCGGGCCGGCCCGGCACCGACGTTGCGCACCACCACCGTGTAGACCACGCGGCTGCCCGGGCGCCGGCCCTCGTCGCTGGGCTCCAGGGTCTTCTCCACCACCAGCTCGGGCCGCGCCTCGACGGTGAACCGCGTGGGATCGCTGACCCCCGGCTCGTTGGGATCGTCGGTGAGCGCCCGCGGCGCGTTACTCGCGGTGATGGTCGCCTGGTTGGCGATGATCGTGCCGTCGGCCACGTCCGCGGCCAGCCGACCGCGGATCTGCAACGTCACCTCTTCGCCGGGCTGCAGGTCCCCAAGCGCCCAAGCCAGTGGGTCCTGCGCAGCGGGGGCCGGCGCGGCTCCCTCGAAGACCACCCCGTCGGGCAGTGCGTCCACGACGCGCACGCCTTGGGCCACCGCCGTGCCGCGGTTGCGCACGCGCACCGCCCACTGGACCACGCCACCCGGTACGAAGTCGCCCTCGACCGTCTTGGGCGAGCCGGTGAAGTCGGCACCGTCGCGCACCACCACCACCGTGGGATCGCCGGCTACCGCGGTGCTGGGATCGTCGGAGCGGACGTCGCCGCTCACAGCCTGGTTCTCGAACCGGGCGCCGTCGACGGCGTCCGCGGGTACCTGCGCGCGCACCCGCAGTGTGTGTGGGGCGGCCCCCGGCGCCAACTCGGCGAGCCGCCACCGCGCCTGCCGCCCCACGAGCTCACCGGGCGCCTCGGGCGCCAGGCCCACCAACCCTGCCGGGAGCGGATCCACCACCTCGACGCCCCGCGCGGTGGCGTCGCCGGTGTTTCGCACCTCAATGACGTAATCGAACACGTCGCCCGGGCGCAGCGGCAGGCCCTGAGGCGCCTCGACGCTCTTGCTGAGGGCGATGATCGGCGCCGACACCACCGCGAAGGTGGTGGCGTCCTCGGCGGGCGTCCGCGGGTCATCGCTCAGGAACGGCTCGGCGACGCCCTGGGCCGTGACCTGGGCCCGGTTGCTCACCACGGTGCCGTTGTCCAGCGGCGCGCGCAGGCGCCCCACCCAGCTCACCTCGACCCGCTGCCCCACGGCCAGCGCGGCGCGCGCGAACACCAGGCTGTCGCCCACCACCTGGGCCTCGCCGCTCTCCACCACGGTGAGCTCGGCGGGCACCGGGTCGGTGATCACCACCCGGCGGGCGGCGTCTGAGCCGGTGTTCTGCACCGCCAGCCGGTAGCGCACGCGCCCACCGGGCCGGAAGGGTGGGTCGTCCAGCGCCTCGACGGTCTTCTCGAACACCGACAGATCCGCGGCGCTCACGATGCGCACGGTGGTGGGATCGGCGGGCTCGGCCGTGCTCGGATCATCGCTGAGTACCAGGGTCTGGCCCCGCTCCAGCCGCACCTCGGCCTGGTTGCGCACCTGCGTGCCGTTGGGGGCCACGCCCACCGTGGCGTCGAACTGCAGCGAGACCGACCCGTCCACCGGGATCCGCCCCACCGCCCAGCGCAGACTGTCGGCGGTCTGCTGAGCGGGCGGCTGGGGGTTGGCGAAGGCCAACAGCCCCGGCACCACGTCCAGCACGTCCACGTCGGTGGCGGCCGTGCCACCCACGTTGGTCAGGCGGATCTCGTAGCGCAGGGTGTCGCCAGGGGCCACCACGCCACCGTTCAGATCCTCAACGGTTTTCAACACTTGCAGGTCGGGCCGGGCGTCGATCTCGAGCACGGTGGGCTCGTCGTCGCCGGGCTGCGCGGGATCGTCCGTGACCGCGGCGAGCCCGCCGCCGCCAGTGATCTGCGCTTGATTGCGCACCACCGTCCCGGGATCCAGCGGGCGCCGCACGCGCGTGGTGAACACCAGCTCACGCTCAGCCCGCGGCGGCAGATCACCCAGCGGCCAGACCAGCACGTCGCCATCGCGCTGTGCGCCGCCGGCATCGACCACCTCGAGCTCGGCAGGGATCACATCGCGCACCTGCACGTCCGCTGCCGGCGCCGTACCCTGGTTGCCCGCGCGGATTCGCCAGGTCACCACCTGCCCCGGCTGCGCAACCCGAGGCTCGACGGTCTTCAGGCCGCCGGTCAGATCGGGCTCGCTCACCACCGCGACCGTGGTGGGGTCGCCCGCCACGGGCGTGCGCGGGTCGTCGCTCACCTGCGCCGCCGCCTCAGCGGCCCGCACGGTCGCCTGATTGCTGATTCGGACACCGGGGGCGACGTCGTCGCGGACCGTGGCCTCAAAGCCAACCGTCAGCGGGGCGCCGTCGTCTGGCCGCACCGGGCCCACGACGGCCCAGGTGATGCGCCCGTTGAGCAGCCGGCCGCCATCCTCGACGGCCACGTCCACCAGCTCCGGCGGCAGCGGATCTTCGAACACCAGCGCCGTCAGCGGCGAGGTGCCCGTGGCGCGCAGGCTCAGTTCGTAGCGCAGGCGGTCGCCGGGCTGCACCTGGCCCCCGTTCAGGTCCACCACCGCCTTGGTGACGGTGAACGTGGCCTCGCTGCGCACCACCAGGCGGGTCGGGTCCTCGGGCTCGGCTGTGGCGGGATCGTCGCTGAGGCGCGGCTCGATGCCCTGCGCCGAGGCCGTGGCCTGGTTCGAGACCACCAGCCCGTCCCGCAGGATGGCGCGCAGCCGTCCCCGCACCACCAGCGCACGCTCGGCCCC
Organism: Myxococcales bacterium; assembly: GCA_020633555.1. Lineage (GTDB taxonomy): Bacteria > Myxococcota_A > Bradymonadia > UBA7976 > UBA1532 > JACKDL01. The sequence continues at coordinate 526,848 of JACKDL010000001.1, read as the reverse complement.
CACAGCCAGCTCGCCCAGCACGTCCCACCGAGCCACGCCGTCCACCAGCGCGCCGCCCTCCACCACCACGTCCTCGATAGCGTCGGTGGGGATGGGGTCGCTGACCTGGAGGGCGCGGGCCCGGTCGTTGCCGTCGTTGGTCACGGTGATGCGCCAGGTCACCGCGTCGCCGGGGCGCCCCTCGCGCGGCTCCACCGTCTTGCGGACCTGCAGCCGCGCCTGCGATCGCACCACCAGGGTCGTGGGGTCGTCGGCCTGCGCCGTGCCGGGGTCGTCGCTGGGCACGGGCATGCCCAGCTCCGCCGAGCGGACGAAGGCCTGGTTCGCGATGCGGGTGCCGTCGGCCACCATCGGCGGCAACACGGCCTCGAAGCCCACCTCCACCTCGCCGCCCGGCGGGATGTCGCCCAGCGCCCAGGTCAGGGTGTTGGTGCCCGCGTCAAAGACGCCGCCATTGGCCGGGATGACCTGCGCGAAGTCGAAGGGCAGCGCGTCGGTGAGCACCACCCCGGTGGCCGGCCGGTTGCCGGTGTTGGGGACCCGGATGCGATACACCAGCCGGTCGCCCGGCACCGCCACCCCGTCGCCCCGGTCGAGCACGATCTTGGTGGTCTGCGTGAGCGACGGCGAGGCGAACACGCGCACCGCGGCGCTCGACACTTCGGGCTGCTGGTTGGGATCGGCCGAGGCGCGCAGGCGTGCCACGTTCTGGATCACTTGCCCGTTCTGGGCCCCTGCAGCCACCTGGGTGGTGAACACGATCTGCTCGCGCCCGCCGGCGGCCACGCTCACCAGCCCCTGCAGCCGCCCGCCCGCACACACCAGGTCCGGTTGGGGGCTCTCGAGCTGGCAGCCCTCGAGCAGCGCGGGCAGCGGATCCGAGACGAACACCTCAGCCGGCGCCGTGCCCGTGTTGGCCACCTGGATCGTGAAGCGCAGCGTGTCCCCGGGCTCCACGAAGCCACCGTTCAGATCCTCAACGGTCTTGCGGGTGTTGGGCCCCGTGATGTCCACAGCGGCGCTAAGGCGGAAGCGCGTGGCGTCCCCGACGCCCGCGGTGGTGGGGTCATCGGAGCGCAGGGTGCGCCCCGCTGCCACCACTTCGGCCTGATTGTCCACCGGGAAGCCATTGATGGAGCCCGCCGGGATGCCGGCCGCCACGAGGCCTGCGGTGTCCTTGATGCGCGCCAGGATGGTGACCGTGAGGCCCCCGTTGGGCCCCGCCGGGATGATCAGCTCGCGGATGTCCACCCGGTTCTGGGCCGGCTGGCTGCGGTTGTCGCCGCCGGGGGCCACCGCCTGCAGCAGCTCCAGCGCAGGGGGCAGCGTGTCGCGGAAGGTCACGCCGGCCACATCGCGGTTGTTCGGGTTGGGGATGCTGATCTCGTAGCGGACCAGCTCGCCCGGGCTGTAGCGCCCGTCGCCGTCCGTGTCGCTGACCCGCTTGGTGATCTGCCCCAGCTCGAGCCCCCCCAGGACCACCAGCACCGCCTCGTTGGTGGGCGTGGGCTCGTCCAGGTTGGCCGCCGAGATGAAGGCCTGGCTCACCAGGCGCTGGCCCGGGCGGGTGTCGGCGTCGATGGTGGCGCGGAAGGTGATGGTGCGGTCGTTGTCGCCCTGGAACGGCACCCGGCCCAACTCCAGGCCCGCCTCCAGCGGGTTGACCACCTCTTCACCGGGCACCGGATCCTGCCCATCCACGCGCAGGCTGCCCGGCAGGTACGTCAGCCCGTCGGGCAGCGACAGACGCACCGCCACCTGCTGCGCGTCCAGTGTGCCCTCGTTCTCGAGTTGGAGTGTGATGACCACCCGCTCAAGCGGTGCGCCCTCGTCGGGGACCACCGAAAGGATCGTGCCGTCCCGCCGGAAGTCCGGCGCGTTGCGATCCACGTTCAGCAGCACGTAGCCCAGGAAGAACGACTCGCCCCCACCGGCGGGATCGGGGTTGCGGGGATCGACCACGCCGTCCCCCGACCCCACACGGATGGTGGCCCGCTGGGCCCCCACCTGGATCAGATCCGAGACCCGGAAGCCCTCCAGATCCACGCCGAGCGCCGTCGTCGAGTTGAACAGGTTGCCGGCCGGGTTGACCCCGTCCTGCAGGCGCACGCCGTTGAACTCCAAGAAGTCGAAGCAGGTGTCGCAGGCGAAGAGCGGGTCGTTGTCCTGCGGCGGCACGCCCAGGAACAGGTCTCCCTCGAGCGCGAAGTACGCCAGGCTCGCCTCGCCGTCGGCGGGAAAATCGAACCCCTGGATCTGAAACTGGTCGATGCCGGGGCTGCGGGCGTCCTCGTCGTAGTTGCGGAAGCCGTCGTACAGGAACACGTCGCGCAGCCCGCGTGCGGACGGGGACTCGTACACCAGCACCAGGCTCCAGGCCGCGTACTTCGCCTGGCAGGTCTGGGGGTCCTCACAGACCACGCCACCCATGCCGTCGGGCACCAGCCGCCCGATGTCGGCCTCGAGCTGGCCCACCGTGTAGCGCCCGTTGTACTGCCGCGCTCCGGGGTGAGCCGCCACCTGGTTGGTGACATCGGCCCGGCAGTAGAAGAAGCCGCCCAGACCATTCACGGTGGCGCAGCGCTCGGCCTGCACGTTGCGGAAGGTGGTGCCGTCGGCGACCGTGAAGTCCACCTGGCGATCCACGCGGCCCGCCAGGCTGCCGCTCCAGAACAGGAACGCGCCCACCACCTCCCCATCGAACGGCACGTCGCGCACGTCGGCGCCCGACTGGGGCAGCAGGAAGCTGTTCACCCGCGGATCGGCCACGGACGACTGCATGAGCGTGTTGCCCGTGGACAGGGCGTCCCCGAACACGCGGAACTGCTGGTAGAGCTGGTGCGCGTCCCCTTCGACCCGCGCCAGGGAGGGCCCGGCCGGCCACAAGAGGAACAGGGCGGCCAACGGCGCGGCCCAAAGGCGCAAGACAGCGTTCAAGAGCCAGCCCGGATCCAGGGTGAGAGAGGTCCAGCGGACCCGGCGAGTGTAGGCCCGCTGTGGTGCCCGGGGCAACAACCGCCCGGGGGCCGGTACAGGCGCTTATCGGGCCGGCGTCAGCGGTACAGATCCTTCACGTTCTCGACGCGGGGGAAGTACAGCTCGGCGCGCCGCGACGCCGCCAGGTTGTTGGCTTGCCCCAGGACGCCGCCCAACACCAGCACGACCCCGTGGTTCGGCTGCTGAATGGCCACGTGCCCGAAGCGGGGCTCGCTGAGGTCGCAGTTGGCGCGCAGCTCGGCCACCGCGTAGCCGTCGAAGACCCGATCGGCCCCGTTGCGGGCATAGCGCGGGATGAGCCGCGTGCCCACGGCCACGGGCCCATCGCCGATGCGGCCCCCCAGCACGAGGATGCTGTCGTCGTGCAGGGCGGTCACGCTGGCCTCGCCGCGGCCGTAGAGCATCTGCCCCACCCCCGCACCCTCGCCACCGCGCATCTGCAGGCTCGAGTCCAGCCGCTCGATGTTCCGCGGAAGCTGCTGGCGATCGGGCGACCCGTAGCCGCCCACGAACACGGTGACCCGGCCGTCCTCCACCTGCGCCGCGCGGTGGCCCCAGCGCGCCTCGGCGAGCTGCACCCCCGGCGTCTCGATGAAGCACCCGATCCGCTCGGACGGCCGCTCGACGTTGCTGGCGCACCCGCCCTGGTCCGGGCGGACGGTGAAGATCTCGATGCTGGACAGGACCCCGCTGCCGTCAAACCCGCCGGCGGCGGTGGCCAGCTCGAGCTGGCGCGCCAGCGGCGACAGCGAGTGGAAGGCGCGCGGGTGGTTCAGATCCCCCTGGCGGACGAACTGCCCTTGGGCTGGATCGACGCCGGCGGGCGGGAAGAACCGCCAGGCCGTGGCCAGCGCCTCGCCGGCCGCGTTCTGGCCGCCGGCGATGAGCACGCTGCCGTCGAACCCGAGCTTGATTGCCTGGTGGTGCGCTCTGGCCTCGCTGGGGGGCCAGGGCGTCGCCACCGGCCGCACCTGCCCGGCGATGCCGGAGAAGTCCACGATGACGGCGCCCGGAGCCGTCTGGCCGGCCGCGGACAGGCCGCCGGTCACCAGCACCGTGCCGTCGTTCAGCAAGGTGGCCGTGTGCCAGGCCCGCGGCACGTCCAGCGACGCCGCCAGGGCGAAGAACTGGTTGCTCTTGGGGTCGTAGACCTCGATGGAGTTGAGGACCGTGGCCGGCTGTCCCTGCCCGTTGACCTGTGCGCCGCCGATGATGGCCACCCGGCCGTCGGCGAGCACGGTGACCGAGGCGCCGGCGCGGGCCTGCGCGAGGTCGTCGGTGCCCCCGGCCTGGCCCGTCACGCGGCTGCTCTGGTTCAGGGTCACGCAGTCCGCGGGGCCCACCTGGATCGAAACGGCGAAGTCGTCGCCGGACTGCACATCGAAGGCCACGCTGGCCCCGTACATGTGGGGTCGAAAGCTCTCGTCCGCTGACTCGAAGCCCCGCAGGTGCATGCGGAAGGTGGTGCCCAAGGCCAGCTTGCCGATGCTCCCCGAGCGGCTGGCCAGGTCCAGGTCCACCACCCGTGAGCGGTTCAGCAGGGTCGGATCCTCGCCGCGAGGGTCCGCCTGGTCGATGATCTGCACTTCGAGCAGATCCGCCAGCCCCGTCCCGTCCAGTCCGCTACCCTCCCCGGCCTCACCCGGCTGGGGCTCGTAGCCATAGAGGTCGATGCGGATCGAGGTCCCCTCGGGGTCGCCGTCACAGCCCACAACGGGCGCCGCGCACAGGGCCAGCGCCATCGCTACCGTCGCCTGGCGGATCACCAGCGCACCTCCGCGTCGAAGCTGTTGCCGCCCCCGGGCTCGTCCTGGCTCAGCAGATAACCGCCGGCCACGGCGCCGCCGGCCACGGCCACGCCCACCAGGGTCCAGACCCACCACTGGCCGTACCACGCGCCGTCGTCATCCTCGTCCTCCGGCGGACGCGTCCGCGCGGGCGGCGGGGGGGGCTGGGTCGAGAGCCCCGGCGGAGGCGTGCGGGGCGGCGGGGCGCTGGCCACCACCGTAGGTGGCGGCGGCTCGCGCACCGGCGGCGGGGTCGGCGGGGGCGTCACCACCGGCGCCGCCACCACGATCTGGCCCACCACCACCTTGTCGAAGGGGAACTTCTTCACGGCGTTCTCGACGGCCGTGGCGAAGGCCGACGCCTGCACGAACACGCTCGCCAGATCCGCCCGGAACCGCAGCTCGTCGAAGGCTGCGGTCTGCTTCTGCTCGACCCCATAGATGTAGCCGCGCAGGACGAAGTTGTTCCCCTGCGGGGTGATGTCGCCCACGACCACGTAGTCGGCCTTGGTCTGCGACGCGATGGCCTCGGCCTGGTCGCGGAACTCGCTGGTGATCTTCCCCTCGCCCGCCAACCGGCGCAGGTTGGCCACGATGCCGGGATCGGCCTCCTGGGTGGCCTTCGGGCCGATGGTCTTCTCGAGGGTCAGGGTGATGTTGCGGGTGCCACCGCCCTTCACCCGGATGCCCATCCCGGCGATGCCGGCTTCGTCGTCGGCGGCTTGCACATAGTGATGCCCGCGCACCAGGTCCTTCACGGTGACGGGCGCCTTGCCCCGATCGATGCCGTCGATGCGAACCGTCGCCCCGTCGGGCACGGTCATCACCTTCAGCACCCCCTTCTTCTTCTTCAGGAGCTTCTGCTTCACCTTGTCGAAGAGCTTGCGGGTCTTCGGCGGGTAGTCGTCCAGCGCTTCCGCGTCGGGCATCAGGGCCACGACCCGCTTGAAGTAGTCCTTGGCGTCGGCATCGAAGCCCAGCGCCGCAGCGGCCGCGCCCAGGTAGCCCAGGGTCTCGGCGATGACCTCGACCTTGTTCACGGACGCGAGCCCCTCGTTGTACAGGTCGAGGGCCGCGGTCAGCTTCCTCTGCGCCTCGTCGAACCGCCCCCCGAGGAAGGCCTCCTTGCCCGCCACCCGCAGCGTCTCGGCCTGCTCGACCCGGGGATCGGACTCGCCGGCCGCCACCGTCATCCCCTTCATCTGCTGGGTGAGCTGCAGCACCGCAGAGCGGACGAGCTGGTTGTTGACGGCCTCCTCCAGCTTCTCGCTGAGCAGGCCGAGGCCCGCCGCGCCCTGCGTCTTCAGGGGGGCGATCCACACCACGGGCTCGGGGAGCTGCGCCTGGGCGGCGTGCTCGGTCGGCTGGATGAGCGGCAGCCCGACCAGCACCTGAAGCACGATAAGCAGGCTGCTGAGGCCGGCCCGGGACAGTGAGGGTTCGGGTGCGCGCACGGGGGTCTCCTGGAGGCAGGCGGCGCCGTGAAGACAGGGCGCGGAGCCTGCGATCCCCCACGCCTCAAGCCGGCGTCGGTAGCATGGGCCTCGCTTCGGCGTCAACGCCGTGCTACCCCCCACTGCCGTGCGCCTCAGCATCCCCGGGAGAGTCTTCGCCGCCTTCGTGGCGCTGCTGATCACCTTCGGCGCCGTGAGCGGCTACACGCTGTGGCAGGTGCGCGCCCTGGGCGATCAGGTGCGCCGCCTGCACGCCTCGCTGATCCCCACGCCGGCCATCGTCGGCGAGATCGAGGGCGAGCTCGCGGGGCTCGACCGGGTGCTGGAGCAGGAAGACGGCCCCGCGCTGCGCCGTGGGGTGCACCTCGCCCGACGCGCCCACCCCTACCTGACCCGCCTCGATGACGGCTTCGACCGGGCGCTCGCGCGCCTCGCCGCCCCGAAGGCGGCGCCCCAGGCCGAGCCCTTCGTGGCCCGCCTCAGCGGGCTGCAGGCGGACCGCGAAGCGCTCCGCGTGAGCGTCCAGGCCTTCTTCGACGCCGTGGAGGCGGACGAAAGCGCCGAGACCTTGGCCGAAGCGCGGCGAGCCGCCCGCCGGCCGCTGCGCCGCGTGGGCCGCGCGGTGTCCCTGATCCGGGTGGACCTGGCCCAGAGCCTGGACCGGGCGATCCTGGCCCTTTCGGCCGAGGAGGAGCGGGCCGGCTGGGGCGCCATCGTCCTGGCCGCGGTCGCGATGATCATCGGCGTCGTGATCACCCTCAGCACGTCGCGGCTGGTGCGCCCGCTGAGGACCCTCCGGGCCGGCGTCGAGCGCCTCGCGCAGGGCGAGTACGACCCGCCGGTGGTGGTGGACATGCCGGGCGAGCTGGGCGCGCTCGCCGCCGACTTCAACCGCATGGCCGAGGCGATCCGCCGGCGCGACGCGAAGCTCAGCGCCCAGCAGAAGGAGCTCCTCCAGCGCGAGCGGCTCGCCACCGTCGGGCACATGTCGGCCCAGATCACCCATGAGCTGCGCAACCCGCTCACCAGCATCGGCCTGAACTCCGAGCTGCTCATGGAGGAGCTGGACGAGGGCGACGTGCCGCCCGCCACCCTGGGGCGCACGCGGCCCCTGCTCGAAGCCATCACCAAAGAGGTCGAGCGCCTGCGCGAGATCACTGAGGAGTACCTGCGCTTCGCGCGGCTGCCCCGGCCCGAGCGCATCGCCGTGGACCTCAACCGCGTGGCCGCCGAGCTGGTGGAGTTCGTCCGCTCCGAGCTCGAGCTCGCCGGCGCCAAGGTCAGAGTGGACCCCGATCCCAGCGTGCGCCCTGCGCTGGTGGATCCGAACCAGGTGCGCGCGGCGCTGCTGAACCTGGTGCGCAACGCGCGCGAGGCGGTGGGCGAAGGCGGGCATGTCGTGGTGCGGGTGCGTACCCTGGGCGACCGCGCCGCGGTGACCGTCGAGGACGACGGGCCAGGCCTGCCGCCCGAGCTCCTCGAGCGCATCTTCGAGCCGTTCTTCTCCACGAAGCCACAGGGCACCGGGCTGGGGCTCCCCATGGTCCGCAAGATCGCCCAGGCCCAGAATGGCGACGTGCGGTTCGTCTCCCACCCCGGCCGCGGCACCCAGGTCACCTTGGAGCTGCCGCTCGCACCGAGCTGATCCCCAGGACCCGAGAGTGAGGAGGTCGCCGTGGCTCTGACCGTCATGACCTACAACATCCGCGTGGGCGTCGAGAGCGACCTGCCCAGCCTGGCCGCTGCGATCCGGGCCGCCGGGGTGCCTGACCTGATCGCGTTCCAGGAGATCGGGGTCGGCTGGTACATGGGCGGTGGCGCCGACCAGCCAGCGGCGCTGGCCGCCGCGGTGGGGCTCGAGCATCACCGCTTCGCGGGCGCGCTCCGCAGGGACGATGGGGGCCAGTTCGGGGTGGCGCTGGCCGCGCGCTGGCCGCTCACCGACGTCGAGATCACCCCCCTGCCGCGCGACACCGACGAACAGCGGGTCCTGCTGCGCGCCGTCCTCGACACCCCCCAGGGGCCCATCACGGTCTTCTGCACCCACCTGAGCGTGGCCGGCCCCGAGCGGCTGGAGCAGGCGCGCGTGATCCACGCCGCCGTCCAGGGGACGCCCGGACCAGTGATCCTCCTGGGCGACCTGAACGATCGACCTCAGACGCCCACCCTCGAGGTCCTTCGGGCTGGCCTGACGGACTGCTTCGACGCCCGCGGCGAGGGCCCTTCCGTCACCTTCTCAGTGGTCGATCCGCACCGCCGCATCGACTACATCCTCTGCGGGGGTGGGCTCGGCCCCAGCGGCCCCGCGCGGGTCATCCGCGAGGCGACCGCCAGCGACCACTTCCCGCTGGTGGCCCGGATTGACGCCTTGGGTTGAAGGGGGCTGCCGGGCGGGTGGTGGCGGCCGCGCACAGGTGGTATTCAGTGCCGTGATGCAGCGCCTGTGGCCCACCGCGGTTCTCCTTCTGGCCCTGCCCGCCTGCCGGGATCGGGCCCAGAGCGTCGTGGGCGGCGACTGGTCTGGCACGCCGCTGTCGCAACGCGAGGCCCTGCTCCACAAGCGCGAGGTCCGCGAGGAGCGGGCCCGCAACCTGGCCGCCTTCGACGCCCAGCGGGCCAAGGCAGCGCCGCAGGCGGGCGGCGTCGACACCGCCGCCGGCAAACGCGCCGCCGCCTTCGCCAACACGGTCAGCGGCCCCACGGGCGTGACCCCTGCCGCCCGCGCCGAGCAGCTCTTGGCCCTCGGGCGCTTCCAGGACGCCCTGGAGGAGGTCCAGAAGGCCCTCGTGGCCGCGCCCAGTTCGTCGCGCCTGCTCAACCTGAAGGGCCGCGCCCTGCTGCTCATGAACCGGCCGGCGGACGCCGCCGACGCGTTCGCGGTGGCCATGGCCGAGCACCCTACCGACAGCGAGGCGTTGTACGGACGGGCGCGGGCGACGCTGGCCCTCGGCCGCGCCGCCGAGGCGCTGGAGTACATCAACGCCCTGCGGCAGGCCGGCAACGACAGCGCCCCCGTCCTGCGCCTGGAGGCCATCATCCGCGAGGCCCGGGGAGACACCCACGGCGCCCTGCAGGCGTTGGCCCGGGCCGACGCCCAGGGTGACCCCTTCGCCACCATCGCGCAGGGCAACGCCCTGGCCCGCGAGGGCGACGTGAAGGGGGCCGTCGGGGCGCTGAAGGCGGCTGCCGCCAAGCGCCCGCGCGACGGCACGCTGCAGCTTCAGCTCGGCACCGCGCTGGCCGAGGCCGGGCAGCTCGCCGAGGCCGAGGCCGCCCTCAACAAGGGCGCCACGCTGTTGCCCACCAGCCCCCAGGCGTGGCGCAACCTCGCCGCGGTGCGTGAGCGCCAGGGGGACGTGGACGGCGCCATCAAGGCGTGGGAAAGTTTGTTGAAGTACGCGCCCCAGGCCGACGCCCAGGGCACCGTGAAAGACCGCGTCGCCCGGCTCAAGGCCGAGGCGGCGCTGCCGTGAGTCGGAGGAGATCGTGGCCCGCCTCGTCGTGAAGCCGCCTGACGGCCCCGAGTGGGAGCACGAGCTGGGGGCCATGACCACCATCGGCCGCCACCCCGGCCAGAGCATCCAGGTGCTGGATCGGGTGGTGAGCAAGCAGCACGCGCTGGTCACGGTGCAGGGCGGCAAGTTCTTCCTCACCGACTGCGACAGCCGCAACGGCACCTTCGTCAACAACACCCAGCTTCGGGGCAAGATCCCGCTGACCGACGGTGATCACATCGTCCTCGGCAGCACTGAGCTGGTGTTCTACGACGATCGCCGCCCCACCCGGGCGCCCATGGTGACCATCCGCGCCGAGAACGAGGCGGTGGGCACCCAGACGTCGATCCAGACGGTCCTCGAGGCCGACCTGAGCGACGGGGCGTTCCTCCCGGTGAAGGACGTCCCTTCGGACGAAGCGCTGCGCGCTGACTACGAGAAGCTGCGCATCGCCTTCGAGCTGAACCAGAGCATCGGCGCCGAGCTCGACATCGACGCGATGCTCACCGTCATCCTCGAGAAGGCCTTCGCCGTCAGTCGGGCCGATCGCGGGTCCATCCTCCTGGTGAACGACGAGGGCGTGCTCGAGCAGCGCTGCTACCGCAACGCCAAGGGCATCGAGGAGCCCATCGAGCTGTCCCAGACCATCATCAGCGAGGTCTGCGAGAAGCACCACGCCGTGCTCTCCAGCGATGCGCAGCTCGATGACCGGTTCGGGGGCGCCCAGAGCATCATCATGTCCGGCATGCGCAGCACGATGTGCGTGCCGCTGCTGCACAAGGACGAGCTGCTGGGCCTGATCCACCTGGACACTCGGCGGATCGGCAATTTCAACCAGAAGGACCTCGAGGTCCTGACGGTGTTCGCCAAGCAGGCGGCCATGCGCATCGCCCACCTGCGGCTGGCCAAGCGCTCCGAGAGCGAGGCCCTGGTGCGCGCCAACCTGTCGCGGCTGCTCTCGCCCAACCTGGTGGAGCAGGTGGTCAAGGGCGACCTGGCCCTGGAGCGCGGCGGGCAAATGCGCAACGCGTCGGTGATGTTCATCGACATCCGCGGCTTCACGGCCATGAGCGAGCGGCTCGAACCCACCGACCTGGTGGCGCTGCTCAACGAGTACTTCGAGATCATGGTCGAGATTGTCTTCCGCCACGAAGGCACCCTCGACAAGTTCATCGGCGACGAGATCATGGCCGTCTGGGGGGCCCCGGTGGGCCAGGACGATCACATGCTCCGCGCGGCCCGCGCCGCCCTCGAGATGCAGGCGTCGTTGGTGCGCCTCAACGAGTTCCGCAAGAGCCGCGGCGAATCGCCCATCAAGGCCGGCTGCGGCATCAACTGCGGCGAGATGGTGGCCGGCTACATGGGCTCGACCCGCACCCTCTCGTACACCGTCATCGGCGACGTGGTGAACACCGCGGCCCGCTTGTGCAGCCACGCCAAGGGCGGCCAGATCCTGGTCAGCGCCGCCGCCAGGACCCACCTGGACGCCAGCTTCGTGCTCGAAGCGCTCCCGCCGGCCCAGCTCAAGGGAAAGTCGAAGCTGGTCGAGATCTTCCAGCTCAACGGCGCCAAGGAGCCCGAGCGCACCGCCGAGGGCTGAGCGCGCACGGTCCCGGCGCCCTCGCTGCCGCGACCCCTGGGGCCGACCGCTGGTGGGTGAGCGGCCGGTGGGCCGGGATCAGCCGGCGGCCTCCATCACCTCGCGGTGGGTGTGCACGTTGGCCAGGAACCCCCGCTCGAAGCCGGAGCCTTCCAGCGTGGCGGCCTGCGCGCGCAGCTCCGCCTTGGCCGCCTGCGCCGCCACGTGGGCCTGGTCGTCCCGACCCAGCTTCTTCAGGACCGCGTGCCGAGCGAGCTCGACGACCACTCGCTGGCGGGCCAGCCGACGGTCCACCTCCAGTGCGCTGGCCAGGGCAGCGTCGAGCTCGGCCAGGCGCGCCTCGGCCTCGGGCGCCCGATCCAAGGCCACCAGCCCGCGCACTTGAATGGCCAGGGCGTCGATCAGGCCCCCGAAGTGCCCGATCTCGGTGGCCCGATCCGCCGCCTCGCCCGCATAACGCAAGCCGCCCACCACCAGCTTCTCGCCCCGCGCGAACAAAACGAAGTTGGTGGCCAGGGCCACCAACGCGTCCACGTAGACCGGGGTCTTCATCGAGCGCCGTCCCAGATCCTTCAAGCATTGGGCCAGCAGGGTCATGGCGTCGTCGAACCGGCCGCGGTTCACCAGGATGCGCCCCTGCCCCACCACCGCGGCGGCATAGGCTTCACGGTGGCGGTTCTTGTCCAGCAGGCGCAGGACCCGGGCGTAGTAGGCCTCGGCCTCGTCGAAGTCGCCGATGCGGGTGTGCAGGTTCCCCAACCGCAGGAGCACGTCGCCCTGGGCATGCGGCGCCTCGGCCGCCCGCAACAGACTCTCGGCCCGGCGCAGCAGCCGGACGGCATCGAGCAAGCGACCCAGAGTCTGAAAGACGTCCGCCAGGTCACGCACCACCAGGCCCTCGCCCAGGGGATCACCCAAGGTCCGGAAGCTCCGCCAGGCCTCGAACAGGATCGCCAGCGCGTCATCGATGCGGGGCCCGCTGGCCGCAAGGCGCCCTCGGGCGTGGGCCACCCGCGCCCTCAGCGCCGCCGGAAGCTCAGCCTCGATCTCGGCCACCTCGCGCAGGAACACGCGGGCCTCGCTCTGCTGCCCGTTCTGCCAACAGGCCAGGGCCCGCGTGAGCTGCCGCCGCGCCCACTCCGCGGTGCCACGGCTCGCGGCGCCGGCGTCGCTCAGGTGTTGCTCCGCCTCGGCGCGCTCACCGCCCGCCAGGGCCAACGCGGCCAGACGCAGGCTCCAGTTCCCCCGCGCCTTGGGCGACGCCACGGCCCGAGCCAGGGCCTCCAGCTCGATCACGTCGTCGCGCTCCAGGTCGAAGCGACCCAGGCGCCCGTACACCTTCGCGCGCACGGCCAACACCGCGTACCGGAACTTGCCGGCGTCGCCGGGGGGCAGGCCGTCGACCAGGCCCATCGCCTGGCTCACCAGCTCCAGGGCGCCGTCGAGCACGTGGCCCTCGAGGCACCGGTTCGCCGCGCGGATCAGCGCGTCCAGCGCCCGGTGCGGCCACCCGGCCAGTGCCAGGTGGCCCCCGGCCACCGAGGGGAACGCCGCGGCGCCGGCCAGCCTCGCGAAGAGCTCGCCAGCGTCCTCGTGCAAGGCCTTGCGCCGTTCGGCGGAGAGCTGCCGATACAGCTCGTCGCGCACCAGGGTGTGGCGGATGCGAGCAGCGCTCAGGGGCTGCCCGGGCACCACCTTGATGAGCCCCGTCTGCTCCAGCACGCCCAGCGCGTCCACCACCTCGCCCGCCGACAAGCCGTGGCGGGCCACCATCTCCTCCAGCGCGGAGCCACCGATGGTGTCCTCGATGACGGTCAGGGCCTCCAGCACGAGCCGCGTCTGCGGGCTCAAGTGCTGAGTGCGCCGGATGACGATGAGGCCCAGGTCGCCCACGACGCCGTCGGGCAGGGGCGCGAGCTCCACCCAGCGCCCGTCGCGCTGCCCGATGATCCCATCCTCGATGAGCTGCCGCAGGCTCTCGTGGAGCAGCAGCGGCGAGCCGTGGGCGCCCAGGCTGAGCCGCAACCGCGTCTCCTCGCCCAGATCGTTCGGCTCCAACAGCGCGTCGAGCATACCCTCGAACTCGGGCAGCTCGAAGGGCTGGACCACCACCTCGAAGAAGCCCCCCACCCGCGTGACGGCCGGCGGCGCGGTGAAGCGCACGTCGTAGGTGAGCAACACCGCCACCGGCGCGGTGACGGGGAGCTGCTGCAGCAGCGACACCAGCAACGACCACGACGGCCCATCGAGCTCGTCGGCGTCCTCGATGACCAGGCACAGCGGGCCGTGGGACTCCTCCATGGCCCGGCGAGCCAGGGTCTCCATCAGCGTCAGCAGCGCCTGCCGCGTGCCGGCGCCAATCTGCCGCGCCTCCTTGGCCTCGGCCACCGACTCGTCGCCCAGGAGCCGCGCCAGGTACTCGACGCCCAGGTCAAGGCCCTCGCTGGCAGGCGGGATCCAAGGCAACAGGCCCTGAATGGCTTCGGCGACCCGCGCGCGCACGTCCTCGACCCCGATGGGCACGCCCAACGCCTGCCGGACCCAGGCGATGACCGGCCACCGCGGCACGTTGAACAGGCGGGGGGCGTGGGCCCGCAGCACGTGGGGCACGCCGCGGCGCCGCTCGAACCGGTCGAGCAGCCGATCCACCAGGGCCGTCTTGCCGAAGCCCGCGGCCCCCTTGAGCCCCACGACCTGGTGGCTGGTCTGGGCCCCGTCGGCGATGGCCTCGATGCGCACCCACAGGGTCTCCAGCTCGCTGCGTCGCCCGACGAAGCGCACGGCCCCCACCCGGTGGCCCAGACCGGGCTGCGTCACCGCCGTGGCGTGACCCACGGGCTCAGCCACCGTGGCCCGGGGCTCGAACGCCGCCGCCGCGGACACTGCGCCGTGGTCGTGGAGCGGCAGCGTGTTCACGGGCTGAGGCGCGGCCCCGACGCCCATGAACCGCCCCTGCCCTGCATCGGCGAAGTGGCACAAGACCTGCCGAGTAGCGGCGCGCAGCGCCCGCAGATCGTCGATCAGGTCATCGGCGTCGCGGTAGCGCTCCCGGGCGCGGATGGCCACGAGATCCTCGACGCCGAAGAAGATGCGGATGGGGATCGACAGGAGCATGCGCTCCTCGCCCCACACGCGCACCAGCGCCTGGCGCGACTGCTCCACGTGGCGATAGTCGCGCCCGTGTGCATACAGCGAGTAATGCCACAGGCAGGCGTGCAGCCCGGTGGCCAGCGCCTGGGGATCCACCTCACGGAACGCGTCGTCGGCCTCGCGCAGGGTGGCGAGGAGATCGACCACGAGCTCGTCGAGGTGGCCTTCGATGAACGAGACGAGGGTATCCACGCGGCGAGCCTAAACGGGCCCCCCCCGAAGTTCAACGGCCCTTCGGGCCGCGCACGCCCCGGGGAACACCGGCGCGCTGCTGCCCGTTGAGCGGCCCGCCGACGCAATGCTACCCATGGGGCCGCGGGCCCACCGGAGGCGCATGAACCCCACCCTGCTCATCGTCGACGACGACGCGGCCAACCTGGCCAGCCTGACGGCCATCTTCACCCGCCTGAACCTGCGGGTGGTGCCGGCCACCAGCGGCGAGGAGGCTCTGGATCGCATCCGCGAGACCCCCGTGGACGTGGTGCTCACGGACCTGATGATGCCGCGCATGAGCGGCATCGACCTGCTGAAGAACGTGAAGGCCATCGCCCCCGACACCGAGATGGTGATGATGACCGCCTATGGCACCATCGAGCGGGCCGTCGAGGCCATGCGCGAGGGGGCCTACGACTTCGTCACCAAGCCTTTCCGGCGGGCCCAGATCGAGCGGGTCGTCACCCGCGCCGTCGAGAAACAGACCCTGCTGGCCGAGAACAAGGCGCTGAAAGCGCAGCTCGCGGCCCACGGGGGCAGGCCCGCCACCCACGGCATCATCGGCAACGCGCCGGCCCTGCGGCGGGTCCTCGAGACAGCGCGCCAGGCGGCCCCGTCCTCCGCCACCGTGCTGCTCATGGGCGAGAGCGGGACGGGCAAGGAGCTGTTCGCCCGCGCCATCCACCAGCTCTCGGGCCGCGCCGACCAGGCCTTCGTGGCCGTCAACTGCGGGGCCCTGCCCGACAGCATCATCGAGGCCGAGCTGTTCGGGGCCGAGCGGGGCGCGTACACGGGCGCCCACGCCACCCGCGAGGGCCGCTTCAGCCGCGCCGACGGGGGCACCCTGTTCCTCGACGAGGTGGGCGAGCTGGCCCCCCATGTCCAGGTGAAGCTGCTGCGAGTGTTGCAGAGCGGTGAGTACGAGCGCGTGGGCGGCGGCCAGACCCTGCACACGGACTGCCGAATCATCGCCGCCACCAACCGCGACCTGGCGCAGGCCGTGAAGGCGGGTGACTTCCGCGAAGACCTCTACTACCGGCTCAACGTCATCCCGATCACGCTGCCGCCGCTTCGTGCCCGCGCCGACGACATCCCCCTGCTGGCCGATCACTTCGTGCGCGCCTACGCCGAGAAGAACAGCAAGCCCATCGAGGGCCTGGCCGCCAAGGCCCTGGAGCGGCTGGTGGACTACTCGTGGCCGGGCAACGTGCGCGAGCTCGAGAACACCATCGAGCGGGCGGTGGTGCTCGCCCGCGGCACGGTGCTCGACGAGGACGACCTGCCAGAGACCATCGTGGGCGAGGCCCGCGACGGGCAGGTGCTCACCATCCCCCTGGGCACGCCCATGGAGGAGATCGAGCATCGGGTCATCCGCGAGACGCTGCGCTTCACCGACGGCGACAAGAAGCGGGCGGCCCAGCTCCTGGGCATCGCCACCCGCACCATCTACCGGAAGCTGGGCGCGGGCTGATCGCCCCGGTCGCCGCACGGGGCCCCGAAAGACGCTGACAAATTGTCAGAACGTCGAACACCGCCCACACCCTCCTGCCAATTTGGCAATCACGGCGCCCTCCGGAATCGGGCAAACGCCCAGGACTATTGGGTTGAGCAAGCACAGCGCCCTTGCTGGCCGTGGCACGCATCTTGTAAAGCAGGGTCCCACTGACGGGCGTTGCGCCCACCGCCCCCGCTGAGGAGAGCTCGGAGCCGATGGAGTCGATCGCCCGCCGCTACTTCTGGATCATCAACCTCCTGCTGTTGATGGCCATCGCCTTCCTGGGGGCCCGGGTGGTCAACAACGTGCTGGCCGAGAAGATCGTCTCGCTGCCCACGAAGCCCGCCGCCAGCAAGTCCACCGTGAAGCTCGACGCCAGCCAGGTGGACAGCGCGGCCTGGGCCCGCACCATCATCGACCGCAACCTGTTCAACGCCAACCCGCCCGAGCCCGAGGTGGCCGATCCCGAGGACGGGGGCGACGCGGACGGCGAGGCGAACGCCAAGAAGGTGCCGGACGGCGTCCCCCCCGGGCCCGACGACGACTGCAAGAACAGCGAGTCCAAGATCTCGCTCATGGCCACCATGATGGCCGAGCCCGCCGAGTGGTCCATGGCCGTGGTGGACGACGGCGAGAGTGAAGAGGATCGGCTGGCTCGCATCGGCATGCAGCTCGGCGAGCACACGCTGGTGGCCATCCACCGCAACCGCATCGTGCTCACCGATGGTGGCGCCTTCGAGTGCGTCGAGATCGGTGAGCGCAAGGGCGGCGGGCGCCGCAAGAGCTTCAGCACCCGCCCCGCCACCAACACCGGCCCGGCCAAGCCCACCGCCGACATCAAGGACGGCATCAAGAAGGTCGGCAAGAACAGCTACGAGATCGATCGCAGCATGCTCGACGAGCAGCTCGCCGACCTGAGCACCCTGGCCCGCCAGGCCCGGGTCATCCCCCACTACCGCGACGGCAAGCCCCAGGGCTTCAAGGTCGTGGGCGTCCGCCCGGGCAGCCTGTACAGCCACATCGGCATCCGCTCGGGCGACATCCTCAAGGGCGTCAACGACGAGGCCATCAACAGCCCGAACAAGGCGCTTGAGCTCTTCGAGAAGCTCAAGAACTCCGACGCCGTGAACCTGGACCTCGAGCGCCGTGGTCGCGAGGTCAAGATGGACTACACGATCAAGTGATGCGGACCGGACCCTCTTTCAGCCTCGGGCTCCAGGCCCGCACGGACGCCCCGCTCGCGCGGGGCGCGCACGGACGACACAAGCAAGTGATGATGCGCACCCTCACTCGGACCCTGCTCGCGGCCCCCCTCGGGTTGGCCTGTGTCTGCCTGTTCCTCGCCCCGGTGAACGCCTGGGCGCAGGACGACCCGGAAGAGCCGGCCCTGCCCAAGCTCAACGTGGGCCAGGGCAAGCTGCCGCGCACGCTGAAGGGCGGCGCGCTGCCGGGGCCGCGCAAGGTGCCGCTGGACGTGTCGCAGCCGCTGGCGCAGCGCCGCCCCAACCTGGACAAGCTCAAGAAGTTCAAGGCCAAGGGCAACACGGTCAAGCGTGAGGCCAAGCCCGCGCCCGACGCCACCACCACCGGCGCCGGCGCCATGGACACCAAGGGGCCGCCCTCGCGCCGGCCGCCCCCCGGCGGCGAGGACAAGACCGCTGAGAAGAAGGTCCCCGCCTGGCAGCAGGTGAAGGAGAACGAGGACGACGGCAAGCCCACCTTGTCGGCGGACTTCGTGAAGCGCTGCGCCCGGCTCCAGCCCGGCGTGAAGGTGCACCTGGACATTTACGACGAGGAGCTGGACGCGGTCGTGAAGCTGATCGCGTGCATGACCGGGAAGAACATCATCCTGGCCAAGCCCTTGAAGGGGAAGAAGATCACCATCTACTCCCCGACCCTGGTGACCGCCAACGAGGCCTACCGCGCCTTCCTGACCGCCCTCGAGGCCAACAGCCTCACCATCAGCAAGCAGGGCAAGTTCCTGCGCATCGTCGACATCAAGGACTTCCCCAAGAAGTCCGACCCCTTCCTGCCCGCCGAGAGCACGCCCCCGCAAGAAGACCGGATGGTCACGCAGATCGTCTCGCTGGGGAACGTGGACGCGCAGGAGATCAACGAGGTCATCAGCAAGTTGGCCTCGCCCAACGCGCAGATCATCGTCTACCAGCCCACCAACTCGCTCATCATGACCGAGCTGTCGAGCAACCTGCGCAAGCTGAAGGGGCTCATCAAGGAGCTCGACGTCCCCGGCGGCCAGGAGCAGCTCTGGACCTACCAGATCCTGCACGCCGACGCGCAGGAGATCGCCCAGAAGATCCAGGAGGTCTTCGAGGACGGCGGCAAGACCTCGAGCGCCAGCGCGGCCTCCAGCAGCAGCCGGCGCCGCACCACCAACACCAAGAAGCGCAAGGGCAAGGACGAGGCCGCGTCGAGCGCCAGCGTCGGTGAGTCCGATCTCGACGCCAAGGTCAGCAAGATCGTGGCCGACGAGCGCACCAACCGCCTGTTCCTGGTGGCCACCGCCCGCAGCTACCGCCGGGTGAAGTCGTTGATCGCCAAGCTCGACGTGCCCATCCCGGGCGACGGCCAGGTGCACATCCACCAGCTCAACCACGCCAAGGCGGCGGATCTGGCCAGCGTGCTCAGCAACCTGAGCCAGGAGCAGCGCTCGCGCACCGGCAACTCGTCCTCCTCCCGCACCCGTCGAGCGGGCACGGCCACCACCAGCTCCAAGAGCGCCGCCAAGGGCGCTGCCGCCACGGGCGCCACCTCGGCGGCCCTGTTCGAAGGCGAGGTCTCGGTCACCGCCGACGAGGACACCAACGCCCTGGTGGTCACCGCCAGCCTGAAGGACTACCTGTCGCTGAAGAAGGTCATCGAGATCCTCGACAAGCCCCGCCGGCAGGTTTTCATCGAGGCCATCGTCATGGAGGTCTCGGTGCGCAACGAGCGCCGCTTCGGCGTCTCGTTCAACGGCGGCCTGAAGGAGATCGCCAACGTCTCGGGCGAGTCGGTGCCCCTGCTGTTCTCGAACCAGGTGGGCGGCGTCTCGTCCTTCAACCTGGCGAGCGCGGCCACCCTCACCGGCCTGGCCGTGGCCACCCAGGCGGGCGAGACCTTCGACGTGGGCGGCTTCTCGCTGCCCGCCTTCGGCGTCATCCTGCGGGCGCTGGCCACCACCAACGACGTGAACATCATGTCCACGCCGCACCTGCTCACCACCGACAACGAAGAGGCCGAGATCGTGGTGGGCAGCAACGTGCCCTTCATCGCCGGCATCGCGGGCGGCGGCCTGGGTGGGCTGAGCGGCCTGGCCGGCGCCGCCGGCGCCACCGGCGCGGCGGGCCTGGGTGGCTTCGGCAGCTTCTTCCCCACGGTGAACGTGCAGCGCCAGGACGTGGCCCTGACCTTGAAGATCACCCCGCGGATCAACGCCGCCAACTACGTCACCATGGAGGTGGATCAGGTCATCGAGGAGATCGAAGGCCTGGATCCCCAGCTCGGCCCCACCACCAGCAAGCGCTCCATCAAGAGCACCGTGGTGGTCGGCGATCAGCAGACGGTGGTCATCGGCGGGCTGCAGAAGACCCGCATGCTGAACAACAAGAACGCGGTGCCGTGGCTGGGCGAGATCCCCATCATCGGCTACCTGTTCCGTGACACCCTGCGCGAGCGGGAGCGGCGCAACCTGCTGCTGCTGCTCACGCCGCACGTCATCGAGGGACCCGAGGACTTCAAGGCCATCTTCGAGCGCAAGCTCGAGGAGCACCGCGAGTTCGTGGCGCGGTTCAAGAAGGACGGCAGTGAGCTGACCCTGGGCCTGGACTTCGGCAAGAAGCACGGTGCCCTGGAGGCCATCCACAAGGCCGTCGAGAAGGCCCGCGAGGAGGAGCGGGTCATGCAGGAGCTGCGCAACCAGGAGAAGGGCCCGCCCCTGCCCCAGGAGATCGACGGCATCGAGATGGAGATCGCGGGCCCCGATCCGGAGGGCGACGAGCCCGGCGCGGCGCCCGTCGAGGCGGCCCCCGAGGCCGCCGTGGCCCCCGAGGACGCGCCGACCCCCGCGGAGGACGCTCAGTGAGCTTCGACCGCCAGGTGGTGCACGCCCTCGTGGACGAGGGGCTGGTCACGGACGCCGATCTCGCCCGGGCCGAGGCCCAGGCCGAGGAGAAGGGTGTCAGCCTGCCCGAGGCCCTGACGGGCATGCGCGTCGTCGATCACGACCACATCCTGAAGGCCACCGCCCGGCAGCTCGGCCTGGAGTTCCGGGCCACCCTCGACATCGACGAGATCGAGGTGGACCTCACCCTCGATCTGCGCTCCAGCTTCACCAAGGAGCAGCGCATGCTGCCCCTGTGGCACAAGGGCGTGACCATCGAGGTGGGCATCTCGGACCCGCTCAACCTGGACGGCCTGGACAGCCTGCGGCTGATGTTCGGCGTGCCCCTGGTGCCCATCATCGTGCCCGAGCGGGTGCTGCTGGACGCCATCAACAAGGTCTTCGACCGCCGCGCGGGCGCCGCCAAGGTGCTCGAGGGCATGGACGAGGAGCAGGTCGTCAACGTCGACGCCAGCGACGAGGGCCTGGACTTCGACATCGACGAGACCGACGACGAGGCGCCCATCATCCGCCTGGTCAACTCAGTGCTCGCCCAGGCGGTGCGCGACCGCGCCAGCGATATCCACATCGAGCCCTTCGAGCGCCACATCGCCATCCGCTTCCGCGTGGACGGTGTGCTCTACGAGATCGCCCAGCCCCCCAAGCGCTTCCACGCCAGCGTCTCGTCGCGCGTGAAGGTCATGGCGGGCCTGGACATCGCCGAGAAGCGCATCCCCCAGGACGGCCGCATCAAGCTGAAGGTGGCCGGCCGCGAGATCGACATCCGCCTGTCGACGCTGCCCACCAGCTTCGGCGAGCGCATCGTGATGCGTCTGCTCGACAAGACCGCCGTGCTCAAGGACCTGGAGCACATCGGCATGGGCGCGTCGGTGCTGGACCACGTCAACGACGTCATCACCCGCTCCTACGGCATCATCCTGGTCACCGGCCCCACCGGCTCGGGCAAGACGACCACGCTGTACGCCAGCCTGGCGAAGATCAACTCGCCTACCCGCAACATCATCACCGTGGAAGATCCCGTGGAGTATCAGCTCCCCGGCATCGGCCAGACGCAGGTGAACACCAAGGTGGGCCTCACCTTCGCGGCCGGCCTGCGCTCCATCCTGCGTCAGGACCCCGACATCGTGATGATCGGTGAGATCCGCGACGGCGAGACCGCCGAGATCGCCATCCAGGCCTCGCTCACCGGCCACCTGGTGTTCAGCACCCTGCACACCAACGACGCCGCCGGCGCCATCAGCCGCCTGGTGGACATGGGCGTCGAGCCCTTCCTGGTGGCTTCATCGGTGGTGGGCATCCTGGCGCAGCGCCTGGTGCGGACCCTGTGCAAGGTGTGCCGGCAGCCGGTGGTGCCCAACGAGATCGAGCTGAAGGCCCTGGGCCTGACCCGCGACGAGCTCATGGCGAAGACCCCCGGGCACGTCTACGCGCCCAAGGGCTGCGACGAGTGCATGGACACCGGCTACACGGGCCGGACGGGCATCTACGAGATGCTCATGATCGACGACGACATCCGCCCGCTGGTGATGGACAACGCCCCCAGCTCGGTCATCAAGAAGACGGGCATCAAGAAGGGCATGTCCACGCTCCGCGACGACGGCGCCCGCAAGGTGCTGCTCGGCGAGACCTCCATCAGCGAGATCCTGCGCGTGACGCAGGACGACATGCTGTCGCTGGACTGAGGGGACGCAAGCCGTGGCGGTGTTCGAGTTCAAGGGCCTGAACAAGGCGGGCAAAGAGGTCAAGGGCGTCCGCGACGCGGACAACGAGAAGGCCCTGCGCGCCCTGCTCAAGAAGGAAGGCATCTTCCTCACCCAGGTGGGCAAGGGCCGCGCCGAGGGCCAGGGCCTGTTGTCCGCCGAGGTGGACGTCGCCCAATACTTCGAGCGCATCACCCCCACCGACATCGCCATCTTCACTCGGCAGCTCGCCACCCTGGTGAAGGCGGGCATCCCGTTGGTGGAGAGTCTGTCGGCGGTGGTGGATCAGGTCGAGAAGCCCAAGCTGCGGAAAGTCTTGGTGAAAGTGCGCCAGGACGTGCAGGAGGGTTCCAGCCTGGCCGCGGCCCTGAAGCAGCACCCCAAGGTGTTCACGCCCATCTTCTTCAACATGATCCGCGCCGGCGAGGCCTCGGGCACGCTGGACCAGGTGCTCACGCGGCTGGCCGAGTTCACCGAGGCCTCGGTGAAGCTGCGGCAGAAGATCACCAGCGCCATGATGTACCCGGTGATCATGGTGGGCATGGGCGGCCTGATCCTGGTGGGCATGTTCGTCTACGTCATCCCCCAGATCACCCAGATCTTCGAGGACACCGGCCAGGAGCTGCCCTTCCTGACGCGGCTGCTCATCGGCTTCAGCCACATGCTGCGCGAGTATTGGTGGCTGTCCATGCTGGGCTTCATCGGTGCGGTGTGGGGCTTCCGCAAGTGGAAGGCCACCCCCAAGGGCCACAAGACCTGGGACCGCCAGCGGCTGCGCTTTCCCATCTTCGGGACCTTGTTCCTGATGATCGGCGTGTCGCGCTTCACCAAGACGCTCGCCACCCTGCTGAGCTCCGGCGTGCCCCTGCTGACCGCGCTGGACATCACCAAGGCGGTGCTGAACAACGTGGTGCTCATCGAGGTGATCGAGGAAGCCCGCCTGCAGGTGAAGGAGGGCGCCAGCCTGGCCAGCCCCCTGAAGGCGAGCGGCCGCTTCCCCCCCATCGTCACCCACATGATCGCCATCGGCGAGCGGTCGGGCGCCATGGAGGAGATGCTCGGCGTGGTGGCCGACGCCTACGAGAGCCAGGTCGAGAACCGCATCGCCAGCCTGACCAGCCTGCTGGAGCCGATCATGATCGTCGGCATGGGCATCACCATCGCCATCATCGTGTTTGCGGTGTTGATGCCCATCCTGCAGCTCAACGAGTTCGTGCAATGACCCGCCGCGGCCAGCCCAGCCTTCCCTGGCCGGCCGCCGCCTCCAAGGAGAGCCCCATGCGTGCGCGCCCCATCGCCCGTCGCCACCTCGCCGCCCAGGCCCGCCGCGGCCAGCGCGGCATGACCCTGCTCGAGATCATGATCGTGATCGCGATCCTCGGCCTGCTGGCCAGCGTGATCGTGGTCGCGGTGATGAACCAGTTCGACAACGCGAAGGTGAACACCACCCGCATCCAGGTGAAGAGCATCGAGCAGGCCCTGCACCAGTACAACGTGCAGGTGGGCGAGTACCCCAACCAGGGCGAGGGCCTGCGGGCCCTGACCACGCCGCCCGATGGCCTGAAGCCCTTCCTGAAGGACGTGCCGAAGGACGCCTGGGGCAACGAGTACATGTACTTCACGCCCGCCCGGAAGGGCGCCGGCCCCTTCGAGGTGGTGTCGAAGGGCCCCGACGGCCAAGAGGGCACCGACGACGACATCCGGTCGAAGTAAGCGAGCCGCACGGGCATGAGCGCGCGTCCCCTCCCCACCCGAGGCCGGCGGGTCCCCGTCGGTCGGCGCCGGGGCCGCGGGCTCACCTTGCTCGAGCTGCTCATCGTGCTGGGCATCCTGGTGCTGATGATCGGCCTGGGCATCTCGGGGCTGGGGGGCATGTCGAGCACCCAGCTTCGCACCCAGACCAACCGGCTCTCAGCGGCCATCCGCTACACCTACAACCGCTCGGTGGCCCAGGGGCTGTACATGCGGATGGTGTTCGACCTGGACGGCGACGCGTACTGGGTCGAGGCCAGCGACCGGCCGGTCTTCATGTCGAAGCAGAAGCGCGACGTGGGCGAGGATCTCGAGGCCGCCGACGAGGAGGCCCTGCGCGGGCTGGATGAGAAGGAGATCGCGCGCATCAAGAGCAAGCGCGCGAGGTATCAGGAGGACGGGTTGATCCCACGGGTGGCCATGGAGAAGGGCATCGGGCTGGACGGGGTGCTCACCGTTGGCCAGACCGACGTGTTCTCCAGCGGCCGCGCCTACCTGCACTTCTTCCCGAACGGCTTCGTGGAGCCCGCGCTCATCTACACCACCGACGGCGACGAGTCCTTCATGACCCTCGAGGTCAACCCGCTGACGGGCAAGGTCACGCGCACTGCCGGCAAGGTGGATCCGCCCCGCCGCTTCGGCGAGCCCGAGAAGGTGGAGGACGAAGGCCGGTGATGCGCGCTACCGCCCACCGCCTGCGCCCGCGTGCCCGGGGCTTCACCTTGCTCGAGGTGATGATCGCCATGGCCATCCTGGTGCTGGCCCTCGCCGCCCTGCTGGGCCACGAGGGCGTCGCCATCCAGATGAGCGACTACAGCAACAAGGTCAGCCAGGCCACGTTCCTGGCCCAGAGCAAGATGCTCGACGTCGAGCACAAGATCCTGAAGGAGAGCATCGACGTCCTGGACAACTGCGAGGACGGCGACTTCCGCGACGAGGGCTTCCGCGACTACCGCTGGAAGGCCTGCGCCTACAAGATCGAGATCACCGAGGGCGCGGGCGAGCAGCTCACCCAGCGCTTCATCCAGCTCCTCAGCGGCTTCACCGGGGTCGACATCGCCAACGGCGGCGCCGAGGGCATGGGCGGCCTGGAGCGGGCCGTGGGCCAGATCTCCATGGCCACCGGCATGATCCCCGCCTTCCTCCAGCAGCTCGAAGACCAGATCCGCAAGGTGAAGCTGGAGATCACCTGGAAGGACATGGTGGGCGAGCGCACCCTGGTCATCGAGCGCTACGTCACCCAGCTCGGCGCCGACGCTGCGGGGGCCCCGCCCCCCAAGGACGGCGAGGCCCAGATGGGCATCGACGAGGCCGCGAAGATGCAGCAGGGGATCAACCCCAACCAATGAAGCACCCGCGCGCCCGGCGGGGCTTCACGCTGGTCGAGGTGTTGATGGCCCTGGTGCTGCTGATGACGGTCGCCACGGCCCTCATGCGCAGCATGCAGTACAGCTTCGACACCAAGACCCGCGTCTCGAAGGTCAACGACCGCTACCACGAGGGGCGGCAGGTCATGCTGCGCATCACCCGCGAGCTGCGCATGGCCTTCCTGCGCGCCGAGCTCGAGGAGATGTTCCAGGAGGAGGACCCGCCGGTGGTGGTGCGCTTCCTGGGCGAGCAGGACGAGCTGTACTTCGCCAGCACCGCCCACCTGCGCATGCACGCCAACGCCAAAGAGAGCGACCAGAGCGAGGTCCACTACTTCCTGAAGGCTAGCGACCGCGACTCGAAGTACCCGGGCAAGACCCTGTACCGCCGCGAGAGCGCGCGGCTGGACGAGAAGCCCGACCGCGGCGGCGTGACCTGGCCGGTGGTGGATGGCGTCAAGGAGCTGAAGTTCGAGTACTGGGACGACACCAAGGAGGTGGGCGACGACGCCTGGCAGCGGGACTGGGACAGCAACGACAACCAGCTCCTGCCCCGCCGGGTGCGCGTGACCCTCGAGCTGTACCCGCCCGACGAGGTGGGCAAGCCCATCCGCTTCGTGGCCCAGGCCGCGCCGCGGATCCGCCGCCCCATCAGCCCCATCACCATGGGCCGCAAGAGCGAGGCCCTGCAGGAGCGCATGGGCGGCGCCGCGGGAGCCAACCCGGCCATCCCGCCGGCCCTGCCGCCGGCCGCGCCGGCCGGGGGGAGCAAGTGATGCGCCCCACCCGCCCCACGCCCAGCCGGCCCGCGCCCCGACCCCAGCGCGGCATCGCGCTGCTCATGGTCATCTCGGCCATCGCCGTGCTGGCGCTGGTGCTCATCGACTTCAGCAACAACGCCCGCACCCACATGAACGCGGGCGTGAACATGCGCGACGAGATGCGGGCCAGCAACATGGCCGACACTGCCCTGGTGATGACCCGCGCCTGCATGGACGACAAGGCCTGGGGCCCCGTGGCCCAGCTCCGCAGCAAGGTAGATCTGGAGAAGCTCTGCGGTCTGCTGCTGAACGTGTTCATCAAGAACCGCATCGACCTGCCCGTGGGCGGGCTGAGCGTGGAGCTCGAGGGCATCGAGGGCCTGGGCATCAGCAAGGGCGAGGTCGAAGAGATCGAGCTGAAGCCCGAGAGCGCCTACATCGGCCTGGCGGGCCTGTGGTGCGGCTCCCGCGCGCAGATCACCTGCAACACCCGCACGACGGTGGTGGCCCAGCTCCGCTCGCTGTTGTGCGATCCGGCCATCGCGCCGTGGTTCGAGACCGAACGGGCGGACGGCAAGAAGTACACCCGCGCCGAGCTCATCGGGAACCTCATCGACTGGGTGGACTCGGACGACAACCGCATCAACATCGACGAGGCCAACTGGAGCCTGGCCGAGGGCGCGGGCGAGGGCGAGGACGCCTACCTGCGCGACGGCGAGACCCGCTACCGCAGCAAGGACGCGCCCTTCGATACCGTGGAGGAGCTGCGGCTCATCCGGGGCATCGACGACGAGATGTTCGACTACCTGAGCACCAAGGTGTCGGTGTACGAGTCGCAGCCCAAGATCGACATCAACACCGCGGGGGCCGACGTCATCGCGTCGGTCATCCGTGCCAACAGCGAGTTCTTCAGCCGCATGGAGATCTCGGCCTGCGGCGAGGACAGCACCGCGCCCGACAACGTGGCCAACATGATCAACGCCTACGCGCGGCTGGTGGTGATGGCGCGCAACCAGCGGCTGATGCAGAAGGTGTTCAGCGGGGGCTTCCTGTCGAACGCCTTCAACAGCCCGCAGGAGTTCCAGCAGATCCTGCAGAACCCCTTGCAGTTCATGATCCAGCTCCAGGGCAACGCCGCCGGCGGGCTCGGGGGCCTGGCCGGCGCCTTTGGCGGCGGCCTGGGGGGCAACGCCATGAGCCCCGAGATGGCCATCCTGGCCCAGGTGGGGCTGCTGCCCCAGATGTACCAGGGCATCACCCAGCAGGGTGTGGTCAACTGGCAGGGCGTCATGCGCTCCGTCACCGTCGGCAGCCAGATCTTCCGGCTGAAGGTGAAGGGGCGCGTGGGCAACATGACCCGCACGATGGTGGCGGTCTTGAAACGGGACGGGCAGACGGTCCGGACCCTGTACTACCGGGAGGAGTGATGGCCACCAAGGTCGTCGGACTCGATCTGGGCGCCCACACCGTCAAGGTGTGTGAGCTCGTCACGGCGTTTCGCAGCTTCGAGCTGGTGGGCTTCGGCAGCGAGGCCGTGGAGCCCGTGGCCGAGGACCAGCACCACTTCCACGCCCTGGCGGCGGCCGCGCGCCGCCTGCTGGAGCGGCGGGGCCTGCTGAACGAGACGCTGATGACGGCCATGCCGCCGGCGGTGGTCTCGACCGCGCTGCTGGACTTCCCGTTCTCGCAGCCCAAGAAGATCGAGCAGGTGCTGCCCTTCCAGCTCGACGAGGCAGTGCCCTTCGACGTGGAGGATCTGGTCTACGACTACCAGATCGTCGAGAAGAGCGACGCCGGCCCCTGCAAGGTGCTGGTGGCCTACGTCAAGGAGGACACCTTCCAGCTCTTCCTGGCCGCCCTGAGCCATGAGGGCCTGGATCCCAAGGTGGTGAGCATCGGGCCGCTGGCCTGGTTCAACCTGCACGACCAGGTGGTGGGCGAGGCGGTCACGGCGCCCGTGGCGGTGCTGGACATCGGCCACACCCACAGTGAGCTGGCCATCTTCGCCGGGGGGCACCCCCAGCAGGCCCGCGACTTCATCGGGGGCGGCCAGGACATCACCCAGGCCCTGGCCCACGCCTTCAAGGTGCCGGCCGAGCAGGCCGAGCGGGGCAAGATCGCCGAGGGCCGCATCGGCGTCAGCCCCGCCAGCCAGGACACCCAGGTGGATCACGACGTGACCGCCGAGGCCCGCCAGCGGCTCATCAGCGACGCCTGCCGCAGCGCGCTGGGCCCTGTGGTGCGGGAGGTGCGCCGGTCGCTGGTGGCCTTCGAGCAGAGCACCGGGCAGGCGGTGGAGCTGGTGTACCTGACCGGCGGCACCAGCCAGCTCCGCGGGCTCACCGAGTACCTGGCGCGCGTGCTGGGCGTGCACGTGGCGCCCCTGGATCCGCTGGCGGCTTCGTTCAACCGGCTGGCGGGCGGCGGCGCCGAGCTTCGGCCCTACGCGGGCAAGGCGCTGGCCCTGTCGCTGCGGGCCTTCTCGCGGGCCCACCAGAGCCAGCTCAACTTCCGCAAGGGCGAGTACATCTACACCGGCGACTTCGGCTTCCTGCGGGGCCGGGTGATCTCGGTGGCCGTGGCCGTGCTGGTGATGATCATTCTGGGCGCGCTGGGCGCCAAGACCCGCGAGCGGGTGCTGCAGGCCGAGTACCAGGGCCTGGCCAACCAGGCCTCGGCCCTCAGCGAGGTGGTGCTGGGCTACCCCAGCGACGACGTGGATCTGCTGTACTCGACGGTGGCCGCCGGGGTGAAGAACAGCAGCCAGATCCCCGAATCGAGCGCCTTCGAGACCCTGCAGGAGCTCAGCCAGCGCATCGACTTCAACCTGAAGGTGGACGTGGATCGCGTCGAGATCGACCTGACCCGCAAGAAGATGACCCTGGAAGGCAAGACCGAGAGCGGCGGCGACGTGGAGCGCATCGTAGATGGCCTGCGCAAGACCCGCTGCTACAACACCCGCGTCCAGAAGGAGCGGGTCGAGAAGTCGGTGGATGACCGGACCAAGTTCCGGATCTCCGCCAGCTCGAGCTGCGGCTGAGGAGAAGGTAGACCATGGCAGATCGCAGCGTCATCGATCGGGCCTTCGACGCCTTCGACCGGCTGTCGACCCGCGAGAAGTTGATGGTGGGGGGGCTGGGCACCGCGGTGCTCATCACCGCCGTCGTGCTCGTCTGGCTGCTGGTGGGCAAGAAGCTCCAGACTCTGGAGCAGCGCAACGAGAACATGCGCACCACGCTGGCCGACGTACAAATGCAGAAGGACGAGTACCTGCGGGCGAAGGCCCGGCTCGACGCCTGGAAGAAGCGCCTCGACGACAACGACCTGAAGCTCGTGAAGGTCATGGAAGACGAGGCCGGCAAGCTCGGCTTCGAGATCGAGGACTTCAAGGAGAACAAGCGGGTCCTCACCGAGAACTACCGTCGGCGCAAGAAGCGCAACGGCACCAAGGACCTGAAGGACCTGGTGGAGCGCAGCCAGACGGTGACCATCCGGCGCGTCAGCCTGGAGCAGCTCGCGACCTTCCTGTCGCGGCTGGAGGGCCGGCGGGAGCCGGTGAAGGTCACCCAGCTCAACGTCGCCGCCCAGTCGAGCGACCGGCAGGTGCTGCGTGAGGTGCGCATGACCGTGGCCACCTACCGCAACGAAGAGGTGGAGAACTGATGGGCCGCTTGCTCAAGAACGCGCTGCGCTGGGGGGCCTATACGGTCTTCCTGTTGGCGGCCCTGGCCTTCTTCGTCTACCTGACGCTGCCCGTGGACGAGATCAAGGCGTACCTGGTGCGCAAGGCCGCCGACGAGCACCAGATGCAGCTCGACATCACCGAGCTGAAGGTGGCGGGCTTGGGCGGCGTGGAGCTGCGGGGCGTCACCATCACCCCCATGCCCACCCCCGAGGAGCGCGAGGCGCTGGCCCGGGCGCAGGAGGCCCGCAAGGCCTGGCGCGAGGCCAAGAAGGCCGCCGAGGCCGCCGAGGCCGAAGGGGGCAGCACCGGCGACGACGCCACCGGGGCCGCCGCCGACGAGGACGCCCCCAAGGGCAAGGCGAAGGACACCAAGGCGAAGGCCGCCGCCAAGGCTGACGGCGATGACGGAGAGGGCGCGGACGACGCCGCGGCCGACGCGGGCAAGCCGGCGAAGGTGGCCAAGGCCCCCAAGGCCAAGGACAGCAAGCCCAAGGACGCCAAGGCCGCCGAGAAGAAGGCCGAGGACGAGCCCCCGCCCCTGCCCCCCGCCGCCGTGCCGATCTTCATCGAGCGGCTGTCGGCCAAGGTGGCCCCCTTCAAGCTCATGCGTGGCGCCGTCGAGGCGTCGGTGGACGCCGAGCTCATGGGCGGGCGGCTGGCGGTGCAGGTGGCTCAGGGCAGCGAGACCCTGACGGTGAAGGGCGACTGGGAGGGGCTGAGCATCGAGCAGCTCCCCTTCGCGCCCAAGCGCAAGAAGATCGTCATCGACGAGAGCCCCCAGGGGAAGGATGAGCCCCAGGTGGATCTGGCCCTCATCGGCGCCCTGGAGGGCGACGTGGATCTCGAGGTGCCGCTGAAGGGCAAGAAGCCCGAGCTCTCGAAGATCACCGGCTCGCTGACGGTGCGGGTGGTCAACGCGCTGCTGGGCCCGGGCCAGATCTTCAGCCGCGATATGGGCTTCTTCGACGTGCCGCGCATCCGCATGGCCCAGGTGGGCGGCGGGCTGCGCTTCGAGAAGCGCAAGGCCACCTTCGAGGACTTCAAGCTCACCGGGAAGGACCTGGAGGGCGACATCGACGGGCACATCCAGCTCGCCGACAGCCTGAAGGCCTGGGGGCCCCGCGCCCACCTGCGCTTCAAGTTCTCGGAGGAGTTCCTGAAGACCAACAAGGACGTGAACACCGCACTCAAGGGCCTGCCGAAGATCCGCCGGGCCACCGATCCCGAGGGCTTCATCGGCCTGCAGGTCACCGGCAGCCTGAAGGACGTGAAGACCCGCCTGACCAAGACCAGCGTCTACCGCAAGGCGGGCTCGCGGCGCTCCGCCACCAAGGGCAAGGGCTCGTCGGTGAGCAAGGGCAAGGCGGACGATGACGACGACGAGACGACGGTGGGCAAGAAGCCGAGCACCATCCGACGCGGGAACACCGCCTCGCGCACGCCCCGCGCCACGACAAACGTAGCGGCCCGCAAGCCGCGCGCACCCATGATCGCCGGCAAGACCGACACCCGGAGCGAGCCTGGCGAGGAGCCCGCCGAGCCGGACGAGCCCGAGGAAGAGGCCGACGAGCCCGAGGAAGAGCCCGAAGAGAAGGCCGAGGTCGAGCCCACTGAAGGCGAGAAGCCGGAGGCTGAAGGCGACGGCGAGAAGCCCGAGGGCGAGGAAGAGAAGCCCGAGGGTGAGGGCGAAGAGGGCGAGAAGCCCGAGGGTGAAGGCGAGCCCGAGGGCGAGTAGTCCTTCCCCGGGCGCCCCCTCCGTGGTGCGCCGCCTTTGCCTGATGAATCAGGCGGTTTCCACTCAGAAGTTGATGTTGTCCCTGAAGTCGGGGTCGATGATCTGGCTGACCTTCAGCCGGGCGTCGCCCTCGTAGATCCGGCGGTACAGCGCCAGGTAGCGCAGCACCTTCTTCGCGTACTCCCGCGCCTCGGTGTACGGGATTTCCTCGATGAACTCGTCCATGGGCAGGTGACCCTTGTTCACCAGCCACGACGCCACCCGGTGGGGCCCCGCGTTGTAGCCCGCGATGGCCAGCGGGAGCTGGCCCTGGAACTTCGTGAGGAGCTGCTCGAAGTACCAGGCAGCCTGCTCGATGGCCACCTCGGGCTCGATGAGCAGGGCCGTGCCGAAGTTCCCCCGCCCCATGCGCTCGGCCACCAGCTCGCCGGTGTGGGGCATGACCTGCATGAGCCCGCGGGCGCCCACCCGGCTGATGGCCCAGGGGTTGTAGCTGGACTCCACGTTCATGAGCGCCCAGATGAACGCCGGCTCCAGGCCGTGGGCCGCCGCCTGGTGGCGCACGGTGCCCTCGAAAGCCAGCGGGTACCAGCGGCGCCAGTTGGGGTTGTTGGCGGGGTTCTCGGGGGGCGTGACCAGCCCGCGGTTCTTCCGCCCGATGTGGCGACGCACGTAGTGGTGATCCCCCACGTCCATGAACGCCTGCGTGAACAGCGCCCAGCGTTCCTGACCAATGGGCTTCTGGAACACCGCCCGCCGGGCCTTGGTCAGAGGGCGGCCGGTCTCGGCCTTGCGTTCCACCCCCCACATCACGACCTCGCGGTCCTTGCGGTAGTCGACGAAGGGCGAGTGCACGTAGGCCCAGTGGCGCCGCTTGCCGCGGCTGGCGCGGCGGTAGGCCAACCACTCGTCGCGCACCGCTCGCAGCCGGAGCGCGGCCTGGGGCAGCTCGCCCAAGGCGGCCAGCTCGTAGGCGGCCACCAGGCCGGGCAGGGCCTCGCCGTAGGCCTCGGCCAGACGCGCCAGCGCGTCGAGCTCGGTGCGGCCGGCGGGGGCGGCGGGGGCACCCGGAAGGCCGTCCCCCCCGTCTTCGGCGCGCTCCCCGGCTTCCGGCTCACCCTCGCCCGTGGCCGGAGCCTCACTTGCCTCGGCCACCGGAGCGCTGTCGCAGCCCTCGTCACTGTCACAGGCGCTGTCGCCCCCCTGCCCGCCGCCCGCATCCACGTCGTCGGCCTCGGGATCAGCCACCGCGTCGGGCTCGGGATCCACCGGCTGGCCCAGCTCGAGCAGCCGGGCCCGCGCCTGGTAGGCGTAGTACGACAGGGGCGCCGAGGCGATGATCCCCCGCCAGGTGTCGGCCGCGGCGTCGATCTCGCCCAGGTTGGCCAGCGTGCGGCCCACCCAGTAGCCGTAGCGCTCGGGCCGCGAGCGGCTGCGCGCCTGCAAGGCCTTGAAGCCGCTGAGCGCCGCCGAGAACTGCCCCATGCGGTAGGCCATCCACACCCGCCAGAAGCGCGTCTCCCCCGCCCAGCGACCGCCCCGCTGCGCCAGCTTGTCGAACCACGCCGCCGCCTTGGCGTACTGGGCCCCGTTGAAGTACAGCCAGGCGATCTTCGAGGTGGTCTCGGCGCTGGGCTTCTCGGGATCCCCCTGCGAGGCCAGCAGGTTCTGGGCGGCCTCCTCGAAGCGGCCCATGCGCTCCAGGGTGTAGGCGCGCCACCGCTGGGCGCGGCGGCGCCAGCTCCCCGAGCCGGCCGTGCGCTCCACCGCGGCGAAGGTGTCGTGGGCCTCGGGGAACAGCTCCATCATGAAGAGCGTGCGCCCGATCTGGTAGCGGGCCGCTCGGCGGATGGCGCCGTCGGCGTCGGGTCGGGTCAACAGCCGCTGCAGGCCCGTCAGGGCAGCCGAGTAGGCCTTGCGGCGGCGCAGCGCGCTGCAGCGGGCCAGCGTGTCGGCAGGCGCTTCGGCCTTGGGCGCCACGCCCAGCGCGGCCAGCGCCTCGAGGTGGCGCTGGGCCACCGCGGCCAGCGGATCCATGGGCGACCAGTGCACCAGCTCCTGGAACGCCGCGGCCGCCGCCTTGCGTTGCCCCCGGGCCAGCTCGGCCTCACCCAGGGCCAGCCGCGCGGCTGCGGGGTGCGGGTACTCGGGGTACTGGTCGATGGCCTTCTGCAGCGCGCGCACACCCAAGGCCCGGCGCTCCGGGCGGGCCAGATCCACGTCGGCCAGCCGCAGCCGGGCCCGGTGGCGCCACTCGGAGTGCGGGTGCTGCTTCAGCAGCTCGCGGTACTGCCGTCCCGCGCTGGCGTACTGGCCCTGGTGGAAGTGGCACTCCCCCAGGAAGAACTGCGCCATGTCCTGGTTGGCCAGGTGTGCCGCGTCGGCGGCCTGCCGCAGCGCCTGGGCCGCCGTGGCCCAGCGGCCCTTGCGGTACGCCGTCATCCCCCGGGCCAGCGCCACCATGGCCTGGTCCCGGGCGCGCGGGATGCCCTGCTTGCGCAGGGTCCGCAGCGCCTGGGGGCTCGGATCGGCCAGCGCGCGCTCGACGGCAGGCGTCAGGCGCGCGTCGGCGCGCCCCGGCGCGTCGCGGGCGTCAGCAGGTGGTGGGGCGAGGCACAGCGCCACCAGCGCGGCGGTGCCCCAGAGTGGGTGGTGGGTGTGGGTGTTGCGCACACCCCATCAAAGCAGGTCGTCGTCGTCCTTGGCCAGGAAGTCCGCCTGCCCCTCGCGCATGCCGGCCTTCCGGCCCAGCAGGAAGCCAATGACGATGCCCACCAGGATGGACGCGGGGATGTAGACCAGGTGCGTGGGCGGCGGCGTCGCCAGCAGATCACCCATTGCGGGCCTCCAGTTCAGCCAGGCGGCGCTTGAGCTCGTCGAGTTCGGCGCCGGTGTCACGGGTGCGCTGCCAGGTGCGGAAGGCGAAGCCGAACACCAGCAGCCAGATGACGGCGTAGGCCATCCACAGGTGGCGGTAGCGCAGGTTCTCTGCGCGCTCCACCTGCTGGAACCCGGCCTTCGCGGGCGCCTCGGTGGTGGCGGCGGCCGGCTGAGCAGGGCTCGCGGCCGACGCGGCCGCGGCAGGCGCCTCAGCAGGCTGGGCCAGGCTTGCGCCCACGGGCAGCATCAAGCACGCCGCGGCCAGACCCAGCGCGCGGAACAGGGGGCGGGACATGATCAAGCTCCCAGGCGCGCGAGGCGCCGGCGGATGGCGCGGACCGTGAGCTGGTCGCGGTGCGCGCGGTAGCGGAGGTGCAGCAACAGGCCGAACACGATCAGCAGGGCGAACAGGCTGGGGTACAGCACCACCCGCATGTCGTTGGTGAGCCCGCTCTTCACCACCTCGTCGGGGTGCTGGGCGCCGCCGAATCGGCGGATGGCGTCGTGCACGAACAGGATGTTGGGGGCGCCGAAGACGGCGAGCACGGCGGCGAACCGCCGGACGCCCTCGCCCCGACCGCCGTAGGTGCGCAGCACCCAATAGGCGGCAAAGATGAGCATCAGCAGCGCCATGCTGGTGAGCCGCGGCTCCCAGACCCACCACACGCCCCAGGCCGCCTTGGCCCACAGGGGCCCGGTGGTCACCACGATCAGCCCGAACAGCAGGCCCACCTCGGCCGCCGCCAGCGCGAAGGCGTCGGCCTTGGCCTTGCGGTTGTACAAGTAGGCGATGGACCCGCCGAAGCACAGGATGAACCCGATGTAGGTCAGCCAGGCGCTGGGCACGTGGAAGTAGAAGATTCGCTGGGCGGCGCGCATGGTCCGCTCCATGGGGGCCACCTCGAAGGTCAGCCAGTGGCCGACGGCGATGCCGACGGCGCCCAGGGCGGTGAACACGGGGAAGAGCTTCATTCGGTCACCATCTTCTCGAACAGGAACAAGGCCCCCACGCCGAAGGCCACATCGAAGGCCACCATGCCTTGCACCCACGGGGCCAGGCCATCCGGCGCGAAGACGAGACCCAGCAACACGGCGGTGCCGCTGACGCCGCCGATGAGCACGGGCGTCACCATGGGGAAGACCACCATCGGCAGCAACACCTCGGCGAACCGGGCGTTGACCGCCATCACGGCCAGCGGGGTGCCCACCACCGCGAACCCGGTGGCCCCCAGAAACAGCAGCCCCAGGATCCCCGCCAGCTCGCCGGTGAGATCCACCTGCAGGATCACCGCGAAGAGCGGCGTCACCAACGCCACGATGCTCAACGAGAGCAACAGGTTGACCACCATCTTCGCCAGCAGGATGGCGGAGCGCGGCGCCGGGGACAGGATCATGGCCGTGAACGCGTCGTCCTTGGCCTCCCGAGCGAAGGTGCGCCCCACCCCCAACACCCCGGCGAAGAGCAGCGCCGTCCAGAGCGCGCCGGGGATGACCTTCCGGTTGGTGGCCGGATCCGCCGTGAACCCGAAGGCGAGGACGAAGGTCATCACCAGCCCGAACAGGCCCATGGTGGCCAGGGTCTCCTTTGACCGCAGCTCGATGCGCAGGTCCTTGAGGAGCACGGCCTTCACCACGCCCAGGTAGCTTGTCTGGTCGCTCACGCGGCCCCCTTGACGGGCGCAGGCAGCTCGCCCGCGATCGCCTGCGCGTAAAGGCCCGCCAGGTCGCCCTGGACCGGCCCCTCGTAGCACTTGCGCCCGTTGGCCAGGATCAGCGCGCGGTCGGCGACCTTCTCGGTGGCCGCCAGGTCGTGGCTGGCCATGATGAGCGCTGCGCCCCGGTCGCGGGCCGAGCCAAAGAGCTCGAGGGCCAGGGCCACGCCCGCCTGGTCCAGGCCCGTCAGGGGCTCGTCCAAGAGCAGCACGCTGGGCTCGGGCAAGAGCGCCCGCGCCAGGGTCAGCCGCTGGGCCATGCCCCGGCTGAAGCCCTCGACCGGGCGGTCCTTGTCGCGCGCCAGACCCACCCGGTCCAGCAGCGCGTCGATGCGGGCGTCCGCGTCGCCAATGCCGAAGAGCTGGGCGAAGAAGCGCAGGTTCTCGCGGGCGGTGAGCTCGCCGTACACCATGGTGCGGTGGCCCACGTAGCCGATGCGCCGGCGCATAGCCGGCCCGCCGTGGGCGCGGCGCCCCTCGAACAGCACCTGCCCCTCGCTGGGCGACTGCCGGCTGGACAAGATGCCGATGAGGGTGGACTTCCCCGCCCCGTTGGGCCCCAGCAACGCGGTCACCGTGCCCGCCGGGAACTCGGCGTCCAGGCCCACCAGCGCGTAGTGGTCGTCATAGGCCCGCCCCAGGCCGCGCACGGCGAGGGTCGCGGCCGCGCCCGGCGCGGTGCTGGCCGGCGTGGCGGTGGCCGGCGTGGTGGTCACTTCTGATCCAGGCGATCCAGCGCGCGGTACAGCGAGACGAGCCGGGCGGTGATGGCCTCCTGCTCCTTCTCGAAGCGCACCTTCGACAGCTTGCCCCGCTCCGTGGCCTTGCGCATGCGCGCCAGGGTGCGGATCAGGCGGTCCCGCTCGATGACCAGGTGCGCCCGCGACAGGCGGTGCTCGCCCGGCTTCACGCGGAAGCCCAGGGCCACCCAGGCGATGACGCCGATGATGGCCACCAGCAGCAGGTACAGCGGGGTCATGCTGGGCGCGGGCAGGCCGCTCACCCGGAACTTCAGCGGCTCACCGGCCTTCAGGGTCACGCCCTCGGCCCGCAGGACCTGAAAACGCGAGCCCTTGTCAGTCTCGGTCTCGCTCACCGAGCCCAGGCCGCCCTGCGTCTCGATGGTCAGCGGGAAGTCGGCCTGGTGGCCCTGCTGCCGGTCCTTCGGCACCACCACCACCCCCACCCGCGAGGGCACCGGCAGGGTCTGCGCGAACTCGAACGTCGGGTGGCTGTAGGGCACGGTGTAGACCACGCTGATGCGCGCCGGCTGGCTGCGGGGCAGCAGCGCGCCGCGGTACCAGATGTCGGTGCCCACGGCCTCGACCAGGGGATCGTGCTCGTCGTGCACCGACGGGTGCTTGGCCCCGGGCGGGCACGGCAACCGCAGACCCCCGCCCTCGAGCGCGCCCAGATTCACCGCGGCGGTTCCCTCGTTGATCAGGCTCATCTGGTGGCGCACCACCAGGGCCTCCTCGTCGGGGAACATCTCGATGAAGTCGTGGCTGAGCACCACGCTGGCGGTGTCGGTGGTGACCTCGGGCACCTCCACCTGCACCACCGAGCCGTCGACGGGCACACCGCTGAACACGAAGGGGAAGCGCACGCCGCCGGCGTCCACCATCACCTTGTACTGCAGGGCCTGCTGCACCTCGGGGTTGCTGGGGATGCCCGAGAACTTCGCCTGGCCGTCGGCGCCGGTGGCCGCCCAGTAGTCGCGCACCTTGGCGCCGCCAGCCACGATGCTGATGCCCACCTCGACGCCGGCCTCGACGGGCGTGAGCGTGTCGTCGCTGCGGCGCTGCACGAGCACCGAAACGTCGTGGCGCTTCATCTTGGCCAGGAACGGCGGCAGCCCCCCGCCCTCTTGGGCCAGGCCGGTGAGGGGCAGCAGGAGTGCAAGCCCCAGAACGCTGATCATCGCTCGCATCACGCGCTCTCCTGCTCGGCCGCGGCGGTCAGATCGTGGCCACACTGCTTGCAGAAGCGGGCGCCCGTCCGGTTCGGGGCCTCGCAGCCGGGGCAGCGAGCCCCCAGCCCGGCGCCGCAGGCGTCGCAGAACAGGGCGTCGGGGTCATGGGCCGCGCCGCAGGCGGCGCAGGTCGGGCCATCGGCCTCGACCTCATCCACCTCGTCCGCCGGTCGAGCCTTGGCGGTCGCGGCGGGCGCGGCCGGCGCCGGCTCGGCGTCCTCGGCACCGCCCTTGGCGATGCGCGCGTCCACCGCGGCGTCGATGGCCTTGCGGTAGTCCCCCGCCTGGGCCTGGAGCGCCTTGTCGAGCTCCAGCGCCTCGGCGGCGAAGCGGGCGCGCATCTCGTCCAGGTCGCGCCCGCTGATCTTGTTCAGCGACGCCTCGAACTCCAGATCGCGGAGCTCGGCCAGGAGCCGGTCCCGCCGTCGGAGGAGCGCCAACGACTCATCTTCGACCCGCTGCCAGTCCTCGGCGGTGACCACGCCCCGCTCGGTGAGCGGCTTGAGACTCTGAAGGAGGAGCCAGAGTGAGATGAAGCCGCCCGCGATGGCCAGCAAGAGCAACATGTCAGGTGCCTGTGGGTCTCGGGCGCGCGATACCGCGCACGGGGTTCAGCGTGGGAGGGGGGCGCCCTCCGGAAACGGCGATTACATCGGGCGGGGGGGGTCCTGCAATGAGCCTGGGGACTTCCACGCCCGGCCGCGCTAACTGTCGACGCCGCGGCGGGCCATGCCAGGGGCTTCGGCCTCGGCGACCCGGGCGCCCTTCGCCTGCCCCTTGGCCTTCTGGCGCATGGCGGCGGCGAAGACGGGGTACTTGGTGGGCTCGGGCCACACGGCCAGCACCACGCCCATGAGCAGCAGGGCCCCGCCGATGAACATCCAGATGATCATCGGGTTGTAGTGGGCCATCACCTCGGCGTTCTGGAACTGCGGTCGCAGCGACACCAGGGCCAGGTACACGTTGCCCTTGAAGAGGAAGATCTCGTCCTTCTCGGTGGTGACCCGCGACATGCGCACATTGGCGCCGGTGTAGTTGCGCCGTGAGGGCCGCAGGATGCCCAGGGACTTCCCCGGCTTGCCGTCGGCGTCGAGCTGGTGCACCTCGAACTTGGCGAACCACTCGTTGTACTCGCGGTTCTCCTCGGTCTCGAAGCCCAGGAAAGTCAGCTGCTTGTCTTCGATGACATGCGTGCTGCCCTGCCCCGAGAAGCTCAGGTCCTTCTCGGTCTTCAGGCCCGTGCCGATGAAGCCCAGGAAAAGGCCTGCGAAGCCCAGGTGGGTCAGGTAGCCGCCGTAGCGGCGCTTGTTCTTGCTCACCAACCGCACCAACGCGACGGGCAGGCCCTCGTTGGCGTTCTTCGCCCGGATCCGCGCGCCCTGGATGTACTCCACCAGCAGCGGCCAGGTGAGGAAGAAGACCCCGAAGAAGCCCACCAGGGCGTAGATGCCGCTGAGCTCGGCCACCAGCGGGAGGCGCCCCAGGGGTACCTCGCCCCAGGGGATGTGGGTGCGGGCCACCCAGTCCTGGATGTGGTAGACGTCGGCGGCGTAGATGGCTGCCGTGCCGGCGGCGCCCACGCCCAGGGGCACCAGGAAGTTCTTCTTGAAGCCGGCCCAGGTCACCCGGCGCCAGGGGATGATGGGGCCGATGCCCATCAGCAGCAGCAGCGCCAGGCCGCCCGGCACCATCCAGGTGTTGAACCAGGGCGCGGTGTACTTGGTCTCCTGCCAGAAGTAGGCGCTGATCTTCTCGCCGAGCGTGCCGAACATCACCACGCCCACGCAGCCGAGCAGCACGAAGTTGTTCAGCAGGAACACGCCCTCGCGGCTGAAGATGCGCTCGATGCGGCCCTTGCTCTTCAGGCTGCCGTCCAGCACGCGCCACAGCACGATGCCGAACATGAACACGGCCAGGAAGGCCAGGAACCACATGAAGTAATCGCCCACGTCGCTCTGGGCGAAGGTGTGCACCGAGTCGA
Organism: Myxococcales bacterium; assembly: GCA_020633555.1. Taxonomy (GTDB): domain Bacteria; phylum Myxococcota_A; class Bradymonadia; order UBA7976; family UBA1532; genus JACKDL01. The sequence goes on along the minus strand of JACKDL010000001.1, from coordinate 486,993 downwards.
TGAGGCCCGAGCGGGTGAGGAAGGTGCCGAAGACGGTGAGGAAGTAGGTCACCATCACCAGGCCGATGTTCCACACCTTCAGCTGATCGCGGCGCTCCTGGATCATCACCGAGTGCAGGTAGGCGGTGGCGGTGAACCAGGGCATGAGCGAGGCGTTCTCCACCGGGTCCCAGCCCCAGAAGCCGCCCCAGCCCAGCTCCTCGTAGGCCCACATGCCGCCGAACAGGTTGCCCACAGACAGGAAGGCCCAGCTCACCACCGCGTAGCGGCGGGTGGTGCGGATCCAGGTGTCGTCCAGCCGCTTGTGCACCAGGGCCGCGATGGCGAAGGCGAAGGGCACGGTGAACCACACGTAGCCGTTCAAGATGCTCGGCGGGTGGAAGGTCATCGCCGGGTTCTGCAGCAGCGGCTCGAGCCCGCGGCCGTTGGCCGGCGGCATGTTCACCCGGAAGCTGTCGAACGGGTTGGCCTCGATGATCATCAGGCCCAAGAAGAAGATCTGCACGGCCATGAGCACCGTGATGACCGTGGGCAGGATGTCGCGGTTCTGGTCGCGGTTCTGCCAGATCACCAGGCCGGTGCAGATGGCCAGGATGAGGCACCAGAACATCAACGAGCCCTGCTGCCCGCCCCAGAACGAGGCGATCAGGTAGTACCAGGGCATGTTGTTGTCGCTGTAGTGCGCGACGTATTTGTTCGAGTAGTCGTGGGAGAGGAAGGCGTCCACCAGCAGCAGCGACGCCGTGATGAGGATGCCGCTGAGCGCGAGGCCGGCCCGCTCGCCGGCGAGCATGAGCCGCCCGTCGTCCCGCAGGCGCCCCACGACGCTGGCCGCAGCGGCGAAGAACGCCACCACCAGCCCCACATAGAGCAGCAGGTTACCGATGCTGTTGGTGTCCATGAATCCTCAGCTGCCTCAACTGCCCGGGTGTCCGACCCGCTCGCGGGCCGACTCCGACATGGCCTCGCCCTCGTACTTCGAGGGGCACTTGGCGGTGACTTCGGTGGCCACGAGGACGCCGTCCTCGCCGCGGGTGCCGGTGGCCACCACCTCGCGGTCCTCGCCGAACACGTCCGGCAGGGCGCCCAGGTAGGTGACCTTCATGCGCTTGTCGTTCTCGTAGATGGTGAAGGCGTGCTCGTTGCCCTTGTCGTTCTGCTTCCAGGTGCCGGGCATGACCTTGCCCTTCACCCGGATGGGGCGGTCGTTGACCTCCTGCCCCGCAGCCTCCTCCACCGTGTAGAAGTAGGTGCCGCCCTCGGTCATCGAGTCGACGACCACGTAGAAGGCCGCCACGCCCAGCAAAACGCCCACGATCAACCGGATCCGGGAGCCGGTGCTGGGGCCTTCGTCGCGCAGGGTCTCATCGCTCATGGGACACTCCTGAATCCAAAGTCCTCTGCTCAGCCCCCGATGCCGGTCATCGTCGAGACCGGGGCCCGGGTGGGCGTCCGCAAGTGGTGGGCCTCGAGCTTGCCTGCGAGGCCCTGCCGGATGAGACCCGCGAGGGACTCGTCCGTGGCACCGTCTCGGATCGCTTGCAAGAGCGAGACCTCGTGGTCATCGGCCAGACACGGGCGGAACCCGCCCCGCGCGGTGAGCCTGACCCGGTTGCAGGTGCTGCAGAAGCCGTGGTCGCTCATGGGGCTGATGAACCCGACGCGCTGTCCGGCTTCGGGCCCTTCCGTCACCACCGCGTAACGGGCCGGGCCGTTGGGCGTGTTGGTCCGCTCCAGCCACCGCAACGGGTGCACCCGGCTGATGCGGTCGAACACCTGCTCGCTGGTCAGCCGATCGCGCCGCTGCTCCACCAGGCTGCCGATGGGCATGACCTCGATGAACCGGGGGAGCCAGCCGTTGGCCCAGCAGCCCTCCACCAGCGCGGGCGCGTCGTCGCCGTTCAGCCGGTCGAGGGCCACCGCGTTGATCTTGATGTCGGTGAAGCCCACCGCTTGGGCCGCCTGGATGCCCTCGATCACCTTCGCCACGTCCCCCCCGCGGGTGATGGTGGCGAAGCGCTCCGGGTCAAAGGTGTCGAGGCTGACGTTCAGGCCCCGCAAGCCCGCGTCCCACAGCCCCTGCGCGTGGCGCGCCAGAAGGTGGGCGTTGGTGGTCATGGCCACCTGCTGGATCCCTGGGGTCTGCGCGATCTCGCGGACGAGGTCCACCACGCCGCGCCGGACCAGCGGCTCACCACCGGTCAGGCGGACCCGCTCGACGCCGAGCCCAGCGAACACCCGGATGACCCGCGCCAGCTCCTCGAGGCTGAGCAGACCCGTGCGCTCGATGAGCGGCCAGCCCTCGGCCGGCATGCAGTAGGTGCAGCGGTAGTTGCAGCGATCGGTGAGCGACACCCGCAGGTAACGCACCTGCCGGGACCAGCGATCTTGCAGCCCGCTGGGGGGCAGCACGGTGAGCTGGTCATCGCGGTGTCGCATCGAGGCGCGCGCTCCCTCTGCAAGGCTCTGGGATGCCCCGCCGACCTGGAAGGTCGCCGAGCGCATAAGGGGCGGAGTATATCGAAGCGCTCTCCGCCAAACAACCCGTGATGATGGGCGTTTGACCCCTGTTGTCGGGCTGTGGCACCGTCCGCGCCGCAAAACCCGGAGGCCCCATGAACCCTCGAATCGGTCAGCTGGTCGGTCAGCTCCTGCAGAGCGACCTGGCCATGAAGCTCGTGCAGAACGAAGCGCTGGTGAAGGCGCTGATGAAGGCCTTCAGCGTCTCGGTGGAGGCGCGCCAGCTCGTGGACACCCAGCTCAAGTCGCTGCTGGGCAACTTGGATCTGGCGCGGGGGGACGAGGTGGCCGCCCTCCGCGAGGAGGTCGCCGCGCTGCGGCGGGCGCTGGACGGGCTGTCGCGGCGGGTGGAGGCGTCGGCCCGGCGCGCGGACGAAGCCGTGGCAGCGGCCGAGGCGGCCCGTGCGGTGCCGACGGCCCCCGCGAAGACCGAGGCGGACTCGCCCGCAAAGCCCAAGCCGGCAGCCAAGAGCAAGCCGAAGACCGCGGCCAAGCCAAAGACCGCGGCCAAGCCGAAGACCGCGGCCAAGCCGCGGGCAAAGGCGAAGGCCAAGCCGAAGGGCTGACCTCGGCCCGTCTCAGTCGTCCAGCAGGTCCTGGACGTCGTCGTCCTTCATCATCTCTTGGATGGACTTGGGCTGCGCCGGCGCTGAGGGCGCCGCCACGGGGGCCTTCGGCGCCTTGGCCGGCTCGTCGTTCAGCAGGTCCTGGACGTCGTCGTCCTTCATGAGCTGCTGGATCGACTTGGGCTGCCCGTCATCGTCGGCGGCGTCGTCGCTGTCGTCGCTGCCGTCGTCGTCCAACAGCGCCTTCACGTCGTCGTCCTCCATCAGGTCGCTGATGGACTTGGAGCCGTCGTCCCCCTCGGCGCTGCCGTCTTCGTCCTCCGCGCCCAGCTCGCCATCATCCACTGCGGGGGCGGTGCACTGCTTGCCGTCGGGGAAGGCCACGTAGACCGGCTTGTCGTTCAGGGCGTTCACGGGCCCCAGCGACACGGTGGGCACGTACGTGACGATGAGCACCGCGATGAGCAGCAGCCCGGTGAAGGGCACCACCGAACGGATGACCTCGCTGAGGCCCTTGTTGAAGATGGACGAGCTGACGAACAGGTTCAGCCCCATGGGCGGCGTCAGGTAGCCCAGCTCCAGGTTGACGATGAACACCACGCCCAGGTGGATGGGGTCGATGCCGCACAGGCTGGCCATGGGCGCCAGCAGCGGCACCAGGATCATGATGGCGCTGATGATGTCCATGAGGCAGCCCACCAACAGCAGGAAGCCGTTGAGCAGCAGCATGAACGTCGTAGGCGTCAGGTCGAGGCTGGTGATCCAGTTGGCGGCCGCCTCGGGGATGCCCAGATCGGTGAGCAGCGCGTTCAAGCCCACCGCCATGGCGAAGATCACCAGCAGGCTGCCCATGAGGATGGTGGCCTCGCCGACCACCGCCGGGACCTCCTTCAAGGTCAGCTCGCGGTGCACGAACAGCTCCACCGCCAGGGCGTAGACCACGCTGACCGCGGCCGCCTCGGTGGCGGTGAAGATGCCCGAGTAGATGCCGCCCAGGATGACCACCGGCAGCATCAACGACCAAAAGCCGTCCACCGTGGCGTCCCACACGGCCCCCAGGTCGGGCCGGGTGAAGCGCTCGCCTTTCCGGATGCCCATGATCATGCAGTACGCGCCCAGGATGAGCCCGATGAGCACGCCCGGCCCCAAGCCCGCGAGGAACAGGTCCTCGACACGGATCACGTCGGTGCCCGACGCGAAGATCGCGTAGACGATCATGGGGATGCTGGGCGGGATGAGGATGCCCAGCGTGCCTGCAGACGTGACCAGGCCCGTGGAGAAGCGCTCGTGGTAGCCGGCCGCCACCATGGCCGGGTACATGACCCCGCCGATGGTGATGACGGTGACCGGACTCGAGCCGCTGATGGCGGCGAAGAACATGCACGCCGCGACGGTGGCGATGCCGAGCCCACCCGGCAGCGGCGAGAACACGGCCTTCGCCACGTTCACCAGCCGCCCCGCGATGGCGCCGTGGCTCATGATGGAGCCCGACAGCACGAAGAACGGGATGGCCAGCAGCGGCGGCTTGTCGGTGAGCTCGCGGACGTTCTCGATGATGGTCACGTCCATGAAGCCCTGCACGTCGCCGAACAGGACGTAGCCGAGCACGGTGGCCGCGCCGATCAGCAAGAACAGCGGGGCCGACAACAGCAGCATGGCGCCGAGCGCCAGCAGGTAGAGGACGGTCGGGCTCAATGGTCGAGGGTCTCCACCGGGGCCCGCGGGTTGAGGAACGCGTCAATGGTCCGCGCCGCCAGCCGCAGGGTCATGATGGCGAAGGACACCACCATCGCGAAGATGATGAGCCAGGCCGGGATCTTCGTGGAGGGGCGCCGCTCGCCCCCAGCGTAGTCGCCCGTGGGGCCGAAGACGTGCTCGTAGGCCAGCGCCAGGATGTAGGCGCAGAACAGCGTGCTGACCAGCAAACCGAGGGCCCGCGCCCAGGGCCGCAGAGCCTGCGGGATGAGCTTCGCCAGGGCGTCCACCTTCAGGTGCTTGTCCTCGGTGCCCGAGTCGTCGCGCACGCGGGTGGCCATGCTGCCGCCCAGGAACGCGATCCAGGCCAGGAGGATCAGCGACAGCTCCTGGCTCCAGATGTAGTCCTGCGGGAGCTTGGTGGAGGCCCAGGCGCCGAGGGCGCCCACGACCACCGCCAGCACGGAGGCCAGCCAGTCCTTGCGGCGCACGGCGTCGTAGAGGAAGCCCACGCTGCCCAGGATCAGCAGGGTCATGCAGACCTGCCAGCTCGGCTGCCGGGTGATGAACTGCACGAACAGCCAGGCGATGGCCACGGCCACCAGGCCGTAGACGACACCCCACCACTTGGGGCGGCGTTCAGCCTCGGGCCGCCGCACGTTGCCCGACGCGAACACGGCGCCGCCGGCGATGAACGTGAGCACCACGAGGATCGTGGGTGTGCCGTAGTCGCGCAGGGTCTGATAGGTGGCCTCGGTCTTCTCGACGCCAAACCAGCCCAGCACGGTGAGCAGCTTGCGAGCGAGCTGGCTGTCGGGCGAGCTGAACGACCGAAAGCAGATGTCCAGGAAGACCGTGGTGGTCATCACCATGGCGGCGACGGTCACCAGGATCTTCTCGACCCGGAAGACGGCCTCGTCGACCGCGTGGGCCGCCCGGTACAGCGGGGCTCGCTCGGGGGCGCTCACGGCTTGGCGACTCCCTTGGCCTTCATGACGGCGTCGAAGAACGCCACACCGGTGGTGTCGCCGGCGTCCTGCAGCTCCTTGCGCCGCAAGGCCCACACTGAGCGGGTGGCGGTGCGGAAGGCCTCGGACTCGGCGGCGGTGTGCTCGTAGACCTCGAGCCCACCGGCCTTCAGGTTCTCGATGAGCTTCGGGTTCAGCAGCCGCACGAGCTTGCGGCCCTTGCCCTCGAGGGCCTTGGCTTCGTTCAGCAGGATGTCCTGGGTGGCCTTGGGCAGCCCGTCGAACCACCCCTTGTTCACCAGGATCAGGGCGGGCTGGTAGATGTGCCGCGACACCGTGTAGTGGCTCACCGCCTGGTTCCAGCCGGCGGCCTGGGTGAAGAGCGGCGTGTTGTCGAAGCCCTTCACCACCTCGGTCTGCAGGCCACTCATCACCTCGCCCACCGACATGGTGACGGGGCTGGCGCCCAGCGCGCGGTACATGCCCACGTGGACCGAGCTCTCCTGGGAGCGCATCTTGACGGCCTTCATGTCCTCGGGGGTCTTGAAGAACTTCTTGCCGCCGAAGCTGCGGTAGCCGTTCTCCGAGTACATGAGGAGCTTCAGGCCCTTGGTGGCGAGCAGCGCGTCGAGCTCACCGCGCACCGCGTCGAGCACCTTGTCGGCCTCGTCGAAGTCCTTGAAGAGGTAGGGCAGCTCCAGGGTGTCCACGGCGGGCACGAGCACCGAGACGGCGCCCGTGGAGACGCCGGCAGACTGGAGGGTGCCCTTGAAGACCTGACGCACCGAGCTCTGCTCGTCGCCCTTGATGCCGCCCATGTAGACCTTGATCTTGATCTCGGTCCCGGCCGCCTCGGCGGCCTTCTTCACGTTCTGGCGGTACTTCTTCAGCAGCGCGGCCCACGGAGTGCCCGTGGGGGCCACGGTGGCCATCTTCATCACGCCGTCATCGGCGTGGGCGACGCCCACCGCACCTACGGCGGCGACGGCGGCGACGGTCAGAGCGGTCAGCAAACGCATGGGATCCTCTTGGAGACGTTGGGTTGCAGGGCGGGGCCGGGCGCCCCGCCGGGCGACGCCGGCGCGGCCGCTTCGTTCAAAGGGCTCAGAAGTACTCGTCGATGTCCGAGAGCAGCTTCTGCGCTACACGCTTGGCGTTCTTGTTCTCGGGGATCAGCTCGGGGATGGCGTCATCGGGCGCCGCGACCACCTCGCCCAGGAGCTTCTTGAACAGGTCCTCGTCCTGCTCCTTGACGGCGTAGGACTCGGCGAACAGGACCTTGGTGTCCAGGTAGTTGCCGTCCAACCCGATGGCCTTCTCGAAGTGGCTCTTCGACGCCGGCAGGTCGCCGCCGGGGAACGGGATCTTCGTGCGGTAGACGCCGAAGTACCGGTGCGGCGCCCCGTGGAAGAAGCCCTCGTCCAGCTCCAGAATGCGGCCCATCGTGGCCGCGATGTGGTCCTTCTCGGCCAGGATGGTGGTGAAGCCATCCAGCAGGGCCCACTTGCCGATGTTGGTGGCGTACCAGTACAGGCCCGGCACGGCCTTGGCGTCCACGTCCTTGACGGCGGACTCCCACTTCTCGCCCTTCTTGATGCGCTCGGCGAACTCGGGCGCAGCGAGCCACACGGCGTTGCGGCCGGCCTCGTAGCCCTTCTTGTAGGTCGTCTTCATGGCGTCGTCGGGCTTGTCGTCCCAGCGCAGGTGCACGTTGCACATGAAGTAGTAGGCGTAGGCCAGCGAGAGCTGGATGTCGGCCCGCGTGGGGTCCATCTGCGCCGCCTGCTCCCACAGCTTCACCGCGGCCTCGGCCTTGGCGCGGTCCTCGCGGCCCTTCCAGGCCTCGGCCGCCTGGTCCACCAGCGGCTGGGCGTCGCCCGTCTTCTCCAGGACGCGCTGCTGGCTGAAGATCTCGGTGTTGCGGCTGGAGCCGCAGGCGGACAGACCACCCAGAAGGGCCACGAGGCCCGCGAAGCGCACGATGCGCATGCTCTTCCTCCTCTGCCCCGGCGGGGCGGCCGCCGTGCGTGGCGACGAAATCTGCGAGAAACCAAATGCTCGGGGGTCACCCCCCGCAAACCGGCCCATCCGCCAGAGCGGACCCCTCGGACCGGGATCGCACGCTTAACACGCGCCGCACGGCGGCAGCAACCACCGCCAAAGAAGCTGCCGGCCTATTCGGCCTGGGCTTCCAGCGCTTCCACCACAGGCGTCCGCCAGGGCTGCGCCGGGCTCGCCTCGGCCACCCAGGCCGAGAGCGAGTCTGTCAGGTGGGGCTGGCCCGCCCACCGCGTCAGAGCGGCCGCCAGCGGCGCCCAGCCGCCCGGGGCGTGATCGAGCAGATCGTGAAGGAGCCTGACGCCCGCTCCCGATGGGGGCGACAGGGTGGCTTCCACATGGTGCAGGGCTTCGTCCCAGGCGCCGCGGGCGGCCGCCAACCCATACGCCAGCCTTCGCGCGGCCGCATGTTCCGGCGAAGCCGCCAAGAGCTCGGCGAGGCCTTCACCCGCCAACGCCGCCTCGTCGGCGGGCCCGGCCAGCAGCTCGACGCGCCACCACAACACGTCGATGGCGGTGGGCTCCACAGCGCGGGCCGCGTCCAACCGCTCCAGCAGCCGCGGCCACTGAGACGACCCGGCCCAACGCGCCCGGAGCCAGCCAAGCGCCGGGATCAGGGGTGGGCGCTCATCCAGCAGGCTCTCTGTCAGGCGTTCGGCGTCGGCGCCGTCCTCGGCCAGCTCGATCAGCATGGCGAAGGCCTGGGTGGCGGCGCCCGCTGGAAGCGGCAGCGCCTCGGGGGGGCCGGCGGTCAGGGCCACCAGCAGGTGGTCCCGCGCCGTGGTCTGGTCGCCATCTGAGAGCGCCAGCCGTGCCGCCACCCACCGCGCCACGGGCTCGTCGGGCTCGTCCACCACCAGCGCGTGCGCGTGGGACGCGTCGGCGCTGCGGCCCTGAACGCAGGCCACCCAGCACCGCAGGGCGGCCAGCCGGATCCCTCCGCCGGTCTGCTCAGCCAGGTGGCGCGCGGCGTCGACGGCCGCCAGCGCCTCGGCCCCCGTGGCAACCAGGTCGTCCACCGCGGCGCTGAGGGCCGCCTCCCCCGCCCCGGGCTCGGCGAGGACCAGCAGGTAGCCTTCGAGCCCCTCTGCAACATCGGACGCTGCGCGGGCCCAGCGGAGCGCCGCGGCCGCCCGCTCCGGGCCGGGCGTGGCGGCCGCCACGGCCGCCGCCAGGTCGCCGCCGTCCGCTGCAGCCGTCGAGTTGGACTCGACCCACAGGGCCGCCACCGAGGGTCCCTCCGGGGCGTGGGCCGCCGGTCCACCCGTCAGGAGCTGCCGCGCGATCTCAGCCGTGGCTCCGGAGCCCAGCTCGGCGATGGCCTGCTGCAGGTAGGGCTGAGCCGCCTCGGGGCCCTCACCATGGGCCAGATGGAGCTTCGCCAGGGCCAACGCGAGCTCGCCGCGAGTGGGCCCCGGCAGAGCGGCCTCGATCTGCGCCATGAGCGTGTGCCGGAGGCCTGCGTGATCACCCGTCTGGCGCTGGATCTCCGCCAGAGCCTCCAGGGCCTCGGGGTTGTCGGCCCAAGCCGCCAACGCCTCGCCCAGCAGGCTGATCTGCCACGCGGGATCCAGGCCGCGCTCACGGGCCAGGGCCGCGGCTTGTACGAAGGCGCTGCTGCGCCGCAGGCGGTGGGGTCCCTGATCCGGCAGCGCGCGGGCGCGCGCCTCGGCGACGGCCACCAGCGCCTCGCCGTCATCGGCCTGCTCAGCGGCGTCGCCCCAAGCCTCGATGAGCTCGGGATCACGCAGACGCTGCGCCGCCGCCCGGAACAGGTTCAACGCCCGCTCTGGATCCTCTGCGAAGTGGAGCTCCGCCGCCCGCCAGCGCCGGTGGGCCGCCTCGTCGGGCGCCAGCTCGTCGACGTCGGCGAGGAGCGCCTGCGCGGCGTCCGCCCGCCGCCCCCCATCCACCAGCAGCGACACCAGCAGCTCGGTGGCGCGCGGCCCCGCGCTGCGGGCCGCCTCGGCCGCGGCCAGCGCTTCGTCGAGTCGCCCGGCTGCCCGCAGCACCGATGCCTTCAGCAGCTCGATCTCGGCGGCGGGATCCACGCCGGCCACGATGCGGCGATCATACAGGGCCAGCAGACCATCCCAGCGCTGGCCCAAGGCGTAGAGATCCTCCAGGGCCTCCATGGCCTCGCCCCACGCCGGCTCGGTCGGGACCCCGACGTCGAGGACCCGGATGAAGTCGGCCTCGGCGCCCTGCGGGTCGCGCAGCACGTCACGGCGATGCTCCGCTACGGCGAGCCAGGCGTCGGCAGCGGCCCCCGGCGCGGCCGTCTCGGCCGCCTGCCGCAGCGCCTCGGCGGTGCGCTCCGACGAGTCGTCGCCTCCATCCATGGCCGCCAGCAGCTCGTCGATGGAGTCCAGCGCCGCGCCGGGCGGCACGCTGGTCTCGGGGGGCTGCCGAGCCGGCGGGGCAGACGACGTGGGCGCTGCGTCCATGGGGGGCGGCGGCTCGGTGGCAGGAAGCGGCGGGGCCGGTGGGGCGCCCGCCTGTGTCGCCGGCGGCGCAGGCAAGCCGGCCGCGGCGTCAGGGGCCACGACGGCCTCCCCGGCGCCGTCCACACTCTGCTCGTCACTGGTGGGGGCCAGCAGCACCGCGTCCGCGTCGGGCTCGGGCGCCGGCGCGCCCACCTTGGTGTCAGCCGAAGCGGGCGGTACAGCCGTGGCGGGCGGTGCGACCGGACGGTCCACCGCGGCGGCCTCCAGCGCCTGTGTCACCTGGGCCGACAGCGTGAGCCAGGCCGCAGACTCGCGGGTGGACTCCGGCAGGCCATCCAGCCGCCGGCGGGCCGCGCTCGGGGCGCCGGCCATCAACTCGGCCCGGGCCAGGGCCAGGTGGTCCGCCGCGCCCGCAGCGGGGGTCGCCACCAGCCGCTCCAGGGCGGTGCGGGCGCGCCCCCACTCGCCCCGCAAGGCGGACTGCTCAGCCAGGAGCCCCAGAGCCGGGGCGTAGTCGGCCCGCAGCGCGAGCGCTCGCTCCAACAGGGCAAAGCCCTCGGCGGGCTGCTCCAGGGCGCCGAAGCTCAAGGTGGCCAACCGCGTCAGCAGCGCCGGCTGGTTGCGCTCGGCCGCCTGCTCCAGCAGCCCCCGTAGGCGCGCGTCCACGGTGGCCCAGTCGCCCAGGGCCGTGGCCACCTCCAACCGCAGGCGCCCCAGCGCGGCATCGTCCGGCGTCAAGCTCAGGGCCTCGTCCAGCAGGCCGGCGGCACGGGCCGCCTGCTTCAGCTCGCGCCACGCCAGCCGGCCGGCGGTGGCGAGCAGCCGGGCGCGGACGGCGGGCGCCCGCGCCTTCGCTGCGCCCTGCGCCGACCAGTCCACGATGGCGGGCAGGTCGCCCTGCTCCAACATCAGGTCCCGGGCCAGGGCGTGCGCGGCCTCCAGGTCGGGATCGACCGCCACCGCGCTCGCCAACCGTTCCAGCGCCTCGCGCGCCTGCCCGGCGCCCTGATGGGCCCGCGCCGCGGCCAGGTGGAAGGGGCCCTGCGGCTCGGCCCAGCCCTCTTCGACGTACAGCCGCTCGACAGCCTCGAGTTGCCGGAGCGCGTCGGCCGCCCGCCCCAAGGTCAGGTACAAATCCGCGAGCCGCCGGCGGGGCTCGGGATCGTCCGGCCACGCTTTCACCACCGCCTCGAAGCGCCCCACGGCCCGCGCCGGCTCGTCCAGCACCTCGACCTCGAGGCGCCCGAGCTCCAACAGGACCGCGGGCCGCTCGGCCGCCGGCGCCACCTGAGACAGCTCGGCCAGCAGCCGCGCGAGGGCTGTATGGTGCTCACGCTCACGCTCGATGTCGGCGAGCCCGCGCAGCGCCTCGGCGTGGCCGGGGTGGGCGCCCAGGGCCAGCCCGAAGGCCTCGACCGCCTCGTCGGCGCGGTTCAGGCGTCGCAGCAGCAACCGGCCCCGCTCGGCCTGCAGCTCGGCCACCTCGCGGGGCTCGTCGGTGATCTGGGCCAGGGCCCACAGCGCGTCCACGAGCTCGACCGGCGCGTCGCTGGCCCGCAGCGCGTTCACGCGGGCCGCGAGCACCTTCGGATCCCCGGGACGCAGCGCAGCAGCCTCGGCCAGCAGGCTGCGCGCCCGCGCACCGTCACCCAGCGTCGCCACCACCTCCGCCAGCCGCGCGAGCACGGCGCCCCGCGCCGCGGGCTCATGGGTGGCTTGGGCGGCCAGGCCCAGCACCCGCGCGAGATCCTCGGCCCGCCCCTGGCGCGAGAACAACGCGTCCAGGGCCTCGACGGCGGCCCGCACCTGCTTCGCCGAACCCCGCAGCGCCTTCTGGTAGGCCACCACCGCCCGATCGGGGGCGTCCAGCCGCGTAGCGAACAGGGCGCCCAACCGCAGGTGGATCTCGACCCGCTGGGGATCGTCGGGGCGCCCCTCGGTGGCGCGCAGGGCCTCCTCCAGGTGCGCACGGGCCCGGCCCGCGTCGCCGCCCGCCTCTGCGGCGTCGGCGAGACCGAGCAGGGCGTCCACATGGCCGGGCACCAGGGTGAGAGCCTGCCGGAACCGCAGCGCTGCGGTGGCGTGGCCCTCATCGGGGACGGCGCGCCAGAGTTGGCCGAGTTGCACCATGCGGGCCGCCGCACCTTCGGCGTCTCCCCGCTGCTGGAGGATGTGCGTCGCCCGGTCCAGGCTCCGGACGGCGGGCAGCAGCCGGCCCGCCTGCTGGTGGGCGCGGGCCAGGCCATCCAGCGCCGCGATGTCGTCGGGCTGATCCGCCAGCACCTGCTCGAAGTAGGCGGCGGCTGCCTCGATGGCGCCCGCCTCGTTCAAGGCCAGGGCGCCCAGCTCGAGCAGCAGCGCGCGCCTGCGGGAGGGCTCGGCCTCGCCGGCCAGGAGCCGCTCGCGGGTGTGGAGCGCCGCGGCCCAGTCCCCGACGCGCCCGTACAGGTCGCTCAGCGCCCGCAAGGCCCCGGGCAACCGGCGACGCAAGGCCAGCGCCCCCTCGAGCGCAGCGATGGCGCCCCGCGGATCTTCGGGCGCCAACACAACGGCCCGCGCCCACAGCGCCTGCGCCGCCTCTGCGGACTCCCCCTGCCGCTCGGCCGACCGCGCCAGCCGCGCCAGGCTGTCTGCCGCCTCGCCCGCCACGCCGCGGCGCGCCTGGACCACCGCCAGGGTGGCCAGCCCGTCCGGGTCATCGTCGGCCTGGTTCAGCCGCGCCCGGGCCAGGGCCATGGCGTCTGCCCCCGCGTGCGGATCGGCCCCATAGAGCTGCATGAGGCGGCCGCTGACGAAGGGGTGGTCCGGGTGCAGATCGAGCTGCCGCTCGTAGGCGCGGATGGCGCGCTCGTGGTGCCCCTCGGCCACCAGGGCCTCGATGGCCTGGAAGAGACTCTTCGCCTCATAGTCGGCGAGAAAGCGCCGCCCCCGCGCCCCGCCGTCCTCGATGATGCCGGCAAGCCCCTGGGGGCCCAAGCGGCGGGTCGCCTTTCGCCCCGCCGACAGCCGAACCTGCCCGCCGGACGCGCCAATGTCGCTCAGCCGCAGCTCGTCGCGCCCGGGCACCTTCCAGCCCAGCTCGGCGCAGACCTCGAAGAGCAGGTGGTCGATGGGGTCGAGCACCGCCACCGTGGGCCCGATGAGCGCGTCCTCGAGCCCGATGGCCACGAGGACCTCGCGGGCCACCGCCGGCGCCGTCATGGCGCAGGGCGTATAGATCCGCGCCTCGTAGACGCTGACCAGCACCGCCCGATCACCGGCCACGCTGGCCGGGGCCAGCCGCGCTCGCAGCAGGAACGGTGCAGGCCGTGGGCCCCGGACCGCCCCCACCACGACCAGATCGCCGTCGCTGGCGTGCAGCTCCAGATCCTGGAAGACCCGCTCCCCCGCCCTGGCCCGCAGCCACCGCCCCACGTCGTGGTCGTCGGCGTGGAGTTGAAGGACCTCGACCTCGCCCCGGTGGTGGCGGAAACGATCCACCCCGGCGCTCAGGTCGAGCCGCGCGGGCACGCTGCGCAGGGCGAGCTCCAGCCGATCGACCGTGAACAGGTCCCCCACGCCGCGCGGCCCGAGCACGAGCCGGCCACGCCCTTGCTCCAGACGGAGGGCGAAGCCGGCGCGGGGCGTGGACTCGGCGAGGCTCAAGGGGTCCCTCGAAGGCTGGCGGCGGCGCCCCGATCAGGCGACGCCGGCGCGGGGTGGCTCAGGGCTGCGCTTCGCCCGCGGGGGCGGCGGCCGCCTGGCCCGCAGCGCCAGCGCACGGGTTGACGGACGGGTCGATGGTGGTGGCGTCGCAAGGGTTCGCCACGCACGGGTTCGGCGCCTCGGGGGCCTGCTCCACCGGCTTCTCGGGGGGCGGAGGCGGCGCCCCACCACAGGCCCACAACGTGGGGATTACAAACAGGAACGGAACAACCCGCCGCATCACATTGGCCTCCCAAGCGTTCAACGGGCGACGCTAGACCATCCGCCACACGGGTTCAACCGTCCGAGGGGCCAGCCCGCCCATGGCGGCGCGCGGGCTCACTCCGCGGGATCACTGACCCAGCGCGGCGATGCGCTCCACCAGCGTGTCCACCAGGGCCACGGCCACCATCAGGCTCCGCTGCCGGAGCTCCCGCAGATCGAAGTGCAGGCCCCGCCCGTCGGCGAAGAAGAACGAGATCTGCTGGCCCTCGGCGATGACATCCACCCGGCTGAACCCGTGCAACGGCAGCCGCTGGGCCGGCACGTCCGGTCGGTCCATGTCCCGCACCACGAGCATCTGACCCACCAGGGCCAGCCCCACCACGCTCGCCAGCCGCTTGGGCGGCGAGCCCTCGTGGGTGAGCACCGGGCCCGGCACCCGCACGGCGTACTCCAAGGCGTCGCGGTCCACCACGCCCGCAAAGACGCTCCGAGCCTCCAGCGGGTCCAGGGGTCCGCCCAGATCCGGCATGACGCCCTGGTCGTGACGCATCAACCGCGGATCCATCCGCGCGCCGGTGATGGGCGACACCGCGTTCACCGTCAGCTCGCCCGGATCCACCGCCAGCTCGATGCCGCCGGCCTCGAAGTGCACCGTGCTCTCGGGGGCCTCGACCGCGGCCACGTCCAGCGGGTCCTCGAGCCACACGTTGTCGGCCTCGACCTCGGCGACCTCGTACTCGGGCGTGGACTCCAGCCACGAAGGCTTCTCGGCCCCTCGGCGGTTGAGCTGCGGCCCCTGCGCCGGCGCCGGGCCCACCATGGCCGAGGCGCCCAGGTTCGTGGTGGTCTGGCGGGCGTCTCGAAACACCGTGCCGGTCATCCGCGGCGGGCGGGTCTCCCCCGCGGGCGCGGGCCCGAGGCTGATGTTGCCCGTGGGTCGCAGCGGGCGCGGCGGCGCGCCGATGATCGGCGCCGGCTCAGGCGTCGGATCGACGGGGGCGGGCGTGGGCGCCGCAGGCGCCTCTTGTGCAGACTCGCCCGGCAGCAGGCCGGGCTCCGAGGGCGGCGGCAACGGCTGGCTCAGGGTGTTGCGGACCGCATCCGCCTTCAACGCCGCGGCCTGCGCCACCCCCGCCAGCACCGTGGCGTCGGTGCTGCCCACCCGCATCTTGGCGGCGAAGGCCTCCTGCCCGGCCGCGTGCAGACACACCGCCAGCACGTCACGGGTGAAGGCGTCGCGCGCCCCGCGGGCGAAAGCCAACCGCAGGTGGTGTGCGGCGGCCACCACGTCGCGCCGGTGCACTGCGAGCTGGCCCCGGATCAGGTAGCCGTCCGGCCGCTCTGGCGCCGCCAGCACCGCGCGCCGCGCGAAGCCATCCGCCTCGGCCGGGTCGCGGCTCTGCCGGGCCCGCAGGGCCCACTCTCGCGCGTCGGTCATCGTCCCTCCCCAGGGGCCCCGCTGCGCTCCTCAGCGCAACTCCACGGCCAGGGTCGTGGTGCGCCCCGGCAAGATCTTGATCGGATACACCTGCGCCTCGCCGCCGTCGAGGGGGGTCAGCCGCACGGCGTGATCCCCCGCCACCACCAGCACGCCGCTCAGAGGCGTCTGCCCCGCCAGGTCGACCCCATCCAGCGCCACCCGGGCGGGACGGTCGGCCTGCACGTGCAGCCGGCCGGCCTCTTCGGGCAGCAACAGTGCGTCATGAAACGGCACGGGCCCGGTGGCTGCCGCAACCACCGCGCGCAGGCGGGTGGCCAGCGCGGGCTCGGCACCTCCCTCGCCAGGCACCAGCCAGCCCTGTCGGCGCTGACCCGTCTGGGTGATCTCGAGGTGGTAGCGGGCCGGCCCGACCGGGGCTCTGGCCTCGAGCACCGCCGTGCGTGCCTCGCTCAGGAGGCTCGGCAGCTCGGCCAGGGTGAGCAGCCCGATGGCGTCGCGCCGGCCAAAGTCGCCGGCGAAAGTCTTGGTCACGCGGGCGGTCACGGCCTCGTTGCGCTCACGGATCTCGTGGACGACCTCGGCATACGGGACGGCCGGTCCGCTGATCGTGAGGCGGACGCCGTCGCCGTCGCCGCAGATCCCCGCAGCGGGGGCCGCTAGGATGGCCAGGCACAGCGAGGTGAGCGTGAGGGGGTGCATGAGACGAGCCTATCTGATCTGGGCGCTGCTGGGCACAGCCAGCCTGGCGCAGGCGCAACCAAAGCTGGGGGCCGGCACGGTGCGGCGGGCCGAGCGGGCGCTCCGGGTCGCGTCAGAGGCCCTCGAGACGCTGGCGCGGCGGCCCGATGGCCGCGCTCTGCGTGCCGCCGAGCAGGCCTTGAGCGGGTTGAGGGCCGCCGCGGACGCCTACTTCCATGCCCCCAACCTGCGGGATCGCGGCGCACGCGCGCACGCTCTGCGGCTGCGCCCCCTCCTCGCCGCACAGCTCGCTCAGCCGGACGGACTGCTCGCCTTGGGCGCAGACGACGTGATCCGGGTGCGTTCGGCGATCAGCGACCGGCTCGCGGAGGCGGCCCTCCGCCTGGGCGAGCGACAGCGAGCTCGGAAGCATGCCCTGGCTGCCCTGGCGGCCGGCGCGGCCACGGCCGCACGGCGCGCCCGGCTGGCGCGCGCGGAGGGGCGCCCCTCACCGGTCGGGGAGCTGAAGCCGCTCGAAGTGGACCAGGAAGGCGGCGCCCCGGGCGTCGGCGAGGGCCCGCTCGAAAGCGCGCCGGGCGGCGGTGGGCAGGGCCCCGGCGAGTAGCCGCGCATACACAGTGCTGTAGTACCAGTCCGGGAACATGTGCAGGGAGGCCTCGAGGTGGGTCGCGTCCGGGCTCCGGGGGCGCCGGTAGGGGCGAACCGCCGCGTCGCCCGGCGCGATTCGGGTGTCTGCCACCGAGCGCCAGGCGCCCCCCTCGTGCTGCACGGTCCGCCCGATGGCCCAGCTCTCCTCCGTGTCCTTCAGGGGCCCGTCGGGCCCGATCTGGCGCACGCGGAGCACGGCCCGGGGGGTCGCCGTGGTGGGAAACCGGTGGCCCACCGCCACGTTGTGGACGGCCACCGTCGCCTGCACCGGATCGGCCGCGTTGAGCGTGATCGTCAGCGTCACCCCACGGCGCACCGCCTGGGGATCGTGGGCGCCCGCCCAGCCGTGATCCCCCTCGGGCATATGGCAGTGCTGGCACTGCACGCCGGCGGGCAGGTACGGGCTGGCGGCCCACTCCTGCCAGGTGGCCAGCAGGGGGCTGCCGCCCACCGCCGCCGACGGGGGCAGGTCATGGCATGGTAGACAGAAGTCGCTTCGCGCAAACCGCGCCACCGGATCAGCCTGTTGACTGTGGGCTGGCAGCCGGGCCACGGCGGGCGCCGGTGGGCCCCCCTTGCGGTGCCCCCGGCTGTGGCAGGCAGCGCACGTCACCCCCTCGTCGGCCAGCGGGCCCGCCTGCGCCTGCTCCGCCAAGGGCGCGTGGCAGGGATCACACCCCGCACGCTTTCCAGGTCCATGGCCCACGAGCTGACCTGTGAGCCCGGGCCCCATGGCCTGCCCGTGCCGGCTCTTGGCCCAGCGCTCATGCTGCTGCGGGTGACAGCGTCCGCAGGCGGCCGCAGCGAGGGAGCGGCGGGCCGGCACGGCCCCCTCGGGCGGCTCGCCCTGCGGCGGCAAGCCGCCGACGGGCCACCAGTCGGGCTCGGCGGCCTCGCCAGCCCCAACGGCCTGCCCCCGCAGGGCCCAGGCGTGCGCCGCCAGCTCGGCCAGGGTGTCGTCGTCCAGCGCCTGGCCGAAGGCCGGCATACCCGTGCCGGGCAGACCGCGCCGGATGACCCCGGTCGCGGCATCGAGGGTCTGGGCCCACGTCCAGCGCTCGCGGGTCAGATCCGCCGGCCGCCGCTCGTACAAGCGCGCCGCCGGGCCATCGCCGCGGCCTGCGCCGTGGCAGGGCTGGCACAGCGGCCCCCAGAGCGGGGGCGCCGCGAGCCACAGGATGAGCGCGAGCGCGCCGCTCACCGCGCCTTCAGGTCCGTCAGCGGCAGCGGGTAGTTCCCCGTGAAGCAGGCGTCGCAGAAGCCCTTCGACTCGCCGCCTGCGGCCTCCAGCAGCCCCTCGCGGCTGAGGAATGCCAACGAGTCGCAGCCCAGGGCCTCGGCCATCTGGGGCACGGAGTGGCTGGCCGCGATGAGCTGGGTGCGCTCGGGCGTGTCGATGCCGTAGTAGCAGGGGTGCGTGATGGGCGGCGCCGCGATGCGCAGGTGGACCTCCTTGGCCCCCGCCGCCCGCAACAGCGCGATGATCTTGGAGCTGGTGGTGCCCCGCACCAGCGAGTCGTCGATGACGATCAGCCGCTGGCCGCGGATCACCTCGGGCACCGGCGCCAGCTTCAGCTTCACCCCGAAGTGGCGGATGGACTGCGCGGGCTCGATGAAGGTCCGGCCCACGTAGTGACTGCGCACCAGCCCCATCCCAAAAGGAACCCCCGAGGCCTCGGCGTAGCCGATGGCCGCCGTCACCCCCGAGTCGGGCACGGGGATCACCACGTCGGCCTCGACGCCCGACTCTCGGGCCAGCCACGCGCCCAGCGCCTTGCGCACGCCGTACACGCTCTCACCGAAGATCCGTGAGTCGGGGCGCGCGAAGTACACGTGCTCGAACACGCAGGCGCGGCGCCGCGCCTGCGCGAAGGGGCGGCTGACGCGCAGCCCGTTGCCGTCGACGACGATCAGCTCACCCGGCTCCACCTCGCGGACATACTCGGCGCCGATCAGGTGCAGAGCCGCCGTCTCCGAAGCGAAGACGTAGCTCGTCCCCAGCTTGCCGAGCACCAGCGGCCGCACCCCGTGGGGATCCCGGGCCCCGATCAGCCGATCCTCGGTGAGCACGGTCAGCGACCAGGCCCCCTGGATCTGCCGCAGCGCGTCCACGAGGCGCGCCTCGAACCCGCCGGCAAGCGAGCGGGCGATGAGGTGCACGATGACCTCGGTGTCGGACTGCGTCGTGAAGATGCTGCCGTTCGCCTCGAGCCGTGCCCGCAGCGTATCGGCATTGGTCAGGTTGCCGTTGTGCGCCACGGCCACCTGCCCCCCGCCGTAGCGGACCATGATGGGCTGGGCGTTGGCCAGGCCCGTGCCCCCGGCCGTGGAGTACCGCACGTGGCCGATGGCGTGCCGCCCGGGTAGCAGACTCAGCTCGCGCTCGCCGAACACGTCGGCCACCAGGCCCACGCCCCTGTGAACCCGCAGTCCGGCGCCGTCGTGGGCCACGATGCCTGCACTCTCCTGCCCCCGGTGTTGCAGGGCGTGCAGGCCCAGGTAGGCGATGTTGGCCGCCTCGGCGTGGTCGAAGATGCCCACCACCCCGCACTCATCGTGCAGGCGATCCCCATGGCGCCAACCGTCGCTCATCTCACCCCTCCACCACCGCCGGGAAGGCGCCCTCCCAAGCAGCGCGCAGCGCTTGCACGGGCAGAGCGGCGTCGGTCCCGGCCAGCGTCAGCCGGTCACCGCCCGTAAACCCCAGCCGCCGGGCAGGCACGCCCGCCGCCTGTGCCCGCGCCAGCAGCGCCTCGGCGTCGCCGGTGGCCACCACGACCCGCCCGATGGCCTCGCCGAACAGCGCCAACGCGGTGGCGCCCAGGTCCACCCGTGCGCCGACGTCGCCCTGAATGCAGCCCTCGGCCACCGCCACGGCCAGGCCCCCTTCGCTGGCGTCGTGGGCCGCCTCCACCAGCCCGGCGCCGTGCGCCGCGAGCAGCAGGTCGATCAGCGCGCGCGCCGCGGGCAGGTCCAGATCCGGGAGCGGCCCCGCCAGAGCGTGGCCCTGCATCAACAAGTACTCGCTGCCCCCGAACGCGGGCATGGCGCCCCCGAGCAGCACCAGGCTGCGCCCGGCGGGCCAGGCCGATCCCACCGCGGTCGAGGCGTCCTCCAGCAGACCCACCATGCCGATCATCGGGGTCGGGTGGATGCCCACCCCGTTGGTCTCGTTGTAGAGGCTGACGTTCCCCGAGACCACCGGCGCGTCCAGGGCCCTGCACGCCGCGGCGATGCCGTCGATGGCCTGCGCAAACTGCCACATCACTTCGGGGCGCTCGGGGCTCGCGAAGTTCAAGCAGTCGGTGATGGCCTGCGGGCGCGCGCCAACGCACGCGACGTTCAGCGCCGACTCCACCACCGCCAGCGCCCCCCCCACGAACGGATCCAGCTTGCAGTACCGCCCGTTGCAGTCCACCGACAGCGCGATGCCCCGCCGGGTCTGCGGCAACCGGACCACGGCGGCGTCCCCCGCTCCGGGCCGAACCACCGTGCCGGTGCGCACCATGTGGTCGTACTGCTCGTACACCCAGCGCTTGCTGGCGATGGTGGGGCGCCCCAACAGGTCGAGCAGCGCCTTGCCCACCGAGCTCGGTTCAGGCAGCGCCTCCACGCAGGCGGCGGGCGGCGCGGGCGACTGGGGCCGGTCGTACACCGGCGCCTCGTCCACCAACGCCGCCACCGGCACATCCACCACCGTCTCCCCGTCCCACGTGCACACGAAACGGCCGGTCTCGGTCACCTCGCCCACCTGGCAGACGTCCAGGCCCCACCGGCTGACCAGCTCGATGAGGCGCGCCTCCTTGCCCCGGGCGCACACCATGAGCATCCGCTCCTGGCTCTCGCTCAGCAGCAGCTCGTAGGGCACCATCCCCTGTTCGCGCATGGGCACCCGATCCAGGTGAAGCACCAGCCCGGAACCCGCCCGAGACGCCATCTCGCAGGACGAGGACGTCAGGCCGGCGGCGCCCATGTCCTGCACCCCCACCAGGATGTCCTCGGCCATCACGTCCAGGCAGGCCTCCAGCAGGAGCTTCTCGGTGAAGGGATCGCCCACCTGCACGGTGGGGCGCTTCTCCTCGCTGCCCTCGCTGAACTCCTCGCTCGCCATGGTGGCGCCGTGGATCCCGTCACGCCCCGTCTTGCTGCCGACGTAGAAGACGGGGTTGCCCACCCCTTCGGCCACGCCCAGGAAGATGCGGTCCTTGGGCGCCACGCCCAGCGCGAAGGCGTTCACCAGGATGTTGCCGTCGTAGCTCGCGTCGAACATGACGTCGCCGCCGACGGTGGGCACGCCAATGCAGTTGCCGTAGCCGCCAATCCCAGCCACCACCCCGCTCACCAGGTGGGGCGTCTTGGGGTGCTCGGGCCGGCCGAAGCGCAGGGCGTTCAGCAGGGCGATGGGTCGGGCGCCCATGGTGAACACGTCGCGCAGGATCCCGCCCACGCCCGTGGCCGCACCCTGATACGGCTCGATGAAGGACGGGTGGTTATGGCTCTCCATCTTGAAGACCACCGCCCAGCCATCGCCCCCGTCGATGGCGCCCGCGTTCTCCCCGGGCCCCTGCACGACCTGGGGCCCCGTGGTGGGCAGCCGCTTCAGGTGAACGCGGCTGCTCTTGTAGGCGCAGTGTTCGCTCCACATCACCGAGAAGACGCCCAGCTCGGGCCACGTGGGCGCCCGGCCCAGCAGTGCCTCCACGCGAGCGTACTCGGCAGGGGTCAGGCCGTGCCCGCGCAAGATCTCGGCGTCGTACGGCGGCTGCGGCTGTCGCTGGCCCATGTTCTCAGCCTCCCAGGGTCTGGAGCGCCGCCTGGAAGAAGGCGAGGCCGTCCGTGTTGCCCAGCAGGGGCTCGGCGCACCGCTCGGGGTGCGGCATCATGCCCACCACGTTCCCCGCAGCGCTGGCGATCCCGGCGATGTGGCCCAGGCTCCCGTTGGGGTTCGCCGCCGCGTCCACCACGCCGTCCGGGTGGCAGTAACGCAGCACCACCTGCCCGTCGCCCTCCAGCCGTGCCAAGGTGTCGGCGTCCGCGTGGTAGTTCCCGTCGTGGTGGGCCACGGGCACCTTCAACACCCGCCCGGCCAAGCCCGCGGTGAACGGCGTCGCCAGCCCCTCGACCCGCAGATGGACGTCCCTGCAGATGAAGTGCAGTCCTGCGTTGCGGTGCAGCGCCCCCGGCAGCAACCCGGCCTCGGTCAGGATCTGGAAGCCGTTGCAGATGCCCAGCACCGCCCCGCCGCGCCGCGCGAAGTCGGCCACGTCGGCCATGATCGGCGCGTGGGCCGAGATGGCCCCGCAGCGCAGGTAGTCCCCATAGGAAAAGCCACCGGGCAGGATCACCAGATCAGGGCCCTGCAGGTCGTGATCGGCGTGCCAGACCTTGTAGGCCGTCCGCCCCAGGACCTCGCCCACCACGCGCACGCAGTCGTCGTCGCAGTTGCTCCCTGGGAACGACACCACCGCGACGCGCATCAGCCCGGCTCCAGCGCGACCTCGAAGGTCTCCATCACCGGGTTCGCCAGCAGACCCTTCGCCATGGCCGTCAGCGCCGCCTTGGCGGCGGCCGGATCCGTCTCGGCCAGCTCGACTTCGAACACCTTGCCCACTCGGACCGCCCCGACGCCATTGAAGCCCAGCTTTGCCAGCGCGCCCTCGATGGCCTTGCCCTCGACGTCCAGCACGCCAGCCTTCAGCCGCACGGTGACCTTGCCCTTCATCGGAAGCTCTCCTGGGTGATGCGTTCGAAAAGGTCGATGTAGAGGGCCCGCGCCTGGGCCACCAGCGCGTCGGGCATGGGCGGGATCTCGGGCTCGGGGGCGCCCGCCACGCGGGCCGCGTACAGCGCGTCCTTGTAGCCCGTCTCGCGGTAGTGCTGCCGCACGAACTCCTTGCTGAGCTGCACCACCTCGCCCCGCGACCACGCCTCAGCGTCCCACCAGCGATCCTCGTCGGGGGTCCCCAGCACGTCCACGAGCATCAGCTCGCCGTCGGCGTCCCGGCCCCACTCCTTCTTGCCGTCCGCGTGGATCAGGCCCCCGCGGATCACCTGCGTGGCGATGATCTCATCGATGCGCAGGCTGGCCGCCCAGATGGCCTCCAGCTCCAGATCGGACATGCCGCTGATGCGCA
The DNA here is from genome assembly GCA_020633555.1 of Myxococcales bacterium. Taxonomy (GTDB): domain Bacteria; phylum Myxococcota_A; class Bradymonadia; order UBA7976; family UBA1532; genus JACKDL01. Next base: position 463,908 of record JACKDL010000001.1, on the reverse strand, counting down.
GCGCCTCGGCCTCGTCGATCAGCCGATCGGTGGGCTCCACCTTCGTGCTCGTCTCACAGAACGGCACCTCGAGCTCGTCCCCGTACTCCAGACTGTCCGGTGGGAAGTCGGGCAGCGCGCCGCCCTGCATCCGATCGTAGAAGGAGCCAGCCGCGTAGTGGCGGATGATGAACTCACACGGTAGCAGCACCGAAGGCCGGCCCGGCGCCATGCGCGCGTAGTCGTGCTCCACCGTGATGCGCTTGACGATGAGCTCGGTGGGCGATGGCTGGTCGATGAAGTGGGTGGGCACGCCCGCCTCTTCGAGCGCGCGGAACCAGAACGCGGCGGTCCGGCAGATCACCTCGCCCTTGTCGGGCACCGTGTTGGGGATCCACTTGTCGAAGACGCTGATGCGGTCGCTGAACTGAAACCGCACTCGGTCGGGGTGGCCGGGTACGCTGAAGACCCGTTTGACCGAACCGGTGTAGAGCAGCTCGCCGTCGCTCATCGGGCCCCCTCGGGCCCGAAGACCCGGTCAAAGATGGTGTCGACGTGACGCAGATGCCAGCCGACGTCGAAGGCCCGGCTGATGGTCTCGGCGTCCAGCCGCCCCGTGATGTCCGGGTCCACCCGCACCAGCGCCTCGAAGTCCCCCTCACCGTGGAAGGCGCGCATGGCGTTGCGCTGCACCCAGGTGTAGGCCGTCTGCCGGGCGACGCCCGCCCGCGCAAGGTCCAGCAGCAGCCGCTGGCTGAAGACCACCCCGCCCGTCTGCCAGAGGTTGCGCTCGATGTTCTCGGGCCGGAACACCAGCCCCTTCACCAGCCCCGTGCAGCGCACCAACATGAAATGGGCCAGAGTGGTGGCGTCCGGGCCGATCACCCGCTCGACGCTCGAGTGGCTGATGTCGCGCTCATGCCACAGGGCGACGTTCTCGAGCGCGGCCTGAGAGTGACTGCGCAGCAGCCGCGCCAGCCCCGTCAGGTTCTCGCTGAGGATGGGGTTTCGCTTGTGGGGCATGGCTGAAGAGCCTTTCTGCCCCTTGGTGAAGGACTCCTCGGCTTCACCCACTTCCGTGCGCTGCCAGTGGCGCACCTGCACGGCAATCCGTTCGATGGTGGCTCCCAGGATGGCCAGGACCCCGAAAAACTCGGCGTGGCGGTCGCGCTGCACCACCTGCGTGCTGGCCGGATCCGCCACCAGCCCCAGCTCGGCGCAGACCGCAGCCTCCACCGCGGGCTCCACGTTCGCGAAGGTGCCCACGGCCCCGCTGATCTTGCCTGCGGCCACCCTCGCCAGCGCCGCCTGAATCCGCGCGCGATCGCGCTGCAGCTCAGCGTGGAAGCCCGCCAACACCAGCCCCATTGTGGTGGGCTCGGCGTGGATGCCGTGGCTCCGCCCGATGCAGACCTGCCGCTTCTGCTCCACAGCCCGCACCCGCAAGGCGGCCAGCAGCTCGTCCAACGCCTGCAGGATCAGCTCGCCCGCCCGCTTGAGGAGCCAGGCGAAGCTCGTGTCGAGGATGTCCGAGCTGGTCAGCCCCAAGTGCAGCCAGCGGGCGTCCGGCCCCACCGACTCCTCAATCTGAGTCAGAAAGGCGATGACGTCGTGCTTGACGGTCGCCTCAATGGTCTGGATGCGGACCGGATCCACCTGCGCCCGCGCCTCGATCCGGGCGGTGGTCCCCTCCGGGACCTCGCCCAGCCGCTCCATGGCTCGGCAGGCGGCCAACTCGACCGTCAGCCAGGCGTCATAGCGGGCCTGGTCGGACCAGAGGGTGAGCAGCTCGGGGCGGGCGTAGCGGGCGATCACGGGCACCTCCCTCGGGGCCGGGGATCGCGAGCGTGCCCCAGTGGGGAACGATCGTCTGCAACAAGCCTGTGCCGACTGTCGGGCGCGACGGCAAAGGGCAAGCGTCGCAGGGGCTGCGGCTCACCCGCGCCGCAGAGGTCTCAGCGGAAGTCGCTGCAGCAGCGGAAGCCGATGGAGGCCCGCGCCGACGAGGCGGCGCGCTTGCCCCCCGCGCTGCAGGTGGCGTCCTCGTCCGCGGCGGCGAAGTCGCCCCCGCGCACGGTCTGATCCGCCGTCCACTCCGCGACGTTGCCGCTCATGTCGTAGGCGCCCGACGGGCTCTTGCAGCGCGCGAACTTCCCCGCCGCCGCGATGGACCGCTCCTCGCCTTCAGCGTCCTCGGTGTTGCAGCGGTTGGGATCGAACTTCTTCCCGTAGGGGTAGGCGCCGCCACAGGCCCGGCGCCACTCCTGGTCGGTGCAGAGCCGCTGCCCCTGGCCCTTGCACAGCCCTTCGGCCGCGCTGAACGTCACCGACGTGCGGGGCCGCTGCCCCTGGCCCGGGAACTCGTAGCGGTCGATACAGTACGCGCCACCGCTCTTCGCCAAGGCGAGCCCCTCGACCCCCTTGATGACCCCCCGCTGCACGCTGCCTCGGGGGAACTTGGCGGTGGTCACCAGCACCATGCCGCCCGGGCACTTCAACTCACCAGCACCGCCGACGGGGGCGGCCTGAGTTGCCGGTGCGGCCTGGGTCGCCGGCGCGGCCTTCGTGGCGGGTGCGGCCTGGGTCGCCGGTGCGGCCTTCGTGGCGGGTGCGGCCTGGGTCGCCGGTGCGGCCTTGGTCGCGGGTGCAGCCTTCGTCGCGGGCGCAGCCTGCGTGGCCGGCGCAGCCTTCGTCGCGGGCGCTACCTGAGTGGCGGGCGCGGCCTTTGTCGCGGGCGCAGCCTGAGTGGCCGGCGCAGCCTTGGTCGCGGGCGCAGCCTGAGTAGCCGGCGCGGCCTTGGTCGCGGGCGCAGCCTTGGTCTCGGGTGCGGCCGCCGTGGGCGGCGCCGCTTGCGTCACCGGTGCAGCGTCCGACGCGGGCGCCTTGCTCGCCAACATGGCCACCGAGACCGGCGCAGCCGGCACAGCCGACACGGGCACGGCGGCGACGGGCGCGGCCGTCACCGGCGCGGTCGAGGGCACGCCGCGATCTGCCGCCACGGCCACCGCCCCGTCCGCGCCGGTGTCGGGCGCCTCGCGCTCCAGCAACCAGAAGGCCACCAGCGCCACGACCCCGACCACGAGCGCCACCGCGAAGATGAACCCCGCGTTCGACCGCAGGAACCATGGCCCTGCCGGCTCCACCCCGGTGGCCGCCTCCACGAGCGGCGGCGCCGCCTTCTCGGCGAACGCGACCGCGGGAGGGGCCGCCAGATCGGCGGGGGGCACGGTCGGCTGTCCCAGCGCAGCCCCGAAAGCCGGCGCCTTGGGCGCGGCCGCCCGTCCACCCGGGCCCCCCGCCCGCCGATCGACGGACTCGGTGGACTCGATCAGCTCATCCAGCTCGGCCTCGGAGAGCTCTTCGACGTAGGACTGCTCGGCCTCGGCCACCAGCTCCACGCTGTCGAGCGCGATCTCGACCGACGCCTCGTCGGGCAGGGCCACCTGCGCCGAGACCTCGCGCCCGAAGACGCCGTCCTGCACCTCGCGTAGCTCCGCCGGCACCCGGACCTTGCGCGTCACGTCCTCGGGCAGCAGCGGCGTCTCGCCCCGGGCCACGCCCGCGGCGATCTCGCGCCCGTCCACGTAGATGCCCAATGCTTCGGCGAAGGCCTCGGCGCTCTCGAAGCGCTCGCCGGGATCCGCGGCTGTCGCCCGCGCGATGAGGCCATCCAACCCTTCGCCGGGCGGCGGCTCGCCCACCTGCGCCAACACGCTCGCCACCGGCTCCACCTGCGGGCCGAACGGACGCCCCGTGAGCAGCTCGTACAGCAGCGCGCCCAAGCTGTAGATGTCCGCCCGCAGATCCACCTCGCCCCCGGCGAGCAGCTCCGGCGCCAGGTAGCGGTGACGGCCGACCTTGCGCTGCCCATCCACGAACGCCTGGCCGCCCAGCGCCTCGTACAGCGCGAAGTCGGTCAGCTTCACCACGTCGGGCAGGATGACCACGTTCTCGGGGGTCAGGCCGCCGTGCACCAGGTGCCGGTGGGCGTGCCCCAAGGCCATGCTCACCTGGGTGAGAATGGGCTCGGCCTCGCGGGCCGTGAAGCGCTGCCCCTTGTCCTGCCGCAGCCCCATCACCTTGCGCAGGGTCAGCCCCTCGAGGAACTGCATGGTGAAGTAGCGCGCGTCATCGTCGCCGCCCGTGTCGTACAGGCGCACAATGTTCTGCTGAGACAAGCGCCGCGCTCGCCGAATGGCGTCGGCGAAGCGCCCCTCGCTGTCGCCCTCGAGGGCCGCCCCCGTAAAGACCTTCAGTGCGATGTCGAGTTCGATCTCCTGGTCGAAGACCCGATACACGACGCCCAGAGGCCCCTGGCCCAGGACGTCGCGCACCTCGTATCGATCGTCGATGACCTCGCCCACCGCGTACGGCAGCTCGTCGGCCGCCTTCTGGGCCCGCGCCCGGCGCTTCTCCAGCGCCCGGAACGACGTGGTCGTCGCGGTGAAGGTTCGTTTCTTCCCGGCGAAGCGCTGCCCGCAGTTGGGACACTGAGGGCTCTGGTCGGGGACTTCGCTGCCACAGCGAAAGCAAATCAAGGGCGCACCCCGCGGGCAGGCGTTGGACGCCGTGATCTATCAGCGCCGGCCCAATGCATCAAGACCCGGTTCGAGGACCGTGCCCTGTGTGCCCGAAGCCCCCGGCCCCCCGGGCCGTGTCGGATAAGGCCTCAACGGCCTCGACCCGGGCGGTGACGTAGGGGGCCACGACGAGCTGCGCGACGCGCTGCCCGCGCTCGATCACCACGGGCGCGTCACCCAGGTTGATGAGCAGCACCTGCAACTCCCCACGGTAATCCGGATCGATGGTCCCCGGGCTGTTCAGCACGGTCACGCCGTGCCGCAGTGCCCACCCGGATCGCGGCCGCACCTGCCCTTCGTGCCCTGCAGGCAGTTCGAGGGCAAAGCCGGTGGGGATGAGCGCGCGCCCGCCGGGCGCCAGCGTGACGGGAGTGCGCACGGCCGCCGCCAGGTCCATGCCGACCGCGGCGGCCGTCGCGTAGGTGGGCAGCGGGAGCGGATCAGGGGCCTCGGCGCCCGCCAGCCGGCGGATCCGCAGTGGGGCCCCGGTGCCGCTCACCGCCTCAGCCCTCGGCAGCCTCGGCCAGCGCCGCCCGACGGGACAGCCGGATCTTGCCGTTGCGGTCCACGTTCAGGCACTTGACGGTCACCTCGTCGCCCTCGACGAGGATGTCCTCGACGCGGTCCACGCGGTGATCGGCCAGCTCCGAGATGTGGACCAGCCCGTCGGTGCCGGGCAGGATCTCCACGAAGGCGCCGAAGTCGGTCACCTTGCGCACGATCCCGGTGTAGAGCCGGCCCACCTCGGCCTCCTCGGTGAGGCTCTCGACGATCTGCAGCGCGCGCTGGGCGGCCTCCTCGTCGGGGCTGGCGATGACCACCTTGCCGGTGTCGTCCACGTCGATGGAGCAGCCGGTCTGCTCGGTGATGCCGCGGATGGTCTTGCCCCCCGGGCCGATGATGTCGCGGATCCGGTCGGGGTTGACGTAGGTGGCGATGATCCGGGGCGCGTTGCGCGACAGATCCTTGCGGGGCTCGGCGATGGTCTTGGCCATCTCCTTGAGGATGTGCAGCCGACCCTTGCGGGCCTGCTCCAGCGCCTTGGTCAGCACCTCGCGGGGCAGCCCCTTGATCTTGATGTCCATCTGGAGGGCGGTGATGCCCTCCTCGGTGCCCACCACCTTGAAGTCCATGTCGCCCAGGTGATCCTCGTCGCCCAGGATGTCCGACAGAATGGCGTAGTCGTCGCCCTCCTTGATCAGGCCCATGGCGATGCCGGCCACCGGACGCTTGGTGGGCACGCCCGCCGCCATCATGGCCAGCGAGCAGGCGCACACCGTCGCCATGGAGGACGACCCGTTGGACTCGAGCACCTCGCTCACCAGACGGATGGTGTAGGTGAAGTCCTCGTGGGCCGGCAGGATCGGGGTCACGCCGCGCTGCGCCAGGTTCCCGTGCCCGATCTCGCGCCGGCTGGTGCCGCGCAGCGGGCGGGCCTCGCCCACGCTGAAGGGCGGGAAGTTGTAGTGCAGCATGAACGGCACGAACGAGTCGCCGTGCAGGTTGTCGATCCGCTGCTCATCCCGGCGGGTGCCCAGGGTCACGACGCCCAGGGCCTGCGTCTCGCCGCGGGTGAAGATCGCCGAGCCGTGGGTGCGGGGCAGCACGTCCACGTCGCAGGAGATCTTGCGGATGTGGTGCGGCTTGCGGCCGTCGATGCGGACCTTGTCCTCCACCACCATGGTGCGGATGACATCCCGGGTGACGCGCTCGAGGTACTCGCCAATCTCGTCGGTGCGCTCGGCCAGGCTCTCGTCCTCGGCGATCAGCGCGGCGATGGCGGCCTTCTTGGCGGCCTTGATCTGCCCCTTGCGGTCCGCCTTCTCCTTGGTCATCACCGCGTCGGCCAGATCATCCACGCTCACGTCGATGACCTTGTGGAACAGATCCACGTCGACCTGCTCGGGCGCGACGGTCTGCTTGGCCTTGCCGTGCTCGGCGCGCAGCTTCTCCTGCAGCTCGATGATGGGCTGCATGGCCTCGTGAGCGGCGTAGATGGCGTCCACCATCTCCTGCTCCGAGGCCTCCTGGCCCGCGCCCTCGACCATGGTGATCGCGGTGGAGGTGCCGGCCACCACCAGCTCCAGCGACGCCTTCTCGGCCTGCGCGAAGCTGGGGTTGATGACGTACTCCCCATCCACCAGCGCCACGCGGCAGCCCGCGATGGGCCCGGCGAACGGGATGTCGCTCAGGTGGGTGGCGGCCGAGGCACCGACCAGGGCGCAGATGGCCGGGTCGTTCTTGCCGTCGAAGGACACCACCGTCGCGATGAGCTGGATCTCCTTGCGCCACGACTTCGGGAACAGCGGCCGCATGGGGCGGTCGATGATCCGGGCGTTCAGGATCTCCCAGGGCCCGGGGCGCCCCTCCCGCTTGAAGTAGCCGCCGGGGATCTTGCCGGCCGCGTACTGCTTCTCGCGGTACTCGACGGTCAGCGGCAGGAAGTCGAAGGGACGGTCGCTGGAACCGCCGCACACGGTGACGAGCACCGCGGTCTCACCCATCGTGACCAGGACGCTGCCGTGCGCCTGCTTGGCCATGTAGCCGGTCTCGATGATGATGGTCTCGGTGCCGAACTGCGCCTTCAGGGTCGTCTTGCCCATGCAGGTCTCCAATGGCGGGTGCCTGCCCGCCCTCACCTGCCGGCGCTCCGCCGCTCGATGCCTCGGTTCCTGACCAGGGACGCCCGGCGTTCGCCAGGCGGCTCTGGTCAGACACAGAGGTCATCGCCCACCACGGGGTCGACGAAGCCCCAGCGTGCCCCCAGCCTCGGGGGCGTTCTGGATTGGGGCCCCGGACTACCCGGGGCCCGCGAAATCGGGTCGCCAAAAAGCGAAAGGGAGCCCTCGGGCTCCCTTTCAGCGACTGTCAGCGGCGCAGACCCAGCGACTGGATGATGCTCCGGTAACGGTCGAGATCCTTGTTCTTCAGGTACCGCAGCAGCCGGGTGCGCTGGCCGACGAGCTTCTTCAGGCCACGACGCGACGAGTGGTCGTGCTTGTGGGCCTTGAGGTGCTCGGTCAGGTCCAGGATGCGGCGGGTCAGGATGGCCACCTGAACCTCGGGCGAGCCCGTGTCGGCGTCGCCGCGCTTGTGCTCCAGGATGATCTCAGCCTTGATATCGCGATCGAGCGGCATGCAGTTCTCCTTGGCGCGGTGCGCCGTCACCTCTCGCCGGGCCGTCGTCCAGCGAGGGTCGTGAATCGGCGGGCGTTATAGACGAGCCGCCCGCTGCGGTCAAGGGGCCGCCGGCGGGAAGCCGCGCTCCACCTTGCCCTCACCTTCGCCAGACACGGACACCAGCGCCAACAGGCGCCCCTCGCCGTCGAGCACGCGGGCCAACGGAAGGGCGGCCGTCACCGGCACCTGAAAGGGACGACCGTGCCGGACATCGTCCAGGGCCGCGTGCGCCAACTCCAGGGTCGGCAGGTGCGCCACGGCGTCTGCCAGGCTGAGCACCCGCCCCAAAGCCGTTGCCGGCTCCGCCTTGACCTCGTCGAGCGTCACCGCTTCGTCCACCCGCCGCGCTCCATTTGCGAGCCGGCGCAGCGCCACGAGGTGTCCGTGGCCGCCGAGGGCAGCCGCGATGTCGCGCCCCAGGCTGCGCACATAGGTTCCCTTGCCGCACCGAACCCGGAAGGTGAAATCGGGCGCCGCCGCAGACACCAGCTCCAGCTCATGAATCTCGACGATCCGCAGGGGCGCCTCCACCACCTCGCCGGCGCGAGCCAACGCGTGCAAGCGCTGCCCATCGACCTTGATGGCGGAGAACGCGGGCGGCCGCTGCTCAATGGACCCGAGAAAGGCCGGCAGGCAGGCGGCGAACCGCGCCGCATCAACGCCCGCAACCCAGGCCGCGGGATCGGTGACGATCACCTCGCCCTCGGCGTCCAGCGTGTCGGTCCCCTGCCCCAACCGGAGCGTGGCCTCATACGTCTTGTGATCGGCCTGAAGGAAAGGCACGAGCCGCGTGGCGCGCCCCAGGCAGATCTCCAACAGGCCGGACGCCATTGGATCGAGCGTGCCCGTGTGGCCTGCCTTCTGTGCCTCGAGGGCGCGGCGCACCCCCTCACAGGCGAAGTGGCTGGTGGGACCGACCGGCTTGTCCAGGAGCAGCAGGCCGTCGACCGCCTGTCCGCGACGGCTTCCCCTACGCCCCATCAGGGCCCGGATCGGCGTCGTCGATGTCGTCCTGGAGATCGTCGTCGTCCTCGGCGGACACCGACTGCCCCAACCCGAGCTCCCGGAGCCGCTGCTCGATGCGCGATCCGTACTCGATGGAGCCGTCGTAGCGGAACTCGATGGTGGGGGTCGTCCGCAGCCGGATCCGCTGCCCCACCTCGCGCCGGATGTAACCGGCCGCGCTGTTCAGCGCCGCCAGCACCTCACGGCGCTCCTGATCATCGCCGCTGATGTGGACATAGACCCGAGCCTCGCGCAGGTCCGGGGTGATCTCGACCTCGGTCATGGTGGCCTGCGCCGCGCGCGGGTCCTTGACCGAGCCGAGCATCACCTCGGACAGCACCTCTCGGAGGAGGGAGGACACCCGGTGGGTGCGGTTGAAGCGTTGCCGCGCCATCGTTCAGTCGATGGTGCGCTTGATCTGCTTCAGCTCCACCACCTCGATGATGTCGCCTTCCTGGATGTCCTTGTAGCCGTCCACCGCGATACCACACTCGTACCCGGTCGAGACCTCGCGGACGTCATCCTTGAAGCGCTTCAAGGTGGTGACCTTGCCCTCGTGGATCCGCTCGCCGCCACGGACGATGCGGCCGATGCCACCGCGCAGGACCTTGCCCTCGGTGATCATGCAGCCGGCCACCGCACCCACGCGCTGGATGTGGAACACCGCGCGGACCTCGGCCTTGCCCAGCGACTCCTCCACCGTCTCGGGTGCCAGCAGACCGGAGAGCATCTCCTTCACCGTGTCCAGCACGTCGTAGATGACGCTGAAGGACAGGATCTTGACGCCCGACTGATCCGCCTGCCGCTTGGCCTTCGTGTCCGCGGTGCAGTTGAACCCGATGATGACCGAGTCGGACGCCGACGCCAGATCCACATCGGACCCGCTGATCACGCCCACCCCGGAGTGCACCAGGTTCACCTCCACCTCGTCGGTGGCGAGCTGCTCCAGCGAACCCTTCAACGCCTCGAGAGAGCCCGACACGTCCGCCTTGAGGATGACGTTCTGCTTCTCGCGCTCCTTCTTGCCCATCTGGGCCAGAAGGTCCATGGCGTTGGCCTGCCGGCTCACCGACGCGGCCCGCTTCTGCTCGGCCTCGCGGTGCTCGGCGACCTTCTTGGCGTCCTTCTCCTTCTTCGCGGTGTAGAAGGCGTCGCCCGCCGTCGGCAAGCCACCAAGCCCCAGGACCTCCACCGGCGTGGACGGCCCCGCGGTCTGGATGCGCTTCCCGTGGTGGTCGAGCATGGCCCGCACGCGGCCGTACTGCTCGCCGGCGACCATGTAGTCGCCCACCGACAGGGTGCCCTCCTGCACCAGCACGGTGGCCACGGAGCCGCGCCCCTTGTCCACCCGTGCCTCCACGACCCGGCCGTAGGCGTCCTTCTTCGGGTTCGCCTTCAGCTCGAGCACCTCGGCCTGCAGCGCCAGGGCCTCGAGGAGGTCCGACACGCCATCGCCGCGAAGCGCACTGACGCCGAGCATCATCGTCTCGCCGCCCCACTCCTCGGGGACCAGCTCGAACTTCGTGAGCTCCTGCTTGATCCGCTCGGGATCCACGCCGGGCTTGTCGATCTTGTTGATGGCCACGATCAGGGGCACACCGGCCGCCCGAGCATGGTTGATGGACTCGGCGGTCTGGGGCATCACCCCGTCGTCCGCGGCCACCACCAGCACCACCAGGTCGGTCACCGACGCCCCACGGGCTCGCATGGCGGTGAACGCCGCGTGCCCGGGCGTGTCGAGGAACACCACCGGCCCCTGCGAGGTCTCGACCCGGTAGGCGCCCACGTGCTGGGTGATCCCGCCCGCCTCGCCCGAGGCCACGTTGGCCGACCGGATCCGGTCGAGCAGCGTGGTCTTGCCGTGGTCGACGTGGCCCATGATGGTCACCACGGGGGCACGCAGGACCGCGTCGGGATCCGACTCGACCTTCGCAGCCTCCACGGGGCCCGAGAGCACCGCCGCCTCGTCGAACGAGACATCCTTGGCCTCGTACTCGTAGTCGCCCGCGATGAGCTGCGCCGTGTCGAGGTCGAGCTGCTGGTTCAGGGTGGCCATCACCCCCATGCCCATCAGCTTGCGGATCAGCTCGTTGCCCTTCACACCCAGCTGCTTGCCGAGCTCGGCCACCGAGATGGTCCCGTTGACCTTCACGACGCGCTTGTGCGCCGCCGGCGTGGTGAGCTGAGTCTTCGCGCCCTTGCGCGAGGACATCTTCCGGCGGCGGCCCCTGCCGAGGCGGCTCGCCCCAGCGGCAGCGCCACCCTTGTAGATGTCGTCCCGGTTGAAGACCCGCCGACGGCCCTGACGGCCCTCAGCGCCAGCGCCAGCCGCACCACGCGGACGCCGCTCTGCACCGCCCTCGCCACCCCGCGCAGGGCCACCGCCCTTGCGCCGGCGCTGCTCGCCACCCCGGCCGGTGCCCGGCATGGGCGGCGGCATCGGCGGACCGAAACCCGCCGCGGCGGCCGGTGCGCCCGCAGGCCCTCGCGGCCCACGGGGCGGACCCCCGCCGACACGGCCGGGCCCGCCGGGCCCGCCAGGACCCGGTCGACCGGGCCCAGGTCCCCCCGGGCCACGACGCTGGGGCGTACGAGTCCGCCGCTGGAGCTGCTCCAGCGGGATGGTCCCGAGGATCTTCGCGGCCGCCGGTGCCGCAGTTCCTGGGGCGCCCGGCGACTTCGGACGAGCCTGCGGCGCGCGCACCTCGCTGTCCGCCTTGTCCGGGCGACGCTTGGGCGCGCGCCGGGTCACGCTCGGCGCGAGCTTCTGCTCACGCGGGCGATCGGCGTCATCGTCACCACTCTCCGCTGCCGCGGTCGCCTCGGCAGCCTTCGGCGCCTCCACGACCTTGGGGGCCTCGGCCACCACCTTCGGGGCCGCGGGCGCCTTGGGCGCCTCAGCCTCAACGGCCTTGGGCGCCTCGATCGCAACCGCCTCTTCGGGCTTCTGCTCGTCGCCCTCGGCGCCGGCCTTGCGCAGCAGGGTCTCGTGCGCCGGGCGCAGCCCCTTCATGCGCCGGGTGATCGCGTCACCCACGGGCCCCTGCGGCATCGCCGGCGGTGCCGGCTTCGGCTTGCGCTGAACCGGCGACGGCGCGTCCGGACGGGACAGCACCCGGGCGCCGCCGGTCTCGACCTTGCGCCGCTCCGGCCGCGAGAGCACACGGGCCTTCTCGGCGGTCGGCCGCGCCGGGGCGGGCTCCTCCACCTTCGGCTCAGGCTTCGCTTCGACCTTGGCGGGTTCAGCCGGCGCAGCCGCCACGGCCGCCTCGACCACAGGCTCGGGCTTGGACACCGGCTCCGGCGCCTTGACCTCAACCACCTTCGGCTCCGGGGCCTTGGGCTCCGCGACCGTCGGCTCCGGGGCCTTGGGCTCCGAAATCTTGGGTTCCGAGACCTTGAGCTCAGCGGCCGGAGCCGGCGCGGCAGGCGCCGCCGCCTGGACGACCACGGCCGCCTTGGGAGCCTCGACCTCGACCTTGGGCTCCGGCGCAACCTCGACCTTGGCCACCGGCGCGGGCGGCGTCGCCGCCGGCCGGACGGGGCTGGGCGTGGGGCGAACGGCCTGCGGACGCTCTTCGGCGGGCTGGCTGCGCTCGGGGCGCGACGGCTGACGCCGCCGCCGCACCACGCCGGGCGCCTGCACCTTCTCCTCGACGGGGCGGCCGGCTCCGCCATACGAAGCGCGCAGCTTGTCGACGTCGGCGCCCTTCAGCTCCGACATGTAGTTGCGCACGTTGATCCGCAGCTCATCGCACTTGTTGAGCAGTTCGCGGTGGTCGACGCCGAGCTCTTTCGCGACCTCGAAGACTCTCTTGCCCATGCCTTCTCCCACCTCAGGCCGGTCTCGGCCGGTCGGTGATCTATCGGCTTTCACCTTGGAGCCGCAACCACAATTCGGTCACGGCGATCTAGCTCTTCCAACACGCTCGCGGCCCCTCGGGCGCCGCTCAAACCGACGGCGACACGCTCGGGTTTCCCCAGGAGTGTCCCCAACTCGGTCCGCCCCATCGGCAGCCGCCGATGCGGCACCTCCAGGGCCTCTGCCCGCCGAATCAGCCGGGCCGCAGAGGCCTCGGCGATGTCGTCGGACAACAGCAGGAGCTTGACTCGCCCGAGCCCACGCTCGAGCACGTCATTCCCGCTCAACGCCCGGTTCGACCGCCGCGCGATACTGATCGCGTCGGCCAGACGGGCGTCGATCCCGGCGACCACCGACGCCACGAGGGCGTCGACGTCCACCGGCTGGACTGCCGTCTTGAATGCCCGCCCGAAGGCGCGGCGATTCACGGCCTGGTCCAGACACGCCCGGTCGTAGCAGAGGTGAGCCCCTCGGCCGGGCGCCTTGAGGTAGCGGTCCACCAGGACGCGCCCCTCAGGGTCGCAGACCAGCCGGATCAGGGCCTCGCGGGGGGCCTTGCACCGACAGGCCACGCAACTGCGCATGCCCTTGGTGCTCGGCCGCGGTTCGCGCGGCTGGCGGCGGCTGGCCCGCGCCATGTGGTCACTCCTCGGCCGCCGGGGCCGCCTCCACGCCCGCAAGCGCGGCCGCAGCCCGCAGGCGGCTGACCGCCTCGCGCGCCTCGAAGATGATGCTCACGGCCCGGTCGGTCTCGACGTTCAGGGCCGCAGCCAGGTGCTCAGGGCTGTCCTCGGCGGCAAGCGCTTCGAGCGTGAACCGCCCGGCGCGCAGGGCCTTCTCGAAGACATCACGGGACAGAGCCGCCACGTCGCCAGGCCAGCGGTTCCACTCCGCCTCGGCGTCGAAGCCCTCGGGCAGCGTCGGGGCCGGACGGATGTCCTCCCCAGCAGCCTTCCGCGCCAACAGCTCATCGGCGCCCGCGCGGATGCGCTCGGCGTCCTCGATGGAGACGCCCGGCACGTTGGCCAGCTCCTCCTCGGCGGTGTTGGCGATGTGCTCGAGGGACCGGTAGCCCAGCCGCCACAGGGTGTCGACGTGATCGGCGTTGATCCCATCGAGGGCCATCAGGGCCTCGCGGGCCTCATCCTCCAGCTCGCGGATCTTGCTCTCGGAGTGGATGTCGATCTTCCACCCGCTGAGCTGACTCGCCAGCCGCACGTTCTGCCCGCGACGACCGATGGCCTGGCTGAGCTGATCGTCGGGGACGATGAGCTCCATGGTGAAGGTGTCCTCGTCGATGAGGACGCGGGACACCTCGGCCGGCTGGATGGCGTTGCAGACAAACCGGGCCGGATCCTCGCTGTAGGGCACGATGTCGATCTTCTCGCCCCGCAGTTCCTGCACCACGGCCTGCACGCGCGAGCCCTTCATGCCCACGCAGGCCCCCACCGGATCCACGTCGGGATCCCGGCTCGAGACAGCGATCTTGGCCCGGCTGCCCGGCTCGCGGGCGGCGGTCTCGATGCGCACGATGCCCTCGTAGATCTCGGGCACCTCCATCTCGAAGAGCTTGATGAGCAGCCCCGGAGAGGTGCGCGAGAGCACGATCTGCGGGCCCTTCACGTTGCGCTGCACGTCCAGGACGTAGGCCTGGATCCGGTCGCCCGGGCGGTACGACTCACGCGGCACCTGCTCGCGCACCGGCAAGATGGCCTCGGCGCGGCCCAGATCCACGATGATGTTGCCCCGCTCGAACCGACGGACGATGCCCGTGATGAGCTCGCCCTTGCGGTCGATGTACTCGTTGTAGACGTTGTCGCGCTCGGCTTCGCGGATCCGCTGAGTGATGACCTGCTTGGCGGTCTGCGCCGCGATCCGCCCGAAGGCCGAGCGCTGCGAGCGCAACTGCAGGATGTCGCCGTAGCGCTCGTCCTGCTCGCGGGCACGCTGGGCGTCTTTCGGCAGGTAGAAGATCTGGAACAGCAGCTCATCGCCGAGCTCGGCCTCGAGGCCGTGCTCCTCGGCCTCATCGAGGGTGAGCTCGTTGTACGGATCGACGATCTGATCGGCCACCCGGATGATCTGGAACAGCTCCACCACGCCCTCGGCGTCGTTGTACTGCGCCTCGATCTCACGCTCGACGCCGAAGACCTTCTTCGCCGCCTGGAGGATCGCCTGCTCCAGGGTCTCCTGCAGCGCGTCGCGATCGATGCCCTTGTCCTTCGCCACCTGGTCGATGACGTGGTTCAGGTTGAGTTCCATGTGGTCGCTCACTCCCAGTCAGCCCGGCGCGGGGCCGACGACGCCGCTCGCACTACTTCTTGTTCTTCCCACGCCCGGGCTGCGCTCGACCAACCGCCGGCGGCTCGTACTTGAGCCGGGCACGCTGGATGGTCGAGAGCGGCACCTGGTGGGGCCCATCGCTGCACCGGATGCCCACCGCGTCGCCCTCGACGCCGAGGACTTCGCCGGTGAACCGCCGCCGCCCGCCGATGGGGGCCAACAACTGAATGAAGGCCTCCCGGCCGACGTGCGCGACGAAGTCGGCGTCGGTCATCAGCGGCCGGTCGAGGCCAGGCGACGAGACCCGCAGCTCATAAGCCCCGGGCATGGGGTCATCCACGTCGAGGGCCGCCGACAGCTCAGGGCTGACCCGCGCGCAGTCGTCGATGCTGACGCCCTCGGGACCGTCGATGAACACCCACAGCACCTGGCGATGCCCTTCGCGGGTGATCTCGACGCCGGCAAAGCGCAGACCAAAGCCCGCGACCAACGGCTCACCGATGGCGCGCACGGCCGCAGGGACCGGCTCGTTGGCTCCGCCGATCCAAACCGGCGGCGCCACGGGCTCGCCCGCATCCTGCAGGTTGTTGGGGCCGTCCACGGCCACGCGTCCTCCTCGACTCCGTTCGCCGAAGGGGCGCGATAAGCGCACCCGCCCCGTCCCCGGGGCCGGTCGCTATTCAGGCCGGCTCGGGGCCGGGCAACAAAAAAGGGCTCCGATGAGCCCTTCCCCGTCGAACCCGGCGAAGTGGCGGGGGGTTTATCACAGGGCCCCCAGGGGTGCAACCGCATTCAGGGCGCCCACTTCATGGGGCCCTCCGCCTGCGCTCAGGGCCCCAGGTCGTAGACCGCGAGGTTGTCGAAGCTGACGGGCGCCTCCCAGTTGTTGAAGGCGAAGTGGCGCCCCTGGACCGGGTGGTCGTCCGGATAAGTAAGGAAGAGCTTCCCGTCGAGGTACCACCGCACGGTGGCGCCGGTCCGCTCGATGACCCAGTGGTAGTCGACGTCCTTCTCGACACACCGAGCCTGCGGCTGGCCGCAGCGGTTGTCTTCCTTGCGGTCTTCGCCGTGCTCGTCCTGGCGGGCGATGGCATTGACGCGGTTGTGCCATCCGCCGTGGATGAAGATGTAGCCGCTCTGGTGGGTGAGCCCGTCGCCGAAGGCCTCGGCCTTCACGTCTCCGGTGTCGCTCAGCGCGCGGGCGTCGAACTCGATTCGGACCCGCGCGGGCAAGGGGCGCTGGAGCCACAGGGCCGCGTTGTGGATCTGCTCGGCCTTCAAGCGGCCCCCCTCGATGACCCAGGTGCCCTTCTTCCAGCCCTGATCGGGGGCGCCCTGGAGCCAGGCGTCACCCAGCTCACCGCGCTCGAAGTCGTCCTGAAAGACGAGCTGGCCGCCCGTGGAGGGGCCCGTGGCGCGGAAGGCCATCCCGCCGCTGATGCCGAGCACGGCCAACGTGCCCACCACCGCCCCTGCGATCACGAGCCAGCGGCGCCGATCAGCCATCGTCGTCGTCCGGGTCGAGCTCGGTCAGCGTCACCCGCTCGGCCAGCGCGGCCGGGGCCCCTGCGCGCGGGGGCTGGGACGTCAGGGCCAGGGCCTCGTCGGGGGCGTCCGGATCCTCGACCACGGCAGGCAGACGGCTGTCTGGCCGCAGCAAGGGGTCCGTCCCCTCGGCCTCGGACTCCTGGAACAGGAAGCCCGGCACGAGCTCGTCGGTGACGTCCACCGGGAGCGCCCCGGCGGCGAGCAGCTCGGGCGCCAGCATGGGCATCTCGACGGTGGCGCTGGGCGCCCGGCGGAGCTGGTCGAGCGCCCGCCACGACGCGTTGAGCTCGGCGCGGGTGACGTGCAGCCGCCCCAGCACCCCCTGCACGATCGCCCACAGGACCTTCATGCTCAGCCGCGCGTCGGCGCTCATGGCCTCGAAGAGAGGTTCGCGCCGCAGCACCAGGGTGCGGGTGCGTTCCAGGGCCCGCGCAGTGATCTGGCGCGGGGCCTTCTCGACGAGGGCGAGCTCACCAAGGTGGCCGCCCGGCCCGACCTCGGTGAGCCGCTGACCGGCCTGGCTGACCACCACGCGACCATCGAGGACCACGAAGAGCGCATCCCCCCGGCTGCCTTCGGCGAACAGCACCTCGTCGGCGTCGAAGCTGCGCAGCTCCACGAGGTTGTGGATCTTCACCAGCCCCTTGTAGCCCAGGTACCGGAACAGCGGCACCGAGCGCAGGGTGTCCAGCCGCAGCTTGACCTCGGCCGCGCGCCGCCGGCCCTCGTCCTCGTCGGCGGCGAGGGTGCGCACCACGATGGCGGTGATGTTGTCTTTGCCCCCCGACTCGTTGGCGTAGCGGATGAGGGACTCGGGGATGGCCTTCACGTCGTCCATGGACAACGCATCGGCGGTGATGTGGTCGCCGTCCTCGTCGAGGTATCCGCTCAAGCCGTCGGAGCACAGCAGGTAGCTGTCCTCGGGGAGCACGTCGAAGTCGAAGGTGTCGACCTCGACGGTCTCGTAGACGCCGACCGCGCGGGTCACCGCGTTGCGGTAGGGGCTATCGAAGGCGTCGCCCGGCTTCAGGCGACCCCGCTTGATCAGCTCGTTGATCAGCGAGTGGTCTTCGGTGAGCTGGTGCACCTGCCCCGTGCGGAGCAGGTAGATCCGGCTGTCGCCGACGTGCCCGATGAAGCCACGCCGCCCGGCCACGAGGAGCATGCTGAGCGTGGTGCCCATGCCGCGACGCTCGGGGCTCTCCTGGGCCATCTGGAAGACGCGGGCGCAGGCCCCGCGGATGGCGCGATCGATGAGATCGAGGACGGCACGGCGCGTCTCCACCGAGTCGGCCTCGACGAAGCCCTCCACGGCCTGCCGTTCTTCGGAGATGATCCGCCGCACCTCGCGGACGGCCACCGAAGAGGCCACCTCGCCCGCGGCGTGACCCCCCATGCCGTCGGCGACGATGAACAGGTTGAGCTTCTTGTCGACGAGGAAGTTGTCCTCGTTGTGGTCCCGGGTGCGACCGACATCGGTGGCGGCCCAGAATCGGACTTCGACGGTGCTCACGGGTTGGCGACCGGCAAAACGGCTGGGCTCATGCGGCTGTCAGCTCCGAGGGTCGGGCGGCGCCCCGCCAGGGCGTCCGGGCACGGCGCTTTTTGGTTTAACACCGGCACGCGCGGAGCGTCCAGAGGCTTGCCCGCGTTCTGCCCCGGGGTCATGCTCCCGCACCATGAAGACCCGGTTCGAACTGCTCTCGACCTTGCGCAACGGGTGGGCCGAAGCCGCCCCAGCCTTCTGGACGGCCCCCGGGCTCCCGGCAGAGGCCGTGGAGCCCGAAGCGGCGCTCATGCGCGGCTCGGCGGCTGGCGAGCGCGTCGCCCACCTCGGCTGCGGTGACGGGCGCCTGAGCCGGGCCATGGGCCCCGGGATCGTGGGCGTCGACGTGTCGCCGGCCCTGGTGCAGGCCGCCCGAGCAGGAGGCCTGCTGGACGCGCGGCTGTGGGCTGGCCCACCGGCCCCCCTGCCCGGAAGCCCCTTCGACGGCCTGGTGCTCGACGCAGGCTGGCTCACCTGGCCGGCTGCCGAGTTGGCCGCGGTGATCCGGGCCGCAGCGGACGCACTGAAGCCCGAAGGCTGGCTGCGCCTGCCCGTGCTCCTCGCCGACGACGCCGGGCCGCCCGCGCTTCTCCTTGCGCCCACCGGGCACGCCGCGCAGCAGTGGCAGCGCTGGATGACCGACGCCGGTCTGGTCCTCGAGGCCGACCTCGACTCGGGTTGGTGCGACGGTCAGCGCCGCGGCCCCCAGGGGCCAGCGCCAGGCCTCCCGGAGGCCGCTGAGACCCCCGCTGTGGACGCGGAGCTGCTGTACGCGCACTGGATGGCCGCCGCGGACGCTGCGTTCGAGTCGGGAGCGGCCCTTGAGGCCGAGGCCTGCCTGGAGCACGCCACCGCCACCTGGCCTCAAGGCCGCGAGGGCTGGATGCAGTGGACGTTCCATCGGCTCGCGCAGGGGGATCTGCGGGGCGCGGCGCTGCTCACGGAGGCTTGGGTCGAGGCGCGGCCAGAGGACGCCGAGGGCTGGCTTCGGCGAGCCGAGGTGGCTGAAGCGCGGGACAAGCCCGCTGAGGCCCACGCACACCTCGCCGAGGCCCGCCGCCTGGGGCTCTCGGGGCACCTCGCCCAGGCCGCCGATGGGGTGGCGGCAGCCTTGGCGAGCCCTCAGCGCTGAGCCAGCGCGCCCAGCAGCCGGTCGTGGATCCCCTCGAACCCGCTCGACGACATGAACACCACCACGTCGCCCGGGCGCACCTCGTCGCACAGCAAGCGGAACGCGTCGTCCACCGAGGGCGTGTGGCGGGCCGGGGTGCCGTGGGCGCTGATCTCGGCCACCAGGCGGCTGAGGTCCAGGCGCTCGTCGGCGCCGAAGTCGTCGCGCTTCACGAACGGTCGGGCCAGGACGGTCAGATCAGCGCCCGCGAAGGCCGTCGCGTAGTCACCCTGATGGATGTTTCGCCGGGCGGTGTTGCTCTTGGGCTCGTACACCGCCCAGAGCCGCCGGCCGGGGTAGCGCGCCCGCAGCGCGTCCAGGGTCTCCCGGATGGCCGTTGGGTGGTGCGCGTAGTCGTCGATGACGAGCACGCCGGCCACCTCCCCCCGCTCCTCCTGCCGCTTCTTCACCCCCTTGAAGGTGGCCAACGCCGCGAGCAGGTCGGCGAGCTCGGCGCCCAACTCCAGACCCACCCCCAGGGCGACCAGGGTGTTCCAGACGTTGTGGCGGCCGGCCAGCGGAGACTCCACCGACTGGGGCGGGTGGCCCGCCCGCTCGAGCACGAAGCGGCAGCCGGCCGAGTGGGGCTCCACGTGGGTGGCGCGCAGTGCGTTGCCCGCGCTGAACCCGTAGGTGATCACGCGGCCCTGCGCCCGCGCAGCACGGGCCATGACCTTCGGGTCGTCGCCGTTGGCGAAGAGCACCGTGTCGGGGCCCATGAGGTCCATCAACCGGTCGAAGTTCTCGATGATCTCGTCGAGGTCGTCGTAGATGTCGGCGTGGTCGAACTCGATGTTGTTGAGCGCGGCGATCTTCGGCCGGTAGTGCAGGAACTTCGGGCCCTTGTCGAAGTAGGCGGTGTCGTACTCGTCGCCCTCGATGACGAACGGATCCCCCGCCCCGCCCTGCAACAAGTAGGTGGCGTCGAAGTTCAGCGTGACACCGCCCACGAGCATGCCGGGGCGCAGGCCGGCGCCCTGCAGGAGCCAGGTGGTGAGCGCTGTGGTGGTGGTCTTCCCATGGGTCCCGGCGATGACCACTGGGGTCCGCTCGGGCAGGAAGAGATCGGCGAACGCCTGGGGGAACGACACCGCGATGCCACGGCGCTCGGCCTCCACTGCCTCGGGGTTGTCTCGCCGGCACACGTTGCCCACGATGACCAGGTCGGGGTCCCAGTCCAGATGGCCGGCGTCCCAGCCCTCCATCCAGGCGATGCCGCGGCCCCGCAGCACATCGGACATGGGCGGGTAGACGTTCATGTCCGAGCCCCGCACCTGGAAGCCCGCGTCCTGCAGCATGCAGGCGAAGGCCCCCATGCCGGCGCCGGCGATGCCGATGAGGTGCACGGTCTGGACCCGCTCGGGGAGCGGGCGGCGGATGAACCACGGCTGATGGGGCTTTGTCATGGCGCGAATCTAGCACCGCCGATCGGCCCTTGAAACCGCGGCGAGCCCGGGTGCATCTTCCCGGCGCCGACGCGGAGGACTGAACGCATGTCCAGAAAGTCCGAGGGGGTGGTCGAGCTCGACCACCTGGAGATCCGGGGGGCCCGGGAGCACAACCTGCGGGGGGTGGACGTGGACATCCCCAAGAAGCGGCTCGTGGTGTTCACCGGCGTCTCGGGCAGCGGGAAGTCGTCGCTGGCCTTCGACACCCTCTTCGCCGAGGGGCAGCGCCGGTACGTCGAGAGCCTGTCAGCCTACGCCCGCCAGTTCCTGGGGCAGATGGAGAAGCCCCACTACGACTCCATCCGCGGCCTGGCGCCCACCATCTCCATCGAGCAGAAGACCTCGAGCCGCAACCCGCGCTCGACCGTGGGCACCATCACCGAGATCTACGACTACTTGCGGGTGCTGTTTGCCCGCGTCGGGGTGCAGCACTGCCCGGAGTGCCGCCGCCAGGTGGCAGCCCAGAGCGCGCAGCAGATGGTGGACACCCTGATGGGGCTGCCCGAGGGCACCAAGTACGTGGTGTTGGCGCCGCTGGTGGAGAACCGCAAGGGCGAGCACCGTGAGGTGCTGGACGAGCTGCGGGCCCAGGGCTTTGCCCGGGTGCAGGTAGACGGCGAGCTGCGGCGGCTGGACGAGGACATCGAGCTCGACAAGAAGCGCAAGCACAACATCGACGTGGTGGTGGACCGGCTGAAGGCCAAGGCCGACCTGCGAAGCCGCCTGACGGACTCGGTGGAGACGGCCCTGCGGCGCGGCGACGGCCTGCTGAAGGTCCACGTGACCGGCGAGGACGGCGAGCGCCTGTTCAGCGAGCACAACTACTGCAGCTACTGCAAGCTGAGCTTCCCCGAGCTGTCACCGCAGTCCTTCAGCTTCAACAGCCCGCTGGGCATGTGCCGGAGCTGCAACGGGCTGGGCACCGCGTTGGAGTTGGACCCGGCCCGGCTGGTGCCCGACGACACGTTGAGCCTGGAAGACGGCGCCATCAAGCCCTGGCGCAAGGCGTATGGGAACCACGCCGTCCTGTGGGCGAAGCGGGTGCTGGCGGCCGCCTGTGAGCACTTCGACATCCCCCAGCGCAAGCCCTGGGCCGAGCTGACCGAGGCGCACCGCAAGGTGGTGCTCTACGGCAGCGAAGAGGAGATCCAGGTGCAGTTCCACCGGGGCAAGCGCGCGCGCACGCTGCCCACGCAGTGGGAGGGCGTGGTGCCGATCATGATGCGCCGCTGGGAGGACAGCGAGACCGACGAGCGGCGCCTGAGCTACGCCGGCTACTTCACCGACGCCCGCTGCCGCGCCTGCGACGGCCAGCGGCTGCGCCCGGAGTCGCGGGCGGTGCTGGTGGGCGACAAGAGCATCATCGACCTGAACCAGATGACCATCGGCGACAGCCACCGCTTCCTGGGCGAGCTGCCGCTGGAGGGCGCCCGCGCTCAGATCGCGCGGGACCTGCTGCGCGAGATCATCGGGCGCCTGCGGTTCCTCAACGACGTGGGCCTGAGCTACCTGACCCTGGATCGCCCCGGCCCCAGCCTCTCGGGCGGTGAGAGCCAGCGCATCCGGCTGGCCAGCCAGATGGGCAGCGAGCTGACGGGCGTGCTCTACGTGCTGGACGAGCCCTCCATCGGGCTGCACCCCCGCGACAACCGGCGCCTCATCGGGACCTTGGAGCACCTGCGGGACGTGGGGAACTCGGTGCTGGTGGTGGAGCACGACGCCGAGATGATGGAGACGGCGGACTGGATCGTGGACTTCGGCCCGGGGGCCGGACGGCTCGGGGGCACCGTGGTGGCGTCGGGCACACCCGCCGAGGTGATGGCCCACCCCGAGAGCCTGACGGGCGGCTACCTGTCGGGACGGCTGAGCATCGACGTGCCGCCCCAGCGTCGCCCGCCCACGGACAAGCACCTGCGCATTCACGGGGCCAGCGCGAACAACCTGCAGAACCTGGACGTGCGCGTGCCCGTGGGGCTGTTCACCTGCGTCACCGGGGTTAGCGGCGCCGGCAAGAGCACCCTGGTCAACCGCATCCTGTACCCGCTGGCCGCCCACGCGCTGAACGGGGCTGCCCTGGCAAGGG
Organism: Myxococcales bacterium; assembly: GCA_020633555.1. Classification (GTDB taxonomy): domain Bacteria; phylum Myxococcota_A; class Bradymonadia; order UBA7976; family UBA1532; genus JACKDL01. The sequence continues at coordinate 441,223 of JACKDL010000001.1, read as the reverse complement.
CCGAGGGCGAGGTGGAGGGGCTGGAGCACTTCGATAAGTGCATCAATATCGACCAGAGCCCCATCGGGCGCACGCCGCGCAGCAACCCCAGCACCTACACCAAGGTGTTCGACGAGATCCGCGGCGTGTTCGCCCAGACCGCCGAGGCGCGCACCTACGGGTTCAAACCCGGTCGGTTCAGCTTCAACGTGAAGGGCGGCCGCTGCGAAGCCTGCCAGGGCGCCGGCCAGGTGAAGGTGGAGATGCACTTCCTGGCCGACGTGTACGTGCCCTGTGAGGTGTGCGCCGGCAAGCGCTTCAATGAGGCCACGCTGCGGGTCCGCTACCGGGGCCTGAACATCGCCGAGCTGCTGGAGCTGACCATCGACGAGGCGGCCGAGCTGTTCGCCAACCACAAGAAGATCGCCCGCATCTTGCAGACGCTCCAGGACGTGGGGCTTGGGTACGTGCACCTGGGCCAGCCGTCGAACACGCTGTCGGGCGGCGAGGCGCAGCGCATCAAGCTGTCGCGCGAGCTGGCCCGCCGCGACACCGGCCGCACACTGTACATCCTGGACGAGCCCTCGACGGGGCTGCACTTCGAGGACGTGCGGAAGCTGCTGGTGGTGGTGCAACGGCTGGTGGACGCCGGGAACACGGTGGTGATGATCGAGCACAACCTGGACATCATCAAGACCGCGGACTGGGTGGTGGATCTGGGGCCCGAAGGGGGCGACGGCGGCGGTCAGCTCGTGGCCGAGGGATCCCCCGAGGCGGTGGCGCGGGTGGAGGCCAGCCACACCGGCCGTTATCTGGCCCCGGTGCTCGGCCCCGCCTGAGCGCAAACCCCCTTTGACTCAGGGCGCCCCGGCCGCGCAGCATGCCCCCGTCGACTTCGGGGGATGACCGTGAAGATCCTGACCTCTCTGAGCCTGGCGGGGGCCGCGTGCCTGGGCGCCGGCGCCGCCCACGCGCTGCCCGTGGACCGCTTCCAGGGCTTCCAGACGGGCGCTGCCTGCGACGTCGCCCAGACGGGCACGCTGAGCATGGGCCTGGACGTGTTCGGGAGCTTCGGCTCGGCCACCGACATCCGCCAGGACGCCCGCTACAACCCGCCCGACGACCAGCCCGATCGCGGCGCGGCCGGCACGGTCTACGAGTCCATGCCGTTCCTGTGCCGGTCGCAGGGCGGTCGGGCGAGCGGCGCCTGGCTGGAGTACGGCGACCAGCGGGCGGTGGCCGTGCAGGCGGACGGCGACGGGGACTCGCTGAGCAGCGAGTACGTCATCAACGGCGTGCGGGTGAACATGGAGGCCGCCTTCGAGTGCGACCTGCTGACCCAGTGCTGGACCTTCACCAACGAGACCGGCGCGCTCCTCGATGAGCTGGCCATCATCCACTATGTGGACGGCGATCTGTTCTTCGAGGGGAACTTCTCGAACGACTTCGCCGCCAGCTCGCTGGGCGTGCCGCGCACCATCTACGAGTTCGACACCGGCGACGACCCGCAGGAGCCCACCACCCAGCTTGCGCTGTTCGGCACCGATCCCGAGGACGCCTACCTGACCGGGTGGGAGGTGGGCGAGTACAGCGAGAGCCGCGCCCGCATCGCCAACACCGCCAACGGCTGTGCGCCCCTGCGCAACGGCATCACCCGCCGTGCCGGCAACAACAGCGACGGCGACGGCGATCGCGTCACCGACTCGGGCTACGACGTGACCCTGTCCCTGCGGTTCGACGTGGGTCCGTTGGCGCCCGACGAGATGAGCCCGGCCGTGTGCTACAGCCTGCGCTGGGGCTACGCGCTGGCCTGCTCGGACGAGGACGAGGACGGCGTCTGTGTGCCCGAGGACAATTGCCCCGCGGTGGCCAACGCCGATCAGGCGGACCGCGACGGCGATGGCGTGGGCGACGCCTGCGACACCTGCCCCGGGGTGGCCAACGGCGGCCAGGCGGACGGCGACGCCGACGGGATCGGGGACGCCTGCGACAACTGCCCCGGGGTGCCCAACCCCGGCCAGGCCAACGGCGACGGCGACGGTCTGGGCGACGCCTGTGACCTGTGCCCTGCCCTGGCCAGCGACAACGTGGCGGACAGCGACGGCGATGGCGTGGGCGACGCCTGCGACAACTGCGTCGAGGCGGCCAACGCCGATCAGGCGGACCGAGACGGCGACGGCCGCGGCGACGTCTGCGACTGCGAGCCCGGGCCCGAGGCCTGCAACGGCCTGGACGACGACTGCGATGGGGAGATCGACGAGGATCCCGCCGGCGTGGGCGAGCGCTGCGCCACCGGGCTGCCGGGCGTGTGCGGGGACGGCGTGCGCACCTGCGTCGATGGCGTGGGGGGCTGCCAGGGCCTGAACATGCCCGGCGTGGAGCAGTGCGACGGCCTGGACAACGACTGTGACGGGCAGGTGGATGACGACATCGCCGGCGTGGGCGAGCCGTGCGACAGCGGCGAGGTCGGCATCTGCGCCGCGGGCCGCCGTGTCTGCGCGCCCCCCGAGGGCCTGATCTGTCAGCCCGAGGCCGAGCCCGCGGTCGAGGCCTGCGACGGCCTGGACAACGACTGCGACGGGGAGGTGGACAACCTGGACGGGCCCGTGGGCGGCGCCTGCGTGACGGGCGCGCCGGGGCGGTGCGCCGTGGGCGATCAGCGCTGCGTGGACGGCGACGTGGCCTGCGTGCCGGGGACGGCGCCGCGCGAGGAGACCTGCGACGGCACCGATGAGGACTGCGACGGCCGCATCGACGAGGGGCTGCGCAACGCCTGCGGGCGATGCGGGCCGCTGCCTGACGATGCCTGCAACGGCCGCGACGACGACTGCGACGGGGCCGTGGACGAGGATGCCGTGTGCCCGGGCATGCAGCAGTGCGTGGCCGGCCGCTGCGCGGACGCCTGCGTGAACTTCGAGTGCCCGGGTGGCCTGGTGTGCCGCGAGGGCGTGTGTCTGGCCCCCTGCGACGGGGTGACGTGCCCCGCAGGCGAGCGCTGTGACGGCGACACGGGCGAGTGCTCGGATCCCTGCGCAGCGGTGGACTGTGCGGCGGGCGAGGTGTGCGTGGCGGGGGCTTGCGGCGCTGCGGACGACTGCGCCTTCGCGGGGTGCCCGGAGGGCGAGCGGTGCGTGGACAGCGTCTGCGAGGTGGATCCCTGCGCCGACGCCGAGTGCCCGGAGGGCAGCTTCTGCCGCGCGGGGCGCTGCATCGACTCGTGCGCCCAGGTGGCCTGTGCGGCCGACGAGGTCTGCGTGGACGGGGCCTGCGTGGCGGCTCCCTGTGGGGCCCCCTGCCCCGACGGTCAGGCCTGTGTCGAGGGCGAGTGTGGCGCCGATCCTTGTGCCGACGTGGACTGCCCTGCGGGGCAAGCCTGCCTGGATGGCGCGTGTGCGGGCGATCCCTGCGCCGACATCGCGTGCCCGGTGGGGCAGCGCTGCGTGGTGACGCTGGGTCGCGGGCAGTGCGTGTACGACGCCGAAGAGCCGCCGCCCGCCGACGGCGGCGCGCCACCGGCGCGGGCGGACGGGGGCTTCAGCCCCGACGCGGGCGGTCCTCAGGCGGATCAGGGCCCCCAGGCCGACATCGGCATCCCGGTGGGCGATCTGGGCGTCGCCGAGGGCGACGCCGCGCTGCCGGGCAGCACCGGCGGGGGCGAGGGCTGCGCCTGCGACGCCGGTGAGGGCGCGCCCGCGCCTGCGTGGGCGGCGCTGTTCCTGTTGCTGGCCTTGCGCCGGCGCCCGAGGCGGTTGATCTGAAGGCCACGGCCCCCCGATCCTGCGCGGGGGTGTGCTGGGAGGGGCTTTGCGCCGCGTTTCACTTTGGGGGCCATGCTTGCTCGGGCTGTTGGCCTGGGGCTGCGCCAACGTTGAAGAGGCGGCCGACGCCGCCACCACCCGCGACATGCGGCCCGGCTGCTCGAGCGACGGGGACTGCCCGGGCGGGGTCTGCGAGCTGGCCACCGGCCGCTGTCGGCTGCCTGGCGGCAACTGCCGCACCGACGACGAATGCCTGGCGGATGAGCGCTGCCTGGACCGCGTCTGCACCCGGGCAGCGGACGACTGCCGCCTTGGGGCCGCCTGCCCCGAGGGGGCCTACTGCACCGACGCGGGCCGCTGCCAGGCCATCGGCGCCACGCCGTGCTCCCCCTGCGCCACCGATCTGGACTGCGGCGGCCCGGACGATCGCTGCCTGGCCCTGAATGACGGGCGGTACTGCGGGCGGACCTGCCGGAGCACCGGTCGCTGCCCCGAGGGCTTCACCTGCGACGGCGCCCAGTGCCGGCCCGAGGGCGGCGCCTGCGAAGCCCTGGGCCCCTGCGCGGCGGTGGCGTGCGAGGCGCCGCAGATCTGCGACCCGCGCCAGCGGACCTGCGTTGAGCCGTGCACTGACGGGAGCTGCGCCGCGCCGACCACCTGCCAGGCGGACGGCCTGTGCCGCGAGTGTTCGGCCGACGGGGACTGCCCCGACGGCGTGTGCGACGCAGCCAGCGCGCGGTGCCTGGAGTGCCGCGCGGACGCCGACTGCGGTGCTGGCGGCCGCTGCGATCGGCGCGGGCGCTGCGTAGCCTGCCAAGCTGACGCCGACTGCGCGGACGGCCAGCGCTGCGATCTGGCCAACAACGCCTGCGTGGCCTGCCTGGCCGACGCCGACTGCGCCGAGGGCGTGTGCCTCTTCCAGGAAGGGCGCTGTGTGCAGTGCCGGGGGCGGGCCGAGTGCCCCGCGGGCGCGGTCTGCGATCCAGAGCGGCGGATCTGCGTGCAGTGCGCCTCGGACGGCGACTGCCTGGGGGGGCAGGTCTGCGATCCCGTGGCGGGCACCTGCCATGAGTGCGTGGAGGACGCCCAGTGCCCGGTGGGCGTGTGCGATCCCGACGGACGCCGCTGCATCGAGTGCGCGGGGGACGCGGACTGCGCCGAGGGGCGCTGCGACCCCCAACGGCAGCGCTGTGTGCGGTGCGTGAATGACGCGGACTGCCCGGGGGGCCGCTGCAGCGTGCAGGCCGGCGGGTGTGTGGCCTGCGCCGTCGACGCCGACTGCGCCAACGGGGTCTGCGTGGACTTCGCCTGCGTGGCCTGTCGCGCCGACGGCGACTGTGCGGGCGCCAACGCGCGCTGTGATGGGGGCCGCTGCGTCGGCTGCCAGGCGGACGGCGACTGCCCGGGGGGCTTCTGCCGTGACGAGACCTGCGTGGAGTGCCAGGCGGACGGCGACTGCGCGGTGGGCCGGTGCCTCGTGGCGGAAGGCCGCTGCGTGCCGTGCCTGGGGGACGGCGACTGCGCCGCCGGCCAGCGCTGCGATCCGGCCGTACACGCCTGCCGCGCCTGCTTGGCGGACGGCGACTGCCCGGGGGCCCGGTGCGACGTGGCCAACGACCGCTGTGTGGCTTGTCTGGCCGACGCAGACTGCCCGATGGGGCGCTGCCGGCCCGCTGATCACACCTGCGTGACCTGCCTGGCGGACGGCGACTGTCCGGACGGCGTGTGCCGGCCCGACGGTACCTGCGGCACCTGCGTGGACAATGGGGACTGCCCGGGCGACCTGCGCTGCGACCGCGCCAACGACCGCTGCGTGCCCTGCCTGGAGGACGCCCACTGCCCCGGGGTCTGCGATCTGGTGACGAACACCTGCCGGGCATGCCGTCGCGACAACGACTGCCCGGGCGCCCAGGTCTGTGACGCCGCCAATGACCGGTGCGTGACCTGCCAGCAGGATCGCCAGTGTGCCGATGAGCGGCCCCACTGCGACGCCGAGGCGGGCGAGTGCACCCGCTGCCTCGTGAACGACCACTGCGACGGCGGTGAGGTGTGCGTCGGGGGCGAGTGCATCGGCTGTCGGAACAACGCCGACTGCACCGGGCTGACCCCCTACTGCCAGCCGCTCCTCGGCCGCTGCGTGCGCTGCCAGAACGACGGCGACTGCGCGGGCGGCACCGCCTGCAACGGCCTCATCGGCGAGTGCGTGAACCCCGGGGACATCTGCCGCGCCGACGCGGACTGCGGCGAGGGGCGCTCGTGCGATGAGCCGCTCCAGCGCTGCTACCAGGCCGACGGCACCTGCCGGATCAACAGCGACTGCCGTCCGGGACAGACCTGCAACTTCCTGGGCATCTGCGAGGGCTGCGGCGCCTTCATCCTGCCCCTGCTGGTGTGCCCCACCGACCAGATCTGCCTGGCCAACCTGTGCCTGCCCCTCAACTGACCGGCGCGCCAGCCCCGCGCCGCACCCCGGAGACCTCGATGGCGAAGCGAAGCGTGTGGTGGGCCCTGTTCTGTGCGGGGGTGGCCCTGAGCGCCGGCTGCAGCGGTGACGCTGCGGCCCCGGGGGGCGGGCAGCAGAGCAGCGACGCCATGGTGGGCGCGGGCGGCGGTGGCGCGGGCGGCGCCGGGGGTGCTGGGGGCGGTGGCGGGGTGGGCGGCGCGGCCTGCACCCCCGGCCCCGAGATCTGCAACGGCCAGGACGACGACTGCGACCGGGCCGTGGACGAACAGGCGGCTGAGGTGGGCGAGGCCTGCGGGCAGCGCGAGGGCGTCTGCGAGGTCGGCATCAACATCTGCACCGGCGGCGCCCTGGTGTGCAGCGGGGGCGTGCTCCCTTCAGCCGAGGTCTGCAACGGGCTGGATGACGACTGCGACGGCACCGCTGACGAGGAGATCCCTGGCGTGGGCGAGCCCTGCGGCGACTGCGGCGGGCGCACCATCTGCATTGGCGGGCGGGTGCGCTGCGACGGCGATGAGCCCCGGGATGAGATCTGCGACGGTTTGGACAACGACTGTGACGGCACGGCCGACGAGGCCCCCACCGACATTGGCGGGGCCTGCGGGGGCGAGGGCGAGTGCTCGTCCGGGGTCTGGGTGTGCCTGGGCGGCGAGCGCCGCTGCGAGGGCCAGAGCGCCGGCACGGACGAGACCTGCAACGGCCTGGACGACGACTGCGACGGCCGCGTGGACGAGGCGGCGCCCCGGGTGGGCGAGCCCTGCGACGGCGGCCGCTGCGGCCAGGGTCAGTTCGTCTGCGCCAACGGCCGCCTCGGTTGCTTCGTCGAGGACGTGGGCCAGGGCAGCCCCGAGGTTTGCGACGGCCGGGACAACGACTGCGACGGCGCGGTGGACGAGGCCGATCCTCAGGTGGGCATGCCCTGCGGCAGCGACGTGGGCGAGTGCATCGCGGGCGAGCTGAGCTGCGTGGCGGGCACCGTGATCTGCCTGGGGGGCACCCCGGCGGTGACCGAGATCTGCGACCGGCGAGACAACGACTGCGACGGGCGCACGGACGAGGGGGACGACAGCCGGGGCGGCGTGCCCTGCCCTGGCCCCGGCGACCCGTGCGAGATCAACCGCAACTGCGCCAGCGACATCTGCTTCTCGGACTACGGCACGCGCTACTGCAGCGCCGAGTGCGACCCCATGCGGCCGGACTGCCCGGCGGGCCTGGTCTGCGAGACCCGCGGCCAGGAGAACCGCTGCGTGCAGCGCTTCCCCAACTGCGAGACGGACCGGGACTGCGCCGCCGGCACCCGGTGCATGCTGACCCCTGCCCGCTCGCCCGATCTGTTCGGCGGCCAGTGCCGACCGCAGTTCGAGGATGGCCTGCCGGACGGCGCCTCCTGCGGCGCCGACAACCCGCGCCGGTGCGCCTCGGGCACGTGCGTGGCGGGGCCCAACACCTGCGGCAACCTGTGCCGCACCCCTGCCGAGTGCGCCGACGGCCTGGTGTGTGTGCTGACGCCCTTCATTCTGGGCAACGGCGACGACCTCGAGCTGGGCCTCTGCCTGCCCGGTTGCACCCGCGACACGCAGTGCAGCCCCGACGGGAGCTTGCTGTGCCAGTACGGGCGGCAGGGCGACCGGGCCGCGGTCATCGGGTACTGCGACACGCCGTTCCCGGGGGGCGGTGTCGGCGAGGCGTGCGACTACTTCGCTGAGCCCCCGCTCACCTGCGCCCACGGTTTCTGCCAGTTCCGCGACGGCAACGGCTACTGCGCCAACGGCTGCGCCGGCGACGAGGACTGCCTGGACGGGTGGACCTGCCGGCTGCGGCCCTACGGCAACGCGGGCCTCACCATCGGGCTGTGCGATCCGCCCTGAGGATGAACCGGGCGGTCAGCGCCGCCGGCGCCGGCCCAGCAACCCCAGCCCCCCCAGGGCCAGCACCAGCAAGCCGGCCGGGCTGCTTGGGGCGCCCGGCGTGGCGGTGCATCCCTCATCGTCGACGGCCTTCTCGCCCCAGATGGGCGACTCCTCGCCCACCGGGTACAGGTGGCAGAGCCCCTCGACGTCGTCCTCGTGCAGGTCGCGCTTGCGGGTCTCGCCCGGCGGCGCCGAGGCGAACATCGTGGCCAGGCGCACGGGGGTGTGGTCGAGGCCGATGAAGTGCCCCACCTCATGGGTCAGGGTGTTGGCGACGTCGAACAGCACCAGGTCCTGCGCCCGGTTGGTGAACCGGAACTCCTCGCCGTTCATCTCGACGTCTGCGTCCAGGATGGCCCCGTTGTAGGGGCAGCCCCCGCCGGCCTGGGTGCAGTAGGTCACGGTGGTCACCGCGATGACGCCGTCGGCGTGGGGCCAGCCCTGCTCCACCCAGGTCACCACGTTGATGTTCGAGCCGCTGTTGCGAAAGCCCACGTCGCTGCGGCTGGTCAGCCCACCGTACACTAGGCGCAGATCGCTGCAGCTCTCCTGGTTCCAGGGCTCGAAGGACGCCTTGCAGCTCGCCTCGACGTCCGCCAGCCCCAGGTCGTCGCTGCCCACCTCGTTCAGGTACCAGGTGATCTCGCGCTCGGGCCACGAGATGGGCGCCCCGGCGCTGGTGCTCGAGGGCACGAAGCCCCACGCCAGGCCAGGCACCGCGCAGCCGATCCACAGTCCCACGCCCCGTCGCCATGCGGTCATCACGAAAGCTCCCGTGTCGCGGAGCGCGCGCGGCGCCCCAGGGTGCCGGCCAGCAAGGCCAGCCCGAGCCAGGCGGTGAGCCCGGCGCCCGAGTCATCCAGCGCGACGGCGCAGCCGTCGCCGTCGCCGGGCCGGTCGGGGGCCGCCGGCAGCGCCGCCACCCACCCACGGCCGCCCGCCGTCCACAGATCGAAGGCCACCGACGAGGCCGGGATCCGGACAGCCTCGCCGTTCACCGGCAGGGCGCGCCGAATCCCGTCGGCGTCCCATGCGCCCACCTGGCTCCCCGGCGGCACCGCCAACGACCACCCGTCGCCCGACCACGTGGCCGCTGGTGGCGTAGACAACGGCGGGGCCGTGCATTGGGCCACCGCCGCGAGCCCTGCGCGGTCGTCGCGGTCCAGCGCCCACGACGCGCCGGGTGCGAGGCGCGGCGCCATGAGGGCCTCGCCGGCCTCGCCCTGGCAGGCCGGCCGGCCAGCCTCACCGCACGGGTGGCCGAGCCCAAGCACATGCCCCAGCTCGTGCGCCACCACTGTGCTGCGCCAAAAGCGCCGCTCGGCGCCGTCCTCGGCCAAGGGGTAGCGGGCCGTGTTCAGCACGACATCGGCGTCCACGATGGCCGCCCCCTCGTGGGTGATCAGCGTGAAGGCCACCAGCCCCGCGTCCCCCACGGCCGCGTCCCAAGCGGGGGCATCCAGCGCTTGCACGGTGACGACGCCATCGGGGGCCAAGGTCACCGGCGGCAGCGGCTGGAAGCACGCGGGGCCCGCCGCGGTCCAGGCGGCCGCCACTTGCCGATCGGCCAGGTGCTCGCTGGCCAAGGGCAGTGGCCAGGCGTCCGCGGGCCAGCGGACGGCTTCGTCTGCGACCTCCAGCGGGGCCCAGGCCTGGGCCGGGCCTGCCCAGACGGCGGCGCTGAGCGCCATGGGGAGCGCCGCCCTCAGGGCGACACCGCCTGGCTCACCTGCGTCAGCAGCTCGGCCAGCGGGATCGGGCCGCTGAGCGCGGGGGGCGTCACCTGCCAGCCCTGGGGCGTGCGCATGGCCGTGGTCAGGCCCTGCAGATCGGGCACGAAGGCGATGCCGGTGGGGCCGAAGGCCACCGCCAGCTTGCCCTGCGCCATGCCCACCAGGCGGCGGGCCTCGCCTTGCTTGCGGGTGAACACCACCGCCAGCTCACCGGGCGTGAAGGCAGCCGCGCCGGCGACCTTCTGGCCCAGGCCGTCCAGCTCGCCGCCGGGCACCTCGACGGTGAAGGCGGCGCCTGGCCGCCCTTTCAGCACCGTGTGCGGCACCACCTCGACACGGGTGATGATGCGCCCTTCGACCCGCACGGGGGTGGTGCGCACCACCTCGACCACCGCCACCTCATCGGCGGCCCGCGTGAGGCTCTGCACGTCGTGGCGTTCCACCAGGGCGGCGTGAGCGGCGGCTGCGCCGGCCAGGAGCAGCGCAGCCGACAAGACCAGATGACGGGGCATGGCGACCTCGGGGCCCGTTCGACGGCGCCAGCCTACCAGAGGTGGGGCGGTCGAGCCCAAGGCCCTGGGGACCCTGATTTCACAGGAGGTTGGCCGACAGCTCCGCGAGCACTGAGCGCTCGCCCCGGTGCAGGGTCACGGTGCCCGCGATGCTCTGGCCCTGGAACTTGCGCACCAGGTGCACCAGGCCGTTGTTGCTGCTGTCCACGTAGGGGTTGTCGATCTGGTAGGGGTCGCCGGTGAACACCATCTTGGTGCCCTCACCCGCCCGGGTGAGGATGGTCTTCACCTCGTGGGGCGTGAGGTTCTGGGCCTCGTCGACGATCATGAACTGGCTGGGGATGGAGCGGCCGCGGATGTAGGTCAGCGGCTCGATCTCCAGCACGCCCATGTCGGTCAGGCTGTGCACGTTGGGCCCCTCGCGGCGGCCCTGGTGGTTCAGGCCCAGCAGGTACTCCACGTTGTCGTAGATGGGCTTCATCCAGGGGTCGAGCTTCTCCTCGACGGTGCCCGGCAGGAAGCCGATGTCGCGGCCCAGGGGGAAGATGGGGCGGCTCACCAGCAGGCGCTTGTACGCGTCGGTGTCGGTGACCTTGCTGAGGCCGGCCGCCAACGCCAGCAGGGTCTTGCCCGTGCCCGCCTTGCCCACCAGGGTGACCAGCTTCACATCGTCGTCGAGCAGCAGGTCCAGGGCGAAGGCCTGCTCCTTGTTGCGGGGATCGATCCCGAAGACCGCCCCGCGGGTGCGCGGCAGCGCCTTCAGGATCTGATCGTCGGCGTCGTACCGGGCCAGCGCCGTGTGGCTCTGGCGGGTGCTGTCGCGCAGCAGCACGTACTCGTTGGCGTGCAGGCCCTCGTCCCCCTCGACGGGCAGGCCACCCTCGAAGGCCGCCTGCAGGCCCTCGGGCTCCACCACCAGCTCACGGTGCCCGGGGTACAGCTCCTCGAGCTCCACCCGCGCCGGATCGTAGTCCACCGCCTCCAGATGCACGGCGTCGGCGCGGATGCGCAGGTTGGTGTCCTGCGTGACGAACACCACCTTGCGGTCGGGGTTCTTGTCCCGGATCTCCAGCGCCGTGGCCAGGATCAGGTTGTCGTACATGTGCTGCTGCGCGAAGTGGGTGCTGGGCTTGTCCACCTGCGAGGTCTCGGCCACCCGGAAGGTGCCGCCGCTCTCCAGGGGCACGCCCTTGCTCAGCGGCCCCGCAGTGCGCAGCCCGTCGATGAGCCGGGTAATCTCGCGGGCGTTGCGGCCCAGCTCGCTCATGTCGCGCTTGAAGCGATCCAGCTCCTCGATGACGTAGATGGGCAGCACCACCTCGTTGTCTTCGAAGCGCAGGATGGCCCGGGGCTCGTGGAGCAGCACGTTGGTGTCGAGCACGAAGGTCTTGATCATGGCTCTCCTCGGCGGGCCCAGGGCCCCGTGTGGACTCAGTGCGGCTCGGCGCTGCGCGCCGAGTCGTCCAGGTCCGCCCAGCGCACGGAGCGGTTCCGCCCCCCGCGCTTGGCGTTGTACAGCGCGACGTCCGCGCGCTGGATGAGATCCGACTTCACCTCACCGTCGGCGGGCCACGCGGCCACCCCGAGGGACAGGGTCACCCGGACCTCGCCCGTCTCGTGCTGGAAGACCAGCGCCTCGACGGCCTCGCGGATCTTCTCGGCCACCAGCATGCCGCCCTCGGCGTCGCTGTCTTCGAGCAGGACCGCGAACTCCTCACCGCCGTAGCGCGCCGCCAGGTCGGTGGGTGAGCGAATGCTGTCGCCCAGCACCTTGGCCACGCCCTTCAAGACCACGTCGCCGAAGGGGTGCCCATAGGTGTCGTTGAGGTTCTTGAACTTGTCGATGTCGGTGAGCAGCACACAGCCGCTGGCGCCGCTGCGCACGGAGCGCCCCAACATACGGTCGAAGGCTTGCTGGAAGACCCGGTGGTTCTTCAGCCCGGTCAGGCCATCGATGGTCGCCAGCCGCTCGGCGGTCTGGTGGGCCTTCGCCAGGGCGAGCCGCACCGCGGCCTGCTCGGCCACCGTGGCCAGATCGCGGCCGGCCGTGCCGCGATACACGTCGGGATCCTTGGCGGCCACCACCATCACACCCAGGGTCTGCACCACCTCGCCTTCGTCCCCCTGCTCCACCGAGCGCAGGGGCACTACCAGCAGGCTCTGCATGTCCTTCAGGCCGTCGCCGCCGCCGAACACGGCGGGCTTGAAGCGGTTGCTGCCCTCGCTGGGCAGCGCCAGGTCGCGGTCGAGGGCCTGCCAGGCGACCCCCTCGGTGCCCTGGGCGCGGTCGAAGGTCAGCCCCACCTGATGGACCTCGCCCGATCCACGGGCGTCGACGATCTCGAGCACCTGCCCGGCGTCGTCGAGCAGCGCCAGGATGAACACGTCCATGGTGGACAGGCGGCTCACCGCCTTCGACAACACGGGCCCCACCTGCTCGGGCTTGCTGATCTCGTTCATGCCCTTCAAGGCGGCGCGGATGCGGTCCAGCTTCTGCTTGCCCCGCTCGGCCTTCTGCAGTCGGCGCGCGGTGCGGATGTCCAGCGAGAGCTTCGCGGCCGCCAACCGCGCCGCGGCCCGCTCGGACTCGCTCCAGGGCGTCTCGGCGGCGCGGTCGAGGCACAGCACGCCCACCGTTGGCTCGCCGTCGGCGTGCTCGGCGAGGTCGTCGTCGAACAGCGGGATGGCGAGCACGCCCCCCACGCCCTCGACCTTCGCCCCGTAGTACGGCAGCCCACCGCCGTGGAACGGCACCACCGCCAGCTCGTGGCCGTCGCGCAGTACGCCACCGGGGATCCCCGCCTTCGCGGAGAACGGGCCCTTGAGGATCCCGTCGCGCCCGGAGGCGCACCCCCGCACGACCACCTGGTCCGTGTCGGCGCTGCGCCACAGCACCGCCACCGTGTCGACCTCGAGGGCCTGTCGCAGCGACTCGAGCAGCCGGGTGAAGGAGGAGTTCAGGAAGTCGACCACCTGGGCGTCCACCCGGGGCGGTCCTTCGGCCATCTCGTCCAGGTCCTTCAGTGTGCTGAGCACCATGGTGCCGCCGCCCATCCCGAAGTCCCGGAGCTGATCATCGCGATCCTGGTCCGCCTGCCGGCGCCGGGCGTCCTGGCGCACCGCCTCGCGGAAGCCCTCGGTCTCCACCAGGGTGCGCAGCGCCCACGCCACCCCCGCGTACAGCAGGGCGTGCAGCCCGAGCACCAGGGGTTCCTGCCGGCCGGCGAGGGTCAGGCCGACCTCGATGAGGGCAGCGGCCCCCACGGCGATGCGGGCCACCGGCGGGCGGAAGGTGGCGACCACCCAGGCCACATACGCGGCCGCCAGCGGGGTGAGATGGCCTGCGAATCGGCCGCCGATCTGGATCAGCATCCAGACGATGACCGTCCACACCAGGGGGCCCTCGAAGGCACCGAACACCCGCTCGGCGCGTTCGCCGCGAAGACGGCGGGTGGCGTCCCACACACCGGCCCCCACCAGGCCCATGGCCAGCAGCCCGGCGCCGATGCCGAGGCGGCCGGGCTCCAGCGCGCCCGCCACCACCGCGGCGGCGCCCAAGGCGGCCAGGGCGAGGATGTACCACTGCTGAAGCAGCGCCCAGACCGCCCGCGCCCGGGCGGCGGTGTCTCGGGGCCGCGGCTTCACCGGTCGCTCGCCCGCCCGCCGAGCTGATAGACCACCTCGCCCGGCTTCACCATGCCGAGCTGGGTGCGCGCGTGGTGGAGCTGCTCGTCGGGGCGGGCCCGCAGGCGCTCCAGCTCGGCCCGGAGTTGCTGGATGTCTTCTTCGAGGCGGGCGTTCGCCGCCCGCTGGCGCGACAGATCGGCCTCGAGGGCGGCGTTGCGCGCCTCGAGCTCGGGGGCCACCGCCTTGGCGCTGATGATCCAGACCAGGCCGGCCACCGCCACGGTGATCAGCGCGGGCTTCGCCCAGCCCTTCCAGTCGCTTCGCATCTGGCTGCCCCTCCGCCGGACCGTGTAGGTCTACCTACCACCACGGGCAGGCGCGGGGAAGGGCCGAGTCGGCCTTATCCGCCGTCGCTGAGCACCACGCTGATGCGCAGACGCGACATGCGGGCGACGGCCATGATCTGCGCGATGCGCCCGTGGCGCACCCGCTCGTCGCCGCGGATCAGCACCACCGTGGCGGGGTTGGCGTCGGCCACCCGGGCCAGGCGATTGGCCAGCGCCTCGACGGTCACCTGCTCGGACTCGGGCCCCACGAAGATCTGGCCCTCGGCGTCCACCACGATGGTGAAGTCCTCCACCTTCTGGTTCTCGGCCGTGAGGCTGGCCTCGGGCAGATCCACCGGCACCTGGGGATCGTCGCTGGGCGTGGGCGGCTGGCTGACGTAGCTGGAGGTGAGCAGGAAGAAGATCAGGAGCTGGAACACCACGTCCACCAGCGCGGTGATGTCCACCACCGTGGCAGCGCGGCGCGACAGGCCGCTGGGTGCGCTCCGGAAGTTCATTCGCCGGCCCCCTCATCGGCGGCACGGACCACGGGGCCCGCCCCGGCCAGGAGGTCCAGGAGACCCAGGCAGATCTCCTCCATCTCCAGCGCGAAGCGGTCTACCCGCGACAGCAGGTACTTGTAGCCGATGAAGGCCGGGATGGCCGCCGACAGCCCCGCGGCCGTGGTCATGAGCGCGGCCCAGATGCCGTTGGCCAGGCTGCCCGGGTTGACCGGCCCCGCCGCGCCCCCCGACTCGGCCACCACGGTGCGGAACACCTCGATCATGCCCACCACCGTGCCCAGCAGCCCGAGCAGGGGCGCCACCGCGGCGATGGTGCCGAGCACCTCGAGGAACCGCGACAGGTGGGTGACCTCGATGCGGCCGACCTCCTCGAAGGCCTCCTTGATGACCTCGCGGGGACGGCCCGCGTAGCGCAGCCCGCTCGCGAGCACCGCGCTGGCCGTGCTGGGGTTGCCCTCGCACAGGGTCAACGCCTCGGCCGCCCGGTCCTCGTGCACCTTGCGCCGGATGAGCGCCACGAAGTCCCTCGGGATGACCCGGTTGGGGCGGAGCGCCCACAGGCGCTCCAGGAACACCATCAGGGCCACCACCGAGAAGGCGAGGATGGGCACCATCAGCGCCCCCCCCTTCTGGAGGAAGGCCCACAGCTCGCTCATTGCGCGTCTCCGATCAGGGCCTCGACCCTGCGCCGCAGATACCGGATGGGCACCTGCCCCAGGAAGCTCTGGACATACCGTCCCTTGGCATCCACCAGGAACGAGGCGGGGATGGCCGGCAGCGGGCCAAACGGCGTGTTGCCCTGCAGGCTGCCCTTGTCCGCCAGGATGAGGGGGTAGCTGATCCGCAGCAGCTCTGCCCACGGAGGCACCAACGCCTCGCCGCTCAGATCCACGCTCACCCCCAACACCTCGAACCCCCGCAAGGGGTCATCACCGCGCAACAACCCCTCGAGACGCGGCGCTTCTTCCAGGCAGGGCTCGCACCAGGTGGCGAAGTAGTTCACCAACACCACCTTGCCCCGCAGATCGCTCAGCCGCACCAGCTTGCCGTCGGGGGTGCGCCCCACCAGCTCCACCACCTCGGCGGGCTGGCCGTCGGGCCCCTCGACGGTGGGCGGCAAGAGGCCGCCCCGGCCACCGCAGCCAGCCAGCCACAGGGCGCTCGTCAGGAGGAGTGTGAGGGAGGCGGGGGTGGCGCGCATCCGCGGGAGTATGCCGCCGCGCCCCCCCGGCCGCCAGCCTGGGGGTGGTGGCCGGCGGTGGAGCCGGGTAGCCTGCGCCGGATGCGTCCTCACCCCATCGTCCTTCTCTCGCTGGCCCTCGGGCTCAGCGCCTGTGTCGATCCCGACCTGCGCCGCGGCCGCGACGCCCTGGGCCAGGGTCGATATGCCCTGGCGGTGACCCACCTGGAGCGGGCCCAGGCCAAGGGGCTCGCGCCCGGCCACGTGGCCAAGGATCTGGCCAGCGCCCACCGGGCCTGGGCCCTGGACCTGCTGGCCAAGGGGCAGTGCGATGATGCCAGCCCCCACCTGGACGTCGCCGCCGGGCTCACGGCCCCGCTGCTGGGCGACGCCCAGGGGCTGTTCGACTGCCGGGCCCGCAAGCCCATGTCGCCGAAGGCCGAGTACGCCGATCTGAAGGGCCTCTACGCGCTGGGCGATCGGCGGCTGCCGGTGCTCCGCCGGCTCTTCGAGGTGGCTTTGCTGCTCGAAGATCACGAGCGCGCCCTGCACCACGCACCCGAGCTGGAGTCGCGCTTCTCGTTCAGCCTGGACGACCGGCGGCGGATCCTGCCGCTGCTCCTGACCCGCGGGGACCACGCCGACGCGCGCCGGCAGCTCGAGCGGATCGTCACCGCCGCCCCCGGCGACCCCCTTGAGGCGCTGAAGCTGGCTGAGCTGCGCACCGCGACGGGCGACGGGGCGGGGGCGCGGGCGATCTACGAGCGCCTGATCCTGGAACACCCGAACAACCCTGTCCTTCTCATGCGTTATGCAACGTTTCTTCAGGCAGCGGGTGAGCACGAGGCGGCGCGGCGGGCCATCAACCAGGCCAACACGCTGCGCGGCATCGACCTGAGGGACGACCGGGAGCTCCGCCCCCTGCGGAAGTCCAAGCGCTGAGCGGGATCCGCTGAGCCTCAGTCCGTGATGGCCATGTAGAAGGTGGCGAAGGACCGCCGGCGGCTCAGGTCGCGGTAGGTGAAGTCGGCGTAGTCGAAGCGCCCATCCACGATCACCGGCTCGATGTACAGGTACATGTCGCCAGGCACCACGCCGCCCGGCTGGATGATCTCGGGCAGCGGCGGGAGCTGCACCCGGGTCACGGCGCCCGGAGTCACGTAGGTCCACAGGGGCAGGCCGGCGGCGCTCACCAGGCTGATCACGTTCGCGTCGGCGGGCTCGGTGGGGCCCGCCACCCCCGGGTGCACCCCCCACTCCACCACCCGCCACGGGCCCAGCGAGCCCCCTTCTTCGGGAGTGATCGGGCTGGGCGTGCCCACGAAGGGCGTGATCAGCACGCCGTCCTCCAGGCTGCGCTCCTCGTGGAACGTCATGGCGTACGGCGACCAGGTCTCGGTGCGCGCCACGCCGATCCACTGCATGGTGATGTCGGGATCCACCAACCGCATGTCGGGCAGGTACGGCAGGCGCATCTCGGTCAGGTCGCTCTCGCCGGTGCTGTCGAGGGCGTAGTAGCCCTCGGCCCCGAAGTCGAGCACCGGCCGGGCCTCGTAGAACTCCGGCGCCCCCCGGGCCCCGCCCGAGGGGTTGTCGAGCGCCACGTCCACCTCGCGGTCCAGGGGCAGCCCCAGGTGCACCTGCACGCCCTCGACCACCTGGCCTGCGCCCGCCGACACGAAGCGCCCCATGCCCATGGCAATGGGGCTGGCGGCCGCCCGCAGCTCGCTATAGGCCAGCCCGGCGCCGCGCTGCCACTGCACCAGCGTGTCGGTGGGCACGTAGGCCGCAGTGACCACCACCGCCAGCTCGCCGATCCGGGTGCGGATCTCGAAGGCCCCGTCCTCCACCAGCACGCCGTTGACGTCCGGCGGCGGGAGGCTCGACCGGTTGAACAGGCTGGTGTGGGTGGTCTCGACGAAGGCCACCAGGCTGATGCCGGGCTCCAGTGGCTTCTCCAGGGCGTCCAGCCCCGTCACCGTCCCGCTCACCCGGGGCGCCACGATCGGGTCCTGGCCGCCGGGGTTGCCCTCGATCTCGTGGGGGAAGAGGTAGGCGGTGACGTTCTCGTGGGTCACCCGATCGAAGGTGTAGACCTCGTAGCCCTCGGCGGCGGCGGTGACCGCCACCGGCAGGGCCAGGTCGACGGCCGACACGGTCACCTGCCCCTCGGCGTTGGCCTCGCCCACCCAGCGGCCGTCGCCCTCCAGCGCGTCCACCTGCACGAAGGCGCCCGCCACCGGCTCGCCGGTCATGTAGTCCAGCACGGTGACGTTCACCGCGCGCTCGATGCCCTCGCCCCACACCCCGCCGAAGCGGGTGCGCGGCTCGAAGTAGCGGAAGGCCTCGGGCAGGAAGCTGCGGTCGTCGTCGGTCTCGGCCACCAGCGTGACCCAGCCCGGCAGGCCGGGCGGGGTGCGGGCGAAGGCGCGCTCGCCCGCCTCGTCCACGCTCAGCACCTCCAGCGGGCTGTCTTGGAAGCGCAGCCGCATGTCGGCCCGCAGGCCGCGGCCGACGATCTCCACCACCGCCCCCCCCGCGACGGCGCCCCGGGGCGGCTGCACGTCGTAGACCTCGATCTCCTCGAAGAAGAACAGCCCGCCGGGCAGCACCGCCTGGGCCCCCCCCTGATCCACCACCACGTCGGCCGCCCCCACGGGCATGGGGGGCGCGGTGCAGCGCAGGGCCTGCGCGCTCAGCCGCTGGCAGGCCACCGGCTCGTCGTCCAGGCTCACCCGGGCGTCGTCCGTGAAGCCGTTGCCGCCCACCACGAACACCGCGCCGCCCGTGGCCGGCACCCGCCGCGGCACCGCGCCCACCAGGCCGAACGGGCCATCCGCGGCCGGCAGGAACAGGAAGGCCTCGTCCAGGGTGGTGCGACCGTTCGTGTTCTGCACGGTCACGTCCACCAGCCCGGGCTGGCTGCGCGGCGTGTTCACCGTCAGGCGCGTGCGCTCCAGCTCGCTGTTCAGCGTCACGGCCTCGGCGCCGCCGAAGGTCACCACGCTGGCGGCCAACAGGCCCGTGCCGCGGATCCGGATGGGCTCACCCCCGGCCTCACTGCCGTAGGCAGGCTCCAAGGCGTCCACCACCAGGGGCTCGGTGTACGTGAAGGCGTCGCCCAAGGTGGCGCTGCCGTTGGCGTTGGTGACCGTGACCTCGACGACGCCGGCGGGGTGCTCGGGGGCGACGGCCACCAGCCGGCCGTCGTCCACGTGCTCCACGCGCTCGGCCCGCGCCCCGCCGAAGCGCACGGTGGTGGGGTTCACCAGGCCCGCGCCCAGCAGCTCCACCTGCAGCCCGCCGGTGGTGGGCCCGGTGCCCGGGTTCACGGCGTCCAGGGCCACGGGCTCGAAGTAGGTGAACGCGTCCTCGATGACCGCCGGCCGGCCCGCGCCGGGCCAGCGCACCTCCACGGCCACCGCTCCGGGCTCCCGGGCCGCCGGCGAGAGGCAACGCATGTGGTTCTCGTTCTCGACGGTCAACTCCAGGCAGTCCTGCGCCCCGAGCCGCACCCGCATGCCCTCGACGAACTCGCGCCCCACGATGCGCAGGCGGGTGCCCCCGGCCAGCTCGCCGCGGCTGGGGAACACGGAGTTGAACCGCGGATCGGCCACCTCCATGTCGGCGCCCTGATCGGCGCGTGGGGGCCCTGCGCCGAAGTCGCCGGGCGGGATGGCGGAGTCGAGCACGCCCCCGTCGCTCGCCGGGATGACCGGCGCGACGCCGTCGCAGCCGAAGGCCAGCCCGAGGAACACTCCGAGCCCGAGCGCGGTTCGCCAGTGCATGTGACTCTCCCAACCGTCAGTCGGCGCACGGGGCGCCTCACCCACCCGATTCCTAGCAAGACTCGCACCGATCCTTCGGCGCACGCCAGCGGTCCCGCCAGAGCCCGCGCCTGGGTGAGGATGCGCGGCCCCGCCGCTGCGGTGCGCTTGCAAGGGACGGCAGGCATCGCGTAAGGGGCGAGCCATGATGCCCATCGTGCCGAAGAAGACCCGCGCTCATCTGGAGTGGGGCCGGGTGTTGACCCGCCTGAGCGAGCACTGCCGCGGCCCCGTGGCCGCCGAGCAGGCCCTGGAGCTGGACTTCGCCGAGGACCGGCCGGCCCTCGAAGAGCGGCTGGCCCGCGTCACCGAGGCGCGCCGCCTGCTGGACGATCGCCGCTTTCCGCCCCTCGGCAACCCGCCCGACGTGGACCGGCCCGCCTCGCTGGCCCGCCGCGGCGGGCTCCTCGAGGCCGAGGACCTGATCGCCGTCGGCGCGCACCTGGAGTCGGCCTGGCGCACGCGGCGGTTCCTGCTGGAGCTGGAGGATCTGGCGCCGTCGCTGGCGGCGCTGGGCGAGGGCCTGGTGGACCTGCCCGATCTGGCCCGCGAGCTCCAGGAGACCTTCGACGAGCGCGGCTCGGTGGTGGACAGCGCCAGCGGCGAACTGGGGCACCTGCGCACCCGGGTCACCCACTTGCACGAGCAGCTCAAGCAGAGCATCCACACCCTGCTGAGCGCCGACGACTACAGCGATCTGCTTCAGGACGACTACTACACCATCCGCGAAGACCGGTACGTGCTGCCCATCAAGTCGGGGCACAAGCGCCACGTGCCGGGCATCGTGCACGGCTGGTCGGCGTCGGGGGCCACGGTCTACATCGAGCCCCAGCCGGTGGTGGAGGCCAACAACCGCCTGCTGATGGCCCAGGCGGACGTGGACAAGGAGATCCGCCGGGTCCTGAAGCGCCTGTCGGGCCTGGTGGGCGAGCACGCGCCGGCCATCCGGGCCAGCCAGAAGGCCCTGGCGGTCATCGATCTGGCCTTCGCCGGCGGCCACCTGTCGCTGGAGCTCGAGGCGAGCCCGCCGGTGCTGGTGGACGCGGGCGAGCCCTTCCACCTGCGCGCCGCACGCCACCCCCTGCTGGTGCTGGGCGGCGAGGTGAAGGTCATCCCCAACGACATCCTGCTGGGCGCCGAGCAGAAGGTGCTGGTGGTGACGGGCCCGAACACCGGCGGCAAGACGGTGGCCCTGAAGACCGTGGGGCTGTGCGCACTGCTCACCCTGGCTGGCCTGCACGTGCCCGCCGCCGACGGCAGCCGCGTGCCGGTGTACCCCGGCGTGTTCTCGGACATCGGCGACGAGCAGAGCCTGGATGAGTCCACCAGCACCTTCAGCGGGCACATCGCAAACCTGAAGGCGATCCTCAAAGATCTGCGGCCCAAAGCCCTGGTTTTGCTGGACGAGCTGGTGGTGGGCACCGACCCCCTTCAGGGGGCGGCGCTGGCCCAGGCGATCCTGGAGGGGCTGGCCCAGCGGGACGCCACCGTGGTGGTGACCACCCACTACGAACCGCTGAAGGCCCTGCCCTTCGACGACGCCCGCTTCCGCAACGGCGCGGTGGGCTACGACGCCACCGCCGAGCGGCCCACCTACCGCCTGGCCCTCGATCTCCCCGGCGCGTCGAGCGCGCTCCAGACCGCCCGGCGGCTCGGCCTGGACCCGAGCATGGTGGACCGCGCGGAGGCCCTCGCCGGCCCCCAGCAGCGGCACCTGGAGCAGGTCATCCGCCGTTTGGAAGAGGAGCTGGCCCGGGCCCACGCCGAGCGCGAGGCCATCACCCGCGAGCGCCGCAGGCTGGAGGTGGCCCGCACCGAGGTGGAGGCCACCCGCGAGCGCCTGAAGGCCAAGATCAAGGACGGCGTGGAGCGCGAGCGCTCTGAGGCGCTGCGGCACGCCCGCGCGGCCCGCACCGAAATGGAGCGGCTCACCCGCGACCTGCGCAAGGCCGCGAAGCGCAAGGACACCGCCTGGATGGACGAGCAGAAGTCCAAGGCGCAGCAGGTGATCGAGCAGGTGGTGACCGCCCAGCGGTCCGAGGCCGAGGCCACCTCGGGGCCGCCCATGGATCCGACCGGGCTGCGGGTGGGCCAGCGGGTGTTCGTGCTGTCGCTGGACAACGAGGCCGAGCTGCTGAGCCTGCCCGACGAGCGGGGCAAGGTGGAGGTGCGCGCGGGGATCATGACGGCGCGGGTGGACGTGGGCGAGCTGCGCAGCCGGTCCAAGGCCCGCGGCAAGGCCCCCAAGGTCCCGCCAACGCCCACGCCCAGCGCCGAGGCGCCCGCCCCGCGCACGGCGCCCGCCAGCCTCGACTGGGACGAGCTGCCCCCGCAGACCCCGAGCAACACGGTGGACGTGCGCGGCCAGCGCGTGGATGAGGCCATCGACGCGGTGGAGCGGTTCCTGGACACGCTGTACGAGTCCAGCGCGCCCATCGCCTTCATCATCCACGGCCACGGCACCGGAGCCCTGAAGCGGGAGCTGCGCGGCTGGCTGGGCAGGTGCCGCTACGCCGCCGAACACCGCCGGGGCCTGCCCCACGAGGGCGGCGACGGGGTGACGGCGGTGAGGCTCGCCTGACGGGCCCGCCGCCCCGTATGCTCCGGTGTCCCGTTCCCTGGCCTGGAGGTCCCTTGCGCTCCCTTCTCACCGTGGCGCTCTGCCTGGTCGTGACGCCCGCTTGGGCCCAGGCGCCGGGCGCCCGCGCCACCGCCGGTGTGCTCCAGCCCGACGCCGACGGCGCGGCGGGGGTGGGCGCGCAGATGATCGAGGTGAACCCCGCCGGCCTGGGCTTCGGCCCGGGCTTCGAGCTGGGGCTGTCCTACGTCAACAGCGGCTCCGGCACGTCGGGCGAGGGCTTCTCGCTGTTCGCCCACGTGGGCGGGCTGGATCCGTACCACACGGGCCTGGGCGTGCAGCTCGTCAACCCGCCCGGCCAGCAGGACAGCCTGCCCGCGAAGATCTCATGGGCCCACAGCCTGCGGCTGGGCGAGGTGCTGTCGCTGGGCTTCACCTGGCACACCTTCGTGGCCGACGGTGATCCCGCCCTGGATGGCCTGGACACCTGGGACGTAGGCCTGCAAGTCCGCCCGTGGCGCTGGATCGCGGCGGGCCTGACCGTCACCGACCTGACCACCCCGCTGATGGCAGGCGTGCCCGTCGACCGCGGCTACGAGTTCGCCCTGGCCCTGCGCCCGGGCACCGAGCGCATCACCCTGACGGGCACCGCCCGCTTCGAAGGCGACGCCGAGCTGGACCCGACGCCGGGCGCACGCCTGCAAGCGCGTCTGTTCGGGAGCCTGGCCCTGGTGGGCCGGTACGACGCCGTGCCCGTGGGCGGCGAGACCGCCCACCGCCTGATGGTGGGCCTGGCGGATCTGGGCCAGTTCGGCCTGGGCCTGTTCGGCTTCGCCGCCGACGCCAGCCGCGCGGGGCAGCGCAGCGGCGTCGCCGCCACCACCCGCTTCCGGTCGCGCACCGAGCCCTTGCCCGCGCTGCTGCCGCGACCGGTCGTGGCCGAGGTCACGGTGGGCACCGGCGCCGAATACGCCCCGGCCGGCTTCTTTCGCGGCGCACCCAGCACGCCGTTCCTGGACACCCTGCTGACCCTGCGCAAGCTGGCTCGCCACGACGAGGTGCGGGCGGTGATCGTCGCCTTCGGCCCCGAGGAGATGGGCTGGGCCCAGGCCAGCGAGCTGCGCCAGGCCATCCAGGCCCTGCGCCAGGCGGGCAAGCAGGTCTGGGCCTGGGTGCCGTCGGGCCGCACGAAGACCTACTCGGTGGCCGCGGCCGCCGATCGGGTCTTCACGGCCCCGGCGGGCGCCGTGCTGCTCACCGGGGTGGGCACCGAGCTCCTGTTCGTGGGGGATCTGCTCGACAAGCTGGGCGTGAAGGCCCAGTTCGTGGCCATCGGCGCCTACAAGACGGCCCCCGAGCAGTTCACCCGGGCCGATCCCAGCCCCGCCAGCCGGCAGATGACCGATGCCCTGCTCGACGACCTGTTCGAGACGGTGGTGGGCCACATCGCCGCCGGGCGCGGGCTGAAGCCCGAGAAGGTGCGGGCCCTGATCGACGCCGGCCCCTACACCGCCCGCCAAGCCGAGAAGGCGGGCCTGGTGGACGGCGTGCTGCACTACGACGAGTTCGAGCGCATCGCCCGCGAGGCGCTGGGCCAGCCCGCCGTCTTCCGCGAGGCCCCCACCCTGCTGAACGACGCCGATCCGCGCTGGGGGCGGCTGCCCCAGATCGGCCTGCTCTTCGCGGTGGGCACCATCACCGACGGCGAGTCGGTGAGCAACCCGCTGACGGGCACCGCCAGCACTGGCGCCGACACGTTCATCCGCGCGGCCCGCGCGCTTCGGCGGGACGCCTCGGTGAAGGCGGTGGTGCTGCGCATCGACAGTCCGGGCGGCTCGGTGACCGCGGCGGACGCCATGTGGCGTGAGCTGAGCCAGCTCGCCGAGGAGAAGCCGCTCATCGTCAGCATGGGCGACATCGCGGCGTCCGGCGGCTACTACATCGCGGCCCCGGGTCGGCAGATCCTGGCCTCGCCCGAGTCCATCACCGGCAGCATCGGGATCTTCACCGGCAAGTTCGACCTGACCGGGCTCTACGACCTCATCGGGGTGGACAAGGCGGTGCTCCTCAGGGGCACCAACGCCGGCCTCTTGCTCGACACCGTGCCCTGGGACGAGGACGCCCTGGCGCTGGTGCGGCGCAGCATGGAGGAGTTGTACGAGCTGTTCCTCGATCGCGTGGCCGAGGGGCGCGAGCACCTGGACCGTGGGCGGCTGGAGCCGCTGGCCCAGGGCCGGGTCTGGACGGGTCAGCAGGCGCGGGCGTGCGGGCTGGTGGACCGCCGGGCGGGCTTCCTCACCGCCATCGATCTGGCCGTGATCGAGGCGGGCCTGGGCGAGGGCGACTACCGGCTGCTGCGGCTGCCCATGACCGGGGGCTTCGGCGGCATGCCGCGGGCCCCGGTCCGTGCCCTCGTGGAGGCGCTGGGCACGCCGCTCGCTCAGGCGGCCCAGCACGCGCTGCCGAGCGCGCTTCGAGCCCTGGTGGAGGCACCGATCCTGCAGTTCCACAGCGGCCAGCCCCTGGCGCTGCTGCCGCTGGTGGGCCTGGACTGAGCGGACCGGGCTGCGGCTGGCCGCGCCCTCAGCGGCGCTCGGCGCGCAGCACCACCGCCCGCTCGCCCAGCGTGGCCGACAGCTCGACGGCGTCGCCGTCCACCGTCACCGCCCACCGGCGGACCTCGCCCGCGCACGCCGCCCCCTCGTCGTCGACCCAGCCGTCGCGGCCGTCGAAGTCCACCAGGCGGCCGCTGAAGCTGAGCCCGGGCAGGCGCGCCTCCACGCGGCCGTCGTCGCTGAAGCCCAGCCAGGGTCCGCGGTCCGCCGCCCCCTGCGCGCTGACGGTCAGCGGGCCATCCGGCCCCCCTTCCCGCAGGGTCGCCGTGTACCAGTCCCCCGCCAACGCCGCCGGCGGGCGCAAGCCCACCGCGCCCACGGGCTCGAGCACCCAGCGCTGATCCCCCTGAGTCCAGCGCAGCACCCCCGCCTCGTCCGTCTCGACCTTCGCCCCGGCGCCGCCCCCCCGCGCCAGGAATCGATCGTCGTCCAGGGCACCGCAGATCGCCCGCGCGCTGTCCTCCTCAAGCGGGATGACCCGGCCGCAACGGTCGATGGTCACCCGCGGTGCCTCGCCGCCCGGCGCGCACGCGCCCCCACGCCGCAGCGCGTAGGTGCCCTGGCGAGGATCGGGCCGGCAGCTTGCCTCGCCCCCCCGCCACCAGCCCTCCACCGCGCGGCGACTGAACTGACGCAGCACCCGAGGCCACGCCGCGGCCACCACGGTCTCGGGCGCGAGCAGTCCGTCCCGGGTGAGATCACCCCACCACTGCGCCTCGATGCGGGCACGCACCAGCGGCAGCGCCAAGGGGTCGCGGCTGAACACGGCCGGCACCGTCAACCGGCCCTCGGCGCCGTCACCCACCACCCGCCAGGCGACGGCGTCGCAGCCATCAGTGCCCCGCAACTGCACGCTCACGGCGGTGGGCGCCCTGCCAGCACGCCAGGCCAGGTCCCGGGTCCCGGCCCCGACAAAGACAGCCCCGTCCGGGGCCGTCGCGGGCACAGGCGCCACGTTCGGCGCCTGGGGCACCTCCAGTGCAGCCTGCTCGGCGCTCGCCGCGAGGTGGGTGGCCACCTGCGCCACCGGCTCATCGCGGCCCACCCGTCGCACGGTGGCCGTGACCCACAACCCCGCGTCGGGCCCCAGCCCGCCCGAGGCCGGGCGCGGCAGGGACACCCCGGCCCGCAGGTCGGTGCGACTGGAAGGGTCGCCCGCCAGGCCCTGCCCCAGCACCAGCCCCGTGCGCAGGCCCTCCAAGGTCAGCTCGGCGGTGACCCACCCGGCCGGCACCCCCACCACGTCCACCAACAACGTGCCGGTGAGAGGGACCGTCGGGCGCAGGCGCACGCCGCCCGGCGCCTCGACCACCTCGGACATGCCCAGCCGCCCCAGGGCCACCGCGCGCCCCGCCACCGACCAGAGGCCCAGGTAGGTCACGGGTCCGGAGCCGGGCACCTCGATGGCCACCTGATCCCCCTGCACCACCCCCCGCACCACCTGGTCGGCCGCCAGCGCGACCACCGTGAGGGTCTGCCCCAGCGGTCGCTCGACGGGCAGCGTCACCTGGGTGCGGGTCCCGCGTACCACCGGCGCATCGGCGAACAGGGGGCGCAGATCCACGGCCGGTCCCAGGGCCTCGGGGATCCACAGCGTGCCCTCCGGGTGGTCGAAGCGGATCGTGTGCCGGGCGGCGGATCCCACGCCGAACAAGCGGGCCGGGCTCAGGGGATCCACGGCGCCGGCCCGCTCACCGACCTGGACGACGCCGGTGCGCCCCGCCCACACCGTAAGCTGCCCCTCCAGCGCGGGGGCCACGTCCTCCGACGTGCAGCCCGCGAGGGCGACCAGGGCGGCCAGGTGGCGGAGGCGGGTCCTCACGAGGGGCCCCCGGGGCTGCGTGCACATGTCGATGCGATGTCGGGGGGGCCAGTCAGGTGGCAGCGGTGGGCGCAAACGGTGGGCCACGGCGCCCCGTTCAGAACTTCACCTTGGCGTTCTGGCCCGGATTCACCACCACCCGCCGGGCGGCGGTGCAGCGGCGGCGATCGCCCTGGAAGCAGACCTTCACCTGGTGGGTGCCCGAGGGCACCTGGTACTTGAACAGGGGCGTCTCGGCGGCCACGAGCGCGCCGTTGATGAACACCGAGCCCCACTGGCGGGCGATCACCGAGATGAAGCCGCTCCCCGTGGGCTCGCGCCGCGCCGCCGGCCGCCGCGCCACCGGCCGCCGCTGCACGGGCCGGCGCGCGATGGGCTCGGGGTCCGGGTCGCGCCGCACCACCCGCCGCCGGCGCACCGGCTTGGGCGCCTCGCGCTCCACCGCCTGGGGGGCCTCGGCCACCACCGGCGGCTTCGCCTCCACGGGCTCCAGGTTGGCGTCCACGGTCTGGTCGCGGCGGCCCCCCCACTGCACGGTGGTCTCGAAGGGCACGAAGCCGTCTTTCGTGATGCGCACCCGCGCCGCGGCCTCCATGGGCAGGTCGTTGACGGTCAGCGGCGTGCGCCCCACGTCGCGCCCGTCCACGGTGACCAGCGCCCCGCTCGGCTTCGACTCGATGGTGATGGCCCCGCGGATCCGCTCCAGCCGCGCGTGCACCGTCTCGGTCTGGCCCGGCTCCAGGGTGACCCGGGACTCGAAGGGCTCATAGTTCTCGAGCTGCACCCGCAACTCCACCGGGCGGCCGGCGGGGATGGCGTACCGCGTGGGCGTGGCCTCGTGGGTCTGCCACTTGCCGTCGATGCGCACGCGCGCGCCGCTGGGGAACGAGGTCACGTTCAGGGTCGCCGTGGTGACCGCCGGGGCCGCCGTGACCGGCACCGCGCTCACGGGCGCAGCGGCGCTGATGACGGTCCGGGCCGCCACCGGGGGCGCCGCGGGTCCAGGCGGCGGATCGTCCACCAGCAGCGAGGTGATGACCCCGGCCGCGATGATTACGCCCAGCAGGAACAGACCCATCAGCAGGCGATCGCGGCTCAGCCAGCCCTCGGCCGGCGGGTTCAGGGTGGCCTGGGCCGGCGTCTCCATCAGGCGCGAGGCGCGCCCCGCGGGGCGATGCACCGCCGGCCGCCCTTGCGGCACCGGCTCGCGGGGGGCCCGGGCCCCCTCGCGGGGGACGATCACCGTGGGCTGCCGCGTGAACCCCGCCTCCTCGGCCTCGGGCCGCAGCACCACGCGCCGGTTGCGATCGTTCGAACGCCGGATCCCCCGGGGATCTCCGGGACTGCGCTGCAACGACGACCGGCTCGATGGGCC
Organism: Myxococcales bacterium; assembly: GCA_020633555.1. Lineage (GTDB taxonomy): Bacteria > Myxococcota_A > Bradymonadia > UBA7976 > UBA1532 > JACKDL01. The sequence continues at coordinate 412,996 of JACKDL010000001.1, read as the reverse complement.
TGCCGCCGGGCGGGCCTGCACCACCGGGCGCGCGTGGGCCACCGGCTGCGCGTGCATCACGGGCTGAGCGTGAGCCACCGCCACCGGGCGCGCGTGGGCCACCGGCTCCGGCCGCGCCGCGACCACGGCCGGTACCGGCTCGTGGTAGGGCGCCGCCTGATCCCCCAGGTTGCGCGTCTCGTCATCCTCGGCGAAGGGGTCGTCCCCCAACCCGTCCACCTCGATGCTGTCGAACCCAGCCAGGGGCGCGGCGTTCTGGAAGTCGACGGTGGGCTTGTCCTCCACCTCCACCAGCTCGATGTCGTCGGGGTCCAGCTCCATCAGATCGGACTCGAAGCCCGACATCGAGTTCAGCGTCGAGGTGCCGTCGACGGACCCGGGATCCACCCGCGTCTCGTCGTCGCCCTCCTGCCACAGCGCCTCGGAGATCACCGAGTGCTCGTCCGCCCCGAAGTCGGCGAACTCGGGCCCGTGCACCACGGGGCCGGGCTGATGGGCGGGCGCCACCTCGGCGTAGATCTCGCGCATCAGCGCCGCCAGCCGGGCCGAGTTCGTCACCCCGCCGGCGTCCTGCAGCCAGTCGGCCAGATCCCGCTGCATGTGGCGGGCCGTGGGGTAGCGCAGCTCGCGGTCCCGGCTGAGCGCCTTCATGACGATCCGCTCCAGCGCGGGCGGGATGTCGGGCCGCAGGTAGCGCGGGGTCTGGATGTCGGCCTTGCGCACCCGGCTGAGCAGGGTGGCCTCGTCGTCGTCCTTGTAGAGCAGGTCGCCGGTGAGCATCTCGTAGAGCACGATGCCCAGGCTGAAGATGTCCGTGCGGTGGTCCAGCCGCTCGCCCTTCGCCTGCTCGGGCGACATGTAATAGAACTTGCCCTTGATGATGCCGGACTCGGTCTCGTAGGCCCGCAGGGCGGCCTTGGCGATGCCGAAGTCCACCAGCTTCACGTCCCCTTCGAAGCTCAGCAGGACGTTCTGGGGCGACACGTCGCGGTGCACGATGTGCAGCGGGCGGTTGCGGCTGTCGCGCTTGCGGTGGGCGTAGTCGAGCCCGGCACAGCACTGCATCGCCACGTAGGCCGCCGTGTCCAGGGGGAAGCTCTGGCCACGGTCCTTCAGCCGCTTCATCACCCGGTACAGGTCGCGCCCGTCGATGAACTCCATGGCGATGAAGTAGTGGTCGTCCACCTTCCCCAGATCGAAGATCTGCCCGATGTTGGCGTGGCTCAGCTCGACGGTGATCCGCGCCTCATCGATCAGCATCTCGATGAAGTCGGCGTCCTGGCTGTACCGGGGGTGGAGCCGCTTGATGGCCAGGACCTTCTCGAAGCCGCCCAACCCGGGCGCCTTGGCGCGGAAGATCTCGGCCATCCCGCCAATGGCGATCCGGTCCTCGAGGATGTATCGGCCGAAGTGCTCGTGCATCACCGCGGGAGAATAACCGCGAACGCCGGCCGCTGCATCTTGGCCACGCATTCGGGCCGGTTGACGCCCCCGCGGCCCTGCCCCCACACTGCCGGCCATGGGCAAGAAGTTCCCCGACTACGTGCCGCCGACCCAGATCGCGTATCTGGATGACGAGGCCCCCACGCTGCACCTGCGCAAGTGCCGGATCTCGGTGGAGCGTGACGGGCGCTGGGTGGAGCGCACCTTCGACCAGGCCGTCGTGAACATCGGCGCCATGGACGACAACGATCTGGTGCTGCCCGAAGACACGGTCAGCCGCTTCCACTGCCGCATCTACCAAGAGGACAACGCCTACGTCATCCAGGACCTGGGCAGCACCAACGGCACCTTCGTCAACAAGGTGCGGGTGAAGGAGGCCTACCTCCGACCGGGCTGTCAGATCTCGCTGGGCAAGGCGCGCATCGAGTTTCAGAGCGTGGACGAGAAGGTCCGCATCCAGCCCTCGGCCGACGACCGCTACGGCGACATCATCGGCAACAACGTCAAGATGCGGCAGCTCTTCGGCATCCTCGAGAAGATCGCCCCCACGGACACCACGGTGGTGATCGAGGGCGAGACGGGCACCGGCAAGGAGGTGGTGGCGCGCACCATCCACCAGACGTCGCACCGCAAGGGGAAGCCCTTTGTGGTGTTCGACTGCTCCGCCGTGCCCGACAACCTCATCGAAGCGGAGCTGTTTGGCCACGAGAAGGGCTCCTTCACCGGCGCGGTGAGCAGCCGCCCTGGCCTGTTCGAGATGGCCGATGGCGGCACCATCTTCCTCGACGAGCTGGGCGAGCTGAACCTGGACCTGCAGCCCAAGCTGCTGCGCGTGCTCGAGATGCGCGAGGTGCGCCGGGTGGGCGGCACCCGCCCGTTCCGGGTGGACGTGCGGGTCATCGCCGCCACCAACCGCACGCTGGAAGACGAGGTGCGGGCCGGGCGCTTCCGCGAGGATCTGTACTACCGGCTGAGCGTGGTGCGCCTGTTCCTGCCCGCCCTGCGCGAGCGCACCGAGGATGTGCCGCTGCTGGTGCGACACTTCCTGCGGACGGGGCGGTTCAACCGGGACGCCGAGGGCCGGCTGCGGGTCAACGCCCTGTCCCGCGAGGCGCTGGAGGCCATGCTGGCCTACGACTGGCCGGGCAACGTGCGCGAGCTGCTGAACGTGGTGGAGCGCGCCTGCAGCTTCGCCGAGACGGACACCATCCAGCTCGAGGACCTGCCGCAGCACCTGATCGGCTCGGGGCACATGCGCCGCATGGCGCAGCTCAAGCCCGAGGTCCTCGACGGCGAGGACGATGTCAGCGAGATCGGCACCTTCAAGGACGCCAAGGAGAAGTGGGTGGCGGCCTTCGAGCGGGAGTACATCGAGCGGCTCCTCGAGCAGAACGAGCACAACATCAGCCACGCTGCCCGCTCGGCGGACATCGACCGCAAGTACTTCCGCAAGCTGATGAAGAAATACGGGCTCGACTCCCGCGGCTGAGCCACACGGGGGTCGCCAGCCGGCTACCGCCCGAACCGATGCACCACGCGGGCCTCCGCCCCCTTCTCGATGGTCACCCGCGCCTCGTGGCGCTCCCCCGTCGGCGAGATCAGCACCACGGTGTGCGCCCCCACCGGCAGGGGCGCGCGCACCACCGGCGTGTGCCGTGGCAGGCGCCGGCCGTCCACCTCCACGTGGGCCCACGGCAGCGCGTTGGCGGTCAGGAAGCCCGTGGCCGCCGCCGCCGGGCGCGCCACGGCGGGGCGCCGCCGGCGAACCACCGCGGGGCGCTGGGACGCGGGCGCCTGGGGCTCCACGGCCCGGGGGCCGCGGCGGGCGCTGCGCGGCCGCGGGATCCAGGTGCGGCTCCGGCCAGGCTGCGTCGGGCGCCCCGGCGTCGGCGGCGCCAACGTCCACCGGCCCCGAGTCCACCACGCCGGCGTCTTCTGCCACTGCGGCCGCAGCGGCCAGATCCGCCGCCGGGGCCGCGACGGGCGTCGGCGCCACCACGGCGACGCGGGGGGGCAGGACCGGCGCGGCCGGGCCCTGCTGCGGCCCCGAGCGCAGCAGCGCCAAGGCCACGACGGTGCCGATCAGCGCCGCGATGAACACCGCCGCCGCCCGCCGCCACGGGAAGCCCTGTGGCCTCACCAGATCGGTGACCGACGGCACCGGCGCCGTGGCGCTCGGCCGCGACCGGCCGGGAGCGCTGGCCGCGTCCACATGGATCACGGTGGCGGGGAGGTCGTCGCTGGTGATGCGGACCTTGGCGGTGTCCTGCACCGACGGCGACACCGCCACCGCCCGGGTGGGCGGCAACACCACTGCCTCAGTGGGCGGCAGCTCCAGCGGCTCGCCCGTCGAGAGGGTCACCGCCTGCACGGGGAGCCCACCGGCGGGCGGCAGCGGCGCGAGCTCGGCCCGGACAGTGGGCACGAACCCCTCGGGGTGCTCCTCGACGCGGGTGAGCCGATCCACCTCGTAGGCGTCCAGGATGGGGGTGTGCCCGCTGCGCGCGGGGCTGGCGCCCGTACCCGACTCCTCCTCGTCGTCCGCCGCCCCGCCCGGTCCCGGTTCGTCCAGCACGCCCGCGAGCAGCGCGGCCAGGTGAGGCGCACCGTAGCCCGCCTCGATCTCGTCGAGCGCCCGGTCGAGCACGGCGGCCATGGCCCCCGCCGATGGAAAGCGGGCCTCGCGGTCCTTGCGCAGGGCCCGCAGCAAGATGGCCTCGACCCGCAGGGGCAGATCCGGCACGAAATGCCGCGGCGGCGGCGTGGGCCGGCGCAGGATCTGGTCGTAGATCTGGTAGTCCGTCTGCCCGGTGAAGGGCAGCCGGCCCGCGATCATGCGGTACAGGGTCATGCCCAACGAAAAGACGTCGGCGCGGGCGTCCACCGTCTTGGCCTGCGCCTGCTCCGGCGACATGTACTGCAGCTTGCCCTTGATGACCCCGCTCTTGGTCTTGGTGCTGTTGCTGCGGGCCTTCGCGACACCGAAGTCGATCAGCTTCACCTCGCCCGCGTGCGACACCAGGACGTTGTGGGGGCTGACGTCCCGGTGGATCACACCGGACGGGTGGCCGTCGGCATCCACCAGGCCGTGGGCCGCGTGCAGGCCATGGGCGACGCAGGCGCCGATGTACAGCGCGGCCGGGAGCGGCAGCGGCGTATGCACCGTCCGCAGCCGACGCAGCACCCGCCCCAGATCCACCCCGTCCACGTACTCCATGGCCATGAAGTGGGTGCCTTCGACGGTGCCGAACTCGAACACGCGCGCCACGTTCGGGTGCTGGATGGCGGTGGCGATGCGCGCCTCGTCGCGCATCATGCTCACGAACTTCCGGTTGTCGGCGTAGTGGGGCAGCAGCCGCTTCACGGCCACCCGGGCGTTTGCCGGGCCCCCCAGCGGCTCCGCCAGGTACACCTCGGCCATCCCGCCGCGGCCCAGCAGGCCCAGCATGCGATAGCGCCCGAACTGCTCGCCGGGGCGGATCATCCCTCGCAGGCCCCGTCCACACAGGCCACCCCGACCGGGCAAGCCTCGTTCGTCTGACCGCAGACGCAGCGGCGGCCCTGGGCGCAGCGGTGGCCCGGCCCACAGACGTCGCCGTCCGCCCCGCACAGGCAGGCACCGTCCACGCAACGGTTCCCCGCGCGGCACCGGTCCCCGGTGTCGCCGCAGACGCAGGCGTCGCCCACACAAGTCTCCCCGTCGGCGCAGGGCTGATCCCCACAGACACAGGCCCGATCCACGCAGACGAGATCCCCCGCGCAGGGCGGGTTGCAGTCCGCACAGCCTTCGTCCACGGCCCCGTCGCAGTCCTGATCGGCGCCGTCCCCGCAGCGCTCGTCGCCCGGGTAGATCGCCCCCTCGCACACCTCGGCCCCGCCCTGACACACCACGCGCCCGAACGCGCACAGCCCCAGGTCGGTGTCTGGCCCGCAGCGCCCGTCGATGGCCTCGTCGGTGACGCCGTCGCAGTCGTTGTCCTGGCCGTCGCAGCGCTCCGGCGCCGGCCCGACGGCGCCCTGGCACGCCCCCCAGGCCCCCGCCACACAGGTCTCGCGGCCACGCTCGCAGGTGCCGGTGTTCTCGCCGCAGACCCGCACCAGCCCCTCGTCGGTCTGCCCGTCGCAGTCGTCGTCCGCGCCGTTGCAGGTCTCCTCGCCCACCATGATCGGCGGCTCGCAAGCGCCCAGAGCGCCGCGGACACAGCGGGCGACCCCGGCCCCGCAGGGCGTCTGGCACACGCCGTCCGTGCCCTCGTCGGTCCGGCCGTCGCAATCGTCATCGATGCCGTTGCAGGTCTCGGGCTGCTCACCCACCGCATCCTGGCAGGCGCCCCATTGACCGTCGCGGCAGGCCTGCCGCCCCTGCTGGCAGCCGCCCACTGACATCCCGCAGGCCCGGACCACGTCCTCGTCCACCTGGCCGTCGCAGTCCTCGTCCCGGCCGTCGCAGGTCTCGCCCTGGGGGACCACCGCCCCTTGGCAGCCCGCGAAGCGGCCGTTGCGGCACGTGGCGGTGCCGTCCCGGCAGACCCCCTGGCCCCGCGCCGCGGCAGGCGCGTTTGCCGGCCAGCACGCCCGCTGCAGCGGGGCGTCGCCCCCGGCGCGGTTGTCCACCACGCCGTCGCAGTCGTTGTCCTCGCCATCGCAGACCTCGTCCGCGGACCGCACCTCGCCCGTGCAGGCGGCGTCCCAGGCCTGACCCACGCACTGCTGCTGACCCCGGCGGCACAGCCCGACGCCCGCCTGCCCGGCCGGGCCGCCGTAGCAGGCGCGGGTGATCACCGCCCCGTCGCTGGTGGCGGCGACCCCGTCGCAGTCCAGATCGACCCCGTCGCACACATTGTCGGGCGCCGGGAGCTGCTGCCCCTCACACACCCCGAACCGAGGCACGCCGCTGCCCGGCTCCGCCGTACAGGCCTGTACCCCAACCCGGCAGGCGCCCACGCCGAGGGTCGCCGGCGGCCCCTCATAGCAAGGCTGATCCAGCGGCGGGTGAGGCACCGCCGGATCGTCCGGGGCGCCCTCGTCGTAGTGGCCGTCGCAGTCATCGTCGATGCCGTCGCACACTTCGACCAGCTCGCCCACGTCGCGACCCAGGCAGATGAAGCGGCCGAACTCGCCCAGGGCGTCCTCGTCGGCCGCGCACACCCAGGGGGCCTCGACGCACGCGCAGTGGGGCGCGTCAGGCGAGCAGGCGGCGCCACACAGGGGATCGCGGGCGGGCAAGTCGACATCCACCTGCAGCGGGTTGCCCTCGTCCACCAGCCGATCGCAGTCGTCGTCGCGCCCGTTGCACAGCTCGAACACCCCCGGGTGGATGCGCGGGTCGTCGTCGTCGCAGTCCCCCAGGCCCCGGGGGTAGCCGTCGCCGTCCAGATCCTCGCGGCAGGGCACGTCCGCGCCGTCGCAGGACTGGTCCACGCCGTCGCCGCAGATCTCCGGCGCGCCGGGGTAGCGGGTGGGATCGCCATCGTCGCAGTCGGTGCTCGCGGGGAACCCGTCACCATCGCCATCTTCGGGGTGGCAGGGGGTGTCCTCGCCGTCGCAGTCCTGATCGATGCCGTCGCCGCAGCGCTCAGGGGCGCCGGGGAAGCGGCCGGCGTCGAGATCATCGCAGTCCAGCGCCGCGTCGCCCGGACACTCATGGCTGTCCCACGGGCGGTTGAAGGGGCACGGGAAACCGTCCCCGTCCAGATCACTGCTCAGGCAGCGCAGGTCGACCCCGTTGCAGTCCTGGTCGATGCCGTCGCCGCAGATCTCGGGGTTGCCCGGGAAGCGCCGGGGATCGGTGTCGTCGCAGTCGTCGCCCGCGAAGAACCCGTCGTTGTCCCCATCGCACCCGACGTCGCGGCCGTCGCAGTCCTGGTCGATGCGGTCCCCACAGATCTCCAGGTTTCCCGGGAACCGGCCGGGGTCCTGGTCGTCGCAGTCGATGCGGGCCTCGGCCCCGTCCCCGTCCGCGTCGCGGTTGTCGCAGGCCACGTCGGGCTCGGCCCGGCAGTCGTTGTCCAGGCCATCCTCACACCAGGCCTCGTGACGCGCGGCCTGAGTGGCGTCCTCGAAGGCGCCCAGGGGGAGCTCGGCGGGCTTCAGCGGGTGCGCGGCCCGGGTATCGCAGCCCCGGCCCGCACACCCGGGCGCGGGCCGCAGGTCGTGGCAGTCGTTCACGCGCGACACGACCTCGTCGGGCAGCCCGACGCAGCACCGGGTGTCGATGCCGTCCCGGCTGCAGGCGGGAAGCAGATCACCGTCCAGGTCGCAGCCGTCGCTGGTCGGTTGGAGGACCAGGCGAGCCAAGGTCGGCCCGTCCAGCGCAGGCACGTAGGCCCCTCCCAGGCCCACGGTCGCGGGACACCGGCAGTCCGGTGCCTGAACGGGGTCGGCGCTGCAGGTGGGGGCCCCCACGCAGGCGACCACGAACACCAAGGCAGGCGTCCGCACCTCGCCCGAGACCCGCGCCCCCAACTCGAACGGGGCGCCGGCCAGGCTCACCCCCGCCGCGTTCAGGTCGAAGATCTGGGCCGCGACCTCGCGCACCTGCCCGTCCCCCTGCTGAAGGAACACCACCAGGTGGCTGGCCGGGCGCAGCACGGCCCGGCCGTCCACGCGCAGGTCGAGCCGTGGCGCCTCGTCCTTGGCGCAGCCGGCGACCAGCATGAGCAGCGCGAGCGCGCCCCAGGTCTTCATGGACCCTCCACTGCGGCGTCCCCCTTGGGCCCCCTTCAACGACGGCGCGCGGACCCGAACCCTTGGCCCGCCTGCCCCGGGGCTTGGCCGGCCCCCGAGAGAGCCCCGGGCGACCGGCGCCGCCGCGGAGTGTACCAGCGCTCGCATGCCGTGGTCAGGCCTGGCGCGCGCGGGTTGCAGACCCGCAGCGTTTGTGCGACACCGCCGTTGTGATCGAGCCCCTCCTCCGCCCGCGCCCCGACGCCGCCGAACGGCCCGAGGCTTCGCCCTTCGCGTACGTCTGGCATGACGTCGTCGAGGAGCTGCGTTTCAGCGGCAGCTGGCGCAGCGACCAGATCGGCGTCGGCCTGCTGGTGGGCCACCACTACCGCGATCCCGAAGACCAGAGCTCGTACGTCGAGGTGGACGGCTTCATCGCCGGCACCCACGTGCCCGACGCCTCGACCTTCTCGCGGCACCTGCGCCAGGAGTGGCGCGCCGCGGGCGCGTCGGTCCGGGCCCATTTCGGCGAGGCCGAGGTGCTGGGCTGGTATGTCAGCGCCCCCACCGCGCAGGTGCCGGGGCACGCCGAGCTGGTGCTGCACAACACGTTCTTCAATCACCCCTGGCAGGTCGGGCTCTGGCTCCAGCCGGGGGCCGACCCCCTGGTGCTGCGCTCACAGGCCGGCGCCTTTGTGCAGCGGCCGGCGGGGATCCTGCGGGCCCCGCCGCAGGGCTGAGCCCCCACCCGGGCGCGTTGACACCCGGCGTGACCAGGGGCTATACGACCCCGACCACCTTCAGACCCCCACGGAGCAGGCGATGATCGGGCCTGGCACGACCGTACGCGGCACCATCAGCGGCGACGAGGACCTGACCATCGAGGGCCGCGTCGAGGGCGCCATTCGTTTGCGCAAGGCGCTGGACGTGGCCGAAGGCGCGGTCGTCGCCGCCGACGTCGAGGCCACCACCGTCCAGGTCTCAGGCCGCGTCGAGGGTGCGGTCCAGGCCAGCGCCCGCCTCGTCGTGGACGCGGGCGCCGTCCTGGTCGGCGATGTGCGCACGCCCACCCTGAGCGTGGCCGACGGCGCCCACTTCAAGGGGCGCGTCGAGATGGACTTCGACATCCCCGGTGGGGTGCCCACGCGCCCGGCCGGGCGCCGCCGCTGAGACTCCGGGGCGCTGCCCCGAACCCAACCCGAACCCCGCGCGAGCGGAGGAGGCAAGCACCCGCCATGGCCAACACCGTCATCGGGAGCAGCATCGTCATCGACGGCGAGATCGCCGGGGAAGAGCCCGTCATCGTCCAGGGCACGGTCAAGGGCCGTATCGCCGTGGCTGAGGGCGTGTTCGTCGAGCCCAACGCCGCCGTCGAGGCGGACGTCGAGGCCGAGTCGGTCGAGGTGGCGGGCGTGCTGACGGGCAACGTCACCGCGGGCGGCCGCGTGGAGCTGAAGGCCGACGGCAAGATGGTCGGCGACATCAAGGCCCCGCGGATCCTCATCGCCGACGGTGCCCTGTTCAAGGGCAACATCGACATGGACGTGGAGCGCTGAGGGTGGCTCGCCAAGAAGGCACCGTCATCGCCGCGGGCACGCGGATCAGCGGCCGCCTCGAGGGCGCCGAGGACGTGCAGGTCTTCGGCAACGTCCAGGGCACGGTGCACCTGGAGGGCGCCCTCTTCATCGACACGGCGGCCCGCGTGGACGCCGAGTGCGCGGTGGACCGGCTGGAGGTGCACGGCATCCTGGTGGGCGACGTGCAGGCCAGCGACGTCATCGAGCTCTTCAAGACCGCCCGCGTCGTCGGCGATCTCTCGGCGCCGCGGATCATCGTCCATGAGGGCGCCAAGATCCGCGGCCTCATCGACATGGGCGACGCCCCGGACGAAGACGAGGCGCCTCGGCGCAGCGCCCCGGCGCGCCGCCCCGCGACGCCCGGCCGGGCCGCCCCGCCGCCGGCCCGCAAGCCCGCGCCGCGGCCCGCGCCGCCCCGGGCGAGCGCCCCCGTCGAGGCGCCCCCCGCCCCGGAGCCCGAGGCCAAGAAGGACGCCAAGCCCAAGGCCAAGGCCAAGGGCACCGAGAAGGGCGAGGCGTGAACGCGGCGCCCGACCGGGAGCGGTTGCGACAGCTCCTGGCGTCCCTCTCCTTCGAGCGCCGCGCCGTGACGCTGGCCTCGGGGGCGCACAGCGACTTCTACGTCGACTGCAAGCAGACCGCCTTGCACCCCGAGGGCGCGGTGGCGCTCGGCCACCACATGTACCAGGCGGTCCAGCGCATCGAGGCCCAGGTCGGGCGCAAGGCGGGCGGCGTCGGGGGCATGACCCTGGGCGCCGATCCGTTGGCGACCGCGGTGAGCCTGGCAGCCTGGCACGCTGGCCGGCCCCTGCCCGCCTTCATCGTCCGCAAGACGGCCAAGGGTCACGGCACGGGCGCGTGGGTCGAAGGGCGGCGCAACCTGCCCGACGGCACCCCGGTGATCGTCCTCGAGGACGTGGTCACCACGGGCGGCACCACCCTGAAAGCCATCGACCACATTCGCGAGGAGCGGCTGGTACCGGTGGGCATCGTCTGCATCCTCGACCGCGGCGCCGGGGGCCTCGACAACCTGCGGGCCAGCGGGCTCGTCGTCGAGACCCTGTTCCACGTCCGCGAACTGACCTGAGTGCGCGCGCTCCTCGTCGCCGGCCTGGGCGGGCTGCTGCTGGCATGCGGCGGCCCCGGCCCCGTGCGCTGGCGCCCTGATCCCGCCGCGCAGCAGGGCAGCTACGAGGACCAGGTCGCCGCCTGGACCCGCCACGGCGAGGCGTACCAGGATCTGGAGTCGCGCCTGCTCGTGGACGCCACCCTGCTCTCGCCGGCCTTTGCCGAGGCCTACGCCCGTGAAGAGGTGGAGGTCCTGGGCCTCACCGGCACCGAGGCCACGGACCGCGTGCGCGGCCGGGTCGCGCAGGCGGACACCACCCAGCAGTTTCTGGTGGCCCTGGTCACCAACGATCTGGTGTGGAACGACCTCGACAAGCCCCGCCCCACCCTGCAGGTGCGGCTGGTGAAGCCCGACGGGCAGGTGCCGCCGCTCTCGATCCGGCGCCTCGATCTGCGCGCGCTGTTCAGCCTGAAGGCCTACTTCCCGCACGTGACCCCCATGCACACGCTGTACTGGGTGACGTTTCCGCCGCGCCGCGGCGATGAGCCGGTGCGGCTGCGCTTCGCCGGTCCGCCCGCCACGGTGGATCTGCTGTGGGAGGTGGCCCCGTGACCGACCGTTGGTTCACCGCCAGCGATGGCACCCGCTTGTGGTACGAGATCCACGGCGAGCCGGGCGACGGCCCGACGCTGCTCCTGGCGGACGGCATCGGCTGCGACGGCTACATCTGGCGCTACGCCCTCCCGGCCCTGACGCCCCGGGGGCAGGTGATCCATCTGCACATGCGCGGGCACGGGCTCAGCGATCCTCCGGCCGATCCCGACCGTGCGCGCATTCAGGATCACGCGGACGACTGGCGCGAGCTCATGGACGCCCTGGGCATCACCGACGCGGTGGCCATCGGACACAGCATGGGCGTTCAGGTCTGCCTGGAGCTGTGGCGCCGTGACGGCGCACGGATCAAGGGCCTGGTGCTCATGGCCGGCAGCTACGGCCACCCTCTGGCCACGTTCCGTGACGGGCATCTGGCCGAGCGGATCCTGCCGGTGATCCAGCGGGTGGTTCGCCTGGGTGGGCGTCCGCTGGCCGGCCTGTGGCGCCGTGGCTTCCGGTTGCCCCTGGCCAGCTACATCGCGCTGATGACCGAGATGCACCCCGATCTCACCCGCCGCGCTGACGTCACCCGGTACCTGGATCACATGGCCCAGATGGATCCGGGCGTCTTCTTCACCATGCTCGGCGAGGCGGGCCGGCACAGTGCCGGCGACTGGCTGGCCCAGATCGACGTGCCCGTGCTCGTCATCGCCGGTGAGAACGACCAGTTCACGCCGGCGCGCCTGTCGGCCGAGATGGCCGAGCGGATCCCCGACGCCACCTTGCTGACGGTGGAGGACGGCGCCCACGCGTGCCCCATCGAGCACCCCACGCAGGTCAACCTGGCGGTCCAGGACTTCCTCGACCGGCTGTGACCTCGTCGGTGCAGTCGGAGCGCGCGCCCAAGGCCCCCGAGGGCCCGGGCGCGCCGGGCAGGATCAGCTCAGCAGATCCACCTTGAAGAGTTGCTGGCCCAACAGCAGCAGGTCGCCCTGGGCCAGGATGCCCTCGCCCTTGATGCGCAGGTAGCTGCCGTTCGTGCTGCCGATGTCGCGCAGGAAGAACCGGCCGTCCCGCGTCAGCAGCTTGCAGTGCCCGCCACTGACGAAGCCATCCTCGGGGAACAGGATCTCGCCCCGCTCCCGGCCGAGCTGCTCCTCGGGGCGCCGAAGGACCCAGACGCTGCCGTGGGACTGCATGCCCACCACGAGCGCCAGGCGGCCCCAGGCGCCCCGCACCGGCGAGCCGAGCACTGTGGTGCCATCCCCTGCCCCGGGCACCGCGGGCCGCACCTGGCTCATCTCCTCGAAGCGCAGGAGCTGCTGCCCGATGCGGAACATGTCCCGGTGGAACAGCTCAACCTCGGCTTTGATGCGCAGGAAGATCCCGTTCAGGCTCCCCTCGTCCCGCACGAAGAGCTGACCCCGCACGAAGAAGAAGGTGGCGTGGCGGGGCGACAGGAACGCGTCGTTGCGGAACAAGGGCAGCGCGTGGTTCCGACCGATGGTGGTCTCACCCGTGTCGAGCGGGAAGGCCTCGCCCTCCGTGCCGTCCGGGTGAATCAGCAGCAGCCGGGCGCGGTGCTCGACGCCCCCCACCACCGCCGGGGTGGCCTGAACCGGCACCGACGCCAGCTCGAAGCGCGACCCGCACACGCCGCAGAACTTGAAGCCCTCAGGGACGTGCGCCCCGCAGCTCCGGCAGGCGCGCGGATCGGCCGAGACCTGCTCCACGGACGGGGGCGGCGGCATGCCCAGCAGCGAGCCGTCGGGGGCGTCGTCCTCGCCCACCGCCTCCAGCTCGTTCTGGGTCGAGCCCACGTCGTCCTCGGGGGCCGGGCCCACCATGACGACGCGCGCCGGCTTGGGCGTCAGCGCCACCGGCTCGGGCGCCACCAAGGCCGCGGCTGCCACGGGGGGAGCTGCGGGCGCCTCCACCGGCGCGGCCGTCGGGGGCTCGCTGGCCGGCGCCTCCTGCTCGGGCAGCTCGGGCTCGGCCACATCGGGCTCGGGTGCGGGTCCGGGGCGCTTGGCCACCGGCGTCGAGGCCGGCGCCACCACCACCGGTGCAGCCGCGATCGCCGGCGCCACGCGCAAGGGCGTCGCCTTTGGCAACGCCGTGGCCGCCGGCACCGCCCGGCTGGGCTTGGAGGCGGGCTCGGCCTTCGGCGCCGCCGCCGGCGCGGTGGCCGGCTCGGCCTCGCGCTCAGCCCCCGTCAGCTCGGTGCCACAGCCCAGGCAGAACTTGTAGTGGTCTTCGTTGCGACGGTCGCAGGTCGGGCAGACGATCACCGGGCGCCTCCCGCTGCGGTCATCTCGACCCGCAGCAACTGCTTGCCCACGAACAGATAGTCGCCATGGGCCAGCGGCCGCGGCCCCTGGATCCGCACGTACGTGCCGTTGCGCGAGCCCTCGTCCACCAGGGTCGCGCCGTCCGGGCCGAACTCGACCCGGCAATGGCTGCCGCTGATGAAGCGATCATAGGGAAAGTCGAGGTCACAGCCCTCACGACCGATGCTCACCGTGCCCCCGCGCACCAGATGGGTCAGGCCCGGGCGGCCCCCCTCGAAGATCTGCGTGATCCGCCGAGAGCTGATGGGCAGCGGGCTGCCGAAGAAGTGGGTGTGATCGGGCGACACGCCGCCGCTGGCCAGCTCGGTCCAGTGCACCTGCAGGAGCTCCTCGCCGGCGAGGAAGACGTCGCCGTGCCCGAGGGGCGCCCGATCCTGGATGCGGACGAACACGCCGTTCAGGCTGCCCTCGTCCTTCACCATGAGCTGGCCGTTCTCGTAGAAGAAGTTGGCGTGCCGGGGAGACAGGTAGTGGTCCTCGGGGAACAGGATGGCGCCCGCCTTCCGGCCCGCGATGTGCTCGTTGGCGTTGAGGTGATAGCTCACCCCGTCCATGCCCTCGCCGCGGATCAGGATCAGGCGCGCCGGCTTGCCCGCGGTCGCGGGGCCGCCGAAGAACTCGGTCTTGGCGGCGCTGGGCTCGGCGCTCTTCATGGGGCTGCCACAGGCACCGCAGAAGCGGTGCTCCACCGGCACCTCGGCGCCGCAGTGGCTGCACTGAAGGGTGGCTCCCATGGCGGGCTCCGTAGCGGGCTGAACGACCCACGAGTTATAGAGCCGTCGCCCCGCGACCCGCAACCTTGTGGGCGGGCCTGAGCCAGCGCGCTGGCGCCCCGCGCATCCCCGTGGGAGACTACCTCTCTTTCCTCGCGCGGAGTGGCTCGATGAAGTGGTCCTGGGCGCTCGTGGTGGCTGCTGGCCTGCTCGTGGCCTGCGAGACTGAGCGGTCCGTGCCCGCCCGTGACGCAGGGCCCGACATGACCCCGGTCCGCCGGATCGAGGCGCCCGGGCCCGCCGCTGACGGCGCCACCCCGGACGCCAGCTCGCCCGATGGCGCCCAGCCCGAGGACGCTGCGGTGGACGGGGGCGCCGCGTGAGGACCACGCCCCCCACCGCTGCGGTCTCGGCTGTGCTGGCCTGCATCCAGCCCGACAACCCCGAGCTCGTGCAGCGCTGGGCGGACGCCCTGGCCTCCGTCGGCGGCCTGTACGCCACCTGGGACGCCAGCGCCCTGGCCGCCGTCGCGCGCGGCTCGCTGGCGGCGCTCCGCTATGCGCTGGATCACGGGGCCACCGAGCTGCCCGTCGAGCAGGCCCGCCGCTATGTGGACCCACCCCAGTACCGCCGCCAACCCCTCGACGAGTTCGTCCTCGCCGGGCTGCGGGTGGAGCACGCGCTGCGGGCGTATGTGGCCGCCCAGTCCAACGTCCCCGAGGTCTCGGCCGACGCCGCCGACCGCGTGTCCTCGGTGTTCGCGGGCAGCCTGCTGCAGGTGGTGCGCCTGCGGGAGCAGCGGCTCTCGGCCGGCCAGCTCCTCGCTGACATCGGCCGCATGCTTGCGAGCGCCCCCCCGCTCATCTCGCTGGGCCGGGTCGCAGGCCGCCTCGCTCAGGAGCTCGGCGGCGGCTGCATGGTGCTCGGCTTCGATGGCGAGGGGTTCGATCGCATGGCCTGCCACCGCCCGGGCGGCCCCGAGGAAGCGCTCTGGCCGCGGCATGTGCCCAGCGAGGGGCTCGAGAGTCTGGCTGACGTGCTCGAAGGGCGCCCGGTGAGCTTGCCGCTGGCCATCGCCAGTGACGCCCTGCTCCAAGGCCTGCGCAAGGCCGGCTACCAGCACCTGGACGCCCGCCCCCTGCTCATCGCCGGCGATGTCATCGGGGCTCTGCTGCTGCTGGAGCCAGACGAGCAGTTGCTCGACGGGCGGGCCCTGGGCCACATCGACGCGCTGTGCCCCTTGCTGGCGGCCCACGTGGCTTTGGGCCAGTCCACCGGTGAGCTGCTGCAGGCCGACGCCGCCATCACCGGCCTGCTCGAGGCCAGCCCCACGATGATGTGCACCCTGGACCGCCAGGGACGCCTGCGGCGCACCAACGGTCACTTCCGCCGGCGGATCGGGGTGATGGACGACCTGGGCGGGATGCCCCTGTCGTGGCTGCTCCACCCTTCGTGGTCCGAACGGTTCCCCGAGCAGTGGGCGGCGGTGCTCGAGGCCCGGTCGGGTCTGTCGGGCAACCGGGTGGATCTCATCTCGGTGGACGGCAACCGGCTCGCGCTGGCCATCGAGGCGCGCTGGCTCCCCGACGAGGTGTCGCCCCCGCGCACCTGCCTGATGGCGTTCTGGGCCATCGACCAGTTCGTCATGCGGGCCGAGGCGGACGCCGAGCGCATCGACCGGCTGGGCGCCTTCGTGCGCGACGTCAGCCACGACCTGCGGGCCCCCCTGCGCACCGCCGGCGGGTACGCCGGGATCATCGCGGAGGAGCTCGACGGCACGCACCCCGAGCTCGAGGACTACGCGCGGCGCCTCGAGAACAGCGTCGCCCGCATGGATCGGATGATCGACGGGCTGCTGCGGTACCACACCTCGGGCCGCCTCGACACAAACCTCGAGGAGGTCTCGGCCGGGTGGCTCGCCGATGAGGCCGAGGGCCGGCTCGAGGGCGAGCTGACAGCCCGCGGCTTGACGGTGGTTCGGGAGCTCGCCGGCCCCCCCCTGCTCGGGGATCGCGACGCCCTCGCGGCCATCGTCAGCAACCTCCTGGACAACGCCGCGCGCCACTCTCCCGAGGGCGGCACCATCCGCATCGTGTTGACGGCGGTGGAGCCCGGCTGGGCCAACCTGTCGGTGTGCGACGAGGGGCCCGGCGTGGCCGAGGCCGATCGCGAACGGGTCTTCAAGCTGTTCGAGACCGTTGAGGGCAGCGGCGGGCAGACGGGCGTGGGCCTGGCCATCGTCAAGCGCGCCGTACAGGCCCACGGCGGCCGGGTCAACCTGACCGAGGCCGAGGGCGGCGGCGCCTGCTTCACGGCCCGGCTCCCGACCCCCTGAGGGCGGACACCGCGCGACCCCGCAGGCCTCAGAGGCGCCAGGCCCCCGCGAACACCGGCCCCAGCCCAACCACACCGTCGAGCGTCGCCGCCTCGGGGCGGGCCAGCCCGTCCCCATCGGCGTCGGCCACCTCGGGGGGGCCCACCTCGCCGCTGAGCCAGGTGTCGGCGAGCAGCAGCCGGCCGAGGCCGATCTGGATCACCACCCGCGCCAGGCGGGCCTCGCCGCCCGGGCAACCCCCGCCCTGCTGGCACAGGCGGATGGCCCGCGCCGCCAGGGCGATGCGCCCCGGGGTGTACAGGTAGGACACCTGGCCTGCGGTGGTCTGCCAGGCGCCGGCCGCCTCGTCCCACCAGGCTCCGTCGAGCCGGGCCCACAGCGCGTCGCGCGCCGCGGTGGCCCCGGGCTCGCCCAGGGCGGCCAAGGTCGAGAACGCCGCCAGCCCCAGGAGTTGGTCCGACAGGGTCCGCGCCTCGCCCGTCAGCCCCTCTGCGGTCCGGGCAGGGGCCAGATCGCCTGCAGCGTCCAAGAAGCCGCGCAAGGCCACGTAGGCGGCCCGGCCCGCGCGATCGGCCCCCGGCACCCCCACCTGCCCCGCAGCCACCAGGGCGGCCGCCGCAGCGGCCGTGGCCCCCGCCGCCGCCTCGGCCGCAGGCACAGCGCCGGGGCGCCAGACCGCTGCGAAGGCCCCGTCGCTGCGCTGGGCGCCGTCTACCAGGGCCTGGCTCAGCCGCGTCGCCTGCGCGACGGCCAGGTCGACCAGCCCGCTCTCGGCCAGCGGCCCCCGCCGCCACAGGGTCGGCCGGGCCGCCGGCAACCGAGGCACCCCGCTCAGCGCTTCGAGCAGCGCCGCGTTGGCGGCGACATCCAGGCCGCGGTCCTCGACCTGCAGGGCCTCGACGCGCCGGGGGAGCCCCGGGCCGGCGGCCGCCTCCAGCACCCCCACGCGGGCAGCCACATAGGCCGCGCCCGCTTCGCCCGCCGCCTCACCGGAGTCGGCGTCCAAGAGCAACCCATCCAGCCCATCGATGACCAGAGCCAGGTGGTCCAGCGCCAGGGCGCCCAGCGCCGCGCTCGGGCCCTCTACCCCGACCTGGGGGGCAGCCTCGAGGTGCAGCGCGCCGTCGGCAACCCAGGCGCGCACCGCAGCGACGCCCCCCTCGGGCGCCGGGCTCGTGGGGTGGCTGCCCTGGCCCGCCAGCCAGGCCAGCAGCGGCGAGCCCTCGGCATCCCCGGGCACCACCAGGCCTGCGTCGATCAGCCCTTGGGGGGTCTCCAGGCCGGGCGACGCACCACCCGCCCGGTGGCAGCCCGCGCAGCGCAGACCCACGGTGTCGGCGGGCGCCCCCGCCCACTGCTGGCCGCCGGTGCGCTGGCCCGCCGTGCCCGCCAGGCCGCGGGCCACCAGCGCCTGGATCAGCGCGGCGCTCGCGGCCGGCGTCACCCGCCGATCCTCCACCCGCGCGCCGCTCCAACGGTGGCGCGCCAGATCGGCGGTCCAGGCCGGCCGCCCGTCGGGTGTCCACGCAGGGGCCTGCTGCACCAACAGGCTGGCCTCGGCCCCGACGTAGGCCAGGAACGGCGGGTGCGCCGCCACGGGCGCATCCACGCCCACCAGGGCACTCACCGACTGCGCCCGTGCGGCCCAGGTGTCGTCGCGGTTCGAGCCATCTCCGCCCGCGTCCGGCTCGCCGTCGCTGGCAGCGCGCGTGGCGTTCAAGGGGGCGTGCATCCCGTGCGGCCCGATGCCCGCGCGGAACACGAAGGCGTCCACCCCCTCCACCCCCGCCGCCCAGACTGCGTCGTCCAGGCCAAGGCTCAAGGCTCCGTCGTCGCCCGCCCGCAACCCCGCCCACCCCAGCAGCTCAGCCGCGAGGCCCAGCCCGCCCGCGGTGTCGAAGGCCAGGCCGTCGATCCGCTCCGGAGCCGGCGCCGCGGCCCGATCGCCAATGACATACGCCACGGCCTGCACCGCCTCGAGGTTGCCGCCCGCGTCCTCGCCGCGGAACCGCAGCGTCAGGCTCTGCGCGATGTCCAACGCGCCGTCGTAGATCGGCGCCAGCGGCCCGGGCTCGCTGCCGTCCAGCGTGTAGCGGATGGTGGCCTCAGGATCGTTGCTCAACAGCCGGACTCGCTGCGGCGTCAGGTAGAAGCCGCCTGACGGCTCCGCGTGGGTCCGCGGCGCCTCGTTGTCGATGGCGAACGCCACATTGCGCAGCTCGACGGCGTTGCCCGCTCGGTCGGTCACCACCGCGTTCAGCTCGAAGGACATCTCGGCCGTGAACACCAGCGGCGCCTCGGCCTGGCGCACCTGCGGATCGCCCACGATGGGCACCCGGCCGTCCAGCGTGTACCGCACCGCGGCCGGCTCGTCCGCTTCCACCCGCACCTCCACCGGGCCGTCGAATTCGCCGCCGTAAGGGGTCAGCGTGACCACCGGCGGCTCCCGGTCGAAGCGCACCTCGAAGCGGTACTCGGCGCTGCGGTTCCCCGCGGCGTCGGTGGCCACCCAGCGCACCTCGTTGTCCTCGAAGAAGCTCAGCGCGACCGTGCGCCCACCCCGGCTGCTGAAGGGGTCGTCGGGATCGGGCGCCTCGCCGCCCACGGCGTACACGATGGTCGCGGGCTCGTCGGCCACGATGCGAACCTCGATGGCGTCGGCTCGGGTCATGAACGGCGCGTCGAGGGCGGCCTCCAGCGCTCGCCCCCCGGGCAACACCACCTGCAGCACCGTCTGGGGCGCCCGGTCATCGACGGCGGCCGGCACCTCGGGCGCCGACTCACCGCAGCCCAGCAACCCGACCAGAAAGGCTCCCGTCCAGCGCTGCCAGCCCATGGCCCATCCCTCCCCATTGCACCCTCGCTCAAGGCGGCACGGTAACAATCCACCCCGTCCGATGCACCTCTGAGCGAATCCCCTTGTGGTTCGGCCCCCAGGTATGGTTCCACCCGCGCCATGAAGCGCACCGACCGACGCAACGTCGCCATCATCGCCCACGTCGACCACGGGAAGACCACCCTGGTCGACGGCCTGCTCAAGCACTCCGGCACCATCGGGGGCCACCAGCAGCTCCAGGATCGGGCGATGGACCGCCTCGATCTGGAGCGCGAGCGTGGCATCACCATCCTGTCCAAGAACACGGCGGTGCGCTGGCACGGCGTGACCATCAACATCGTGGACACCCCGGGGCACAGCGACTTCGGCGGCGAGGTCGAGCGCGTGCTCGGCATGGTGGACTCGGTGCTGCTGCTGGTGGACGCCTACGAAGGCCCCATGCCGCAGACCCGGTTCGTGCTGCGCAAGGCCCTGTCTCACGGGCTGCGGCCCATCGTGGTGATCAACAAGATCGATCGCCCCGACGCCCGCCCCGATGAGGTGCTGGACAAGATCTTCGACCTGTTCGTGGCCCTCGAGGCCCACGACGAGCAGCTCGACTTCCCCGTGCTCTACGCCTCGGCCCGTCAGGGCTGGGCCACCCGTGAGCTGGAGGACGAGCGCACGGACCTGGCGCCGCTGCTCGACGCCATCCTGGAGTTCGTGCCCGGCCCCGAGGTGGATCCGGACGGCCCGCTCCAGATGCAGGTGGCCACCATCGGCTACGACGAGTTCGTGGGTCGGATCGCGGTGGGGCGCATCCAGCGCGGGCGTGTGCGGCGCAACCAGCAGCTCACGGTCATCGACGTGGACGGCGCTCCCCGCACCGGCAAGGTGGTGCGGCTCAACGGCTATGAGGGCCTGCGTCAGGTCGAGATCGAAGAGGCCGAGGCGGGCGACATCGTGGGCCTCGCGGGCATCACCGACGCGCTCCCCGGTGAGACCATCTGCGCCCAGGGCCACCCCGACGCGCTGCCTCCCATCGCGGTGGACGAGCCCACGATCACCATGGAGTTCATGGCGAACAGCGGCCCCTTCTCGGGGCTCGAGGGCAAGCACGTCACCAGCCGCAAGCTCCGCGAGCGTCTCTACCGCGAGCTGCAGTCCAACGTGGCGCTGCGGGTCGAGGACACCGACTCCCCCGAGGTCTTCAAGGTCTCGGGCCGCGGCGAGCTGCACCTGGGCATCCTCATCGAGACCATGCGCCGCGAAGGCTACGAGCTCATGGTGAGCATGCCGCGGGTGATCCTGCGCGACGGCCCCGAGGGCAAGCAGGAGCCGTACGAGGACGTCACCATCGACTGCGGCGACGAGCACAGCGGCACGGTGATCAACGAGCTGAACCAGCGCGGTGGCACCATGCTGGACCTGCGGCCCTCGGGCATCGGCATGGTCCGCATCGAGTACAACCTGCCCAGCCGAGCGCTCATCGGCTACCGCTCGCGGTTCCTCACCCAGACCCGCGGCACCGGGCAGCTCCACCGGATCTTCTCGGGCTACGGCCCCTACAAGGGCCCGTTCCAGCGGCGCGCCCAGGGCGTCATGGTGGCTCAGGAGCAGGGCGCGGTCACCACGTACGCCCTCGAGACGCTGCAGCTGCGTGGGCAGCTCTTCGTGGAGCCCAGCGAGAAGGTGTATGGCGGCCAGGTGGTGGGCGAGAGCGCCCGTCAGCAGGACCTGGTGGTCAACCCCTGCAAGGCGAAGAAGCTCGACAACATGCGCACCGCCTTCAAGGAGATCGACACCGGCCTGAACGTGGTGCGCAAGATGGCCCTGGAAGAGGCCCTCGAGTACATCAACGCCGACGAGCTGGTGGAGGTGACCCCCGCCGCCATCCGCCTGCGCAAGCGCATCCTCGATCACAGCGATCGGCGGCGCCTCGAGAAGCAGGCGACCAAGGCCGACGACTGATCGCCGCCAAGGTGTCGGGCTCGGCCCGCCCGGGTGGCGGGCCGACTGGCCGCCCCCCGGTCAGGTAACCAGACGCCGCAGCGTCCCCACCCGCTCGAAGGCCTCGCGCACTCCGGGCAGATCGAACGCCGCCGCCAGCGCGGGCCGCTCCAGGAAGAAGACCTCGGCCCCCTCCTCGGCCACCACCGAGACCGGCGAGTGCCCTCCGTCCAGCGCCGCCAGCACCCCGGCCGCATCGCCCGGGCTCAGCGCAGCCAGGCGCTCGCCGTCCCGGTACTGGGCCAGCCGCCCGTCCCGCACCAGGTACAGACCGTCCATCACCTGGCCCTCCTGCGCGATGGCCTCGTCGACCATCAGGGTGCGCGCGCGGAAGTCCCGGGCCAGCGCCTCGCGCTGCCCCGGCGTGAGGGCGCCGAACAGGGGGCCCGTCGCCAGATGAAGCAGCAGCTCCTGGTGCTCGGCCTCGGCCGCCAGCGCACGATCGAGCGCCGGATAGGCCACCCGCAGCCGCGCCAAGGCGCTGGCATCCAGCCAGCGCACATGCACGTCCGTCTCGGCGAGCACGGTCACCCGCCAGCGGGCGCCGCGGAGGTGCTCCACCAGGCCCACCACGTCGTCCTCGCCCACGTGGCCGAGCTGCTCGCGCCCGCGCTCGCTCAACCGCTCCACCCGGGCGCGCCCCTTCGTGATCACCGCCACGCCCGGAGCCGGCGCCCCCTGCTCGGCGATCTTCTGATCCTCGCCATAGCTGCGGCGCTCGGCCTTCGCGAACAGGCCCCGCTCGACGGTGGCGGGCAGCGCGCGGAAGAGCACCAGATCGGCCGACACAGGCCCCGCCTCGACGGCGCTCACGGCCCGCGGCGTGGCGCTCCGCGGGGCCACCCGGGGCAGCTTCGAGGTGATGGCCCGCTCCAGGTTGCGGCTGCGCGTCCGAGGCGTGGGCTGGGCCCCCAACAGCATCGCCACCTCGTCCCCGTCCTCCTCGGGCTCGTCGGTGAGCTCGAGGAACTCGGGCGGCAGGGTTGGCGGATCAACCCCCAGGGCCAGATCCTCGGCGTCGTGGGTGGCCAGCAAGCTCTCGGCGTCCACGATGGGCGTGCGCCGCAGCGCCTCCTGGCCTTCCGGCGGGATGCTGGCCGGCACCACGCGCAGCTCGTACAGCCCCTCCTCGGGGCCACCCAGCACGGGCACCGGTGGCTCGGTGATCACCGTCTCGTCCTCGGCTTGCAGCCCGGCCCCGCGAGCCGTCAGACCCTCCACCAGCCGGCGGGCACGGGCGTGGCCCGGCTCGTGGGCCAGGGCGCGCCGGCAGTCCGCCACGGCGCCTTCCAGATCGCCCTGCTCAAACAGAATCTCCGCCCGGTCGGTCAGGTGGTCGGCCGCGTCGGCGGGCCTTCCCAGGCGCGCGTAGACCTGGGCCACCCGCTCGAGCAGCAGAGTGTTCTGCGGCTCGGAGGCGAGCAGTTGCTTGAACTGCGCCAGGGACTGGTGCAGGCGGTGGGTGTCTTCGGAACCGGCCATCGCGTCCTCCAGGCCCCTGTTATCGGCCACCGCCGGGCCCGCCCGCAACGTTCGGGTCCAACGGGCCCTGGAGGTGCGCCCTGGCAAGTGGTAGAAGGCCGCTTCGGAGGTGCTGAATGTACGGTTTCGAGCAGGAAGAGAAGCGCTACGAGTGCTGGAAGTGTGGCCACGCGGTCGACATGTCCGTGAAGGCCCAGCGCACCGACGAGTGCCCGTCGTGCGGCGAGGACCTGCACGTCTGCAAGAACTGCCGGTTCTGGGATCCGGGCGCCGAGAACGAGTGCCGCGAGAACAACACGTACTTCATCCGCGACCGCGAGAAGGCGAACTTCTGCATGGCGTTCGAGTTCAAGCCGGCCGATGAGGATCAGGCGCGCGAAGCCAACGACGCCCGAGCGAAGCTCGAGGCGATGTTCGCCAAGCTCAAGAAGTAGGGGCGCCCACGGGCGGCGGCCCGCCGTCGCCGGCCACGCCTCAGGGCGCCGCCAGCCGCACCCCCACGTCGATGCCCCCCTCCAGCTCCGCCCGCCCCTCCCGCACCGCCGGCGCCCCTTCGAACCGCGGCGTCAGGCTCAGGCCCGTCACCCGCGGCGCGAAGCCGGCGAGCGTGGCCGGATCCACTTCGATGGGATCGATGCCGAAGGCCAGGCCACCGGCCAGGGCCTCCTGCACCTGCGGCCACACCAGCCCCTCCAGCAGGGTGGCGAGCTGCTCCCCCGAGAGGAACGGCCGGTCACCCGCCTGATCGATGAGGGTGGCGCGGATGAGCGGGCTCTCGGCCACCACCAGCTCGAACTGGCCCGCCTCGGCGGCCACGCTGACGCCCACCCGCAGATCCACGGCGTACAGATCGGGGGCCTCGGCCCGAGGTCCCGTCACGGCCACCCGCAGGTCGCCAAGCTGGACCTCGAGGGGCAGGTCACTGCCTTCGGGCGCCGGGGCGACCACCGGGGGCAGCCGCCCGTCGATGGTCACCGCGCTCAGCAGCACCGACACCTCGGGCGGCAACGGCGGCGTGAGCTGCAGCAGCCCGGCCCGCCACACCTCGTGCAGCAGGCCGTTCAGCAGCGCGAGGCGCACCACGCCGCCCAGCCCCTCGCCGGCCACCCACAGGTACTCGGGTCGCGACAGGGTGGGCACACCGGGATCGGCGTGGGGCGCGAGCACGGGCGCCAGGTGGCTGACCCGCGCGTCCATCCGCAGGCCCATCAGCTCGCGCCGCTGCAGGTCCAGCCCGGCCGGGGTGATGGCCAGCCGCAGGTTCAGCGGCGGGATGCCCTCGATGGGCGCCGACACGTCGATGGGGATCTCCGCCAGGGTCGTCAGCAGGCCGTCGAGCACCCCCGTGATCAACGTCGGGAGCTGCTCTTCGATGAGCCCGAGCACGAGGTCGTTGGCCAGATCCCGCGCCAGCGTGCCCAGGCGGCTGCCGAAGGTCTCCACCAGCACTTCCGCGGTGGGGTTCGCGAAGTTGCCCGTCAGGGACTCCACCGCGATGCCCACGTCACCCACCTCCACCTGCAGGGCCCCGTCCACCACCGCGATGTGCAGCGACGCAAAGGCAGCCATGCTCGCCCGCAGGGTGCCGTCCAGGGAGATGGGCGCCCCCTGGACCTCGATGCCGCCCTCGGTGGCCACGGCGATGCGCGGCAGCCGCATGAAGAGCTCGGCCCCGGCGTTGCTGAAGAACAGATCGATCTCGGGCTTGCCCAGATCCACGCGGGCCACCCGCAACGAGAACGCCTCGGTGTCCACGAGCTGGGGGTCGCCCAGCACCCCGGTCACGTCCGCCAACGCGATGAGGAGCTCCAGGATCTGCGCCGCGCCCTGCAGCGTCAGCTCCGCCGCCTCGCCCGGCACGTCCACGGGCCGGTTCGCGTCCAGCAGCGCCTGATCGATGCGGATGGCCAGGGCGTCGCGGAGCGTCGCGCCCGTCTCGTCCACGGGCGTGTAGCGGGGCGCCCACAGGACCTCGCGCACGTCCCGCACGGGGTCCTGCACCCCGTCGTCGGCCACCACCTCGATGCGGTTGATCCCGAACCGTGCCGGCAGGTCGAGGGTGAAGGCGCCCCCCTCGCCCAGCGCCACCGGCGTGCCGTTCACCCGCACGCTCACCGCCCCGCCCGAGTCGGCGGCGGTCCCGGCCACGTGAATGGTCTCGCTGCCGTCCTGCCCCAGGCTCTCACCCCGCAGGGGGCTCGCGAGCACCAGGCTCGGGGGCCCGCCGTCCACGAAGAACGCCGCCCGTCCGCACACCCCGTCCCCGGCACAGGCCACCACCGCGCCCGGCCCCTCGGCCAGGAAGTTCAGCCGCCCGTCAGCCAGCGTCGCGGCCCCCGGCGGCGCCACCGACCAGGTGAGCGGCGCCCCGTCGATGGGCGCACCCACCCGATCGAACGCGGTCGCGCTGACGCGCACCTCGGCGTCCAACGCGTACAGGGCCCGCCGTGGCTGGAGGGTCACCTCGACCCACACGGCCTCGGGGCGGGGCGGCGGGGCCTGGTCGGGCGCCACGCCCTCGTCGGCCGCCGGGGCCATGTCCGCGCCGGGACCCATGTCGCCCGGCTGCAGATCCGGGCGCATGTCCGCAGGCGCGGGCTTCGAAGCGGGGGCGTCATCGGAGCACCCCACCGCCAGCAAGGCCCCCAGGAACAGCCAGTCACAGGTTCGCATCGAGCCCCTCACTGGCCGAACCGGCCGTCGAGCGTCAGGTGGGACGGGCTGCCCGACAGGGTCGGCGCCCGCAGCCCCAGGCGGGTCCCGCGGGGCACGCCATAGGCGGTCAGCGCGTCGGGCAAAGCGAAGTCGGGGATCGGCAGATCGGGCAACGCCTCGTTCAACGCCGAGTCGATGATGGCCTGGATGATCCGCCGCAGATCGGCCTCGAGCCCGGCCCGCGCCTCGGGGGTCATGGGCACGTCGAAGGCCACCTTCAGATCGGTGATGCGGATCCCGCCAAAGGCCAACGTGTTCCCCTGCTCCAGGGCCACGGTGGCCTCGGCGCGGGCCGCCAGACGCACATGCAGGGGCTCGTCGAACAAGCCGGGGTAGGTCAGCGCGCCCGTGGCGGGGCCCAGCGACAGCTCCACGCCGGGATCCCCCTCCAGGCCCTGGACCATCGGGGGCAGGCCGATGTCCAAGCTCAGGCTCACCCCCTCGGGCAGATCGCCCAGCAGGGCCCCTGCGTCGCCGATGTCGAAGACGCCCGCCCGCCACAGGCGATGAAGGGCCTGGTTCAGCAGCACCACGTGCACCGCGGCGCCCAGCGTGCCGTCGGGATCCAGCTCGATGGCCGCGGGGCCCGGGGGCACCGCCACGCCGGCGGTCTGCCCCGGCCGCCGGTTGGGCCCGTTCACGCTCGCCGCGATGCCGATGCGCAGCCGCTGCGCGTTGGCGTTCATGGCCGAGAAGGCCAGGCCGAAGGACAAGGCCACCGGATCGCCCCCGAACAGCGCGGGGATCTGGAAGGCCGCCCCCAGCGACGCCAGATCCAGGTTGCTCAGCACATCGCTCAACAGCGCGTCGACCTCGCTGCGCAGGAAGCCGTTGATGGCGTTGGACACCTCGTCGCGGACCAGCCCCTCGAAGGCCCCGAAGATCAGGTCCACCACCCCATCGAACAGGTCGCCGATGGTCCCCGGCAGGTCCAGGTCGATGCGCCCGACGGTGATCTCGTCGGTGCGCCGCACCCGCACATCCGGCTGGCCGTTGCGCAGGGAGATGTCGAAGGTCACCACCACCCGGATGGAGTCCACGTTCACGCGGAAGCTGGGGGTGATGGTGCCGGTAGCGCGCCCGTTGATGGTCAGGTTGCGCACGGTCAGCGACACCCGCAGGCCCCCGTTGACGAGCTGGGCCGACACGGCGTTCGGGCCCCCCACGCTCATGGAGCTGTACGTCGCGCCGAACCGCACGAGGCAGGAGCCGATGATCGGCACCCGCACTCGGCAGTCGTTCGGCACGATGGGGTTCTGGGCCGACAATGCCGCGTCGATGGTGGTCACCAGGCCCGCCGAGTTCACCACCCGCCGGACCAGATCCGTCAGGCTCGTCAGCGGGTTGTCGGGCGCCCCGTCATCCACCGCCGCCTGGCTCAGGTGCAACACCACGCCATCGGGGAAGGCCGCGTTCTCCCCCACGTAGCGGGGGGCGGCGCTCCAACTGCAGAACGTGCTCGTCTCGTTGCCCGCTGCGTCGCGGGCCACCACGTCGTGGGCGTTGAGCCCGAAGCGGTGGGACACGTCGGCCACGTAGACCCCTGCCCCGTCGGGCCGGGCCGCCACGCCGTCCACGCTCACCGCTTCGATGCCGAGCTGGTCGTTCACCCGCACCCGCAGCGTGCCACGGGCGCCGGGGGCCACCGTGAGCATGCTGCCGTCCACAGGGTCTTCGCACTGAATGGCCGGACCACCGCCGTCCACCACGAACTCGTCCGCCGCCTCCAGGACCCGATCCTCGTGCACCTCACCCTGCACGGCCACCGAGACGGTGTAGCGCCCCTCGGTCGCCGCCAGGTAGCGGGCTTCGCCGAAGCCGGGCAGCTCGGGCTCGATGGTCCACGCCAGCTCCGCGTCCTCGACCGGGTTGCCGTAGATGTCGGTGACCAGCGCCGGGTACCCCACCACCACCCCCAGCGGGTAGACCTCACGCTCGGGCCGCAGCCCGGCCGACAGCTCCGCCGGCAGGCCAGGCCGCACGTTCAGGATTGTGTCGACGGTGCTCTCGACCCCGGCGAGGCGGCAGCCCACGCCGTACCGACCGCTGGTGGTCACGACCACCGCCCGCCCATCCACGGCCACCCCGGCGTTGGCCGGGCTCAGCACGACCTGGGCGGCGTCCACATCCACGGGGTTGCCCAGGGCGTCGGTGCCCGAGCACCGCGCCTGGGCCGGCTCCCCCGCCAGCACCGTCGGGGGGCTGATCTCGGCCACCAGCCGGGCGGGATCGCCGGGGAGCACGTCCCAGCGCTCGGGCGTCCCGTCCCGCAGACCCAGCGCGGGGGCGGTGCAGGTCACGTCGTAGCGTCCCGCCACCTCCCCCACCAGCTCGTCGGGCCGATCCGCGTCGGTGCGCCACCCAGCGTCCGGGCGCACCTCGTAGCGGGTGTCGAAGCCCTCGATGACCTCGCCCTGGGCGTCCAGCACCTGGCAGGTGACCTGGTTCGCGAACCCCGCCGCGGTGGCGAAGGCCCCCAGTCGGGTCTCGACGGCCACGGGCTCCGGAGGCGGCGTGGCGGCGTCCACCAGCGGCCCCAGGTCGGGCTCGGGGCCCAGATCCGGGGCCGCCCCGTCGTCGGCCACCACGGCGCCATCGCCCGCGACGGCCCCGTCCAGGGCCCCGGCGTCCGCGGCGGCCATGTCGTTCGCCGTCTTCGGCGCAGGCGCGTCCTCGGTACAGCCGCCGAACAGCGCGCCCAGCAACGCCACCTCGAGGGCCCGCGCCCCCAGCCTCGTCTTCACATGGACCCCCGCGGTCTGGCACGCCCCGTCCCCAGGGCAGGCTGGCAGTCTACTCGGTCCCCGGGGCCGATTTCACGACTCGCCGACGACGGGGCCGTTTACGGCGCAGGGCGCTTGTGCGTAGAGTGCCGGCGCCCCAGCGAGGGGCGTTCGACCGGACCCGATCCAAGACAGGAGCGAATCATGGCCGAAGCCACCGACAGCGGCCTGCGGACCATCCCCCTCATCGACCCCGAGACGGGCGACGAGCTGATGACCAGCGTGGCCGCCGAGTTCGAGTACGAAGGGCAGACCTTCCTGGTCGTGACCCCGGTCGACGAGGTGGTCAGCATCATCCGCATCGAAGGCACCGAGGAAGAAGAGTCGCTGCAGGAGCTCGAGATCGAGGAGTTCCCTGCCGTGGCCTCGGCGGTCAACGAAGCGATGAAGCAGTGGAACCTGAAGGTTGAGCCCCGGGGCAACGAGCTGGTGCTCGTCGGCGACATCCCGGAGGACCTCTTCGAGGACTGCGACGAGCTCGAGGTCGAGACCGATGACGGCGAGGACCGCACCCTGTTGATCCTCATGGAGATCGACACCGGCGACACCACCTACCTGGTGGCCGCCAACATGGGCTACATCCTCTACCCCGCCCTGGACGAGGGCGAGTCGGCTCGCCCCCTGACCACCGACGAGCTGGCCAGCATGCAGGCCGTGTTCGACGAGGTCTACCGCGAGATGGACAAGGCGGCCGAGGAAGACTGAGCCGCCGCGCCATCCCCCGGCGGGCGCGCCGCGCGACCGGGCCGCCCGCTGGCCCCTACGGTCGCCGAGGCCCCCCCATGACCCCCCAGATCGCCATCGTCTCCGCCGTGCGAACCCCCATCGGGCGCATCGGCGGGGGCCTGTCTGCCGTCCGCCCCGATGACCTGGCCGCCAAGACGATCGCAGAGGCCCTGCGCCGCGCTGGCGTCGAGGGCGACGCGGTAGACGAGGTCATCCTCGGCTGCGCCAACCAGGCCGGCGAAGACAACCGCAACGTGGCCCGCATGGCTCTGCTCCTGGCCGGCCTGCCGCAGCATGTGCCCGGCTTCACCGTCAACCGCCTGTGCGCCTCCGGGCTCACGGCCATCAACCTGGCGGCCCGCATGATCGCCGTGGGCGATGCCGAGGTGGTGGTGGCGGGCGGCGTGGAGTCCATGAGCCGCGCCCCGTGGGTGATGCCGAAGGCCGGCGCCGCCTTCCCCATCGGCAACGTCACCGTCTTCGACAGCTCGCTGGGCTGGCGCTTCCCCAACCCCGCGATGGAGAAGCTGTTTCCGCTGGAGGCCATGGGGAACACCGCCGAGAACCTGGTGGCTGAGTTCGGCATCAGCCGCGAGGATCAGGACGGGTTCGCCCTGCGCAGCCACCAGAAGGCCGTGGAAGCGCAGGCCCGCGGGGCGTTTGCGGCCGAGCTCATGCCGGTGGCCGTGCCCCGCCGCAAGCAGCCCGACCTGATCGTGGACGCCGACGAGGGGCCGCGGGGCGACACCGGCCTCGACAAGCTCGCCCGCCTCCGCCCCGCCTTCCTCAAGGACGGCGGCAGCGTCACGGCCGGGAACTCCAGCACCCTGAACGATGGGGCCTCGGCCCTGGTGCTGATGTCCCTCGACCGCGCCAAGGCCGAGGGCCGTGAGGTGCTGGCCACCTGGCACGGCGGGGCGGCAGCCGGCGTCAACCCGCGCACGATGGGCATCGGCCCGGTGCCGGCCACCCGCAAGGTCCTGGACCGCTCGGGCTGGGCCCTGGATCAGCTGGATCTGGTGGAACTGAACGAGGCCTTCGCGGCCCAGAGCCTGGCAGTGCTGCGCAGCCTGGAGCTGGACGAGGCCAAGGTGAACGTGAACGGCGGGGCCATCGCGCTGGGGCACCCGCTGGGCTGCAGCGGCGCCCGGATCATGACCACCCTGATCCACGCCCTGCGCGCGCGGGGCGGCGGGCGGGGGCTGGCGACGTTGTGCGTGGGAGTCGGCCAGGGCGTGGCCAGCCTGATCAGCGTGGAGTGAGCCGGGCCTGCGCGCCGCGCGCTGGCCGCTCAGCCGAACGACGGCTCAGCGCTTCCACTTGATGCAGTCGGCGCGGTTCTTCCCGTAGCGGCGCTGGAAGGGCACGTAGATCATACACGAACCCTTGAAGCATACCTCCTGGCATTCACTGTACTTTTCGGAGTGCTTCACCTTGTCGCTCTTGCCGGTCATGGGGTCGGCGTAGCGGTTGTAGGCGCCGCCCTCCTTGGGGTTCTCGTCCACCGAGTGCAGGCTGGTCAGGATGAACTTGGGCTTGCCCTTGGCCCAGATGCCCTTGTTCGCCTTGATGGCCGCCTGCTGCGCCGCCAGGTGCTTCGGATCGGGCTCGCTGTCGAAGGCGAACAGGTGGGCCCAGCCCTCGCCCACCATGAACTCGATCAGGTCGGGGCAGTGCACGAGCAGGCGGCCGTAGAAGTCGAGGTTGTTCTCGTCGGCGGTGCACTTCCAGGTCTTGCTGGCCGCGGCCTTCCCCGCCTTCTTGGCGATGAAGTACAGGTCCTTGGCGGTGAAGCCGCCCCAGCGGTGCACCGGGCCGTAGCTCTCCAGGGTGTTGTACCCGATGAGGCGCGTGCCCTTGCCCTTGTGGCGCCCCTCCAGGACCTTGAAGCTGTCGCCGTCCGACCAGCGGACCTCCACCAGCGCGCCGTTGAGCTCCACGCGGCCCTTGGTGCCGAAGCCGAAGAGGCCCGCCACGAGGGCCATGCCGATGACGATGGCGTTCAATCTCACCTCCTGGAGGGATCTGCCCGGCCGGGCACGGGCGCCAAACGTGTACCACGGCCGCCTATTCAGGGGCGACCGGCCACCGCCACTTTCGCGTGGGCGTCGCGGAGGGTTGTGGCGCCTGCGACGAGGCGGTATGCCCCCAGCATGCACGATCCCAACCTGCTTGACGACGACGTGGTCATCCGGCCGCGCTCGAAGCTGCCCCTCGTCCTGTTCCTCGTTGCGCTGCTCGGCGCCGGGGGCTGGCTGGCGTGGTCCCTGCTGACCGCGGTGGAGCCCCTGAAGGTGCTGGTGGCCATCGACCTCCGCGGTCACTGGTACGACGGCTCGAAGGACGCCGCACGGCTCGCGGACGGGCTGAACGAGTCCTTGTCGGGGTTGGGCTTCGACGTGGTCTCGGCGGGCGATCCGGCGGTGGTGGCGGTGCTCGAGGGCGCTGAAGGCGACCTGGTGGGGGCGGCCCGCTCCCTGAAGGCTGCCTTCGTGATCCACGGCACCCTGACGCCCGAGGTGATCGAGCACCCTGTCGGCGAGGGCTACTTCGAGGTCCGCGTGAAGGGCGACCTGGGCGTGCAGCGGGTAGACGACGCCGCGGCCGAGCAGGCCCACGTCGAGGGCTGGGCCGGCTCGAGCACGGTGGACGGCGCCTTCGAGCGGCTCTCCGGGCGGGTCCTGAAGGAGCGGATCGCGGCGGCCACCCTGCCGCTTCTGGTGCTGCACCCCGCCGTCCAGGAGATGCTGGAGGGCAGCGCCGAGGCCGCGGGGCGCCTGGCCGAGGCCCGGCAGTATGTCGCGGCTCGCGGCCAGCAGATGCGCACCTTCGAGGCCGCCTACGAGGCGCTGGCGAAGCGGCGGCTGGAGGCCGAGCAGGCGGCGCCCAAGCCCACCTACCACCGCCCCGCCAAGGCCGCCGACGGCCTCCTGGCCGTGACCGCACAGGGCGCGCTGATCAAGACCAGCGACATCCGCCCCTTTGTCACTGCGCGCAAGCGTCAGCTTCGCTACATCGAGGACCACGAGGGGCTGGCCTGGGTCCCTCCAGGCGGCGGCGACGCCCGGACAATCTGGACGGGCTACAACATCTACGGCTACCCGGGCATCTCGCGGGACGGCCAGACGCTGGCCCTGGTCGAAGACCTGCTGGGCTGGGCCAAGACGGTGACCCTGGTGCCGGCTGCGGGCGGCGAGCCCAAGCGGTTGCGCATCGACCCCGAGAAGCGCTTCTCCTCCCTCAGCCCGTCGCCCACGGGTCGCCGGGTGGCGTTCTACGAGCGCGCCTGCCGCCGCTGCCCCTCGGACCTGGTGGTGGTGGCGGCCGACTCCGGCGAGGAGGTGCGGCGCCTGCCCCATGAGGACGGCCAGTTCGGCGGCACCGCCTGGCTCGATGATGACCAGCTCGTGGTGCTGCAGACGCCCAAGGCGCGCCCCGAGCCCGCGGCGCCGGTCGAGGGCGACGGTGAGCCCGCTGCGCCGGCTGAGCCCGCCGAGGCCCGTGTCTTCGAGGCTTCCGGGCAGACCGTGTGGCGGATCCCGGTGACGGGCGGCCCGGTGGAACCGCTGTACACCGTGCCCGAGGGTGCCGTACTGGAGTGGCCCACCCCCACGCCCGACGGCGCCCGCCTCGTGTTCACCCAGCGCGGGCCCGACGGCTACGCCATCGCGGTGCTGACCTTGGCGGACAAGTCGGCCGTCGCGCACCCCGTGGATCGAGTGCCCGACCACGTGCAGGTGCACCCCAAGGGCACCCACGTCACCTTCAGTGTGGGGGGCGGAAACCGCAGCGAGATCGCGGTGATGGCCATCGACGGCGGCCCCGTCCGCGTGCTCACGCAGAACCGGGTGCGCGACCGCTACCCGCGCTTCGACGCCACGGGTGATCGCGTCTGGTACGAGACCCTGGACGACGACCCCAACTTCCCCAAGGGCCGCACGGTGGCGTTCCCCGCCTCGGTCCCGTTCACCCCGTGAGCGTGCCCGAGTCCGACCCGCCCGGCTCGGCAGCGCTCGTGGCCGAAGGGGCCCCCGCCGAGGTGGACGCCTTCGACCAGGCGGCCCTGCGGCTGCGGGCCCGCGCCCGGTGGATGCCTGCCGCCGTCGGGCTGGCCAGCTTGCTGCCCTACGAGGTCATCGAAGGCCGACCCCAGTTCCTGTGGGATCTGGTGGGCGAGCTGCCCGCCGCGGGCCTGCTGGCCTACCTGGCGCCCCTGCTGGGCGCCGCCGCCATCGCGCTGGCCCGCTGGCGGTTGGCCCGGGCGGCCCACCTGGCCATCGCGGCGCTGACGGCGCTGGGCGCCATGGCGGTGCTCATCAAGCTGGGCGCTGACGCTACGGCCTGGGACGTCACGGCGCTGCCCGAGAGCTTCAGCCGCCGCGCCGGGCTGCCCTTGGCGGCGCTGGCCCTGACCGCTGCCGGCGCCGGGCTGACCTTCGCCCCGCGCACTCGCCGGCTCGGGCACGGCGTGCTGGTGGGCGCCCTGGCCACCGCCCTGCTGTTCTACCTGTGGCCCGGCCGGGGTGAGGCCCCCATGGCCACGCTGGTGCGGATCATCGAGCAGCTCCCCGACCTGCCACACTGGCGGTTCCAGGTGGGCTACGGGATCCTCGGGCTGCTCATGGCCTGGCCACTGCTCGTGGCCTTGGGCGGCCTCTGGCACCTGGCCCGGCCGGCCCCCGACGCCAACCCGCTGGTGGCCATCGTGGCGCTGTATGGGCTGCCGCTCATGCTGGCCATGCTCATCTTCCGGGCGCTCCCCACCGCCCCCGAGGGCTGGGACGTGTTCACCGCCGCCGGGGGGATCGTGGTGTTCGTCGGGGTGGTCGGGCTGCTGGCGGCCGCGCTCGAGGTCCTGCTGGCCGCCGCGCTGGCCCCCGATCCAGAGGCACCGCCGCCCGCGCTGCGCCGCCCCGGCCTCATCGGCCTGGCCGTCCTGGTAGCGCTATCGGCCGCCCAGTGGGCCTTGGCCAGGCCCCCCGCGAAGGGCATCGAGTGGGCCCAGGGGGGGCCCACCGCCGAGGCCGACGCCCTGTTCGGCGAGCTGCTGCCGCAGTGGAACCGCGCCCGCTACCAGTGGGATCGGCGCGCCCGCGCCACCACCGGTGGGCAGGCGCTCATCGAGGTGAAGGCGCAGGGCAACGCGGTGGTTCAAGCCGCAAAGGCCATCGACCCCGCGCTGGCCGCGGCCCTCCAGCGGCTGGTCACCGAGGCCCGCGACCTGCACGTGGCCGGCCGCGCCTGGCACGAGCGCCTGGGCGAGGTGAACGCCGCCGCGCGCAAGGCCGGCCTGCCCTACTACCTGGATCCGTCGGTGCTCACCTTCGCCCACGACGGCGAGAAACGCCGGCACTTCCGCATGCGCAGCTACCGGGTGGACCGCGTGCGTCGCTTCGAGGCGGACGGCGCCCGCTTCGCCACCCTGCGGGTGGAGCGGCTCGATCAGCTCGAAGCGGGGCAACCCATGCTCGGCTTCTCGCGGGACCGGCAGCCCTTCGCCCTGGTGAACCTGGCCGAGATCCGGGACTTCGAGCAGAACCTGCTGGACGGGGCGAGCGAGCAGCCCCCGGTCTGCGGCGAGGCACGGACCGGCGCCGCCCTCCCCGGCATGGTGCGCTGCGGCGCCCTGCTGGTGCGGGTGCTCGACGGCCACCGTGAGCAGCTCGCGGAGCTCATCGCGCGACTCACCGACCGGCACGAGCTGCAGCATCAAATCGACGGTCCCCTCATGCCCATGGCGGGCGCCGTGCTGGCGGCCCTGCCCGGCCGCAGCCCGGCCCTGCAGGCCCGCGTGAACCGCGAGGTGTCGGCCTACTGCGCCGAGCTCACGGCCGCCGACGTGCCCCCGCACCTGGGCCTGCTGCATCTGGCGCCCTTCGCGCTGAACGGCCGGGGCCACTACCTGGCGCACGTGGCGCGGATCATCTTCGCGGCGCTGGGGGAGCGGTCGGTGACCACCGCCGACGGCGAGACCGATCAGGCCGCGCTGCTCGAGGTCTTCGAGGCCCTCGCGGCGCTGGACGAGGCCGCCCTGCGCCAGCGGGCCGCCGAGGCGTGGGGGGAGCTGTACGGCACCGCGCTCGTGGCGGTGACCGAGCTGTAGCCGGCCGCGCCGCCCGCCTACTCCCGCCAGAGCACCTTCCACGGGTGCCGCTTCAGGTCCCGCAGCATCTCCTTCAGGTCGTCGTAGATCTCCTGATCCACGATGAGCTGGCCCACCGTCCCCCGCCCCGACTTCAGGCCGTCGGTGACGTACTGCACGTCGCGGGTGATGGCCTCGGCCCGGGCCAGCACGGGCGGCAGACCCTGGAGCGTCGCGGCGATGGGCTCTCGGTTGCCCTCGACCAGCTCGGTCACCGTCGCCAGGGCCGCATCGGCGCGCTGCAGGGTGCGCCGGGCCACCTGCACCGTGGGCCCGATCTCCTTCGCGGCCACGCCGGTGATGTGCTTCAGGTCGCCGCGCACGGCGATGAGATCCGTGCCGTCGCCCAGCCCACGGTTCAGGCTGACGATGAGCTGCCGCGCGTCCCCCGAGGCCGCCGCCACGTTGTCGAACACCACGTCCAGCTTGTCGCCGTTGCGCTCGAGCAGCTCGTCGACGTTCTTCACCAGGCGGGTCAGGCGGGTGACCAGCTCGCCCACCCGCACCTGGCCGTCCTCGCCCGACAGGGCCTCTTGCACCTGCGCCATGATGCTGTCGATGCGGCTGAACAGCACGTCCACGCGGGGCGGATCGCTGCCCCGGATGTCGCTGTCCGCCGCCCACTCGGGGGATCCGCCGGTGCCCGGCACGATCTCCAGGTACTTCTCCCCCAAAACGCCCTGGGTGGTGATGATGAACTGGCTGTCCTGCCGGACCGAGGGCGCCATGGCCTCGTCGATGGCCAGGGTCACCCGCACGTTGATGGGCGGCTCGCCCTTGAAGCGCGGCGCCGAGCGGCGGGCGTCCCGCGCCACCAGGAACTCCACCGCCTCGACCCGCCCCGCGCGGACCCCCGCGATCTTCACCGGCGCGCCCGCGAGCATGGAGCCCGAGTCGGCAAACTCCACGTGCAGGATCCGCCGGGCCCCGACCGACACGTTGCCCAGCAGGACCACGAAGCCGATGAGCAG
The DNA here is from genome assembly GCA_020633555.1 of Myxococcales bacterium. Lineage (GTDB taxonomy): Bacteria > Myxococcota_A > Bradymonadia > UBA7976 > UBA1532 > JACKDL01. Next base: position 376,604 of record JACKDL010000001.1, on the reverse strand, counting down.
CGTCACCGCCACGATGACCAGGGCCCCCACCTTCGCCTCGAGCATCCGTCCGGCCATCACAGCTCCATGGGCCCTTCGGCCAAGCCTCGCACGAACTGGCGGATCACGGGATCCACGCTCGCCCGGAAGTCCCCGGGGGTGCCGTCCAGGCGCACCTTGCCCTGGTACAGCATGACGATCCGGTCAGCGACCCCGAAGATGCTGCGCAGATCGTGGCTGACCACCAGGCTGCTGACGCCCAGCTCGTCGCTGAGCTGCCGGATCAAGGCGTCCACGTGGCGGGCGCTCACCGGATCCAGGCCCGTGGTGGGTTCGTCGAAGATCACATACTCGGGATCCAGCGTCAGCGCCCGCGCGATGGCCACCCGCTTGCGCAGCCCGTCGCCGATGTCGCCTGGCATGCGCTGCGCCAGGTGGTCCATGCGCACCTGCGCCAGGCGGGCCATGGCCCCCTCGCGGGCCGCCGCCTGCCCCAGGCGCTGGTGCTTGCGCAGCGGCAGCGCCACGTTGTCCAGCAGAGTCATGCTGTCGAACAGGGTGCTGTGCTGGAACACCATCGCGCAGCGCTTGCGGAGCGGATAGAAGTCGCGCTCCGCGAAGGCGCTGATGGCCTGCCCCTCGAAGCGGATCTCGCCGCCGTCGGGGCGGATCAGGCCCACCAGGTGCTTCACCAGGACGCTCTTGCCCGCGCCGCTCTTGCCGATGATGAACACCACCGAGCCCGGCTCGACGGTCAGGGTCACACCCGCCAGCACGACCTTGTCGCCAAAGGCTTTGTGGACGTCGATGAACTCGATCACGCGAACACCAGAAAGGCCAGGCCGCCCAGGACGAAGTCCAGGACGATCACCGCCAGGCTCGAGTACACCACGGCCCGGGTGGTGGCCTCGCCGACCCCGGCGCTCCCGCCCCGGGCCATCAGGCCGCTCGCGCCTGCGATGATGGGAATCACGGCCCCGAAGGCGACGGCCTTGCTCAAGCCCTCGGCCAGGTCGCTCAGCTTCACCACGTCGAAGCGCGCGTACACCGCCGGCTGGGTGTGGAAGGCCGCCTGGGCGGTGAACATGCCCGCCACGAAGGCCGAGGCGATGCCCACCACCGTCAGCGCCGGGATCATCACCAGGCAGGCCACAAAGCGCGGCTTGATCAGGTAGTCCACCGGCGGCGCGTTGTTCATGCGCAAGGCGTCCACCTGCTCGGTGACCACCATGCTGCCCACCTCGGCGGCGATCCCCGTGCCCACCCGGGTGGCCACCATGAGCCCCGTGAGCGTGGGCCCGAGCTGCCGCACCAGCAGTGGCAAGCTCTGCGGGCCCACCAGCGAGGTGTCCCCGATGATGCGCAGCGCCTGGAAGCCCGCCTGCAGGGTGATGATGGCGCCCAGGAACCCCAGGGTGAGCACGGTGAAGACCACCGAGCGGTTGCCCACCTCGAACATCTGCGCAAGCACCGCCCCGCGCTGCCGCTGCCCCCGCGCCAGGTAGTACAGGGTCATGGCCCCCACCCGCAGGGTGTCGGCCACCTGGCGACGCACGCGACGGAGCATCACTGGAGCAACCACGTCAGGAAGTAGTCCACGACAAAGATGCCCACGGCGCTGGCCACCACGCTGGCGTTGACCGCCCGCCCCACGCCCGGCGCCCCCCCGCGCACGTTCAGCCCGAAGCCGCAGCTCACGACGCCGATGAGCAGTCCGAACACGGTGCTCTTGGCCAGCCCGTTCAGGAAGTCGGCGAGCGCCACGTACTCGGTGAAGGAGTTCCAGAAGACGTAGGGGTCCACCCCGATGAGCCCATAGGCCGTGGCCACCCCGCCCACGATGGCCGCCACGTCGCCGATGACCGTCAGCGCCGCCATCATCGCCAGCATGGCGAAGACCCGCGGCATCACCAGGTAGTCGATGGGGTCGATGGCCAGCGCCCGCAGGGCGTCCACCTGCTCGGTCACGGTCATGGTGCCCAGCTCGGCCGTGTTGTTGGCCCCCACGCGGCCCGAGAACATCAGCCCGATGAGCAAGGGCCCGATCTCGCGAAAGACGCTGAAGCCGAAGCCCCAGCCCACCACCTCGTAGGCGCGCAGCTTCACCACGTAGGCGCCCACCTGCACCACGGTGATGGCGCCCGCGAACAGGGCAGTCACCGCCACGATGGGCAGGCTCTTCACCCCCACCCGGTACAGGTTGTGCCAGGTCTCCAGACCATCCAGGCGCGGCCGCAACGTGGCGCGGGCCACCTGCCCGGCGAACAGCGTGAGCTGCCCCACCACCGCCGCGATGCCCAGGAACCAGGCGCCGACGCGCGCGACGAGCCCCATCAAGCGCCCGCCTCGGCGAAGACCGGCGCCTGCCCCACAAAGGCCCGCACCTCGGGGTCCTCGGCCGTATGGGCCTGATCCGGCGGCCCGTCGAACACCACCTGGCCGGCCCGCAACATGACGAAGCGGTCACACAAGGGGGCCAGCGCCGCCACCTCGTGGCTCACGATGAGCAGCGTGGCACCATGCTCGGCCTGCAGCGCCTTCAGCAGCCCGAAGATCCGGTTGGTGGTCACCGGATCCAGCCCGGCGGTGGGGTCGTCGCACAGCAGGAACGGCGGATCATGGACGGTGGCCCGGGCCACGCAGACCCGCTTCTTCATGCCGCCCGACAGCTCGCCCGGGAAGCGCGCCTCGATCCCCGGCAGGTGCACCTGCGCCAGCCGCAGCGCCACCTTCGCCGCGATGTCGGCGGCCGAGGCGTCCCCCAGGCGGGTGAGCGGGAAGCCGATGTTCTCGCCCACCGTCAGGTAATCGAACAGCGCGTAGTTCTGGAAGACCATGCCGATCTTGGCGCGGACCCGCATGAGCGCCCGCTCGCCCAGGGCGGTGACCTCGTCGTCGTCGAGCCAGATGCGCCCGGCGTCGGGGCGCAGCAGCCCGCACAGGGCCTTCAGCACCAGGCTCTTGCCCGCGCCGCCGGGCCCGATGAGCCCCAGCGTGCCCCCGGTGGGCACCTGCAGCGCCACGTCCCGCAGCGCGGGCACACCGTCGAAGGCGTGGGTCAGACCCTCCACCCGGATCATCGGCCCTCCAGGGTCTCGCCCAGCCGCACCCACAGCAGGGCCGGATCGGCGGGGGCCGCCTCGGGGCGCGGATCCTGGGCCAGCGCCCTCGCCGACGCGGCGTGCCGCGACCCAGGGTGGTGCGCCAGGAGCCGGGCGACGGCACCCCGAGCCCCGGCCGGATCACCCCCCGCCGCCCGAGCCTGGGCGAGCCCCCACAGGGCATCGTCCCGCAGCACGCTGCTGTCGAAGTCCGCCAGCAGGCGCTCGTAGGCCGCCGCCGCGCCGGCGAAGTCCCGCAGCCCGTGGTGGCGGACCCGCCCCGCCCACAGGGCCGCGTCGTCCAGGCGCGCGCTGCGGTAGCTGCCCACCAGGAAGCTGGTGTCGTTGCGGTAGTCCAGCAGCGCCTCGTAGGTGCGCGCCGCCTCGTCGAAGGCGCCCACCCGCCGGTACAAGGCCGCCAGCAGCCACAAGGCGTCGTCCACCAGGGCCGACTCCGGCCAGCGCGCGATGAGCGCCCGCAGGGTGGCGCGCGCCGCGGGCAGGTCGCCCAGGCGCTCGATCTCGAGGTGGGCCTTCCACCACAGGGCGTTGTCGGCGACCGCCGCGTCGGGGTGGCGATCCGCCAGCGTCTGCAGCCAGGCCGCCCGGTCGCTGTCGTCCCCCGCCCCGTCGCCCTCGGCGCCGAGGGCCACCCGCTTCACGGCCTTGTCGGCCGCCACGGTGTCGGGGAAGGCCTCGGCCAGCGCCCGCAGCGCCGGCTCGCCCCCCTGCCCCGCGAGCTGCAGCCGCGCCAGCGCCGCCCGCTCCGGCGTGCCCTCGGCCACCAGCGCCTCCAGCCGCTGCCGGGCCTCGACGGGCCGGCCCTCCGCCTCAGCGATGCGGGCCAACCGGTAGCGCGCCAGGTCGCGATCCTCTGGGTGTTGATCGTCACGGGCCAGCGCCTCGAAGGCCCGCGCCGCCTCATCCAGGCGGCCTTGGGCGAGCGCCCGCTCGGCCTGGGCATAGCGCGCGTCCAGCGCCCGCCGGGTCCGAGCGCGCTCGCCCACCTGCCCACCGCAGCCGGCGGCGAAGGCGAGCGCCAGGATCAGCACCTCACCCCAGCGCACGTTGGAACGCCGCGATGGCGCGGGCCAGGCCGTCATCGTCCACGTCGCGGTGGAACACGGCGCGCACCTGCTGCGGGCCAAAGGGCAGCACCCGCACGGCCGGCGCCACCGCGGCGCACAGGGCCTGGGGGGTCATGCCCGTCAGGGTGAAGATGACGATGTTGGTCTGCACCGCCGCCGAATCAAGGCTGACCCCGGGCAGCCCGGCCAAGGCCTCGGCCAGCGCGCGGGCCCGGCGGTGGTCGTGGGCCAGATCATCCAGGTGATGCTCCAGCGCATGCAGGCCCGCCGCGGCCAACACCCCCGCCTGCCGCATCCCCCCGCCCAGCATCTTCCGGTAGCGGTGGGCCCGCCGGATGAAGCCCTCGGACCCGCACAGCACCGACCCCACCGGCGCCCCCAGCCCCTTCGACAGGCAGAAGGTCACGGAGTCGGCCCGCGCGGTCCACGCCGTGGGCGGCACGCCCAGCCCCGCCGCCGCGTTGGCCAGCCGCGCACCGTCGATGTGCAGGGGCACGTCCGCGCCCTGGCAAGCCAGGCTGATGGCCTCGAAGGCCTCGGGATCCATGATCTTCCCGCCGCCCCGGTTGTGGGTGTTCTCCACCATCACCAGGCCGGTGGGCGCCACGTGACCGCTCGGGTCCTCGCTGCGGAGGCAGGCGGTCAGCTCGTCGGCGCTGAAGTGGCCGCCGCGGCCGCACACCGTGAACTGGACCCCCGCCAGCGCCCCGCCCCCGCCGCTCTCGTACAGCACGCTGTGGGCGCCCTCACCCACCACCACGTCGTCGCCGCGCTGGCAATGGGCCAGCATGGCGATCTGGTTGCCCATGGTGCCGCTGGGCAGGAACAGCGCGGCGTCGTGGCCCACCCAGTCGGCCGCTCGGGCTTCGAGCGCCTGGACGGTGGGGTCCTCACCGAAGACGTCGTCGCCCACCTCCGCGGCGGCCATGGCGGCGCGCATCTCGGGGCTGGGGCGGGTGACCGTGTCGGAGCGCAGGTCGACGGGGGCCATGGGGGGCTCCTGGGGGGCCGAGGGCCTCAGAAGAAGAGGGAGAAGGAGATCTCGGGCAGCAGCCGGGCGTCGCAGAAGTCGCCCAGTTGATCTTCGTTGCAGTTCACCCGGCTGGCGTAGGACACCCCGGCGCCCAGGAAGCCGGCGCGCCCGATCTGAAACAGCAGGCCGCCCCGGGCGCCGATGGAGTCCACGTCGTCCAGGGCCAGGCCGCCCACCTCGCCCAGGAAGATGTGCTCATAGAAGGCCCCGGCGTAGGGCTTCACCACGGGCACCTGGTAGACGACGTAGCGCACCTGGGGGCTCAGCTCGGCGATGGAGGGGTCGTCGCCGATCCACATCGACCCGCCCAGCGCCAGCTCCAGGCCGTCGGCGATGAAGTACCCGAACACGCCGCCCAGCACGAAGTAGGTGTTGTCGAAGCTCGACGTGGTGCCGCCCTGGATGCCGATGCGCATCCGCCCCTTGTCGAAGGGCGTCGGCTGCCGCGGCGAGCGGGCGAGCGCGATGCTGGGGAGGCACAGGGCGGCGGCGACGGCGAGGGCGAGGAGGCGGCGCATGGCAGGGGCTCCGGGGGGCGCGCGTGACCCGCGGACGATAGCAACCGCCTCCCGCGGACCGCAACGGCGGGGTCCCCCTCGAATCCGCCGGTTTACAGGTCGTGGGCCAGGGGGTATGACACCGCCATGATCCGATTGACCCAGGTCGAGAAGCGCTACCCGGGCGCGGCGGCGGGCGAGCTCGCGCTGCGCAAGGTGAGCCTGCAGATCGACGAAGGCGAGCTCGTGGCCATCGTGGGCACGTCCGGCTCGGGCAAGACCACCCTGCTCAACCTCATCGGCGGCCTGGACCGGGACTACCGGGGCACCGTCGAGGTCGCGGGGCACAACCTGGCCGCGCTGAACGACCGCAAGATGGCGGACTTCCGCAACCGGCACGTGGGCTTCGTGTTCCAGCACTTCAGCCTGCTGGACCACCTGACCGCGCTGGAGAACGTGGCGCTGCCGGCAGCCTTTCTGCGGGGCCCCGCCCCCATCAGCGAGGACCCCGTTGCTCGCGCCCGGGCCACGCTCGAGGAGATGGGGCTGGGCAGCAAGCTCGGCGAGAACCCCAACAACCTCAGCGGCGGCCAGAAGCAGCGCGTGGCCATCGCCCGCGCCCTGCTGTTCCGCCCCAAGCTCCTCTTGTGCGACGAGCCCACGGGCAGCCTCGACAGCACCACCGGCGCCCAGATCATCGAGCAGTTCCAGGCGCTCAACCGCGAGGGCTACACCGTGGTGATCATCACCCACGAGAACCGCGTCAGCGAGGCCGCCCGGCGGATTATCCGCATCGAGGACGGCCGCATCGTGGACGACGGCCGAGGGGGTGCCCAGTGACCGCGGGATCCCTGGCCCGGCTCATCGGGCAGAACGTCGGGCGCTCGAAGAAGAACTTCCTGATGAGCGGCATCGGGATCGTGGTGGGCATCTCCACCTTCGTCTTCTTCATCGGGCTGTCCGAGGGCATCAAGCAGGTGGTGCTGGGCCGCATCTTCCTGGTGGACCAGGTGGAGGTGGTGCCCAAGCGCTTCGACGCCGGCGCGGGCGGCCTGCTGGGCCTGGGCGGGGGGCGGCCCCTCGACGCGACGGTGGCCGAGGAGCTGAAGGCGCTGCCCGGCGTGGTGGATGTCTACCCCAAGATGAAGTTCACCTTCCCCACCCGCGGGCGGGGCGGCGGCTCGCTGTTCGGACGCGACGTGTACGCCGAGCTGGTGGCCGACGGCATCGAGCCGCGCCTGGTGGCCGACGAACTCGAACATCCGGGCGCCTTCACGGATCGCGAGGTGGACACGGCGTGCCAGGACGACAAAGCCTGCCCCGACGGCCAGACCTGCGGCGCCGCCGGGCAGTGCGAGAAGCAAGCCTGCGACTACGACTGGGACACCCGGCTCACCGCCTGCCCCGGCGAGTCCTACTGCGCCGAGGACACCAAGCGCTGTGAGCTGCCCATCCCCGTGTTGGTCAGCAACCACCTGCTGGAGCTGTACAACGGCAGCCTGGCCACGGCCTTCGGCGGCAGTGGCGGCCAGAAGATGCCTCGGCTCAGCAAGTCCATGGTCATGGGCTTCCAACTCTGGGCCGAGTTCAACAAGAGCTACATCGACCGCTCCCGAGGCAAGGGCTCCATCACCCGCCGGCTGAAGCTCGTGGGCTTCAGCGACAAGGCCATCTCGGTGGGCGTCACGCTGCCGCTGGCCTACGTGCGCCGGCTGAACCAGCGCTACCAGGGCGCAGAGGCCGCCGCCACCTACCACAGCGTGATCTTGAAGGTCAGCGACCAGACCCAGGTGCCGGCCATCGTCAAGGCGGTGAAGGACCAGGGCTTCGATCTGGCCGACAAGACCGAGAACGCCGAGCGCGCCGCCGACATCATCAAGACCGTCGAGAGCGTCTTCGCCCTGGTCAGCTTCATCATCGTGGGCATCGCGGCCATCAACATCAGCCAGATGTTCTTCATGCTCATCGCCCAGCGGCGACGCGAGATCGGGCTGCTGAGGGCCCTGGGGGCGAGCAAGCTGGACGTGCGCGCCCTCATCCTGGGCGAGGCGGGCCTCATCGGCCTGCTGGGCGGCATCGCGGGGGTGGCGGCGGGCGTGGGCTTCGCGCGGCTGGCCGATTATGTCGCCAACCAGCTCCCCGAGTTCCCCTACAAACCGGACACGTTCTTCACGTTCCCGGCCTGGCTGTGGCTGGCCGCCATCGGCGGCGCCATGCTGTTCTGCCTGTTGGGCGCCTTCTTCCCGGCCAACGCCGCCGCCCGCCAGCACCCCGCCGCGGCGCTCACCCAGTAGCGGGCCTACTCGGGCGCCGCGGGATCCGGGGGCCGCGTGAGCCCCTGCCGAACCAACGCCCGCAGCGTGTCCTCGGGCGGCCCCGGCAGCGCAAGCTGGCAGAGCCCGCCCGCCCTCGCGTCCAGCCCGATCTCCACCACCAGAGCCTCGTTCTCACGGGCGTGGGCCACCAGGCTCGCCGCCGGCTGGTGGTTGACGCGGCCACCCACCACCAGCATGACCTCGGCCACGCAGGCCGCCCGCACGGCCTGATCCAGCACGTGCGTGTTCAGGGCCTCGCCAAACCAAACCACGTCGGGCCGCAGGATGCCGCCGCAGTGAGTACAGCGGGGAGGCAGCTCGGGGTGCGCGCTGCGGGTGTCGGCGCGCACGCGCCCGCACCCCATGCACCGCGTCCGCCAGACACTCCCGTGCAGCTCCAGCGGCCGCACCGGCGTCCCGCCCCGCTCCAACATGCCATCCACGTTCCCGGTGATCAGGTGCGTCCTCGGCAGCCGCTGGAGCAGATCGTTCAGCGCCAGCAACGCCGGAAAGGGGCTCCGGCGGGCGATGCTGGCGCGGCGGCTCATGTACCAGCGCCAGACCCGCTCGGGAGCCTGGCGGAACTCCTCGGGCGTGGCGATGTCGCTGGGCTCGATGTCCACCCACTCGCGCTCCTGGCTGTCCGCGGGGCTCACCGCCTCATCGGCGGACAGATCGGCGCCCACCAGCACGGTCACCACCCGCGCGGTCCGCAACGCCGTCCCGAGCCGCATGATCTCCGCGCTCACCCCGAAGCCCCCTGGGCAGGAACCCCGGATGCTACCCCCCGCCATGGCCCCGCACAATCGCCCCCGCACCGCGCGCGAGCCGCGACGTTGACTCCCCGCAGGCCATGCCATACGGTTCTCCCGCCGTGCGCCGCGCGCGTGCGCGTCCTATCTGGCGAATGGCGAGGGTCACCCGGGTGCGCGAGCCCACTAAATTCGGGGACTATTACCTCTTCGACCGGGTCGCCGTGGGCGGCATGGCCGAGGTCTTCAAGGCCGTGTCCTACGGCGTCGAGGGTTTCGAGCGCCTGTTCGCCGTCAAGCGGGTGCTCCCGAACATCGCCGAGGATCAAGAGTTCGTCGAGATGTTCATCGACGAAGCCAAGATCGCGGTGCAGCTCACCCACGCCAACATTGGCCAGATCTTCGAGCTCGGGAAGGTCGACGGCTCCTACTTCATCGCCATGGAGTTCGTGCAGGGCAAAGACGTGCGCGCCCTGTTCGACCGCGCCCGCACCGAGCGGCGCAGCCTGGACGTGGCGATGTGCTGCCACGTCATCAAAGAGGTCTGCGAAGCCCTCGAGTACGCCCACAACAAGAAGCGCAACGCCGACGAGACGCTGGACCTGGTCCACCGGGACGTGTCGCCGCAGAACATCATCGTCAGCTACGACGGTGAGGTGAAGCTCATCGACTTCGGCATCGCGAAGGCGGCGGGCAAGGCCAGCAAGACCCAGGCGGGCATCCTCAAGGGCAAGTTCGGCTACATGAGCCCCGAACAGGTCCGTGGGCGCAGCATCGACCACCGCACCGACCTGTTCAGCCTGGCCGCCGTGCTCTACGAGCTCGTCACCCTGGAGCGCTGCTTCCAGGGCGAGAGCGACTTCTCGACCCTCGAGAAGGTCCGCAGCGTCGACATCCGGCGGCCCTCGGCCATCGCCCGAGACATCCCACCGGAGCTCGAGCGCATCATCCTGCGCGGGCTGGCCCGCGAGCCGGAGGATCGCTACCAGAGCGCCGCCGAGTTCCAGGACGCCCTGCAGAAGTTCCTGTACCAGTCGGGCACCTTCTACGCCCGCAAGGATCTGGCCGCGTACATGCGCCGGACCTTCGACGCGGAGCTGCGCACCGAGCAGTCCCGGCTGGCGCAGTTCCGGGAGTTCGCGCGCCACAACATCCCCGAGGCCCGTCGGGCGTCGTCGGGCCCGGTGGACGATCCCGAGGCCACCGCCGACGAGCCCGGCAGCTTCAAACCCGACCTCCCCACCCTCTCCTGGGAGGACGAGGAGGTCGAGACCGCCATCTGGGATCGCTCGCCCAGCCAGGTGATGGCTGCGGTTGACGTGCCCAAGACTCGGCGGCCCGTGCGCAGCGCCAGCGATGATCCCCCGGCCTTCGCCCACGCAGCGGCGCAGCTCGCCGCCCGCAGCGGGGCCATGGCCAGCAGCCAGCCCCTGCCGGAGGCCCACGCCCCGACCCCCCCGCCGCTGGCGTCGCCCCCGCCCCGCGGGCCCCACCGGGGCCCCGAGGCGTTGGTGCAGACCGCCAGCATCGCGGCCATTCGGCCGGGGCCGGCGCCAGCCACCCCGAGCGGCCGGTGGCGGCTCTGGACCTTGGGGGTCGTGGCCATCCTGGCCATCGGCGTGGCCGCCTTCGTAGTCTGGCGCGAGCGTCAGGGCGCCACGGTGGTGTTCGAGACCGATCCGCCCCAGCTCCTCCTGGCGGTGGACGATCGCGCGCCCGTGCCGGTGCAGAGCCCCGTCAACCTGGCCGATCTGCCCGCCGGACCGCACCGCCTGCGCTTTACTGCCGAGGGCTACCAGCCCGCCGAGCAGCGCCTGTCGGTGAACCCCGGTCAGCGCCTGGAGCTGGCTCGCGTCGCGCTGGCGCGCATCCCCACCGGCCTGCACATCGAGACGGTCCCCGGCGGGGCCAAGGTGTTCATCGACGGCGCGTACATCGATGAGTCCCCCGTTCAGGCCAGCAGCGTGGCGCCGGGCAACCGCACCCTGCGCATCGAGAAGGCGGGGTTCCTGCCCTGGGAGGGCACGGTGAAGGCCGCAGCGGGCACCCTGCAGCGCGTCGAGCCCATCAAGCTCATGCCCGCCCGGGTCACCGTGTCGCTCATGCCCGACCCTATCGAGGCCGAGGTCGCCGTGGTCAGCCCGGACGGCAGCCGACGGGTCGTGGGCAAGGGCAACCAGCGCGTTCAGATCGACAACGTCGGCGGCACCCGGGTCGAAGTGCGGCTCGACGGCTTCGAGCCGCTGGTCCAACGTCTCCCGCAGTACCCGCAGCTCGATGGCAACACGCAGCTCCTCACGCTGAAGAAGGACGAGAGCGCCGCCCGACGGGCGCCGCCCCCGCCCGAACCGCCCGTCGCCGTGACCCCCCGGCGCCCGCGGCGGGACACCCCGCCCGCCACCGAGCCCCCCCGGCGCCCGGCCGAGCCCGATCCCGAGGACGCCCCGCCCACGCGGGTGGTGATTCGGCGCCCGCCGGCGCGGCCCGCCACCGAGGCACCCCCGCCCCCGAAGCCCGAAGGCAAGGGCTTCTTGAAGCTCATCGCCAAGCCGCCGGCCCAGGCCTTCATCCTGGGTCGCTCGGTGGGCTGGACGCCGCTCATCAAGCACGAGCTGCCGGCCGGCACGCACACCATCGAGCTGGTGCGCGAGGGCGAAGGCGCCTACCGACGGCAGATCACCGTGGTGATCGAGGCCGACAAGACCACGCTGCGGAAGTTCAGCCTGTGAGGTTGACCGGCGCCGCCCCGGCGCCGGTCTGACGGACTCAGCCCGAAGACTGTGCGAGCAGGCGATCCAGCCGTGCGGCCAGATCGGGGTGGGTCAGCAGGGCCTGCGTGACCCGCTCGGCCACGCCGGCGCGGGTCGGCTCGGCCAGGTGCCCCATCTCACGCCCGAGCACCTCATCCACCACGGCCCGCACCGCCGTCGGGCGGTCAGCCGGCTGGACGCCGCCCGGAAAGCGCGTCTTGACCGCCTCGAACATGGCGACCATGGGATCGGGCGCAGCCGCCGGGGCCACCCCCGTCGCCGCCTCAGCCCGCCCGAGGGCTGCGCCGTCGCCCGGCGCCGGCCGGGGACCGCCAATGGGCCGTGGCCCCTTGATGTCGCTCATGGCGCACCTCCAACGGGGTGCAGCATGCCATAAGCAAGTCCGCCCAGGCGACGGGACTTGCGCGCCCGCGCTCGGGGCCGCGAAGATGCTGGCCCTGAACGGGAATCGGCAGGAGACGGCCCCCATGGCCCCCAAGGAGTCCGCGGCGCCCGCGGCCAACGTGTTCGAGGTCGCGCAGCAGCAGCTCTATCGGGCGGCCGAGGTCGTCCAACTCGACCCCGCGATCCGTACGATCCTCTCGCAGCCCAAGAACGAGCTGATCGTGAACTTCCCCGTGCGGATGGATGACGGCTCCTACCGGCTGTTCAAGGGCTACCGCATCCAGCACAGCAACATCATGGGCCCCTACAAGGGCGGCGTGCGCTACCACCCCCACGTGCACCTGGATGAGGTCAAGGCCCTGGCCGCGTGGATGACGATGAAGTGTGCGCTGATGGAGATCCCCTTCGGTGGGGCCAAGGGGGGCGTGAAGTTCGACCCCCGCCAGCACAGCCGCGACGAGCTGGAGCGCATCACGCGTCGATTCACCCACGCGCTCGGCAGCAACATCGGGCCCAACTACGACATCCCCGCCCCCGACATGGGCACCAACAGCCAGACCATGGTCTGGATGATGGACACCTACATGAACAGCGCGGGCCAGACGGACAAGAACGCGCTGCGCGGCGTGGTCACCGGGAAGTCGCCCACCTCGGGTGGCTCATTGGGCCGGGAGCACGCCACCGGCCTCGGGCTGGTGTACACCATTCAGGAGTGGGCCGCCGAGACCGGGTTCAACCTGGACGGGGCCACCTTCGCGGTGCAGGGCTACGGCAACGTCGGGGCCCACGCGGCCCGGATCCTCAGCCGGATGGGTGCTGTGCTGGTGGCGGTGCAGGACCACACGGGCGCCATCCGCAACACCGAGGGCGTCCACCCGCAGCGCCTCTCGAAGTACGTGCAGACCGTCGGCGGCGTGGCCGGCTACCCGGGCGGTGAGATCATCGACCGCCGTGACTTCTTCTCGACCCCGGTGGACATCTTCATCCCCGCGGCGATGGAGATGCAGATCAACGCCGACACGGCGCCCCTCATGCGCTGCAAGCTGGTGGTCGAGGGCGCCAACGGGCCCACCGATCTGGACGGCGAGCGCATTCTGGCCGACCGGGGCGTGACCGTGCTGCCCGACATCCTCGCCAACGCCGGCGGCGTCACCGTCAGCTACTTCGAGTGGCTGCAGAACCGCCGCGCCGAACAGTGGACCGAAGAGGACGTGGAGCTGCGGCTGGAGCGCATGATGCAGCGGGCCTACGCCACCATGCGCCGCCTGCGCGAGGAACGCGGCGTCGACAACCGCACCGCCTGCCACGTCCACGCCCTCAGCCGGATCCAGGCGGTCTACCACGAGCGGGGGATCTTCCCCTGAGCGCGGTCCCCGAGCTCGACCCCTCGCTGCTCGCGCTGGCCACCCGCGAGGCCCGCGCCATCGCGCGCACGCTCCCCCGGGGCGCCGTGCCCTTCGACGACCTGGAGGGCTACGGGCGCCTGGGCCTCCTCGAAGCCCGGGCGCGCTTCGATCCCCGCCACGGCGTCACCTTCGAGCGCTTCGCCCGCTACCGTGTCCGGGGTGCGGTGTTCGACGGCCTCCGCCAGACCGGGTTCCTCCGTCGCACCGAGTACGCCCAGCTCCGCGCCGAGGCGCAGGCCCATGACCTCCTGGGGGAGCCGGTGGGCGATGGGCCCGACGGCCCCAGCCCCGCCGAGGACGCCAAGGCCGTGTTCGGGGCCATCACGGCACTCGCCACCATGTACCTGACCGAGGGCGCCCTGCTCGAGGAGCCGCCGCCCGATCCCTGCGAGGCGGCCGAGGCGCGGGCGGATCGTGCCAACCTGCGCGCTCAGATACGCCACCTGACGGACGAAGAGCAGGTCGTGCTCCGCGCCTTCTATGACCTGGACGACACCGGAGACTCGGGCGCCGCGCTGGCACGGCGCATGGGGCTCAGCCGGTCCCAACTCGCCCGGCGCCACCGGCGGGTCCTCAGCCGTCTGCGGCGGCTGATGGGGGCAGAGCCCGACTCGTGAAGGGCTGGCTCACCATCGGGCTGGCGCTGAGCGCCGCCGGCTGCCAGACCGCGCTGCTCGACGGCGTGGACGAAGCCACGGCCAACGAGGCCGTGGCCATCTTGGCAGCCGAAGGCGTGCCCAGCAGCAAGACCGGTCGCCGGGGTCGCTGGACAGTGGCGGTCCCGTCGGCCGACGGCGCCCGCGCCTGGCGGGCCGTGCAGGCGGGCGGGCTGCCCACGGACGACTCGAGCCGCCCCGGCCCGACCCCCTGGGTCCGCTCTCCCACCGAGGCGCGCGCCCTGGCACGCCGCCAGGTCGCCCAGGACCTGCAGGCGGCCCTGAGCCTGCGGCCCGACATCCTCCGAGCCCGCGTGACCCTCAGCGAGGACGGGGCCGCTGTGGTGGCGCAGCATCCAGCCGGGCACGCCCCCCCGATCGCGGAGCTGCAGGCGCTGGTGCAACGGGGCGCGGGCCTGTCGGCGCCAGATCAGGTGACCGTCAGCCTGCATCCTGCCGTCGCGGCGGCGGCGGTCCTGGCCCCGCCCGACCACCGCTGGACGGCGGGCCTGGCGGCGCTGGCGCTGGCGTGCCTGGGTTGGCTGGCGCGCCGCCGCTGGCGCCGGACAGCCCCTTGACGCGGCCGCTGCCACCCCTGGCCGAGCCTGGGCAACGCGCGCTGGCGGCGCTGTGCGCGCTTCACGGCATCCCCCCGCCGCTCGCCCACCTCGTAGCCAAGGTGCCTCCACCGGGCGACCCCGTCCTGGCGCTGGCCCGCGCCCTGGCGACGCGGCAGGCCCCGCCCTCCCTCGACCGACCGCAGGCCCGCGGTCCGGCGCCCCTCGCGCGGCTCGTGCGTCGCTTCGCCCGGCGCGCGCGCTTCGGGCTCTCGGGCAGCGCCTCCCCATCCGACCCCGCGGCGCTCCGCGCTGCCCTGACGGCGTGCGACGCCCCGCAGGAGGCCCGTCGGCTGATCGCCAACGCCCCGGCGGCCGCGGTGCAGTCCGCCCTGGAGACGCCGTGAGGCCCCCCGCAATCCCGCCGGACGCCGCCCTGGCCGTGGCCGGTCGTCTCGATCCCGCCACACGGGCCGCACTGGCGGAGGCGCGGCGCATCCGCGATGGGTGGCGCGGCGCGCTGTCCCACGCGCGCGACGAGGCGCTGGCTGGGGCTGCCGCCGAGCTCGAAGCCCGCTGGCAGGCCGCGCAGGCCCACCTGGCCGAGCAGGCCCTGGACCTGGCGGTGGCGTTGGCCACGCGCCTGGGGGTGGACGGGGCCTGCGCGCGGCTCGATGACCTCGTGTCCATCCTGAAGGGCGAGCCCGCGCCCGCGGGGCTTCAGATCCGCGTGGCGCCGGTCACGCTCGACGCCGCCCGCGAGCGCCTGCCACCCGGTCTTCCCCTCCGGGCCGACCCCGGCCTGTCGCCCGATGAGGTGTCCGTAGACGACCCCCACGACCTGCTGGGTGCGCGCGTGACCGCCGCGGTCGCTGCGCTGGTGCTCGGTCCGTGACCTGGCCGCGCCCGCTGCCGCGCCCGGCCCCGGTCGACCTGACCCCCTCGCCCCCGTGGGACGCGGTCAACGACCCCGCGCTGGCCGGGCGGTGCGCGAGCCAGTGGGCCCGCGCGCTGGGCGCGTCCATCCAGATCGAGCCCGCGTCGCCGCACCCGGGCCCGCCGCCCCCGGCCGCCTGGGCCGCCTGGGAGGGGCCCTCGGGCGAGGTGGGCTGGCTGGCCGTGGAGCGCCGTTGGATCCACCAGGCCTTCTGCGCGCTCACGGGCGCCCCGGCGGTGGCGGGCGCAGCGCCCTTGAGCCCCGCCGAAGAAGGCGTGTTCGCCTGGCTCGCAGGCGCGGCGCTCGATGCGCTCCCCGTGGCTGTGACCCTGATCGGCGTGCATGGCGGTGATCCCGACTGGCCACCCCCGCAGCCCGTCGGCGCCCCGAGCGACTGGCGCCTCGCAGGGCCCGAATGCGCAGGGCGAGCGCGGTGGTGGGTCCCCGGCGCCCCGGCCCGTCCCGCCAACCCGAGAGCGCCCAGCAGCGTACCGATTCCCTTGACCGTTCAGGGCCTGACCCGCATTGACCCCCGCCGACCCCCGGCTGCCGGCGACCAGCTCCCCCTCGCCGAGGGCGTTGCGCTGTGGGCAGGCACTCGGCGCCTGCAGGCGCTTCATGTGAGCCGCGGTCGTCTCACCGTCGCCCAGGAGCCACCATTCATGATCCCCCCTGCGCTCGAGCAGCTCCCCGTCACGCTCACGGTCACTCTGGGCGAGCTGACGCTGTCAGCCGGCCAGGTCGCCGCCCTGACGCCCGGCGCAGCGGTGCCCATCCAGGTGGACGATCCACCGGTGGTGCAGCTCCGAGCCGGATCAGTCCCGGTGGCGCAGGGGGTCCTGGTCCAGGCGGGCGGAAGCGCGGGGCTGGCCGTTCAGATCACACGGGTGCTGCTGGACGGGGCCGGCTGAACGCGGCCCGGACTCCGGTCACTCGTCATCTGCGTGGATTCGGGTCGATCCCCTGCGGCCACGGGGATGCTCCGTCGCCGCAGCCCGGTCCACCGAGTCGTCGTCATCCAGCACGCCACTGATGGAGCGCAGAATCTCCGAGAAGCTCCGGCCGGCCACCGCCTCGGCGGCGTCGGCGCCCAGCGCGTCCTCGAGCTGGCTGACCATGGTGTTGACCGACTCGTCTTCGTCCTCCTCCTCGTCCTCAGCGCCCAACGAAGCCAGCAGCGCTCGCAACGGATCCTCGGTGGGCCGCGTACTCGGCGTTGCGCCGCGCACCGCGCCCGGCGGGGGGTCTGAGCGCGCGGGGGCGCTCTCCACGGACTCATGGGGAGGCACCGAATGGCTGCGGGTCACCATCGACAGATCGATCTCGATGTCGATGGAGTCGCTGGGCGCCGGCGCCGCGGACAACGGCTTCGACGCGGGCACCAGGATGCCCTCGGGATCCGGCCCGGGCGCCTCGACGCTGGCGGCAGCAGGCCCAATGGACGGCGGCGGCGCGAGGACGGGGGCATCAGAGTTGGACGGGCTCGACTCCGCAGGCTGCGCCGCCCCTGCGCCTGACTCGGCGACCGAGCCAGGGCCGGCGCTCGCCACGGCGGGCCGATCATCGCTGACGTCGTCCCCGGCCGGCGCCACCTCGGCAGGCGGCTCGCTCGGGGGGACCGAGGCTTCGTCGTCCCGGACCAACGCCAACGGCGTGCCCGATAGCGGTTCGACGCCGGCGGCGTCGGGCGCGACCACAATGCCCGCCCGGGGCCCCTCGTCGGGCGGGTTCGAAGCCGGGCGGCCCGGCGGCGCCGACGGTTCGGGTACGGCCGGCGGATCACCATCTGCCGGCGGCCGCCGTGCCAAACCGAGCGTCCGCAAGTACGCACACAGAGCGGCTTCATCGGCCAGCGGCACGGTGACGGGCAGGCCCCGCTCAGCCCGCACCCCCGCCAGCGCAAGGTGGCCGGCCATCGACACCGCCACCAGGTCGATGCCCGAGGCGATGAACCCGTCCACCGCGGCCCCTGCGGCGGGCGGGGCCCCGGCTCGGGCCAGCGCTTCGAGCCGAGCCAGACCGTCATCGGCCGACCGGCCCGCGATCCGAACCGCGGCCGGCGCCACGCGCCCCGACAAGGCCGCCACCGCCGCCCAGGCCCCAGCGGGTGTCGGCTCGTCGACGAACACCCGGTCCGGTGCGATGCCCCCCAACAGACGCCAGGCAGCCTCGGCGGTGTCGGCCTGGATGCGCACCGCGTCACCCGGGAAGGCAGCGCCCCCGTCGCCCAGGGCATAGCGACGCTCCGGCCCGATCAGGTCGCCCAGCGCCACGAAGGTCTCGACGTCCCCCGGGCTGACGACCAGGAGGTTCAGCCCCCCTCGCATGGCGTCGCCGAGCGCCGGCCCCCAAGGCCCCCACGCCGTCGTGGCGACCACGACCGGCCGGCTGATGCTCACCATCGGACCGGGGACCGTGGGCGGCCCCGTCACCAGAAACCGGGTCCCGTCGCGCAGCATCGCCTCGACGACGGGCTGGCCTTCACCGGGCGCCCGCGACGCCCGCTGGGCCAGACCCTTGACCATTCGGGCCAGCATGCCGGCGTCCAGGTCGATGGGCACGGTCGCCCGGCCCGTCGCGCTGATCACGGTGGCCACTCCCGGGCGATCCACCACGATCCGGCGCACCGCCGGTGACTCCAGCAGGTCGACCAACGGCCCCAGCAGGCCGCTCAGGGAAGGGGGAATGGATGCCAAGCTGCTGCCTCCCGCGTGGAGCCCCGACCTTACGCCACCCCATCGCCGTCGGCCAGCGTGCGGCCCACGCCGTTGACGGGGGCGAGCCCCTGGTGGTAGGCATGCGCACTTTCCAGCGCGCGATCGCGGGGTGTGGGTGCGTCTGCTGCCCTGGCTGAGCCTGGCCTCATTGGCCTTACTGACGACCTCTTGGGCCGCAGCAGCGGGCCTGCCGGGGACGTGCGTTCTGCCAGACGGCACCCCCGTCGCTCCCTGGACCGACCCCATTGAGCCCGCCTGCGGTGAAGACTGTGGCACCGAAGCGGTGCCGGGCGTCGAAGATCCGCTGGGTCAGTGCAGCACCCTGGACAACGCCTGTGGGCAGGTGCCCGCCATCCTCGAGCTGCCGCCCCCCCAGGGGCCACGCTGTCTCGAAGCCGCCTACGACTGTGGACCGCGCGATCCGGGCGCGCTCCAGATTGCGGTCATCGGGGTGGCGCACTGCGCCGCCGCGGTGACGATCCCTCGGCGTGGCCCGGGCACCCTGCCCTTGGGCGTCGCCGATCCGCCCCAACCCCGCCCCTGGACGCGGGCCCTTGCGGTGGAGCCGCCCCCTCCCAGGTGAGGGTCGGCCCACGACCGCTCAGGCGGTCACCCCCGGCGCCCAGCCGCGTGCGCCAGGCCGGGTCGACAGCGGCGCTCAACCCAACCCGAGACGTACCGAGACCGGTAGAGAGCAAACAGGACATCATGAACAAGCGCATTCTGTTTTCGGCGCTGCTCGCCCTGGGCTTCGGCCTGGGCCTGACCGCCTGCAACAAGGGCGGTCAGGGCGGCGAAGCGGCCAAGGGCACCGCCACCAGCGGCCAGACCGCGGGCAACACCGCGGCGGCCACCGCCGACAGCGACCTCATCCCCGTCGGCGACAGCTACACCAAGGGCGGCGGCAGCGACGCCCTGGTCACCATCGTGGAGTTCTCGGACTTCCAGTGCCCCTTCTGCAGCCGGGTGAACCCCACCCTGAAGCAGATCCAGGACAAGTACGGTGACAAGGTCCGCATCGCCTTCAAGCACAACCCCCTGAGCTTCCACAAGGACGCGCCCCTGGCCTCCAAGTACACCTTGGCCGCCGGCAAGCAGGGCAAGTTCTGGGAGATGCACGACAAGCTGTTCGAGAACCAGCGCGCGCTGAAGGAGGAGAACCTCGACAGCTACGCGAAGGAGCTCGGCCTCAACCTCGATCAGATCAAGAAGGACGTCGCGGACCTCCAGAAGGTCCTGGACGCCGACATGGCCCTGGCCGCCAAGGTCGGCGCCCGCGGCACCCCCAACTTCCTCATCAACGGCAAGCAGCTCGCCGGCGCCCAGCCGCTCGACCGCTTCACCGCCGTCATCGACGAGGAGATCAAGGCCGGCGAGGAGCTGCTCAAGAGCGGCACCGCCAAGGACCAGATCTACGCCGCGCGCGTGAAGGCCAACTTCAAGGCCCCGACCGCCCGTCCCGACAGCAAGGGCGCGGCCCCGGCCGACAACGCCGTGTACAAGATCCCGGTGGACGCGCAGGCCTACGCGATCGGCGGCCAGGAGCCCCTGGTCACCATCATCGAGTTCAGCGAGTTCCAGTGCCCGTTCTGCAGCCGGGTCCTGCCGACCATCAACCAGATCAAGGACACCTACAAGGATGACGTCCGGGTGGTGTTCATGCACAACCCGCTGCCCTTCCACAAGGACGCCGTGCCCGCCTCGGAGGCCGCGCTGGCCGCCGGCGAGCAGGGCAAGTTCTGGGAGATGCACGACAAGCTGTTCGCCAACCAGCGCGCCCTGAGCCGCGCCGACCTGGAGAAGTACGCCGGCGAGCTGGGCCTGGACATGGACAAGTTCAAGGCGGCCCTCGACAGCGGCAAGTTCAAGAGCGTCATCCAGGAGAACCAGAAGGTCGCCGCGCAGTTCGGCGCCCGGGGCACCCCGAACTTCTTCGTCAACGGCCGCCAGATCACCGGCGCTCGCCCCTTCGAGGCCTTCAAGGCGGTCATCGACGAGGAGATCAAGAAGGCCAACGACCTGATCAGCAAGGGCACCCCCCGCAGCCAGGTCTACGCCAAGCTGACCGAGAAGGGCCTGACCAAGGCCGCCGCCCCCACCAACCGCCCGAACCCTCGCGCCCCGGACACCACCACCTACAAGGTGCCGGTGAACCCCGCGGACGCCGCGAAGGGCAAGGCCGACGCCCTCATCACCATCGTGGAGTTCTCGGACTTCCAGTGCCCCTTCTGCAGCCGGGTCAACCCGACCATCGAGGGCCTCCAGAAGAAGTACGGCGACGACCTGCGGGTGGTCTTCAAGCACAACCCCCTGCCCTTCCACAAGGACGCCCCCCTGGCCTCCGAGGCGGCCCTGGCGGCCAACGAGCAGGGCAAGTTCTGGGAGATGCACGACAAGCTGTTCGCCAACCAGAAGCAGCTCAAGCGTGAGGACCTGGACAAGTACGCGCAGGAGATCGGGCTCGACATGGGCAAGTACAAGGCCGCCCTCGACAGCGGCAAGTACCAGGCCCAGATCAAGGCCGACCAGGATCTCGCCCGCGAGATCGGCGCCGGCGGCACCCCGAACTTCTTCATCAACGGCCGCAAGCTGGTGGGCGCCCAGCCCCAGGCGAGCTTCGAGGCCCTGATCGACGAGCAGCTCAAGGCCGCCAAGGCCCTGGTGGACAAGGGCACCGCGAAGAGCGCCGTCTACGCCGAGATCATCAAGAACGGCGCCACCAAGCCCGCCGCGCCGGCCCGCCAGGCCCCCGAGGAGGACAAGACCGTCTACGACGTGAAGGTCAACCCCGAGGACGCCTGGAAGGGTGGCAAGAACGCCGTCGTCACCATCGTGGAGTTCTCGGACTTCCAGTGCCCCTTCTGTGGCCGGGTGAACCCCACCCTCAAGCAGGTCCAGGACAAGTACGGCGACAAGGTCAAGATCGTCTTCAAGCACAACCCGCTGAGCTTCCACAAGGACGCCCCGCTGGCCTCCGAGGCGGCCCTGGCGGCCAACGCGCAGGGCAAGTTCTGGGAGATGCACGACATGCTCTTCAATAACCAGCGCGCCTTGAAGCGTGAGGACCTGGAGCGCTACGCCCAGGAGCTCGGCCTGAACATGAGCCAGTTCAAGGGCGACCTGGACAGCGGCAAGTTCAAGGCCCAGATCGAGGCCGACATCGCCGAGGCCCGCAAGCACGGCGCCACCGGCACCCCCAGCTTCTTCATCAACGGCCGCAAGCTCCGGGGCGCCCAGCCCTACCCGGCCTTCGAGAAGCTGATCGACGAGGTCATGGCCAAGAAGTGAGCCCCCTGGGCTGACTCCGGCGGGGCCTCCACCCCGCCGGCCCTTGACTTCCCCCGCCCTGCCTGCGAAATCCGTGCGGACGTTTCGACCCACGGACCCCCATGGCCTCCTCCCGAGAGATTGACGGCTACGTTCGCTGGGCCCTCCTGCTTGGGGGTCTGCTCGCCCTGGGCCTGGTGGTCCGGCAGCACCTCGCGGCCAGCCGCCCCAGCATGGAGGCGCAGCTCGTCCGCCAGCTCGACCAGGTGCACCTTGCCGAAGGGCCGGCTCCCGACATCGAGGTCCGCAAGGCCGACGGCACCCTGGTGCGGCTGCGCGACCTGCGCGGCAAGGTGGTCTTTGTGAACTTCTGGGCGACCTGGTGCCCCCCGTGCCGGGAGGAGCTGCCCGATCTGCTCGCGCTGCGCGAAAAGATGAAGCACGTGGACTTCGAGATCCTGGCCGTGTCATCCGACGCGAGCTTCGAGGACATCGACCGGTTCTTTGGCGGCCAGGTCCCGAAGATGACCATTGGCCTCGATCCCGACCAACGGTTCGCGCGGATCTACGGCACCGAGAAGCTGCCCGAGACCTATGTGGTGGACCGCAACGGCAACCTGCGCCTGCGCTTCGTCTCGGTGCACCCCTGGACCGACGAGAAGATCCACCGGTACCTCGAGTGGCTGGCGACAAGCGGCTGACCCCACGGGCGGGGCGCATCTACGCCTCCGGCCGTGACGAGGCTCGCGACATCACCCGGCGGCTGCGCTACGCGGCCATCTCGCTGGCCGGTGTGGTGGGCTTCGGCGTCGCCGGGTATTGGTACCTCGGTCAGGGGGAGTGGTCCCTGTTCGAGTGCCTGTACATGGTGCTCATCACCATCACCACCGTGGGCTACGGCGAGTCGCTGCCCGTCTCGTTCACGCCCAATGGGCGCCCGTTCACGCTGGTGCTGCTGATCACCGGATTCGGCGTGGTGCTCTACTTCTTCACCACCCTCGCCCAGTTCATCCTCGAGGGCGATCTGGGGCACACCCTGTGGAGACGGCGCATGGAGAAGAAGCTCGACGCCCTGAGCGGCCACTACATCGTCTGCGGCGCCGGCGAGACGGGCCGCAGCGTGGCCGAGGAGCTCCTCGACGACAAGCAGGCGGTGGTGGTCCTCGAGCGGGACGCCGAGCACCTTGCGGTCCTGGAGCGGCGCGTCGGGGCCGATCGGTTCGTGGGCATCATCGGCGACGCCACCGAGGACGCCATCCTCCAGGAGGCCGGCATCGCCCGGGCCAAAGGCGTCGTGGCCAGCCTCCACAGTGATCGCGACAACCTGTTCGTGGTGATCACCGCCCGGCAGCTCGCCCCCAAGGTGCGCGTGGTCAGCCGAGCCATCGACGAGAACCAGACCGCCAAGCTGCGCCGGGCCGGCGCCGACGCCATCGTCAGCCCCAACAACATTGGCGGGCGGCGCATGGCCCACGAGCTGCTGCGCCCGAGCGTCGTGGGCTTCATTGACCTGATCGTGCGCGACAACCAGCGCAGCCTGAGCGTCGAGGAGTGCCCCCTGCCGCCCGGGACGGCGCTGGCGGGCAAGACCCTGGCCCAGTCGGGCATCCGAAAGGTCAGCAACGTGCTGGTGCTCAGCGTCCTCTCCCACGACGGGCGCTACACCTTCAACCCGCCGCCCAGCTACGTCCTCGAGCCCGGCATGACCTTGATCGTCCTGGGCGAACAGCCCAGCATCCGTCGGCTCTACGACTACGTGGCCGCGGCGCCGACCACCGACGGGCAGCTCACGAGCTGACGGGCACCGACCGCGGCCCCCGCCGGCCGCGACGGCCCCTACTCACGGCACTCGGGGATCGCGTCCACCACCAGCCATCGCCCCAACCCTGTGGGCAGCCCCGCCGGTTCACAGGCGAGCCCCTCCAGGTAGTCCAGCAGATCGGCCCCCGCCGTAGCGCCGCCCTCCACCCCCGACGCCATGGATCCGAAGAGCGGCGCGAACAGGGCCGCCTCGTCCACATGAAGCGGGTCCTCGGCGGGGGTGTCGTCGAACAGGTCCCACAACAGACCCGCCACCAGGTGATCCGAGAGCACCCCCGGCGGTGCCCACGGCGACTGCGCGTCGGGGTGGGTCGGCGCCTCCAGGTCCACCAACCGGCTGCCCGTCAGCCGCCAATCCTCCAAGAGTGACCGCCCCGCCACCCAGGCGGCGAAGAAGTGGGCAAAGCCCTCGGACCAGGCCAACTCGGGATCCACCGCGCGGCCGTCGTGGCGGCCGCCTGGGCTCGTGTCGCGGCTGTGCAGCGCGGCCAGGTGGTGCCCCACCTCGTGCCGGATGACGGCCAAATCGCCCTGATCCGGGTCCGTCGGGCTACCGGAGAGGTCGACGCGCGGCCGCCCATGGTCCGAGGGATGGAAGCACGACCCGCAAGGCGCGGCCGCGTCGGGACGCCACGTGATGTGCAGCGGTGGCGGGTCATCCGCGAGATCGGGGACCCAGGCCAGGCCCGCCGCGAGGGCCGTGGCCGCCGCCGTGGCGATGGCGAAGGCCGGCGCGACGCGCCCGTCCGGATCGAGCCGGAGCACCCCGTCTTCGCTCAACCAGAGCGGCTCTCGCCAGCCCCGATCGTCTTCGGTCCCGGGCCCGACGGTGACGCGGTAGCGCCCCGCCCAGGCCTCGGCCACGAGCCAGGTGTCCCCCTCCACCAGCGGCCCACGCCCGGCCGCGTCCAGCCGGGTCGCCATCCCCCCCCCGCCCGCTGCCGGATCCGCAACGACCTGCAGGTGGGCGGCGGGCCACCACTCGGGGGCGGCGTCCGGCGACGACCGAAAGGGCACCTCGACGGCCCTCTCGACGAAGGCCTGGGCTCGCTCTGGCAGCGCGTTGACCTGCACGAGGTAGCGGGCGTGCCCACCGCTGGCGATCCGCAAGCGGGCAGCCTCGGAGGCCTCGAGGACCGCCTGCCCTTCGATCAGGTAGCGGCCATCGTGCCGCAGCGGGGCGTCCGCGGGACCGCCCAGGAGATCCAGCCAGAGGGGGGCGCCCTCCAACAGCCGGACGGTCCACTGCGCCGGCCCGCCGAAGCGCAACCAGTCCACGTCCGGTACAGCGCAGATTCCCCGGGCCACCGCCTCCCCATCGGCCAACCCCGCACCGCCGTCCACGTCGGCCGACTCCACGTCGTCCCCGCAGTCGGCCTGGGGCACGTCCTCGGTCACATCGAGCCCGTAGCCCGTGGCCGCCAGGGCGCCCGAGATCTGCAACGGAATGCCGCCGTTCCCCAGGGTCACCGCCACGCTCCCGCCGCGTCCTTCGAGTCGTTCACCGCCCACCTGCACCGCCAGGCGCTCGTCGGCCTCGAAGCGCACCCGCAGCGTTGATCCAGGTGACCCCACCAGCAGGAAGTGATCCGGCACGCCGGGGCAGGCCACCAGCGCATAGTGGCCCACGCTCAGATCCGCGGCGGGCAGCTCGGGTGTACTGGGTCCATAGCGGTCGTCCTGGCAGGTCAGGTCCGCGTCCGGGGGCGCCCGGTCCACCGCTCCCAGGTCGACGGCGGGCGCCACGTCCGGTCGCCCACCATCGGCTACGGCCGCGTGATCCAGCCCGGCGGGCGTCTCACCGGCCACACAGCCCCATGCGAGGCAGCCGGCCAGCGCCGGCAGCAGGACAGGACGCAGACCGTGGGGGGCGAGCCGAGACACGACGCCAAGTATAGGCTGCCGATCGGAGGTCGATCACGCGCACACGACCCATCCGCTCTCTGACCTTGCGTCGGATTGCCCGCCCAGGCGCCAACGCTGCTAGGATGCGCGCCGCATGGCGCGCAACCTGATCCTCCTGTACGTGGCCACCACGGTGGGCACCGTCCTGCTCCAGCTCGCCCTGGGCGCCGAGCTGGGGCCGTTGGTGCAGCTTGCCGGCCGCTGGACCGCCGGGGGGCTGAGCGCCGATCTGGCTCTGGGGGTGGGTGTCGGCGTCGCCGTGGTGCTGACCCTGCGCTGGGCGGCCGGCCACCAGCGGTGGGCTCAGCGCATGGACGCCGACTTCCGCGAGATGGTGGCCCCCCTCGAACCGCGGGACGCCTTCGGGCTGGCCGCGATGAGCGCGCTGGCCGAGGAGCTCTTGTTCAGGGGCCTGCTGCAGCCCCGCATTGGCCTGGTCGCCGTGTCGCTGGTGTTCGGGCTACTGCACCTGCCCAACACCCGCAGCCGCCTCCCCTGGCCCATCATGGCCGTCGTCATGGGCTTCGTGTTCGGCGGACTGTTCGAGTGGCGGGGGAACCTGGTGGTGCCGGTCACCGCCCACTTCGTGATCAACTACTTCAACCTGCACGACCTGTTGCGGCCGCTGCTGCCGGAGGAGGCGTGAACGCCCTGGGGCCACTGTACGGGGTGGGCATCACCGTGGACGCCCGCCTCTTCTGGGCCCTGGCGTTGGCCAACGGCGCCTGCGCCCTGGGCGCGGTCCTGCTGCTGTTTCGCGGTCGCCCGACCGCCGACCGGCTGTGGATCGCCCTGGGCGTGTTCTTCACGCTCGAGCTCGCTTCACTGGCGGGGCTGCGCGCGTTCGCGCGGACCCCGATCCGCGACCTTCAGGTGTTCGTGGTGGACTGACCGTCGCCCGCGGCCACGGCCACCCGACGGTACCGGAAGCGGTGGATCGGCATCCCCGCCTTCACACACTTGGCCTCTCGGTAGGTGAAGGGCAGATCGTCGGGCCCGAAGGGCTCCGGCCCCTCGAAGCCCGGGGTCCCCGCCAGTGAGGCG
This sequence comes from Myxococcales bacterium, assembly GCA_020633555.1. Classification (GTDB taxonomy): domain Bacteria; phylum Myxococcota_A; class Bradymonadia; order UBA7976; family UBA1532; genus JACKDL01. The sequence goes on along the minus strand of JACKDL010000001.1, from coordinate 350,374 downwards.
TCGATCTCCTCGGCGATGGCGGCCACGTCCGACTTCACCCAGACGGCACCGCCCACGGCCAGAAGATCGCGCAGCTCCTGGGCGTACTCGGGCTGAACCAGCCGCCGCTTCTCGTGACGCCGCTTCCACCACGGGTCCGGGAAGTTCACGAAGATGGCGTGCAGGCTGCCCGGCGGGAGCAGATCAGCGGTTACCCGCTTCGCGTCGGCCCAGACCAGCCGCACGTTGCCCCCGTGCTCGGGATCCCGATCGAGCAGGTTCGCCAGCCGCCAGCAGTAGCGCCGGCGGATCTCGATGCCGATGTGATCGTGATCGGGCCACCGCAGCGCCAACTCGCTGAGGAACTTCCCGCGGTTGAAGCCGATCTCCAATGTCCGCGGGGCCTCGCGACCAAAGGCCTGCCCCCAGTCGAAGGGCAACACCTCGGGCCGCACGGTCACGTTGTTGCCCCCAATGGTCGGCGCGCCGAACAGGTGGGTGTTGAGCAGGGTCGGCCCCTGGGGTTCGTCCTGAACGGGCCCGCGCATCCGGGGCATCATCGCTCTCCTACCGCTCGGCCGGCCGCCAGGCCGGCACCGTCAACCGCAACATCGCCGGCCCACCCAGCGGCGGGACGGTCCGTGCCCGCACTCGGCTGGCACAGTCCAGGAGCGCCGGCGACGCCGTCGCGGCCTCGTCCAGCTTCACCAGCCCCAAGGCCGCCTGGCCGTCCACGGCCACGTCCACATCCGCCCGCAGCCGAGCCACGGTCCCGGGCGGTGTGCACGCCTGTACGCCCGCCGCGACCGCCGCCGCGAGCGGCGCCAGGCTTCCCTCGGCCAGGACTCCCGGATCGGCGCCTGCCTCGGTCACCGAGGGCGGCAGCGCCAGGGACGGATCCACGCCCAACGCCTCCAACAGGCGCGTGGCGTCATCACCGACCTGGGTCTTGTAGAGGATGAGCAGGCTGAGCGCGATGGCCACACCCACCAGGGCGGCCAGGCTCTTGCGGGGACGAGCGGGGGCCAGATCGGCCGCGCGCACCCGCTTGCGGTGGCGCCCAGCCAACCCCCGCGCCTCAGGCCGCCTGGGCGCGGCTCTTGAGGTAGTTGTCCATCCCGAGCACGGCCGGGCTGGCGATGTAGATGGACGAGTAGGTCCCGACCACCACACCGATCAACATGGCGAAGGCGAAGTTCTGGATGATGCCGCCGCCAAAGATGTAGATGGCCAACACCGCGAGGAAAGTCGTCGCCGAGGTCAGCACCGTCCGCGAGAGGGTGTCGCTGATGCTCAGGTTGATGGTTTCGACCAGCGTATCGCCGACGCCTTCGTCCAACGACTCACGGATGCGGTCGTAGACCACGATGGTGTCGTTGAGCGAGTAGCCCACGATGGCGAGCAGCGCGGCGATGATCGGCAGGTTGAACTCCATGCCGGTGACACTGAAGATCCCGATGGTGATGCTGACGTCGTGGATGAGGGCCGCGACGGCGCCCGGGCTGTAGCGCAGATCGAAGCGGAAGCTGATGTAGAGCAGGATGCCGATGAGCGCGTACAGCACCGCCAGCACACCCTGGTTGCGCATCTGCTTACCGACGGCCGAGCCCACCGACTCCAGCCGATCCACGCTCTTGAACTTGGCGCCATACTTGGCCTTCATCGCGCTCACGATCCGCGAGCGCACGCCCGGCAGGCGCAGAAGGTAGACGGGGTTCGAGCCCTCAGTCTGCTTCGCGACCGCAGCGCCCTCGGTGAAGCCCGCCGTCGCCAGCACGGCCATCAACTCGGCCTCGGGCTTGGGCCCGTCGAAGCGGACGCGGATCTCCTCGCCCGTCTCATCGCTGTCGTCCCACAGCTTCGGCTCGCCGAACTTCTTGAAGACCTCGGCCTTCACCCGATCGCGCTCTTCCTGGCTCAGCAGGCTCTGCGTGCGGCTGCGGATGAAGTACCGCCCCTCGTCGGTCAGACCGTAGGTGACGACCTCGGGGGTCTCGAGGCCGGTGGTGGCGATGGTGTCGCGCAGCTCACCGACGTCGATGGACTCGTTGAACGCCACGAGGGCCTCGGTGCCCCCGGCGAAGTCGATCCCGAAGTTGAGCCCCTTGGTGGCCACCAGCGCCCAGGACGCGATGACCAGCGCAAGGCTGCCCATGACCAGGGGCTTGTACGCCCCCATGATGTTGTAGCGGGTACCCGGCTTGAAGAACTGCATGGGGCGGCTCCTAGATGCTCATCTTCTCGGGCTCGGTGCCCCGGCCGTAGGTGTAGTCGAAGACCAGGCGGGTCACGACGAGGGCGGTGTACATCGAGCTGATGATGCCGATGCCCAGGGTCACCGCGAAGCCCCGGATGGGACCGGAACCGAACTGATAGAGCACCACTGCCGCGATGGCCGTGGTCACGTTGGCGTCGAAGATGGCGCTGAAGGCCTTCTCGTACCCGAGCTGGATGGCCTCGCGCACGCTCTTGCCCAGGTAGCGCTCCTCGCGGATGCGCTCGAAGATCAGCACGTTGGCGTCCACCGCCATGCCCACCGTCAGCACGATGCCGGCGATGCCGGGCAGGGTCAGGGTGGCGCCGAAGGCGGTCAGACCGGCCATCACAAACAACAGGTTCAGGAACAGGGCCATGTTCGCCACGAGGCCGCTGAACTTGTAGTAGGCGAGCATGAAGAGCACCACGGCCAGGAAGCCGACGATGACCGACATGCGGCCGGCCTCGACCGAGTCGGAGCCCAGCGACGGGCCCACCTGGCTGTCGTAGAGCTTGCGCAGCGGAGCCTGCAGGGCGCCCGACTTCAGCACCGCCACCAGGCTCTTGGCCTCCTTGAAGGCCGTACCACCGACGCCCATCTCGATCTGCACGCGCCCGCCCGGGATGGGCTCCTTGATGCGCGGGGCCGAGTACACGATCTCGTCGATCATGATGGCCATGAGCTCTTTGGTGTAGGTCTTGGTCATCTCGAAGAACTTGTTGGCGTCGACCTGGCTGAACCGCATCAGGGTGACCGGGCGGTTGAACTGGTCGTAGCCGACGCTGGCGTCCTCGACGTTCTCGCCGCTCATGCCGGCCTTCGAGAACAGGTACCAGGCCTGGTAGGCCTTGGTGATGGGCGCGTTCACGTTGCCCTGGCCCTTCTTCAGGGCGCGCTCCTGCTCTTCGCTCAGGTTCTCGATGGCGTTGAGCTGCGGATCCTGCGGGTTGACCAGGATCTCCTGGATGCCGATCAGGTGCTCGTCGTCGTACTGGCCCTCGACCATGAACTCCAGGACCTCACGGCTGGTGGTGCGCAGCACCCCGGCGCCCGCGAAGACCTTGTGCTCCTTGAACTTCTCGTCGAGCTGCTCGGGCCAGGCGTCGGCCTTCGGCTCACGCTGCGCCACCTTCGTGAAGAAGGCGTTGGCGCCATCGCGATCGACGATCTGGAAGCGGAGCTGACCGGTCCGCGCCAGCTTGGCCTTCGCCACGCCGAACTCCTCCTCCTTCACGCCGGGGAGCTGGACCACCAGCTCCTCGTCACCGCGCTTGGAGATGGTGCTCTCGGCCACACCGAACTCGTTGATCCGGCGCTCGATGGTCTCGATGGCCTTGTCGAGGGCGTCCGACCGGAAGTCGCTGATGGCCCGCTCGGTCATGGTGAGCGTCACCGACTTGCCGGTGATGTCGCCGATCTCGTAGGCGGGCGAGTTGTAGGTGTCGCGCGGCAGGTGGCGCTGCACGAAGTCCACGTCGAGCTTGGCGACGTCGGCCTCGTTCTCGAACTCCACCACGATGTTGGTGCGCTCGTAGATGTCACCCGAGGCGCCGGCCTGGGCCTTCACCGCGACCATCTTCTCCTTCTGGAGCAGGGTCTCGATGTTGCCGGCCGCCTGCTTCGCCCGCCGGGAGAGGGCCTCCTCGACGTCCACCTTGTACTGCAGGTGGATGCCGCCCTGGAGATCCAGGCCGAGGATCAGCTTCTGGCTGAACACGTCGGTGAACCACTTGGGCAGCTTCGCCTCGTCGCCTTCGCCGGGGCCGGCCACGGTCGGCACCAACATGAGGATCGAGAGGACGATGAGGCCCACGACCCCCAGCGCCTTCCACTTCCACTGACGGTCCATGCTAGTTCCCGTCCTTCTTGGCCGGGGCGTCACCCGCCACGGCCGGCTGATAGAGGTTCACCTGCGCGCGGACCACGTTGACCTTCACCTTGTCGGTGAGCTCCACGGTCAGCTCGGCGTCGGTCAGGGCCACGACGGTCCCGATGAGCCCCCCGTTGGTGACCACGCGATCACCTTTCTTGAGGCGGCTGAGCATCTCTTGATGCTCGCGCTGCCGCTTGTTCTGGGGGCGGATGAGCAGGAAGTAGAAGACCGCAAACATCAGGAGCAGGGGCATCGCCTGCGCCGCGCAGTTGGCGCCGCCGGGGGCGCCACCCTGGGCTTGGGCCACGGTCAGAAGGAGCAGCTCGTTCAAGGCAGATTCCAGCGTCGCTCAGGCGGTTCCCCACCCCATGGCCGGGGCGAGGGTCGCGAGGGAGTATCAGATCAATGGCGGCGAATCAACCCTGGCTGAAGGACGCACGCAGTGCGGCGAAGGTGCCGTCTCGGAGCGCGCGCCGGATGTCCGCCATCAGGGTCAAGTACACATGCAGGTTGTGGATGCTCAGCAGGCGGTGCGCCAGGAACTCCTTGGCCAGCATCTGCTGGCGCAGGAAGCCCGCGCCGTAGTTCCGGCAGGTGTAGCAGGTACAGCGCTCATCGAGCGGGGCGCGCTGGTTGCGGAACTGCGCGTTCTTCAGGTTCAGCTTGCGCCGGCCGCCGTCCACGAAGATCCCGCCCTTCCGGGCGTTGCGGGTGGGCATGACGCAGTCGAACATGTCGACCCCGCGGGCCACGCCCTCCACGAGATCCTGCGGCGTCCCCACGCCCATGAGGTAGCGGGGCTTGTCCGCCGGCATGCCCGCGGTGGTGTGGCCGAGCACGTCGTACATCACCTCGATGGACTCGCCGACGGAGAGCCCCCCGATGGCGAAGCCGTCGAAGGGGTGCTGGCAGAGCTCCTCGACGTGCCGGGTGCGCAGCGCCTTGTCGACGCCGCCCTGCAGGATCGCGAAGAGCGCCTGGTCGGTGCGCTTGCGGGCCTCCAGGCAGCGCAACGCCCAGCGGGTGGTGCGCGCCATGGCGTCCTCGTGCACCCGCCGGGGGGCCGTGGAGGCCTCCAGGTGGTCGAGGCACATCATGATGTCGCTGCCGATGGCTGCCTGGATCTCGATGGCGTGCTCGGGGGTCAGGTCGAGCATGGCCCCGTCCACGTGGTTGCGGAAGCGCACGCCGCGCTCGTCCACCTTGCGCAGGTCGGCCAGGCTCAACATCTGAAAGCCGCCGCTGTCCGTGAGGATCGAGCGCTTCCAGTTGTACATGGTGTGCATGCCGCCCAGGGCCGTCAGGGTGTCGACACCCGGGCGGATCGCCAGGTGGTAGGTGTTGCCGAGGATGATCGTGGCCCCCAGGGCGTACAGCTCCTCGGGGGTCAGCGCCTTCACGCTTGCCAGGGTGCCCACGGGCATGAAGATGGGCGTCTCGACCTCGCCGTGCGTGGTGCGAAAGCGCCCGCGGCGGGCCGCAGTGTCCGGGCAGGTGCCCTCGACGACGAAGTTCAGGTCCATCGACCGTCCTCCCGGATCCACAGCGACGCGTCGCCGTAGCTGAAGAAGCGCATCCGCTCGGCCACCGCGTGGGCGTAGGCCGCCAGCACCCGCTCGCGCCCTGCGAAGGCGCTCACCAACATCAGCAGCGTCGACTTCGGCAGGTGGAAGTTCGTGAGCAGCCCATCCACCACCTGGAACTCGAAGCCGGGGTAGATGAACAGGTCCGTCCGGCCCTCGCCCGGGTGCCGGGCCTGCGCCTCGAGGGCGCGCACCACAGTGGTGCCCACCGCCACCACTGGACGCGCGCCCGTCACGGCGGCCCAGGTCGCGGCGGGGACTTCGAAGCGCTCGGAGTGCATCTGGTGGGTGGCGACGTCCTCCACGCGCACGGGCGCGAAGGTGCCCGGCCCCACGTGGAGCGTGACCTTGTGGATCGCCACGCCCTTGGCCTGCAGGGCCTGGAGCAGCGCCGGCGTGAAGTGCAGGCCCGCGGTGGGGGCCGCGACCGCGCCGGGCTTCTCGGCGAAGACCGTCTGGTAGCGCGCAGCGTCCACGTCGTCAGGCGCGCGCTCGATGTACGGCGGCAGCGGGAGTTGCCCGTTGTCCTGGAGCCACCCCCACAGGTCGTCGACGCCCGCGAGCGTCAAGCGGGCGGCCCCGTCGGGCAGGCGCTCGACGAACTCAGCGCGGGCCCCGCCCGGCAGCGCGATGACCGACCCTGGCTTCAAGCGCGTGCCGCGGGTCAGCGCGATGATCCCGTCCGACCAGGGCTCGATGAAGAGGACCTCGACGGCGCCGCCGCTGGGCTTCTGGCCGGCCAGGCGTGCGGGCACCACCTTGGTGTCGTTCAGCACCAGCACCTCGTCGCCGCGGAAGCGGTCGAGGATGCCCCCAAAGGGGCCCACGGCGAAGGGTCCAGCGGCAGGCACATGCAACAGGCGGCTGCCGTCACGGCGGTCCGCAGGCGTCTGGGCGATGAGCTCGGGCGGCAGCGGGTAGTCGAAGTCGTCGAGGGTCATGGTGCAGATCTTGGGCCAGTGGGCCGCGGACCCTAGCCCATGGCGCCGCAGCACACAAACGCCGTGGCGCCAACCCCGTGGGCTTGGTACACCGCCTCCATGGCACTCACGCGCGATCAGATGGCCCAACGCGCGGCTCAAGAGCTGCGGGACGGCGACGCTGTCAACCTGGGCATCGGCATCCCCACCCTCATCGCCAACCACATCCCGGATGGCCTGCAGGTGTGGATTCACTCCGAGAACGGCCTGCTGGGCATGGGCCCCTTCCCCTACGAGGGGGATGAGGATCCCAAGCTGATCAACGCGGGCAAGCAGACGGTCACCGTGGTGCCCGGCGGCTCGGTGTTCGACAGCGCCACCAGCTTCGCCATGATCCGGGGCGGCCACATCGATCTGGCCGTGCTGGGCGGGATGCAGGTCGCCGCCAACGGCGATCTGGCCAACTGGATGATCCCCGGCAAGCGGGTCACGGGCATGGGCGGCGCCATGGATCTGGTGGCCGGCGCCAAACGGGTGGTGGTGCTCATGACCCACACCAACCGCAAGGGCGACCCGAAGCTGCTGCCCAAGTGCACGCTGCCGCTCACGGGCCAGGGCGTGGTGGATCGGATCGTCACCGACATCGCGGTGGTGGACGTCACGCCGCAGGGCTTCAAGCTGGTGGAGGTGGCCCCGGGTCACACCGAGGCCGAGGTGCGGGCCAAGACGGGCGCGCCTCTGCTCTGAGCGGGGCGCTCCTCCCGCGGCGGGCTCAGGCCTCGCTCGGGCGGGGCCGAGTCATGCGGTACTCGAAGGGATCTTCGAAGTCCGTGCCCTGGAAGATGCGCTGCACGAACACCCCGGGCAGGTGGATGTCCTCGGGCGCCAGGTCGCCCAGCCCCACCAGGTGATCCACCTCGACGATGGCCACCGTGGCCGCCATGGCCATGTGGGGGCTGAAGTTGCGCGCCGTAGCCTTGAACCGCAGGTTCCCGTAGGGATCGCCGTACTCCGCGCGGATGAAGGCGAAGTCGGCCTTCAGGGGCTTCTCGAGCACGTACTGGCGCCCGTCCACCTCCATCACCGGCTTGCCCTCAGCCACCACCGTGCCCACCCCCGTGGGCGTCAGGAAGCCCCCGATCCCGGCGCCACCGGCCCGGATCCGCTCGGCCAGGGTCCCTTGGGGGTTCAGTTCGACCTCCACCTCGCCGGCCAGGTACTGCGCCTCGAGGTCGGGGTTGCCGCCGATGAAGCTGCACACCGCCGCCTTGACCTGCCGGGCTTGGAGCAGCACGGCCAGGCCACGGCCCTGGTTGCCGATGTTGTTCGCGATGATGGTCAGGCCCTTCGTGCCCTTCCGGTGCAGCTCGCGGATGCAGTGCTCGGGGTTGCCCGACAGGCCGAAGCCGCCGACCATGATCCGGGCGCCATCGCCCACATCGGCCAGGGCCTCGCGGGCGCCTGCCACCACCTTGCCGCTCATGCCGTCACCTCGCTCAGGGCGTCGTCGATCAGGGCCAGCCCGTGCTGTAGATCCGCCGCGCTGATGCACAGCGGCGGCGTGACGAAGAGCAGGTTGTCGCGGACGGCACAATGCAGCCGGCGCGCCCGCAGGGCGGCAGGCAGTCGCGCGAGGGGGCTATCGGCAGGGGCAGGCCCGCCGTAGGGCACGGCCGGCGCGCGAGTGGCGCGGTCGAGCACGAACTCCACCGAGCCCAGCAGCCCCAGCGCCCGCACATCGCCGATGAGGGGGTGCTTCGCCTTCAAGGCCTCCAGGCCGGCCAAGAGCACCGGCTCCAGCGCCGCCGCCGCCTCGATGAGCCCCTCGTCGCGGTAGACGTCAATGGCCTCGCTGGCCACGGCACAGGCCATGGGGTGCGCGTAGCTTGTCAGGCCGGCCCAGAGCTTCTGATCCTGGAAGTGGGCGGCGATGTGGGGGCGCATGCCCACCACGCCCATGGCCGCATAGCCGCTCGTGACGCCCTTGGCCATGGTGATCAGATCGGGCACCACGCCCCAGTGGTCCACCGCGAACCAGCGCCCGGTGCGGCCGAAGCCGCTGAAGACCTCGTCGCTGATGAGCAGGATCCCGTGCTCGTCGCAGATCCGCCTGAGGGTGGGCCAGTAGTCGGGCGGGGGCACGAAACCGCCGTTCCCGCCGGTCACGCCCTCGATGAAGACCGCCGCCACGGTGCTGGGGTCCTCCATTTCGAGGACATGCTCCAGGTGGGTGGCGCACTGGCGGGCGCAGGAGCCCGGCTCGAGGCCGTAAGGGCAGCGATAGCAGTAGGGATCTTCAATGCGGAGCACACCCCAGAGCCCGGGCTCCAGGGCCGTGCGCCGCCGGTCGCCGGTCAGCGACAGCGCCCCCATGCTGGCCCCGTGGTAGCTGCGCCGACGGGCGATCACCTTCGTGCGCCCCGTGATCATGCGGGCGATCTTCAAGGCGTTCTCGTTGGCCTCGGAGCCCGAGAGGCACAGGAAGAAGGTGTCGATGTCACCGGGGCTGATGGCCGCCAGCTTCTCGCCCAGCGCGGCCTTGGCCTCGAACACCGCCGCCGGGTGGGCACAGGCGAGCTCGGCCGCTTGCCGCTGCAGCGCACCCACCAGCCGGGGGTGGCCGTGCCCGATGTTGCAGTTGTAGACCTGCGACTCGAAGTCCAGCCAGCGCTCGCCGGCGTGATCCACGAACCAGGCCCCCTGCCCGCCCGCGATGGGCACCGGCTCGGCCTTGCGCTGCGCGCTCCAGGTGAAGAGCACGTGCCGGCGCTGGCGGGCCTCAAGCTCGGCGGGGGTCATGGGGTGACCTCGGCGGCTTCCTTCAGGCCATGGGCCAGGGCCTCGATGGCGCCCTCGTCCACCGTGACGGGCGGGGCGATGACCAGCACGTCGTCCGCCGGACGGGCCACGTCGATCCCCCGCGCGGCCAGCCGCCCCTGGATGGACGCCGCCCGGCGGGCCCCCAGCCGCAGCACGCGGTACAGGCCCAGGCCGGCCGCCGACTCTCCGGCGAAGCCGGCGGCCCGCAGCGCGGAGTCGAGCTGGGCCGCCCGATCCACCGACCGCGCATAGCCGCAGGCGAACATCTGCCACAGCAGCCGGGTGGCCGACAGCTCGTCGCCGTCCCAGGTGCTGATGAAGCTCAAGGGCTTGTCCACGAACGCGTCGTCGCTGGCGAAGACGTGGCCGATCTGGCCGCCGGCCCACCACAGCACCATGTCGGCGCTGCCGGCCACCGAGTCCACCCACCAGAAGCGCCGCTGGGCGTTGCGGTACATGCCGGTGGTGTTCTCGCTGAGGACCAGGGGCACCCCGGTGCGGTCTCGCCAGGCGCAGAGCGCCTGCCAGGCCTGGGCGGTCATCACCTCGCCGGTGAGCGCCTGCACCGACTCCACGTACACCCCGAGCACCGCGTCGGCGCCGTGCTCCGCCACCAGGGCGTCCAGCGCAGCGATGCAGGCGCTGATGTCCCGGCTGGGGTGAGGCACCAGGGGCCACCCGAAGAAGCCATGCCGCGGGCTGTTGCCGGCCGGATCACTCAGCGAGCGCGCCGCCGCGGTGGTGTTGCCCAGGTAGCCACCCTGGAGCCCGATGGCCAGCCGCCCGTCCTCGCGCTTGTGCTTCAACACGCGCAGGCTCTTGTCGACCATCTCGTCGTTGCAGCTCGTGAAGTACAGATGCGGGTTGCCCTTCGGGGCCACGTGGCGCAGGTACTCCGCATAGCGGGCATAGGGCCGGGTGATGAAGTTGCTCACCGTCAGCTTCGTGAGCGCTGCCTCGTCGAACACCCCGAGATCCCGCGCGCGGGTCAGCAGCGGGTGCGCCAGGCCCGTGGGCATGCTCACGCCCTGGCCCATCTCGAGGCGGGTCGCCGTGGGGCTGGGGGCCGCAAAGGCGCGCCGATCACCCCGGCGCAGGGGGATGCGGTAGTACCGGGTCCGGCCGTCGGGGCTGCCATACTGCCCGGCGTACTCGGCCACCGCGTAGGCCCCGAAGCGCTGGTTGATGGCCCACATGGAGTCCGCCGCGCCGATGCGGTTGCGCCCCGTGATGTAGGCATAACGGGGGCGGCCCTTCTCGCCTCGAAGCTGCAGCGCGGCCTTGATCAGCTCAGCGCGCATGCGCAGGCCCAAGCCATGACCGCGGCCCCGGGGGGCCACCGTGATGTCCGCGCTGTAGAAGGTGTCGTGCCGGCCGCGGTGCACGTCCTGCCGGGGCCCGTCCAGGTCGGGCCAGAGCTCCAGCGGGCCGCCGGCAGCGATGCCCACCAGACCCTTGGGATCCTCGGCCACCAGCACCAGCCCGCCCTTCACGTCGAGCAGGGTGCCCAGGTAGGCCAGCGAGTCCCGGCGCGCGGGCTCGTAGCTGGCGATCTGGATGCCCTCGATGGCGTCGGCGAAGCCCGCGAACTCCTGGGGCTTCAGCCGCCGCACCCGGGTCCCCAGGGCGTCGGCGGCCCAGCGCACCAGCGGGAGCCGCATCCGCGCCTCGAAGTCCTCGGCGTCGGCGGCCGCGATGGCCTCCCGAACCCCTTCGCCCCGCGCCGTGGCCGGATCCACGCCGAGGATCCGGGCCCCGGTCTCGCGGTCCTCGTCGTTGAGCTCGCCCAGCAGCTTCAGCACTTGATCGGCGCGGATGGCGGTGGGATCCGCCAACAGCTCCGCCAGGGTGGGCAGCGGGTGCGGCCGCGGCGCCGGCGGCGTCACCCACGCCGGGGGCTTGGCCAGGGCCAGGCGCGCATGCAGTTCGGGCCCCTCCCCACCCGCCTGCGCCACCAAAGCGGTGAGCGAGGCGTCGATGACCCCGAAGATGCGATCCACGTCGTCGGGCCGCATGCCCCGGTTCAGCCGGTAGCGCAGGGTGCGCTCGCCGGCGATGTAGACCATGTAGCCGCGGTAGAATCGCTGGCTGATCAGGTGGTTGGCGGCCTCGGCCGAGGGCATGTCGAAGGCGAAGGCGTCCCCGAAGGCGCGGGGGTGGCTGACGATGTGCCCCCACTTGTCCATCAGCTCGCGCAGGCGCAGCCGTGCCCGGCCCTCGTGGCCCGGGCGCCGCAGCACCAGCTCCAGGTGCTTGCGCCCACGCACGGCGCTCGCGGCGTGGGCAGGTGTCGGCGACGGATCGGGCCAGCGTGAGATCACGTAGCCCACCTGCGCCCGCTTCGCCCCCGCCACCAGATCGGGGCCGTCGGGGTTGCCCGCGGCGTCCAGCAGGCGGAAGCGGTTGTGCCAGAAGGCCTTGCCGCTCAGGCCGAAGCCGCTCTGCACCTCGTCGAAGATCAGCGGCACGCCGTGGCCGCGGGTCAGCGCCCGCAGGCCGTGGAACCAGCGGCGGCTGGCGGTCTTGTCGCCGCCCTCACACTGGTAGGGCTCGACGATGCACGCGAGGACGTCCCCCTCCAGGATGGCCGCTTCAACGGCCATCAGGGCGTCCACCTCGGCGTCCAGCAGGCCGTCGCCTTGCTTGAGGGCCTCGCGGGGCCCCTGGGGGTCGGCCCAGGCCTCACGCCAGCCGGGAGGCACCACCGGATCGGCGTAGGGCTCCTCCAGCCATGGCATGGGGAGGAACGTCGTCTCGAAGCCCGGGATCTGGTAGGGCGCCCGCTTCGACGGGTTGTAGGTGCTGTACAGCGACAGCAGCGTTCGGCCGTGGAACGAGCCCGAGAACGCGAGCACCCGGCGGCCACCCGGGCCGTGGATGCGCGCGATGTGCAGGGCCTTCTCGTTGGCTTCGGACCCACCGTTGGTGAAGGCCACATGGTGGAGGCCCGGGGGCGCCACCTGCAGCAAGGCGTCACGCAGGGCGTCAAAGGCGGGCCGACCCGCCGCCGTCTCCTGAGTGGGCGCGGCCACCAGGTAAGGGTCGAAGGCCCCGTCGTCCAGGGCGCACTGCACCTCGTCGGGGCGGAAGCCCGCCGCCAGCGAGGCGATCTGGCTGGCTGCGTCCACGATCTGCAGGGGATCTTCGTCCACGCTGCGCAGGTAGGCCCCCTGGCTCAGGGCCAGATCCACCACCGCCGGCTTCTTCTCGCGGGCGGTGAACCCGTCGCCGTAGTAGCGCTCCAGGTAGCTCGCCGAGCGGGGCAGCTCATCGGTGGCGGGGGTCTGGATGCCGGGGCGGGGCTTCTCCAGGAAGGCTTCGGGGTGCTGGGCGCTGAGCACGCCAAACAGCATCAAGAGCCCGTTTTCGAGGGCCTCGGGCGAACGACGGCTCTGGTTCCAGTCGAGCCAGATGCCATCGTCGTCGCAGAGCAGGCCCGACACGAAGGCCAGGGTCCGCACTCGGTTGGCGGTGAGGTGCCGACCGTTCACTCGCACCCGGGCGAAGGCGGCGAAGGGCAGCCGCCCCCCGTCCTCGTGGATCTCGAGCTGGAAGCCGAAGCGCTCGCACACCTCTTCCAGGCGGTACTGGTACTCGAGCTGGATCAGTCGGTTCACGGCTCCGCTCCCGAAAGCTGGGCCTCGAGCGCCGGGTGGGCGGTCACGTGGCCATGAGGTACCTGCATCACCGCCACCGGGTAGGTGGACAGGCGGGGCGACGCGCTGCCACCGGCGCGCCAGTTGCCGCTCATGCCCGTCCCGCCAAAGGGCAGCAGCCCCGAAGCGCCGTTGGTGCTCCGGTTGAAGTTGATCACGCCGGCCCGGACCTCGTCGTAGAAGGCGTCCAGGGTCTCCGGGCGGGCGCTGAAGAGGCTCGCGCTCAGGCCGTAGGGCCCCCGCGCCGCGCGGGCAAAGGCGTCGGCCTCGTCGGCGGCGACCTCGAAGTCCAGGTGCGGGCCGAAGAGCTCCTCGGCCAGGAAGCCCTCGGTGCCCTCCACCTCATAGAGGCTGGCGGTGACGTACGCCCCACCGGGGCGCGCCTCGCTCTCGACGAGGACCTTCGCCCCTTCCGCGCGGGCCTGCGCCAACAACGCCAGGAACCGTCGCTGCGCGTCCTGAGTGGCCAGGGGGCCCATCAAGGTCTTCGGGTCCGTGGGATCGCCCGGTTGGATGCGACGCAGGGCGTCCGCCAGGCGTTCGCGCAGCGCCGGGGCGACCCCGGGCGTCGCGATGACCCGGGAGGTGGCGGTGCACCGCTGCCCGGTGGTCAGCAAGGCGCCCAGCAGGATCTCGCGCACCGCCTGCTCCAGATCGGCGTCATCCAGTACGACCGCCGGGTTCCGCCCCCCCAGCTCCAAGCTGACCATCTTGTGGGGCTGGTCGAAGGTGGCCTGCCGAATCCGGCGCCCGGTGGCGTAGGAGCCGGTGAAGATCACGCCGTCCACGCCGACGTGCGCCACCAGGGCCGCGCCCACGTCGCCCTGCCCCTGCACCAGGTTGAACACGCCGGCTGGAAAACCGGCGTCCTCGAAGAGCTCGGCGTAGCGCTGGCCCGCCAGTGGGGTGATCTCGCTGGGCTTCATGACCACGGTGTTCCCGGTGATCAGCGCAGGGATGAGGTGCGTGTTGCAGAGGTGCACGGGGAAGTTGAACGGGCCCACCACCGCCATGACCCCCATGGCGTGGAAGCGCTGCTCGCCCGGCGCCCCCGGCGCTGCCGGCGGCAGCTCGTGGGCCAGGTTGGCGAGCACGGCGTCGATCTTGCCGGCGATGGAGCCCGCCTCCACCAACGACTCGTCCCAGGCCTTGCCCATCTCGGCCGTGATGGCCTCGGCGATGCGGGGGGCGTGCTCGGCCACCTTCGCGCGCAGGGCCAGCAGCGCCTGCTTGCGCCCCTGAAGCCCACGGCGCCGCCAGCCGGACGCCGCCGCGCGAGCCGCCGCCACCGCAGCGTCCACCGCCGCCGGATCACTGACGGCCTGGAACACGGGCGCGCTCTCGCGCGCAGGATCGCGGGACGTGAAGGGGGCGCCGCCGGCCGGCGGCACGAAGGCCCCATCGATGAAATTGCCCCGGAAGGTCTGCATGGTCACCTCGGCTCAGCCGCGGGGCGGCGGCGGGGCGTCGATCCCCAGGCGCCGCATCACTTTCTTCAGATCGCTCCACACCTCGCGCTTGGTGCGCGGGTGCTGAATCAACGCCTTCGGGTGGAAGGTGGGCATCACCGCCCGGCCTTCGCGCTCCAGCCACTGGCCGTGAACCCGCGCGAGCGGCCCTTCGGCCCCCAGCGCCGCCGCCGCCCCTTCCCCCAGCGCCACGATCACCTCGGGATTCACCGCGGCCACCTGCGCGTCGAAGAAGGGCCCGCAGGCCGCGAGGGTGTCGGGCCCCACGTCCCCGGGCCCCGGGCTGCACTTGGCCAGGTATGTCAGGTAGACCTCGCCCCGGCTCAGGCCCATGGCGTGGATCATCCGACCCAGCAGGCGGCCGGGCTCGCCCACGAAGGGCAGCCCCAGCTCATCCTCCAGGCGGCCAGGTGCGTCCGCGACGAAGAGGACCCGCGCCGCGGGAGACCCGGCCCCAAAGACAATCTCGGTGCGCCCCTCACAGAGCCGGCAGCGGGCGCAGGCGCCCAGCTCGGCGCGGACTTGATGCAGCGCCAGCGCGGCCTGGCCGTCGACCCCGGCCGCCAGCCCCACGGGGGCGGCGGGGCGCGGCACGGCCAGCGGGCCCCCCCCGGCGTGACTCGCCGGGGCGATGGCTTGGACCGGCTCCAAGGCCTGTACCGGGCTGGGCGCCGCGATCTCCGCGTTCGGCGCCGGCGGGGCCGAAGGCGTGTGGAAGGCTCGGAACGCCTGCCCCCGACCCAGGCTCGGCTGTGCCCAGCCGTCGGGCACCGGCAGATCCCGCTCCCCCCCCTCCATGTGCCAAGCCAGGGCCCCACGGGTGGCGGCCACCAGGCGGGCCAGCTCGGCTCGGACCGCGCTCATGGGGCCTCCAGGTGATCGACGATCCAGGCCACAATCCGCTCGGCCAATGCCGTCTTGGGCATCATGGGCAGGGGCTCGGCGCCAGCCGCCGAAACGAAGAAGACCTCGTTGTCGGGCCCGGCAAAGCCCGCCCCGGGCGCAGTGACGTCGTTGGCCACCACCAGGTCGACCTGCTTGCGGGTCAGCTTGCCCCGCGCCGCCTCGCGGGGATCCCCCGTCTGCGCCGCGAAGCCCACCAGCAGCGGCCCGCGGCCCACCTCGGCCCGGCGCTGCCCCAGCTCGGCGAGGATGTCGGGGTTGCGCACGAACGTGACCGTCCGAGGCCCGTCCTGCTTGGCCTCCTTCTGTGCCGACACGTGCGCCGGCCGCCAGTCGGCGACGGCCGCCGTCATCACCACCGCGTCGGCCCCGCGAGCGGCCTCGACGACGGCGGCGTGCATGTCCAGCGCGCTCACGACCGGACGGACCTCGACCCCCGAGGGCGCCGCCAGCGCGACGGGCCCGTGCACCAGCACCACCTGAGCGCCGGCACGCCGCGCGGCCTCGGCCAAGGCGAAGCCCGTGCGCCCGCTGGACGGGTTGGACAGGAAGCGCACCGGATCCAGGTGTTCGCGGGTCGGGCCCGCGCTGATGACCAACTTGCGCCCGGCCAGCGGCTGGGGCGCCGGCGCCAGCGCCGCCGCGACCGCCGCGACGATGACCTCGGGATCGGGCAGCCGCCCGGGCCCCACGGCCCCGCAGGCCAGCTCGCCCGCGTCGGGCGCCACCACGTGCCAGCCGAACTCACGCAGCCGCGCGAGGTTGGCCTGGACCGCCGGGTGCAGGAACATCTGGGTGTTCATGGCGGGCGCCACGACCACCGGCACGCTGCTGGCCAGCAGCACGGTGCTCACCACGTCGTCGCCGAGGCCGTGGGCGGCCTTCCCGATGAGGTTGGCGGTGGCAGGCGCCACCACCAGCGCGTCACAGCCCTGCGCGAACTCGATGTGCCCGATGGCCATCTCCTCGCTGGGGTCCAGCGTGCGGGTCAGCACGGGCTTGTGGGTCAGCGCCTGGAAGGTCAGCGGGCCGATGAACTGCTGTGCGTTGGGCGTCATCGCCACCTGCACGTCCGCGCCTGCGGCGAGCAGCGCGCGGACCAGGCCGGCCCCCTTGTAGGCGGCCACGCCCCCGGTCACGCACACATGGATTCGGCGGCCTTGGAGCGTCATAGGACGGGCAGCATACGGGGCCCGATTGGGGCTTACAAGCGGCGTTGGCGGCCGGCCCGGGTGGCTAAAGACGCTGCGCTTCTTCCAATGGAAAGGGCCCGCCTTCAGGGCTGAGGGCCAGCAGCTGGAGGGTGATGTACGCCGACAGCCCCCACAGGGTCTCGCCGTCGTGATCGAAGTAGTAGACCGGCCAGCGCCGTCCCTGCCACTCCATGCGCTGCACCCGCCAGCGGTCGGCGTCGCGCAGCGCCGCGAGCGGGATCTCGAAGATCCGGGCCACCTCGCCGGGCTCGGGCGTCAGCGGGGGGACCGTCCGCAGCCGACCCACCACCGGGGTGACATTCATGGTGCCGGTGACGGTCGGGAAGTCGTCCAGCAGGCCCAGGACCTCAACGGCCCCGGGCGGCAGCCCGATCTCCTCGTGGGCCTCGCGCAGCGCCGCCGCGACCACGTCGACGTCGCCCGGATCCACCCCACCGCCCGGGAACGCCACCTGGCCCTTGTGGCTGGGCAGGTGCTCGGTGCGGCGGGTCAGGATCAAGCGCTGCGGGCCACCGTCGTCCACCAAAGGCACGAGGACGGCCGCCCGCCGCTTGCCGACGAGCTGACGCCGAGACCGCTCGCCGAGCGCCTTGACCAGCGCCGTCACGGGCCGTCGTCGCCCAGCCTTCGCTGCAGGCTGTCGGCCACCATGTTGATGGCCACCTGGTTGCGCCCACCTCGCGGGATGATCACGTCCGCGTGGCGGCGCGACGGCAGCACGAAGGCGAGGTGCATCGGGCGCACCGTGGCCTCGTACTGCCCGAGGATGTGCTCCACCGAGCGGCCCCGCTCGATGGTGTCGCGGCGCAGCCGCCGCATCAGCCGGATGTCATCGTCGGTGTCGACGAAGATCTTCACGTCGAACGTGTTGCGCAGCGCCTCGTGCTCCAGAACGAGGATGCCCTCCACCACCACCAGCGGCCGCGGGTCCACCCGCTCGGTCTCTTGGAGTCGCACCGACTCGGTGTACGAGTAGATGGGCTTCTGGACCGCGTTGCCCGCGCACAGGTCGCGCACGTGCTGGACCATGAGGTTGGTGTCAAAGGCGTCAGGGTGATCGAAGTTGACCTGCCGACGGGCCTCCAGCGGGAGGTGCGCCAGGTCGCGATAGTAGGCGTCGTGCTCCAGGTAGGCGATGCGGTCGACACCGATCCGCTCCACGATCGCGCGCGCGACCGTCGTCTTGCCCGAGCCCGTGCCACCGGCGATTCCGAGAACGATTGGGACCATGATTCCGGGGGGTTTCCTTCGCCGCGGGGGGTCGTTAGTATCCCCGCCCGACGCCTCCCGACGCCGCGGACGGAGGGTGCACGGGGGGCCGCCTGAGTGTCAAGCGCCCCCCAGACTCAGGCAACGAGGACGTGCAGTTGACCGGTCACACCGCCGAGCTCGAGGCCGTGCTGGCCCAGGCCCGTGACATCGCCCGGCTCACCGGACAGGCCCAGAACACCGCCCACATTCTGCTGGCCATGTTCACGGTCCCCAACCGGGCCGAGGCCCTGCTCCTCAGCCGGCGCGTCAACGAGGAGACCGTCCTCGCCCACATCGAGCGCATCGAGGCCGAACCCCCAGAGGCCCTGAACGACCTGCTGCACCGGGCGCGCTTCCTGGCCGATCAGCAGGGCGAGCCCGCGGTGGACTGCCTGCACCTGCTGGCCGCCCTGACCCGCATGCCCAGCAGCTTCGCCTACCGGCTCGTGGCCCGCACCGGGGTCAACCTGACCCGCCTGCGCAGCGCCGCGCTGGACCATGCCCGGGCCCGGGGGGCCGATCTGCTGGCCCCCATCGACCGGGGCGAGCGGGCGCGGATCGATGCCGAGCTGGTGGGCTACATCCGCGACACCATCGAGTACCCCGCCCTGCCGCCCGAGGGGCTGCCGCCGCTCGATCAGCCGCTGGCCGAGGTTCAAGCCCAGATCGCCCACGACGACGCCCAGCTCGGAGACGACGACGCGGACGACGCCGACGCCGAGGACGCGGAGGACGTCGAGGTGGTCCAAGGGGCGAGCCGCCCCCGCGAGGCTGCCCCCCGCCGGGCAGACACTCAGGAAGCTCGCGCGCTGAGCAATCGCCCCACCCGCGAGGCCCCGTCGGACCGGCGAGCGGGCGCCCGGACGGGACGCCGCCGGACAGACCGCACCGGCCGCGATCCCGGCGATCGCCGCCGGCAGACGCCGCCGCCCCGTGAGGCAGCGCCCACGCGGGACGCCGGCGCGCCCAGCCCCTTTGTGCTGAACCGCGAACGCTTCCCCACCCTCACCAAGCTGGGGCGCAACCTCAGCCACCTGGCCTGGCTCGGGCAGCTCGACCCGGTCATTGGCCGCGAGCGCGAGATCGTCGAGGCGGTGGACGTGCTGCACAAGCGGCGCACCAACAACCCGTGCCTGGTGGGCGAGCCCGGCGTGGGCAAGACCTCGGTGGCCGAGGGCGTCGCGGCTCAGCTCGCCGCGGCGCACCCCGGCGACGACACCCCGCCCGAGCGGGTCATCATCCAGATCGACGTGGGCGCGATCCTCGCGGGCACGCACCTGCGTGGGGCCCTGGCCGAGCGGCTGCGCGCGCTGCGGGCGGAGGTGCGCGACGCCCACGGCCGGGTGGTGGTCTTCATCGACGAGATCCACACGCTGTTGGCGACCTCGGGCGAGGGGCACGACGCCGCAAACGAGCTCAAGACCGCCCTGAGCCGCGGCGAGTTCCCATGCATTGGCGCCACCACGGTGGACGAGTACCGCACCTCCATCGAGGCCGATCCCGCCCTTGAGCGGCGCTTCACCGCTGTGCACATCGAGCCGCCCGACGGACCCACCACCCGGGCCATCGTGGCCGGCGTCACCGACCGGTACGCGGCCCACCATCAGGTGGAGTACACCGCCGAGGCGGTGGACGCGGCCGTGCACCTGGCGCGGCGCTACATTCACGACCGCAATGACCCCGACCGCACGCTCAGCGTGCTGGACCTGGCGGGGGCCGTGGCCCGCCGGGCCGGCGCTCGGGTGGACAAGGCCGCGGTCTGCGAGGTCATCGCCCGCACCGCCCGGGTGCCCGTCGAGCACCTGCTGATGGACGACCCGCAGCGCTTCCTGGAGATGGAGGCGCACCTGGGGCGCGAGATCATCGGGCAGGGCCACGTGCTGAAGGCGGTGGCGGAGACCATCCGCCGCAACTTCGCCGGCTTCGCCGGCGGCCGGCCCATCGGCTCGTTCCTCTTCCTCGGGCCCACCGGCGTAGGCAAGACCCAGGTGGTCAAGGCGCTGGCCCGCTTCCTGTTCGGGCAGCGCGACGCGCTGACCCGCTTCGACATGAGCGAGTTCCTCGAGGCCCACACCGTCAGCCGGCTGATCGGTTCGCCGCCGGGCTACGTGGGGCACCAAGAGGGCGGCCAGCTCACCGACGCCGTGCGCCGGCGCCCCTACCAGGTGGTGCTGTTCGACGAGATCGAGAAGAGCCACCGCGACGTCTGGAACGTTCTGCTGCAGATCCTGGACGACGGCCGCCTCACCGACAGCAAGGGGCGCACCGTCGACTTCAGCAACGCCCTGGTGGTCCTCACCAGCAATCTGGGCGCCGAGGCGCTCATCCCGGGCAAGCGCATCGGGTTCGCGGCCGCCGCCGGGGGCGACGCGGACGCGCGGGCCGCCAAAGCCTTGGAGAAGGCCAAGGGCACCTTCCCGCCCGAGCTGTGGAACCGCATCGAGAGCCGGCTGGTCTTCCACCCTCTGGCCCCCGATGAGGTGCGGCGGATCACCCACCTGATGGTGGCGGAGCGATCCGGCGTGCTCCAGGGCGAGCGCGACATCGGCTTCACCCTGACGGACGCCGCGGTGGACTGGCTGGTGGAGCGGGGCGGCTACGACGCGGCGCTCGGTGCGCGGCCCATGCGCCAGGCCCTGGCGCGCGAGGTCGAGAGCCGGGTGGCTGAGCGGGTCCTTGCGGGTGAGCTGGCCCGCGGCGATCGGGTGGTCGTGGACGTCGAGGCCGAGGCCCTGGTCATTCGCCCGGCGGTGTGAGCGCCGCCTCCAGGGCGGCATGCTGCGCCGGCGGCCAGTCCAGCCACGCGGCCGTGGTCCGAGCCAGGGCCTGATAGGCCGGCAAGAAGGTGGGCGCACGGGCCGCCAAGGCAGCCACGTGATCAGCCACCGCCGCCAGATCCCCCCGCGCGAGCGGCCCTGTCAGCGCCTCCACGGCCGGCACCCGGGCCGTGTGCTCCACGGTCCCACGCTGCAGCGGCGCGAGCACCTGCCGCGCGGTCTCGGGGTCCAGGCCCATCGTCTGCAGCAGCGCCTGGCCCCCGGCTGCGAGCGGGGTGATGAAGTTCGCCGAAAGCACCGCAGCGCCGTGCCAGGCCCCCTTCGCCCCCGCTGGGACGTCCACGGGCAGCGCACCGATCCGCGTGGCCAGCGCGCGCGCCGCGGCGCGCGCCACCCCGTCGCCCTCGCAGCCACACCAGGCCCCCCGGAGGTGCCCGGCGCTCTCGGCCCCTCGCAGCGATTGCATGGCGTGCAAAGACCCGGTGTGGGCCCCGACAGCAGCCAGGGGCGCCAGCACCTCGGCCCCCAGGCGCCCCGCCAGGTGCAAGACCGTCCTGCCCGCCGCCGCCGGGTGGTCAGCGAGGGTGGCCGCCACCTCGGCGATGGCCGGATCGCTGATCCCCAACACCCAGATCCGGCAGTCCGCGAGCCACGTCGGCCACGGGCCGTCTGCGTCGGCCCCACGCTGGGGGCTGCGGTTCCAGGTGCGGACCGCGATCCCCGCGGCTCGGAAGGCGGCCGCGAAGGCGGCCCCGGCCCGCCCGTGCCCGAGCACGGCCACCGGCCCCAGCGGCGCCTGACCGTCGCCGCCATACAGGCCGCGGGCGGCGTCCTCGACCGCAGCCGGAAGCCAACGCAGCGCGGCCGGATCCCCGACGCCCGCCAGGGCCGCGCGGATGGCCGTGGAGGACACGTCGGGCAGGGTCGGCCCCGCGGTACACCAGGGGGCGCCCTCCACCGCGGCCAGTGCCCCTTCGAACCCTGGCCGCCCGAACGCGATCACCGGCCAGCGCGTCACCAGCTCATCGAAGCGGTGCCAGCGGTGACGTTCGGCCAGGTTGTCGGCCCCGATGACGAGCCGGAAGTCGTGCGCGGGGTACCGCTCGGCGAGCGCACTCAACGTGTCGAAGGTCCGACTGACGCCCGGCCGCTCGGCCTCGACGCGACAGACGCGAACCCGCGCCGGGTCGAAGGGCGCCAGCGCCGCCTCGAGCAGCCCGCAGCGCACCTCGAACGGGCTCATGGCCTTCGCAAAGGTGTGCTGGGCGGTCGGGAGCAGCCAGACCTCATCCACGTCGGCCGCTCCGAGCAGCCAGGTGACCGCGAAGACGTGTGCGCTGTGCGGGGGGTCGAAGGCCCCGCCGTAGAGAGCGACGCGGGCCATCAGCTCAGGGGCACGGTCTGAGGTCGCTCCACCGGCGAGCCGTCGGGCGCCAGGAAGTGCACCACCAGGCCCCCGCCGGTCGCCTCGACCACCGCGAACGTGGCGGGCTCCCCCTCGTGGTTCGCGGCCTGCAGATGACCCGGATCCAACCGCGGCACGGCCCGGCCCAGATCCAGCCGCCGCCGTGCCCGATCCGGGCGGACCACCAGCCGGACACCCTCAGCCGCCTGCTCACCAACGGCGACCGCGTACGGGCCCACCTGCACCCGCGCCGGCCCCGGGTGCACCTGGACCCTGGCCGCCAGCCGGTCGTTACGGATCAGCTCCCCCTCAGGGGCCTCGACCACGCCCGACAACACCGACGCCAACACATAGTCCGCGAACCGCGCCTCGCCGGGCGCGGCGGCGCGGGGGAACCGCTGCACGCGCCCCCGGATGACCGCCTGCGCGTCGTAGGCGCACCCATGCAAGGCGTGGATGTGCTCCACCCCGGCGTCCGCCAGGGCCACCAGGGCCTGCTCCAGCAACCCCAGGTTGCCCTGACTCTGCGTGAGGAAGGCGTGCCGCTCGCTCATGGGTACCTCAGGAAGTCGGCCCGCGCCGCTCGGAAGTCGGCCGCCTCGGGCGCCCAGCTCTGCCACAGGGCGTCGATGTCGGCCCCACCGTCGATGACCTCGCGGGCGTGGGTGCCGCCGAACAGCAGGTCGATGGCCAGCCGATCCGAGACGAACTCGTACACCTCGGTGCGCCAGCCCAACACCTCGGGGTGCTGGCGCTTGACGGCGTCGAGCAGGTGCATGCCCGCCCGGAGCGGCTGGAACGCCCGCCGGTCGGTCACATGCAGCGCCACCCCGCCGATGGTCTGGTTCGCAAACTTGTGGAACGTCGGCCGGAAGAACACGGGGCGCCAGCAAACCCCAGGCAGCCCGCGGACCGCCAGCCGATCCGCCAGCTCGAAGGGCTCGATGCCCGCCGCCCCGATGAGCTCGAAGGGCCGAGTGGTCCCCCGCCCCTCGCTGAGGGTGGTCCCCTCGAGCAGGCAACCGCCGGGGTAGACCGCCGCGGTGTCCAGCGTCGGCATGTTGGGCGACGGCTGGACCCACGGCAGGCCCGTCTCGTCATGCCACAGGGCGCGCCGCCACCCCGCCATCTCCAGCACCGTGAGCTGCCCCCCCCAGCCCTCGCGCGCCTGGAGCAGGCTCACCACCTCGCCGATGGTCAGCCCGTGGCGCGTGGGCAGCGACCACATGCCCACGAAGCTCTCGAAGCCCGGACGGATCATGGGCCCCTCGACCGCCTCGCCCCCGATGGGGTTGGGCCGGTCGAGCAGGAGGACCTCGACGCCCACCTGTGCGCACACCCGCAGTGCCAACGCCGCCGTGTAGATGTAGGTGTAGTAGCGGGACCCCACGTCCTGCAGGTCCACCACCAGCACGTCCAGATCCGCCAGGTCCTCGGCGCGCGGGCTCAGGCTCGCCTCATCGGCCCCGTACAACGACCGCACCGGCGCCCCGGTGACCGGCTCGCGGGCCGTGGCGTCGTGCACCGAGATCATGTCCTGTGCGTCGGCCCAGATGCCGTGCTCCGGCCCGAAGCACCGGGCGACGGGCACCCCGGCGTCGGCGAAGCAGCGGGTGATGTGCCGCAGATCGCTGGCCACGCTCGCCGCGTGGCACAGCAGCCCCACGCGGCGCCCGCGGACCGGCGCGAAGTCCTGCTCGACCAGGCGGTCGAGCCCCAACTTGACCCGAGGAGTTGCGCTCATGGCGCGATGAAAACACGGGCCTCGGCCTGCCCACAACCGGGCTGCCGTCGGCCGCGTCAGTCAGGCGGCGGGGGCGTCGTCCTCGTCGGGCAGCGGACGGCCCGAGAGGTTGCACACCATGATGTTCAGGTTCTGCGCCATGGTGCCCACCAGCTCCTTCTTGCCACCATCGAACCAGTAGTCCATGTCGCCGTTGATGATCTCGAGCACGCCCTGGTCGATGGCCTCGATGGGGCGCACGAACGCCAGGAAGGACAGGAACACGGCCACCAGCGAGAGCAGGAAGGCGAGCCCACCGGCCAGCAACACCAAGGGGAAGGGTTCGCTCGCCGCGCCGTGCGCCGCGTCGCGGTTGAGCAGCACCACGAAGCCCGCGTCCTTGGCGCTCGCGTAGCCCCGGTGACGGGCCACGGCCACCATCCACTGGGCACCCTCCAGCTCGATCACGAGCGGGTCCTTGCTGGCCTGCTCGATGAGCTTCTGGCTGGCCAATGCCGCCTGGAGGGCGGCCTCGGTGCCCGTGGCCAGGCTCGAGGTCTGGCTCAACGTGGTGCCGACGAAGTACGCCACGTCGGCGCCGACCACCGCCTTGTCCTTCGCCGACTCGCTGGTGGTCATGCGGTAGCCGATGAGCACCGCCCCCACCACCCGGCCGCCGTGGAGCACCGGCGCCGCGGCCACGGTCATGGGCTTCTTGTCGATCCAGACGTCGATCACCGGCTGGCCATCGGTCAACACCATGGCCAGCGCCGGGTGATCGCTCAGGACGTCCCGCTCGGACTTCCCCGGGCCCGCGGGATCGGACGACTTGGCGACGCCCTGCCCCTTCGCGTTCACCACCCAGAAGAAGTCGGGCTTCTCGACGCGCCAGTCCACCAGCCCCGGCCGGCGCTCCACCGAGCCCTCGGCCACGGCCTTGAACTTCGCGACCCAGACCCGCATCTCCTCGTCGACCTTCTCTTGCACCTTGAAGGCGAAGGTCTCGGGATCGGGCAGGTTGCCCTCTTCGTCCGCCATGGACTCGGGCTTGATGGCAAGCGCAGCCCCGAGCTGGGGCCAGGCGGCCACCGCCTCTGCGCGGGCGAGGATCCAGTGGTCGGTCAGGCTGCGGCTGCGCTGCAGGCTACTGCGGGCCACCGCAAGGCGCTCGGTGAGCCCCGCTTCGGTCTGCTGCGCCGCGTGGCTGCCGAGGTAGAAGTAGAGGCCCACCGAGAGGCCGGCCATGATCACGAACAGCGACGCCGCAACGCGAACCCGAAACACCTTCGCCCCCTCCGCACCCCTATAATGGCTGCAAATCTCAGGAGATTCGGCCACTTCCAGCGGGCATGCTAGACCCGCCGGAGGGGGGTGTCAACGATGGCTGGGGGGCCCTCAGGCCGCCGTCCTGGGGATCTACTGGGCGCTGAACTGGACCGCGCTGCCCACGATGGAGCCGGCGAGGTCATAGGCCGGCACCATGTTGCCCTCGCCGTCCGTGTAGCTGCCCGTGGGCTCGATGTTGGCGCCCGCGAGCACCGCGTCCAGCGTGGTGTAGGTGCCGGATCCGGGCGGAAGCTCGAAGCGCGTCGTCTCGGCGTCCGGCTGGGTGATGACCCCGGCCAGCGCCGCGGCCATCTCGGCGCCGCTGGCGCCCACGGCCCCTTCGATGCGCACGTCCTTCAGCCGGATGATGGCCGCCAGATCCGAGGAGTAGATGTCCAGGGTCGTGCGCTCGATGAGGAAGTCGTCGCCCGTGAACACGATGGGCGCGTTGCTGACGTCCACCGAGCACTGGAACTGGCTGCCATCGGGATCGATGCAGGTGCCCGCGGTCTCCCAGGTGAACACGTCGTCGTCGAAGGCCTCGGTGTCCTGACCGGACAGGTACTGGGCCGCGCCGGCCTCGGCCACCGTATAGGGCGTGCCGCTGCTGAAGCGGGCCATGATGATGATGGCCTCGTCGTTGATGTTCTGGTTGATCAGGTTGCGCAGAAGCACACCCACGGGACCCGCCGGCACATCGATGTCGAGCTCGGTGACCACGTAGGCCTGACCGTCGTCGGCAGGCGCCCCCCCGCCCCCGCCGGCACCGCCCATGCCGCCCATGCCGCCGGCCGCGGCCATGTCGGGGCTCTCGCTCGTGTCGCCCCCGTCGTCACACCCGGCCCCGAACAGGACCAACCCCAGCACCATCGGCCACGCAAACCGAACGCGCATGCTCCCCTCGCTTTCCTGGTCTGGTTGGAATCGCGGCGCCACCCTAGTGCAGCGCCTGCGGGCCGTGCAACGGCCCGGTGACGGGGGCTGCGCCCCCGCTCAGTTGGGATCCATCAGGCGCAACAGCTCGGCGGTGCGCGCCTGAATCTCGGGCAGGCCCACCGACAGCACCCGGTCGAGGCTGAACCCCTGCACCGCGAAGCTGGCCGTAACGGTGCCGTTCACCACGGCGCGCTTGAAGGTGGCGAAGTCGTCATCCCCGGCGGCCGCGAGCCAGCCCATCATCCCGGCTGCGAAGGTGTCCCCGGCGCCGGTGGGGTCCACCACGTCCCGCAGGGGCACGGCGGGCACGAAGAAGACACCGTCCGGGTGGAACAGCAGCGCGCCGAACCGACCCCGCTTGATCACCAGGATCTGCGGCCCCATGGCGCGGATGCGATCCGCCGCCCGGAAGATGTTCGCCTCGCCGCTCAGCAGCTCCGCCTCGGTCTCGTTGATGACGAGCACGTCGATGCGGCTGAGCACCTGACCCAGCAGCGTACGCTCGCCGGTGATCCAGAAGTTCATGGTGTCCAGGCCCACCAGGCGCGGCTTCTCGATCTGGTCGAGGACCTTGAGCTGCAGCGCGGGGTGGATGTTGGCCAGGAACACCACCGGCGAGGCGCGGTGGCTCGCCGGGATCTTGGGATCGAAGTGCTCGAACACGTTGAGCTGCGTGTCCAGGGTCTCGGCGTCGCCGAAGTCGGCGCCGTAGCGCCCGCGCCAGCGGAAGGTCCGGCCCGGCACGCGCTCCAGCCCCGACAGGTCCACTGCGCGGTGACGCAGGGCGTCCAGGTGGGCCTCGGGGAAGTCGTCGCCCACCACCGCCACCACCCGCACGGGGGCGAACAGGCTCGCCGTGGCGCTGAAGAACGTGCCCGAGCCGCCCAGGCTCTCGGGGCGACGCTCCGTCGGGGTCTCGATGTCGTCCAGGGCGACGCTGCCCACCACCAGAATCGGCTGCGCTTCGGCCATCAGTGCTGCTCCTCGGGCCACAGGTACTTGCCGACGATCGGCTGCAGGCGCCGCCGGGCCTCGGTCGGGATGAGATCGGTGCGGGTCATGATGGCGGTGCCACCCCCCAGCGCGGCGTGGGCCGGCCAGGTCACGTCGCCCAGCGCGGCGAGCCGGCGGCACGTCTCGCGGATGACCCGCTTCGCCGCCGCCACGTTGGCTTGGATGACCGCCAGCACCGACTCGACGCTCACCTCGTCGTGGCCGGCGTGCCAGCAGTCGTAGTCCGTGCTGAGCGCCAGCGTGGCGTAGGCCATCTCGGCCTCGCGGGCCAGGCGCGCCTCGGGCAGGTTGGTCATGCCCACGACCCGCGCGCCCCAGGCACGGAACATCTGGCTCTCGGCCCGGGTGCTGAAGGTGGGGCCCTCGATGCACACGTAGGCCCCACCGTCGTGCACGGTCGTGCCGCTCACCGCCCGGGCGGCGGCCATCAGCTCCTGCCGCAGGCCCTCTTCGACGGGGTCCCCGAACTGCACGTGCCCGACGCAGCCCTCGCCGAAGAAGGTGTTGGGCCGCTGGCGGGTGCGGTCGATGAACTGGTCGACGCACACCAGGTGGCCGGGCTCGACGGCCTCCTCCAGCGAACCCACCGCCGAGACGCTGATGATGTGCCGGACCCCCAGCGACTTCAGCGCCCACAGGTTGGCGCGGTAGTTGACCTCGCTGGGGGTGAAGCGGTGCCCCCGCCCATGCCGCGGCAGGAACGCGCAGCGGATCCCCTCCAGCGTCCCGAGCACCAGCGCGTCGGACGGCGCGCCGTACGGGGTCTCGACGGTCACGGTCTCGACGTCGGTCAGCCCCTCGATGGCGTACAGGCCGCTGCCGCCGATGATGCCGACCAGGGCCGGGGCCTTGGGAGTCTGGGCCATGGGAGGGGTCTCCGTGGGGTCGGGGCGACCGTCAGGCCGCGGTGGGGCGCTCGCCGAGCTGGCCGCAGGCGGCATCGATGTCCAGGCCCTTGGTCACCCGCACGGTGACCGTGAGACCTTGCCGATCCAGGATCTGGTGGAAGCTCTGGACGCGGTCGTCCGCCGGCCGGTCGAAGCCCGGCCCCTGGAAGGGGTTCCAGGGGATCAGGTTGATGCGCACGGGCATGCCGCGCACCAGCTCGGCCAGCCGCCGAGCGTCCGCGTCGCTGTCATTCACCCCGCCGAGCAGCACGTACTCCACCGTCATCTTCCGGCGGGGTGGCAGCGGGTAGGCGCGCAGCGCCTTCATCAGCGTGGCGATGGGCCAGCGCTTGTTGACCGGCATGATCCGATCGCGGACTTCGTCGTTGCTGGCGTTGAGGCTCAGCGCGAGGTTCACCGGCACGGTCTGGCCGAGCTTCTCGATCTGCGGCACCAGGCCCGAGGTGCTGACGGTCACCTTGCGGTGGCTGTAGCCCAGGCCCTCGGGGTCGCAGATGCGCTCGAGGCTGCCGATGACCCCATCGAAGTTGTGCAGAGGCTCGCCCATGCCCATGTAGACAAGGTGCGTGACGCGGGCGCCCTCGGGCAGGTGGTCGCGGGCCACCAGCACCTGATCGACGATCTCGCCTGGGGTGAGGTGGCGCGACAGGCCCAGGGTGCCCGTGTAGCAGAACTGGCAGTCGAGGGCGCAGCCCACCTGGCTCGACAGGCACTGGGAGAACTTCCCGTCGCCCATGGGGATCAGCACGGTCTCGACCGCCGCCCCGTCATCGAGCTTGATGGCGAGCTTGCGGGTGCTGTCGATGGACTCGGCCACCCGCCCGACGCGCACGCGCCCGACGGAGTAGCCTTCGTCCGACAGCCGCTGCCGCAGCGCCTTCGGCAGGTTGGTCATCCCGTCGATGGACCGCGCGCCCTTCTGGAAGACCCACTGGTACACCTGCTTCGCCCGGAACTTGGGCTCGCCCCACTCGGCGAACAACGCCTGCAGGTCAGCGAGCCCGAGCTCGGTCAGGTTCTTGCGGGGGATCTCCGGGCGGACGGACACGACGGGACGACCGGGGGGCTCAGACGAGCTCGATGCTGCGGAAGAAGTAGGCGATCTCCACCGCGGCGGTCTCGGGGGCGTCGCTCCCGTGCACCGTGTTGGCGTCGATGCTCTTGGCGAAGTCGGCACGGATGGTGCCGGGCTTGGCCTCCTTGGGGTTGGTGGCGCCCATGAGGTCCCGGTTCTTCGCGATGGCGTCGTCGCCCTCGAGCACCGAGATGAACACCGGGCCGCTGATCATGAAGCTCACCAGCTCGCCGAAGAAGGGGCGGTGCTTGTGCACGGCGTAGAAGCCCTCGGCCTCAGCCTGGCTGAGCTGCTGCAGGCGACCGCCGACGATCTTCAGGCCGGCCTCCTCGAAGCGGGTGAGGATGGTGCCGATGAGGTTCCGCTGGACGCCGTCCGGCTTGATGATGCTGAGGGTGCGCTCGATGGCCATGGTGCTTCGACTCCCCGGTGAGGGTCTGGGTTGTGAAAAGGCGCGCCTTCTTAGCGCAACAACCCGGGGGGAGCAAGGCCGGAAGGGGCCGGCCCGCGCCGTGAGGCCGGGCCGGCGAGACGCGGCAGGGACTCAGAGCACCGAGGCCAGGGTCGAGCCCAGCTCGGCGGGGGTCATGGCGCACTTGATGCCCGCCGCCTCGAAGGCCGCGAACTTGTCCGCCGCGGTGCCCTTGCCGCCGCTGATGATGGCGCCGGCGTGGCCCATGCGGCGCCCCGGAGGGGCCGTGGCCCCGGCCACGAAGCCCACCACGGGCTTGCTCATGTTGGCCTTCACCCACTCGGCGGCCTGCTCCTCGGCCGTGCCGCCGATCTCGCCGATCATGATCACGGCGTCGGTGCCCTCGTCGGCCTCGAAGGCCGAGAGCACGTCGATGAAGTTGGTGCCGTTGATGGGATCGCCGCCGATGCCCACACAGGTGCTCTGGCCGATGTCGAGCGCGGTGAGCTGACCCACCGCCTCGTAGGTCAGGGTGCCGGAGCGGCTGACCACGCCCACCCGGCCCTGCTTGTGGATGTGCCCCGGCATGATGCCGATCTTCGCCAGCCCGGGGCTGATGACGCCCGGGCAGTTCGGGCCCACCAGCCGGCAGCTGCTGTTCTGCAGCGCAGCCTTGACCTTGAGCATGTCCAGCACCGGGATGCCCTCGGTGATGGCGATGATCAGCTCGATGCCGGCGCCCATCGACTCGAGAATCGCGTCGGCGGCGAAGGGCGGCGGCACGTACACGACCGCGGCGTTCGCGCCCGTCTGCTTCACCACCTCGGTCATGGTGTCGAAGACGGGCACCTTGTCGTCAAAGACCTGCCCCCCCTTCCCGGGGGTGCAGCCGGCGACCACGTTGGTGCCGTAGTCGATCATCTGGCGGGCGTGGAAGCTCCCGGTGGACCCGGTGATGCCCTGCACGACCAGCCGCGTGTTCTCGTCAACCCAGATGGCCATGTCGCCTCCTCACTTCGCGGCGGCGGCCGCAGCCACCGCCTTCTTGGCGCCATCGGCCATGTCATCGGCCGCGATCAGCGCCAGGCCGCTCTCGGCCAGGATCTGCTTGCCCAGCTCCACGTTGGTGCCCGCCAGCCGCACCACGACCGGGATCTCGAGGCCCAGGTCCCTGGCCGCCGCCACCACGCCGTTGGCGATCACATCGCAGCGCATGATGCCGCCGAAGATGTTCACGAAGACGGCCTTCACGGCCGGATCCTCGAGGATGATCTTGAAGCCCGCCGTCACCTTCTCGGTGGTGGCGCCGCCGCCCACGTCGAGGAAGTTGGCCGGCTCGCCGCCGAAGTGCTTGATGATGTCCATGGTGGCCATCGCCAGCCCGGCGCCGTTCACCATGCAGCCGATGCTGCCGTCCAGGGAGATGTAGTTGAGGTCGAACTTGCTCGCCTCGATCTCCTTGGGGTCCTCCTCGTCCAGGTCCCGGTACTCCACCACGTTCTTCTGGCGGTACAGGGCGTTGGAGTCGAAGTTCATCTTCGCGTCCAGCGCGACCACGTCGCCGGCGCCCGTGAGGATCAGCGGGTTGATCTCGGCCAGCGAGCAGTCCTTCTCCACGAAGGCGCGGTAGAGGGCCTTCATGAAGCCCACCGCCTTGTTCACCTGCTTGCCCTTGAGGCCCAGGCCGAAGGCCAGGTTGCGCGCCTGGTAGTCACCGAGGCCCACCACCGGATCCACGTACTCCTTGAGGATCTTCTCGGGGGTCTTCTCGGCGACCTCCTCGATCTCGGTGCCGCCCTCGGTGCTGGCCATGAACACGATGCGGCTCGTGTCGCGGTCCAACACCACGCCCAGGTAGAACTCCTTGGCGATGTCGGCGCCCTCTTCGATGTACACGCGCCGCACGAGCTGGCCCTCGGGGCCGGTCTGGTGGGTCACGAGCTGCATCCCGAGGATGTCGTCGCTGAGCTGGCGCACCTCGGCGAGGCTGCGGGCGAGCTTGACGCCGCCGCCCTTGCCGCGACCGCCGGCGTGGATCTGGGCCTTGACCACCCAGATGTTCCCGCCGAGGGACTCGGCGGCCTTCACGGCCTCATCGGGGCTGAAAGCGACGTGGCCGCGGGGCACGGTCACCCCGTAGCCCTTCAGCAGCTCCTTGGCCTGGTACTCGTGGATCTTCATCGCAGGTCCGCTGTCTGGAGGTTGGAGGGAGGGTCTTGGAGGGCGGGCGGGATCCGCAGGGGGCCCGCCCAGGACCTCACATGTGCTCGATGATGTCGCTGCCGAACTCGCTGCACTTGCGCAGGGTGGCGCCCTCCATCTGGCGATGGAGGTCATAGGTCACGGTCTTGGCGCCGATGGCGCCCTCGATGCCCTTGACGATCAGATCGGCGGCCTCGGGCCAGCCCAGGTGCCGGAACATCATCTCGCCCGACAGGATCACGCTCGAAGGGTTGACCTTGTCGAGGCCGGCGTACTTCGGCGCCGTGCCGTGCGTGGCCTCGAAGACGGCGGCCTCGTCGCCGATGTTGGCGCCGGGGGCCAGGCCCAGGCCGCCCACCTGCGCCGCGCAGGCGTCGCTGAGGTAGTCGCCGTTGAGGTTCATCGTGGCGATGATCTCGTACTCGTCGGGCCGCAGCAGGAGCTGCTGGAACATGGCGTCGGCGATGCGGTCCTTCACCAGCAGGGCCTTGCCCTCGGGCATCTTCCCGTCGTGATCGGCCCACAGATCGGCCTCACCGATGGCCACCTTGTCGAACTCCTTCTCGCAGAGGCCGTAGCCCCAGTCGCGGAAGGCGCCCTCGGTGAACTTCATGATGTTGCCCTTGTGCACCAGCGTCACCGACTTGTGGCCGTTGGCGAGGGCGTACTTCATGGCCCGCCGCACCAGGCGCTCGGTGCCGCCCTTCGAGATGGGCTTGATGCCCACGCCGCTGTCGGGGCGGATGGTCTT
Source organism: Myxococcales bacterium (assembly GCA_020633555.1). GTDB lineage: Bacteria > Myxococcota_A > Bradymonadia > UBA7976 > UBA1532 > JACKDL01. The sequence continues at coordinate 317,920 of JACKDL010000001.1, read as the reverse complement.
GCCCTTGGCCGCCAGGAAGTCGATGAGCTCCTTGGCCTCGGCGGACTCGGCCCGGTACTCGATGCCCGAGTACACGTCCTCGGTGTTCTCGCGGAAGATCACCACGTTGAGCTTCTGGGGCTCCTTGACCGGGGCCGGCACGCCCTCGAACCAGCGCACGGGCCGCACGCAGGCGTACAGGTCGAGGATCTGGCGCAGGGCCACGTTCAGGCTGCGGATGCCGCCGCCCACGGGGGTGGTCAGGGGGCCCTTGATGGCCACGCGGTAGTCGCGGATGGCCTGCACGGTGGCGTCGGGCAGCCACTCCCCCGTCTCGCCGTAGGCCTTCTCGCCCGCGAGGATCTCCTTCCAGACGATCTTGCGCTTGCCGCCGTAGGCCTTGGCCACGGCCGCGTCGAAGACCCGCACCGAGGCCGCCCAGATGTCGGGGCCGATCCCGTCGCCCTCGATGAAGGGGATGATGGGGTTGTCGGGCACGTTCAGCGAGAGGTCTTCGTTGCGGGTGATGACCTGACCTTCGGACATGGGACGCCTCCCTCGGGGTGCAGTGGGGGTTGAACCGGCGCCTTGTGTACTCCCTGACCGCCGGGCGCGCAACGGTTGGTCGCCGCAAGGGGGGCCGCCCGGGTTGGCTTGCTTGAGGGCCGACGGGCGCGCACCATGCCCCCTCGAGGGGAGAGGCTTGAGCGACGCCACACCGACCGAGCAGACGTCCACCGCCGGCGCGCCCCCGCGCCGGCTGAGGGTGCCGAACCTGCGCGGCAAGGTGACGCTCCTGCTCCTGCTGCTCAGCCTGGGCCCGCTGGTGGTGGCCGGATTCGTCAACGTCAACCGCGCGGTCCAGCAGGGAAAACGGTCCGTTCGCGCGCGTCACGCCCAGGCGGTGTTGATGACCGGCGCCGCCGTCGGCGCCCTGCTCGACCGGGCCCGCGACGATCTGCACGGCGTCACCCGCCGCCTGCCGGGCCGGGGCCTCACCCGTACCACCCTGGCCGAAGCCCTTGCCAACAGCGGGATGGGCTGGGTCGAGGCCCCCCCCGGGCACGATGATCTGCGGGATCTGGCCCGCCTGAACTCGCAGTACTCAGCCACCTTCGTGGCCCTGCCCGACGGGCAGGTGGTGTGGACGGCACCGCACCACAACCTGGATCCCCCCCCCAGCCTGGCCTCCGTCGCCGGGTTCAGCGAGGCCGAGGTGGGTGTCACCCTGCTGGGTGTGCTCCCGCCGCTGTCCGGGGTGAGCCGCCCGCGGCCGCTGCGCATCGAGCCCATCCGCGTGGGCCCCGAGCAGGCCTTGGTCGGGTGGGTGGGCATCGTCCTCGATCCGTCCGCCTTGTCGGATCTGTTGCTGCGGGCCCGCGGGCCCGAGGGCGAAGCGGGCCCCGTCCTGGCCGTGGTCGACGCGGACGACCGCATCGTCGCCCACACCCGCCCCGACCTGGTCGGGCGCAAGGCACCGGACTACGTGCCCCGTCTGCGGGCCAGCGGCCTGTCCACCACCGAGCTGACCTTCGCCGATGCGCCCCACGTGGTGGCCCGCGCCTCGGTGCGCAATGGCGGCTGGCAGGTGGTCCTCGCGGTCCCGGGCGAGAGCGCCTACCGCGAGGTCTCGGTGCTCATCTGGATCCTCACGGCGGTCATCGGGCTGACCCTGATCTTCGTGCTGCTGTTCGCCGACGATCTGGCCAACCGCCTGTTGGCGCCCATTCGCGCGCTGGAGGAGGGGGCCCGGATCCTGGGCGGCGGGGCCCTGGACTACCGGCTGGAGCTGGCGGAGTCCCGCAAGGACGAGCTGGGGCGTCTGGCGGCCGCCTTCAACCAGATGGGCGACAACCTGCAGGCCCACCGCGACGAGTTGCGGGCGTATGGCCGCAGCCTCGAGACCGCCAACGCCGAGCTGGACGCGCTCGTGTACGGCATCACCCACGACCTGAAGAAGTCCCTGCGCAGCATCGACGCCTTCGCCACCTTCCTCGAGGAAGACCACGGCCGCAGCCTGGGCACCGTGGGGCTCGAGCTGGTGCACGGCATCGGCGGGAAGGTGGAGCGCATCAACGAGCTGGCTGACGACCTGATCGCCCTGGTCCAGCAAGAGCGCGAGCGAGGCGAGGCCACCCGCTTCCCGCTGGCGGCCCTGGTGGCCGAGGTGGTGGGCCGGGTGCGCAAGAAGTGCCCGGGGGTCGTGCGGGTCGAGGGGCCCCTGCCCGAGCTCTGCGCCGATCGCGCGCAGATTGGGCTGCTGCTCGAGCAGCTCATCGAGAACGGGCTGACCTTCAACCGCGCCGAAGCGCCCGAGGTGGTGCTGCGGGTCGTCGATGACGGCCTGGACTGGCGCATCGAGCTCCAAGACAACGGCATCGGCATCGAGCCCCGCTACCACGACCACATCTTCGAGCTGTTCAGCCGGCTCAACCAGCCCGACGAGTTCCCCGGATCCGGCACGGGCCTCTCGCTCGCCCGGCGGATCGTCGAGGAACACCGGGGCCGCTTGAAGGTCCACAGCGAGTTGGGGGCCGGATCCCGCTTCGAGGTGCTGCTGCCCAAGGAGCCCATGCTGCTGACCCGGCCCGGCATGCGGCTGGACGAGCTCACCTGACCCCGTCGACCGCCTGACTCTCTCGACCGCGGCGGCGGTTGTGCTACCCTCCCGCGCCATTCAGCACCGGAGGCGCCCATGGGCCTGCTCGATTTCCTCAGCAACAAGCCGACCCCGAGCAAGATCGCCCGGGCCACCAAGCGGATGCTCAACGAGCACCACCAGCAGCAGGTCCGCCAGGAAGCGCTGGAGGAGCTCGCTGCCTACGGCACCCCCGAGGCGGTGGCCTCGCTGGTCCGTCGCCTGTGTGTGAACTTCAAGGACACGATCAAGAACGAGCAGGAGAAGCGCTGGGTGGCCGACACCCTCGTCGACCGCTTCGGCCCCGCGTCCATCGAGCCGCTCGCCGCCGCCATCAAGGGCGAGCAGGTGCCCTCGAGCGCCATCGTGGTGCTGTCCCGCCTGGTGTCCGACGAGCGCCTGGTGGGCGTGCTCGCCGAGGCCCTCAGCCAGTATGCGCCGGACGACCACCGCACCATCGAGGCCCGCCTCCAGCTCGTGGACGCGCTGGGCGACCACCTGGAGGACGACCGGGTCCTGCCCACCATCGCGCCCTACGCCATGGATCACGACGACCAGGTGCGGGTGAAGGTCATCGGTCTGGTTCAGACGGCGGTGAAGCCCGGCCACGACTTCCACGGCAACGCGGTGGCCCAGCTCATCGACGTGCTCGAGGATCCCGAGGCCAGCGGGCGCATCACCCGCACCGCCGCCGATGCCCTGATCGCGCTGAAAGCCGACCTGACCGAGGCCCGCGAGCGCCTGGCGGACAACCTGCCCGACGGCTACCGGCTCGGCGAAGACGGGAAGCTCACCGCCGGGTGAGCGAGGCGGGGCCGCGCCCCCATGGCGCCGGCCCCTGCCGATCGCCCCCGGGTCACTCCCCCGGGGTCAACGCCGACGGCGCCGAGGTGACGTCGCGGTTCGCCAGCAGCTTGGCCACCGTCTGGGCGTCCGCAGGCGGGAACTCGTAGCCGTCCATCTCCAGCGGGGTGACCCACCGAAAGTCGTGGATGCGGCGCTTCTCGATGGGCGCGTCGTCCACCAGCCGACACCGGTACACGCAGAAGTCCAGCTCGTAGTCGTCGTAGTCGTGCTTCAGGAACATCGAGAGCTTGCCGACGGTCACCCGGACCTGCATCCGCCACTCGATCTCGCGGGCGAGCGCCTCTTCGTCCGTCTCACCGGGCTCGACCTTGCCGGACGGGAACTCCCAGAGCAGCGGCAGGATGGCGGTGGGGCGGCGCTGGGTGATCAGGAAGCGCCCGTCCCGCTCGATCTCGGCGGCCACCACCCGGATGGACTGCTTGTCGGCCAACGGGCTCCCTCCACGAGGATCAGGACGGCGGAGCTTACTCGAAGGGCATGGAGCTTGGCGAGGGGGTGTGTCAATCGGGCGACGGGGCGAGTCCCAGGGGGCCCGTTCAGGGCGCGGGGCGTACCACCAGCTTCTGCCCGGGCGTGATGACGGAGCGCCGACCCATCCGGTTCCAGCGGCGCAGCTCGGCCACGGAGACGTTCTCCTTCTGGGCGATGTCCCACAGGCTGTCACCGTTGCGCACCCGGTAGTAGCGGGCCTTGCGGGTGGCCGCGCGGCTGCGCTTGGTGGCGCTGCGCTTGCTTTCAGTGCGCTTGCTGACGCTGCGCTTGCTTTCAGTGCGCTTGCTGACGCTGCGCTTGGCGACGCTGCGCTTGCTGACCGCCCGGGTGCTCCGCTCGCTGGGGCGGTCCCGCTTGCTGCGCTTGGTGTGGCGCGCCACCGCACGCTGCTCCCGGACGCGGGCCAGCAGCCAGTCGCGCAGGTCACGCTCCTTGCCCTTCGGCACCTCGAGCGTGACCTCGCGCCCGTCGGGCAGCGCGTCCTCGCCCAGCTCGGGGTTGAGCAGCCGGAAGTTGCGCAGCGAGAGCCCCGCGCCCTTCACGGCGTCGTCGACCGAGACCTCCACGCCGGGCGGGATCTCGACCTTCACGAAGCCCACCTCACGGGGCGCCCAGCCGTCCTCGACCCGCAGGTGGAAGCCGTATCGCTGCAGATCGCTCATCACCGCCTTCACGGCGATGACCCGGGGCACGTAGCGCTCGGCCTCGGTGTACAGGTCGAGCTGCCAGTAGTCGTTCGTGCCCTGCGCCTCGCGGGCTCGGCCCAGCCGGCCCGGGCCGGTGTTGTAGGCCGCCATGGCCGACGGCCAATCCCCGAAGCGGCTGTGCAGGTCCTTCAGGTAGCCGAGCCCGGCCCGGGTCGCCTCGTGCAGATCCGCGCGCTCGTCCCAGGTGCGGCTGACGTCCAGCCCGTACTGCCGGGCGGTACCGGCCATGAACTGCCAGTAGCCCTTGGCCGAAGCCCGGCTGGTCACCGCGGGCCGCAGCCCGCTCTCCACCACCGCCAGGTACTTCAGGTCATCGCAGGTGCCCAGCGCCTTGGCCTCGCGCTCCACGACCGGGAAGATCCGCCGTGCGCGCTTCGTCCACAAGGCGACCTGGGCGCGGTCGCCCAGGACGAGCAGCAGCTCCTTCTCCATGCGCTCGCGGATCCAGGGATCGTCGAGATCCACCGGCTGCCCGCAGAAGGTCAGGCGCTCGGGCAGGTCGTAGGCGCCCACGTCCATGGGGCGCTGCGCCAAGGCTGCCTCCAGACGGGCGACACGCGCCTCGAGCTCGGTGACATCGGGGTTGGGGCGGGCCTGCGCAGGCAGCGCGGCCACGGCACAAGCGGCAAACAGCAGGACGTGACGCATCTGACCCTCCCTCGACCCTTCTGACGGGGCCAAGGTAGCCAGTTATCCTACATGTCGTCAACGGTGGGTCGCGGGGCGCGACGCGCCTCGGGCGTCAGGGTGGCAGGTCGTCCGGCCCGGTCTCGACCCGCAAGGCGAAGTGCTCCTCGACCGCGACGGGCTGCCCCCGGGCCACCACCCGGCCCGCGACCGTCAGCGGCAGCCGGGTGGCCATGGGGCGGTCGAGCACGAGGTTGTCCCCCGGGGCCAGTCGGTGCAGCTCGGCCAGAGTCAGCCGGGTCCGGCCGATCTCCACCGCAACGTCCAGCTTCACCCGGGCCGCGATGCCCAGCGCCGCCACCTGAGCCTCTGCGGCGCGCGGCGGCGCCGTTGGCTCCACCGGTCGCCCCATGACCTCGAACAGGGCGTTGAGCTCTTCTTGACTGAGGACGTCGCTCATGTGCTTGAGTCTAACGACCATGAGCGAGCCCGTCTTTTATTTGAGCCTCAGCCGCGCCCGCCGCCACGCCCCCGACGCTGCCCTCTGGGCCGCCTGGCTGGGCGCCGAGCTGGTGAGCCGTCCCCTGCCCCCCGATCGCCCGGGCCTGGTGCTGACCCACGCGGGCCTGCGGCTGCATGTGCCGGGGGCGAAGCCGACCCTGTGGCACCCGGGGCTGACCCACCGCCGAGTCCGCAGCCGGCAACCCGACACGCTGGGCCTCGTCCTCGCGCTGCGCCCGGACGAGTGGGTCCTGGACGGAACGCTGGGCATGGGGCACGACGCCCGCATGCTGGCTCGGGCCGGGGCCCGCGTGCTCGGCCTGGAGGTCCGACCCGCCATCGCCACCTTTACGGCCCTGGGGCTGCACGGCCTGGATCCCGGCGCGGCTCGCCGCATCACCGTTCAATGCGCAGACCACCGGACGTGGCTGGCGGCCGCCCCCGACGACGCCGTGGATCACGTCTACCTGGATCCGATGTTCCCCGAAGGCGACGAAGGCGAATCCACCAACCTGGCCCCCTTCCGCCACCTGCCCCGGCTCCCGCGGGTGTCGGCCGCCACCTTGCGGCACGCGCTCCGCGTGGCCCGGCGCCACGTGCTGCTGAAGCTCGCGCCCAGTGAACCCGCCCCGCACCCCGAGGGCATGCCGCCGCCCGAGCTGGTGGGCTCCAAGCGGCAGTTCTACGCCCGCTGGACGACGCCCGCTTCGGGCGCGTTGCAAAGCGACCCGCCGTGATCTACAGCAGGCGGGTGCGCCGCCTCCTCACCCACCTGCTCACCCTCGGGCTCGTCGCCTGCGCGCCCGTGGGCTATCAGCGCGCGCCCGGGCCGCCCCTGGCCGAGGACGCCGCGACCTCCTCCCCGGGCCCGGTCCTGGTGGTGGTGGTGGACGGGCTGCGCCGGGACGTGCTGGCCGCACACCTGGCGGCCATCCGGGCGGCCGACGACGCCCCGGAGTGGCTCTCGGGGCTCGCGCTGCTCGGCGACGCAGGCTTCAAGCGGATCTTGGCGGAGCGCGCGGAGGCGCCAGCGCCCGCCGTCGGCCTCGCCCCGCTCGCGACCTTGGCCACCGGGCGGTTTGCCGGCGATCACGGCGTGGCCGGCAGCCGCGTGCTCGCCGCGGGCCCGGCCGGGCGGCTGCGCCGGTTCGACTTCCGGGCCGCCCGCGACGCGAGCCACGTCTACCACGGGCACGCCTTTGAGGTGCCGCAGCCCGACCAGCCACCGGTCCTGGCGAGCGTGCTCGACACCGCCACGCTGGACAGCGCGTTGGCCGGACAGCGCCGCGCGGTGACCGTCTTCGATCCTTTCGGCTTCGGCTCCGAGTGGTGGATCCCGCGCTCGGACGGCGCGGGCATCAACGCCATCTTGCCCCATCGGGTGGGCGGCGCGGCCGCGCCGCTGTTCGACCGCGGGGCCCGCGCCGCGGCCATCGACGCGGTGCGCGGGAAGTCGGCGCCCGACGTGCTCCGCCTGTACTTCCGCCAGGTCCTGACCGAGAGCACGCTGCAGACCGCTCGTCGGTGCGAGGCGCCCGAGCTCAGCGTGGTTGACCGCCAGGGCGAGGCCCTCAAGGCCGTCGACGAGCACCTCTGGCGGCTGCTGCGCACCTGGCGCGCCGCCCACCCCCGGCAGTTCAAGGCGCTGACGGTGATCCTGGTCTCCACCGGGGGCGTCTCGGATCGGCCGACGGGGGTCGCCCCCATGACGGTCGAGGCGCTGCTGAGCCAACTGGCGTCCCGGGCTGGCGCCCCCTGCGCCGAGCGCCTGGAACGCGCGGCTGCAGAGGGGGCGCTGCGGTTGGAGGGCGAAGGCTCCGCGGCCTTTGTCGCCATCCGCTCTGCGCCGCTGGGGCAGACCGCCGCGGGCGCCGCGCTGCGGCAGTGCCTCGGGACTGCGCTCAAGGCGGCCACCCAAGGCGCCGCGCCGCTCCTGGGTGCAGCGGCGCACCTGGATGCCGGGGGCGTCCCCCAGGTCACCCTGGCCCAGGGCCCGCAGGACTCCCTCAGCCCGGGCCGGCGACAGCGGCTGGAGGCACAGCTCGCCCACGCGATCTTCGGGAGCTCGGGCCGGTTGGCGGCGGTGGCGGTGCTGGCCCGCGGCGCCGTCTTCTCCGATCCCGGCGGGGGGCCCCTGGGCGCCCGGGGCGGTCTCTCGCAGGGGGCCCGTGAGGTGGCGCTGCTGGTCGCGTCCCGGGCGATCTCGCCCACGGCCGAGCGCGCCCTGCGCACGGCGCCCATCGAGCTGACGGATCTGGCGCCGACCGTGCTTGCCCTGCAAGGCCTGCCCACCGACGGCTTCCCCCGCCCCCCCTTTCTGATCCGCGGGGCCGGCGGCCTGGGCGTGCCCCGGGCCGATCGCGTGCTGGTGAACCCCGCTCCCGCCGTGGAGGCCGTCTCGATCCGGCCCACCGACGACGGCCTGACGGCTCGCTACTCGGAGCCGGCGACCCTGTGGCCCCCGGACGACTTCGTGGTGCGCTGGGCCGGCAAGCGCTGGGCGTGGGATCCGGACAGCGGCAAGTTCCCCGAGGACGCGCCCTGTCAGTACAGCGAGGCGCCGGACGTGCGCGCCTGGCAGTGCACGCTGGGGCTCCCCGAGGCCCCGGGGGCCTACGCCGGCGGCCTCTGGCGCCGCCCCGCACCCACCGACGACGCCGCCGAGGACTCCGCCGACGGGCGCTCCTTCACGGCCATGGTGGGCGATGGCTCACCGACCCTGGCGGCGGTCACGGAGTGTGTCGACGATGAGGGGTTGGTGCTCGATCTGAAGGCCGAGGATCCCGTAGGCCTGGATCGGGTGGTGGTGCTGCTCGCCGACGGTCACGGCGCCGGTGACGCGGGCGACCAGCCTGGGACGGCGCTGGTCGAGGTGGCGCTGGGTTCGCCGAAGCCCGGCGAGTGCGGCCCCGACACCCCCCGCTGCGACGCCCCAGCCGCCGTCACTCAGCCCCCGGCTTCGCTGCGCGTGCCCTTTGCCGCCGCGTTGGTGCGCCACCACCGACGCGCCAACAAGCTGTTCGCGGCCGTGCCGGCCGATCGTGAGGCCCTGCAGGCCCGCTGGACCGAGGCGGGCGGCCAGGGCGAGCCGCCCCGAGCCGGCTTCCTGGCCGTCCGCGTCTGCAACCGCGCGGGGCGGTGTCGCCAGCAGCCCTTGATGACGCTCATGGAGTGGGAGAGACGGCGCGCTGAGGGCTGCCCGTGATCCACCTGGCGACGGTGGCCGGCGGCGTGGTCCGGCACCAGGTCCCCCTGGGCACCGCCGTCGCGGCGGGCGATGTGGTGGCCTATGTCGAGCCCGCTGGGGGCCCGCGCGAGGCCATCACGGCGCCCATGGCGGGTATCGTGGAACAGCAGCGCCTGGAGGGCGAAGCTGCCCCGCCCTTCAGCCACCTGGTGGGGCTGACTCGGGCGGTGCTGGCGCCGGCGGCAGGTCGGCTGACCTGGATCGCCACGCTCGGGCCGGTGGGGCCCACGACCCTGGTGGCGCTGCTGGATACGGGCCAGGCGGTGCACCCGCTGCGGGCGGGTGGGGCGGGCTTTGTGGGCCGGCCCTTCGCCCGGCTGGGGGCGCTCGTGGCGCGCGGCGCCCCGCTGCTGGAGCTGCGGGGCGACGAGCTGTGAGCGGCGCCGACGGATCAGCCGGCGCAGCCCGGGCTCACTCCGTGGGCAGGCTGTCGATCCAGGCCGCGTAGTCGGCCAGCTCATCGGCGGTCCAGGCCGCACGGCCGATGGGCATGGTCGACCCGCCGCCGCCCACGTCGGCGTGGGTGCCGGCGAGCTTGTGGTACATGTAGCTGTTCATGTGATCGCCGGCGTCCACCAGCGGCATCGCCGCGCCGATGGCGTCGACCCCCACGGTGCTCGCCTCATGGTCGTCCAGGTTCAGGCCCCCCTGGGACGCGCCGCCCACGTGGCAGCCCGAGCAGGTGGCCGCAAACATGGCCTGGATGTCTTCGGTGCTCGGGGCGTCGCCGCCGCCCTCGCAGCTCGCCGCGAAGTCGGCACTGGCCGTGCTGACCGTGGGGACCACCTGCGCACAGTTGCCGCCGAAGTTGTTCACGATGGTGGCCAGGGCCGCCATGTTGGCGCACGAATCGAGGCAGCCGGCGTAGAGCGCGTCGCGGCTCTCACCGGGATCGATCCCGGGGCAGTAGTCGTCCTGGGCCGCGCAGTCGGCCAGGGTGGTGCACGCGGTCACGCAGGGGTCGTCGCCGCCCCCACCCATGCCGCCCTCACCGCCCATCCCACCGGCGCCGCCCGCGCCGCCAGCGCCGCCCATCCCGCCAGCGCCGCCCATCCCACCGGCGCCGCCCATGCCACCCGCGCCGGCATCGGCGCCGCCGCTCGAGCCGCCGTCATCACAGGCCGTCAGCGCAAAGACCGCTGCCGCCGCCACCAGGAATCGCGTCATGTGGTTCATCGTGTTCCCCAACACTCGAGTGTCATCACAGCCCCCGGGGGGCCATCGGGGGCGCACTTTGTCGAAGCGGCCAGTTTGATTCAACCGCCTGCCCGACCGGGGAACCCGAAAACGAAGACGCCCGGCACGGGCCGGGCGTCTTCAACGGATCACACAGCCGGGCTCAGTTGCCCAGGCCGTCGATCCAGCTCACGATGGTGGCCAGGTCGAGGTCGCTCAGGGCGCCGCCCTGGGGCATCCGGCCGCCGTTGCCGCCCACGTCCGCATGCGTACCCGCCAGCTTGTGGAACAGGTAGCTCATGGTGTGATCGCCAGCCGTCACGTAGTTCATGCCGGCCGAAGACGCGACACCCACGGTGGCGGCGGCCAGATCGTCCAGGGCCAGGCCGCCCGAGGTGCCGCCGCCGACGTGGCAGCCGTTGCAGTTGGCGTTGATGATCGCCTGGGCCTGCTCGGTGGTGGCGCCGGGCATGCCGCCCATGCCGCCCTCGCCGCCCATGCCACCCTCGCCGCCCATGCCACCCTCGCCGCCCATGCCACCCTCGCCGCCGCCCGCGCAGCTCGCCGCGAAGTCGGCGCTGGCGGTGCTGACCGTCGGGATGACCTGCGCGCAGTTGCCACCGAAGTTGTTCACGATGGTGGCCAACGCGACCATGTTCGCGCAGCTCTCCAGGCAGCCGGCGTACAGGCCGTCGCGGCTCTCACCGGGATCGATCCCGGGGCAGTAGTCGTCCTGAGCCGCGCAGTCGGCCAGCGTGGTGCAGGCGATCATGCAGGGATCTTCCCCGCCCCCGCCCATGCCACCGGCGCCACCCATGCCACCGGCACCGCCCATGCCACCGGCGCCGCCGGCACCGCCCATGCCACCGGCGCCCCCCATGCCGCCGGCGCCCGCGTCGGCCATCATGCCGCCCGCGCCACCAGCGCCGCCGGCGCCGCCAGCGCCACCGCTGCCGCCCGAGTCACCGTCGTCACAGGCCGAAAGGGCGAAGGCGGCCGCGGCCGCCAGAAGGATCTGGCTCGTCTTGCTCATGGTGCTCCCCACATAAGCTGAGTGATGGGTGCGGCCTCCCCTCGGGCCACGCCGGGGCGCAGTCTCATCGCCGCGCCCGGGCCGAGTCAAACTCGACCGCTCAACCTAAGGGTCTGAAAACACGAACGCCCGGCACGGGGCCAGGCGTTCTTGCGTTCAGCGGTGCAGGATGGGCTCAGCCCTTCTTGCGGTCCTTGAACTTCTCCTTGAGCTCCTCGGCGATGCTGCTGGGCACCTGGCCGTACTTGCAGAACTCCATGGAGAACTCGGCCTTGCCCTGGGTGCCGGACCGCAGGGTGTTCGAGTACGCGAACATCTCGCTCAGGGGCACCTCGGCGTCGATGCGCACGAAGCCATCCTCCTGGGTGGTGCCCGTGATCAGACCACGGCGCTGGTTCAGGCTGCCCACCATGGTGCCCTGGAACTCCGAGGGGCCCTCGACGCTCACGTTCATGATCGGCTCCAGGATGATGGGCCGAGCGCGCTCGTAGGCGTCACGGAAAGCACCGCGGGCGGCGGCCTGGAAGGCCATGTCCGACGAGTCCACCGCGTGGTACTGGCCGTCGTTGATGACGAACTTCACGTTGACGACGGGGAAGCCGATCATGCGGCCGCGGTCCATCATCGAGCGGAAGCCCTTCTCACAGGACGGCACGTACTCCTTCGGGATCGAGCCACCCACGATCTGCGACTCGAAGAAGAACTCGTGCTCCTCGCAGGGCTCCATCCAACCGGCCACCCGACCGTACTGACCGGAACCACCGGTCTGCTTCTTGTGGGTGTAGTTGAACTCGGCCTGGCGGCTGATGGTCTCGCGGTAGGCCACCTGCGGCGCACCGGTCTCCACCTCGGCCTTGTACTCGCGCTTCATGCGCTCGATGTAGACCTCGAGGTGCAGCTCGCCCATGCCGCTGATGATCGTCTCGCCCGACTCCTCGTCGATGTGCACCCGGAAGGTGGGATCCTCGCGGGTGAAGCGCTGCAGCGCCTTCGACATGTTGATCTGGGCCTTGTTGTCCACGGGCCGGATCATCAGGTTGATGACGGGCTCGGGGATGTGCATCGACGTCATCGCGATCTGCACGGTGTCGTCGGTGAAGGTGTCACCGGACGCGCAGTCGACGCCGAACAGGGCCACCAGATCGCCGCCGCACGCCTCGTCGATGTCCTCCATCTCGTTGGAGTGCATCCGCACCAGGCGGCCGACCTTGACCTTCTTCCGGTCGCGCATGTTGTGGATGAACTCACCCTTGCGCAGCGTCCCCTGGTAGATGCGCACGTAGGTGAGCTGCCCGTAGCGGCCGTCCTCGAGCTTGAACGCCAGCGCGACGAGGGGCTTCTCGGGCTCGTGACCCAGGACCACCACCTCCTCGTCCTTGGACAGGTCCAGGCCGCGGTTGGTGACCTCCTTGGGGTTCGGCAGGTAGGACACCACGCCGTCCAGCAGGCTCTGCACGCCCACGTTCTTGTAGGCGCTGCCGCAGAACACCGGGGTGAGCTCCAGGCTCAGGGTGGCCGCGCGGATGGCGTTGTTCAGCATGTCGACGCTGACCTCGCCCTCGAGCGCAGCCTCCATCAGCTCCTCGTCGAACATCGAGGCGGCGTCGATGAGCTTCTCGCGGTACTCGGCGACGGCGTCGGCGATGTTGGCGGGGATCTCATCGGTCTCGGTGATGTCCTGGCCGTTCTCACCCGCGTAGTAGCGGGCCTTCATGGTGACCAGATCCACGTGCCCGACGTGCTTGTCCTCGAGGCCGATGGGGTACTGGACCATCACGGCGTTGTGGCCGAGCTTGTCACAGAGCTGCTGGGTGACCTTCATCGGGTTGGCGCCCGAGCGGTCGCACTTGTTGACGAAGGCCACGCGCGGCACGTCGTAGCGCTTCATCTGGCGGTCCACCGTGATGGACTGCGACTGCACGCCCGCCACCGAGCACAGCACCAGGATGGCGCCGTCCAGCACCCGCAGGGCGCGCTCCACCTCGACGGTGAAGTCCACGTGTCCCGGGGTGTCGATGATGTTGACGTGGTAGTCCTTCCACTGACAGTGCGTGGCCGCCGACTGGATGGTGATCCCGCGCTCCTTCTCGAGCTCCATGGAGTCCATCTTGGCGCCGACGCCGTCCTTGCCCCGCACCTCGTGAATCGCGTGGATCCGGTTGGTATAGAACAGGATGCGCTCGGTCAGCGTGGTCTTGCCCGAGTCGATGTGGGCGCTGATGCCGATGTTCCGCACGTGATCGAGATCGGTGATCATGGCCATTGCGAGGGCTCCAGGTTGAGTCCGGGGTTCCAGTCGGCGCGCATACTATTCGGGCCAAGCCTGATTTCAAGGCAAATCCTGGCTTTCCGCCCTTGACCGGCGGATTTGGCGCGTTCAGGCTCGCGCCCCATGACCCTGCGCCCCCGCTCTCGAACGAAGGACCGCGCGGCGCCGCGCGCGCCCCGCGCCCCCGCCGGACGCGTGGTGGATCGCCGCGGCCCCGTGATGGTGGTCGAGCGCCCGGACGGCAGCCGCGTGCCCTGCGTGGGGCACGGCAAGGGCAAGCGCGCGGTCGTCGGCGACCGCGTGTTCCTGGGCCAGGAGGCCGACACCGAGCTGGCCGAGTTCCTCGTCACCGGCTACGCCGAGCGCGACACGGAGCTGGTGCGCGCCGACGCCATGGGCCGCAAGCCGCAGACGCTGGCCGCCAACGTCACCCGGGTGTTCGTGGTGTGCGCCATCGAGCCGCCGCTGCGCCTGGGCCTGATCGACCGCTACCTGGTGGCGTGCGAGCAGGCGGGCATCGAGGGGCTGGTGCTGTTCAACAAGGTGGACCTGCTGGGCAACGCCTCGCGGGCCACAGTGAACGAGGTGCTGGCCCCCTACCCGGCGGCCGGGTACCGGGTGCTCGCCGCCAGCGCCGAGTCGGGCGAAGGCATCGAGGCCGTGCGCCAGGCCCTGGTGGGCCACACCAGCATCTTCGTGGGACACTCGGGCGTGGGGAAGACCAGCCTGCTGAACGCCCTGGACCCGGGCCTGGGCGAGAAGGTCCGCGAGCTCAGTGACGCCAGCGGCCGGGGGCAGCACACCACCACCACCGCCTCGCTGTACCACGTGCCCGGCGGCGGCGACGTCATCGACAGCCCCGGCGTGCGCGGCTTTGCCCCGTGGGGTATCGATCCCCGCACCCTGCGCGACCTGTACCCCGAGCTGCGCGCCCTGGCCGACGGGTGCCGCTTCGCCGACTGCCAGCACATCGAGGAGCCGGGCTGCGCCGTCCAGGCCGCCATCGCCGAGGGCGAGGTGGACGAGGCCCGGTACGAGAGCTACGTGCGGCTGCGCGGGTCGCTGACCGGTGAGGTGGGGCGCTTCTATTGAGCGACCCCCTGGCGCCGGGCCCCGACGAGACCCTCGACGTCCTCAGCAACAGCCTGCGAATCCTCCAGCGTCGGAAGGGACACCGCGCCACCAGCGACGACGTGCTGTTGGCGGGGGTCGCCGCCGAGGCGGCCCCTGCGGCGCGCCGGATCCTGGATCTGGGCACGGGCAAGGGCACCGTGGCGCTGCTCTTGGCGCGGGCCCTGCCCGAAGCCGTGGTGATCGGGGTGGAGTACTTCGCCCAGAGCCACGCCCTGGCGGTGCGCAACGCGCGCCTGAACGGCCTGGCCGACCGCTATCAGCCCCTCTTGGGTGATCTGCGCGACCGGGGCGTCCTGGCGGCGGAAGCCCCCTTCGATCTGGTGTGCGGGGCCCCGCCCTTCATGGCTCTGGGCGCGGGCGTGCTGCCGCAGGACGCCCAGCGAGCGGCTGGGCGCTTCGAGCTGCGCGGGGGCGTCGAGGCCTACGCCGCCACCGGCGCCCGCAACCTGGCCGATGGCGGCCGGCTGGTGCTGCTGATGGACGGGCACGGCGGCGAACGGCTCGACGACGCCCTGGCGGCCGAGGGGCTGGGCGTCGCGCGCCGCCTGTCGATCCACCCGCGCCCGGGGACGCCGCCCACCTTCCACGTGGCCGTGGCTCAGCGGGGCCGACGGGGCGCCGTCGAGCCCGAACCCCTGACCATGCGCGGCGCCCTGGGGCCCGGCTGGTCGCCCTGGTATGCCGCCCTGCGCGACCGGCTCGACCTGCCGTGAGTCCAGGCGCGGCACGGGGGTTGCTTCCCCGGCCCGCCAACTTCTCACCCGCTGCCCTTCTTGGAGCGATGATGCGTCGATCCCTGCTGAGCCTGCTCGCGTTGTGCGGGCTGTGCCTGCCCCTGGCCGCCGCGGCCAGCCCCTATGACTGGCGTGCGTATCCTAACGGGTCGCAGGCCATCCGCGTGGCCGTCAGCGACACCTGGCTCCTGCTGGAAGCGCCGGCAGTGCCCTCCGAAGCGCTGGCGAAGGCGCTGGCTGAGGTCGCGCCCGGCGCCCGTCTCACCCGCACCGAGCGCCTGACCCGGGATCGCGTGGCCGTGGAGATCACGGGGGCCGACGGCAAGGCGCTGGAGGCCGTTGGGCAGCGACTCGTGCGCGCGGGCGCCGTGGCCCGCACCTGGCCCGCCTGGACCCGCGAGGCCGGCGTGGGCTTCTTCGACAACCAGCTCGTCATCGCCTTCCGCGGCGCCGTGGACCGCGCGGCCGCGGCTGCTGCGGGCGCGAAGCTGGTGGGCCCCACCCGGCTGCCCGGGGTGTGGACCGCGGTGGCCGACGACGGCGACGCCCTGCGCGCGGCCTGGGCCCTGACCCACCAGCCCACAATCCGCTGGGCCGAGCCCGACCTGATCCGCCATGTGGCGCCGCTGGACCTGCCCGACGATCCCAGCGTGGGCGAGCAGTGGCACCTGCCCTCGGGCGATCTGGCAGGGAGCATCGACGCCGAGGGCGCGTGGGCGGTCACCGCCGGCGAGCGCCAGGTGGTGATGGGCATCTTCGACACCGGCTACGACATGGATCACCCCGATCTGGTGGCGAACATCGTGGGCGGCTTCGACGCGGCCGGCGGCGACGACGATCCCGAGGCCGGCTGCGGCGACTCGCCCGACGGCGCCGGCCGGGCCGGGAGCTGCCCGGCCAACGCGCCCTACCGCGAGAGCCATGGCACGGCGGTGGCCGGCGTGGTGGCCGCGGTGGCGAACAACGGCGTGGGCGGCACCGGGGTGTGCCCGGGCTGCACCCTGTTCCCGGTGCGGCTCCTGGGCAGCTCGGGCCTGCGCAGCATCAGCAACGCCAACGCCTTCCAGCGCGCCGCCGACGAGGGCGTCTGGGCCATCAACAACTCGTGGGGTCCCAGCCTGACCCGGTTCTTCCCCCTGGCGCGGGCCGAGAACGAGGTCTTCGACCGCATCACCACCGAGGGCCGCGACGGCAAGGGCGTGGTGCTGGTGTTCGCCGCAGGCAACGACTACTTCACGCCCGCCACCGCCAACCCGTACGCCGCCCACCCCGGCGTGATCACGGTGTCGGCGAGCACCCGCACCGACGACTTCGCCTGCTACAGCAATTACGGCTCGGTGATCGCCGTGGCCGGCCCGAGCCAGGGCTGCTTCAACGGCGAGAGCGGCATCGCCACGGCCGACTACGTGGGCGGCGAGGGCTACTCCCCCACCGACTTCACCAACAGCTTCGGCGGCACCTCGGCGGCGTCGCCGGTGGTGGCCGGTGTGGTGGGGCTGATCCTGTCGGCCAACCCCGATCTCACGGCGCAGCAGGTGCGGCTGGTGCTGCAGCAGACCGCCGAGAAGATCGTCGCCAACAAGAACCCCTGGGAGGCCCAGTTCGGCGTCAACCTGGAGCAGGAGTTCGCCTACGACGAGCACGGCTTCTCGCAGGGCTTCGGCTACGGGCGCGTGAACGCGGCCCGCGCGGTCGCCCTGGCCCTGGAGGGATTCCCGCAGACGGGCGGCGCGTGCGACGACCTGTGCCCCAACTGCGTGGCCGGGCGCTGCTCGCCGCCCTGTGACACCGACGCCGATTGCGGCGGCGCCGCGCGCTGCCTGGCCCTGGACGACGCGGGCAACACGGGCTGCGCCATCCCCTCGCCGGACATCGGCGACATCGGCCAGCCGTGCGCCGCGGGCTGCGAGACCTGCGTGGACACCCTGAACAGCAACCTGGACCTGACCCGGATCTGCACCGCGTCGTGTGCCAACGACGACGAGTGCCCCTTCGGCTTCGACTGCCGGCAGCTCCTGGCCGGCGACGCGTCGGTGTGCATCCCCGGCAACGCGGAGTGCGGCGCCGTGTGGGGCAGCGTGCGCTGCCAGAGCGAGGTGGTGGTCACCGGCGGCAGCGTGGAGTACTGCTCGTGCGACTGCCTGCCCGACACCCTGGGCGCCTGCCCCGAGGGCTTTGTGTGCAGCCAGGTCACCTGTGAAGGCACCCGCGGCGGCATCGCCTGCGAGCCCACCGACGGCCGCGGCAACTACCTGCCGGTGTGCGTGCCCGATCCCAACTACCAGCAGCCGTGCACCACCACCGAGGAGTGCCCCGGCGGCACCTGGTGCATCAACCGCGTGTGCCAGGCCGACCGGGCGCCCGAGGGCTGCGACGCGTGCGCCCCGTGCACCGAGGACGCCGACTGCGCCGAGGGCAGCGCGTGCGTGGACATGACGCGCGGCAAGCGCTGCGCGCCCCACTGCGAGGGCACCGCCGACGAGAGCTGCCCCGGCGACTCGGTGTGCGTCGAGATCCCCGGCCCGGCCGGCTACCACTGCGTGAACCCGGACTTCCGCCGCAAGGGCTTCTGCCCACGCGCCTACCGCTGTGAGGTGGACGGCCGCTGCTTCAGCGACAGCGACTGCGAGGAAGGGCGCTGCGAGGACAACCTTTGCCCCGGCGCGAGCCTGCCCGACATGGCCATGGCGCCCGACCAGGCCGTGCCCGACATGGTGCCCGAGGAAGCCGACGCCGGCGTGGCGGACGCCGCCAGCCCCGACGCCGAGGCCGAGACGCCGCGGGCGCGCAAGGACAGCGGCTGCTCGACGGCCCCGTCCACGCCCGGCTCGGGCGGCCTGCTGCTGCTGGCGCTGGGGGTCATCGGGCTGGTGCGGCGCCGCCGCTGAGGCGCAGCGCCGGGGGGCACCCTGCGGGCCCCCGGGTCCCTCAGCGGGCGGCCTTCGCCTTGGGCGCCTTCACCACCAGCTCCTGATCCAGGAAGGCGGTCATGGCGTCCGCCACCTTGCGGTGGGCGGCGTACTGCTCGACGGTGAGCCGCTCGCAGGTCATGGCCACCGTCTGCTCGGCGGTGACCACCCCCTTCTTCGCCACCACCGTGCGCGTCAGCTTCATGCACTCGCTGTCCAGGGTGCCGCTCTCGGGCAGGCGCTCCACCTTGGCGCCCGCCGGCAGGGCGATCTGCATGCGCCAGCGCATGGTGCGCGGCGTGCCGATCAGCAGGGGGTGGATGCGCTCGGCCAGGCGGAACCAGCCCTCGGGCCGCCAGCCGGCGGGCAGCTTCAGGCGCAGCGCGTCGCCCTCCTTGCGCACCAGGCCGCTGGACTCCAGCGAGAGCTGCACCCGCGCCGGCTGGAACACGTCGCTGACCTGGGCGAGCTGCACGCCGAGCATCCGCCCGCCCGGGAAGGTGCGCGCCACCTGCTGCTCCAGGGCCTGTTCGAGCTGCTTCTTGTTGCGCGCCCCGGTGCGCAGGAACGAGCCCAGGCGGCCGCGGGACTCCAGCGCCAGCTCGCCAGTCACCTGCCCGTCGGCGGCCAGGCTCAGCACCACGTCGGTGAGCGTGTCGTCCACCGCTGCGTCCTGGTAGGGGATCTCGCGCCAGGTGTGGGCGTTCCCCTCGGGATCGAACACCAGCGACCAGGTGCCCTGGTCATCGTGGCGCAGCACCTGCACATCCAGCGCATCCACCGTGGGGTCGTAGAAGCGGCCCTCGGGCATGCCATCCTGGGCAGGCACGTACACGATGGCGTGGTTGAACTGCTGCATGGGCACGGCCCGGCGCACGGGGCCGGCGTCGCGGGTGCGCACCAGGGCGAAGTGCACCTGGATGCCCGCCAGCCGAGCCAGCGTGATGAACAGCACCGCCTTGTCCTTGCAGTCGCCGTACTGGCGCGCCACCACCACCGGCGCGGCGTGGGGCTTCACCCCCGCGATGTGCTTCTCGTAGTCCTGCTGGTAGCGGATGTCGGTCATCAGGTAGGCGTGGATGCGATCCACCTTCTCCTGCGTGGTGGTGGCGCCCGCCAGGATCCGGTCGGCGATCTCGCGCAGCTCCGGGCTCTCGCGGAAGGCGTCGCGCAGCAGCTCGCGCTCCCAGCCCCAGAAGGTCTCCCAGTCGGGCACGGTGCTCGCCACCACGTGGGCGGCCACCTCGCTGAAGGTCGGCATGCCCGGCTCGGTGATCAGCGGCGGCATGCCCTCGGCCAGCCACTCGTGCCGGGTGAGCTCGCCGACGTTGCGCTCGGTGTACTCGGCCTTCAGGCGCTCCTGGAGCACCTTGACGCCCTGCGGGGTGTAGAGCACCCAGCGGCCCCGATGGGTGGCGACGGCCGGGCCCTGGAACCACCACTGACGCGCCATGTGGCCGGCCAGGTACCCGTCGGGCCGCTCATCCAGGCGGTACTGGAGCACCACCGTCGAGCCCTCGGTCAGCTTGCGGAACCGCACGGTGCGCTGGCGGATGGACGATGCCTCGATGCGCTCGCCCGAGGGGGCCACCGCGTAGGCGTGCAGCACCCGGTGCCGACCCCCGCTGCGGATCTGCATGCGCGTGAGGCGGTCCCGCCCCGCCTGGTTCACCGCGTGGGCCACCATGGTCACATAGTTCACCGAGCTGCCGTCGGGCCCCAGCGCCGTGACCTCGTCGTCCATGAGGTAGATGACGTCGGCGCCCTCGCCCGCCTGCGCCGTGCCGCGGGCCGCCACTGCGGCGTCCAGCGCGGCGGCGTCGGGCACGTCGGCCACCCAGGGCCCCGTCTTGGCGGGATCCAGATAGTCCAGGCGGTGGCTGATGAACTCGTTCTCCGGATCACGCACCAGGGCCGCGCGCCACTGCTCCACGGCCTCCTTGGTGTCGCCCTGCTCCATGGCCAGCCGCGCCAGCCGCTCGAAGCCGTCGGGATCCACCGGCGACAGCTCGATGAGCTTGCGCCACGCCGCCGCGGCCCCCGCCAGATCGCCCGCCCGCCGGCGCGTCTCGCCCAGCCGCACCCAGCCGGTGCTGATGTGGGGCCAGCCCCGGGTGGCCCGGGCGGCCACGGCCGCGGCCTCGGCGAACTGGTCGTTGCCCAGCAGCATCCACTGCAGGTCGTTCAGCGCCGCCAGATCGTTCGGCAGCCAGCCCAGCAGCTTGCGGTAGAGCGTGGTGGCCTCGGGGTTCAGGTTCAGGCGCTTCTTGCACTCCGCGAGCGCCGCGATCACCGTCGGCCACTCGGGGGTGCGCTGATCCAGCTCCTCGAGCAGGCGGCAGCGATCCTCGTGCCACTTCTCCTGATCGAACAGATCGGCCAGATCCAGGGTGGCGCCGGGCCGGTCGGGGTGCGCGGCGCGGGTCTTCAGCAGCAGCGCCCGCGTCTTGTCCAGCAGCTTCTGCTGTCGCCAGAAGCGGGCCTGCTTCAGGGCCAGCCGGGGCAGCTCGGCGCCATGCGCCTGCTCCAGCGCGTTCAGGAGATCGGCGGTGCGCCCCCGCTCCTGGTTGTTCCACAGGGCCAGCGCGTGCTCATAGCGGGCCACCAGGCTCTTGGGGTGGGCCGCCAAGAAGTCCTCGGCGGCCTTCACCGCCAGCACCTCCAGGCCCAGGTCGTGGGCCCAGTCGATGCTCTGCCGGTGGCGCGCCGCGCTGCCCTCGGGCAGGTGCGCGACCCTCCGGGCCACCAGCGCCGCCTCGGGCACGCCGTCGCCGGGCGGCGGGCCCACCGCGAGCGAGGCGTCGGCGGGCGCCGGCTTCAGGCTCCCGTCGGTGATGGGCACGCCCGCCGGGCGCGTGATCCGCGCCACCAGCATCCAGCTCTGCCCATCCCGGTTGCCCGTCTTCACCAGGATCCGGTTGTGGCCCTCACGCAGCGTGACCGGCACCACGACCCCGTCGAAGACCCAGCGCGACAGCCGTGGCCCCTCGAACACCGGCTGGTCGTTCACCCACACCTTGATGGGATCAGTGGTGCTCAACCGCAGCTCGTAGGGGCCGGCCTTCGCCACCTGCACGCCGGCCGCCGCGAAGGCCACCTGCCAGGGCGTCGGGTGCAGCAGCCGGCCCAGGTCCACCTTGCCGCGGGGGTCCATGGGGTAGCGCTCGCGCCAGCCCACCTGCACCAGGCTCCCGTCGTAGCGGGCCCCCAGATCCACCTCGCGCTCGGGGGGGAGCACGGTGTCGAAGCCCTTGCCCTGGTCGTTGTCCCAGGTGCCGATGACCGCCAGGGGCGGGCGGAAGCCCAGCGGCGCCAGGGCGGCGCGCATGCCGTCCAGATCCCCGCGCAGGTGCCGGGCGTGGGCCAACATCCAGCCGGCCATGGCCGCCACGTCCGGATCGCGATGCTCGCCGGCCAGGGCCGCCAGGACGGCCTCCACCCGGGCCCGCTCGGCCAAGGTCCAGTCCAGCGCCACCAGGCGGTGCAGCATCCACCGGCTGCGCACGCTCTCGCGATCGAGCAGCCCCTCGATGAGGTGGGCCACCTCGTCGCGCGGGCGATCCTCCAGGTGGGCCAGCTCGGCCGCCACCGCGTGGTACGCCGCGGTCGCTGGGCCTGCGGCCTTGGCGGCCGCCACCGCGGCCCGCAGGCCGGCGGGGTCCTCAGCGGCGTAGAACGCCTCGACGGCCGCCGTCAGCGCCGCGGGATCGGCGGGCGCGGTGGCCGCGTTCAGTGTCAGCGCGGGGCGCGTCGGGGCGCCGCCGCAGCCGGCCAGCACGGCGGCGAGAAGGGTCATCGAGGCGAACCAGGGAGCGCGGGCCACGGACGTCCTCCGAGTGTGGGGATCCTCCGCCCCAACCGGGGCAGGTCGACGGGTGATGCCCGGCGACGCTAACAGGGCGCAACCGCAAGGGCCATCGGGCTGGCGCCCGGCCGGGCGAGGAGGCATGATCCCGGCCCATGGAGACCGCCGACCGCCAGTCCATCCTCGTCGCCGGCTGCACCGCCGCCTTCGGTCACCGCGCCGCGCTGGCCCTGGCCCGCCGGGGCCACCGGGTCATCGCCGGCCTGCGCGAGCCCAAGGGCCGGGGGCGAGACATCGCCGCCGAGCTGGGGGCCCACGCCCGGGCCGACGGGCTCGACCTGCGGGTGGTGGAGCTGGACGTCAACCGCGAGGCCAGCGTCGAGGCCGCCGTCGAGGCCGCCTACTCGGCCACCTACGGGCACCTGGACACCTTGGTGAACACCGCCGCCTATGCGGTGCTCGGGCCGCTGGAGGCCTGCCCCCCCGACCAGCTCCTGGACATGCTGAACACCAACGTGGTGGGGGCGCTGCGCCTGTACCGGGCGGTGCTGCCGGCCATGCGCGCCCAGGGCGGCGGGCGCATCATCCAGATCACCAGCGGCCTGGGCCGCGCCGTGCTGCCCTTCATGGGACCCTATGCGGCCAGCGCCTGGGCCCAGGAGTGCTTCGCCGAGGCCCTGGCCATGGAGGCCGCGCCCTTCGGCGTGCGGGTGTCCATCATCGAGCCCTCGGGCTACCGCGATCCGGGCCGCCCCCGAAAGCCAGTGGGGGATCAGGCACGACTCGAGGCCTACCAACACCAGCTCGTGCGGCTGGCCGAGCGGCTCCAGGACGGCGAGGGCACCGACGACCCCCAGGAGGTCATCGACGCCATCGTGCAGGCGGTGGAAGGCGACGACGTGCCCATGCGCACCCCGGTGGGCGCCTCGGCCAAGGAGCTGACCGCCCTGCGCAAGCGCCTGGACTTCGAGGAGTACGAGCGGGCGGTGCTCAGCCGGGCCGGCCTGTCTCCCGACTCGCTCGACTGAAACCCTTCGATTTCAACCACTTCACCGCGGATGCCTGACGCGTCGCTTCAGCGGAGCTGGCCCGCGAGGCGCCCCGCCTTGGCCTGCACCCGAGGATCGAAGCTGGCGGCCTCGACGTTGCGCAGCCGGCTGACCATCCGGGCCTTGCGGGGCATGGGCATGCCCGTCTCGACGAAGGCCTCGACCTTGGCGAGCGCGTCGAGCAGCACGCTGTCCTTCGAGTGCTCCAGCACCCGCAGCATCAGCTCCATGTCGTCGTCGGGCAGCCCGAACTGATCCACCAGCTCGTCCACCGCCTTCTCGAGCTTGCGCTGGCTGTCGGCGTCGCGGATGGCCCGCATGAGCTGCTGCCGGGGCGACGCGCCCTCGCTCTCGCCGTCGGGCAGCTTGCCCTTCAGGTGCTCGGGCACCACGCCCCGGTCGAAGAAGGCGTTCAGCTTGCGCTTGTAGGCGGCGGTGGCCGAGTCCACGCGAGGGCCTTTGCCGGGGCCCCGGTGCTCGTCGCGCCGATGTGCGCTCACGTCGCGGCCGCGGTCGATGTCGCGCCAGCTCTTCTTCTCTCGATCGTCGTCGCCCATGGTGCGCCTCTCGGTGGAACGGCCGGGAGCGTAGGGGCGCGCGCGCAGCCTGACAAGCGGCCGGGGCATCTGGCAGACTGAACCGCCATTCAGTCGCGCCACCCGCCACCCGCAGAGGTCCCCTTGCTCAGCAACTTCACCGGCACCGAGTCCTACATCGCCTCCGTCGAGCTGCAGGAGGCCGTGAACGTGGCCCTGGCCCTGCAACGGCCCCTGTTGGTGAAGGGCGAGCCGGGCACCGGCAAGACCCTGCTGGCCGAGGCCGTGGCCGAGCAGCTCGATCGCCCCCTGTTCCGCTGGCACGTGAAGTCCACCAGCCGCGCCCAGGACGGGCTGTACGTCTATGACGCCGTGCAGCGGCTGCACGACAGCCGCTTCGGCGACAAGGACGTGGGCGACATCCGCCAGTACATCCGCTTCGGCGGGCTGGGGCAGGCCTTCCGCCACGAGGCGCCCTCGGTGGTGCTCATCGACGAGATCGACAAGGCGGATCTGGAGTTCCCCAACGACCTGCTCCACGAGCTGGATCGCATGAGCTTCACGGTGTCCGAGACGGGCGACACCCACGCCGCCGTGCACCGGCCGCTGGTGATCATCACCAGCAACAACGAGAAGGAGCTGCCCGACGCCTTCCTGCGGCGGTGCATCTTCCACTTCATCGCCTTCCCCGAGCCCGAGCTGATGGCGCGCATCGTGAAGGTGCACCACCCGCTGGTGCGGGCCAGCCTGGTGGACGAGGCCATCGCCCGCTTCTACTGGCTGCGCAGCCTGCCCGACCTGCGCAAGCGGCCGAGCACCAGCGAGCTCATCGACTGGATCGGCGCCCTGGAGCGCGGCGGCCTGGACCTGGAGACCATCACCGACCGGGTGCCGTACCTGGGCACGCTGCTGAAGAAGGAGCAGGACCTGGAGACGCTGGCCCGCCAGGCGCAGAAGAAGGGCCGGCGGTGAGCGACGGCTTCCCCGCCATCGAGCCGGGGCTGCGGCACGAGCCGCTGTTCCTCGACTTCTTCTACCTGCTGCGCGAGGCGGGCCTGCCCGTCAGCACCTGGGAGTGGCTGACCTTCATGGAGGCGCTCGCCAAGGGGCTGGCGGCGGCCGACCTGATGCGGGTGTACGCGCTGGCCCGGGCCACGCTGGTGAAGGATGAGAAGCACTACGACACCTTCGACCAGTGCTTCGCCTTCTACTTCGCCGGCACGCGCCCCGACGCCGGGCTGCGCAAGGCCATCGAGCAGTGGCTGGACAACCCCCTGCCCCGGCCCGAGCTCACGCCCGAGCAGCTCGAGGCCCTGCAGCGCTTCGGCAGCCTGGACGAGTTGCGCGAGCTGTTCGAGCAGCGCCTGAAGGAGCAGCAGGAGCGCCACGACGGCGGCAACAAGTGGGTGGGCACCGGCGGCACCAGCCCCTTCGGCCACGGGGGCGTGCACCCCGAGGGCATCCGGGTGGGCGGATCCGGCGGCGGGCAGTCAGCGGTGCAGGTGGCCGCCCAGCGCCGCTTCCGCGAGTACCGCAAGGACATCACGCTGGACATCCGCCAGCTCAGCCTGGCCCTGCGGCGGCTGCGGCGGCTGGGCCGCGAGGGGCGCCGCACCGAGGTGAACATCGACGGCACCATCCAGAAGACCGCCAAGAACGCGGGCGACCTGGAGATCGACTTCATGGCGCCGCGGGAGAACCGCCTGAAGGTCTGCCTGCTGATGGACGTGGGGGGCTCGATGGACCCCTTCGCCGAGCTGGCCAGCCGGCTGTTCAGCGCGGCCCACGGCGCCACCCACTTCCACGAGTTCCACGCCTTCTACTTTCACAACTGCATCTACGAGAAGGTCTACCGGGACGCCGCCATGCGCGACGGGCTGAGCACCAAGGAGCTCATGCGCTGGCTGCCCAAGGACACCCGGATGATCTACCTGGGCGACGCCCACATGGCGCCCTACGAGCTGTCGGCGCCCTATGGCGCGATCAGCTACTGGCACGACAACCCCGAGACGGGGCTGACCTGGCTGGGACGGCTGCGGGATCACTTCAGCCACCACGCCTGGCTGAACCCCATCCCCAAGAACTGGTGGCGGCACCCCACCATCCGCGACATCGGCGACGTGTTCCCCATGTACGAGCTGACGCTGGAGGGCCTGGAGGAGGCCATCGCCGCCTTGCAGTGACCCCGGCGTGCCCGCCAGTCCTCTCCAGCCCTTGCGCGCGGGGCGCCCCACAGCGCATACAGGCCGCTCGCCCTGCCCCCAGGAGGCCCCATGAGCCAGCCCGCCGATCACGGCATCGAAGCCTTCCGCGACGTGCCCCGCACCGGGGTGATCTACGTGATGACCGAGGCCGCGCGGCACGGCTACCGCGGCGGCGATCCGGCCTGGACCAACCTGGGCCAGGGCCAGCCCGAGACGGGCCCCCTCGAGGGCGCCCCGGCGCGGATCCACCAGATCGGTGTCGAGGACGAGGACTTCGAGTACGCCCCCGTGCCCGGCCTGACCGAGCTGCGCGAGGCGGTTGCGGCCATGTACAACCGCCGCTACCGCCGGGGCATGAAGAGCCAGTACACCGCCGAGAACGTGGCCATCTCGTCGGGCGGGCGCGCAGCGCTCACCCGGGCCGCGGCGGCCCTGGGGTCCATCAACCTGGGCCACTTCCTGCCCGACTACACCGCCTACGAGGAGCTGCTGAGCGTCTTCCGCCTGTTCAGCCCCATCCCCATCCTGCTCGACCCGTTCCGCGGCTACGACTTCTCGCTGCGGGAGCTGGAGCGCGAGATCAGCGGGCGCGGCCTGGGCGCGCTGCTGCTGAGCAACCCGTGCAACCCCACGGGCAAGCTCATCGCCGGCGACGAGATGGCGGGCTGGGTGGCCGTGGCCCGGCGGCTGGGCAGCGCCCTGCTGCTCGACGAGTTCTACAGCCACTACATCTGGAACGAGGACGCCCTGGCGGGCCAGCCGGCGGGCAGCGCGGCCGCCTTCGTCGAGGACGTGGATCGCGATCCGGTGCTGATCTTCGACGGCCTGACCAAGAACTGGCGCTACCCCGGCTGGCGCGTGGCCTGGACGGTGGGCCCCAAGTCGGTCATCGAGAAGCTCACCAGCGCGGGCAGCTTCCTGGACGGCGGCGGCTCGCGGCCCCTGCAGCGGGCCGCCCTGCC
Source organism: Myxococcales bacterium (assembly GCA_020633555.1). Lineage (GTDB taxonomy): Bacteria > Myxococcota_A > Bradymonadia > UBA7976 > UBA1532 > JACKDL01. The sequence goes on along the minus strand of JACKDL010000001.1, from coordinate 291,051 downwards.
CCTGCTCGAGGAGGACCACGTACAGGCCGAGACCCGCGCCCTGCGGCGCACGTTCCGGCGCAAGCGCGACATGCTGCTGCGGCGGCTGGCCAAGTTGGGCGTGCACATCGATCGCGAGCCCGAGGGCACGTTCTACGTGTGGGGCGACGTGCGCAACCTGCCCGAGCCCTTGAACAGCGGCACCAAGCTGTTCCGTGCGGCCCTGAGCAAGCAGGTCATCTGCGTGCCGGGGCAGTTCTTCGACGTGGATCCGGGCAGCCGCCGCCGCAACCACACGGGGCGGTTCGACCACCACGTGCGCTTCAGCTTCGGGCCCGCCGAGGACACGCTGACCGCCGGCCTGGATCGGCTGGAGGCCCTCATCGCCGAGGTGGGCTGAGGCCTGCCCCGCGCCCCCCTCGCCCCCCGCGTGGGGGCCTACTTCCCCAACAAGATGCGCCGGCAGGCCACCCAGCGCTTCACCTGGAAGATGCGCTTGAGGTGCTTCTCGACCGCCTGCCCGAAGGCCCGGCGGGTGACCTCGGGCAGCCCCGCCACGGCCAGGCACGCCGCCTCGACGTGGGCCGTGTGCACCAGCGCGAAGCGGGTCCCCACGGGCTCGGCCAGCTCGGGCGCCTGGGCCAGCAGATCGCCCACGTGGGGCAGCAGCACCGCCGGATCCTCGTCCGCCAGCGCCCGCCAGGCTTCCAGCCGCAGCTCGGCGTGGGCCAGCGCAGCCGCCAGCCCGGCCCGCGCCGCGGAGTGACCGGGCCCGGGCACCGCCACCAGGTAGCGCAGCGCCGACTGGCCCAGGGTCTGCCCCGGGTGCAGCGGATCAGGCACGCCCACGAAGGCCTGGGCGCGCTCGACGAGCGCCTGCGCCACGGGGCGGGCGTGCATCCGCGAGCCCCCGGCGTGGGCGACCTGCAGCCCCACCGCCCGGGCCCGGGGATCGGGGTCAAACAGCAGCGGCTGGACCCAGGCGTCGGCGGCCTGGGCCACGTGGGGATCCACCACCCCGGCGCGCACCAGCCGCGGGCGCTGGGCGTCGTCGAGCAGGGCCGCCCGCAGCGCCTCGCCCTCGGGCAGCGGGCCGCCGTCCCAGGCGGTGGCGCTCACCGGCGCCCCCTGGCAAGGTCGGGGCGCATCGTCTGGGAGCCATGGCCGTGCCGCACCGCAACCTCCAGGGGCTGTTCGCGTTCGTCGACGAGACGTTCCACCACCTGATCCAGGCCACGCCGGTGCTGGGCCACGCCGAGTGGTTCGCCCAGATCGGGCTGCCCGCCGAGGGGCCCGGCTATGATGCCATCCTGCGGGGCAAGGTCGTGTACGACGTGGATCTCGACCAGGTGATCATCGGCGCCTACGGCACCCCGCACCTGTCCAACGCCAAGTACACGCGGGTGGTGGCGGCCTTCGACCTGGACGAGGAGCGGGTCGAGGAGCGGATGCTGGACGAGCCCTGGTAGAGCCTGGCGCCGCGTCAACCCTGGCCCTGGTAGTAGCCTTCGAGCTCGTCGAGCAGCGCCTCGAAGCGGGCGTCGGGCTGGGCCGGCGGCGCGGGCGCCTGCACTTGCAGCCGCACGTACAGGTGACCCCGACCGTCTTTGGTGGGCACGCCCTTGCCCTTGAACCGCATCTTGCGGCCCGTCTGGCTGCCCGGCGGCACCGAGATGGTCACCAGGCCACCCTCGGGGTTGGGCAGCTCCACCTTGGCACCCCGCACCGCCTGCCCCACGGTGAGCGGCAGATCGAAGTACAGGTCGGCGTCCTCGCGGGTGAAGCCCGGCGGGGGCGCGATGAGGACGCTCAGGTAGAGGTCGCCGCGCCCGGCCGGCCCATGCTGCCCAAGGCCCGCCAGGCGGATCTTCTGGCCCTCGGCGATGCCCGGCGGGATGCGGGCGGTCCCGCCCTGATCGCGCAGGGGCACCTCGGTGCCATCCAGGGCCTGCCGCAGGCTGATGGTGACCTCGCCCTCCACGTGGGCGCCCCGCTGGGGCCGCATGCGGGGGCCGCCGCCGCCGCCGAACAGGCCGCCGAGCAGCTCATCGAGGTTGCCGAAGCCCCCCAGCCCGCCGCCGAAGGGGTTTCCGCCGCCAAAGGGGCTGCCACCGCCGAAGTCGAAGCGGAAGCCGCCCGGCCCGCCGCCCGCCCAGCGCTGGTAGTTGCGGGCGGCCTCGGGGTCGAAGCCCTCGCGCAGGCCGTCGGGGCCGAACTCGTCGTAGAGCTTGCGCTTGTCGTCGTCGCCCAGCACCGCGTACGCGCCGCTGATCTGCTTGAAGCGCTCTTCGGCGGCCTTGTCGCCCGGGTTCTTGTCGGGGTGGTAGCGGTTGGCCAGAGCCCGGTACGCCTTCTTGATGTCTTGGGCCGAGGCGTCCTTGCCCACCCCGAGGATGCCGTAGAGATCTGCGTTCGCCATGGCTGCAATCCTCGCTCCCCCGGCCGGCCCGGGGGGTCTGACGGGCGCCACCATAACCACCTGGGCCGGCGAATCAACGCCCCTGGTTGACCGCCCGCAGCGCGGCGCGCGAGCATGCGCCCCCCCGCACCCCGGAGGCCTTGGTGAAGCGCTACCCCGCCTATGAGTTCCCCGAGTACGTCGACTGGGCGCCCGACGCCGCGGTGCAGGCCGACTTCGCCGCGCGGATCACGGCGAATCCCGACCGCGCGGCCCGCATCGCGGCGCTGGACACGGCGCGCTTGCTCGACCTGTACTGGGGGCTGGTGATGGCGCGCCTGCACGACGTGCAGCTCAAGCGCTGGGTGAAGCAGGGGGTCATCAGCAAGGCCTGGCTGGGCAGCGGCGAAGAGGCCGCCACGGTGGGGCCCTGTGCCGCGCTGCAGGCCGGCGACGTGGTGAGCCCCATGATCCGCAACGCGTCCGCGCTCATCGAGCGCGGCGTGGATCTGCAGGTGTGCTTCTCGGGCTACCTGGGCACCACCGACAACCTCACCGGGGGCCGCGACCTGCACATCGGCGACCTGGCCAAGGGGGTCATCCCGCCCATCAGCCATGTGGGCGACATCGTGCCGGTCATCGCCGGCTGCGCCCTGGCCTTCAAGCAGACGGGCCAGCCCAACGTGGCGCTGACCTGGACGGGCGACGGCTCCACGGCCACCGGCGCCGTGCACGAGGGCCTGCGGGTGGCGGCGGCCCTGCAGGTGCCCTTCATCTGCGTCATCCAAGACAACCAGGTGGCCCTGGGCACCCACGGGCAGACCCACTTCAAGGGCGACTTCCTGGCCTACGGGGCTGCCTACGGCTGCGCAGTGGCGGAGTTCGACGGCAACCACGTGCTGGACGCCTACGCCGCCACGGCCTGGGCCGCCGAGCGCTGCCGGGCCGGCGAGGGCCCCGTGATCCTGGTGGGACGCACCTTCCGCATGGGCGGCCACGCCACCCACGACGAGCGCGAGGCCCGGGCCCTGTTCGACGACGCCACCTACGCGCGCTGGGGGCGCCGCGATCCGGTGGGCATGTACGAGACCTGGCTGGTGCAGGCCATGGGCGTGGAGCCCTCCGCGCTGCAGGCCATCGAGGCCGAAGCCGACGCCGCCATCGACGGCGCCGCCCGCGCCGCGTTGGCCCGCCGCGACAGCCACGCCCCTGATCCGGCCACGGTCTTGGACGGGGTCTACGGGCCGTGAGCGGCAACAGCGCCGGGCTGCTCTTCCGGGTGACCACCTGGGGCGAGTCCCACGGGCCGGCCCTGGGGGTTGTGGTGGACGGCTGCCCGCCGGGCCTGGCGCTGAATCTGGACGCGGTGCAGGCCGAGCTCGACCGCCGGCGCCCGGGCCAGAGCAGGCTGACCACCCAGCGGCAAGAGGCGGACCAGGTGGAGGTGCTCTCGGGCGTCTTCGAGGGGCGCACCACCGGCACGCCCATCAGCCTGCTGATCCGCAACGCCGATCAGCGCTCCCGCGACTACTCGGGGGTGGCCGAGCTGTACCGGCCGGGCCACGCTGACTTCACCTACGACGCGCGGTTCGGCCACCGGGATCACCGAGGGGGCGGCCGCAGCAGCGCCCGCGAGACGGCGGCGCGGGTGGCGGCGGCGGCCATCGCGCGGCAGTGGCTGGCGGCCCGGTTCGGCGTCCAGGTGCTGGCCTGGGTGGACCGGGTGGCGGACTGCACGGCGGCGCCCGTGGACGAGGCCACGCTCACCCATGAGGCGGTGGACGCGCACCCGGCGCGGGGCCCCGACCCCGCCTCGTCCGAGGCCATGGCTCAGGTCATCGAGGCGGCCCGCAAGGCCGGCGACACCGTGGGCGGCACAGTGCGGGGCCTGGCCCGGGGCCTGCCCGCGGGCTGGGGCGCGCCGGTGTTCGACCGCCTCGAGGCCGACATCGGCAAGCACTGCCTGTCGCTACCCGCCTGCAAGGGCGTGGAGTTCGGCTCGGGCTTCGCGGGCACCTACGCCCGGGGCAGCACCCACAACGACGCCTTCGCCCCCGGCCCACAGGGCCCGGTGCCCACCACCAACAACGCCGGCGGCACCCTGGGCGGCATCTCCACCGGGGCCCCGCTGACGGTCCGCTGCGCCTTCAAGCCGGTGAGCACCCACTTCCAGCCGCAGCAGACCGTGACGGCAGCCGGGCAGGCGGTGACCTTCCAGAACAAGGGCCGGCACGACCCCTGCGTGCTGCCGCGGGCCGTGCCGCTGGTGGAGGCGGCCATCCTGCTGCCGCTGATGGATCACGCCCTGCGCACCCTGGCGTTGGGGCGGTAGTCGGCGGGCGGCTACTCGCCGTCGGCCGGGAAGCAGGCCTGTACGGCCTCGCAGCCGGGCGGCGCCTGCGCCGCGCACGCCCACGCCTCGGCGGGGATGTCGTCGCCTGCCACGCACACGAGCTGGCACAGATCGGCGTCGGCCAGCACGGCGCCGTCCGACTCGGGCGGCACGCAGGGGCCCACCGCCGCGCACGCCGCGGTGCAGGTCTGCGGATCGCCCCCCGGGGCGCCAGCGCAGTAGGCCGCGATGAAGCCGTCGTCGGGATCCTCGGGATCGTCCTGGGTGAAGGCGGTGACGAAGTAGGCCAGCGCCAGCGCGTCGCAGGGCGTCTCGGCCGTCACCGAGTCCACGACGGCCGCGGGGATCTCGCCGCTGTCACAGATGGTCTGGACGAGCGCGCCGACACCACCCCCCAGATCGGCGGCGGGCGGGCAGGCCTCGGTCACGCACGCCTGCACCCGCGCGGCGTAGCCGGGGCAGTCCTGGGGCAGCGGCGCGGGGGCCTCGAAGCACACACCCACCGCCTCGCAGCTCGCCGCCTCGGCCGCGCAGGCCCAGCCCGCTGGCGGGAGCGCCTCGCTGGTGATGCAGAAGTACTCGCAGAACTCGGGGTCCCGCAGGGCCTCGCCGTCGCTGCCCGGCGGGATGCAGGGCGCCACCACGGCGCAGGCGGCCGCGCAGACCGCCGGCGCCGTCACCGGCCCGTTGGCGCAGTAGGCGCCCAGGGGCCCCGGCTCGCCCCCCGGCCCGTCGCCGCCCTCGATCTGCTCGGTGACGATCCCGGACACGAAGGGCGCGTCGCAGGGGGTGTTGGCGTTCACCAGCGTGGCCAGATCCGCCGGGCCGATCTGGCCGTTGGCCACGAACTGGTTGCAGGCGCTGATGTAGCTGGCGGTGGTGGGGGCCGCGATGGCCTCGAGCCCTGGGCAGGGCCCCGCCACCAGGCAGGCGGTGATGCGCTCGCCGAACACGACGCACTCCGGCACCTGATCGGGCACGCCGTCGTCGCGGCAGAGGTCGGCGAACTCGGCGGGCAGGTTCTGCCGGGCGAAAGCCACCCGGTCGCTGCAGCTCGCGATACCGCCGGACACCACGGCGAAGGAGGGGTTGGCGGCGCAAGCCGCGGCGCAGAGCTCGCCGATGCGCAGGCGGCTCATGCCGTCGGCGCCCTGACACTCGGTCTGGGCGCACTCATCGAGGTCGGCGCAGGCCTGGGCGCAGCCGTCGGGCTCGCCCCCACCCTGACCGCCCTGACCGCCCTGACCGCCCTGACCGCCCTGACCGCCCTGACCGCCCTGACCGCCCTGACCGCCCTGACCGCCTTGGCCGCCGGCGCCGCCCATGCCACCTTCGCCACCGATGGCCCCGCCGCCGCCCGCGCCCGTGAAGGCGTCGGCCGCGCCGCCGGCCCCGCCCGCGCCTCCGCTGCCCCCGCCGCCCCCGTCGTCGCAGCCGACGGCCAGCGCCAGGGCCAGGGCGGCCAGCAGGCTCAGCCCGCGTTCAAGTCCATGGCGAGCATGCGCGCCAGCGGCTTCAGCGCGCCCAGCCGCGTGGCCTCGGGCACCTCGATGACCGGCTGCAGATCCCGCAGGGCCAGGTACAGCTTTTCCAGGGTGTTCCGCCGCATGTGGGGGCACTCGTTGCACGCGCAGTTCCCTTCCGGCGGGGCGGCGATGAGCTCCTTGCCCGGCGCGGCCTTCGCCATCTGGTGCAGGATGCCGGACTCGGTGAGCACGATGAAGGTCTTCAGCGGGCTGGTCTGCACGTAGTTGAGCAGCGAGGTGGTGCTCCCGATGTGCTCGGCGTGGCGCAGGATGTGCGGCTCGCACTCCGGGTGGGCCACCACCACGGCGTCCGGGTGCCGCATGCGGAGCTGCATCAGCTTCTTCTCGCTGAACACCTCGTGCACCTGGCAGGCGCCGTTCCACAGCAGCATGTCGCGGCCGGTCTGCTCGATGACATAGCGGCCCAGGTTCTTGTCGGGCGCGAAGATGAGCTTCTGCTCGGGCGGGAAGAGGTTCACCACGTCCACGGCGTTCGACGAGGTGCAGATGATGTCGCTGAGCGCCTTCACCTCGGCCGAGCAGTTGATGTAGCTGATGATCTTGTGGTCGGGGTGAGCCGCCTTGAAGGCCGCGAAGCGGTCCGTGGGCGCCGAGTCGGCCAACGAGCAGCCCGCCTCCAGATCGGGCAGCACCACCGTCTTGTCGGGGTTCACGATCTTGGCCACCTCGGCCATGAAGTGCACCCCCGCAAAGACGATGACCTCGGCGTCCGTGGCCTGCGCCTTGCGGCTGAGCCCCAGGGAGTCGCCCACGAAGTCCGCGATGTCCTGGATGTCGGGCTCTTGGTAGTAGTGCGCCAGGATTACGGCCTTGCGCTCGCGCTTCAGCGCCTCGATGGCGTCGAACAGGTCCACGTCGGTGGGGATGGTCGGGTTCACGCTCATGGGGCCCCTCCAGGCTTTGCGGCGAGCTTTACGACACTCGGTATCTAAGATTCAAGCCCACCGCCCGGGTTTCGCCGGCGCGGCCCGTCACGCTCAGGTCAGGCCGAACAGCCTACGGGCGTTGGCCGCCGCCTGCGCTCCCACCTGCGCCACCGGCGCCCCCCGCAAGGCGGCCACCGCCGCGATGACCTGGGGCAACACCGCCGGCTCGTTGCGCCCCGGGACCCCCGGCGGGGGCTGGTCGGGCGCGTCGGTCTCCACCAGCAGCCGGTGCGCTGGGACAGCCGCTGCGGCCGCGTGCAGGCGGCGGCTGCGCGGGTGCGCCACCGGGCCCGCCAGGCTGATGTGCAGGCCCAGGGCCAGGTAGGCCTGCATGACCTCGACCGAGCCGCTGAAGGCGTGCACCACCCCGCCGGCCCGAGGCACGCCGTCGCCTTTCAGAACCGCCAGGACCTCGCCATGGGCGCGCACCACGTGGAGCACCACGGGCCGGTCCAGCGCACGGGCCAAGGCGAGCTGTTCGCGGAACGCCCGGGCTTGCTCGGCGCGGTGCGCCGCGTAGGGCGCCCGATGGTCCAGCCCGATCTCGCCCACGGCCACCGCCGGGTGGGGCCCCACGAAGGCCTCAGGCAACGCCGTCAGCGCCCCATCCAGGGGGACGGTGTGCGCCCAACAGGGGTGGAGGCCGGCGGTCCACGCCAGGCCGGGCGTGGCGGCCGCCAGCGCGCGCTGGGCGGCGAAGCCCGCGGGCTCGACCCCGGCCACCACCCAGCCGGTGACCCCCGCCGCCCGCGACCGCGCGAGCACCGCCGCGCGGTCGCCGTCGAAGGCGGGCAGGTCCAGGTGGCAGTGGGCGTCGATCCACACCCGCACAGGGTGCACCGGCCGACCGCTTGCCGTACAGTGGCCGCCGTGCGGCGACTCACCCTCCCCCTGCTTTGCCTGACCTGCGGGCTCCTGGCGGCGCTGCCGCTGGGGTGCAGCGACGATCCCGTCCCGGCCGACCTGCGCATCGACCGCGTGCTGCCCGCCGAGGTGGCCCCGGGCCGCGCGGTGATCGTCGAGGGCGGCGACTTCGGCGACGCCCAAGGCAGCGTGGCCATCGGCGGCCGCCCGGTCCCCGTTCGCCGCTGGCGGGCAGGAGCGGTTGAGGTGGTGGTGCCCGCCGACCAGCCCCGCGGCCAGACGCTGGTGGTGCTGACCACGGCGGCGCGGGCCCGGTCGAACGCGGCCCCCCTGACCGTGCTGGGCGACGGGGAGCGCCCCGATCCGGTGCGGCGGTTCCCCGATCTTGGGGGCGCCCGCGACGCCGGCCCACCCACCGACGATGGCCCGCCTCCACGGGATGAGGGCCCGCCCCTGCCCGATGAGGGCCCCCGCGATCTCGTGGCGGTGTTCACCCCCGATCCCTCGGGCACCGACGCCGTGGCGCTGGTGCCCGTGCAGGCCCCCACGGGCTTCCTGGGGCTCCAGATCACCGTGCCGCGCCGGCTGGTGCCTCAGACCGGCGGGCTGGCGCTGCACCTGGCCTACGATCCCAACCTGCTGACGCTTGCGGAGGCTGAGCCGGAAGAGAGCAACGTCTTCATCGCCCGCGAGATCGGCCCTGGGCGGCTGGCGCTGGTGCGGGTGCGCCCCGAGCAGATCGCGGCCACGCTCATCTTCAGGCTGGTGGGGCGCGGTGAGGCCCGCGTGGACGTGCCCGCCCGCCACCGTGCGCTGCGCGATCTGAGCAACCGCGACCTGACCGAGCTGCGCTGGGCCGGCGGCAGCGTGCGGGTGCAGGAGCTCGGACCATGAGGGCGCCGTCCCTCGGGTGGTGGCTCGCCGCGACGCTGGCGCTTGGCGCGCCCGCCGCGGCCGAGCCCACCCCCGTGCAGCGCCGCGAGGCGCTTCGGGCCGAGTGGCTCGGCCACCGCCTGCCGCTCAGCCCGCCCGGGCTGCGCAAGCCCGACGATCGGGGCATCTACGACCTCATCCGTCAGCGCATCGAGCTGCCCGTGCCCGCCCGTGGCCTCCCCGAGCGCGCGCGCTTCACCGTGCAGCTCGTGCCGCAGGCCGACTTCGGCGACGTGCTGCCGCTGGCGGCCATCGACTTCGAGCCGACAGCGGTGAGCGTGGACGGCGTGCCCGTGCCTTTTGAGCGCTTCCCCGAGGGCGAGCTGCTGGTGGAGCTGGGCGCCCCGGCGCCCGTGGGGCAGCCGCTGACCCTGGTCATCGAGGCCGAGCTGCGCCTCGCCTGTCAGGATCCCACCGGCTGCATCGACGCGGGCCCGCTGCGCCACCTGCTGGAGGTGGGCTGGTTCCCGCTGAGCGTGGAGTACCCGCTGACCGATCGGTTTGCCGTCGAGCTCGCCCTGGAGACGGAGGGCGATCTGGGGGTGAGCGGCGTGGGCGCGGAGCGCGGGATCATCGAGGCGCCAGGCCGGCGGATCCATCAGTTCGAGACGGAACAGGTCACCATCCTGCCCGCCCTGGCCCTGGGTGAGTTTGCGCCCGCGGCGGCCGAGGGGCGGGTGCAGACCTTCGCCCCCTTCAACGCGCCCTTCAGCGGGACGCTGGCGCAGCTTGGGGTCGAGGTCCTTGAATTCTATGGGGATCTCTACCAGCCCTACCCCTTCTCTCGGCTGGCGATGACGCCCATCTCCAACGACGCCGGGGTGGCCATTGGCCCCCAGGCCAACATCTTCCTGCCCGAGGCCTTCTACTACATCGCCCCCGACGACGAGCTGTGGGCCACGGTGCGCCAGACGGTCGCCCACGAGATCGGCCACCAGTACTTCTTCAACCTGGTGGGCATCCTGGACGCCGAGGAGGCCTGGCTGTCGGAGGCCTTCGCCGAGTACAGCGCCACCCGCTTCGACGAGGCCCGGGTGGGCACCGCCGCCCACCGGCGCACCAACGCCTGGACCTACCTGTATTCGGTGCCGCCGGAGCTGGACGAGGCCGTGTACGGCGAGGCCGTGCGGGCCAACCCGTTCTATTTCGAGATCATCTACCTGAAGGGCAGCAGCGTGCTGCACACCCTGCGCTTCCGGCTGGGCCCCGAGCTGTTCGACCAGGCCATGCGCACCTACGTCGCCGCCTTCGCCGGGGTGCTGGCCACCACGCCCGAGTTCAGGGCCAGCCTGGAGATGTCGCTGGGCACGCGGCTTGGGCCAGTCTTCGACCAGTGGCTGCGCCAGCCGGGCTTCCCCACCCTCACCGTGCGGGCCGAGCCGGCCCGCCGCGACAACGCGCCGGTGCGCTTCGTGGTGGCGCAGCGCAGCCCCGGTCAGCCCTTCGACGGGCCGCTGCCCGTGCAGGTGGACCGCCCGGGCGGCGAGCCCTACCTCGACGTCGCGGCGCTGGAGGGCGGCGAGTTCGCCTTCGAGGTGCCCGACGGGCAGCGGCTGCGCGTTGACCCCGAGCTGACCGTGGTGCGCCGGGTGCGGCCCGAACCCGCCGCCGACGTGGATCTCACCGGCGTGGTGGACGGCCGCGACTACCTGGACGCGCTGTTCTGGCAGGGCCTCGCGGTGCCCGACCCCGCCTTCAATGACCAGCTCGACGTCACGGACGACGGCGTGGTGGACGCCGCCGATCTGCGCGCCATCCGCGACGCCTTCGGTGCCGGCTGGTAGGTCAGTCGTCGGACCGCCCGGCACCGTAGCCGGCGCCCCCCTCGCTCGCTGCCACCACCGTATAGGCCCCCGGCCCCAGGGTCGCCGGGACCCGCAGCGTGCGCTCGAACCGCCCCTGGCCGTCGGTGGCCGCGGGGGCACCGGCGGGCACGGGGGCCCCCCCGTCTTCGGGGACCAGGTAGAGCTGTACGCGCCGGCCCCCGATGCCCTGCTCGCGGTCGTCCACGAGCCGGCCGCGCACCACGAAGGGCAGCGGATCGCCCCGGAATACCTGGGCGCGGGCCTGAGGCTCCAGGGTCAGCCGTACGGGGGCGCCGGGCGCAGGGCCATCGCCCCCGGCCCCGCCGGCGCCGTCCACTGGCAGCGGCACCTCGGCCACCCGGGGCGCGCCCCCGCCCTGGCCGGCGCCCGCCGCAGCGCCTGCCCCGCCCCCCTCACCCGCCACCGGCGCCGGGGCGCTCGGCGATCCGGGCTGCCCGACGGTGGCCGAGTACTGGGTGCGGTAAGGCTCGGGCTCGGGCAGGCCGTCCGGCGGCGGGGTGTGCAGCCGGTGCTCGGGCCGGGCGCCAATGGACAGCTCCGGCGCCTCGCCGCCCAGATCCACCCGCCGCCAGGTGCCGTCGGGCGCCCTGATCTCGGCGAAGGCGTGGGCCTCGTTCTGCACATACCGGGTGGGCACCCCGGCCGCGCGGGCGGTCACGAAGAAGGCGAAGGCGCGGTGCCGGCACACCCCCACGCCGCCCAGGGCGAGCTCACCGTAGAGATCGCCGTGATCGGGAGGCGGGGCGCCGGCCTCGAAGCCGCGGAACCAGGCCACCAGCCGGTGGATGCCGGCGCGGAAGGACTGATCGGGGTGTACCCCCAGGCGGGCCAGCACGCGGCGAGCGCTCTCGGCCAGCGCCGGCGGCAGCGCGGTGTCGGGATCCCCGGCGCCGGCGCTGAGCGGCACGTGATCGGGCAACGGGTGCCCGAACCACTCGGGCGGCGCCTCGACCAGGAAGCGCACCCGCAGCGGGCCCGTGTGCCTGGCCTGTACGCGGAAGTTGTCGGCCGCGTCCTTGAGCACCTGGGCCGACACCGGGGGGGTGACGTCCAGGGCCAGCACCCGCATGGTGGGGGCCACCGACGGCAGCGGCGCGGTGCCCCCCTGCACGTCCACGGTGACGTCGCCCCAGAAGGCCTCGTGACCGGGCGTAAGCTGCCGCGGCCCCACCGGAACGGGCGTCAGCGTCCCCGCCACCGTGTGCAGGCGCAGATCCGCGTCGATGGCGTTGAAGGCCACGTTGCGCCGCAGCGGCACCACCGAGGGGTTGAACACCACCTCGTACCGGAGGGGCGCGTCGGCGCGGGTGCGGCGGTCGGGGCGCGCCTCGTCGGGCACGCGCAGCGCCGCCGCGGGGTCGGGGCCCCCCGGCGTCGGCGCGGGCAGCACCTCGTCGCCCCGAGGCAGGGCATCGGGCAACGCGCCCTCGCCCGTGAGCGCCGCGCGACCCACCCGCGCCGGGTCGTACTGGCGCAGGAAGGCCGGAGAAACGTATTCGTGTCGGGGCCGGGCCCAGACCCCCAGGGGGGCGAGGAGACTCGGCAGGAGCCAGGGGACGAGGCCGCGCATGGTGCCAGGGTGGCGGCGCGGCGCCGCCCCCGCAAGCCGGAGCCCCACCCGTGACGCGCGCCTTCGCCTTCTCCCTGTTCGCCGGCCTGCTCGGCGCCACGCTCGGCGCATGCGCGGACCCGGACACCCTGCCCGGGGCCGACGCGGCGCCCGAAGACGCCGGCATGCTGGACGCCGAGCCCCCCACCGACCTCTGGGCCGAGGGGTCGCTGCGGCTGACGGTGGATCCCGAGGGGGTGCAGGCCACGCTGTGGTGGGGCGACCACGCGGCCCTTACCCCGTGGACGGTGGGCTTCGAGGCCGCGGGGGATCGCTGGACCACCGCCGACTGGCCAGAGCGCACCTGGACCACCGGGCCTGACTGGGCCGAGGGCCGCTACACAGGCGCCCCCACGCTGCCCGTACTGGTCTGGCGGATCACCCGCGAGGCCGACGCAGTCCGCAGCGTAGTCCGCCTGGAGGCCGCCGGGCGGCGCGCCGTGGTGGACCGCCTGATCACCCTGTCGGCCAACGTGGCCTCCCCACGAGCCCTCGGGGCCCAGGGCTGGTTGCCCGTCGCTGAGGCGCCGCCCCGGCGGGGGTTCCAGCGCCTGCAGGGCGGGGCCGTGTCGCTGGCAATCCACAGCCCCGGCACGTGGATCAGCGTCGCCAGCGGCCTGGAGATCAGCCCGCGCAGCCCGACCACGCTGCTCGGGCCGGGCGACAGCCTGTCCGCGCCCGCTGTGACCGTACGGCTCGACGGCTTGTGGGCCGCGTGGCCCGGCGCCGAGGTGCCGGTGCCCGCCTTCGGCTGGCGCTCTGGGGCCTGGGGCAGCGCGCTGAGCGGATCGCTGGTGCGGCGCCAAGGCCAGGCGCTGGCCGCCCAGGGGCTGGCCAGCGATGGCTCGCTGCTGCTCCTCGAGGGCCTGTGGTACGCCGGCCCGGGCGACTGGCGCCCCGGGCTGGTGTTCCCCGGCGGGTTCGAAGGCATCCGCGCCGCGGTGGCGCCGGCCCGCCTCGCGCTGCGCTGGCCGGCGCTGCACGCCGCCCCCGACGCGCCGCTCCCCAGCGGGCGCCCCGAGGCCCGCCTGCCTGATGACCCCGGGCGGTGCGCGGCGCCGGGCTGCACCCGCCTGGATCCCGCGCTGCCCGTCGTGCGCGCCGCTGTGGCCCGATCCGCCTCAGCCTTCGTGGGCGACGCCGCGGTGGCCCTGAGCGACCTGCCCGACGCCGAGGTCGTGGGGCTGGGCGTGCGGGCGACCCTGGCGGCCGAGATCGGCGCCGCTGCCCCCAGCCTGACTCTGCTGGGGGAACGAGACGAGGACACGCCGCCGTGGCCGGGCTTCGCCGCCGACGACCCGTGCCGCGCCGCCGCCGACACGCACCCGTGGCCGGCGCAGTGTACAGGGCACCTCACCGGGGCCTCCGAGCGCCCCCCGCCAGCCACCGACGGCCTGTCGGCCGAGCGCGCCTTGGCCTGGGCGCTGGTGGCGGCCGGCCCCCGGATGGTGGATCCCGGCCCGCTGCGCCTGATGGATCGCAGCGAGGGCGCCCAGCGCATCGCGCTGACGATGGCGGCCCTCAGCGGCGGGCCGCGCCTGCTCGGCGACGACCTGACCGGCGCAGCGCTGCCGGCGACCGTCGCCACCCTGCGGGCCCTGCCGGGCCGCCGGGCCCAGCCGCTCGATGCGGGCGACGGCGCGGATCCGCCGAACGAATGGGCCGCGCCGGGCTGGTGGGCCGCTGTCAACTGGGGCTCGGTGGCGCGGCCCATCGCCGTCCCGGCCGGGCCCTGGCGGTTCACCTGGCGCTCGGGCGAGGTGCCGGCCACGGTCACGCTGGCCCCGGGTGACGCCCTGCTGTTGCAGCGCGAAGACGCCGCGGCGGTTGTGGGGGGCGGGCACAACCAAGTAGAAAATGAGCCATGACGACCATCGCCCTCGACGCCATGGGCGGCGACAACGGGGTTTCCGCCGCCGTCCGCGCCGCCGCCGCCGTCTCCCTCGCGCAGGAGACGGGTGTGCTGCTCGTCGGCGATCGCGAGGCCATCGACGCCGAGCTGCGCAAGACCCGCTACGACGCGAGCTACCTGTCGGTGCACCACGCCAGTCAGGCCATCGGCATGGCGGAGTCGCCCAAGGCGGCCCTCGAGGCCAACCCCGACGCCAGCCTGCTGGTGGGCGCGAGGCTGGTGTCCGAGGGCGCCGCTGACGCCTTGGTGAGCGCCGGCAACACCGGGGCCGCCATCCTGGCCTGCGCGCGGCACTTCAATGTACTGCCCGGCGTACCCCGCACTGCGCTGGCGGCGGTGGTGCCCACCGAGCGCCGGCGCGGGCCCCATGACGATCCCTTCAGCCTCCTGCTCGACGTCGGCGCCACCCTGGACGCCTCGGCCGACGCGCTGGTGGCCTTCGCGCACATGGGCTCAGCCTACGCCGCCCGCATCTCGCGCAACGCCCGCCCGCGCGTGGCCCTGCTGTCGAACGGCGAGGAACCCTACAAGGGTCCCAAGGCGGTCATCGAAGCCCACGCCCGCCTCAAGGCCGACCCGCACATCAACTTCATCGGCAACGTCGAGGGCGTGGACCTCCCCCGCGGCAAAGCCGATGTGGTGGTCACCGCCGGGTTCACGGGCAACGTGGTGCTGAAGATGCTCGAGGGCATCTCCGAGACCGTCCTGGACATGGCGCGGGCGGCCAACCGCAGCAAGCTGGCGTGGAAGGCCGGGCTGTTCATGCTCCGCGGCGGCATCCTGCAGCTCAAGAACGTCACCGACTGGCAGCAGTACGGCGGCGCCCCGATCCTCGGCTTCGACCACTTGTTCATCAAGGCCCACGGGCGTAGCGGCCAGCGAGCCATCCAGAACGCCCTGAAGGTCGCGTCCAAGGCCTCGCGCTCCAACCTCTGCGCCGAGATCGCGCAGACGCTACGTGCCCAGACCCCCGCCCCCGAAGCGGGCCCCTCGGGCGGGGGTGAGCCCGCCTGATGAGTGCCCCCCACATCTACCGCTGGGATCTCGACAAGACCTACCTGCAGACCGACTTCGACAGCCTGGGTGCGCTCCTGCGCACCGCCTTCCAGCGGGCCGCCGACAAGGAGAACGTGCCCGGCAGCGCCGAGCTGCTGCGGGCCCTGCGGGCGGACTCGGCGGGCAACGCGCTGATCTACTTCGTCAGCGGCAGCCCGCGGCAGATGCGCCAGGTGCTCAGCGAGAAGCTGCGCCTGGACGGCATCCACTTCGACGGGTTCATCCTGAAGGACAACCTGCGCAACCTGCTGAAGGGGCGCTTCAAGGCCCTGAAGGAGCAAGTGGGCTACAAGCTGCCCGCCCTGCTGCAGGCGCGAGTGGACGCCGACGTGCGCTCGGGCGAGACGCTGTTCGGCGACGACGCCGAGCGCGACGCGCTGGTGTACAGCCTCTACGCCGACCTGCTGGCCCAGCGGGTCAGCCCCGAGACGCTGGAGTCGGTGCTGGACCTCTCGGGGGTCTACCCCGACGGCCGCGAGGCCATCCACAGCGCCCTCGACCGCTTGCCGCAGTGCGATCCGGTGGAGCGGGTGATCATCCACCTGGACCGCCGCTCGCCCCCCATCCGCTTCGAGGCCTACGGGCCCCGGGTCGTGCCGGTCTACAACTACTTCCAGGCGGCGCTGGTCCTGTTCCAGGACGGCCGGCTCGAGGCTCAGGGCGTGGGGCGCCTGGCCACGGCGCTGCGCGACCGCTACCGCTTCACGCTGCCCATGCTGCTGCGCAGCTTCCAGGACACGCTGCGCCGGGGCATCGTGGACTACGACGCCGCCGCCCGGCTGGGGCGGCAGGCAGAGAGCGTCGGCGTGTCGGGTGAGATCATCGAGCTGTTCGCCCGCGAGGCACGCGAGGTGAACATGGTGGCCCCGCCGCGGCGAGCGCAGCAGGTGCCGGACTACCCCAAGCTCCTGCAGCGCGAGATCCAACGGCACGCCATCGAGAAGGCCCGCCGCAAGAGCCGCAAGCGCTGGCTCTGACAGGCCGTTGACATCTCAACGGCCTGCTCAGCGGTCGGGCCTGCCCCCCGGGGCGCCCGACCCCCGCGGGGCCTGACTCAGCGCCGGCGGCGGCGGCGCCAGCCCAGCAACAACGCCAGCCCCAGCAGGCCGTAGCCCTGGCCCGTCGGCCCCTGCCGGCAGCCCGAGGTCAGCCCGCTGCCCGAGACGCGCCCCGGATCGGCGTCGGCCACCGGCTCCAGCGGATCCTGGAAGTCAAAGCGGCCGTCCCCGTCCTCGTCGGCCGGCGCGTTGGGATCGTCGCCCGCCTCCACGGCGTCGGGCAGGTCATCCCCGTCCGAGTCCAGGTCCCGCCAGTCCCCAGTACCGTCGCCGTCGGTGTCCACCGGCGGCGACGCCAGATCGCCGTCGCCCGCCTCGATGGCGTCGGGCAAGCCGTCGCCGTCCGAGTCCCCATCCAGCCAGTCGCCCACCCCGTCGCCGTCGGTGTCCACGGGCGGGGTGTCCAGGTCGTCGTCGCCGGCTTCGTCGGCGTCCGAGATGCTGTCGTCGTCGCTGTCCAGATCCACGAAGTCCGGCCGGCCGTCCTCATCGGTATCCACCGGCGCCGTGGCCAGGTCGTCGTCCCCCGCCTCATCGGCGTCCAGGATCCCGTCGTCGTCCGCGTCCAGGTCCCGGAAGTCGGGCAGCCCGTCGCGATCGGTGTCCACCGGCGGCGTGTCCAGGTCGCGGTCGCCCGCCTCGTCGGCGTCGCGGATGCCGTCGCCATCGCTGTCCTCGTCCAGGGCGTCGATGATCCCGTCCTCGTCGGTGTCGGCGGGCGCCTCGGGGCGCCCCACCTCGAAGCCGTCGCCGATGCCGTCCCCGTCCGAGTCGGGATCGTCGGGATCCGTGCCCAGGGCCACCTCGTCGGCGTCGCTCAGGCCGTCACCGTCCCGATCCCCGGCCGGCGGGGCGGCCGGGCTGCGGTAATCGGGCACGCCGTCGCCATCCGAGTCCACCGGCGGCGTGTCCAGATCGGCGTCGCCCGCCTCGTCGACGTCCAGCAAGCCGTCCCCGTCGCTGTCGTCGTCCAGCGCGTCGATGAGGTCATCGCCGTCGCTGGCCAGGGGCGCCTGCGGATCGTCGCCCACCTCCACGCCGTCGGGGATGGTGTCGCCGTCCGTGTCCCGGTCCAGCGGATCGGTGCCCAGGTCCGCCTCGTCCACGTCGAGCAAGCCGTCGCCGTCGTCGTCCTCGTCGCAGGCGTCGCCCTCACCGTCGCCGTCGGTGTCGAGCTGCTCGGCGTTGGCCACCGCGGGGCAGTTGTCGCCGTCGTCGGCCACCCCATCACCGTCCGAGTCGATGAGGTCATCGCAGGCGTCGCCGATGCCGTCACCGTCCACGTCTGCCTGATCGGCGTTCGCCGCGTCGGGGCAGTTGTCCTGGGCGTCCACAATGCCGTCGCCGTCCCGATCGGCGGCCCCATCGCAGGCGTCGCCGGTGCCGTCCCCGTCCCCGTCGGCCTGATCGGCGTTGGCCACCGCGGGGCAGTTGTCGTCGGCGTCGGCCACGCCGTCGCCGTCCGAGTCGATGAGATCGTCACAGGCGTCACCCACGCCGTCGCCGTCCACGTCCGCCTGATCGGGGTTGGTGAGCCCGGGACAGTTGTCGTCGGGGTTCACGAAGCCGTCGCCGTCCTGATCGGGGTCGCACGCGTCGCCGATGCCGTCCTGGTCCAGATCGCCCTGCTCGGCGTTGCCCTGACCCAGGCAGTTGTCCACGGCGTCCACGATGCCGTCGCCGTCCGCGTCATCGTCGCAGGCGTCCCCCAGGCCGTCCCGGTCCAGATCGGCCTGATCCGCGTTGGCCACCTGCGGGCAGTTGTCGGCCCCGTCGGCCACGCCGTCGCCGTCATCGTCGCCGTCGCACACGTCGCCGGCCCCGTCGCGATCCAGGTCCACCTGGTCGGGGTTGGGGCGCGTCGGGCAGTTGTCGCCGCCGTCGGCCACACCGTCGCCGTCATCGTCGTCGTCGCAGGCGTCCCCAACCCCGTCGCCGTCCAGATCCGCCTGGTCGGCGTTCGCGGTCCGCGGGCAGTTGTCGCCCCCGTCCGGCACCCCGTCGCCGTCGTCGTCGCCGTCGCAGGCATCGCCGGCCCCGTCCCCGTCCAGATCCGCCTGGTCCGCGTTCGCCGTACGCGGGCAGTTGTCGCCGCCGTCGGCGACGCCGTCGTCGTCGTCGTCGTCGTCGCAGGCGTCGCCGGCCCCGTCCCCGTCCAGATCTTCCTGGGCCGCGTTCACGGTCCGGGGGCAGTTGTCGTCGCCGTCCAGCACCCCATCGCCGTCCTGATCGGGGTCGCAGGCGTCGCCCACGCCGTCCCGATCCAGATCGGCCTGATCGGCGTTGGGCACGTCGGGGCAGTTGTCGGCGGCGTCGGGCACCTCGTCCTCATCGCGATCCACGTTGCCGTCGCAGGCGTCCCCCAAGCCGTCGGCGTCCACGTCGGCCTGATCGGCGTTCGCCACCCGCGGGCAGTTGTCGTCGCCGTCCAGCACCCCGTCGCCGTCCACGTCGTCGTCGCAGACGTCCCCCAGCCCGTCCTCATCCAGATCGGCCTGGCCCGCGTTGGCCACCCGCGGGCAGTTGTCGTCGTCGTCGGCCACGCCGTCGCCGTCGTCATCCACGTCGCAGGCGTCGCCCGCCCCGTCGTCGTCCAGATCGGCCTGATCGGCGTTGCTCACCTGCGGGCAGTTGTCGCCCTCGTTCTCGACGCCATCGCCGTCCAGATCGGCGTCGCACAGGTCCCCCTCGCCGTCCTCATCCAGGTCCGCCTGATCGGCGTTGGCCGTCCGGGGGCAGTTGTCGTCGCCGTCGAGCACGCCGTCGGCGTCATCGTCGTCGTCGCAGGCATCGCCCAGCCCGTCGCCGTCCAGATCGCCCTGCCCCGCGTTGGCCACCAGCCGGCAGTTGTCCGCCCCATCGAGCACCCCATCGTCGTCGGCGTCGGGGTCGCGGAAGTCGGGCAAGCCGTCGTTGTCGGTGTCCACCGGCGGGGTGGCCAGCACCGCGTCGCCCGCCTCCTCGGCGTCGGGGATGCCGTCATCATCGCTGTCCAGGTCCCGGAAGTCCGGGATCTCGTCGCTGTCCACGTCGGCGGGCGGCGAACCGAAGGGCGGCTCCACCGCCTCGTCCGCGTCCAGGATCCCGTCGCCGTCGCTGTCCAGATCCAGGGCGTCGATGGGCCCCTCGCCGTCCGTGTTGGGCGCAGCCCCGTCGAAGCCCGCCTCCAGCCCATCATCCAGCCCGTCGCCGTCCGAGTCGGCACGCAGCGGGTTGGTCCCGATCTCGATCTCGCGGGTGTCCAGCAGACCGTCGTTGTCGTCGTCGGGGTCGCAGGCGTCACCCTGGCCGTCGCCGTCGCTGTCTACCTGGCCGGGATTGGCCTGATTCGGGCAGTTGTCGGCCCCGTCCGAGATGCCGTCCCCGTCCGCATCGGCCTCGCAGGCGTCGCCCCGGCCGTTGCCGTCCGCGTCCGCCTGATCCGCGTTGGCCGTCAGCCGGCAGTTGTCGGCGCCGTCGCCCACGCCGTCCCCGTCGCTGTCGGGGTCCTGGAAGTCGGGCAGGCCGTCGCCGTCCGTGTCCACCGGCGGCGTCTCGAGCAGCGCGTCGCCGGCCTCCTCGGCGTCCGGGATGCCGTCGGCGTCGCTGTCCAGATCCCGGAAGTCCGCCGTCTCGTCGCCGTCCGTGTCCACCGGCGGCGTGGCCAGGTCCGCGTCCCCCGCCTCGTCCGCGTCCAGGATGCCGTCACCGTCCGTGTCCAGGTCCAGCGCGTCGATCCCGTCAGTGCCGTCCACGTCCGACGCCGGGCCGCCCGGCGCGCCCAGCTCCACCCGGTCGCCGAGGCTGTCGCCGTCCGTGTCCGGGTTGAGCGGATCGGTGCCCGCGGCCAGCTCCTCCACGTCGGGGGCTCCGTCGTTGTCGTCATCGTCGTCGCAGGCGTCGCCCTGCCCGTCGCCGTCGCTGTCGAGCTGCCCGGGATCGGCCACGGCCGGGCAGACGTCTGCACCATCGCACCAGCCGTCGCCGTCGGCATCGCCGCCGCCCAGGTCACACAGGTTCACGCAGCCGTCGGGGCCGCAGGCCACGGGATCAGTCAGGTTGTCCGCCAGCAAGTAGCTGTCGGAGCTGCCCATCAGATCGGCGGTCAGCGAACGCGCGTTGTTCGAGGTGCCGAACACCAGCCGCAGCGGCCGGCTGACGTCCATGCCGGCGGCCTCCAGATCGGCCAGCGGCACCGCCAGATCCAGGAACGCGTCGTCACCGTTGTTCCAGCCCGTGTCGATGGGCGTCACCACCCGGGCGTAGACACCCGGATCATAGGTGCTCAGCAGCAGCTCGGCCCGGTCCCGCGAGTCGCCGATCTGGTCCTGCTGGGTGTTCTGCAGGAGCTGCAGCTCGTCCGGGTTGTTGATCCCGTCCAGCAGCAGCAGGAACTCGTAGTCCAGCGGATCGGCGTCCACGTCGAACATGACGCCCCAGCCGAAGGGCCGGTAGTCATTGCCGCGGCGGGGATCGTCGTCCAGGCGCACCCGGGCGTACAGGTGCGTCCCGTCGCGGGCGATGAAGGCCGCGGCAGGGGCCGCATCGCCCACGATCTCCCGGCCGGTCCGGGAGTCGCCCGGCGCGTCCACCGCGGGCGCACCGTCGCGCTGGAGCGGGGTCCAGTCGGCAGGCCACATGGGCTGGGCCAGGACGGGTGCGGCACAAGAGAGGACGAGCGCGCCCAGGGCGAGGCGGCGAAGCATGCGGACCTCCAGGGGATGACTGATGAGACGATTTCCCCATTTTCCTCACAACGCCGGCCCCGTTTCGCCCCCTGTCGAAGATTTGCGTATTCAGCCCGAATACACCGCCCCCGGTCGCCTACCGGCAGCAGCGGAAGCCCACGTCCGGGAAGGGCGTCTCGCCCAGGTGGAAGATCTCGCCCCCGCAGCCTGCGTAGTAGGGCTCTCGGAAGCCCGCGTTGAGCAGGTAGCTGGCCCCCCACCGCGACTCGCCGTCGCTCATCTCCCACACGTTGCCGGCCAGATCGTGGACCCCCTCGGGGGTGACACATCCAGCCCGCGCGCCCGTGGGCTCCACCGCCGCCGAGCCGCTGACGTGGTCGTTGCACACGCCCCCCCGGTGGGCCTGGCCGTAGGGGTAGGCCCACCCCCGGTTGCCCTGGCAAACACCGGCCCACTCGCGGTCGCCACACAGGTGGAAGCCCACCGCTGCACAGGCCGCGCGGGCCTCGGCCTGGGTCACCTCGGTCCAGGGGATCACCCCGGCCCGGCTGCAGACCCCATCGGCCGCCGTCGCCGCCCCCTGGCTCGCCTCAGTGGCGTCCACCCGGCTGGCTTCGTAGGCGAAGACCTCCACCTCGCCCACCCGCACGGTCTGCACGCAGGGCGACGGGCCGCCGCCGTCTGGCGCGGCCGCGGCGTCCACCGCCCCGTCGTCACCCAGCGTGGCGTCGGTCGCCGCGTCCGTCGGCGCGGCGTCCACTGGCGCCGCGGTCCCGTCCAGCGCCCCGTCCCCCGCCGCGCCGTCCTGCGCCCCATCGGGTGCCAACGCGCCGTCCGCAGCCGTCGCGTCGCCCCCCTGCTGGCCCGGCGCCGGCCCGTCCCCCTCCGAACACCCCACCGCCAAGGCGAGCCCCAGCACCACCCAAGAGCGCCCCATCACTCCCCCTCCCAGCTCACGCGCAGCGCGGCCGCCTGGGCCCCGGGCGCGACGTACACGGTGATCTCACGCGCCACGGGATCGTAGCTCCCGAACGCCGCAACCGGCGGATCGGCCGTCACCTCGACCCCCACCGGATCGGGCCCCTGGACGGTGAAGCGGCTGACGCCCTCGTTGCGCGCATCGGGGACCCAGCGGGCCCACCACCCGTCCGCTTCGTGCCCCCAGCTCGCCAGCTCACCGGCCACCGCCGCCGGCCACGGGCTGTCCAGCGCCGCGACCCACGCCGGCCCAGGCGCCCCGAGGGCGTCCCGCAGGCTGAACGGGCCGCCAAACCCGTCGGCCCACACCACCGGGGTCCAGCCCACCCCTGCGGCCACCCGCAGGACGTCGCGCAACCCATCCGGCGACGGCGCCCCCACCAGGCCAGCGCCCACGCCCGTCAAGGGCTGCGGTCGCCCCCCGCCCGGCACGGGCGCCAGGAGCTGCACCGGGGCCCGATCGGCCTCGCGCGGGCTACCCAGCGTGCCGGGCGGCCAGAAGCTCAGCAGCGGCCCGAACCGCGCCTCGGCGGCCGCTTCCACCCAAGTCATGAAAGCCCGGGCGCCCTCGACGGGCCGCGCTGGCACCCCCACGAACGCAAGCCCATCCACCGGGGCGTCGGCGCAGGTGTCGAGCAGCCGGCTCCAGGCCGGCTCGAAGGCGCGGCCTTCGCCCGCCAAGAAAGCGTCCCAGCCGTCTCCGGCCCAGACAGGCGCACCCACACCACCGGCACCAAACCCTTGAAAGTACAAGGCAAGCACCACCGACAACCCGGCGTCGGCGGCGGCCCGCGCGAGATCGCAGACCCGCCCCATGTAGGCGCCGTTGAAGGTGCCCGGCTGCGGCTCGATGCCGTCCCAGAAGGTCAACAGCCACACCGAGCCCACCCCGGCGGCGGCGAGCTGAGTCAGGTGCTCGGGCTCATGCAACGGGGTGCGGCTCGCCCGGGCCAGGCTATCGGTGGCCAGCACCACCGCCCGGGGCGGGGCCTCGAGCCCGCCGAGCTCCCAGCGGCACGCCACCAGCCTCAGGCCCTCCGCAGGGCGCTCGCTGGGTGCCTGAGCGCAACCTGCGGCCCCGTCGGCCGCCCCCTGATCGGGGCCCACGTCGGGTGGCACCGCGAGGTCCAGCGTCGGGCCGGCGTCGGGCAGGCCCCCGTCCGCCTCGCCGCCGTCCCGGGCCACCGCACCGTCGCCCCCGGCGTCTCCGGTCCCCACGGCCTGGTCGGGCGCGAGGCGGGCGGTGCCCCCGTCGTCGCATCCCAGGCTGGACGCGGCCATCAGGCACAGCAGTGGGAGCGTTCGGCGCATGCCCGCCAGGGTGCGCCCTCGCTTCCACGGCGCGCAAGCGCGGGCACGGTGGCGCGCCCCCGAGGCCGGTCGGTACGATGCCGCCGTTCCACCGACCCCCCCGAGGCCCCCATGAACCGGCTGCTCCTGTGCCTGGCCCTGGCCCTGCTCCCCCTTGGCTGCGATGACGGCGGCGGCTCGGCCGCCCAGATGGGCCAGGGCGGCGCCGACGGGGGCGGCGTGGGCGGCGCGGGTGGAGGCGGCGGCGGCGCGGGGGGCGGGACGGTCGAGGAGGCCCCGGTGGCCCGCTTCACCGTGGCAGAGACCCCCGCCGCCACCCGGCTGGGGCACATGCCCTTTCCCCACGACGTCTACCGCAAGGCCGACGGCGCGCTGGACCTCAGCGGCGTCCGCGAGGTGGGCATCGCCCCGGCGGTGCGCAACATCGTCGACGCCCTCGAGGCGCACACCCCCGGCTTCGGCACCAGCAGCGGCCTCTTCGTCAGCTTCGAGGGCCCGCTGGGCACGGCCGGCTTGCCCGCCGACAGCGCCGCCAGCCTGGCCGACGACGCCAGCCTGTTCCTGGTGGACGTAGGCCCCGACTCGCCCGAGCGCGGTACCCGCTGGCCCATCAACTGGCGCTACGAGCCCAACGAGACCAAGTACCTGCCCGCCCACAGCCTGAAGCTCCGCCTGGTCGAGGGCTTCGCGCTGCGGGGCCAGACCGCCTACGCCCTGGTGGTCACCACCGCCGTCGCCAAGCCTGGCGCCGACTTCACCCAGACCCTGGCCGCCAGCGATCCGGGCGGCCGGCTGAGCACGGCGTGGCAGGCCCACGCGCCCCTGCGGGCGTGGCTCGCCGAGAACCCGGGCATCACCGCCGCCGCCGCCGCCGTGTTCACCACGCAGGATCCCGTGGGCACCCTGTTCCGGGCCCGCGACTACCTGCACACGCTCGATCCGCCCGAGCTGCTGGGCGAGCCCGAGAACCGCGGCGAGGTGCAGAGCCTCTTCGAGGTGTTCGAGGGCCTGTACCGGGCGCCCCGCTTTCAGGAGGGCGAGATCCCCTACAACACCCCGGGCAGCGGCAAGCTGGTGGTGGACGACAGCGGCGATCCGGTCATCCAGGGCCACGAGGAGCTGCGCTTCGCCCTGTCGGTGCCCCGCCCAGCCCCCCGGGCTGGCGCGGTGGGCTGCGACATGCCCGAGGCGGGCTGGCCGCTCGTGATCTACGCCCACGGCACCGGCGGCGACTTCCACAGCTTCATCCTGCCCCGCAGCAAGGTGGCCGCGGTGCTCGCCAAGGAGTGCATCGCCGCCATCGGCATGGACCAGCTCCACCACGGCACCCGCGACGGCGGCGCCTGCCCGGCCCCGGGTGAGGCCGGCCGCAGCTCGTGCCTGCAGCTCTTGTACTTCAACTTCATCGTCCCCATCGCAGGGCGCGACAACCAGCTCCAGAGCGCCCTGGACCTGGTGAGCATGCTGCGCTTCGCCCGCACCATCGACTTCCCCGCGGCGTGGTCGGTGTACGACCGGCCCACGAAGATCGACCCCGACCGGATCATGTTCATGGGCCACAGCCAGGGCGGCCTGAACGGGCCGCTGTTCATGGCGGTGGAGCCCGAGGTGCTCGGCGGTGTGCTCAGCGGGGCCGGCAGCACCATCGCCATCAGCCTGGAGCAGAAGGTGGAGCCCTTCGACCTGAACGAGCTGATCACCAACTTCGCCGGCCTGCGGGACGAAGGCCTGGACCGCTGGCACCCCGCCGCCACGCTGCTGCAGACGTTCATCGAGCCCGGTGACTCGGTGAACTTCGCGCGCTACTGGTTCGACGAGCCCCCCGCCGGCCACCGCCCCAAGAGTGTCTTCATGACCGTGGGGATGACCGATCAGTACACCCCGGCCGACGCGGGCCTGGCCCTGGCCGCCGCGGGCCGGGTGCCGGTCATCAACCCGGTGGTGCAGGCGGTGGAAGCCCTGGACTTGCTGGGTATCGCGGCGCCGGCCGGGGTGCCCCCCTACTCCGGCAACGTGGCGGGCGGCCGGGCCAGCGCGGGCGTGGCGCAGTACGAGAACTCGGGGCACTTCACCATCTTCGAGATCCCCAGCGCCACCAACCGCTACGGCAACTTCCTTCGCGATCTCGCGCGCTTCGACGTGACCGACCCCGAGGGGAGCCCGGTGCCCGGCATCTATTGACGCCAGCCCTCCCGTGCCCAGCCTCCGCCGGTTGCGACTTCGGTCGCCTTCTGACAGGGTGCCCCCATGAAGCTCATCATCTTCGTGTTGGCCGGCGTGGGCGTCGCGGCCCTCGTCGGGTTCTTCATCAACCGTAAGAAGTCCGCCGAGCGGTCGCGCCAGCGATCGCGGGAGGCCACGTTGTCTTCGGCCCATGTCACCAACGACATCACCAAGGTGGGCAAGGGGGGCGTCCTCAAGCTGCCCCCCTTCGGCAAGAGCCGGGTGCCCATCGAGACCTACGTGAAGCACCGCCACCGCTACGAAGAGGGCGGCGACCGCTGGTACGAGCTGGTGTGTGAGCACGGCCGCCGCGAGCTGCTGGTGGAGTGGTCCCGCGAGGGCCGCACCGTCTACGTCACCGCCGGCTTCGACGACGAGCACCCCAGCCTGAGCGACCTGGACCTCACCGAGGACGACCTGATCCGCTTCGACGAGGACGAGCGGGGCAGCTTCCCCTGGCAGGGACAGACCTGGCAGTACGTGGAGTCGGGCGAGCGCGCCTTCTTCGACCAGGATGGGCGCGAGCGCGAGATGTTCTACGCCTGGGAGTTCGCCAACCCGGGCGAATCCGAGAACATCACGGTCGAGAAGTGGGAGGGCGACGCCCGCTTCTACGTCTACCACCTGCACAATGTCGACACGAACGCCATCGAGATCTACGAGGGCGGGGAGGCGTGACGCTTTGAGTCGAGCGGCATGGGTCGGGTTGTTGTTGCTGGGCGCCGGCGTGGGGCTGGTGGCCTTTCTTCTGACGCGCGGGCTGCCCGACGAGGCCAAGGCCCAGGCCCAGGCCGCCCAGGCCCGCATCGAGCGGGCCCGCGCTGAGCTGGCGGGCGCCCGCACCTCGCTGGAACAGGCCATCGCCAGCGACAGCACCTACCTGGCCAGCCAGCCCGAGGTCGCCGAGGCCAAGGCCGCCCTGGCCCAGCGCGAAGCCGAGCTGAAGGCCGCCGAGGGCATCGTCACCGGGCCCCTGGCCCAGGTCATCGGGCGCGACAAGTACGGCGAGCGCGGCGAGGCCTGGAAGCTGGCCTTCGACGCCGGCGCGAAGCTCGACACGGTCGAGCAGGGCCTGGCCACGGTGACCCAGCCGGTGCAGCGCCTGCTGTACTACAAGGAGCACCACGCCGACCTGCTCAGCGAGGCGCGGGACCAGCTCCGCGGCGTGGCTTCGTACACCGACGACGCGGGCCTGAGCGGCGCCACCGCCCAGGCCATCACCGAGTGCCCCGATCTGGCCAGCGACATCAACCAGAAGGCGGCGGCCATCCGCAGCAAGGCCAGCGATCTGGTGCAGCGGCAGGCCACCCTGGACCAGCTCGCCGCCCAGCAGCCGCTGGACTACGCCAAGGTGGGCCGCAGCGCCGAGGCCGCCGTGCAGCAGGCCAAGGCCCTGCGCGCCGAGCGCACGGAGCTGATGGCGAAGCTGGGCAGCCTGAACCAGAGCGAGGACAAGATCCTCGAAGACATGAAGACCGACGGCGGCCTGTACTACCACCAGTACAAGACCATCAAGGGCGGCAGCGCCACCACCGGCGGCTGGGAGCCCGTGAGCCGGGCCGAGTACGACAAGCACCGCGCCCACCTGGGCATGAGCGTCTACAGCAAGCCGGAGTGCAGCCTGGATCCCGTCACCGTGGCCTCGCCGCCCGGCTACAGCTACGTGGGCAACCCGCGCTACGGCCGCTGGGAGCAGCGCAACGGCGGCAGCTTCTGGGTGTTCTACGGCCGCTACCGGCTCATGCAGGATCTGTTCTGGGGCCCCAGCTACTACAGCCCCATCCGCCGCAACCACTACGACAGCTACCGGTCCAGCGTGGGCTCCGGGAAGGCGTGGTTCGGCAGCAGCCGCGAGTACGGCACCAGCGGCACCACCACCCGCAAGAAGTACGCCTCGAGCACCTACTACAAGCGCAGCGCCGCCAGCGCCCGCAGCGCGTCGGGCTCCTCGGGCTCGTCGTCGGGCACCCGCTACTCGGGGTCGCGCTACTCCAGCTCCAGCTCGCGCAGCGGGGGCTACCGCTCCAGCCGCTCGCGCAGCTCCAGCTTCGGGGGGTCGGGGAAGTGAGCACCAACCTGAGCCTGATCTACACCGTCTCGGCGGTGCTGCTGAGCGCGGGCCTGCTGCTGTTGGGCCGAGTGGTCTGGTCGCTGACCGCCGGCTACGACGCCGAGCACCAGCTCACCGAGGCCGACAACCCGGCGGTGGGCACCAGCCTCTTCGGGTTCCTGGGCGGCCTGGTCATCGTGCTGGTGGCCCTGCTGGCCACCGAGGGCTCACCGGTGGACGACCCCATCGGCCTGGCCTGGGACCTGGGCGAGATGGTGATCTACGGGGTGCTGGCCATCGGCCTGATGCGCCTGTCGGGGGTGGTGAACGACAAGGCCATCCTCTACAAGTTCTCGAACAAGAAAGAGATTGTGGACGACCGCAACGTGGGCACCGGCGCGGTGCTCGGCGGCAGCTACCTGGCCAGCGGGCTGATCATCGCCGGCGCCCTGGGCGGGCGGGTGGATCCCGAGCTCATCGCCGAGCAGGCCACCCGGCTGGACATCATCGCCCACGAGATCGGCATCGCCCTGGCCTTCTACGCTGTCGGCCAGGTGGCCTTGGTGATCTTCGGGGTACTCTACCAGCTCATGCAGCCCCGGGACGTGCACGAGGCCATCGCGGCCGACTACGTGAAGGACGGCGTGAAGCATGGCGGCAACGCCGCCGCCGGCATGGCCTTCGGCGGCAACCTGCTGGCGCTGGGCCTGGTGATGTGGGGTGGCGCCCGGCACGACTTCTCGAGCTGGGGCGACAGCTTCGTCACCCTGGGCATCGCCACCGGTGTGGGTCTGGCGCTGCTGCCGTTGTGGCGCATCGTGGTGGACAAGGTGATGCTGGCCCGCGCCGATCTGGGCAAGGAGATCTACGAAGACCGCAACGTGAACGCGGCGCTCCTCGAGGTCTCGACGGTGCTGGGCCTGGCCGCCGTGCTGGCCCTGCTGCTCTGACCACCCGCGAACACCCGACCTTCCCTTGACCGATCCCGCTCACTCCCCCTCCGAGCCCCGTCTCGGCGGCGGCTGGCGCCGCGCCCTGTTGGCCGTGGTGGTGCTGTTCCTGGGCGGCTCGGGCCTGGTGTACGAGTACTGCCTGTCGACGCTGGCCACCCACCTGCTGGGCAACAGCATCGAGCAGTTCAGCCTGATCATCGCGCTCATGCTCTTCGCCATGGGCATTGCCGGCATGGCCCAGCGCTTCGTGAGCCACCCCGCCCGGGTGGCCGAGGCCTTCGTGCTCACCGAGACCCTGCTGGGGCTGGTGGGGGGCGCCTCGGCGGTGCTGCTGTACCTGGCCTTCGCGTGGCTCAGCCACTTCACCGCGGCGTTGTACGGGCTGGCGCTGCTCATCGGCTTCGGCATCGGCCTGGAGATCCCGCTGCTGCTGCGCATCAACGCGCGCTGGCGCAGCGATCTGAAAGACAACGTGGGCGACGTCTTCGCCCTGGACTACATCGGGGCGCTGGCCGGCGCGGTGGTGTGGGCCTTCGTGCTGCTGCCCTGGTTCTCGCTCGACAAGATCAGCCTGTTCCTGGGCCTGGCCAACCTGGCCGTGGCCGGGGCCACCCTGGTGGCCTTCTGGCAACAGATCGAGCGCCGGCTGCTGGTGATCGGGGTGCTGGCGGCGAGCGTCGCGGGCCTGGCGGGGCTGACCCTGGCGGCACCGGGGCTGGTCACCGACGCCCGGCAGCGCCTGTACGCCGATCCCATCCGGCATCACGTCAGCAGCGCCTTCCAGGACATCGTCGTCACCGGCGCCGGGCAGCGGTTCAGCCTGTACCTGAACGGGCACCTGCAGTTCGACAGCGAGGACGAGTACATCTACCACGAGCTGCTGGTGCACCCCGCCCTGATGGCCCTGGGACGCCCCCCCAGGCGGGTGTTGGTGCTGGGGGGCGGGGACGGGCTCGCGGTGCGCGAGGTGCTGCGGTGGCCCTCGGTGGAGCGGGTGCTGCTGGTGGACCTGGATCCGGCCGTCACCGCGCTGGCCCGGGAGTACGAGCCGCTGGTGCGCCTCACCGAGGGCGCCCTGCTCGACGCCCGGGTGTCCACCGCTGCGCCTCAGGGCGTCAGCGCGGGCCCCACCGTACCGGTGGAGAAGGCGGGCGAGAGCCTGCGCGACACGCTGCTGGGCCTGCGTGAGCACGTGGCCGACGTCCAGCTCCTGCACCTGGACGCCGATCTGTTCGTGCGCCACATCCCTGGCGAGTGGGACGCGGTGATCTGCGACTTCCCCGATCCGTCCTCGCCCGATCTGGCCAAGCTGTTCAGCCTGGAGTTCTACCAGCAGCTCCGGCGCCGGCTGGCTCCGGGCGGGGTGGTGGCGGTGCAGTCGGGCAGCCCCTACACCACCCGGCGCGCCTACTGGGCCGTGGCCGACACCCTGCAGGCCGCCGGCTTCCAGACCACCGCCCTGCACGCCCACGTGCCGAACTTCGGCGAGTGGGGCTGGCACCTGGCCCGCCTGGAGGCCCAGCCAGCCCCCGCGGGCGAGCCGCCGGTGCCCACGCGCTTCCTCGACGGGCCCACGCTGGCGGCGGCACAGGTGTTCCCGCGCCCCTTGGCCCGGCCCGCAGACGGCGCGGTGGTCACCACCCGCCTCGACCCCCGGATCATGTACCTGTACACCCGCGGTGAGCCGCTGAGCGGTCCCCACTGGTTCCCGGGATCCACGCGGCCGCACCGCTGATCGGGTGCCGCGTTCAGGTTGAGCCAGAGCGGCCGGCTCAGCCGTCGACGATGGCCTGCAGGTAGCCCAGCCCTTCATCGAACTGGCGCTCGAGCATGCGGTCCATGCGCATGAGCGCCGACATGATCCGCATGCCCAGGCCGCGCTCGCCGCGCATGGTCCAGACGAAGCGGGTGCCGCCGTTGCTCTCGGGGTGGAAGGCCCACACCACCGTGTTGCGCGCCTTGAAGGGCGCGGTGAACACCAGATCCAACTCGATGTGCTTGGGGGCCGTCAGATCAGTGATGGTCATGCTGCCCTGCCCCGAGCGCTTGCCGTGCCAGCGGTAGACGGTGCCCACGGCGTTGGGCGGCGTCGTCACCTCGATCTTGGCCCCGGGATCGGCCTTGGCCCAAGGCGACCAGGACTCGAAGCGGCTCAGATCGCTCACGACGGCGAACACGTCGGCGGGGGCGGACTTCAGGTCGATGCTGCGCTCGATCTCGAACGGTGTGCCCAAGGCAGGTTCCCTCCCAGATGGGTCGGCGATGGCCGACACGGACGGGTAACCCAACGGGGCGCGCCGGGCAAGCCCGCCGGGCCCAAGGAGGCCCTGCTCACCGCTTGCGCAGGTTCAGACCGCCCGCGAAGGCGTAGCTGACGAAGTCATCGAAGGCGAACACCAGGATGCCGAAGGGCCCGTCGCCCTGCAGCCGGTGGGGGCCGTCGCTGATGGACAGGTGCTTGTAGACCACCTCGCTGCCCGGCACGGCCACAGCGTCCGCCAGGTTCAGCGGCACCCCGTCGAGCCCGATGTTGTTGCCCGGCGCGGTGACCACGGTCACGAAGTCGTTGGCGTAGGTGTCGGGCGCCAAGAACGCGTAATCATTACGGTACTGGCGGGCGGGCGGCACCAGGAAGATGGCCGGATCGCCGGCCCGGGCGCCGAAGGCCGAGGCCACGCCGGTGGACTCCTGGCCCGAGATGATGCCCATGATCATCAGGGACGTGTCGCTGGTGAGGGACACCGGCTGCATGGTGCCGAACTCGCAGTGCCCTTCGCCGTTCAGCACCAGCGTGTCGTCGCCCTGCAGGAAGTTGGCGCAGTCGGGCACCCCCTGGAAGCCGGGGGCCACCGCCGCGAGCTGGTTCCAGGGGCGGCTGAGGGTGATGCGCGCGCCGGGGGCCTGCGCCTGGATCTTCCAATACACCGCCTCGGTGCTGCCGAAGACACCGCCCGGCTCGGCCCGGCGCACGGGAGGCACCAGCACGAACTCCTCGCCCCAGCTCGTCACCGGGAAGAGCTGCTCCTCCACGTGATCACAGGCGCCCTGCAGCTCGGGGTAGAACGCGCACTGGTGGCTGGAGAACACCGCCACCGGCGCCGTGGCCTGGATCTGGGCGCCGGTGAGGTCGGGCTGGGCGCCGAAGAACACCGAGTCCGTCTGCAGCAGCAGCACCTCCTGGGCGTCCAGGCGCACGGTGAGCGTGCTGCCGGCGCGGCGCACCCGGCCGCTGGGCTCGGGCAGCACGGCGCCGCGGGCGGGCAAGCGCACGGTGACGTCGATGCCGTCGGTGGGCGCCACCACCGCCAGGCCCGCGGGGCTGGGGCGGTTGATGGACCAGGTGGGCACGCCGATGAAGCGGTAGTCCGTGTCCAGGGCGTGCACCGGCACCAGCAGGCTGGCGTCGTTGCTGAAGCTGAAGTTGCAGCACAGCGGGCTGAACTGATAGGCGGCCACCGGCCGGTCGGTGGTGACCCGGTGGGCGGCCCGGTTGACCGTGCTGCCCTGGGGTAGCCCCCGCAGGTGGGGCAGCAGGAACACGCCCAGGCCGCCGGGCGGGATCTCGACCCCCTGGGCCTGGCGCAGATCAGTCTCCACCGCGCGCCCGTCGGCGTCGCGCACCTCGCTGGCCACGGCCCGGTCCTGGTACTGCCCCGGCGGCAGGCCCTGGATGTCGGGCACGGCCACGTTCTGGCGCGGGTTCAGCGCCGTGGGGTTGCCGTCCGGGCCCCGGATGGTGACCGCCGCGGGGTGCACCGGATCGGGGTTGGCGATGACCAGCCCCACCGGCGCCTCGGGCGTGGTGCCGCCCTGGGCGTCAAAGGCGCTGTTGGGCAGCTCCAAGGCGAGGTACTCGCAGCCCAGGTAGCTCAGCTCGGCCGCCGCCCGCGCGCACTCCAGGTTGGCGCACTGGCCGTCGCGGCAGATCTCGCCCTCGGCGCAGGGATCGCCCGCCACCCACTGGCCGTCCTGGCAGACGCGCCGGGTCTGGGGATCCAGGCAGATGCCGTCGCCCGGCTGGCAGTCGGCGGGATCGGGGAAGCAGGCCGCGTTCAGGCAGACCTGCCCGTCGGGGCACGGCACCACCACCCAACGGCCGTCGTCGCGGCAGCGCTCACGCAGGGCGCCGCCCTCCTCCAGGCAGCGCACCATGCCGGCCTGGCACTCGCCGCCGCCCCCGGCGCCGCCCTGGCCGCCCTGGCCGCCCGCACCACCCTGGCCGCCGACGCCGCCGGCGCCGCCCTGGCCCCAGGCGCCGCCTTCACCGCCCTGGCCCCCGGCGCCGCCGCCAAAGCCGCCCTGGCCGCCGCCCTGGTCGGGCGCCACGCGGGCATCCTGGCGGCCGCCGCCGCCGGGCTCGATGGTGCGGGTGCCCCCGCCGTCGTCGCAGCCGGAAGCGGCCAGGGCCCACAGCCCCGCCGCGCCGATGATGGTCGTCGTCCGCATGTCCAGCTCCCCTTCGAACCGCCGGAGGGTACTGGCAGTGGGCCGTGCGGCGCTACCGGCTCGCAGGCGGGGCGAGCAGCGGCGCTACTCGCGCTCGTGGGGCATGTCCTCGCGGGGGGCGCGGAAGAGCTGCCCGGGGCTGTACGCCAGGAAGTTGCTGACCTGTCCGGTGTAGATGTCGGCGTAGCTCTGCACCTGGGCGCCGAACCAGCTCCGCTCGTTGCGCTCGCGGAAGATGCGGCCCCAGTAGCGGTTGAAGTCGTGGTCCACGGCGGCCTCGACCTTCTCCAGCTCGGCCAGGGTCTGCTTGAGCAGCTCCCGCTTGCGGTTGAGCTCCTCGCGGGCGCGCTCGCGGGTGGCGTCGATGACCATGGTCTCGGGGCTGGTGAGCGCCACGATGAGTTGCTGCACCCGGCCCAGGCTCTTCAGCAGGGTCAGGTGGTAGTTGATGTCGTCGTCCAGCCGGCTGGCCGCCTGTTCGAGCTGCCGGATGCGCTTGAGCTGGTCCATGTTCTTGTGGGTCAGGTGGATGGACTCCCGCATCTCCTGGACCACCAGGGCCGTGCGCCACCAGCCCGACTTCTTCGAGCGCAGGATGTCGCCGTACATGTGGTCGCCCACGTACAGGATCTCGTCGCCCGAGAGCTTGAGCATGGCCTCCAGGGCCTGGATGTTGCCGCCCCAGTAGATGCCCCGGCGCTTGTAGCGGGTGATCTCCTCGCCGTGCTCGCCCTCTTCACTCAGCTCGATGAATGGCTCGCGCCCCACGAAGAAGCCGGGCTTGCGGGCGCGCACCCCCACGAAGTCGAAGTAGTCGCGCCACGAGTGGTAGAACGGCAGCGCCTCGTCGAGCAGGTAGCTCATCACCGCGTTGGTGTAGAACCACTCGGAGTTCGTGAGCAAAAACAGGCGCTTGCCCACGCTCCGCAGCTTGTGGAGCGTGGGCCCCAGGTCACTGTCCTTCACGATGTACTTCGGCAAGTCTGCCAGGATCTCGGTCTTCAGGCTGTCGTCGGCGTGGGCCTCGTCGATGCTGTGGCGGATGTCGTCGAAGAGCTGCCGATAGGTCCACGGCAGCTTCTGCCCCTGCCCCTCGTAGTGCTGGATGATCCCCGCCACCAGGGTGATCTCGGACAGGCTGAACAGGGTGTCGACGAAGCTGTAGCGCTCGCCCGTGAACCGGATGGGCTTGCGGCCGTACAAGGCCTTGCGCTGCTCCTCGGGCAGCGGGGTGTAGCCGTGGTAGCAGCGGCCCACCATGCGGTGCTCGTCGAGCTTGAAGATGTGCCCCGTCTCCTTGTCGACCACCAACCCCCGGATGATGAAGTCGTAGTCGATGGGGATCTGGCGGATCTCCTCGGGGTAGCCGTGGTTCGCGATGAGCTTGTCGACGGTCATGCGCACCGACAGCTCGTCCATGGCCCGCTGGTGGTACTGGGCCACCGTGTAGTCCATGTCGAAGCCCACGGCCTCGATGGAGCCCATGTCCAGGTTGCGGTTGGCGTAGATGCGCCGGGCCGGATCGCTGGGCGGGCGCGCCTCGAGGATGGCGGACAGGTCGAGGGGCGCGGTGGGCTTGATGTCGTCGGGCTCGGGCACGGACAACTCCAGGGATGGGCGGGCCGAGGTCGGCGTGCGAGCGTACCAGGGTTCCCGGTGGGCGCCGAGTTCGATGCGCGGGGGGCCCGAGGGGTGCTAACGTCCGCCGCCGTGCGGTCCCCCCTCCCCTGTCTCTGGCTGGCGCTGGCGCTGGTGGTGCCCACCCTGGCCCCTGCGCGGGAGCTGTCGCGCAAGGACCGGCTGGCCGTGCTGTACAGCAACCAGGTGACCTTCGACCGCAAGGGCGAGCCGCTCGTGAGCGTGCGGGTCACCGAGGGCCAGGACGAGCTGCGGCTGCGCACCACCGGCAGCCTGACGCTGCTGCCCGGCGCCGACGACGGCAGCCGACTGGTGCCCCCCAAGGGCTCGGACTGGACCATCACCTTGCGGGACGGGCGGCCGGGCAAGGTGCAGTGGTGGGTGGTGGCCGAGCGCCTGGCCGCGGGCGATCTGGCCCAGGCCGCCGCCCGCCGCGCCCACTGGCAGGCGCAGGGCCACACGGTGACCTTCTTCGAGTCGGGGGCCCTCATCGGGCTGGCCGGCGAGACCCTGGACACCCGGCAGCTCACCCTGGCCATCGCCCCGCAGCCCACCCAGGCCGCGGCCGAGGCCCAGGCCGCCGCGCTGCCCGGCGTGCTGGGCGAGGTGGTGGACGAGTCGCTCGAGCGGCCCGGGGGCTGGATCATCGCCCGGGAGCGCAAGACCCAGGTGGAGCTGCGAGCCCGGGACCTGCTGTGGATCAGCCCCGAGGACGACACGCCCATCGAGCTGCCCGACATGGAGTGGGGCCACGGCACGCCCAAGCGCGGCCGCCAGACCCGGCGCTACCAGGGCGACCTGTACGTGGCCGTGGGCAACGACGGCAAGCTGGCCGCCGTGAACGTGCTGAGCGCCGAGCGCCTGCTGGCAGGCGTGGTACCCAGCGAGCTGTACGTCAGCGCGCCGCTCGAGGCGCTGAAGGCACAGGCGGTGGCCGCGCGGGGCCAGCTCCTGGCGAAGGTGGGCACCCGCCACCGCGCCGATCCCTACCTGCTGTGCGCCGAGACCCACTGCCAGGTCTACAGCGGCGACACGAAGCGCCACCCCAAGACCGATCAGGCGGTGCGCGAGACCCGCGGGCGGCTGCTGTTCCACGAGCACGGGCTCATCGACACGGTGTACTCCAGCGCCTGCGGCGGCCACTCCGAGGCCTTCCACTCCTACTGGGGCGGCAGCCCGAAGCCCGGCCTGGGAGGTCGGTTCGATCGTGACGGGGGCGAGGCAACGCCCATCGCCGATCCGGCGGCCTTCATCGCGAGCACCCCCAAGAGCTGGTGCGGCTTCAAGACGGGGTTGTTTCGCTGGACGAAGCGGCTGAAGGGCGCCGACGTGAGCCAGGCCATCAACGCCCGCAAGCCCATCGGGCCGGTGACGGGCATCCGCGCCACCCGGCGCGGCGTCTCCGGGCGGGCGTTGGCAGTGGAGTACACCGGACCCAAGGGCACGCTGGTGGTCGAGGGGGCCTACAACAACCGCAAGCTGCTGGGGCGTCTGCGCAGCGGGCTGTGGGTGGTGCAGCGCGAGGGCGGCGCCCCCGACGGCGAGCCTGCCCGCTGGGTCTTCCAGGGGGGTGGCTTCGGGCACGGGGTGGGCATGTGCCAGCATGGCGCCATCGCCCAGGCCGACGCGGGCCGTACCGTGGATCAGATCCTGAGCCATTACTACCCGGGCAGCCGGCTGCGCAGGGCGTGGTGAGATGAGCGGGCCAAGGCGCTGGAAACCGGGCTGGCTCGCCCTGGTGCTCTGTCTGGGGATCCCCGGGCGGGCCGCGGCCGAGCCGTTGTCGTTGACGGACGCCCTGGCCCGTGCGCTGGAGCGCGATCCCGGACTGCGGGCTCGCGCGGTGCGGCTGAAGGAGACTCAGGCCGCCGAGCAAGCCGCGCTGGGGCGGTTCGACCTGGTGGGCGAGCTGTCGCTGGACACCTCGACGGACCGCTTCACCGCCCGGGACCAGGCCCGCAACGCCCAGGTGGCCCTGGACACCACCCGGCTGACCGTGGACGCGGCCCTCACCCAGCCGCTGGTGTGGGGCACCTCGGTGCGGCTGGGCTGGCAGCAGGCGCTCACCGACACCGACAACCCGTTTCGAAACTGCGTGCCCGGGGTGTCGAGCGACCAGTGCTACGAGAGCCGGCTGCAGCTCCAGCTCACCCAGCCCCTGCTGCGCGGGTTCGGGCGGGCCGTGGGCGAGGTGTCCGAGGCCCGGGCCCAGGGCGACCGGGCGGTGGCGCGCGCCGAGCAGGCCGCAGCCGCCGAGGCCCTGGCCGAGCAGGTGACGGCGGCCTTCGTGGAGCTGGCCTACGCCCACGCCGAGCTGCAGATCCGGCGGCAGGCCCTGGCCCTGGCGCAGGCCCAGCTCGACGAGAGCAAGCTGCGGGTCGAGGGCGGCCGGCTGGCCGCCGCCGAGCTGCCCGTGGTGGCCCAGGCCGTGGCCCGCAACGCCCGCGCGGTGTACCTGGCCGAGCAGGCGCTCACCGACCGGCGGGCCGAGCTGGCCGAGGTCGTGGGGCCGGTGGCCGAGGACGCCGTCACGGCCCTGCCCGAGGCCCGCCCCTGGGCCGACGGCGACGCCGACGACGTGGCGACGCAGGCCGCGCAGGGCCACCCCGAGCTGGCGATCCTGGACGCCCGCATCGCCCGGCAGCGGGCCGAGCTGATCCCGCTGGAGGACGCCGCCCGCGCCCGCCTGGACCTGAGCCTGGTGGCCGCACAGACCGGCATTGACGACGAGGGCTTTGGCCCGGCCATCGCCGCCCTGCCCGACAACGGCAGCCACTTCTACGGCGCCAGCCTGGCTCTGCAGTACCCCTTCGCCAACCGGGCGGCCGAAGGCCGGCTGGCCGAGACGCGGCTGGCGGTGGAACGCGCGGCCCTGGAGCGTGAGGGCCAGGCGCGGGCCATCCAGCGGGGCGCCGCCGCGGCGTGGCGGCGCGTGCAGTCCGCCGAGACCAGCGAGGCCCTGTCCCGGCAGGTGGCGGAGCTGGCCCGCCAGACCGTGGAGGCCGAGCGCAAGCGCTTTGATCTGGGGCGCAGCACCAACCTGGCGGTGCTGCAGGTGCAGCAGGACGCCGCCGAGGCCGAGCTCGCCGTGGCGCGCGCCGCCGCCGACCGGCTGCTGGCCCTGGCCAGCCTGCGCCGGCAGACCGGGCGGCTGCTGGCCCGCCACGGGCTGCGGCTGGCGCCGTGAGCGCCCAGGGGCGGGGCCTGCCAGCGCTGGCCGTGCGCCGGCCCATCACTGTGGCCATGTCGCTGACGGCTCTGTTGGTGGTGGGCGCCATCGCCGGCCAGCAGATCCCGCTGCAGCTCCTGCCCAGTGGCTTCAACGCGCCCTTCATGTGGATCAGCGTGCCCTGCCTGCCCGCGGCGCCCGCGGACCACGAGCGGGCGGTGGCCGAGCCGCTTGAGGACCAGCTCGCCACCCTGCCCGGCCTGGAGCGGCTGCGCACCCACGTGCGGCCCGACCGGGTGAGCTTCCGGGTGGAGCTGAAGGCCAACGTCGACGCCGACGCGGCCTACGACAAGATCCGCGACCGGCTCGACCGCACGCTGCCCGACCTGCCCGAGGGCAGCCGGGTGGGCTTCATCTGGCGGCACGATCCCACGGACGATCCCGTGTTCATCGCGGGCCTGCGCTGGTCTCCGGACGCCAAGGATCCCGCCCGGACCATCAACGACCGGCTGGCCCGGGCGCTGGAGCGGCTGCCGGGGGTCAGCGGCATCGAGCTGTGGGGCCTGAAGGACCGGGCGCTGCGCATCGAGCTGGACCCGGCGCGGCTGCGGGTGCACGGGATCGACGGGCGCGCCCTGGTGCGCCAGCTCCAGCGCGACGACTTCAGCCTGGCGGTGGGCGCCCTGGAGGACGGCGGGCGTCGCGTGTTGGTGCGCGCGCTGGGCCGGCTGGACTCACTGGAGGGTGTCCGGGCGCTGCCCATCGGGCCCGGCGTCACCCTGGGCGACGTGGCCACGGTGGGTTTTGGGGTGGACCCCACGCCCGAGATCCACCGCATCGACGGGCAGCCCGCGGCCACCCTGCTGGTCTTCAAGGAGTCCACGGCCAACACGGTGGCCACCACCCGCCGGGTGGCCGAGCGGCTCGAGGCGCTGATGGCCAGCGACCCCGCGCTGGCCGGCTACCGGGCCGATCGCTTCTTCGACCAGGGCGAGTACATCGCGGGGTCCATCGCGCAGCTCCGCGACGCCGCCCTGGGCGGCGGGCTCATCGCGGTGGTGCTGCTGTTCCTGTTTCTGCGCTCGCTGGGCATGACCCTGCTGGTCACCGGGGCCATCCCGCTGTGCCTGCTCTCGACGGTGATCGTGCTGCACTTCAGCGGCGAGTCGCTGAACGTCATGAGCATGATGGGGCTCATGCTCTCGGTGGGCATGGTGGTGGACAACGCCATCGTCGTGCTCGAGAACATCGACCGCCGGCGCAGCCTGGGCGAGGGCCGCCGGGCCGCCGCCATCGGGGGCGCCAGCGAGGTGGCCCTGGCCATCACCCTGGCCACGCTGACCACGCTGGTGGTGTTCCTGCCGCTCATCCTGCTGGGCGACAACCCCTTCATCGCCTTCTACCTCAGCCGCATCGGCTTCCCGGTGTGCTACGCGCTGCTGGCCAGCCTGTTCGTGGCGCTGGTGTTCATCCCCACGGCCGCCGATCGCATGCCCGTGAAGGCAGCCCGGAGCGGCCGCCTGTTCGGCTGGCTGCAAGACCTGTACGCCCGGCAACTCCACTGGGCGCTCACCCACCGCCTGGCCGCGGGCCTCCTCATCCTGGGGGCGCTGCTGAGCGCCCTGTGGCCGGTGGGTCGCATCGAGCGGGTGGACCAGATGCAGGGCGGCCTGGACGCGATCCGGGTGCGGCTGTACGCCCCCGCCAACGCCACCTTCGACGAGCTGGACGCCTGGGTCCGCGACTGTGAGGCCCGCCTGGCGGCCCAGCGTGAGGCCCTGGACATCCGCGCGGTGCTGGCGCGGCGCGGCCACGGGCCCCAACAGGTCCACCTGCAGATCTTCATGGTGGATCTGGATGACCGCACCCTGGAGCGCACGGTGGCCATCGAGCGCATCAAGGCGCTGATCCCCGAGCGCCCGGGTTTCCGGGTGCGCATCGGCTGGGGGGGCGGCGGCGGGGGCGCGGCCACCGAGGGGCTGACGGTGTACGTGGCCGGGCCCGAGACGCCCGTGGCCGAGGAGCTGGCCGAGGAGCTGGCAACCTTCGCCCGCAGCCTGCCCGGGGTGGAGGGCGCCGGCCTGGAGGAGCCCGACGAGAGCACCGAGCTGCGCTTCGAGGTGGACCGGGCCGCCGCCGATCGGGTGGGTGTGAGCCCGCTGGCCGTGGGCGGGACCCTGGACTACACCCTGCGCGGCCGCCGCCTGGGCGCCTGGCAGAGCGACGACGGCGAGCTCGAGATGCGCGTGGAGCTGGCGCCCGAGGCGCGGGCTGACGCGGCCCAGGTGGACCACCTGGAGGTGCGGCCCGACCGCCCCGGCGACTCGAACGCCACGGCGGCGCCCCTGGGTCAGATCACCCGGCGGGTGGCAGCGGCAGGCTACGGCCGCATCGAGCGCGACGACCGCAAGGCCCGCGTGGCGTTGAAGATCACCGGCGACGAAGAGGCGCTGTTCCAGACCCTGCGGCCCGCCCTGGCCCAGTGGCGCCTGCCCACGGGCTATGCCCTGGAGTTCGGCGAGCGCTTCCAACGCCGCCAGGAGAACGAGTCCGGCGGGCTGTTCGCCGTGGGTCTGGCCATCGCCCTGGTGTTCTTCCTCATGGGCGTGCTCTTCGAGAGCTTCCTGCTGCCCTTCTCGATCCTGCTGTCCATCCCGCTGGCCTTCGCCGGCGTGGTCTGGACGCTCTACCTCACCGACACCCCGCTGGACATCATGGCCATCGTGGGCTGCATCATCCTGGTGGGGGTGGTGGTCAACAACGGCATCGTGCTCATCGACCGGGTGCAGCAGCGGCGGGCCGAGGGCGAGCCGCGCACGGTGGCCCTGGTGGAGGGGGGGCGCCAGCGGGTACGGCCGATCCTGATGACCGCGCTGACCACGGTGGGCGGGCTGGTGCCCATGGCCGTGGGCCACGCCGCGCTGTTGGGCATCGAGTACTACCCGCTGGGGCGGGTGGTGATCGGGGGGCTGCTCACGGGGACGGGGCTGACGCTGTTCGCCGTGCCGCTGATGTACAGCCTGCTGGACGACCTCAGCCACCTGCCCCGGCGGGCGCGCTTGCTGGCGGGCCGCCGGCCGGGGGGGCGCTCGGCGCCGCGCTCGCCGGGTTCGGCGCCGGAGCCACCGGCGCCCTGACCACCGGGGGGCGGCGCTTGGGCCGCTTCGGCGCCGATCGCCGCTGGGTGGGCGGCTTCACCGGCTTGTCGGGTGCCCCCGGGGGGGGCGCCGCGCCCGTGCGGCCCTGGGCCAGCCAGTACAGATGGTGGTCCACGTACCGGGCCAGGGTCGCCTTCAGCCCGTCGGCCTGCGGGTGGTCGTCCACCCGGTTGGCGCGCTCTTGGGGATCGGCCGCCAGGTCGTATAGCTCGAAGGTGTCGCTGTGCAGGCGGGTGATCAGCTTCAGATCGCCCAGCCGCAGCCCCACCTGGTGACCCCCGTAGTTGCTGTCGGGGAAGACCTCGAAGTACACCGGCTCCGGCTGGGCCGCCGGCCCGCCCAGGATCTCGCCCGCGCGGCTGCGGCCCAGGAAGCTGGCGGGGATGGGGATCCCCAACAGCTCGCACACGGTGGGCGCCACCTCCATGTGGCCCACCGGCGTGTCGATGCGCCGGCCGCCCACCCCGGGCACGTGCATGATCAGGGGCACCCGCACCATCTCGTCGTACAGGGTGGCGCCGTGGAAGCGGTGGCCGTGATCCAGGAACTCGTCGCCGTGATCGGCGGTGACGATGAGCAGGGTCTTCTCCCACACGCCCTTGGCCTTCAGGCCCGCCACCAGCCGCCCCACCTCCCGATCGGTGTAGCGGACGATGGCCTCGTACTTCGCCCGGTCGCTGCCGTCCTCGGCGGGGAACTCGGGCACGTCGAAGTAGGGGTCGTGGGGGTCGTAGTAGTGCCCCCACACGAACAGCTTGTCGCGGGCGGGCTGCAGGCGGCCGCCCAGGAAGTCGTCCACGTGCTTCAGCAGGCCGTCGGTGAGGTGGGCCGAGCCCGGCTTGGCCCCGTGCACCGTGTAGGCGCTGGTGTCGTAGTTGGCGGTGTAGGTGCCCTGCCGCAGGCCGCGCACGAAGAAGATGGTGACGTTGGCGAACAGCCCGGTGTGCCAGCCCGCGTCCCGCAGCACCTCGGTGAGCAGCAGCTCGCTGCCCACGGGGGTCTGATCGCGGCCCATGTGCAGCCGGCTGGGCATGGTGCTCTGCAGCAGCGCGGGCAGCGACCAGTAGGTGGCCGCGCCGTGGCTGTAGGCGTTCGTGAAGTTCACGCTCTCGGCGGCCAGCGCGTTCAGGTTGGGCATCTGCGCGACGGCGGTGTCGGCGCGCAGCGCGTCGATGGTCACCAGCACCACGTGCCAGTCTTTGCGGTCGCCCGCGGGGGGCCGCGGCGGCGGGGCCAGCGGATCCTCGGCCAGCACCAGGTCCTGGCCGTTGCAGTTCTGGTCCTTGCCGTCATCGGGGGCGTCGTACACCCCGGGCCGCACCTTGGGATCCCCGTCGTCGCAGTCGGCACCGCCGAACCAGCGGGACATGCCGTCGCCGTCGCCGTCGCCCAGCCGCGCCAGCCGCGCCGCCACGGGGCCGGCCAGCAACGTGTCGCGCTCCAGCGCCACACCGCGGGCCTGGCTGTGGTGCAGCGCCCGCGCCGACCACGCGAAGCCCGCCCCCGCCAGCGCCGTGACCGCCAAGGCCAGCGCCCAGCCCAGGCGCCCCGATCCCCGGCGCGCGGCCCATGCTCGGGCGGCCACCAGGGCCACCGCCCACAGCAAGGCGAAGCGCGCGGGGCGCAGATCCACCGTGTGCAGCGACTTCATGAGCAAGGGCGCGCCGTAGGCGCCGAGCAGCAGCGCAAGCGCCCCCCACAGGGTCGCGCCGCGCCGCGTGCGGGGATCGGCCCAGGCAGGCAACCGCCGGCCCAGCGCCGTCACGGCTCGATCCAGCAGCCCCACCAGCGGCCCCGCCAGGGCCACCAGCCCGGCGCCCACGGCGGCGGCCACCAACCCGGCGCCCAACCCCTGGTACACGGGGCGGCGGAACAGCTTCACGAACTGCATCGTGGCCTGCTGCGTGCTCAGCACCACGACCACCGCCGCCAGCGCGCCGTACAACGTCCAGGCCACGGCCCGAGCGCCGTCCACCGGGGCCTCCCGCCGTCCCCAGCGCCACCCGCGCCGCACGCCGTCGGCGGCCAACAGGGCCAGTCCCCCCAAGAGCAGCAGCGGCAGACCCAACAGGCCCAGCACGGCCAGGCCGAAGGCCGCCGTGGGCCCCGCGCCCCCCAGCTCGGTGGCGCCCACCGCCAGGGTGCGCAGCACCTCGAGCAGGGCGATGG
This sequence comes from Myxococcales bacterium, assembly GCA_020633555.1. Lineage (GTDB taxonomy): Bacteria > Myxococcota_A > Bradymonadia > UBA7976 > UBA1532 > JACKDL01. Next base: position 247,828 of record JACKDL010000001.1, on the reverse strand, counting down.
CGCCGGCGGCCCACGCCGCCGGGGGCAGCAGGCCCGAGAGCCAGCCGCCCACCCGCCGCGCGGCGCTCACTGGACGCTCAGGTTGAAGGGGTAGCTGATGACGCCCACCCCGCCCTTGGGCGGCGGGAACCGCCAGCCGCGGGCCTTCTGCTTGATGCAGGCGCCCACCGACTTGTCCTTCAGGGTGTCCTTCAAGATGGCCGTGGCGCTGGGCCGCCCGTCCCGGGCCAGGGTCCACTGCACCACGATCTGACCCCGCACGGTGGGGTCCTTCAGCGCCACGGCGCTGTAGCAGTTGGCCACGTCGCCCTGGTGGGCCTGGATGGTGGCCATGGCGGACACCGCCGCGGGGCGCGCGGTGGGCTTGGGTTTCGGCGGCGGCGCCCGATAGACCGGCCGGGCCGGCTTCGGCGCAGGCCGCGCCGCAGCCGCCGGCGCCGCGTCGGGGCCAGCGTCCACGGCCTCGAACTCGAAGGCCGCGTTGCCCATCTGGATCGTGATCTCGGGAAGCGCAGCGTCCGCAGGGGCCGCGTCGACCCCCTGATCCACCGGCGGCGGCGCCGCGGGCGGCGGCGTCTCCTTGCACCCCACCAGGGGCAGCAGCCCCACCAGAACGCCCAGCGCGATCCGCCTCACCCCTCGCTCCCCCACCTGAACGCCCGCGCCTGCGGGTGCCGCTCGCTGTACCACGCGACGATCTCGTCGCAGTGTCGATCTTCGCCGCGCTCCGCCACGCCCTCGAGCAGCCCACCCAGCACGCGGGCCCGGTTGGGATCCACGAAGGGCGGCGTGACCCGGAACCCCGGCCAGTCCCCGTCCTGGTGCTCGGGATCGGCCTCCAGCCGGCTCCACTCGGCCACCTTGTACCAGGGCACCGCCGCCCGCGCGGCCACGCCGATCAGGTCGGGCTCGGCGGCATCGGGCGGCTCGTGGGGCACGAAGGCCAGGGCGAAGTGCATGACCTCGCAGCGGCCGTCCAGCCAGGGGCGGCGCAGCCGCCGGGCCTCCTGGTTGCCGTCCACCACCGCCGAGCACAGCAGCACCCGCTGACCCGCCTTGGGCTCGCTCACCCGGGGCAGGCCGAGCTGCTGGGCCACCAGATCGGCCACCGGCGCGTGGTGCGCATGGTCCCCGGCCACCCCATCGAACGTCCACCCGGCGCGCCGCGCCAGCGCCTGCAGGCGGTGCACCATCACGGCCACGTGGGGCGCCGTCACCAGCAGGAACCGCCGGTTGCGCAGCTTCAGCCCCTCGCCACGGCCGCCCAGCACCACCGTGCGCCCGAACAGGTAGCGGGCCGCGCGCTGGTCCTCGATGGACTCGTCCTCGCCAAACTCGCGGTAGCGCGGCAGGGCCTCCAGCAGCACCTCGGCGCTGGGATCCTCGGCCCGCTCGAGCTCAGCCTCAGCCTCGTCGTAGCGGCGCAGCGCCAACAGCATGCGGGCCAGGTTGATGCGGGCCTGCCCCTCGCCGGCCTCGACCACCTGGCGGTAGTCCTCCAACGCAGCCTCGTGGCGGCGCAGCCGGCCCAGCACATAGGCCCGCCACTCCAGGATCTCGACGTCGGCTCGCAGCGCCACCGCCCGGTCCAGCAGCGGCAGCGCCGCCTCGTGCCGGCCCTGCCCGGCGATCATCCGCGCCAAGGCGAAGTAGGCCTCGGGGAAACCGGGATCCAGCGCCACCGCCGCCTCGTAGGCCGCAGTGGCCTCGTCGTTGCGCCCCTGGAGCTCATAGCGGCGGCCACGCTCGTACTGCCGCCAGGCGAGTTCGTCGGTCACGGCGGGCCTCCCCGGGGGGTCACCAGCGGCAGCGCGTCGGGCGTGGGTGCCGCCACGCCCGGCGGCACGGCCACCCGCAAGGCCAGGCGCCCCAACAGATCACCGTCCACGGCCAGCACGCTGCCGGGGCGCAGGTAGGCCGGGCTGGCCAGCCCCCGCGCAACCGCGCGGGCCAGGTCCCGCCGCAGAGTGGCCCGCAGGCTGGGCATGGGCTCCGCCGGCGCCAGATCCGGCGGGCCGACCACCGGCGGCGGGGCGGCCACCACCACGTCGCCGGCCTGAAGCGGCTTGCCCATGGCCAGCACCCGCGCCAGCAGCCCGGCGGCGTCGCCCTGCGGGATGGCCGCGCGGCCGTCGGGGCCCACCTTCGCGGGGTGCGGCGCGCCGCCCACCGTGGCGGGGGTCACGAGGAAGGGCCCTGCCCGCAGGAAGCCGTCGAGGGCCCGGGCGGTGCGATCCAGATCCCCCAGCGCGGCGGGATAGCGCCGCGCCAGGAACAGGTACTCCGCCAGCGTGAACTCGGCCACCTGCACGTACCCCGCCACCGCGCCCCGCAGCGCGTCCGGCCGGCCGGCGTCCTCGGGCGCCAGGTCCCGGGCCACCACCACCCCGGCCGAGGCCCGCCCTTCGATGAGCAGCGGCACGTCGAGTTGCAGGCGCTCCATGGCGCCGGCCACCAGGCCCCGCAGGCGCCACGGCAGCCGCTGGCGCGCCTCCAGCCGCACCAGGTCGGGCACCGTGGGCAGCACCACCGCGCCGTGGGGCGACCCCTGGGCCCGCGGGTCCCGCTGGGCCAGGCCGGCGTCCTCCACCACCCAGAAGCGGCTCTCGGGCCCCACCGGGCTGATCCACCGCTCGGCGGGGATGCGGCGCAGGCAGCCCGGCAGCTCGGCCCAGCGCCCCTCGCCCCAGACCTTTCGGGCCTGGGCGAGCGCCGTCACCGCGGCCTGCTCGGCGGGCAACGGCACCACCAACGCCTGGTCATCCTCGAGCGTGGTCACCAGGCCCCAGCGGGGTGCGATGGTGTCAGGGTCGGGGCTGGGCGGCAGGCCCAGCCGGTCGGCGCAGGTGGGGCTGAGGCCCGGCCCCAGGTAGCGGGCCGCCCGCACCGGAGTGTGCCGGGCCAGCGCCGCGCCCAGCAGCGCCGGCACCGTGGCCGTACTCAGCCCCGCCGACTTCAGGGCCTGCGCCAGCGCCGGCACGGCCTGCACCAGCTTGCAGCCCGAGCCCTCGCCGGGGAGCGCCAGGATGTCACCGTCGCCCACCCGCGGCATGATCCGCGCGGCCCAGGCCTCGGGCGGCACCGCGCCGGCGTGTTGGGTCCACAACACCAGCGGCCGGTCCGCCCCCGCGGACTGGCCCAGGCTCGCCCAGTCGAGCTGGCCGCCCGCGGGCCGCCACAGCCGGAGATCCGCCGCGCCTCGGCCGCCGTGGCGACCCAACAGCTCGTCCACAGCCGCCGCCGCCTCGGCGATGCCCCGCCGGAACGCCGCCGGCGACGCGGCCCAGCGCTCATCCACCGGGCCCACGCTCAGGGCGATGCGGTGCCCCTCGGCCTCGACGCGGCGCAGGATGGCCCGCAGCTCGTCGGGGGCCTCGACGGCCATCGCGGCCAACCGCGTGCGATCAAAGAAGAATGTGGCCACCAGTGGCGGCAGACCCTCGCCGGGGGCGCGCAGCCGGCCCAGCAGATCGGCGGTGCACGCCGACGGGCCGTCGAAGGTGAGCGCCACCCGCGGCGCCTGGGGTTCCGGCGCGCCCCGGAGGTGGATCTGCTGAAGGACGTCCAGGCGCACCGGCTCGGTGGCCGCCGGCCGGGCTCCACAGCCCCAGGACAGGAACGCCAGCCCCAGGCCGGCGATGAGGAGACAGGCGCGACGCACGCTGCGAAGCTACGGGGCCGGTGGGCCAAGCGCAACCCTCCCAAGCGGCGGCCGCGAGCCCGGAAGCGCAGGGCGTACGGGCGCGTCGGGGGCGCGGCTGGTAGGCTCCCACCGGCTGCTCTGGAGGTCGGTTGCTCGTCTCGCTGCTCAGCGCCCTGCTCGGGCTCCTCGCGCCCCCCCTGCGTCTGACCCCGCCGCCCGCCGAGGCGCCCGCGGCCGTGGCGCGCGCGTGGGCGGCGCTGGGGCCGCCCCACGCGTGGCCCACCGCGCCCTTGGCCCCGGACGGCCCCGACCACGCCCGGCTGGACACGACGCCTCAAGGGCCCGCCATCGTGCTCTATCGCCCCCGCCACGGGCGGGTGATCCGGCAGCCGCTCCGTCTGCCGGGCGGCGCGACCGAGGCCGCGCTCGCCGAGGCGCTGCGGCTGCAGATCGAGTTCCTGCGCGACAGCCCGTCGCAGGCCGGCGAGCCGTGGAAACAGCGTCCCGCCGGCCCGCCCCCCATCACCGCCGATCCACCCTGGCCCGCCGATCTGGCCCACGAGCTCGAACGCCCGGGCCTGCGCTTCCCCGAGCCGCCGGGGTCGGGCATCCCGCCGCCCCCCGCCGCACCCGCGCCCTCGAAGCCCACCACCGTGGTGGAGCAGGTGGGCAGCCCCACCCCGCCCGGCGCGGGGGACGCCCCCAACTGACCACCGCCCTCGCCCTTTGCGTTGGCAGCGCCCCTCGCCCACCATGGGCCATCGAAACTGAGACAGCGCGCCCCGGCCCGGGGTCAAGGGAGTGCACCGGACAGGCCGGTGCTCCGCCCCGGGGAGAGCGCGTGGCCGCGACCGCGATGACCATGGAACCCGTGACCGCCGCGAGCGACCGGCCGCACCCCGAGCAGGCGCTCATCGATCGCCTGCAGGCGGGCGATCAGGTGGCCTACCGCGAGCTCTACCGGGCCTACGCGGGCGAGGTGTACCGCCTGGGCCGCCAGTTCGTGCACAGCGACGCCGAGGCCGAAGAGGTGGTGCAGGAGGTCTTCGTCTCGGCCTTCAGCGCCATCGATCGCTTCCGCGGCCATGCCCGCCTGAAGACCTGGCTGTATCGCATCACCGTCAACCGCGCCCTGAAGCGCCGCCGCTGGTGGACCCGCCGCCGCGAGGTGCCCGAGGAGCCGGTGTCGTACCGACTCTCCACGGGTGTGGGCCCCGAGAGCCGGGCCGCCGATCGGGAGGCGCTGGCCGTTGTGCGCGCCTGCCTGGACCGCCTGGACGAGCGCAAGCGCACGGTGCTGGTTCTGCACGAGCTCGAGGGGCTGGACACCCAGCAGATCGCCGAGGTGCTGCAGTGCCCCCGGTCCACCGTCCTCACGCGGCTCTCGCGGGCCCGCAAGGCGGTGATCCAGGCGGCAGAGGCCCAAGGCGTGCGCCTGCCCGGAGAGGAGGGCTGAATGGACCGCCATGCCCAGGGCCCCGAGCCCACCGACCCCACCGTCTCCGAGCTGTTCTCGTCCGCCCGGCGCGCGTACCGCGCCCAGCACCTGGACGCCGACCGGGCCGACGCCCTGTGGGCGCAGATCCAGACCGACCTGGCGGCGCCCCCGGAGGCCGCGCGTGGGCCCGCGCTGTGGCTGGCGGCGGCGGCCGTCATTTTTGTGGGGGTCGGGGGCGCGCTGTGGCTGGCCCGCGGCGGCGGCGCGCCTGCGGTGGCGGTGGATCCCGCCCCTGTGGCCGCGGCGCCGTCGCTGCCGCCCGGCTCGGTGCAGACCCCCACCACCCTGCCCGGGGACGCCCGCATCGAGCCCATCGGCGGCCCGGTGCAGGTGCTCGAGGCACGGCCCCACCGCACCCGGCTGGCCGTGCGCCACGCGGCGGTCCGCAGCACCGTGCCGCCGCTGCCGAAGGACGGCCAGGGCTACTACGTGGTGCAGACGCCGCTGGCGGATGTGGCCGTCCGGGGCACGGTCTTCACCGTGGCCGACGGGGACGACGGGGCCACCACCGTGCAGGTCACCGAGGGGCTCGTCCAGGTCACCCCCCGTGACGGCCGACCCGAGCGGCTGGTGCCGGCCGGGCAGTCGGTGATCCTCGAGCCGGCCACCTCGGCAGGCGCGGCCCGCGCCGAGGCCCGCGCGGACTGGTCCCAGGCCGCATGGCTCTGGGGGCAGGTGGCCCGCGCCACCGCCGATCCGCTGGCCGCCGAGAACCTGCGCCTGCGGGCGGGTCGCCGGCTGGTCGAGGCCCCGGCGTCCGTGCAGGCCGACTTCTGGGCGTCGGCGCTGGCCGCCCACCCCGAGGGCGTGCACGCCGAGGAGTTCCTGTTCCGTCGGGGCGAGGCCCTGCACCGGGCCGGCCAGATCGAAGCGGCCCGCGCCGCCGGCGAGCGGCTGAGGGCCCGATTCCCTCGCAGCCCGCGGTCCGCGGAGACCCTGCGCTGGTAGGTGTTGGGCGCGCGCCGTCCAGTGGGCTAGAGTCCCCCCATGCCCCGCATCCGCGACCTCATCGAGCGCCTCCGTGAGCGCCAGGATCTGAGCGAAGACACGGTCGCACGCCTCACCGCCGAGCTCGAAGGCAGCCCGCGGGCCACCACCGCCATCCTGCAGGACTACGGTGTCGAGGAGGACGACGCGCAGGCGCTGGCCGACTTCCTGGCCCAGCCCGAGCCCGAGGATCGCACCGTGGCCGAGGCCCTGGAGGACGAGCGAGACGAGTCGGCGGGGCCCCCGCCCGACGAGGGCGGCCCGTCGGTGGACGATCTGGTCTCGCGCCTGCTCGACATCACGCCGCGCTACGAGCTGCAAGGCGAGATCGCCCGCGGGGCCATGGGGCGTATCCTGGCGGCCTGGGACCTGCACCTGGGCCGGCCCGTGGCCATCAAGGTGCTGCGCAAGACGGCCGCCCGCGATCTCGATCGCATCCGCTTCCTCGAAGAGGCCCAGGTCACCGGGCAGCTCCAGCACCAGGCCATCATGCCGGTGTACGAGCTGGGCCGGCTGCGCGACCAGGTGGCCTTCGTCATGCGCCGGGTCGAGGGGCGCAGCCTCAAGCAGATCATCGCCAAGCTCCGCGGCGGTGATCTCGACGCGCGGCGCCGCTTTGGCGGCCTGCGCATGCTGCGGGCTTTCCAGCAGCTCTGCCTGGCGGTGGGGTTTGCCCACGCCCGCGGGGTGGTGCACCGCGACCTGAAGCCGTCGAACGTGATGATCGGCGACTTCGGCGAGGTGGTGCTGCTCGACTGGGGCCTGTGCAAGATCGTGGGCGGCGAGACCCGCTCCACGCGCTCGGTCACTGATCGCTGGCGCACGGTGCACGGGCAGATCATCGGCACCCCGGCCTACATGGCCCCCGAGCAGGCCATGGGGCTCATCGACCAGGTGGACGAGCGCACCGACGTCTACGGGCTGGGCGCCATCCTCTACCACCTGCTCACGCTGCGGCCGCCCTTCTCGGGCAAGAGCAACCGCGAGATCGTGCACCGGGTCCTGCGCGAGACGGTGGAGCCCATGCGCGAGCGGGCGCCCGAGCAGGACATCCCGCCGGCCCTCGAGGCCATCGGCATGCGCTGCCTGGCCCGCCGCCCCGAAGACCGCTACCCCAACGCCCGCAGCCTGGCCGACGCCATCTCGGCGTGGCTCGACACCGGCGCAGGCGGCGGCGACGGGCCCGCCACCGATCACGAGCCGCTGATGTTCGAGGCCATCGCGGCCTTGGCGAAGCACCAGAGCCTGCAGGAGGACGTGGCCATCGAGCGCCACACCCTGCAAGAGGCCCGCGAGGCCGCCAGCCGCGGGCTCGGCAACCCCGACTGGGACGCCGAGCGTAAGCTGGACCTGGCCCGCGCGCAGATGGCCGACACCTTGGCCCGCGCGGTGCACAGCCTGACCCAGGCCGCCGCGCTGGCGCCCGACGCCGAGGAGCCCCGGCGCATGCTCTGCGACGTGCTCATGGCCCGCCACGACCTGTCGCTGCTGCGCCGGGACCTGCCCAAGGTGGACTACTACCGCCGGCTCATCGCCCAGCACGGCGACGACCGCCACGAGCGCCTGGTGGCCGGCGAAGGCGGCGTGCACGTCGAGCTGCACCCCGTGGGCGAGGTGGTCCTCTACCCGTTGGTCGAGGAGGCCGGCCGGCTCATCCCGGGCGAACCAAGGGCCCTCGGGCGCGCGCCCGTCAGCCTCACGCGCCTGAAGGCCGGCCCCTACCTGCTGCAGGCCCACGCCGAGGGCTACGAGGTGCTGAGCGCCGCCGTGGCCGTCGACCCCGGCCGCGACACGCGCCTGCGCCTGCGCCTCCTGCCCGAGGGCACGGTGGGGCAGGGCTGGGTCCACATCCCTGCCGGCACCTTTGTCTTCGGCGATCCCGAGGACCGCTCGGTGCCGGCCGGCGAGCAGGCCCTGAGCGACTTCCTCATCGGCCGGTACCCGGTCACGGTGGCCGAGTACGGCATGTGGCTGGACACCCTGTCGCCCGACGAGGCCCACCAGCGGGTACCGCAGCTCCCCGGCGTCGGTCCTCTGTGGCGGCTGGAAGGCGGCCACTGGCGGCCCCCGGCCGATCCCCACCGCGGCGGCGTGTGGCCCATGGACGCCCCGGTCACCGGCGTCCGCGTGCTCGACGCGCAGGCCTACTCCATGTGGGCGGCCACCCGCGTCGGCGCCACGGTCCGCCTGCCCACCGAGGCCGAGTGGGAGAAGGCCGGGCGCGGCACGGACGGGCGCCGCCACCCCTGGGGCGATCGCTTCTCCCCCACCTTCGCTGCCACCGCGCTGAACGTGCCGGGCCCGTGGCCGCCCCCCATCGGCTTCGCGCCGGCCGACGTCAGCCCTTATGGCGTGGCAGATCTGTCGGGCGGCGTGCGCGAATGGACGCTGCGGCAGAACCCCGGCGAGGCCCCGCAGGCGGTGGTGCGCGGGGGCTCCTTCCGCGGCGCGGGCGACCAGGGCCACCCCCTGTGGCGGCGCGAGCTGCCCCCGCCCGAGACCCGCGCCCTCGACCTGGGCTTCCGCCTTGTGCGAGAGCTTCGGCACGGTTGAGTGCCCGCAGGGAAGCTGGCAGACTCCCCCGACCTTTTCGCCCATTGACCCCTCAGGAGCCCCCCCGTGAGTGACCTCCCCGTCGTCGCCGCCGAACGCTTGGCTGAGCTCAACGACCAGCACTGGCGCCGCTTGGGGATCACCCAGACCTTCGACCGCCTGCTGGTCGAGGCCGCGGCCACCACCCCCGGCAACCCCGAGCATGTGCGCGACGCCGTCAGCCGGGGCCTCAGCGGGGGCGCCGAGAAGTTCTGGGAGCTCTCCTTCCCCGGCCTGGTCAAGGATCTCGCCCGCCGGGGCGTGGTCACCCGGGGCGAGGCGGTGCACCTCGAGGCCGACTTCCACGAGCGTCTGTCGCGGATGCTCGACGATCTGGCTGAGGGTGCCAGCCACGTGGAGCCCACCCCCGGGGTGACCCTGGAGGACGTGCTCGAGAAGGCGAAGCGCCGCGAGGAGGCCGCCAAGGCCGTGCGGCCCAAGCGCCCCCGGGCCCCCGCGGCCCCGCGAAGCGCCAGCGAGCCCAAGAAGGCCTCGGCGGCCACGCCGCGCAAGCGCACACCGGCGGCCGATGAGGCGCCCCCCCCGCGTGCGGCGGCCGCGCCCGCCCGGCGCGCGCCGGCGGCCGCGCCCCGTACGCCGTCCAGCAAGCTCTTCACCTCGCTGAAGTTGAACCGCCTGCTCGACAGCCTGGACAACGCCCAGCTCCTGCGCAGCCAGCTTGCGCGGCGGGTGGACCTTTCGGGCGAGGATCTGGAGCGCTTCCTCACCGTCACCGCCGCCCTCGAGATCACCCGGGTGGACGGTCAGATGGTGGAGCTGCACTGGAAGGGCCGCGAGCTGGCCCGCACCAGCAACGTGGACCGTCGCATGGTGCTCATCGACCTGGTGCGCGATCTGCGCGCCCGGGCTGACGACGAAGACGTCTGATCGGGTGAGCACGGGCCCGCCAGGGCCCCAGCCGGTGCGGACTCAGCGCCGCAAGAGCCCCCGCAGCCTCGAGGGCCCCCTCAGAACCGCTGGATGAAGACGAACCCGTTGGGCGTTGGCGCCACGGTGGCGGCGCTCGGCTCGGGGTCCAGCACGTCCCACACCAGCAGGCCAATGGCCGCGCCGGCGGCCACCCCGGCCACCGCCCACGACACGTTGCTGGTGAGCTTGGTCCGGTCGAAGTCGCTCTTGGTCTCGGCGTGGCGCTCCCGCAGGGCCGGATCGCTGGTGCGCTTCAGCTCGTCGAGCAGGCGCTGCCCCTCGTCGGCCAGGTTCTCGGCCTCGACGCCCATGACGATGCCCACACCGCCCGCCGTGGCCGCCACCGCGCCCAGGCCGATGGCCCACCAGGTGCGGGTCGACAGCCCCTGCTTCGTTGGGCCCTGGGCCGCGTTCGCCTGCGCGACCGAGTCGGGGCTGAGCACCACGGTCACCGACACCGGCTCCCGATCCACCCGCACCATGCGCTCGTCGGCCACATAGCCGGTGTTGCTCACCCCCACCGCGTGCACGCCGGGATCCACCTGAATGGTCAGGGGCGTCCGCCCCACCTTGCGGCCGTCCACCCGCACGACCGAGCCCTTGGGCTCGGCAGACACGGTAAGCGCCACCCGGTGCACAGCGGGCTCAGCCTCGCCGGCGGCGAAGGCCCGCGCCACCTTCTCCAGGGCGTCCACCCGGTCGGGGCCGATGCCCGCCACCCGGCCATCGCGCAGGGCCGTCTTGCCCTTCACGTCCACCAGGTGCAGCTCGAACACCCACTGGTCATCGACCTGGCCCAGCCGCCCCCAGAGGAGCTGGTCCACCCGCAGCACTTCGCCCACCTGGCTCATGCAGTCGGGCTGCCCCTCGAAGCAGCTGAAGGACATCCGCGCCTCGTCGAGGCTCATGCCCACGGGGCCCGCGTCGGTGATCTGGGGGTTCGCCTCGATGCCGGCGCGCAGGGCCTTCTGCAGGCGCAGCGCGGTGCCGTCGTCGGGCGACTCGATGGGCAGCACGGCCACCTTGGCGGGCGCGCCGTGGGCGGCCGCGGCGATCAGGCTGCACAACAGCAAGAGCAGAGTGCGCATCGGGGGGAAGTTATCAGGCTGGGCGGCCACGGGGAACTTTCTGGGCCAGCCGGCCCGAAGCATGGCTCATCAGTCGGTGAAGGTGCTGCCCCAGAACACCACCCGCGACGGGAAGGGCGACAGCCGCCCCCCGAAGCCCTGCACGGCGCGGCCGTCGCGGTCGCAGTTCAGGCAGACCCGCAGCCCCACGCTCGAAGACTCCACGAAGACGCTGCGGTCGTAGTCCGCCTGCACCAGGCTGTTGTTGTCGCTCACGTACTCGATCTTCTGGCGGTTCACGCCACCCGCCGCCCGGCCGCCGCCGGCGCCCTGCTGGTCGTCGGCCGCCGCCGTCAGCAACAGGTCGGTGGTGGGGCCCTCCTCCTGCCGGCAGGACGGCGTGCGCACGATGGTCATGCCGTACGCCTTGATGCCCGGCGGCAGCACCAGCGACAGGGCCGGGTCGTCCGGGGTCCCGTCATTCTGGAAGCGCGGCAGCATCGGCTTCACGTACAGGGCCTGGCCGTCGTCGGCGCGGGTGTAGCTGCGCTTGTCGCCGTCGTCATCCACCGTGATGTCCTCGTAGTGCATGGCGTACAGCCGGCTGATGCTGGGCAGGCACACGTCCTCCCCCGCCGGCTCGTCGGTGGTGGTGGTGTAGACGACCCCGTCCACCACGCTGGGCTCCGACACCACGCTCTCGCCCGCCCGCAGCTTCAGCACCCAGTTCCCGAAGGCCTCGAAGCTGACCACGTTGTTCTGGATCACGGTGCGGTCGGTGAAGCTCACCACGTGGGCGGCCTCGTCCGGAGCGCCCTTCGAGCCCTGGGCAAACACCACCACCAGGTTGCCGTCCTCGGCCGTGGCCACTGCCGGGGCCCCCAGCAGCGCCCGGCCCGTCGTGTACTCGCCGTCCACCACCGGGCTGTCGTCGGCGAAGTCCTCGGGCGGCCAGGCGCGGGCCACGGTCCAGTTGTCGGGGTTGCTGTCGCGCAGATCCACCCGGAACAGGTTGCCCACCCGATCCCCCAGGTAGACGCGCTCGATGGGCGCCGTGCCCGTCGCCGGGAAGACCGCGGGCGAGCCCACCATCGGGTACAGCATGGTGGCCGACACCAGCTCCGCCAGCGGCTCGCCGGTGCGGGCATCCAGGATCAGGATGCAGCGGCCCGGCGCGTTGGCGTTGGCGGCCGTGGCCCGGTTGCTGTCGGTGTCGTCGCCGCAGCCCACCACCGCGGCGGCCCGGATCTCGTCGCCCACGCGCACGTGGGCCAACACCGGCCGCGAGACCGCCTGCCCCAGCTTGGCCACCTGGAAGTTCGAGAGGCCGCCCGAGGTGACGTTCCACACCAGGCTGGCCCCCCCCTCAGAGAAGCTCGCCTGGGCGTCGAAGCCGCCCACGCCGTCCTCGGCGGCCAGGCTGGTGGCCTTGGTGACGTCCAGGCCGAACAGGTTGGCCCCGCCCACGCCGGTGCCGCCCACGATCACCGTGCGGAAGCTGGCCTCGGTGAGCTCGGCCGGGCAGTCGCCGCCGCCGGCGCCCAGGCTGCGGCAACCCACCAGGTCGCGCACGTTCAGCGGGCCGTCCGCGGCGAAGCCGCCGTTCTTCACCTCGGCCCAGCTCGCCCGCGGCACGAAGCTGAAGACCTCGTCGCCGGTGTCGGCGCGCAGGGCGTGGATCTTCCCGTCACGGGCGCCGGTGACCAGCATGGTCGGGCGCCGACGCTGGGCCTGGTAGAAGCGCTCGTACGACGGCAGCGCCAGGCCGATGGCCGGGGTCTCGATCAGCGCCCGGTCGCCGTCGCGGATGGCCCCGAGCTGGCGCTGGGGCGCCACCGGATCCTCCCCCTCGGCGGGGGCGGGCGGCAGGCCCACGTCGCCGAAGAAGCCGTGGAACAGGTCACCGATGGCCTCGAGCTTGGCGTCGTCGGCGGTGCCCGTGAACGTGCGGGCGTTGTTCAGATCCGCGGCCCGCGGCACCCCGTCGTCGTTGAACATGGGCGTGGCGCCGCCGGTGACCGTGAACACGGTGCGGGCGATTGGATCCCGCGAGACGGTCCGCACCCCCACCTGGTCGATGTAGCCCTGGTCCAGGCGCCGATCGGCCAGCAGCTTGATGGAGCGCTCGCCCGGGGCCGGATCGCCCTCGCAGCCCAGCACCTGCTGCTGCACGCGCCCGTAGCTCGCCGAGTCGCCCGACTCGCCCGACTCGGTGAAGGCGTACATCCGGATCTGGCGGATGTCCTTGTTGGCCAGGCTGCCCTGGAAGGTGTCCCCCACCCCCGGCACGGTGGCCACGGGCGAGCCGGCGGGGGTGCGCTCCACGAAGGCGTTGTTGGCCACCCGCACCAGCGCGTCGCGCAGGGCCTCTTCGGTGTTGGCCACGAACCAGCCGTCGCGCCCCGCAGGGCCGGCGCCCGGCGAGCCCGCGGCGGCGATGCGCTTCATGCGCTCCAGCCCGTCGGCGGTGGCGCCGAAGGCCACCGGGAACACCACCACGCCCATGTCGTAGAGCTGCCGGGCGTAGACGTCCGCCTTGTCGTAGGGGAAGCCCTCGGGGTAGCGGCAGGCCGGCACCATGCACACCTGCGGCGAGTTCGGGTCGGCCGGGTTCTTCGCCAGGCACACCTCGTTCGCGCCCTCGCAGGGGCAACCCTTCTCCTGAAGCTGCTCATCGAGCGCCGGCAAGCGCATGCACGCCCCGCGCCCCGCCGAGCAGTCGGGCGACTCGAGCACCGGCTCGTTGTTGGCGCCGATCTGGCAGCCCTCGCCGCCGTACATGGGCGTGTCCACGCCGTCGCTGATCACCACCAGGGCGCGCCAACGGCACAGGGCGGCGCCGTCGGCCACCTCACCGTCGCTGCCGGCGTCGATGCGGGCGTAGTGGCGCACCGCGTCCGAGAGCATGGCCGACAGGTTGGTGTGGCCGTGGGGCAGGATGTCGCGCACCTGCTGGGCCACCAGCGCGTTGTGGGACACCACCGCCGAGATGGTCTCGGTGAGGGCCACCAACCGGTCGAACAGGCCGCCGACCAAGGTGCCGCGGTGGCCCGGCTGCCGCCGCCCGAACCGATCGGCGTCGTCGCGAATCCCGATGTTGATCCAGTCCTGTCCCGCGCCCACGGCCTGGCCGTCGGCCCGCAGCGCCAGCCCGTAGCGGGTGGCCTGGCCAGCCACGAAGGCCGCGTTGCCCGCCTGAGCCCGCTCGCCGCCGAAGGACAGCGGGTTCAGGTTCACCGCCTCGGCCTCGCCCACCAGGATGCCGAACTTGATGCCCTGGTTGAGGGCCGAGAACTGGTGGAGCACCCCGTCCTGGTTGAAGGCCCCGTCCACGCCGTAACCCAGCGGCGTGGCGTCGTCCGCCGCGGCCAACAGGCTGGAGCCGTGGTCGTTGCCGCACGGGGCCCACGCCCGGCAGACGCCTGCCAGCCGCGCGGCGCAGCACATGGCGCGATAGGTCGAGCCCAAGCCGTCGGTGCCGTACATCAGGCTGGCCGCGTTGGCGGCCCGCCACTGGGCGTCGTACTCGCGGCACCAGAAGGGGTCACGGCTGTGCCCGCCGAGCACCTCCTTGATGATCTGCAGCCGCGGCCGGTTCTGGGCCGTCAGCAGCGGATCCAGCCCACCGGGCTGATCCACGTCGCGCCCCAGACACTGGGGCGGCGTGCCGTCCATCCGCATCTGCGCCCGGTGCGGGGCGTCGATGAGGAAGGTGATCTCGGGCTTGACCTCGGCCGCCGCGGGGACCGCCAGCAGGCCGATGAGGATCCCGGTCGCGTAAGTCGTGCGCATGTTCATCCCTCAGACCCTCAGAACTGGCAGAAAGCCGGCTTGTCGACCCGCAACACCGAGGCCGCCCGCATGGTGGCTTCGGCGTACAGCGCACGGCCGCGGGCGGTGTCGTAGTCCGCCGCGGTGGGCAGGGGCTCGTCCGAGACGTACCCCCGCGCCGTGAACTCCATCTGGCAGAACGGGCTGCCGCCGGTGGGCTGGCTGTTTCCCGGGGGCAGCGGCCCGGGGCGGAAGCCGTCCACCGTCACCCGGAAGCTGGGCACCAGGCCTGAGCCCTGGCCGAACTGCCCGAGCGCGTTGGGGCCCTCGCCCAGGAAGTCCGGCAACACCACCTGGGTGTTGAACTGCTCGTTGCCGTCCTCATCGAGGATGGCCACTCGCCCGCTCGAGTCGATGACGACGCTGGAGTTCCGCCAGGTCATCCGCGGCTGGAGGATCACCGCGCCCTGCTGGTTCATGAACGTGATGGCCTGGTACAGCGCCATCTCGGCCACGTAGCGGGCCTGCTTGTTCATGCGCAGGTTGCCCGAGCCGGCGATGTTCTGCCGGGTGGACCGGGTGGCCAGCAGCCCCAGGGCGATCATGGCCAGCAAGATCAGCACCGCCAGGGTCAGGGCGTTGCCGCGGCTGCCGCGGCGCGTGCGTGGTGTCCGCCTCACGTCAGATCCCCCGGTTCAGGTTGGGGGTCTCCACCTCGGAGACCAAGGTGGAGACGCGGGCGAGCCCGGTGTCGTCCCCCGGGAGGACGTCGAACCAGGTGCGATCGGCGGCCACCCGCTGATCGGCCGCCACGGCTCGGCCCGGCGCCGCCACGAAGCTCTTGTCCTCGCGCGGCGTGCGCACGGCCAGCAGCACGTTCATGGCCCGCACCCGGTGAGGGCTCTGGTTGAGCCGCGCCGACTCGGTGCCGGCGGGCCAGTTGCCCTGGGTGTCGGTGGGGTTCGGATCCGCCGGGATCTGGGGCAGGCCCGGCACGCCGATGTCGTAGGTGCCCCAGAGCTGCATGTCCACCACGTACTCGGCGATGATCACGGCCGGATCCATGGGCTGCTCGGTCACCGCGTGGATGGGCCGCCGGTACAGGTTGGTGCGCTGGGCGTCATCGGGATCCACGGCCACGCGGTACTCGATGATCTGCACCGGGTTGACCATGCACTCGCCGGCCCCGCAGGTGGCGCCCATGAGCGAGTCCTCGGTGATCTCGATGGTGGGGCCCGCGTCCTGGAAGGTGGACGAGCGCACCGGCACCATCGAGTAGCGGCCGCTGGGCGGGTGCAGCAGGTAGACGTAGCTGCCGTCGGCGAACAGGGCCTCGAAGCGCTCGCGGGCGCCGGCGGCCACGAGCTGCTTCGCCGCGGCGCCTCGCTGCTGCAGCTCGGGCGAGACCGTGACGCGATCGGGGCTCACGCTGGTCACACCCAGCGGCACGCCGCCCGAGGCGTCCACCAGGATCCGCAGGCGGTCGGGGCGCAGGCCGTTGCCGTTCTGGCCCAGGTTGCCCGGCGCCACGTCCTCTTCGAAGAGCTCCAGCGCCTGCACCGCCTTGACGCCCTGCACCTGCTGCGGCCCCACCACCAGGTTGCCGTTGACCATGGTCAGCCGGCCGGCGTTGCGCAGGTCGTTCTTCAGGTACTCCATGGCGAAGCGCATGCGCTCCTGCATCTGCACCACCTGCTCCTGGCGGTAGTACTGCTCGGTGTTCGTGATGAACACGAAGAACACCGTCAGCAGCACGATGGCCGAGATGAGCAGGGCCACCATGATCTCGACCAGCGAGAACCCTCGGGCCCGCGCCCGGCCATCAGCCACCCGGCGGTCTGGCGTCCGCGACATCCGCCGCCCTCCTCAGCCCGGGTGCCGGCGGATCGCCACCGGCACCGTCAAGGTGAACCACTCGGCCACTGCCGGCTCGAAGCCGGCGGCGGCGTTCTCGCCACAGATCTCGTACAGGGGGTCGCGATCCAGCCCGTTGCGGGGCCACACCACCCGGATGCGCCCGGTGAGCACGCCGTCGAAGGGGCCCACGCCCTCGTCGAACCAGTAATGGACGCAGAAGCGCTGCCGGGCCAGGGGCGAGCCCTGGTCGTCGTCATCGATGTATGCCCGACCGTTGTGGTCCACCGGCGCGGGCGTGAAGCTGTGCCAGACCCGCGGCGCCTGGTTCAGCCAGGGCCCGGGGCGGTCGAAGCCCGTCCACAGGTGTGCGTCGCGGTGCAGCACCTCGGCGTAGCGCTCGGCCAGGTTGGTGGCCGACGCCAGCTCCCGGGCGCTGATGTTGCCCTGCATGGTGCCGATCTGGAGCTGGAAGATGGCCGCGAAGCCCACCATGGTCACCACCAGGGCCACCAACATCTCGATGATGGTGAAGCCCCGCGCGGCGCGCTGACGTGTGCTGCCCATCACTTCACCCCCAGGCGCGAGCCGCCGGCGAACGAGATCTCGATGTGCCGCGGGGGGCCCTCGATGGCCCAGGCGCCCCCCTGCATGAGGAAGCGCTGCACCTGCACCTTCAGCGAGCCGGCGATGGGCTGCGGCACGCCCGCCGCCGAACGCCACGTGGCCGCCCCGTCCGGGGTGATGCAGACGTCCAGATCGGCGCTGTTCACCGCCGCGTCGCCCGGCCGCTGCCAGCCACGGAAGCCCACCTTCTTCTCCACGTGCCCCTGGTAGTTGCCCTGCGGCGTCTGCCCGAAGGGCATGATCTCGAGCTGCTGGCCGTCGCCGGGCGCCCCCAGCAGGGTGCGGCAGCTCGGCGTGGTGCCCTCGATGACGGTCATGGTGCCGGTGGGCTGCGCCGCCGAGAAGGCCCCGAAGCGCACCAGGTAGGCCCGGTTGCGCCGCCGAGCCTGGTCGCGCACCCGGTTGAAGTACCGCGAGGCCGCGGTGGCGGCCCCCACGTCTCCCGACTGCCCCATGAAGGTGCTGAGGGTGGGCCACGCGACCACGGTGGCGACGGTGATGATCGCCACCACCATCAGCAGCTCGACCATCGTGAACCCTGAACTTCCCCGCCGTCGCATGGGCGCCTCCCCGAAGATGGCCGGGGTCTACGCAAGAGTCGTGCCGTCGCCAGGCCCCGTGACTGCGGCGCAGCCTCCGCAACTTTTGCACAGGCCCCCTAGTGATTGCGCACCCGTCGCAGGGCCCCGTACCATCCGGCCGATGCGGCGTCCCCCCCTGCCCTGGCGGCTCGCGGCCTGTCTGCTGGGCGCAGCGGGGCCCGCACACGCCGTCCCCCCCTGGCCCACCCCGGCCACCTGGCGGCTGCGGGTGGACAACGTGTTGGACGCCGATCAGTGGCGCGGCCTGCGGCCCGAAGCGGTCGAGCGCTTCGACGCCCGGCAGCGGCTCCAGCTCGACCTGTACCTCCTCCAGCCCGAGGCGCCGGGCCGCGGCGCGGCGCTCACGGTGCGCGGCGACCTGATGATCGCCGCCGATCTGGGCCCCGACGGCCGCGCCCTGGACGCCCAGCCCGACGGCCGGCGCCCCGAGCTGGACCTGTTCGAGGCCGCCGCCGATCTGCGCACCGCCGCCGTGGACGCCCAGGCGGGCCGGGTGCTGCTGTACGACAGCCTGGGCCCCGACGCCCTGGACGGCGCCCGCCTGGACCTGCGCGCCCTGCCCTACCTGACGCTGCACGGCGGCGCGGGGCTGGCGGTGCGCCGCGCCCGCACCGACTTCGGCCCCGATCTGTACAGCCCCGACGGCACGGCGCTGCCCACGGCGCAGGCGCGCATCTGGACCGTGGGCCTGAGCGTGCGGGACGTGCCGGGCCTGGCCTTGCGCGCCGACTGGCGGCGCCACGCCGACGACGCGGTGCAGCGCGAGGAGGCCGCGGTGGCCGGCCGGCTGCAGGGCCCCGGCGCCACCTGGCTGGACGGCGGCGGGAAGGCGGATCTGGTGTTCCTGCGCGCAGCCGACCTGTGGGCGGACCTGGGGGGCCGGCTGGGCGCCGGCACCGTCGAGGCCGGCTGGCGGCGGGCCCGGCCCACCTTCAGCGCCGACAGCATCTGGAACGCCTTCGGACCCACGGCCTGGGACGAGGCCCACGCCCGCGCCACGTGGCCCGGCGAAGCCTGGAGCGTGGCCGCCGACGGGGCCGTGCGCTGGTTCGACCTGGGCTCGTCGCTGACGCAGCAGCCCGCGCGGGCGCAGGGGGGCGTGGCCGCGCGCCCCGCCGACGACCAGCCTGCGCTGGACGCCGGCGCCCGGCTGACTCGACGCTTTCAGGTGGTGGGCGCCCCGGCCCACGCCGGCCTGGAGGCCCGCGTCGGCACCGGCTACGGCGGCCAGCGGCACCTGGTGGATGTCTTCGGGCGGGTGCCGGTGCCGTTGATCCCCGGCAATCAGCCCCTGTACGCACGGGCCCGCCTGGGCGCGCTGGCCGTGGTGGATCCCGACCGCCCGGATCGCTCGGGCCCTTCGGGCTGGGCGGTGCTGGCCCTGGACTGGCAGGCCGCCGAGAGCATGCGCCTGGAGGCGCTGACCGAGGGGCACGCCAACGACATCACCGGCCCGCGGATCCGGCTGATGACCCGCATGACCTTCACGGACTGGTGGTGAGCGTGCTGGCCTTCGCCCTGCTGATCGGCCTGTTGGGGCCGGGCGACGTGGTGTACGGCGGCGCGCCCACGGCCTTCCCCCATGGGCCCCATGCCCAAACGCCCTGCGGGCAGTGCCACGGGGCCGTCGAGGCCTCGCCGCGGGCCCGCGAGCGGCACGCGCCGCCCGCTGCGGCCTGTGTCGAGTGCCACCCCAAGGCCGAGTACGCCGATCCACCCGTGCGCCCGGGCCCGGCGCTGACCTTCAGCCACGCCGCCCACGCCGGCCGCGGGGCCGCCTGCGCCGACTGCCACCCGGCCGGCGCACGGGCCGAGAAGGCGGCCTGCCTGGGCTGCCACGATGGGCAGAAGGCGCCCGCGCGCTGCGCCATGTGCCACCCCGCGCAGCCCGATCAGCACCTGCGCACCGACTGGGGCCTGGGCCGGTCGCTGGTGCCCGACGGCCGCCTGGGCTACGGCGATCACGGCGACCCGCAGTGGGCGAAGCGCCACGGCCCGCTGGCCAAGGCCGCGCCCGACACCTGCGACGCGTGCCACCGCAAGGACGAGTGCGGGGCCTGCCACGTGGGCCAGATTCGGCCGCTGGAGCTGCACCCGGCCGACTACCTGGTGAGCCACCCGGTGGAGGCCCGCCGCGACCTTGTGCGCTGCGCCACCTGCCACCGGCAGCAGACCTTCTGCACCGGCTGCCACGCCCAGAGCGGCGTGGTGGACAGCGCCGGACCGCTGGGCTTCGGGGCCGTCACCCAGGGCAGCCGCGACTACCACCCGCCCGGCTTCGTGGGCGAGGCCGGGGGCCCCGTGGGCCCGGAGCACCACCGCCACGCGGCCCGGCGCAGCCTGAACACCTGCGTGTCGTGCCACCAGGAGTCGCAGTGCGTCACCTGCCACGGCGTGCAGGCCACCGGCCGCCTGCGGGCCAGCCCCCACCCGCCGGGCTACACCGCCAACCTGTGCCGCCGGGCGCTGGCGCTGAACCCCACGGGCTGCCTGAAGTGCCACACCGACCGGGTCGAGCTGGAGCGCCTGTGCCGCTGAGGATCCCGCGTGCGTGGGCGCTCGCCGGGGCGCTGGTCTTCGGGCTTGGCTGTGGGGCCGAGTCGGACGCGCCCTCGCCCGCCAACGCCCCCCCGCCGGCCCTGTGCCCGCCGCTGGCCGAGGTGGCCCCCAACGCGCTGGCCCTGGTGCGCTCGGGCGCGCTGGACGGGGTCCGGGCCTTCTTCGAGACCGGCCTGCCCGACGACGAGCTCACCGCGGTGCTGGACGCCGGGCTGCGGGTGGTGCGGGCGCTGGATCAGGCCGAGCTGGAGGCCTTGCTGGCCTTGGCGGACGGCCCGCTGCTCGAGCAGAGCCTGCCCCTGGTGCGCGACGTGCTGGCCTTCGTGGCCGGCGAGGTGGACGGCCGCCTGCGCAGCGAGGTGCTCGTGGACGGCGCCCGCCTGCTGCGCACCTGCGACGGCTCCACCCTGTTCAACGCCGTGCAGGTGCTGCTGAAGGATCCGGCCCTGCCCGATCTGCTGGCGGCCCTGGGCGACACCCTGCGGCTGCCCGTGGTGCAGGACCTGCTCTCGGCGGACCTGGGCGGCGCGCTGGCCCGCCCCGGCTTCACCACGGTGGTGTGCAACATCCTGGCGGCGCTCATCCGGCCGGGCTTCTCGGTGGCCGCCGACGTCATCGCCCCGCTGTCGGGCATCGACCTGCTGCCCCTGGGCGAGCCCCCGCTCAGCGACCTGCTGGCGGCGCTGGACCGCCTGCTGGCGCCCGACGGGCCCGTGCTGCCTGCCCTGGCCGACGTGGTGTGCTGCGACCTCTACGGCGTGGGCACCTGCGCCGAGGTCACCCCGGCCACGCCCCTGCTGGCCCGGGACCCGGTGTTCACCTGGCTCATGTACGACCTGTTCGTGACCCGGGCGATCCCCTTCGACGCGGCCCTGGATCTGGCCGCCGAGCTGGGCCGCGATCCCGCCGTGGCTGCGGCCCTGGCGCCGGTGGCGGCCTCGCTGCGTCCCATCGCCGAGGATCCCGACATCCGCCGGGCGCTGGTGAGCCTGCTGACGCGGCTGCTGGACCCCCGCGTGGCCGCCGAGGTGCTGCCCGAGCTGGTGGCCGTGCTCGACGCCGGCGCCGTGCCCGAGCTGCTCGCCGTGGTGCGCCTGATCGCCAACGGTTGCGAGCCCGAGGCGCTGCCGTGAGGATCCTGCTGCTGGCGCTGCTGCTGGGCCCCCTGCTGCTGCCGGTTGCCGCCCCGGCCAGCGTCTTTGACGTGTACGGCTTCAGCCCGCGGGGACGCGCCATGGGCAACGCCCAGGCCGCGGTGGCCGACGACCACACGGCCACCTTCTACAACCCCGCGGGCCTCACCCGGCGCAAGCACCTGGTGGTGGGCGCCGGCCTCATGCTCACCGAGCCGCGGCTGCGCATCGACCGCGACTTCCAGGCCCCCGAGCAGCGGCGGGTGCCCGACAAGACCCCCGACGGGTTCACCGGCATCCAGCTCGGCGCGGTGTTCCCGCTGGGGGGGCTCATCGACAACCGGGTGGCCCTGGGCGTGAGCATGTACCTGCCCATGCTGACCCTGCTGCGGGCCGACGCCATCGACGCGCAGGTGCCGCAGTACCACCGCTACCAGACCCTGCCCGACAAGTTCGTGGTGCTGGCCAGCGTGGCGTTCGAGCCCTTCGACTGGCTGAGCGTGGGTGCGGGCGTGCAGGTGCTGGCCACCCTGGACGGCGGGGTGGACATCGACCTGGAGTTCGCCAACCGACGGGTGTCGCAGCGCACGGTGGCCGTGGACATCGCCCCCACGGCGGCGCCGGTGGCGGGCCTGCTCATTACCCCCCTGAAGGGCCTGCGCATCGGCCTGAGCTACCGCGAGGCCCTGCAGCTCGACTACGCCCTGCCCAGCCGGCTGAACATCGACGACCTCATCACGCTGGCCATCGACATCCGCGGGACCGTCCTCTACACGCCGCGCTTCTTCAACCTGGGCGTGGCCTACCAGGTCGAGCCGGCGAACCTGCTGGCCAGCGCCGAGATCACCTGGGCCCAGTGGTCGCAGGCCCCCGATCCGTCGCCGGTGTTCACCCTGGACGTGCAGGGCGAGCTGCCCGAGGGCCTGGGCCTGGGCGACCGCCTGGACGTGGGCAACGGCGCGGACGTGGATCTGCAGTTCCGCGACGTGCCGGTGGTGCGCGTGGGGCTGGAGCAGTCGCCGCACCCCCAGTGGCACCTGCGCGCGGGCTACACCTGGCGCCCCACGCCGGCCCCCGTGCCCACCCAGGCCTTCAACCACATCGACAGCGACGCTCATGTCTTCGGCGTGGGGGCCAGCTTCACCTTCCAGGATCCGCTGGAGATCCGCCGCAACCCGGTGAGCGTGGAGCTGGTGTACCAGGCCACCGTGCTGGAGGACTTGCGGGTGGAGAAGGCGGCGGGCGCCGCGGATCCGGTGGGCAGCTACACGGCGGGCGGCGCCATCCACAGCGTGGGTATCGGCTTCCGCCACGCGCTGTGAGCGCCCGCCAGGGGGGCCCCGGTTGGGCTCAGATCTCCATCGTCTTATGGAAGCTGAGCTTGGGGTACTGCTCGGCGGCGTAGTTCACCGCCCACTCGCTCTGGGCGATGTAGGCCAGGTTGTCGGCCACGTCGGTGTACAGCCGACGCTTCTGCTCGGTCTTCAGCTTCTCGAGCTCGGCGCCCGGGCCGGTGACCCAGCGGGCGGCCTGCAGGGGCACCGACTCGAAGGCGGCGCGCACCTTGTACTCGTTCTCCAGGCGGCTCGCGATGACGTCGAACTGCAGCACGCCCAGGGCGCCCAGGATGTAGTCCGAGCCCTCGAGGGGGCGGAAGAACTGCGCGGCGCCTTCCTCGCTGAGCTGCTCCAGCCCCTTCACCAGCGCCTTGCTCTTCAGCGGATCCAGCAGGCGTACCCGGCGGAAGAGCTCGGGGGCGAAGGCCGGGATGCCGGTGAACTTCAGGTCCTCGCCGGTGGTGAGCGTGTCGCCGATCTTCAACCCACCGTGGTTGTGCAGCCCGATGATGTCGCCGGGGTAGGCCTCCTCGGCCACCACCCGGTCGCGCGCCAGGAAGGTGGTGGCGTTGTTCACCGCCATCTCCTTGCCCTTGCGCACGTGCTGCATCTTCATCTTGCGCTCGTACTTGCCCGACGTGATGCGCACGAAGGCCATGCGGTCGTGGTGCTTCGGGTCCAGGTTCGCCTGGATCTTGAAGACGAACCCGGTGAAGCCTTCCTCGTCGGGCTGCACCGTGCGGGTGGTGGTCGCCCGCGCCTGCGGCGGTGGCGCAATGTCGATGAACTGGTCGAGCAGCTCGCGCACGCCGAAGTTGTTCACGGCGCTGCCGAAGAACACCGGCGTCTGCTGGCCGGTCATGAACAGCTCGGGGTTGAACGGATCCAGCGCACCCAGCAGCTCCACGTCCTCTCGCAGCTTGTTGGCCAACAGGGTGCCCACCCAGCCGTCCAGATCCTTGCTGTTCAGGTCCGTCAGGGTCACCACCTCGTTGCGGCGGCCCTTGGCGGCGGGCTCGTAGAACACCACCCGCTTGTTCACCAGGTCGTAGATGCCCTCGAAGCGCTTGCCCATGCCGATGGGCCACGTCAAGGGCACGCACTGGATGCCCAGGCTCTCCTCGACGTTGTCCATGAGCTCGAAGGGGTCCAGCCCCTCGCGGTCGAGCTTGTTCGAGAAGGTCACCACCGGCGTGTCGCGCAGCCGGCAGACGTCCATGAGCGACTGGGTGCGGGCCTCGACGCCCTTGGCGTTGTCCAACACCATCAGCGCCGAGTCCACGGCGGTGAGCACCCGGTAGGTATCCTCGCTGAAGTCGGCGTGGCCCGGGGTGTCCAGCAGGTTCACCGCGCAGTCGCGGTACTCGAAGCTCATCACGGCCGAGCTCACCGAGATGCCGCGGGCCTGCTCCACCTCGAGGAAGTCGCTGGTGGCCGCCTTGCCATCACGCTTGGCCTTCACCGCGCCGGCCATCTGGATGGCGCCCCCGAACAGCAGCAGCTTCTCGGTGATGGTGGTCTTGCCCGCGTCGGGGTGGCTGATGATGGCGAACGTGCGCCGCCGGGCGATCTCGTCGGTGAATGCGCTCATGGCGGCGCATCCTGGGGATCCGACCCCGCCGCGTCAACCGCGGCCCAGCTTGCGCTTGACCTTCGCCAGCAGCGGCGCCACCTCGGGCACCCGCAGGGCCCATACCGCCAGGCCGTAGACGCTCAGGGCCGCGCCACCGGTCAGGGCGCCGCGCACCAGGGCGGGCAGCGGGGGGAGCACCTGCCCCAGCCCCAAGCCCGCGGCCACCGCCAGCGCCAGGGCCGGCACCAGGCGCGCGAAGGCGTCCAGCAAGCCCCCGGGCGCCGTGGGGCCAGCCGTGCGGCGCAGCAGCAAGGTCAGCACCACCAGGTACAGCGAGATGGTGGCCGACGAGGCGCCCGCCAGGCCCACCGCGCCCCAGCGGCCCGCCGCCCAGCCGTACAGCGGGAAGGCCGCGGCCATCACCGCCGAGCCCGTGATGGTCGGGGTCCAGGTGTTCTGCTGGGCGTAGAAGCCCCGCCCCACCAGCATCTGCGCCGACCAGGCCCACAGCCCCAGGCTGAGCACGCCCGTGTACAGCCCGATCTGGGCGAGCTGGTCACCGCTGAAGCGCCGCGTGCCCCAGATGACCTCGGCGATCTCGGCCGCGCTCACCGTCAGCGCCGCCTGGGCCCCCAGGGCCAGCAGCAGCATCATGCGCACGGCCTTCACCAGCGTGGCCCAGGCCTCGTCGCGCTTGCCCTGCGCCATCAGCCGGCTGAGCGTCGGGAACGCCGCCATGCCCGCCGCCAGCCCGAAGACGCCCATGGGCACCTTCATCAGGTTGCGGGCGTAGTCGAGCTGCGCCACCGCGCCCTCGGCCAGCGACGAGGCGTAGTGCTTGATCACCCCGTCATCCAGCGCCACCACCGAGAAGCCCAGCATCACCGGGATGCTGAGCAAGAAGTAGCGGCGCAGATCCGGGTGGCGCAGGTCGAAGGCGGTCAGGTCCCAGCGCAGCCCCGCCCGCAACGCGCCCCACAGGGGCAGGCCGAAGGGGCCCAGCGCCGAGCCCACCAGCACCCCCCAGGCGAACCCGTGGGCGCCCGCGGCCTCGCCGCCGATCAGCCCGCCCAGCACGATGCCCGAGGTGTAGACCAGCGGCGCCAGCGCCGGCATGGCGTGCTTGTCGCGGGCCTGCAGCGTGGCCGAGATCAGGCCCCCGGTGAGGTGGAAGATCTGCGCGGGCAGGATGATGCGCACCAGCCCCGTGAGCTCGGCCTGCCCCCCGGCCGAGAAGCCCGGGAACACCCAGCCCACGATCCACGGCGCCAGGGCCCACATGCCCGCGGTGGCCACCAGCAGCAGCCCCACCAGCGCGTTGGCGATCACCGAGAAGGCCCGCCAGCCCCCGGCGTCGTCGCCCTTGGCCAGGTGGGCCTGGAAGATGGGAATGAAGACGATGCTGAGCACCCCGCCCGCGAGCAGGTAGTTCAGGAAGTCGGGCAGGACGAAGCTGGCCTTGTAGAGGTCGGCCTGCGCGCCGGCGCCCAGGGTACGGCCGATGACCGCCTCGCGCACCAGGCCGATGATGCGGCTGAGCAAGATGCTCACCCCGTACAGGAGTGAGGCCAGCCCCACCGCGCGGCTCACGGCCGGTCCACCTCGGGCGGCCCGTGGAACGCCCGCAGGAACGGGAAGACGCCCACGGCCAGCAGCGCGGCCCCCAGCAGGTCGAACCAGATGGGCTGGAACAGCACCTGATCGCTGCGGGTGACGTCGAAGCCCGGCACGCCGGGCCCGAGCCCGAAGAGGTCGAGCAGGTAGCCCTGGGCCGAGGGCAGGAAGGCCGCCAGCGCCAGCGCCAGTGAGCGGGTGTGGCGGTAGAGCCACACGGGCAGCGCCAGGATGGCGGCCCACTGCAGGAACGGCCCGGGGATCACCGCGGCGCCGGCGATGATCGAGCCCAGCATGGCCGTGCGCGGGCGGTAGCTGCCCGCCAGGGTGCGCTGCGTCACCCCGTGCAGCACCAGGGCGATGCACACCGGGTTCACCAGGCTCCACAGCAGGGCGAGCTGCCACTTCGGCGGCATCACCGGCAGCGGCTCGGGCGCCGCCGCCAGGCTGTCGGACCAGGTGAGCATGACGTTGCCGGCCTCGCTGCCCAGGATGCTGGTGCCCAGGCCGGCCAGGATCGCCGGCGCGATCCACCACCAGACCGGCGGCGCCACCAGCGGCCCGTGGCCCGGGGGCCCCATCTTCCGGTCCAGGAACAGGGCCAGGGCCGTGGCCCCCATGAAGCCGCCCAGCAGCGCCAGCACCATGTGCTGGGGCCACGAGCCCTGCACCAGCGCCGCGGGCGCCAACGAGAAGCTCAGCCACACCGGCGGGAGCAACAGGCCCCACAGCAGCGGGCGCAGGGGCATGGGGTGGGGCTCGTCGGGTGCGTCCATGGGCGGCGCACCCTATGTCATCCCGCGCGCCCGAGGCCAGCGCCAAGGCACCGTGCTACCGTCGCCGGGCCCGCGGGCGCCCTTGCGGGCCCCGGACGGCGCCCCGCCCGCCCCCAGGAGGCCGCCCATGCCCGCTCCCCTCGCCCTGGTCACGGGCGCCACTGGCTTCATCGGGCACCACGTCGTGCAGGCGCTGCTGGGCGCCGGCTGGCGGGTGCGCGCCCTGGTGCGGCCCCGCTCCGATGTGACCGCGCTGGCGACGCTGGGCAGCGAGCTGTGCCTGGGGGACGTGGGCGAGCCGTCCAGCCTCGACCCCGCCGTGGCGGGCTGCGCGGCGGTGTTCCACCTGGCCAGCCTGCTCAAGGTGCCGTGGAAGGCCGACTTTCACCGGGTGAACGTGGCCGGTGCCGAGCACGTGGCCGCCGCGTGCGCCCGCGCTTCGGCGCCCCCCACGTTGGTGCTCATGTCGTCGCTGGCGGCGGCGGGCCCCGCGCCGCGCGGGGGCCAGCGCGCCGAGGCCGAGCCGCCGGCGCCGGTGTCCGTCTACGGCCGCGTGAAGGCCGCGGCCGAGGCCGCCGCCTTGGGCCACGCCCACCGGGTGCCCCTGAGCGTCGTGCGGCCGCCCATGGTCTTCGGCGAGCGCGACCGGGGCACCCTGGCCCTGTTCCGCACCGCCACCCGTGGGCTGCACCTGGTGCCCCAGCGCCGCCCCGGCCGCATCGGGCTCATCCACGCCAGCGATCTGGCCCAGGCCATGCTGCGCATCGCGGCCGCCGGCGAGCGCGCGGCGGGTCCCGGCGGGCCCGTGGGTCAGGGCGTGTACCACGTGGCCCACCCCGGCGTGGCGCTGCCCTACGACCAGTTCGGCGGGCTGTTGGCCGAAGCCCTGGGGCGCCCCGTGCGCGCCCTGCGCCTGCCGGGCCCCGTGACCTGGACCGTGGCGGCGGCCGCCGAAGGATGGGCGCGGCTCCGCGACCGACCCGCGCCCCTGAACCTGGACAAGTACCGCGAGGCCACCGCGGGCGACTGGGTGTGCGCCACCGGGCGCATCCAGGGTCTGGGCTTCGCGCCCACCCACACGGTGGCCGAGCGCCTGCGACAGACCGTCGCCTGGTACCGCGCGGAGGGCTGGCTGTGACAACCCGACGCACCGGCGCGTTTCTCACCCGATCGTGCTACCGTCCCCCAAAATTGATGACCAAGGATTCAGCAACATGAGCACCTCGGAAGGCGTGCGCCGACTCGGCGAGCTGGTGGCCATGCTCGGCCTGGAGCGCATCGAGGAGAACCTGTTCCGCGGCCAGGCCCAGGATCCGGGCTGGGGGCGGCTGTACGGGGGTCATGTGCTGGGCCAGGCCCTGTCGGCGGTGGCCCAGACCGTGCCCGCCGAGCGGCAGGTGCACTCGCTGCACAGCTACTTCCTGCGCCCCGGCCGGGTGGACACCCCGGTGGTCTACGAGGTGGATCGCATCCGCGACGGCGGCAGCTTCACGACCCGACGGGTGGTGGCCATCCAACGCGGCAAAGCCATCTTCAGCCTCTCGGCGTCGTTCCAGATCGAAGAGCCCGGCCTGGATCACCAGGCCACCATGCCCGAGCAGCCCGGCCCCGAGGGCCTGGTGAGCGAGCTGGAGCTGGCCCGGCGCATCGCCGACCAGATCCCCCCGGCCTTGCAGGCGGTGGTGCTCAGTGAGGGGCCCTTCGAGGTCCGCGCCGTCGAGCCCTTCAACCCGCTGCGGCCCACGCCGCGGCCGCCGCACCGAGCCATCTGGTTCAAGGCCCGCGGCCCCGTACCCGACGACCCGGCCGTGCACCGCTACCTGCTGGCCTACGCCAGCGACTCGCACTTCCTGAGCACCAGCATGTTCCCCCACGGCACTTCATGGCTGCAGCGCCAGATGCAGGTGGCCAGCGTGGACCACGCCATGTGGTTCCACCGCCCCTTCCGGGTGGACGAGTGGCTCGTGCACGTCATCGACAGCCCCAGCGCCTCGGGGGCCCGCGGGCTGGTGCGGGGCCAGTACTTCGACCAGCAGGGCCGCCTGGTGGCCAGCACCACCCAGGAGGGGCTGATCCGCGACCGGAGCTTGACCGCGGGGCAGGCGGCGGAGGGTTGAGCCCGCGCGGGGCGCTCTGGTAAGCCCCTCACAGGGCCAACGGAGCAGTTCCCATGACACACATCCTTCGCGGCGCCGCGTTGGCGATCGCCTTGCTGCCCCTGCTGTTCAACACCGGCTGCGACGACGGCGGCGATCCCCGCCCTCGGGACCAGGGCGCCGATCAGGCGCTCGACGCCACCCCGCTCGATCCGGATCAGGGGCCTGACGCCGGGCCCGACGCCGGGCCAGACGCCGAGCCGGACGCTGCCCGCGACGCCATGGTGGACAGCGGGCCGGGCGAGGTCCTGCCCCAGTGGGCGTACCTCAGCGACCTGAAGGCCAGCCTGCGGGCCAGCCCCGATCACCTGCGTGCCCGGGCCGACGCCCTGGTGGCCGCCGGTGAGCCCCGGGCGATCTTCGAGTTCGTGCGCGATGAGATCGCCGTGGTGCCCGTGAGCACCGACGGCTGGGTGGACGGGTTCGCCCCCGACCAGCTCCGGGTGGGCTGGCGCGGCGCCCTGCGCGCCGGCGAGGCGCCCCCCCGCGACAAGGTGGAGCTGCTGGCTCACCTGCTCCGGGCCGCAGGCTTGGAGGCCGAGGTCTGGCACGGCACCTGGGCCCCGGCCGATCACGCCCAGGCGGTGGCCCTGTGGATCGCCCGCCGGCCCAGCCACGCCTTCGCGCCCAGCCCCGACGCCGACGCCTTCGCCGCCCGCCGCGCCGCCGACGGCCTGGGTGAGGCCACCGAGGCCGAGCTGCCCCTGGACCAGGCGGCCGTAGATCGCTTCGCCCAGCGGGTGCTGGCCGACGTGCCCGATGGCGGCGACGCCTTCGACCCGACGCCTCTTCCCGGCCTGCCGCTGGTGCGGGTGGTGGTGGACGGAGAGGCCCGCTGGGCCCAGCCACTGCACCCCGACGCGACCTTCGGCGATGCGCTGGGCGACCCCGCGGACTTCGCGGGGCCCCGAGCCGCCGACGGCAGCCCCGAGGTGGAGATCGAGCTCGCCACCTGGACCGCGGACGGCGAGCGGCAGGTGGTGGCCCTGGCCGCCTGGCCGCAGACCGCGGTGATCGGGCGCCCCATCAGCGTGGGCCTGTCGCCCGCCCTCGCCCCGGCCGCCCTGCTCACCGCCGACGCCCTGAACTTGGGCGCCTTCCTGCCCAACATCGTGCTCAGCCCCGACGCCGACCTGGATCCGCAGGTGCCCGCCGCCGCCGTCGGGCCCGCCCTGAACCTCGAGGGCGACACCTTCCAAGGCCCGGCCGACGAGGGCGAGCGCCCCACCGTCAACGGCTTCCCCGTGGACGAGGCCCCCGCCGGGGCCGTGGAGCAGGTCACCACCTTGGCGGCCACCGCAGACGTGTCGGCCTGGCCCCTGGTGCGCCTGCAGGCCCGCCCCACCGACCAGGCGGGCGCCGTGGTGGGCAGCCTGGGGGCCGCCGCGTTCTCGCTTGAGGATCAGGGGGTTGCGCGCGGCTTCACCCTGGCGCTGAACCGGCCGGCCCCCGCGGTGGCCTTCACCTACGACACCTCGGACAGCATGCCCTTCGAGCTCTGGAACGCCACCGCCGAGACGGTGGACGGGGCCGCCGCGGCGCTGGCCGCCGCGCGCCCGGGCGCCGCGCTGTCCGCCGAGCCCACCAACTCCGATCTGTGGGCCGCCCTGGCCCGTGGCCTGCGGCGCAACGCCAGCCAGCTCGTGTTCCTCACCGATGGCGCGGCCAACGACGCCCCCGACCCCGACTTCGAGCCCCGCCGGGGCCTGCAGGCGCCGCCCCTGTTTCTGTCGGCGGTGGATCCGCCCACCCCGGCCCTCGAGGCGATGGCGCAGCGCACCGGCGGGCAGATTGTGGTGGCGCGCAGCCCGGTCGAGGTGGCCGCGGCCGTCGCCGACGCGGCGCCCGACATGCCCGACAGTCAGTACCTGCTGAGCTGGCGGGGCGCGGGGGCGCCCGGCGAGGTGCGCACGGTGCGGCTGCAGACCACCACCGGGGTCGCCGTGGAGGCGCAGTACACCGTCCCCGCGCTGGCCGAGCAGCGTCCCGGCCCCCTGGTCACGGGCCTGGAGCTGGTGGTGCGCGCCCACGGCCGCGAGGCCCGCCGCACCTTGGCGGGTCATGGGGGGCCGCCCCCGGCCGGCGCTGACATGGCGGCCCTGCACGCCCACGTGCGCCTGTCGGCCACCACCGACCAGGTGCTGCTCTTCGAGGGCGGGGCCCCCACCGCGGCGGCCCGGCTCGAGGGCATGGTGGACGGCCTGCTGAGCACCCGGGGCGCCTTCGAGGCCACCACCACCGACCTGGCGGGCATCGCCGCGGCCCTGGAGGAGGGCTTCGCCGCGCCCCCCGGCGAGGCGCAGCTCGCCTTCCCCGCCTTCCCCGCCGAGCCGGGCGCCGTCACCTATGCCGCGGGGCTGCGCGCGGCCCTGGTGCGCGCCGAGCTGGTGCCCGACGGCGACACGGCGCAGCTCGTGCGCCGGCTGGACCTGCTGCCCCTGGCCCGGCTGGCGACGGTGGGCCCGCTGGACGGCCCCACCCGCTTCGCCCACACCCTGCGCGCCAGCCTGCACCTGGCCGCTCTGGAGGGCGCCGCCTACCAGGTGTCCACCCTGGATCTGCTGGGCGACGCCGAGCTGAGCTACGTGGATCCCAACGGCTTCGCCGATCTGGGCGCCGAGCCCGATCCCGAGTGGGCCACCCTGGTGGGCGAGACCTGGTTCGGCTTCCACCGCTACCACGACGCCGCGGGCGCCGACGCGGCCCTGTGGACCATCGATCCCGACACCGGCGAGGCCCACGCCCTGCTCCGCGACGGCTCGGGCGGTGGCGCCTACGCTGAGCTGGAGCAGTTCGCTGCCATCGAGCGGGCCTTGAAGGCCGTGGGCTGGGCCGCCTTGGGCATGACCGTGGCCAACAAGCTGCTCAAGGGGCCCTTCGGGGCGGTCATCAGCTACGGGAAGTTCCTGGCCAACGCCTACGGGGCCGCGGCCATCGTGGTGGGCAGCATCACCGCGGTGCTGCAGGACGCCGAGGGCCAGCGACGCATCGCCGAGGCCGCCTGCCGGGCCACGAAGCACATCGCCAGCCTGCCCTTTGGCATCCCGCCGGACCCCAACCGCATCTGGGCGCGCCGCACCCTGTCCGAGCTCTGGGACATTCCCTGCCGCGGCCTCTGAGAGGGGTGCGCCCGCCCGCGTGAGCGGCTAGCATCGCCCGCATGTCGACCATGCGCGCCGTCTACTCGAACCTGCGGGCCGCCCGCACCGCCATCAAGGACGTGGGGCGCCTGCGCCAGATCGCCAAGGTCCTGGTGCGCCACGGCCTGGGCTATGTGGTCCAGGCGTGGAACCTGCAGGACAAGTTCGTCGTCAACCTGCTGGTCGAGAAGCGCGACGAGAGCATGGGCCCCCCGCCCGACCTCTTCGAGCGCATCTGCGTGATCTTGCAGGAGCTGGGGCCCACCTTCGTGAAGCTGGGCCAGATCCTCTCCACCCGGCCCGACCTGATCCCCGCCGAGCTCTGCGACCAGCTCAAGAAGCTGCAGGACGACGTGGTGCCCATCACGGCGGCCGAGGCGCGCGGCGTGCTCGAGGCCAGCCTGGGGCGGGGGGTGGATCAGGTCTTCACCCGCTTCGACGACGCCCACCTGGCCAGCGCCAGCATCGCCCAGGTGCACACCGCCACCCTCGATGACGGCAGCGAGGTGGTGGTCAAGATCCAGCGCCCCGGCATCGCCGACACCATCGGCAGCGACCTGAACATCCTGTACTGGGTGGCCCGGCAGATCGAGCAGACCATCCCCGAGGCGCAGGCCTTCGACCCGGTGAGCATCGCCCGGGAGTTCGACAAGGCCATCACCAAGGAGCTGGATTTCAACTTCGAGGCCAACAACCTCGAGCGCTTCAAGCGCAGCTTCGACACCGACGAGTGGCGCACCGTCCACATCCCCACGGTCCACCGCGGCCTGTCGAGCAAGACCGTGCTGGTGATGGAGCGCCTGCGCGGCGTGAAGATCACCGAGGCCGCCCCCTTCGGCCACGACATGGACGCCATCGCCCGCGAGTGCGTCCGCATGCTGCTCAAGCAGGTGTTCGAGGACGGCTTCTTCCACGGCGACCTGCACCCCGGCAACCTGCTGATCCTGGAAGACGGGCGCATCGGGCTCATCGACTTCGGCCTGGTGGGGCGCATGACGCCCCCGATGAAGGACCGGATGGCCGATCTGTTCTTGAACCTGATCACTCAGAATTACGAGGGGTTGGCCCGCAACCTCTACGACATCGGGCGAAAGAACGGGCCGCTGGACTACCCCAGCTTCGAGGCCGACGTCTGCGAGCTGGCGGACAAGAACTTCGGCTCGGCGAGCCTGGCGGACGTGGACTTCGGCATGGTGGTGCGCGACCTCATCGAGGGCGCCATCCGCCACAACCTGCGCATCCCGCCCGACTACACCATGTTCTTCAAGGCGCTGATGACCGTCGAAGGCATCGGCAAGCTGGTCAGCCCCGATCTGGACCTGCTGGAGGAGTCGCGCCCCCACATCGAGGCCATCATCAAGCAGCGCTACAGCCCCGAGCGCATGCTGCGGGCCGCGGTGGACACCGGGCAGGCCTTCGTGAAGCTCAGCCGGCAGTTCCCGGTGACGGCCCACCAGTTCCTCACCCAGATCGAGGACGGCAAGCTGGCTCTGGGCCAGGATCCACGCCAGTTCGCGGCCCTGGAGGCCGGGCGCCAGCAGCGGTTCAACCGCGGGATCCTCACCGCCGGCGCCGGCACCATGCTGCTGGCCGGGGTCATCCTCCACGGGCTGAAGGGCATCGAGGTGCTCAGCCTGCCCACCCTGCTGTACCTGGGCTCGGCCGCCGTGGGCTTCCGCGTCTGGTGGCGGGTGCGCGGCGAGGGCTGGTAGTCAGCCCTTGGACGGCGACTCCAGGTAGCCGTCGAGCACCTCCAGCGCCACCTTGTGCCGGCCGAAGGGCGGCATGATGTACGCCCCCTGCACCCGGTCCCGCACCGCCGCCAAGGCTTCCCGCGCGATGCGCACCCCCTCGGCCTGGCCCTCGCCGCGCTCGTCGGCGGCCTTCATGCGGGCCAGGATGTAGGGCGGCACCTGCATGCCGGGCACATTCTCGTGCAAGAACAAGGCGTTGCGGTGGCTGGCCAGCGGGCACAGGCCCAGCAGTACGGGCAGGCCCAGCGCCTGGGTGTCGTCCAGGAAGCGCTCGACCTTCGCGGGGTCGTACACCGGCTGGGTCATCACCGCCTGAGCGCCCGCGTCGCGCTTCATCTCCAGCCGGCGCAGCTCGCGGTCGTAGTCGATGGCCGCGGGCTCGGCGCCGGTGATCAGGAAGAAGCGGGTGGTGTCGGGCATGGCCTTGCCCGCGGGATCCACCGCGCGGTTGTAGCCGTCCAGCACGCTCAGCAGGCCCACGCTGTCCACGTCGTACACCCCGGTGGCGTGGGGGTACGGGCCCATCTTCGGCGGATCGCCCGTGATGACCACCAGGTTGCGCAGCCCCAGCACGTGGGCGCCCAGCAGGTGCGCCTGCAGGCCCAGGAAGTTCCGGTCGCGGCAGGCCGCGTGGAGGATCGGCTGGAGGCCCGTGGCCCGCTCGATCTCCACCGCCATGGCCAGGTTGCTCATGCGCAGGGTGGCCCGGGGGCCGTCGGCGATGTTGATGGTGGTCACGCCGGCATCCCGCAGGGCCGTGGCCGCGGCGATCTGCTTCGTCAGGTCGAAGCCGTTGGGTGGGTTGATCTCCACCGAGGTCACGAACTGGCCGGCGACGATGCGCGCCGCCAGCACGCTGCGATCCTCCACGGCCACCGGCTCGACGCCCTCGGCGGGGCGCAGGCTGCCCGGCTCGATGCGCGGCGTGGTCTCGCCCGCCGGGCTCATCATGCGCACGGCGTTGGCCATGCGCTTCGTGTGCTCGGGGGTGGTGCCGCAGCAGCCGCCCACGCACATGACACCCGCCTTCAACAACCTGCGGGTAAACACCCCGAAATACTCGGGGTTTGCCATGTAGATGGTGCGCCCCTCCACCTCCTCGGGGCGGCCGGCGTTGGCCATGGCGAGCACGGGCGCGCCCAGGCCCACCATGGGGGTGGTGACCTGGTACAGCAGCTCGGGGCCGCCGCCGCAGTTGCTGCCGATGACGTGGGCGCCGGCGGCCACCAGCCGCTTGCCCACCTGGGCCGGGCCGTGCCCCTGCTGCCCCCGGCCGTCGGCCTGGAACATGAACAGGGCCACCACGGGCAGGCCGTGGGGCACGGCCAGCTCGATGGCGAGCTCCAGCTCGGCCAGCACGGGGAAGGTCTCGAGGACGATCAGGTCGACCTCGGCGTCCACCAGCGTCTGGATGTGCTCGGCCAGCACGGCCCGCGCGCGCCCGCCCTGCACCCCCACGAACTGGTCGAAGGTGAAGCCCGTGGGGCCTACGCTGCCGGCCACATGGGCCCGCCCGCCGGCCGCCTCGCGTGCCAGCTTCACCGCCTCGAAGTTGATGGGCCGCAGCGCATCGCCCAGCCCATGGCGGTCCAGCTTCAGCCGGTTGGCGGCGAAGGTGTTGGTGGTGAGCACCCGCGCGCCGGCCTGCAGGTACTCCTCGTGGATCTGCCGCACCAGCTTGGGCTGGGTGCGGTTGATGTCCTCGAAGGAGCGGGTCAGGAAGATGCCGCGGTCGTACAGCAGCGTGCCCATGGCGCCGTCGAACAGCAGCCCGCCGGCCTGGGCCATGTCGAGGAAAGGCTTCACGGTCGCAGACCTTGCCGGGGCCCGCCCGGTGCGCGCAAGGGGTGGCTCACGGGGCGTCGCCTGCGCGGGCGGCCACATAGTGGGTGGCCCGCCCCCGGCCCTCCCGGCGCAGTACGCCCAGCTCCACCCACAGGGCGAGCTGCTGGCGGGCGGCGCGGTCGTCGGGCAGGCGCAGCACCTCGCGCACCAAGGCGGTGGTGAGGCGCCCGCGGCCTTCCAGCACGGCACCCAGGGCGGGCGGCAGACCCGGCGGCCCCGCGGGCACCTCGGGCGGGGCGTCGAAGGGCTCGGCCTCGGCGCCGAACACCGCCTCCAGGTCCTCGGCCCGCAGGTCGTCCACGAACACCCGCTCGGCGTCGATGGCGGCGCTGGCCAGCGCGCGCTTGCGGGCCTGCAGCTCCAGCACCTTCTCCTCGACGGTCTCGGCGGCCACCAGCCGGTAGACCATCACCGGCCGCGTCTGTCCGATGCGGTGGGCGCGGTCGGTGGCCTGATCCTCGGCTGCCGGGTTCCACCAGGGGTCCAGGTGCACCACGTGGTCGGCCGCCGTCAGGTTCAGGCCCGTGCCGCCGGCCTTCAGGCTGATGAGGAACAGCGGCGGGCCGTCGGGCCGGTTGAAGCGCTCCACCAGGGCCGCCCGGTTCGTGGTGCTGCCGTCCAGGTACAGGTACGGCACGCCGTGGGCGTCCAGATCCTCCGCCACCCGCTTCAGCAGGCTGGGCCACTGGCTGAACACCAGCGCGCGGTGCCCCTCCTCCACCAGCTCGCCCACCAGATCCAGCAGCAGCAGGCGCTTCGACGACGGGCCCAGGCCCTGGGCCTCGGGGAACGGCAGCAGGCCGGCGTCGCAGGCCGCCTGGCGCAGGCGCATCAGCGCCTCCAGCACCTGGATGGTGGACCGCTTCACGCCGTCGCGGCGCACCTTGCCCAGCACCTGGTCGCGGAAGGTGTGCTTCACCTTCTCGTACAGGGCCCGCTCGGGCTCGGTGAGCTCGCAGCGCAGCACCTGCACCTGCCGCGGGGGCAGCTCGGCGGCCACCTCGCGCTTCAGCCGGCGCAGGATGAACGGACGGATCCGCGCCCGCAGGGCCTCCATGGCTGCTTCGCTCTCGTCGTCCTGGATGGGGCGCAGGTAGCGCTGGCCGAAGGCCCCCTGGCTGCCGAAGAAGCCCGGCATGAGCCAGTGGAACAGGCTCCACAGCTCCAGCAGGTGGTTCTCGAGCGGGGTGCCCGTCAGCGCCAGGCGGTGCCGTGCGTCGAGGCCGCGGGCCGCCCGGGTCACGGCGCTGGCGGGGTTCTTGATGGTCTGCGCCTCGTCCAGCACCACGTACCGCCAGGGCCGGGCGAGCGTCTCCTGGTCCAGCCGCAGCAGCGCGTAGGTGGTGATCACCAGGTCGGCGTCGGCGGGAATCTCGCCACGGCGGCCGCCGTGGTGCACGTGCACGGTGAGGGTGGGCGCAAAGCGCGCCGCCTGCGCGGCCCACTCCCCCAGCACCGAGGTGGGCGCCACCACCAGCGAAGGCGGCCCCGGCTCGCGGTGGGTGTCGATGAGGGTGGCCAGGGTCTGCACCGTCTTGCCCAGGCCCATGTCGTCGGCCAGCACCGCCCCCAGCCCCAGATCGCGCAGGGCGCACATCCAGCGGAAGCCGCGGTGCTGGTAGGGCCGCAGCTCGGCCTCGAGCTCGGCCGGCGGCGCCCGCTCGGGGATGCGCCGGAAGCTGCGCACCCGCTCCGCCAGGGCCCGCCAGCGGTCCACCGCCTCGGCGGCGTGCACCTCGCCCAGCAGGCCCAGGGCCAACGGCGCCGCGAAGCCCCCGAGCTGGCCGTGGCCCGCCTTGCGCAAGCCCTCCACCTCGTCCAGGGCGTCGCCGTGCCGGGCCAGCCAGGCCTCGGGCAGCCGGGCCACGGAGCCGTCCTTCAAGGTCACGTAGCGCCGCCCAGCC
This sequence comes from Myxococcales bacterium, assembly GCA_020633555.1. Lineage (GTDB taxonomy): Bacteria > Myxococcota_A > Bradymonadia > UBA7976 > UBA1532 > JACKDL01. Next base: position 210,466 of record JACKDL010000001.1, on the reverse strand, counting down.
CGCCAGGCCTCGATCACGGGCGCCACCGCCACCTCGGCAGCCCAGTCGTCCAACTCGAACTTCGCGTGGATGTCGAACCAGTCCACGCCCGACCGGAAGCTCAGCGACGGCCGCAGCGCCCCGCGGGGCTGAAGGGTCAGGCCGGGATCCACCTCGACCACCCAGTCCTTCAGCAGCGGCACCACGTCCAGCAGGAAGTCGTAGGCGGCGTCGCCCGTGAGACGGGTGGGCAGGCGGCGGGGCAGCTCGGCGGCGAAGCGGTCCAGCCAGGCGCCCTCGGCGGCCCGATCCCGCGCCACCGCCCGCTCGCCGGGGCCGCGGGGCTGCAACACGTCGCGCCCGGGGCCCGGGGCCACCTGGTGGGGCCCGTACTGGAAGCTCACCGCCACCCGCAGCCCGCCCTGATCGTCATCCAGCCGCAGCACCGGCGTGGGTGGGATGCGATCCACGGCGCCGGCGGCCCGCACGTCCAGCGGCACGGCCAGGCTGGGGGCCACCTCGGCGAAGAACGCCCCCACCTCGGCGGCGGGCACGGTGACGATGCTCCGGCGGTCCAGCAGGCGCCGCGTGGCCTGGGGCACCTCGGGGGCCAGCGGCCGCAGGCGATCGTCGGCGGTGAGCACGTAGCCCGGACCCACCGGGAAGTGGGCGCGGACCGGATCCGCCCAGCCCAGCTCCACCCCGTCGGGGGCATCGTCCACCGCCAGCCGCGGCGTGTACGGGGCTGGCTCCACCGTCACGGCGCTGCCCTGGCAGACGACGCTCCGCGCGCTGGCCAGCGCTTCGAACAGCTCGGCGTCCAGCCGCCCGATCTCGTCCACCACGCTGGCCGAGTCCGCGTAGCGGTAGCGGGCGATGTGCCCGAGCAGGCGGCGCTGCTCCGCCAGGCGCCCGATGCGCTCGCTGCCGGCGTCCAGGGTGACCTTGCGCTGGATGGCCGCCAGCGACTTCGGGGCGAGGCGAGCCTTCAAGGGCTTGCCCGAGCGACGCGCCGTGGGCACCAGCCACAACGCCACCTGGCCGTTGGCGGGATCCTGGGCCCGCTCGCGGGCGTCGGCGGGGGGCTTGAGCCGCAGCTCCACCTCCAGCCAGCCCTCGGGCGGCGGCTCATCGGTCGCCGGATCCGCGGGCGCTGGCGGCTCGCCCATGAGCGGCCACACCTGCTCGCGCCAACGCACCCGCAGCAGCGCCTCGCGCCCCTCGGGGTGCTGCCAGGCCAGCGCCAGCACCGCCGCGGCCACGTGGGCACAAGGGCGGGCCCGGCAGCGGGCGCAGTCCAGGAACAACGCCCGCCCCTCCTCCAGGAAGTACCCCGGGGCCGACACGCGCCCGCCGTCCTCCACCTCGACCACCGCCCGCGGCCCCACCAGGCTGACGTCCACCCGCTGCCCCAGCGACTGGATCTGGGCCCAGCGGGGCCCCAGATCCGCCCGCACGTCGGCGCCGAACAGATCCGCCAGCAAGGCCAGCCCGGCGTGGCGATCGATGCGCCCGGGCTCGGGGAGCTCGAGGGTGGTCCAGACCCCGGGCCGGAAGGGGGTGAGCAGGTTCACGGGGCTCCAGCGAGCAATGGAACGGCTCGGCAGGATGCCCGCGCACATGGCATCTCGGCAACCGGCCCAGGCTATGGCATCGTGGCGCCATGACCCGTCGGGCTGCAGTGTTGGGGATGGCCGCGCTGGCCGTGGGGGCCTTGGCCCTGACGCTCTGGCGCGCCCAGCAGCCCATCGCTGTCGAGCTGGCCCACCCGCAGGTGGAGCCCGAGCGCTGGGTGGCCTATGCCCACCGGGTCAAGGCGCGCCCTCCTCGGCAGGACGCGGTGGCCCGGCAGGTCCTCGACGCCTACATCGCCGCCAACCGGGCCGAGCTCACCGCCGCAGCGGCCAAGACCGACCCCCTGGACGATCCCACCGCCCGCAAGGCCGCTCAGGCCCTGCAAGAGGCCCAGCTTCGGTTCGACCAGGCCTGGGGCGCGGCCGAGCTCGTGCAGTTGGGGCGCTGGCAAGGCTTGTACCTCGTGGAGCACGTGGAGCGCGCGCTGGCCCAGGCGCAGCGGGTGGGCCAGCCCCTGGCCGCCTGGGTGGTGGCCAATCCCCAGGATTCAGCCGCCCGGGCCGCGGGGGACGTGGCGGGCGGCCTGCTGGCCCACCTGGACGGCGCCGGCTTCATCCGCGACGGCGCCCTGGACCCGACCCGGCTGCCGCTGCTGCAGGCCGTCTTCATGCACCACTGGATCGGCCCCGTGCGCCGCCTGCGCCCGCTGGAGGCGCACCTGTGGGCCGACGAGGTGGAGTGGCTCATGCGGTGGCGGCTGGAGTTCCACCGTCAAGGTCGGCTGGCCGAGCGCCTGGCGGCGGCCGACGCGCTGCGGACCGTGGCGCGCTACCCCGCCGATCTGAACGCGGGCGTGCTGCTCTATCAGGCGGGTCGTTTCCGCGAGGCGCTGGAGCGGTTCGAGCGCTCGGACGCCCGCCGGGCCCCCGCGTACCGCCGCGCCGCCCGCGCCGAGCTGCGATGACCCCGTGGCTGCGGGCCGCCTATGACCGCGAGGCGCCGCGCTACGACGACCGCTTCGAGGCCCAGCAGGCCCCCAAGATCCACCGACTCGACGGGCTGCTGCCGAGCGCCCCCGGGCTGACGCTGGATCTGGGCGCTGGGACCGGGCTGCTGCACCGGCTGACGGGCCGCGCCGTCCTGCAGATCGACGGCTCGGTGGGCATGCTCGCTCAGGCCAGGGGCCCCAGGGTGCTGGCCGACCTCGAGCGGCTCCCCTTGCCCACCGGCGTCGCCGCCGCGGCCTTCTGCGTCACCGCCCTGATCGGTCCGGCTTCCCCCCTGCCCGCCCTGGCCGAGGCCTTGCGAGTGCTCACCCCAGGGGGCTGGTTGGCCCTCAGCGTGTCGAGGCACGAGGATCCCGAACCGGTGGCCCGCACCCTGGCGGACCTGGGCTTCCACATCCTCCAACATCTGGATATGCTCGACGACGTCGGCTGGATCGCCCGGCGCCCGTAGCCCGCGGGGCCCGCAAACTGGCCGTCGCCCGCCTTATCCGGCTGAATGGGCGGGCCGCCACCGGGGGTCCGATGCGCCGCCTGCACCTCATCGCCACGCTCCTGACTCTGGCCGCGCCCGCATGGGCGTGGGACGGCGTGCGTACCTGCGGGCCCGACTCGGGCTGGGGTCAGGCCCTGTCGCTGGCGGTGGACGGCGGCGGCACGGTGCACCTGCTGCGCGTGCGCCGGGTGGGCGGCGACCTGTTGCACACCACCGTGGATCCCGCCGGGGCCTTCACCGACACCGTGGTGGCCGCCGGGATCAGCCGCCTGGTTTCGGACGAGGTCCACGACACGGGCCTGTGGGTGGACGCCGACGGCACCGTCACCGGCTGCTGGCGCAACGCCGGATCGGGGCGCTTCGAGGTGGGCCAGCGGCCCCCGGGCGGCGCCTGGGCCCTGGCATACACCGTCGCCCGCGATGACGCCGGCGCCTCGTGCGCGGTGGCTCGGCTGGCCACCGGGCGCCTGCTCGTGGCCTTCTCGGACGGCGACGACCTGCGGGTGAGCTGGTCGGACGGCGCAGGCTGGCAGACTCGGGTGGCCGACGCCCCGGGCCGCCCCGTGGGTGGCGGCGTGCGCATCGCCGAGAGCGTCGGCGGCACGGTGGTGTTGGTACACCAGGCCCAGGATCCGGGCCGGCTGCGGGTCACGCGGGCCGTGGGCGCCGCGTGGGAGACGGTGGAGAGCCTGGCGAGCCCCGTGGATGTGGGCCTGCGCCCGGCGGCGCTGTTCGAAGGCGAGCTGCTGTACGTGGCCCACGGCGGGCAGCCGGCGCGGCCGGACGTGGATCCCGACGCGGGCCTGTACCTGAGCATCGGCGCGGCCACGGGCCCCTTCAACCCCGACAGCCTGCGGTCCGGGGGCTACGGCGGATCCAACGCCGCCGTCCACGGGGCAGGCGTGTCGTGGCTGTTCAGCCGGCAGTACAGCCGCAGCGCCCTGTTCGGGGCCGCCGACGGCCTGGAGCTGTGGCGGCTGGACGCCGACGGCTTCGTGCGCGAGGCCCTGGAGTTCTCGGGGGCCGCGGGCCAGCGCCACAAGTACAAGTACCTGGACGCCGCCCTGGATCCCTTCGATCAGCCCGTCTTCGGCTACCTGGACGAGCGCAGCGCCTTCTTCGACGACCCCGCCGAGAGCCCCACCTGCCTGTACCGGCTGCCCGACACCGACGCCGACGCCATCCCCGACACCCTCGAGGTGGATCTGGGCACCCGGCCCGACGTGGCCGACACCGACGGCGACGGGCGCAGCGACGGTGAGGAGGTGCTGCTGGACGGCACTGATCCGCGCGTGCCGGACATGTGCCTGCCCCGGGCCGAGACCTGCGACGGCCTGGACGAGGACTGCGACGGCGAGGTGGACGAGGGCTTGAGCCGGCGCTGCTGGCCCGGTCCCCCGGCCGCTCGCACCGTGGGCGCCTGCCGCGACGGTGCCGAGATCTGCGCGGCCGGCGTGTGGGGCGCCTGCGCCGGCTTCGTGCTGCCGGCCGCTGAGATCTGCAACGGCGTGGACGACGACTGCGACGCCACCACCGACGAGGGCACGGGCGGCGAGCCCTGCGACACTGGTGGCGTGGGGGCGTGCGGCGTGGGCGTCGTGGTGTGCCGCCAGGGGGCGCCCCGCTGTGATCCCGTGGGCGCCGCCCAGGCCGAGACCTGCAACGGCGTGGACGACGACTGCGACGGCCAGGTGGACGAGGGCACCCTGCGCTGCGGCGTGGGCGCCTGCGCCGTGGAGGTGTCCGCCTGCGTGGCCGGCCGCGACAACGTCTGCCGGCCCGACGCGCCCGCCGCCTTCGACGCCAACTGCGACGGCGTGGACGAGGACTGCGACGGCCTCACCGACGAGGACGCTGATCCGCAGGCCACCTCCTGCGGCGTGGGCGAGTGCTTCGCCTTCGGGCAGCGCCGGTGCGTGGCGGGGGCCTGGAGCGACGACTGCACGCCGCGGGTGGCGGCCGCCGAGGACGCCGACTGTGACCGCCGAGACGACGACTGCGATGGGCGCAACGACGAAGACTTCCAGCCCCAGCCGCTGACCTGCGGCGTGGGGGCGTGCGCCCGCCCGGGGCAGCGGGTGTGCGACAGCGGCGTGCTGCGGGCCGTGTGTGAGCCGGCGCCCGGCGGCGACGAAGACGCCACCTGCGACGGCGTGGACGACGACTGCGACGGCCTGACCGACGAAGACGTACCCCTGGCGCCCATTGAGTGCGGGGTGGGCGCCTGCGCGCGGGCCGGTGCGCGGCGCTGCGTGGGTGGCGCCCTGGTGGACGCCTGCGCCCCGGGCCTGCCGGCGGTGGGCGACGCCACCTGCGACGGCGTGGACGACGACTGCGATGGCCGGCTGGACGAGGACGCCCCCGACCGCCCGGTCACCTGCGGGGTGGGCGCCTGCGCCGCCCAGGGCGTGGACCGCTGCCTGGCGGGGGCGCGGCAGGTGATCTGCCAGCCGGGCGAGGCCCTGGGCCCCGACGACACCTGCGACGGCGTGGACGACGACTGCGACGGCGTGCCCGACGACGCCGTGCCCGAGCTGCCCATCGCCTGCGGCACGGGCGCCTGTGCCGCCGTGGGCGTCCAGCGCTGCGAGGCGGGCGCCTTGACCGACCTGTGCGAGCCGGGCCCGCCCACCGGGGCCGACGACGACTGTGACGGCGTGGACGACGACTGTGACGGGCAGGTGGACGAGGGCTACGTGCCCCGGGCCGTGGCGTGCGGCCTGGGCGCCTGCGTGGCCCAGGGCGTCACCCGCTGCGTGGCCGGCCAGGAGCGCAGCCAGTGCACCCCCGCCCCCGCCCCCGAGCCGGGCGACGCGGTGTGCGACGGCGTCGACGGTGACTGCGATGGCACCATGGACGAAGGCGTGCCGCCGGTGGCCACCCGCTGTGGTGTGGGCGTGTGCCGGCGCCAGGGGCAGCGCATCTGCCAGGGCGGCGCGCTGGTGAACACCTGCGCCCCGGGCGCCCCCGTGGGCCCCGACGTGACCTGCGACGGCCGCGACGACGACTGCAACGGCCGGGTGGACGACGCCGTGCTCCCCCAACCCGTGTCGTGCGGCCAGGGGGCCTGCCGGGTGGACGGCGAGGCTCTGTGCGAGGGCGGCCAGTGGCGGCTGAGCTGCGAGCCCGCGCCGCCCGCAGGCCCCGATGACACCTGCGACGGCGTGGACGATGACTGCGACGGCCAGATCGACGAGGCCGTGGCCCTGGAGCCCATCGCCTGCGGCCAGGGCGCCTGCCGGGCCGCCGGCGTGCGCCGCTGCCAGGGCGGGGCCCGCGTGGACGACTGCCAGCCCGGCGCCCCCCTGGCCGCCAACGACGCCCGCTGCGACGGGGTGGACGAGGACTGCGACGGCCAGGTGGACGAGGACGCGGCGCCCGTGCCCGTGTCCTGCGGCGTGGGGGCCTGCGAGCGCGAGGGCGTGCGCCTGTGCGTCGGCGGGCGGCCCCGGGTGGACTGCCAGCCCGGCGCCCCGGCCGCGGCCGACGCCACCTGTGACGGCGTCGACGACGACTGCGACGGCCTCACCGACGAGGACGTACCGGTGACCCCCACGACCTGCGGCGTGGGCGGCTGCGCGGCCCGCGGCGAGCGCCGCTGCGTCGGCGGCGCCGTGGTCGACACCTGCACGCCCGGTCAGCCGGCCGCCGACGACGCCACCTGCGACGGGGTGGACGCTGACTGCGACGGGCAGATCGACGAGGACGCGCGGCCGGTGGCCGTGCAGTGCGGCCAGGGCGTCTGCCAGGCCCAGGGCCAGCGGCGCTGCGAGGGCGGCGCGTGGGTCCAGGCCTGCGTGCCCGGCCCGCCGCTGGGCGACGACCGGGACTGCGACGGCCGCGACAGCGACTGCGACGGCGCCACCGACGAGGGCTTCGCGCCCACGCCCACCGCCTGCGGCGCCGGCGCGTGCGCCGCAGCGGGCGAGCTGCGCTGCGTGGCGGGGCGGGTGCTCGACACCTGCGTCGAGGGCGCGCCCGCCGTCGCCGACGCCACCTGCGACGGCCGTGACGACGACTGCGACGGCCAGACCGACGAAGACGTGGCCCCTGCCGCCATCGCTTGCGGCCGGGGCGCCTGCCGCCGCGACGGCCAGCGGCTCTGCCAGGCCGGCCGGCTGGTGGACCGCTGCGTGCCGGGCGCACCGGCGGCCGCCGACGCCACCTGCGACGGCGTGGACGACGACTGTGACGGGCAGGTGGACGAGGACGCCGCCGCCCAGCCCACGGCGTGTGGCGTGGGCGCCTGCGCCGCTGCCGGGGTGCGCCGCTGCGAGGGCGGCGCCTGGCGCGACTCGTGCCGGCCGGGGGCGCCCGCCGCCGAGGACGCCACCTGTGACGGCCGGGACGATGACTGCGACGGACGGGTGGACGAGGCCTTTGCGCCGCAGCCGGTGACCTGTGGCGTCGGGGTGTGCGCCGCCCAGGGCCAGACGCGCTGTGTGGCCGGCCAGGTCCAGCGCGAGTGTGCGCCGGCGGCCCCCCGCGGCGACGACGGCGACTGCAACGGGCAGGACGACGACTGCGATGGCCTGATCGACGAGGGCTACACGCCCCGCAACCTCGCCTGCGGGGTGGGCGCCTGTGCCGCCACCGGCCGCACCCGCTGCGTGGGCGGGCGCGAAGAGGCCCTGTGTCAGCCGGGTCGCCCGGCCGCCCAGGACGCCACCTGCGACGGGGTGGATGACGACTGCGACGGCCGCGTGGACGAGGACGCGCGCCCGCAGCCGTCGGCCTGTGGCGTCGGCGCCTGTGCGGCGGCGGGCACCCGGGCCTGCGTCGCGGGCGCGTGGCGCGACGACTGCCGGCCCGGCCGCCCGGCCGCGCAGGACGCCACCTGCGACGGGGTGGACGACGACTGTGACGGGCAACCCGACGAGGACGTCGCCGCGGTCCCCACCGCCTGCGGCGTGGGCGTCTGCGCCCGCAGCGGCCAGCGGCTGTGCCAGCGCGGCGCCCTGGTGGACACCTGCCGGTCCGGTGCCCCCGAGGCCGCCTCGGACACTCTGTGCGACGGCCGCGACGAGGACTGCGATGGCGAGACGGACGAGGACTGGCGCGGCCGCGGCACCACCTGCGGCACCGGCGCCTGCGAGCGCGGCGGCGCGCTGCGCTGTGTGGCGGGCGCGGTGCAAGACACCTGCGTGCCCGGCCCGCCCCAGCCCGGCGACGCCTGCGACGGCACCGACAACGACTGCGACGGCCAGATCGACGAAGACGCCCGCCCCGAGCCGGTGACCTGCGGCGTGGGCCTGTGCCGGCGCAATGGACAGCGGCGGTGCGAGGCGGGGGCGCCCGTGCTGGCCTGCACCCCGGGCCAGCCCGCAGCCGCCGACGCCCGCTGCGACGGCTTGGACGAGGACTGCGACGGCCTGGTGGACGAGGACGCGCGGCCGCGCGCCTCACGCTGTGGGGTGGGCGCCTGCGCCCGCGAGGGCACCGCGCGCTGCGTGCAAGGGGCCTTCGTGGACGACTGCCGCCCCGGCGCGCCGGCGGCCCGAGACGCCACCTGCGACGGCGTGGACGACGACTGCGACGGCCAGGTCGACGAGGACGCCGCCCCCCAGCCGATCACCTGCGGCGTGGGCCTGTGCCGGGCCGCCGGCGAACGCGCCTGCGTGGCCGGGGCGTGGCTGGACCGGTGCGCCCCGCGAGCGCCCCTGGGCGATGACGTGACCTGCGATGGCCGCGACGACGACTGCGACGGCGTGGCCGACGAGGCCGCCCCGGTGGCCGAGATCGCCTGCGGGCGCGGCGAGTGCGCCCGCCTGGGCGAGCGCCGCTGCGTCGCAGGCGCCTTCGTGGACCGCTGCGAGCCCGGGCCCGCCGCGGCCCGCGACGCCACCTGCGACAACCGTGACGACGACTGCGACGGGCTGACCGACGAGGACGCCGCGCGGGTGATCATCACTTGCGGCGTGGGCGCCTGCCTGGCCGAGGGCCAGCGGATCTGCCGGCTGGGGCGCGAGGTGGACGAGTGCCGCCCGCGGCCCCGGGCCGCCGCCGACGACGCCACCTGCGATGGCGTGGACGACGACTGCGACGGGCTGGTGGATGAGGACTGTGCGCCCGAGCCCGACGGGGGCCCCGCCGATCTCGGCCTGCCCGACCAGGGCCCTGTGGAGGACGCGGACCTGCCGCCCGACGCCGCCCGGGCCGACGCCGAGCCGCCCCTGCCCGACGCGCAGCCGCTGCCGGATGGCGCAGCGCCTGACGGGGCCGAGGGGCCGGACGCCGAGGCCGACACGGGCCCGCCCACGGGCGAGTTTGCGGACGCCGGCTGCCATGCGGCCCGTTGCGGCGACGCCGCCGAGGCGGATCGCGATCTGCGCCAGGATGAGGGCTGCGCCTGCGACGCCGCCGGCTCCGGGCCACCCCCGCCCGCCGCGCTTCTGCTCCTGACCCTGCTGGCCCTGCCCCGGCGGCGGCGGTGACCCCCACCGCCCTGGCGCTGGTGCTGGGGGCGAGCGTGGCCTGGAGCGCCCTGGACGCCCTTCGCAAGGCCCTGGGCCAGCGCCTGGGCACCACGGCCGCCGTGGTCCTGCTGAACGCCGGACAGCTCCCCGCGTTCCTGGCCTGGGCCTGGCTCATCGACGCGCCCCTGCCGGCCCACGGCTATTGGGCGCCCGGACTGGCGCTGGTGGCGCTGAACATCGCCGCGAGCCTGCTGTTCGTGCAGGCCGTCACCGTCTCGCCCCTGAGCCTGACCATCCCCTTCCTGGCGCTGACCCCCGTGTTCGCCACGGGCATCGCGGCGACCCTGCTGGGCGAGTGGCCGCGGCCGGGCCAGCTCGTCGGGGTCGTGGGCGTGTGCGCGGGCGCCGTGGCCCTGAACCCCCGCGAGGTGGACGGGCAGCGGGTGAGCCTGTGGCGCGCGTTCCGGCGGGAGCGGGGCAGCGCGATGATGGTGGCCGTGGCGCTCATCTGGTCCGCTGCCGTGTCGCTGGACAAGCTGGCCATGCGGCACGCCGCCGTGCCGGTGCACGCGGCGGTGCAGGCGGTGCTCATCGGGGCGGCCTTGGCCGCGTGGCTCGCGCTGCGAGGCCGCGCCACGGAGCTGGTGCCGCCCCGCGGCGCCTGGGGGCTCGTGTTGGGCGCCAGCGTCGCCATCAGCGCCGCGGTGGGGCTGCAGCTCATCGCCCTCAAGCTCGCCTTGGCCGCGTTGGTCGAGGCCATCAAGCGGGGCATCGGCCTGATCCTGGCCGTGGCCTTCGGGCGGCTGTTCTTCGGCGAGCGGATCGGCCGCCGCCAGCTCTACGCGGTGGCGGCGATGGCGGCCGGGGCGGCCGCCGTCATGGTGGGCTAGTAGGCTGTTGAAATTCGGACCGAGCGAACGGCCCCGTGGGGCCGCGGATCCAAGGCGCCGGCCCGCAGGCGATGCCGAAGCATCGTCGAGGAGACGGCAACGCCGGAGCCGCGGATTCCACGGGGGCGGCTCGCGACGGGAGCGATTTTCAACAGCCTGCTAGCGGCGCGGAGGCCCGCTCAGCGGGGCGCGGGCCCGGCCGCCAGCACGTCCGCCGGCATGTCGGGCAGCTTGCCCGCGGCCGTCTGGAAGATGCCCGCCAGCTTGTTGCAGGCCGCCTGGTAGGCGTCGGCGTCGGCCCAGAAGTTCCGCGGGTCCAGCACCTTGGCGTCCACGCCCGGCACCGCCTTCGGCACCTGCAGCTTGAACACGGGGTCGAACCAGAAGTTGTCGTCGCTCAGGTCGATCTTGTTGTCGCGCACGGCGTTGATGATCGCCTTGCTGACCAGGATGTCCACCCGGCCCCGCCCCGGCTCGTTGGGTCCGAGCCAGCCGGTGTTCACCAGCCAGACCTGGGTGCCGTGCGTCTTGATCAGGTCCGCCAGCAGATCCATGTAGTACACGGGCTTCAGCGGCATGAAGGGCTTGCCGAAGAAGGCCGAGAACGTAGGCTGGGGCTCGGTGATCCCCTTCTCGGTGCCCGGCATCTTGCTGGTGAAGCCCATGGCGAAGTGGAACTTCCCGCCCTCGACGCTCAGCCGCGCCACCGGAGGCAGCACGCCGTAGCCGTCGGCGGTGAGGAAGGTGATGTTTGCCGGCGCCTTGGCCAGGCCCGAGGCCTTGGCCGTGGGCACGAACTCCAGGGGGTAGCCCACCCGGCCGTTGGCGGTGATGGACGTGTTGTCGTAGTCCACCACGCCTTGCTCGTCGTGCCAGATGTTCTCGGCGGTGGTCCCGTACAGGATGGCGTTGAAGGTCTCGGGCTCCTTCTCGACCTTCAGGTTCTCGGTCTTGGCGTACTGGCCGCCCTCCATGTTCGAGATGACCGCCTCGGGATCGTCGCTGTGGGTGTCCACCACGATCTGGTCGTCGGCCACGGGGAACCCGGTGTTCGACAGCGTGGTCTTGCCCGTGCCCGACAGGCCGGCGTGCACCGCCGACAGGCCGCCCTCGCCCTCGCTGGCGCCCGCGTGCATGGTCAGGATGCCCTTCAGGGGCAGCCGGAAGTTCTGCACGCAGAACATGCTCTTCTTGATCTGGCCGTTGTACTTCGTGCCCCCGATGACCACCACCTGGGCGGCCAGGTCCACGATGATGAACGCCTCGCTGTGGGTCTTGTCGGCGGGCTCGGCCTTCACCGAGGGCGCCTGCAGGATCGTCCACTCCGGCTTGAAGCCGGCCAGCTCCTCGGGCTGCAGCCGCAGGAAGATGTTGTGGGCGAACACGGCGCCCACGGCGCTCTCGGTGATCAGCCGCACGCCCATGCGGGAGCGCTCGGTGCGCCCGCTCCAGCCGTCGTTGACGTACAGATCACCGGCCTCGGAGAGCCGCGCCACGACCCGGGCCCGCAGCCGCCGGTACACCGCGGGATCCATCGGCAGGTTGTCCCACTGACCCTCGGCGGGGTTCCCCCAGGCGATCAGGTCATCGATGCCCTTGCCGTTGAAGCGGGCGTCGGGATCGTTGACGTAGAACGACGACTTGGCGGCCCGGCCATAGAAGGGCCCGGTGCCCTGCAGCAGGGCCCCGTTGGCCAGGACGGTGGCCTGCCCGCGCTGCACGGCTGCCTGGTAGAGCGTGTCGATGCCGGCGTTGCGGTACACCACGCCGCTGGGGCGAATGTCCCACTCCCCAACCAGGGAGCGGCCATCGGTGAACTGGCGAGCGTGCATGTTGGCCATCGAACCCTCTCTCCTCGGGCCCAGGGGCCCGTCGATCGTCGCGAGCGGGGTGCTTATCACGCCTCACTCGGCAGATTCCACCGACCCGCCTTTACGGGCCGGCGCCGTTTCCGTAGAACGGGCCCGCCTTCCCCCCTGCTGCGCCGGAGGACGCACCCATGGCGAACACCCCGGTCACGGTCGAGATCGACGGTCGGACCTATCCAGCCGGCGATGTCATCGACGCTTTGCGCCCACACCTTTACCCCGAGCGCGTGAACCGCATGGAGTGGGTCCTGGCTCACCGCCTGCAGGGCGTGGCCCTGGGCGTCGAGGATCTGCACAAGAGCCACAACGGCCAGGCCTGCATCCGCACCGCCGAGGGGCTGGGCCTGCAGGACGTCGTGGCAGTGGAGCTGCGCAACGCCTACCCGCTCGAGATCCCCGAGCGGGATCCCACCGAGCGCAGCGTGGATCGCATCTCGCGCTGGGCCCACCGCTGGGTGGACCTGCACCGCCTGGACAGCCGCGACGCGGCGCTGGGCTGGGCCCGCGACCGCGGCATGCGCATCGTGGGCGCCGGCCCGCGGGGCGAGCAGACCCTGGAGTCGCTGTCCGTCGACCGCCCGCTGCTGGTGTTGTTCGGAAACGAGGCCGAGGGGCTGGCCCCCGAGACCTTGGAGGCCTGCGACGACACCTTCCGCATCCCCATGTTCGGCTTCACCGAGTCCTTCAACGTCTCGGTGAGCGTGGGCATGGTGCTGGGCCGGCTGGCCACCCGCTACCGCGAGGGCCTGGCCGCCCAGGGGCGCACCACCGACCTCAGCGAGGCGCGGCGGCTGAAGCTGCTGGCCGAGTGGGTGGCCCACGACGTGAAGGCCGCCGGCCCCATCCTGCGCCGCAAGCTGGGCTGACGAAAGTCGGCCGCAACCCCACGGATTACTTCAAGTTCTGGTCAACCAGCCCGGTGCGGATGGCGTAGCGGGTCAGCCCGGCCACGTCGTTGATGCCCAGCTTCTGCATCACCCGGGCCCGGTGGTGCTCGGCGGTGCGGTGGCTGATGTTCAGCACCGAGCCGATCTCTTTGCTGGTGTGGCCCTCGGCCAGCAGCGTCAGCACCTCGCGCTCGCGGGGCGTCAGGTCCTCGGAGCGCGCCGCCATGGTGGCGCCGGGCGACAGGAAGGACTCCCCCTTCGCCACCTCGCGCACGGCCCGCACCACGTCCTGCACGCCCGAGCCCTTCAGCAGGTAGCCGCTGGCGCCGGCGTCCAGGGCGCGCTTCACCCACTCGGCGTCGTGGTACATCGACAGCACCACCACGCGGGGGGGCTCCGGCTCCTCCTGCAGGCGCTTGATGACCTCCAGCCCGCCCAGCCCGGGCATGGCCAGGTCGCACAGCAACACATCGGGCGAATGGGCGGCCACGGCGTCCAGGGCCCCGCGGCCGTCGCCGGCCTCGCCCACGACCTCGATGTCGTCGGCGGTCTGCAGGAGCGCCACGAGCCCCTGGCGGACGATGGTGTGGTCCTCAGCGATCACGACGCGGATGCGCTCGGCCATGGGGCCTCCTTCAGCGGTGAGACCCGGCGAGCTTAGACCGTTGGGGCGGCAGGGCCAATCGGGTGATCTACCGGCCCGGGTACTCCTCCAGCACCGCGTCCAGCGGCTTACGCGAAATGGCCGGCACCCGGCAGCCCGGCGCGGGATAGCCCACGGGGATCAGCAGGAAGGCCCGCTCGTGAGCCGGTCGGCCCAGCAGCTCAGCCAGGAACCCCATGGGCGACGGGGTGTGGGTCAGCGTGGCCAGCCCGCACGCGTGGAGGGCGGCCAGCAACGCCCCAGTGGCCAGCCCCACCGACTCGCGCACGTAGCAGTGCTGCTCCCCCTGGGCCCCGCGGGCCTGGGCGAAGACGACGATCAGCGCGGGCGCGATCTCCAGGAAAGGTTTGTCGGCGCTGGTGTTGAAGGGCCTCAGGTCCGCCAGCCAGGTGTCGGAGGCCCGCCCCCCGTAGAAAGCCTGCTCCTCGGCCTCGGCCCCTTGGCGGATGGCGGCCTTCATCGCCGGATCGGTCACCAGGCAGAAGGTCCACGGCTGTTTGTTGGCCCCCGACGGCGCCTGCGCCGCGGTGTGGATGCACCGCCGCACCACCTCCAGGGGGATGGGCTCGGGGCTGAACTCACGCACGGTCCGGCGGCCTGCGTGCAGGGCGAACAGGGCGTCGGCCCGCGCCTGCATCTCGGCCTCGGGCAGGCGGGTGAAGGGCAACGGCACGGTGGGCGCGGTGGGGTCCATGGCGGCGGCTCCGGCTGGGGGTCACGGGGATCCTTGATCGACCGGCGGCCCGTGTCATCCTGGGCCCGTGCGAACCCTCCTGCCCACGCTGCTGCTCGCCGCTCTGGCCGGGTGTACCCCCAGCCTCGATCCGCCGCCGCTGGATCCCCCTGCGCCCCGCCGTAGCGGCGAAGCGCGCCTGGCCGGCGATCACGCCGCCAGCGCCCTGGTGCACAACCTGGCCCAGACCTTCGCGGCCCGGGTGCCCGGCCCCGCCTTGGTGGTCGAGGCGCCGCTGGGGGCCCAGGGGGCACGGCAGGCGGTGGCCGATGGCCTGCTGGGCGGCGCCATCACCCTCGTCCCGCTGGGCACGGCGGGGGGCATCCCCATCGCGCGCACCCAGCCCGTGCTCGTGGCCGGGCCGGGCGTCCGCACCCGCCGCGTGGCCGCGGCCCAGCTCGCCGAGACCCTGCAAGGCCGGCGCCCCACCTGGGTGGACGGGCTGCCCCGGCGGATCCTGCTGCGGGACCCCGACGATCCCCTGGAGCAGGCCATCGGCCGCGCGGATCCGCTGCTGGCCGCAGCCTTCGACGAGGCCCACCGCAGCCGCCGCTGGCGGGTGTTCAGCGACGAGGAGGCCCTGCTCGGCGCGGTGCGCCGGACCCCGGGGGCCCTGACGGTCAGCGACACGGGCAGCCTGGCCTTGCAGGCGCTTCCGGTGTGGGTGATCCGCGGCGTCGATGCGCCCCCACTCGAGATCCGCCTGGAGCTGGGCCCGAACCCCTCGCCGCGCCTGCAGGCCTTCGCCGCCTTCGTCGTGGGGCCGGTGGGCCGCGGCATCATCGCCGATCTGGGCTACAGCCTGCCTGCGGGGCCGCCGTGAGCGCCCGCACGCCCACCCCCCTGGCCCCCGCGCTGGCGCGGCGGGTCGCGCCGTTGGCGCTGCTCGCCGGGCTGGTGGTGGGCGTGGTGCTGCCCATGCTCTACCGGGCCCAGGTGCTGGGCGAGCGCACCCGCGAGGCCGCCGTGCAGGCCGGCCTGGTGGCCGACCGGGTGGCGCGCCTGGCCCAGAGGCGCCCGCTGCTCTGGGCGTACGACCACCCCGAGCTGCGATCGCTCACCGAGTCCGCCGTGGCGCCGCCCCTGCTCGGCCGGGTGCGCATCGACACCGCCGAGACCACCGCCGCCTTCACCGCCGGGCGGGCAGCCCGGCCCGACGACCTGGTGGGCTGGGCCCCGATCCAGGTGGGCGGCCGCGCGGTCGCCCGGGTGGAGCTGCGCCTGCCCGCCGAGCGCACCTACGAGGGCATCGCCACCCTCTGGGCGGCCGCCGCCGCGCTGGGGCTGCTGCTGAGCGCCGGGCTGTTCTTCGCCCCGCTGGCGGTCATCCGCCGCGGCGACCGGACCAACGCCGGGCTGTACGCCGAGCTGCAGGGCGCGAACGCCCATCTCGAGGACCGGGTGGCGGCCCGCACCGCCGAGCTGAAGGCCGGCCAGCAGCGCCTGCAGGAGCTGGGAGCCCGCCTCGTGCAAGTGCAGGAGGAGGAGCGGGCCCGTATCAGCCGCGACCTCCACGACGACCTGGGGCAGGTGCTCACCGGGCTCCGGCTGCAGCTCACGGCCGCCCGTGGCGCAGTGGGCACCGGCCCGGCCGGTCCCCTGCTCGACGCCGCCATCGCGGCCGTGGACGACGGGGTCGAACAGGTGCGCACCCTGGCCCACAACCTGCGGCCGGCCGCCCTCGACGGTCTGGGCGTCCGCGCCGCGATCCACGGCCACGCGACCCAGTGGGCAGCCCAGGCGGGGCTGACCCTGAGCCTTGCCCTGGACCCGGGCCCCGAGCCGCCCGGACCGGTGGGCGCCGTGCTGTTCCGGGTGGCCCAGGAGGCGCTGACCAACGTGGCCCGTCACGCCCGCGCCTCGGCGGTCACGCTCTGCCTGCGCGAGGCCGACGACGGCTGGCTGCTGACGGTGGATGACGACGGGGTGGGCCTGCCGACCGACCGGGCCGGTGGGCTGGGCCTGGTGGGCGCCGAAGAGCGGGTCACCCAGGCGGGGGGCTACCTGGATCTGGGCACGAGCCCGGCGGGCGGGGCCCGGCTGCTCGCGTGGCTGCCGCCCGAGGCCTGAGCCCCGAGGAGGACTTCAGTCGCGACCGCGGCGGCGCCCGCGGCCGCCCCGCCGGGTCGGCGGCGGCACCCAGGCCTCGCCCTCGGAGTCGATGACCTCGGGCACCTGCACCAGCGGCGTCCCCACCAGCTTGCTCAAGCGTTCCAAGACCTTGGGCGCCAGCCGCGTGGTCCCCGCCCCTTCGATGAACAGCCAGAAGCAGCTCACCTCGGTGGGCTGGCCGAAGTCGATCTCCTTCAGGCTCAGCTCGGTGCGGCACGAGGGGCACGTCAGCGCGAAGCGCTCCACCGAGAACAGGCTCAGGCGGGCCAGCTCGTCGGCCAGGCCGTCGGGATCCAGCGGATCCCCGCAGACCGTGCACTCGGCGTCCTCGAAGGCCTCGACGGCCTCGGGCAGGAACCGGGGCCGGGGGCTGCGCTCGATGCTCAGGGCGTCAAAGGTCAGCTCCGCCGGCAGCAGGGCGTCGTGGGCCTCCTGGCTGAACAGCCAGCGCACCTCGGGCCCCGGCGGGAACTCGCCGGACGGGAGCTGCGGCCCCACCAGGCCCTTCGCTTCGAGGAACGCCGCCAGGTTGGTCTCGACGTCGGCTGGAATCTCGATGGACGCGCGGGCCGCCAGATACAGGTTCAGCATGCCGCGCCCCCCCGCGCCGATGTCGAAGCGCCGCATGATGGGGCAGCCCCGCCCCCGTCCGCAACGCATGGGCGGGTTTTTCGCCGTCATGGGCCGTGCTACGGTCCGGCGGGCTGAGCCCACCCATCACCTCTGGAGCGGCAGATGAACAAGGTCTTCGCCAGCGCCGCCGAGGCCATCCATGACCTGACCGACGGCGCCACGCTGCTCGTCGGCGGCTTCGGCCTGAGCGGCAACCCCGAGTGCCTGATCCGCGCCGTGCACGAGAAGGGCGTGCGCGACCTGAACCTGGTCAGCAACAACGCCGGCACCGACGGCCGGGGCCTGGGGGTCCTCCTCGAGGCCCGCCAGGTCCGCACGATGACGGGCTCGTACGTGGGCGAGAACAAGGAGTTCGAGCGCCAGTTCCTGTCGGGGGAGCTGGAGGTGGAGCTCTGCCCCCAGGGTACCCTGGCCGAGCGGCTGCGGGCCGCCGGCGCGGGCATCCCCGCCTTCTACACGGCGACCGGGGTGGGCACCGTGCGCGCCGACGGGCGCGAGACCCGCGAGTTCGACGGCCGCACCTACCTGCTCGAGCGCGCCCTGCACGGCGACTTCGGGCTGGTGAAGGCCTGGAAGGGCGACACCCACGGCAACCTGGTCTTCCGCATGACCGCCCGGAACTTCAACCCGCTCATCGCCAAGGCCGCGCGCATCACCATCGCCGAGGTGGAGGAGCTGGTGCCTGCCGGTGAGCTCAGCCCCGACGAGATCCACCTGCCGGGCATCTACGTGCAGCGGATCATCCAGGGCAGCGACTACCAGAAGTGGATCGAGCAGCGGACCGTGCGCCCGCGGGAGGCGAACTGACATGGCCCTCACCCGAGACCAGATCGCGAAGCGTGTCGCCCAGGAGCTGCAGGACGGCTTCTATGTCAACCTGGGCATCGGCATGCCCACCCTGGTGGCCAACCACGTGCCCCCAGGCGTCGAGGTGGTGCTGCAGAGCGAGAACGGCCTGCTCGGCATCGGCCCCTTCCCCTACGAGGGCGACGAGGATCCCGATCTGATCAACGCCGGCAAGCAGACGGTCACCACGGTGCCCGGCTCGGCCTTCTTCGACAGCGCCGAGTCCTTCGCCATGATCCGCGGCGGCCACATCGACCTGGCCATCCTGGGCGCCATGCAGGTGGCCGACAACGGCGACCTGGCCAACTGGATGATCCCCGGCAAGATGGTGAAGGGCATGGGCGGCGCCATGGACCTGGTCAACGGCGCCAAGCGGGTCATCGTCACCATGATCCAGGCCAACAACAAGGGCGTGGCGAAGCTGGTGCACCGCTGCAGCCTGCCGCTCACCGGCGTGGGCTGCGTGCAGATGGTGGTCACCGATCTGGGCGTGGCCGACATCACCCCCGACGGCTTCTACGTCCGCGAGCTGGCCCCCGGCGTGACCCCCGACGACTACCGCGCCGCGTGCACCGGCCGGGTCACCTTCGCGGAGGACCTGCGCACCATCCAGGTGGGCTGACCGACGGGCGAGGCGCAACCGCCGGCGGGCCCCCGCAGCCGGCGCGCCCCCCGGCTTGCCTGCGACCCCCCCGGTATCTCAGGATGCCGCATCCGAAGCCGCGTGTTGCCGGGGGGACAGTCCATGCGCATCCAACACCTCATCCTCATCGCCTCGGGCGCCGCGCTGGCCGCGTGCGCCTCGTCCGAAGTGGAGCCCGCCGCCGATCAGGGCCGCGTGCCCGTGGACATGGCGGCCGCCGGCGGCGCCGGGGGCACGGGCGGCGGCGGGGGCGGCCGCGTCGACGCAGGGGTTGGGGGCCAGGGTGGCCAGGGCGGCGCGCCCGGCTGCGCCGACGCCGATCGCGACGGCTACGAGGACGCCCGCTGCAACCCCGATCCCGCCATGGGCGGGGGCGACTGCGACGACCAGAACAACCTGGTGAACCCGGGCCGGCGCGAGAACTGCGCCAACCGCCGCGACAACGACTGCAACGGCATTGCGCCGCCTGAGGATCCCGCTTGTGGCGGGGGCCCTTGCGCCGATCTCGACGGCGACGGCTTCCAGGATGCCGCGTGCAACGAGGATCGGGCCAGCGGCGGCGACTGCGACGACACCAACCCCAACGTGAACCCGGGCGTGGGTGAGCGTTGCGGCAACGGCCGCGACGACGACTGCGCCGACGGCGACATCCCCTGCCTGCAGAACTGCGTCGACATGGATCTCGACGGCTTCGGCGAGGGCTCGGGCTGCCGCGGCCCCGACTGCAACGACCGCGACGCCCGGGTGAACCCCTGGCGCACCGAGATCTGCGGAGACGGCGTGGATCAGGACTGCCGGGGCGGCGACCTGGCCTGCAACCCGCAGTGCATGGACGCCGATCGCGACGGCTTCGGCCAGGGCCAGGGCTGCCGGGGCATCGACTGCAACGACATGGATCCCGACATCAACCCCGGCGCCCGCGAGATCCCGGGCGACGGCATCGACCAGGACTGCAACGGCGCCGATCTGGTGCTCGGCCCCAACTGCATCGACCGCGACCAGGACGGCCATGGCGAGGGCGCGGACTGCGTCGCGGTGGACTGCGACGACACCAACCCGCGGGTGCACACCAACCGCACCGAGATCTGCGGCAACGGCGTGGATGACGACTGCCGCGGCGGCGATCAGCCCTGCATCGGCATGGGCACCGGCGAGTGCATCGACAACGACGGCGACGGCTTCGGCGACGGGGGCTGCCGCAACGGCAACTTCGACTGCAACGACAACGACCCCGGCGTCAACCCGTTCATGGCCGAGGTGTGCGACGGGCAGGACAACAACTGCGACGGCGAGGTGGACGAGTGCCCCATCCGCAACCAGGTCTGCGACCTGCAGGCGGGCGCCTGCGTGGGCCAGGTCGGGGCCCCCTGCCGCGAGGACAACAACTGCGCCATCAGCCAGGGGTTGACCTGTGACCGGGAGTCCGGCGAGTGCCGCCTGGGCCCGGGCGCGCCCTGCGACGACGACGCGCAGTGCGATCCCACCGCCGTCTGTGAGGACCTCTCCGGCATCTGCGAGGACGGCCCGAGCTGCTACCGCGTCAAGGGCGGCGCCTGCCAGGCGAGCTGCGACTGCGCCGACATCTACCTGTGCAACGGCAACCAGCGCTGCGTGGAGTGCCTGAACGACGGCCAGTGCGATCAGGACGCCCGCGACACCTGCACCGACGGCGGCTTCTGCACCCAGGAGACCACCATCGGCGGCGCCGGCAACGACGCCCGCTACCAGCTCTTCCGGCGGCTGGTGGCCTGCTGGGAGGCCTTCGCCGAGGACAACGAGGCCCAGGGCTGCGACGTGCTGCTCACCGAGGCCGAGCTGTTTGTGGCGGGCGCCGCGGTGAACGGCGTCGGCGGCGCCGAGGATCTGGAGGATGACGCCTGCGACGCCGACGCCCTGGGCGCCGCGGGCTTCGACGGCGACGCCCGCGACGTGCTCGCCGAGCTGTTCGGCTGTGGCCTGTTCGACCTGTGGAACATCTGGTGGCAGGCGCCGGTGCGGCCCAACGAGATCGGCGACACCTGCATCTACTACGCGCCCAAGAAGAGCGGCTTCGGCTTCCCCGACGACACCCGGGCCGCCATCGTGCTGGCCCCCTGCGACGTCTCGGCCTTCGAGTAGCGCAACGTCCTCGGGGTGGTCGCCCGACCACTCCGTCCCTGCCTGCCTGCCGTGCTCTGCGCGGCCGCACACCACCCCGCCCAGCCGAACAGCCGAAGCCCCACGCACCGATGGGGCTCACGCCCAACCCGGGCATGCCTTCATATCCTGTACGGAGCAAGGGTTGGGGCCGCGCCCTGGCGGGCGCAGATCTCGGGAAGGCCCGCCGGCGGTGGGCGCCCTCAGCGCCTCAGTCAGCGGCGCCCGCGTCGGCGGCGGCCGAGCCGGCGGCGCCCGCATCGTCGGCGCCACCGTCGGGCGCACCGGCCGCGCCGCCGTCCCCGGGGCGATCCCCGCCCGGGCCGCCGTCGCCGCCCTGGGCCGCCTGCAGCCGCTCGAGCTGCAGCCGGCGCTGACGCAGCGCCCGGAGCTGGCCGCTGTCGTCCTTCTTCTTCAGGCTCTCCCAGGCCAGCTTCATCAGCTTGTGGGTCCGGTACTCCCGGCCCTCCTGGTGCTCAACAAGCCAGCGCAGCAGCAGCGGATCGTCGGTGGTGGCCAGCGCGCGCACGAGCGTCAACTCGTAGTTGCGGGCGGGCACCAGCACGATGGGCGGGCCGTCCTCCTGCACCGGCAGCAGCGTCTCGGGGCAGCGCGCCAGGGGGTCCTTCGAGGCCTCGAAGGCCTTGCGCAGGGGCTCCGATGACTCGAACACCACCAGCTTCTCGAGCCCCATGGCCGCGGCGCAGCGCACCGCCAGCGCCTCGTCCTCCAGCGCCTTGGCCAGCACCGGCAGCACCTGCGCATCCTCGATGTGCCCCAGCGCCCAGATGGTGGCGAAGCGCAGATCGGCGTCGTCCTTGGCTACGCCCTGCGCGTGCAGATCCCGCAGCCGCTCGATGGCCGGCACCCGCAGCATGCCCAGCATGTAGGTCAGCGCCAGCGGCTCCGCCAGCGCGTTGGGCTCATCCACCAACCCCGCGGCCGCCAGGCGCGCCTGGGGCGCCGGCCGCGGCTTGTGGCCGATCTGGGCCATGGCGATCATGCCCGCGAAGCTCAGGGCGGGCTTCGTCCGCACCATGTCGGCCAGCACCGGGCTCAGGCCGTCGATGCCCAGCGTGCCGGCCACGAAGGCCGCCCGGGCCGCCACCCCTTCGTCGGGGTCCTTCAGCGCCGCCGTGACCACCGCCTGCACCGCCGGGCTGGCGTCGAAGTCGAGCCGCCCGGCCAGCATGTTCAGGCCCGTGCGCCGCACCGCCGGATCGTCGGAGCGCATGTGCACCACCGCCACGCCGGGGTGGGTGTAGCGCTGCAGGAAGCCGCCCGAGGCGCCGTTCGAGACCACCAGCCCGACCACGGCGAACATGACGAACAGCAGCCAGAAGCGGATGCCCCCGTCCTTGGTGGGCACCACCAGCTCGCCGTCATCGTCGGGGACGTCCACCATGTCGCCGCCGCCCTCAATGCGGGCGTCCAGCTCGGCCATCTCGTCGCGCAGGAATTTTTCGGTGAAGCCGCGTTGCACCAGGGTCTCGCCCAGCGCCACCACGGTGCACAGCGCGGCGGCTACGCCCAGCGCCATCCACACGGCCACCAACACGAAGGTCAGGCCCGGCGACTGTGCCGACTCGTCGATGTAGCGATGGAAGGCATAGCCGGCGCCGTAGAAGGCGCCATTGCTCAGCACCAACGCGCCCCAACGGCGCCCGGCGGAGCCGAACAGGGCGGTCTTGAAGCTCATGGCCAGCTCAGTTGCTGAGCTTCGGCTCCTGCGGGAACGAGAAGCCGTAGCTGAAGGTCAGCGCGAAGTTGTTGGACCACTCAGTGGTGCTGTCCACCTTGCCCGTGCCTTCGGCGCTGGGCACGGCGTTCAGCGCCGACGAGTAGATGTAGTCCCGGATCTGCACGTTGACGAACATGCCGGGGGTGAGGAACGTGCGCAGGCCCACGCCCAGCACGGGCGCGAAGGCGAAGTCGTCGAGCTGCTCACCGCCGCCCACCAGCGAGCCACCGGCCCCGGCGATGAGGTGCAGGTCGTAGTTGAAGACCGTGCGCCCGAACACCGCGAACTTGCCGATGAGCGGCGTGTAGATGAACTCCACGCTCGCCAGCAGCTTCACATCCGAGAACGCCCCCGCCTTGGTGCGATCGGGACGCTCCGAGGCCACGCTCTCAGCGAGGCCGCTGTCGAAGCCGAAGCCGCCGTAGATGGAGGCGCCCAGCGCCAGGCTGTCGGTGAAGTTGTACGCCAGGTTCGCCCCGACCAGGATGTTGCGCCGAAAGGCGTCGTTCATCGTGAAGCCGAGCGAGGGCGCGACCTCGAACCGCCCGCCCCGCAGGAGCAGCCGGTTGCGGATGGCGTCGCCCTCTTCCAGGCGCTCGAGCGCCGAGCGGCGAGGGCCCTGGATGCTGGCGGCCTGCCCCACCGCGGGCAGCAGCACCGCCAACGCCAGGCCCAAGGTCAGCGCGCGGCGCAGGGTCGTCGTGGTCGCGTGCAGCACGGGGCCCCTCACTTCAGCGTCCTGTACTCGAAGCTCGGCGGGATGAAGAAGCTCACGCCGGCCGTGAACATCATGTTGTTCACGATCTCGGAGCCGCCGGGGTACTCCTCCAGGTACAGGCTGTCACGCAGCTCGAAGTTCAGCGTGAACCACTGGTTCATGAAGAACCGCTGGCCGGCGCCCACCGCCAGGGTGGGGTTGCCGGCGAGCTCGGTCTGGGTGTAGCCCGCCCCCAGCAACACATAGAGGTCCCAGGGGATGATCCAGGTGTTGAACAGGGCGAACTTGCCGTAGACCGGCGCGTACTGGAAGTCGAGGGTGGCGTACCACAGCACCTGCGAGATCTGCGGCAGCAGGGCGTAGTCTTCGATGACCTTGTTGAAGAGGTCGGTCTCGGTGCCCAGCGAATACCCGCCGTTGACGCCGATGGCCATGTCTTCGGTCAGGTGGTAGGTGAGGTTGGCCCCCGCCACGAACATGCTGACCATGGCGTCGTTGATGTTCGTGCCCATGAAGGGCGCGAACTCGACCCGGCCACGGCGCAGGAACGGGCGCCGCTGCACCACCCGAATCAGATCGATCTCGGCCTTGCGGGCCTTCTCGAGATCCTTGGCGGCGGCGGCAGTGTCGACCACGTCGAAGGTCATCGCCCCCCCGTCGTCGCCCCCGCCCTGCATGTCCTCCGGCGAGAAGTCCATGTCCTGAGCGTAGGCGGGCGACAGGAGTCCCCAGGCGAAGCACAGGACGCCGAGTGCGGTCCAGGCGCGTCGGTTCATGGCCTCCGGTCCCTCGAAGAAGTCCCCCGGGGTGGTAACACGTCGCTGCGCGGCCGAACAACAAAAACCCGGGGCGCGGCCGACCCGTCACAGGCCGATTGGCAAAGGGTCAGCGGCCGGATCAGTCCTCGGCGAACAGGGCGTCCGCGAAGCCCTTCGCGTCGAACGGGCGCAGGTCCTCGACCTTCTCGCCGATGCCGATGTAGCGCACCGGGATCTGCATCTCGTCGGTGATGCCGATGACCACCCCGCCCTTCGCCGTACCGTCGAGCTTGGTGAGCACGATGCCCGAAACATCGACCACCTCGGTGAACACCTTCGCCTGACTGATGGCGTTCTGCCCGTTGGTGGAGTCCAGCACCAGCCAGACCTCGTGCGGCGCGCCCGGGACGGCCTTGCCGATGGCGCGGTGGATCTTGGCCAGCTCGTCCATCAGCTCCTTCTTGGCCTGCAGCCGGCCAGCGGTGTCGGCGATGCAGATGTCATAGCCCTCCCGCTCGGCGCGCTCGACGGCCTCGAAGATCACGCTCGACGGGTCCTGGCCGTCGCGCCCCTTCACCACCGGCACGCCGGCGCGCTGGCTCCACACCTCGAGCTGCTCCACGGCCGCCGCGCGGAAGGTGTCGCCAGCGGCCAGCAGCACCCGCTTGCCCTCGTGGGCGTAGCGGTGCGCCAGCTTGCCGATGCTGGTGGTCTTTCCGGCGCCGTTCACGCCCACCACCATGATCACAAAGGGCTTTGCCCGGCTGAAGTCCAAGGGCTGCGCGCCCTGGATGAGGATCTCGGCGATGCGGTCCTTCAGCGCCCCCCACACCTTCGCGGGGCTCTGCAGGGCCTTCTTGCTCAGCTCCTCCTGCACCAGCTCCACCAGCTTCTGGCTCGTCCGCACGCCGATGTCGGCGGTGAACAGGGCCTCCTCCAGATCGCCCAGCAGATCATCGTCGATGGCCTTCGCCGAGCCGAACAGCTTGCCCAGCTTCTTCACGAAGCCGTCGTGGGTGCGGGCCAGGCCCTCGCGCAGGGTCTTGCCGGCGGCCTCGATGGGCTCATCGACCGGCGCGGGCGCCTTGGCGGCGGGCGCCTTGGCGGCGGGCGCCTTGGCGGCGGGCGCCTTGGCGGCGGGCGCCTTGGCGGCGGGCGCCTTGGCCGGCGCCTTGACGATCGGGTCCCGGGTCGGCGGCGCGGCGGCCTCGGGCGGCGCGACGCGCACGCGGGTGTGCTCGGGCGTGCTCTCGTCCACCATCACCTGGTTGACGTTGAACGCCTTGCGCGCGGCCGCTTCGACCTCGGCCTTCGAGGGCTTCGGGCCCGCCAGCGCCTCGGGCTCCGGGGCCGCGCCGTCCTCCAGGGCGACGGGCTTGCTCTTCAGCGCCCGCAGGATGAACAAGAGGATGAACAGGCCGATGGCGCCGAAGACGACGTACTCGGTGGGGGTCAGCGCGCCCGTCGGCTGGGCGGGGTCGCCCGCCGCCGAGGTCACCGCAGACGCGGCCGCAGAGGCCGCCGCCGAGGCCACCCCGGAGGCCGGCGCGTCCTGGGCCACGGCGATCTGCAACAGCACGTTCTCGATGGCTGGGCCCATGCCCACCTCCCGAACCTTCAGGTCATGCGCACGCTGACGAGCTTGCTGACCCCCGACTCCTCCATGGTGATCCCATAGAGCACGTCGGCGATCTCCATCGTCCGCTTGTTGTGGGTGATGAGCAGCACCTGGCTGGCCTGCGCCATCTCCCGGACCACCTCGTTGAAGCGCCCGATGTTGGCGTCATCGAGGGGGGCATCCACCTCGTCCAGCAGGCAGAACGGGCTCGGGCGCACCCGGAACACCGCGAAGACCAGCGCGATGGCGCACATGGCCTTCTCCCCGCCGCTGAGCAGGGCGACGTTTTGTACGGTCTTGCCGGGGGGCCTGACCAGCATCTCGATGCCCGTGCCGAGCAGGTCGTCGGGCTCGGTCAGCACCAGCTCGGCCTCGCCACCGCGGAACAGCCGCGGGAACAGGGCTCGGAAGTGCGCGTTCACCGCCTCGAAGGTCTCGGCGAACAGGCGCCGGCTCGTGCGGTCGATGCGCCCGATGGCCCGGGCCAGATCCGCCAGCGCCGCCTCGAGATCGGCCCGCTGCTGGGTCAGGAAGTCGTGCCGCTCGGCGACCTCGCCAAACTCCTCGATGGCCGCCAGGTTCACGTCGCCCATCTTCTCGATGAGCGCCCGCAGCTCCTTCAGCCGCGCCGCCTCGTCGGCGGTCACCGTCGGGGCGTCCGCCAGGGTCGCAGCCAGCTCGGCGACCGAGCACCCGAAGCGCTCCTCGATCTGGGCCACCTGGTGGGTGGCCTCGAGCCGCACGCCCTGCAGGGTCAGGCGGGCCTCGTTCAGCGCTTCGCGGGCCGCGTTGTGGGCGGCGCGGGCGACCTGCGAGGCGGCGCGGGCCGTCTTGCCCTGGGCCAGCGCTTCGGCCTCGACCTCGCGGGCCCGCCCGGCGGCAGCCACCAGGGCTCGCGCCGCCTCTTGGGCGCCCTGGGCCGCGCCCTGCGCTTCGGCGAGCTGCGACCGGGCCTCGGCCTGGCGATCCCCCAGCGCCGCGCGGGTCCGGCGGGTCCGCTCGGCCCGATGACGCAGATCCGTGAGCAGACGCTCCACCCGGGTGCGCTGCAAGCCCAGGCCGTCCATCCGCTCCACGCGCGCGGCTTTCTGCGCCCGCGCCTGGTGGAGCGCGGTCACCGCCTCATCGCGCGCCCCTTCGGCCTCGGCGGCGGCCGCCTGCGCCCCCTCGATGGCCTGCGCGCGGTCGGTGCGGCTGGCCTCCAGGGCCACCGCCTGCGCCTCGGCCTGGGCCACCCGCTCGGCCACCTCGGCGGCGGCGCCGGTCAGGCGCTCCAGGTCGTGGGCCACCTTGGCCTGCCGGGCCTGGGCCTGCTCGGCGTGTTGGGCCAACCGCCGCGCCTCGGCCCGCGCCGTGCTCAGGGTCAGCTCCGCGCGGTGGGCGGCGCGGCCCGCCAGCTCAGCCGCCTCGCGCCCCTGGATCAGCCCCTGCCGGGCAGCATCGGCCTGGGCCTGCGCCCGGTCCCGAGCGCTGGCATGTGCCGCCACCCGCTCCTTCAGCGCGACCAACTCGCGGCGCCGCCGCAGCGGGCTGGGATCGGGCCCGCCGCCGCCGGCCAAGAGCACCACGCGGCCCTCGCAGCGCACCCCCTCGCGGGTCACCACGGGGCCCGGCCAGCGCGCCGAGACGGCCAGCGCGGTCTCGGTGTCGTTCACCAGCAGCACGTCGCCCAGCAGCGCCAGGATCCACGGCGGACGCTCGCCCGGCAGGTGATCCAGCAGCCGCCCGGCCACCCCCGGGCGGGCGGGCACCGTGGCCGGCTGGGGGCGTGGGTGCGCGTCGGCCAGCGCCAGCAACGCCCGGCCGTCTCGGCCTTGGGCCAGGTGGGCCAGGGCCCGCTGGGCCGCCTGGGGATCCGCCACCACCACGGCCTGAAGGCGCGCGCCCAGACCCGCGGCCACTGCCATCTCCAGCTCCGCCGGCACCTCGAGGGCGTCGGCCACCACCCCCATCACCCCCGCGAGTCCCGCGCCCAGGAGCTTCCGGGCCGCCGCGCCCAGATCTGCGCGCCGCGCCACCTGGGCCTCGAGGGCGGCCAGCTCACCGCGGGCGCCCGCCAGGGCCTCGGCCGCCTTGCGCGCCTCTCGGTCGGCCTCGGTGGCGGCCGCTTCGTGCCCCTGGACCGCGTCCCGTGCCGCCCGGCGCTCCGTCTGGGCGGCCGTGAGCGCGCGCTCCGCGGCCTCCCGGGCTTGCTCGGCCTCGGCCAGCGCCTGGCGACTGCTCGCGACCTCCCCTGCCAGGCGCTCAGCCTCGGCGTTCAGCGTCGCAAGGCGGCGGGCCACCTCGTCGGCGTGGCGCAGGGCCGTCTCGTGTTGGGCACGGGCCCGCGCCACCGCGTGGGCCTCCTCGGCGGCCTCGCGCCGCAGGCGCTCCGCGGTGGCGCGGGCGTCCAACACCGCCCGGTGAGCCGCCGCGCGCTGTGCCTCGACCTCGTCCAGCGCCCCCCGCTCGGCCTCGGCCTCGCCGGCCAAGGCAGCGAGCTGGGCGTCGGTGGCTTCGAGCTCGGCGCGGAGCTGCTCGGCCTGCGCGCCGCCGTCATCCTCGCCGTCCCGCAGCGCGGCGAGCTGCGCCTCCAGCCCCCGCAGCTCCAGGCTCAGCGCGTCGACCCGACCCCGCGCCTCGCTGGCGGCTCGCTCGGCCGCGCTCAGCGCCTCACCGCGTGCCCGCGCCTCGAGGGCCGCTGCCTCCACCTCGGCCAGCGCCGCGGCCTCGGCAGCCTCGGCCGCCTCCAGGGCGCCGGCCGCGACGGCCTCGCGCTCCGCAACGGCCTCGGTCGCCGCCCGGTGCATGGCGAACGCCGCCTCGGCCGCCCGCAGCGCCGCCAGCGCGACCCGGCGCTCGATGCCGTCCGCCTCGGCCCGGTAGGCCTGGTAGCGCTCGGCCTTGCGGGCCTGCCGCTCCAGCGACTTCAAGCGAACCGCCACCTCGCCCACCACATCCAGCAGGCGATCGAGGTTCAGCCGGGTCTCGGCCATCTTCCGCTCGGCCACCTTCTTGCGGGCCCGGTAGCGGGTGATGCCGGCGGCCTCCTCGATGAGCAGGCGCCGCTCGTCGGCCTTGGCGCTGACGATGCGGCCGATCTGGCCCTGCTCGATGATGGCATAGGCCCGCTGACCGCCCGGCCCGCTGCCCACGCCCGTGCCCGCCACCAGCTCCTGCACGTCGGCCAGCCGGCAGCGCTGCTTGTTGATGAAGTAGTCGCTGCCCTTGGAGCGTTCGAGGCGGCGCTCCACCGCCAGCTCGGGCACGTCGCGCCAGCGCGCCGGCACCTCGGCCGAGCCGTCGTTGGCGAAGGTGAGCCGCACCTCGCACATGCCCATGGGGCCCCGGCGCTCGCTGCCGGCGAACACCACGTCCTCCATGGCGTTGCCCCGCAGGGCCCGGGCGCCCTGCTCGCCCATCACCCACTTGATGGCGTCCACGATATTCGACTTGCCGCAGCCGTTCGGGCCCACCACCGCCGTGACCCCGGCGTCGAAGGCCAGCGTCGTGCGGTGGTAGAACGACTTGAAGCCGTGGATGTCCAGGCGCTTGAGCTTCATGGGGGCGCGGAGGGTAGCGCACGGCGCGGGGCCGCGCGACGGTTCAGGTGAGCATCACCAGCGCACGGGCGCCGAACATCAGCCCCAGCATGCCGGCCGCCAGCGCCAGCTCGCGGGGGGCGGGCTTCACGGCGCGCCCCAAGGCCGCCGCGCCGCAGATCCCCAGCATGGGCAGCGCCGGCACCGGGAGCTGCACGGCCAGCAGCAGCAGGAGCGTCAGCAGGAAGCCGACGGCCAGCCCCAGGGCCAGGCGCCCGCGGGAGAGCCCGTGGCGGGTCACGGCCCCCGCCAGCAGCGCGCTGAAGAGCACGTCCCCCACCCCGAGCACCGGCTCGACCCCAACGCCGGGTACCGGCACCGACATGACGAGGTAGTCGAACACCGCCGGTCGAGCGCCCTCGACCACCACCTGGTGCGTCACCCCTTCGGGGCTGGTGACGCTCCAAAGGTCGGCCCCCAGGGCCACCACCACCAGCGGCCAAAGGTAGCGGGCGTGCTCCACCCGCCGCCCGATGGCCGCGCCCGCCCAGCTCCCCAGGGTCACCAGCGCCGCCCCATTCAGGATGGCCAGGGGCGCCGGCCCCGGATCCAGCCAGCGAGCCAGTACCAGCACCGCCACCCCCAGGGCGGCCCAGGCCCCGCCGACGAACCGCCCCACAGCCTGCTGGCCGGCGTCCAGGGCGGCCACGATCACCACGGCCGCCAAGGCCGCGAAGGCCAGCGCAAAGCCGCCGACCGCGGCCAGCTCATCGGTGGGCCACGCGCGCAGGAGCAGGTGCAACAAGCCACACACGGCCCCCCATGCCGCCAGGCCGCCCCACGCCGCTCCGCTGTGCACCGTCGCCATGGGGGCATCCTGCCACGGCCGGGCGACCCGCCGCAGCCGTTGCCGCCCACCGGAGGGCCCGCGTACGGTGCTCCCATGCGCGCCTGGTCCCCCATCGCCGTGTGCCTGTGCCTCGCTACCCCGGCGCTGGCTCAGGTGCCCGTGGCCGTCCGCGCGCGAGCCCGGTTCGACGACGTCCAGGTGCATGCCCGCGGCCGCCGGATCACCCTCCAGGGCGTGCTCCGCGATGATCTGGGCCGGCCCGTGCCCGGGGCGCCGATCCGGGCCGAGGGCCAGCGGGCCCGCACCGACGCCAGCGGCCGCTTCACGGTGAACCTCACCGCCGATCACGACGGGCCCCACCGGCTGGGCCTGGCTTTCCAGGGCAACCCATTGCTGGGCCCCGCCCGGGCCGAGGCCGCCGTCGACGTGGGGCGGCGCGCCGTCAGCCTCGCGGTGAACCCCGTCGGCGACGTGCCCGCGGGCCAGCCCGTGAGCTGGACCGCTCGCCTCACCGATGACCGCGGTGGGCCCGAGCCCGATGCCCGCTTGGACTGGCGCCTGGGCGACGGCCCGTGGATCGGCGCGGGCACCGACGGCCGGGGGCGCGCCCTGCTGGCCCACGGGCCCCTGGCGCCCGGCGTCCACCGGCTGGAGGTAGCCTTCGGGGGCGACGCCGACCGGCACGCCACCCGCTGGGCCCGCGGCTTCGAGGCCACTCAGCCCATGGGCGTCACCCTGACGCGGGCCGCCGGCGAGGGGATCCGCGTCGAAGGGCGGGTCGCCCCGGGTCCCGGGGCCGTTCAGGTGGTGATCACCGTCGACGGCCAGCCCCGCGCGCGGCGGCGCAGCGGGCCGGACGGCCGCTGGGCGGCAGACCTGGGCACGCTGCCCCCGGGCAATCGCCAGATCCGCGCCCTGGCCGAGACCGACGCCCCCGGGTGGGCCGACGCCGCGTCCGAAGCCCTGCAGGTCGTGGTGCCCACACCGCCACCGCCCTCTCCGGCGTGGCTCTGGCTGCCCGCCCTGCTGGGGCTGGCGGCCTTGGCCTGGGTGGGCTGGCGGCGCCGCCCGGGGCCCCGCCGGCCGCAGCCCCGATCCGCCCCGCTCAGCCCGCTCACGGCGACCCTTCGACCCTGCGCCGAGCCGGCGCCGCAAGACGGCTTCCGCGTGTCGCTTGTGGACGCCCTGACGGGGCAGCCCGTGGCGGGTATGGTGGCCGGCCTCGCGAGCCCACCCGAGGATCTGCACGTCCCCCCGCCCAACGCGCGGCCGGTGGACGGTCCGATCGATCTCGCGCCCACACCTGCGTGGATCTGGGGCCAGGCCCCGGGCCATGCCCCCGCCTGCCTGCCCGTGCGCGCTGCGGGCCACTTCGCCCTGGCCCTCTTGCCCGCCAGCGCCTGGGTCCAGCACCGGTTCGACCGCCTGCTGGGCGCAGCCGGGCGACCCACGCTGGCGTTCGGCGTCGAGACCCCCCGCGAGGCCGCCTTGGCGTTGACCGGGCGCGGTGCGCCCGCGGGCCCGGTGGCCGAGCTGGTGGCCGGGGTCGAGGCCGCCTGCTTTGCGCCCAGCGCCCCCATCGATCTGGTGCATCTGGAGCGGCTGGCGCAGGCCATCGAGGGGGGGCTGCAGCGGTGATCCTCTGGCCCTGGTTGCTCGTGTCGCTGGCCGCCCCGGCGGGCTGGGACAGCCCGGCGGCGTGGCATACGGCGTTGGTTGAGGCGGGGATCACCGCGCACCCGGTGGCCCAGATCGATCTGGGGCGCCTGCCGGCCGCCGCCAGCCTGGCGCTCCTGCGTGCCGATAAGGTGGCGTCGCCCGAAGGGTTGCGCCGCTTCGTCCAGGCCGGTGGCCGGGTGCTGCTGGCCGTCGAGGGTCCCCAGGACGATCCCACGCTCGAGCCGTTCGAGCTGCGCGCCGCGCCCCCGCCTGCCCTGGCAGGCATCGGCCAGCACCCGGCGTTGATCGAGGTGGCCACCCCCAACCACGGCCTGTTCCGCGGCGTGCAAGCGCTGGTGACGAACCACCCCACCGCCGTCCACGGCCCGGCCCGCCTCAAGCCGGCGCTCACCTTCAGCGACGGCACGCCGTTCGCCTGGCAGCTTCGGCTCGGCGACGGTGAGCTGGTGGTGGTGGGCGACTCCAGCCTCTTCATCGACCTCATGCGTCCCCTGGCGGGCAACGGGCGGTTCGCCGACGCCGTGGGCGCCTGGCTCGGCGCCGACGGCCGCCCCGTGTACCTGGTCACCGGCCCCCTCACGGGCGACGGCCCGCAGGCCGCCCGCCCAAGCCCACAGGCCCGCTTGAACGACGCCCTGGCCGAGCTGGCAGGGGGGGCCTCACCGGGCTCCGCCTGGATCGCCCTGTTTGCCGCGCTGGCGGCCGCCGCGGGCGCGCTGGTGGCCTGGACCCGATTCCCGGGGGACCGCCGCCCCCGCCCCCGCCCTGCTCCCCCGGGCCGCCGCCTGTTGGCGCCCCGCAAGGCCGGCCGCTCCGGTGGCCCCGGACGCCCCCGAGGACCCGCATGACCGACACCGATCCCTCGCTCGCCACCGAAGCGCAGGCCGTTCGCGAGGCGCTCCAGGCGCGCATCGCCGCCATCTACATCGGCCCCGCGGCGCCCCTGGATCTGCTCCTGGTGGCCTTGCTCTCGCCGGGGCACGTCTTGCTGGAGGGGGTGCCGGGCGTGGCCAAGACCACCCTGGCGAAGGCCTTCGCGCGGGCGCTGGGGTGCGACTTCCGCCGCATCCAGTTCACGCCCGACATGCTCCCGGCCGACATCACGGGCAGCTACATCTACAACATGCGCGAGCAGACCTTCGCGCTCCGCCGCGGGCCCGTCTTCGCGCACGTGGTGCTGGGCGACGAGATCAACCGAGCGCCGGCCAAGACCCAGTCCGCGCTGCTCGAGGCCATGCAAGAGGGCCAGGTCACCATCGAGGGCCACACGCTGGCGCTGCCCGATCCCTTCCTGGTGGTGGCCACGCAGAACCCCTTGGAACAAGAGGGCGTCTACCCGCTGCCAGAGGCCCAGGTGGATCGCTTCCTCATGAAGCTCCAGATGGGCTACCCCGACATCGAGGCCGAGGTGCAGATGCTGGCCACCCACGACCGCCCCCGGCCGGCGGTGGAGCCCCTGCTGGACGCCGCCCGGATCCTGGCGCTGCGTGCCCAGGCCGACGGCGTGCACGTCTCGCCGGCGCTGCGCCGCTACATCGTCGAGCTGGCCCACGCCACCCGCGAGCACCCCGCCGTGGCCCTGGGCGCCAGCCCCCGGGCCGCCCTGGGCCTGTTGAAGGCGGCCAAGGCTCGGGCCCTGCTGCACGGCCGCCTGTTCGTGCTGCCCGACGACGTGCGCGCGCTGGTGAGCCCCGTCTGGGCGCACCGGGTGGTGGTGACCCCCGAGGCCGAGCTCGACGGCCTGGACGGCGCCCGCGTGGTGCGCAGCGCCCTCGACGAGGTGCGCTACACCGGCCCGGCGGATCGGTGACGCCGGGCCTGCGCCTGACCCCTGCCGGTCGGGCCCTGTTGGGCCTGGGCGTCGCGGGGCTGCTGGCCGGGGTGGTCGCCGGGCGGCCCGACTGGGTCGCGGTGGGCGCCCTCGCGCTCGGGCTGCTCGGAGCAGCCCGCGGCCTCCTGGATCAGCGTTTGCGCACGGCCGGTGGCGTCGCCTTCGAGCTCGCCCTGCCCGGCGGGCACGTGGCCACGCGCGGCGCGGAGCTGCCCTTGGTGCTGCGGGCCCGTCGCCCGGCCGCAGGGCGAGCCCTGCCGTGCCGCATCAGCCTCCGCATCCAGGGCGATCCCGCCGGCGCCGACCCCATCGCGATCCGAGTGCCGGGGGCGGCGGACGGCCAGCTCGCCTTCCGGCTGCGCTTCCCCCGGGTGGGCCACTGGCACGTCCACGGCGTCCAGCTCGACCTCACCGACCCCCTCGGCCTGTTCGAGGCGTGGGGCTACGCGGCCCTGGAGCGCCGCCTGGCGATCCACCCCCGCCCGGTGGCCCATGGGGGCCCCCGGGGTCGGCCCCGCGGCGCCCACGTGGCGCCGCTGGGCCGCCACGCCGCCCAGCGCGAAGGCGACGGGGTCGAGCTGCGAGAGCTGCGGGACTACGTGCCGGGCGATCCGCTGCGCGCCATCGCCTGGCGGGCCACCGCCCGGCGGCGCACGCCGGTGGTGTCGGCCCGCGAACAGGAGACACGGCGCCGAGTGCAGCTCCTGCTCGACATGGGCCCGTCGATGCGGGCCGGCGCGCCAGGCCAGGCACCGCTCGATCAGGCCATCGACGCCTGCGCCGCCGCGGTCGAGGCCATGGGCCGCGACCCCGTGGGCCTGACCACCTTCGACCACCGCATCCACGGTCACCTGGATCCAGGCGGTGGCGCGGCCCACCGGCAGCGTCTGCGCGCACAGCTCGTGGAGCTCACCCGGGTCATCGACGCCGACCTCACCGCCATCGCCCGGGGCGAGCTGGCCCTCCGGGTCGGGCGGTTCCTCGAGGCCCAGGACGGGCTGCCGTTGGACCGCGCCGAGGTGCACGCCCGCAACGCGCGGCGCGCCCTGGTGGATCCGCTGGGGGAGCAATACGACCCCGGGGCGCTGTACGCCGCTGTCACCCGCTACCTGGCCGCCGAGCGGGAGCGCGGGCACGCCGCCCTGTTCGCCCGCGCCCGCCCCGCCGAGGATCTGCTCGAGGCCCGCCTGCGCCTGTTCTGCGCCCTGCGCGGCCTGCCGCTGCCCTACCGCCTCACGGGCGCCCTGGACGCCCGTGAGCAGGGCCTCCGCGCGGCGCTGGTGCGCAACCTGCGCACCGGCGGGCCCGACGACCTCTGGATCTGGACGGATCCGCGCGATCTCGACCCCGACGGCCCTGCCTTGGAGGCCCTGGGGCTGGCCAGCAAGCGCAAGCGGCGGGTGGTGCTGCACGGCCCATTGCCGCCGCCTGCCGTGGCGGCGCGCCTGCGCCGCTACCGGGTCGAGGTGCGCCCCCTGGCGCTCACTCCTCGCGCTCCTTGAGCTTCCGCAGCAGCGTGTTGCGCCCGATCTCCAGCATGCGCGCGGCCGCGCTTCGGTTCCCGTCGCAGTGGGCCAGCACGTGGTCGATGTACGCCAGCTCCAGCTCGCGCAGCGACACCAGCCCGATGACGAACTGGTCGCCGCCCGGCGCCGGCGCCACTGGCGCGGGCGCCGGGGTGGGCGCCGGTCCCCCCAAGGGCAGCAGCTCCACATCGACGATGGGCCCGGGCGCCAGCACCACCGCCGACTCGATGCAGTGCTCCAGCTCGCGCACGTTGCCCGGCCACGGGTGGCGGTGCAGGGCCGCCCGCGCCCGCGCCGTGAGCTGCAGATCCTCGCGGTCGTGCTTCTCGCAGCATTCGAAGAAGAAGTGGTCGATCAGCCGATCCAGATCGGCCGGGCCGCGGGCCCGCAGGGGGGGCACCGCGATCTGCACGACCCGCAGCCGGTAGTACAGGTCCTGGCGGAAGCGCCCCGCCTCGACCTCGGCCTCCAGGTCCCGGTGCGTGGCGCAGACGAAGCGCAGATCCACCGCCTGGGGCGTGGTGCCGCCCACCCGCAGGAACGTGCGATCCTGCAACAGCCGCAACAGCTTGCCCTGCACGGTCAGGGGCAGCTCCCCCACCTCGTCCAGGAAGAGCGTGCCGCCCCGCGCCTGCTCCACCTTGCCGGCCGCCGCGCGGTCTGCCCCGGTGAAGGCCCCCCGCTCGTGGCCGAACAGCTCGTTCTCGATGAGCTGGGCCGGCAGCGCCGCGCAGTCCACCTTCACGAACGGCCGCTCCCGGCGGGGCGAGTTCACGTGCACGGCGCGGGCGAGCACCTCCTTGCCGGTGCCGCTCTCGCCGCGGATGAGCACCGTGGCGTCCGTGCGCGCCGCCCGGGCGATGCGCCGGAACACGTCGAGCATGGCCGGCGACTCGCCGACGATGTGGTTGTAGCGAAACTCCAGCGGGCGGTTGCTGTCGGCCCGAAGCTGGCTGGCCAGGCTGGTGCGCACCAGGGCCTGGGCCAGCTCGGCCGCCAGATCGCTCAGCCGCACCACGTCCTCGGCGGTGAAGCGCCCCCCCAGCTTGTTCAGGAGCTGCAGCACCCCGATCACCGCGTGATCCCGGCCCCGAACAGGCACCGCCAGCACGCTCCGGGTGCGGTAGCCGGTCAGGGAGTCCACCCGCTCCGAGAACCGGGGATCGGCCCCCCCGTCCGGCATGGCGATGGCCTGCCCCGTCGCCGCCACCGTCCCCGCGATGCCCTCGCCCACGCGCAGCCGGATCTCTGCCAGCTCAGGCAGGTGGGCCACCCGGCTCACCAGCTCGCGGCGGGCATGATCCACCAGGTACAGGGTGCCGCGATCGGCGTCGAGCTGGTCGACCACCTCGTCCACCACCCGCCGCAGGGCGTCCTCCAGGTCCACCTGGCCTTGACTGAGGGCCTCCAGGGTACGCAGGGCCACGATGAACGACCTTCCTGACCGCGCACGCCCGGTGGCGCGGACTCCGTCGCCAGCGTAAGGCCGTGCGACGGCGGCGGTCAAAGGGCCACCCCCATGCCCTCGCGGGCGGCGAAGGTCCTCGGGAACTCCAGGCGCGCGAGACTCTCCAGGCTGTCGACCCCGGCGTCGTCCCGGGTGGGGTCGTGGTGAAAGAGGGCCAGGCGCTTCACCTGCGCCGCCTGAGCCAGCGCCACCGCCTCCTCCCAGGCCGAGTGCCCCCACCCCGCCCGCCCGGGGCCCGACTCGCCGCTGTACTCCGCCCAGGTGTACTGGGCGTCCTGCACCAGCAGATCCACCCCCTCGGCCAGCGCCAGGAACCGCCGATCCCGTCCACCCCCGTGCTCGGTGTCGGTGGCGAACAGCAGCGCCTTGCCCCCGGCCTCGATGCGGTACACCACCACCCCGTCCGGGTGCTGCTGGTCCAGCGGCGTCACCTTGAAGGGCCCCACGTCGAAGGGCCGATCCAGGCGCACATCCCGGAAGGTCCGCGCGCCCACCAGCCTGTCCAGCGTGATGGGGAACTGGGGCGGCCGCATCTGCACCGCCAGCGCCTCCTGCAAGCTCCCCGTGTCGCGCTGGGGCCCCACGAAGGTCAGCGCGCTGTCGGGGTGCAGCGCCGGGGTGAAGAACGGCACCCCCTGGATGTGATCCCAGTGCAGGTGGGTGAACAGCAGGTGGGCCCGCATGGGCGCGAAGCCGTGGGCCGCCCCCAGCGCCCGCAGCCCCGTCCCTCCGTCCAGGATCAGACGGTGCCCGGCGTGGGTCACCTCGACGCAGGTGGTGTTGCCGCCGGTGCGGGCGAACGCCGCCCCGCTCACGGCGATGCTCCCCCGGACGCCCCAGAACTTCACGTGCATGTGCTGCCTCCCTGATGGACCGCTCCGCTCGGTCGCAGGGAGGCACTGCACAGGGCAGGCCAACTACAAGGCCCTTGATCTACAAGAGATTTTGAACCGCTGACCCAGAGCGCGCCAGGTTGGTGCCCCAAGATGGATCAGGGTGCTCCAGGTTGGCGCAGCCCGGCGTGCGGGCTCAGCCCTCTTCGCGGGCCTTCGTCAGGGCCTTCTGGTTCTTCTCGTGCTTCTTCAGCGCACGGCGGCGCTGCAGGTTGCTCACGTGGTCGATCATCACCACCCCGTTCAGGTGATCGATCTCGTGCAGGATCGCGCGCGCGCCCAGGCCCTCACCCTCGATCTCGTAGGGTGCACCGTGGGCGTCGAGGGCGCGGATGCGCACCTTGTCGGGGCGGCTGACCTGGATGAACACGCCGGGGAAGGACAGGCATCCCTCCTCGCCCGTGGTGCGGCCCTCGCTCTCCCAGACGACCTCGGGGTTGATGATCACCAGGTTCGGCTTCCCACGCCCGTCGTCCCCCTCGAGCGCGTAGGGGTCCAGGATCAGCAGGCGCGCGTCGCGCCCCACCTGGGTCGCGGCCAGGCCGATGCCGTCCTCGGCCTTCATGGTCTCTTCCATGTCGGCCACGAACTGGCGCAGCGCGTCGTCGAACTCGGTGACCGCCTGTGCGCGCTGGCGCAGGAACGGGTTGGGGTACGCGAGCACCTCCAGGACTGCCATGGTTCCCTCCCTGGCGAAGCGCGACAGGCTAAGGAGCCGGGAGGACGGTGGTCAACCCACAGCCGGGCCAGCCTCCGTCCGTCACAGGGCCTCCAGCGCCTCGAGCACCGCGTCGGCGTGGCCCTTCACCCGCACCTTGGGCCAGTGCTGGCGCACCACCCCGTCGGCGTCGATGAGCACCGTGCTGCGGATGGGGCCGATGCTGACCTTGCCGTACAGCTTCTTCTCGCCCCACGCTCCGTACTGCTGGTGCAGCGCGCCGTCCTCGTCGGTCAGCAGCGGGAAGTTCAGCCCGTGCTTCTCGCGGAAGTTCGCGTGCCGGCGCAGGCTGTCCCGGCTCACGCCCAGCACCACGGCCCCCTTGGCCTGCAGCCGCTCCATGCGGTCCCGGAAATCGCAGGCCTCGGTGGTGCACCCCGGCGTGCTGTCTTTCGGATAGAAGTACAGCACTACCGGCTTGCCCCGCAGGGCGCTCAGGGTGATGTCCCCGCCGGGCTCGGCGGGCAGGGTGAAGTCGGGCGCGGGCGCCCCCACGGTGATCGCCATCCTCGGGCCTCCTCGGTCGTTTCCGGGGGCTGAGAGACCCCAGCGCGCCTGTAGGTCGCAGCCGAGGGCGCGGTTCCCCGGACCTCTGGCGCGGAGCGGGGAGCCCGGTTGACACCGGACCCCGACCGGCGAAATACTCGCCGGCTTCCCACGGAGAGGTCGATGTCAGACGGCTCAGCGAAACGCGCGGCGCGGTTCCCGGCGGACCTGCACTGCCACACCACCTGCTCGGACGGCACCCTCTCGCCCACCGAGCTGGTGAACATCGCCGCTGCCCGAGGCATCGAGTCGCTGGCCATCACCGACCACGACACCGTCGCCGGCATCGCCGAGGCCCGCGAGGCCGCGGCCCCCCACGGCCTCGAGATCATCCCGGGCATCGAGATCAGCGCCTGGCTGGACCGCGAGGTCCACTTGCTGGGCTACTTCGTCGACCCCGAGCACCCCGAGCTGGCCGAAGTCATGGACCGGCAGCGCGAGAACCGCATCGGCCGGGTCCACGCCATCTGCGAGAAGCTCGACGCCCTCGGCCACCCCCTCGATCCCGCGGCGGTCTTCGCTCAGGTGGGCGAGGGCAACGTGGGCCGGCCCCACGTGGCGCGGGCGCTCATCCAGGCAGGCCACGCCCGGCACTTCGACGAGGCCTTCAAGCGTTTCCTGGGCGCGGGCGCGCCCGCCTATGTGCCCGCCGCCCGCCTGTCCATCCCTGCCGCCATCGGCCTGGTGCACCGCGCTGGCGGGGCCGCCGTGATCGCCCACCCGGGGGTCGAGGATCTGGCGGAGCAGCTCCCCTTCCTGGCCGCCAACGGTTTGGACGGCGTCGAGACCCAGCACCCCGCCCACCCGCGCAGCACCGCAAAACGATACCGCTACCTGGCGCGCAAGCTCGGCCTGGTGCGGACCGGCGGCTCCGACTTCCACACCCCCATGGGCAAGGCCGATCTGGGCACCCTGGGCGTCGATCGGCCGGGCCTGGACGCCCTCCGCAGGCGCGCCGCCCGCTACCGTGACGCCGCGGTCGCCTGAGCCCGTGAACGCCCCCCCCGAGCCGCCGCGGTTGGTCTCGCCCAACCCCAAGATCTATGGGCACTTCGAGCGCCTGGTGCCCATCACCGTGCTCGACCGCACCTTCGAAGTCCCCGAGGGGATCCCGCTCATCCGCGCGCTGCAGTTCATCGAGTTCGAGCTCGGTGGCCTGAAGTGCGACTGGAGCTTGTTCTGCTTCAACGACACCATCGGCTGCTGCGAGGCCACCCTCGCCGCCCCGGGATCGGCGCCGGCGCTGGACCGCGCGTGCTGCCGGCGGGTCGTGCCCGGGCTCGTGGTGCACGTCCTGCCCGAAGGCTGCCGCCTCCTGGACCCTGCTGAACCTTCCGATGGCTGATCCCCTCGTCGGCGTGGTCGCCGATTTCCTCGCCGCCAGCGGGGCGCCTGCGGGCGATCCCGAGCTCCAAGGCACCCCGGCGCGGGTCGCCGCCCTGTGGCGTGACAACCTGCTGGCCGGCCAGCGGACCAGCGCCGCCGAGGCCCTGGGCGAGCCCTCGCCCGACGCCAGCGGCGCGCTGATCACGGTCACGGACATCCCCTTCCACAGCGTCTGCCCGCACCACCTGCTGCCGAGCTTCGGCGTGGTGCACCTGGCCTACGAGCCCAACGGACAGATCGTCGGCTTCGGCGCGCTCGAGAAGCTGGTGCACGCCCTGAGCCGCCGGCTGATCCTGCAAGAGGCGCTCACCGCCGAGCTGGCTGACGCGCTGATGACCCACCTGGGGGCCCGGGGCGCCGCCTGCGCCATCGAGGCCACCCACCTGTGCCTGGTGCTGCGGGGCCGCGAGCCGCGCACCGCCAGGGCCTTCACCCGACTGACCCGAGGCACCCTGGACGGCCGCACGGACGTGCTGCCCCCGGTGGGGCGCTGAGCGCGCCTGCCTTGCGAGCCCGGATCCCGGACGATACCCTCGGGCGTCGGTCAGCATCCCACGCTGCGGGAGGCGCCTCCGGGCGCCGGTTCCCGAGCCGAGAAGGAGATCGCATGCCCAGCCTGCCCAACCGCGCCACGGCGTCATCCGCCGAGGTGCCTGCCCTGAACCCCGAGGGCGACCTCATCGGGGCCAAGGGGCACTGCGAGGCGCCCGAGCGCATGCAGGCGTACTTCGAGACCCTCGAGTCCGCCCGTGGCTGCCGACAGCTCGTGGTGATCAAGGGCCACCCCGATCCCGACAGCATCGCCAGCGCCCTGGCCCAGCGCTACCTGGGGCGGTTCTTCGACATCGAGTCGACCATCGTCTACTTCGACGAGATCAGCCACCCCGAGAACCGCGCGCTGGTGAAGGCCCTCGAGGCCGATCTGCGGCAGTACCGCGAGGACA
The DNA here is from genome assembly GCA_020633555.1 of Myxococcales bacterium. Taxonomy (GTDB): domain Bacteria; phylum Myxococcota_A; class Bradymonadia; order UBA7976; family UBA1532; genus JACKDL01. The sequence goes on along the minus strand of JACKDL010000001.1, from coordinate 169,386 downwards.
TGGACCTGGGCGCCTTCGACTACATGTCCTTCGTGGACACGCAGTCGCCGCACCTGCCGGTGCGGGTGGCCAAGCTGCCTCCCATCCTCACCTTCGTGGATCACCACAAGATGCTCGGCGGCTTCGAGGCCGAGTTCGTGGACATCCGCGAGGACTGCGGCGCCACCAGCAGCATCTATGCCGAATACATGGAGCACTCGGCCCACGGCCTGCGCCACGGCTCCGCCGAGCTGAGCCGCCTGGCCACCGCGCTCATGCACGGCATCCGCTCCGACACCGACAACCTGCTGCTCGCCCAGCCCATCGACTACCGCGCGGGCGCCTACGTGCGGCAGTACATCGATCAGGACCTGCTGCGCCTGGTGAGCAAGCAGTCCATCACCGCCCGCACCATGGACATCATCCAGCGGGGGCTGAACAACAAGGTCATCAAGGGCACCTTCCTGCTGGCGGGCGTGGGCTTCGTGCGCGAGGAGGACCGCGACGGCATCGCCCAGACCGCCGACTTCCTCATGCGCCACGAGGGCGTCGAGACGGCCATGGTGTTCGGCATCGTCAACGGCGACGTGGTGGACGGCTCCCTGCGCACCTCCAGCGCCACCATCGATCCCGACGCCTGGCTGAAGGCGCTGTTTGGTGCCGACTCCGCCGGGCGCCACTACGGCGGTGGGCGGCGCAACAAGGGTGGCTTCCGGATCCCGCTGGGCCTCTTCGCCCGCTGCCGGGACCGCGAGGCGCTGTGGGGCATCGGCAAGAAGACCATCGAGGACCTGGTCTTCGAGAAGATCGGCGTCGAGCAGGCCCAGCACGAGAAGGGCTGATCCACCCGGCCCCCAGTCCGTTTCCCTCCGGTTGATTTCGGGGTGAATGGCGGTGGGAGGTCACCGTCTTGCGCGCCGTTCGGTGGCTCCGTAGGCTTCCCGCCGACGGCACCCAGCCTGAAAACAGAAGGGAACACACCATGCGTCGAGGACTGGCGAGCACCCTCATCCTGGCCACCGGCCTCCTGACCACCGCCTGCGGCGGCGGCCCGGCCTACGTCCGCGGCTCCGAGGCCCCCGAGCTGGACAACTACGCCATGTCCACCGGGCTGGATAAGCGCGACCTCGAGAAGCTCTTCGACGAGAACGCCAAGAGCCTGATGGAAAGCGGGGCCATGCGCCGCTGGAAGGACGCCTCCCGCGACGGCAAGGAGCCCACGGTCGCCATCTTCCCCGTGAAGAACGAGACCAGCGAGCACATCGACAGCCAGCTCCAGGCCCTGCTCAGCAAGTTCGAGACCCAGCTCGTCAACTCCGGCTACGTCACGGTCATCAGCCGCGAGCGCCAGGAGCAGCTCATCCGCGAGCTGCGGCTGCAGCAGAGCGCCGCCTTCGACCCCGACAAGGCCGCCCAGCTCGGCAAGCAGCTCGGCGCCCAGTACTTCGTCACCGGCAAGGTGTACGACTCCAGCGAGCAGAGCGGCTCCGAGCGACGCACCCAGTACTTCCTGTTCATGCAGGCCATCGACGTCGAGACGGGCGCCATCCGCTGGCAGAACGAGGCCAACCTCACCAAGGGCCTGATCAACTGACCGGCCCGGCGGTCCCCGCCGGCCGCCGCGCCGAGCCGCTCGAGAGAGGCTCCGCGATGCCCTTGCGCACCCCCCTCGCCCCCGCCCTGCTCCTGCTGTGGGTCGCGGCGGCGCTCACCGGCTGTGGCGGCTACGCCGACACCAGCCAGGCCTTCCGGGCCTCGTTGACCCACGGCGCCCCCGAGGAGGCGCTGCTGGCGGTGAACGAAGCCCTGGGCGTCCCGAGCGCCGAGATGCTGCCCGCCGAGAAGCAGACCGAGACGCCCCTGCTGCTGCTGGAGCGGGCCACGATCCTGCAGGCGTTGCAGCAGTACAAGCTCTCGGCCCGCGACTTTCAGCTCGCCGACAAGGACCTGATCGTCCTCGACCTCACCAGCGACACCGCCGGCGAGATCGCGAAGTACATGTTCAGCGACGACGCCACGGTCTACAAGGCGCCGCCCCACGAGAAGCTGCTCATCAACACCCTGAATCTCTTGAACTATCTGGCCATGGGCGACGCCCAGGGCGCCAAGGTCGAGGCCCGGCGCATCGTCATCAGCCAGAAGTACCTGGAGGGGGTCACCGACGAGAAGCGGCTGAGCACCATGGCCCTGGCGAGCTACCTGGCTGGCTTCGCCTTCGAGGTGGCGGGTGAGCCCGAGGCGGCCATGCGGCACTACGGCGACGCCAAGGACGCCGGCGGGGTGGCCACCCTGGAGCGGGCGGTGAAGACCCTGGCCGCCAGGTCCGGCGCCAGCGATCCTCGGCTGAAGGTCTGGACCGAGGGCGTCAGCGCCGACAGCGTGGACCGCGACGCCGCGGACGTGCTGGTGGTGGTGCAGACGGGCATGGCGCCCTTCAAGCAGTCCAAGCGCCTGCCCATCGGCGCCGCGTTGGTGGCGGCCAGCGATCCGGGGCCAGGCGCCCGGCTCAGCCGCCAGGAGCAGCGCCGCGCCCAGGCCTTCGCCGCCAAGGGCGTCCTCAAGTGGATCAACTACCCGGCCCTGCGCCGCGCGCGGCTGCCCGAGGGCCCCATCAGCGTCGCGGTGGACGGCCAGGCCGTCGAGAGCGGCAATGGGCTGTTCGTGAGCCAGGCGGTGCTCGCCGAGTTCCAGCGCCACGAGGGCTCGCTCATCGCCGGGGCCATCACCCGCATGATCACGCGCGCCGTGGCCGGCGAGCTCAGCGGCGCCGCCGCGAACAAGGGCAGCAACAACGGCCTGGCCGGGCTCCTGGTGGGGCTGGCGGTCGAGGGCGCCATGGCCGCCGCCGACACGCCCGACACCCGTAGCTGGGTCACCCTGCCCGAGCGCATCCAGGTGGCGCGCGCGCGGGTGGCCCCGGGGCAGCGCACCATCACCGTCCGTCACCTGGGCCGCGATCACACGGCCACCCTGGACCTGCAGCCCGGCGGCTGGGCCGTGGTGAACTTCTCGGGCTGGCGGTGAGCCGCCAGCCCACGGTTGAGCGAACCCTGAGCGCGGCGCCGGACGCCGCGGGAGGCACCCGATGAACAGTTCCATTCGCCCCCGGCACCTGATCGCCGGCCTCGTCGCCCTGCTCCTCGTCGGCCTGGCCGCCCCCGCGTGGGCCCTCGACGCCTACCGCGACCGTCGCGGCCTGTACTACGGGCTGGGCATCGGCGGCGGCAACGTCACCAGCAAGACCGACGGCAGCGAGGGCGACGGCACCCTGGGCTTCAACATCCGCGGCCGCCTGGGCGGGGGCGTCAGCCAGCAGCTCACCCTCGATGGCGAGCTGGGCATGAACCTGCACAGCGAGGAGTTCGCCGGCGGCGCCGAGGTCAGCCGCCAGCTCTACACCATGTACGTGGGCGCCAACTTCTACCCCCTGAAGGACACCGGCCTGTACCTGCGCGGCATGGGCGGCATGGCGGTGGCCTCGGTCACCGTCGACATCCCCGGTCTGGGCAGCGACAGCAAGTCCGAGACCGGCCTGGGCCTGGGCGCGGGCGCCGGCTTCGAGTTCTTCGTCAACGCGGATCTGGCCATCGGCGTGGGCGCCGACTACCAGTGGATCAGCATCGAAGACACCGACATCAACATGCTGAGCGTGGGCGTCAACGCCAACTGGTACTGAGCCACGCCGGGGCGGTTGAACTCCCATCCCCCCTCCCCTACACTCCGCGGCCTTCACAGCCCCTCAAAGGAGGCCGCCATGAGCGCCACTCGCGCCGAGTTGGAAGCCCGCCTGTCGCAGCAACGAGCGCGTCTGCTCGAGCTGCGGAGGTATCTTTGACGAGCCGACCAAGCGTGAGCGCCTGGCCGAGCTCGATCACCTGAGCTCGCAGCCGGGCTTCTGGGACGACGCCGCCGTCGCCCAGGAGAAGCTGCAGGAGCGCGGCAAGATCAAGGACGTGCTCAGCCGCGTGGACGCCGTCGCCACCCGCCTGGACGACGCCGAGGTCCTGCTCGAGTTCGCCGTCGAGGATCCCGACGCCCTGGGCGAGGCCGAGAGCACCGTCGAGGCCGCCGAGGTCGTGCTGGCCAAGATGGAGTTCCAGCGCATGCTGGGCGGCACCCACGACAAGGCCAACTGCTTCGTCGAGATCAACGCGGGCGCCGGCGGCACCGAGAGCCAGGACTGGGCGAGCATGATCCTGCGCATGCTCAGCCGCTTCGCCGAGAGCCGGGACTTCAAGGTCGAGCTGGCGAACCTGCAGCCCGGCGAAGAGGCGGGCATCAAGTCGGCCACGCTGCGCATCGAGGGCGAGTACGCCTTCGGCTACCTGAAGGCCGAGAACGGCGTGCACCGGCTGGTGCGCATCTCGCCCTTCGACAGCCAGAAGCGCCGGCACACCAGCTTCTCGAGCGTCGCCGTACTGCCCGAGGTGGACGACGACATCGACATCGAGGTCAACGAGGGCGACGTCGAGATGCAGACCTTCCGGGCCAGCGGCGCCGGCGGTCAGCACGTCAACAAGACCAACTCGGCGGTGCGGCTGACCCACAAGCCCAGCGGCGTCGTGGTGGAGTGTCAGGCCGAGCGGTCCCAGCACAAGAACCGCGCCACGGCCATGAAGCTGCTCAAGTCCCGCCTGTACGAGGCGGAGCTGGCCAAGCGCACCGAGGAGCGCGACGCCATGTACGCCGGCAAGGCCAAGATCGACTTCGGCAGCCAGATCCGGTCGTACGTGCTGCAGCCCTACCAGATGGTGAAGGACCTCCGGACGGGCCATGAGACGAGCAACACCCAGGGTGTGCTCGACGGGGATCTGGATGGCTTCGTCGAGGCCTTCCTGCTGATGAGCGCCGGGGGCGGCGAGGCCGAAGAGACCGCCTGATCTCGCCCCGGTCCTCGGCCGCCGCGGGCGGCTGAAACCCCCACCGCAAGGGGGCACGAGACGTTCTCCACAGAGTTGTCCACAGGGGGCTGCCCCTGGGGTTCGCCGGGGTGCGTCCGTCCCCTGCCTGTGACCGCCCGCTGGGATGGGTCACATGGCGCTCTCTGTCCCGTAACCCCTTGATTTCCCGTGCATGTGTCTCGTCAAGCCCCGAAATATGGGGGGCCTGGGGGCGCCGAGGCACAAGACCCATCGGGGGGCCCACACCTGTGGACAACCTGTGAATTGTTGGTCGAAAACTGTGGATCTCGGGCCTAACCCCCCGTCATGGCGTGGGGTCCCCGGGCGGGGTTGAAATCCGGGGGGGCAGCCGCTAGGGTGCGCCACCTTTTGGACCGGCTCGACGACGCCAGACCCGCCCGGAGGGCCTCATGGAAGAGACCATCATCGCCCAGCGTCGACAGAAGGTGGAGGCGCTGCGCGAGCAGGGCGACCACCCCCACGCGAACGACTTCCGGGTCACCCACACGGCCGCCGAGCTGCACGATCTGTACAGCGACGCCGAGCGGTGGACCCTCGAAGCCCTGGACGAGGCCGCGGTGAAGGTGTCGCTGGCGGGTCGCGTGCGCGCGGTGCGTCGCTTTGGCGGCATGGTGTTCCTGGGCATCACCGACGGGAGCGACGTCTGTCGCCCGGGCGATGACACCCCCATCGGCCGGCGCGACTTCCAGGCGGCGCTGTTCAAGAAGGTGCTGCGCGACGCCCACCCGCAGAGCTGGCAGCGGCTGGACCTGCTGGACATCGGCGACATCGTCGGCGTGACCGGGCAGGTCATGCGCTCCAAGCGCGGCGAGCTGTCCGTCAACGTCGCCGAGATGCGCATCCTCACCAAGACCCTGCGCCCCCTGCCCGACAAGTGGCACGGGCTCACGGACGTGTCGGCCCGCTACCGGCAGCGCTACGTCGATCTGATGATGAACGACGAGGTGCGCCGGGCGTTCCGCACCCGCAGCCGGGTGGTCAGCCAGATCCGCCGCTTCTTCGAGGCCCGGGGCTACCTCGAGGTCGAGACGCCCATGCTGCAGTCCATCTACGGCGGCGCGGCGGCCCGGCCCTTCAACACCCACCACAACCAGCTCGACATGCCGCTGTTCCTGCGCATCGCGCCGGAGCTGGCGCTGAAGCGGCTGGTGGTGGGCGGGTTCCACCGGGTCTTCGAGATCAACCGCAACTTCCGCAACGAGGGCGTGTCCACCCGGCACAACCCCGAGTTCACCGCGCTGGAGTTCTACGAGGCTTTCGCCACCTACGACGACCTCATGGCCCTCACCGAGGAGCTGCTCGCCGACGTGGTGCGCGCGGTGCTGCGGGACCGCGGCGAGTCGGACGCCGAGGCGAAGATCACCTACCAGCGCGTCGAGCTGGACTTCACGCCGCCCTTCCGCCGCCTGCCGGTGCTCCAGGGCATCATCGAGTACGCAGGGGTGGCCGAGGCCGACGTGTACGACCGAGCCGCGCTCACCGCCGCCGCCGAGCGGCTGGGCGCCAAGGTCAACCCCAACCTGCCCCTGGGCTACCTGCAGATGGAGGTCTTCGAGGCCGCCTGCGAAGAGCACCTGGTGCAGCCGACCTTCGTCACCGACTACCCGCTGGATGTGTCGCCCCTGAGCCGCAAGAAGGACGCCGATCCCCGCCTGGTGGATCGCTTCGAGATCTTCGTGGCCGGCCGCGAGCTGGGCAACGCCTTCAGCGAGCTCAACGATCCCGACGACCAGCGCGCCCGGTTCGAGGCCCAGGTCCAGGCCCGCGACGCCGGCGACGGCGAGGCGCACCCCATGGACGACGACTTCGTGCGGGCGCTGGAGTTCGGCATGCCGCCCACGGCCGGCGAGGGCATCGGCATCGACCGGCTGGTGATGTTGCTCACCGACGCGCCCTCCATCCGGGACGTGATCTTCTTCCCGCTCCTGCGCCCCGAAGGCTGAGGCGAACCCCGCTTGAGGGCCTACGAGAGCCTGGTCGGCTGGCGCTACCTGCTGCGCCGCCGGCGCCAGCTTCTGGTGCTGGGCGTCGGGCTCGCTCTGTTGGGCGCGGGCATCGGCCTTGTGGCCTGGGGCGTGCAGATTCAGCAGGACGCCGGCGGGGCCATCTCGGTCTTCGGCAACCGGGCCGGCGCCGCCCAGACGCTGATGGGCGTGGGCGGCGGGCTCGCGGTGCTGGGCGGCTGCGTGGGGCTGTTCGGCCTGCTCAACGCCTTCCTCACCGTGTTCGCGGCGTTCTCGGCCTTCATGGTCACCATCGGCGTGGCCGAGGTCATCCTGGTGTTGGCGGTGATGAACGGCTTCCAGGGCGATCTGCGCGGGAAGATCATCGACACCTACGCCCACGTGGTCATCGAGTCGGCCACCCAGGGCGGCCAGCTCAGCGACTACCGCGCCCTGGCTGAGACGGCGCGCACGATTCCCGAAGTCACGGGCGCCACGCCGGTGCTGACCACCGAGGTCATGTTCTCGTCGCGCACCAACCTGGCCGCGGTGGTGCTCATGGGCGTGGACATCGAGACGGTGGGCCAGGCCAACAAGCTGCCGAAGTTCATGAAGAAGGGCGCCCTGACGGATCTGACCGATCCCGAGGGTGTCGAGGCGCGCGCCTGGCGCACCAAGGTGGATCGCCCCGAGGGCGCCCCGGACACCGAAGGGGAGCCCGAGCCCGAGGCCCCCGCCCCTGCAGGCGACCTGGGCGACATGGCCTTCCCCACCCCCGCCGCCGGCCGGCCGAAGCCCCTGCCCACGCTGCTGCTGGGCGACGAGCTGCGAAAGAGCCTGGGCATGTGGCCCGGCGAGCGCGTGAACGTCATCAGCCCCTTCGGTGAGCTGGGCCCGCAGGGTCCGGTGCCTCGGTCGCGCCCCTTCCGGGTAGCCGGGTGGTTCGCCTCGGGCATGCTGGAGTTCGACAGCAAGCTCGCCTATGCCGATCTGAGCGCCGTGCAGCAGTTCATGGGGCTCGACGACGTGGCCAGCGCGGTGCAGATCCGCACCACCTCCCTCGAGGCCGCCCGCGGCGTGCGCGACGCGCTCCAGGCGAAGCTGGGCCCCGCCGTGAAGGTGGCCGACTGGCAGCAGCGCAACCGCAACCTCTTCAGCGCCCTGAAGCTGGAGAAGATCGCCATGTTCCTGGTGCTGACCATCAACATCCTGCTGGCGGCCTTCTCCATCACCAGCACCCTGGTGATGACCATCATCGAGCGCCGTCGCGAGATCGCCATCCTCACGGCCATGGGGTCGCCGCGCGCGTCCATCGTCGGCATCTTCATGGCGCAGGGCGGATTGACGGGCCTGGTGGGCAGCGCGTTGGGGGCCGGCATCGGCGTGGGCGGGGCCGTGGCCCTGTCCACGTTGCGCTTGCCCTTGGACAACGACGTCTATTACATCAGCGCCATCCCGGTGGAGCTCCGGGTGGCCGACGTGGCCGCGATCGTGGTCGTGGCGCTCCTCGTCAGCCTCGTCTCGACCGTCTACCCGGCCCTCTACGCGGCCGCTCTGCGCCCCGTCGAGGGACTCAAAGCCTGATGGACCAAGCCCCCCTGCTCGAGGCCCGCGGCGTCCGCAAGACGTTCGCCCATGAGGGCAAGGACATCGAGGTCCTGAAGGGCATCGACCTGACGGTGGCCGCGGGCGATCGCATCGCCATCGTGGGCAGCTCGGGCGCCGGCAAGAGCACCCTGCTGCACGTGCTGGGCACGCTGGACATGCCCTCCCACGGGCAGGTGCGCTTCGAGGGCCGCGACCTCACCGCGCTCTCGGCGAAGGGCCTGGCGGAATTCCGCAACCGCTCCCTGGGTTTCATGTTCCAGTTCCACCACCTGCTGCCGGAGTTCACGGCGGCGGAGAACGTGATGATGCCTGCCCTCATCCGACGGGCGCCCCGTCGGGAGGCGCGGGCCCGCGCCGAGCAGATCCTCGAAGAGGTGGGCCTGAAGGACCGCCTCACCCACCGCCCCGGCGAGCTGTCGGGCGGCGAGCAGCAGCGCGTGGCCCTGGCCCGCGCGCTCATGGGCGAGCCCCGGATGCTGCTGGCGGACGAGCCCACGGGCAACCTCGACAGCCACACCAGCGACGGCATCCACGAGCTGTTCGATCGGGTGAACGCCGAGCACGGCACCGCCCTGCTGATCGTCACGCACAACACCGAGCTGGCCCGGCGGATGCCCCGCCGGATGCGCATGGTGGACGGTCAGCTCCTCACCCTGGACGAGGGGGCCGCGTGATCGGGAGGTTCCTCACGCTGCTGCTCCTGGTGCTCTGGGCCGGCCTGGCCGCCGCCGAGCCCGCCGGCCTGCTCCTCGACGAGGTGAAGGTCCAGGGCAACCGCCGCTCCGAGGCCGACGCCATCCTGGGCGTGGTGGCCAGCAAGCAGGGCGCCGCCTTCGATCGCACCCGCGTGCGCGGCGACATCCGCGCCATCTTCCGCCTGGGCTTCTACACCGACGTACAGGTGGACCTGAGCGAGGTGGACGGAAAGTGGGTGCTCACGTACCTGGTGGTAGAGAAGCCTTCGGTGCACGCGGTGCGCTACGAGGGCAACGAGGAGCTCGACCAGGACGAGCTGAGCGAGGTGGTGGACATCCGCGCTTTCGGCATCCTCGACCTGGCGAAGGTGAACCGCAACGCCGAGAAGATCCGCGATCTATATATCGAAAAGGGCTACTTCCTCGCCGAGGTGGACTGGCAGATCGTCGACCTGCCCGACAACCAGGTGGACGTGGTCTTCCGAGTGGTCGAGAAGGACGAGGTCAAGGTCGCGAAGGTGACCATCGTGGGCAACAAGGCCCTGGATGACGCCTTCATCAAAGAGCGGCTCGAGACCCGCGAGGACAGCTTCCTCGCCTTCATGACGGGCGCCGGCACGTTCAACAACCAGGCCTTCGAGCGCGACCAGATGCGCGTGGCCCAGTTCTACTACGACGAGGGCTACATCAAGGCCCGGGTCAGCTCGCCCAAGGTGGAGCTGAGCCCCGACCGCAAGCAGATCCACGTCACGCTCACGGTGGACGAGGGCGAGCGGTTCAAGACCGGTGAGCTGGACATCACCGGCGACTTCCTGCCCGACCACCCCAAGGACAAGATGATGGAGCTGGTCGCCCTGAAGACGGGCGACTGGTTCTCCAGCATGGGGCTGCGCGAGACCATCCAGAAGGTGGGCGAGGTCTACAAGAACGCCGGCTACGCCTACGTGAACATCGTGCCAAACACGCAGGTGCTCGACGAGGAGAAGCTGGTCAACCTCACCGTCGACATCGACAAGGGCGAGAAGGTGCGCTTCGGCCGCATCACCGTCATCGGCAACACCCGCACGCGCGACAAGGTCATCCGCCGCGAGCTGCGCGTCTACGAGGGCGAGTTCTACTCGTCGTCGGCGCTGGAACGCTCCAAGATGCTGGTGACGCGGCTGGGCTTCTTCGAGACCGTCGACATCCAGACCACCCGCGGCGACACCGAGGACACCATGAACGTGGTGGTCGAGGTGAAGGAGAAGCCCACCGGCACCTTCCAGATCGGCGCTGGCTTCAGCTCCATCGAGAGCTTCGTGGCTCAGGCCCAGATCGCGCAGAACAACCTGTTCGGCCGTGGGCAGAACCTGAGCCTGCAGGCCACGCTGTCGCGCATCCGCACCATCGCGAACCTGCGCTTCGCCGACGACTACTTCATGGACACCCGGGTGCGGTTCGCCACGAACGTCTACCGGTTCGAGACCAACTTCCGGGACTTCACCCGGTCGAGCCTGGGCGGCGATCTGACCCTGGGTTACCCCCTGGGCGACGACTGGAGCGTGGCGGCCACCTACACCCTGGAGCAGGTGGACGTGGCCCAGGGCGGCTTCGGCGGGCGGCGCACCAACCCGCCCATCTACAACCTGTTCAACAACGGGCTCACCTCGAGCATGCGGCTGGCGGTGTTCTACGACACGCGCAACAACCGCCTGTTCCCCAGCTCGGGCTGGTTCGTCAGCGGCAGCGTCGAGGAGGCTACTCGCTACCTGGCCTCGGAGAACGAGTTCACCCGCTTCCGGGCCCGTGCGCGGTACTACTACCCCTTGCCCTACAACATGGTGCTGAAGGCCAACGCCGAGTGGGGCCTGATCTTCGGCCCCAACGAGACGGGCGTGCCCATCTTCGAGCGCTTCTTCGTGGGCGGCCCCCTGTCGGTGCGCGGGTTCTTCCGCAACAGCCTGGGGCCCACGATTCAGGTGCCCGACACCACCCAGGGCGACGCCGGCACCACGCAGTTCAACGTGGGCGGCACCGAGCAGATGATCGGCAACCTGGAGTTCGAGTTCCCGATCTTCCAGCGCGTCGGCATCCGCGGCGTGCTCTTCACCGACATGGGCAACGCCCTCGACCGCACCGACAGCCTCAGCGAGCAGCTCGACCAGTTCCGCTACGCCTGGGGCTTCGGCATTCGCTGGTTCTCGCCCATCGGGCCGCTGCGCTTCGAGTGGGGCTTCCCGTTCGAGCCCCGCGAGGGCGAGGACAGCCAGGTCTTCGACTTCTCCATCGGCAACTTCTTCTGACACGGAGGGACCGTCATGCGCGCCCTGCTCCCCGCCCTCGCTGGCCTGCTGCTCTTCACCGGCATCGCCCAGGCCAAGGACGTCAAGATCGCCTACGTCGACATGCAGCGAGCCCTGCTCGAGGTGGAAGACGGCAAGCAGGCCAAGGCCCGCCTCGAGAAGCTCAAGAGCGAACGCCAGGGCAAGCTGGACGCCAGCCAGGAAGAGCTGCGCGCCATGCAGAAGAACTTCGAGGCCCAGAAGGCCTTCATGAAGCCCGAGGTCATGCAGGAGAAGCAGAAGGAGTTCGCCCAGAAGCTCCAGGCGCTGCAGATGACCTACGCCACCCTGCAGAAGGAGCTGGTGGCCGAGGAGGCCAAGGAGACCCAGAAGATCTTCAAGCGCATGGCCAAGATCCTGGCCGACGTGGGCGAGAAGGAGGGCTACACGGTCATCCTCGAGAAGACCGAGTCCTCGATCCTCTGGGCGCCGAAGCACCTGGAGATCACCAACGACCTCATCCGCCGCTACAACGCCGGCGAGGGCAAGTGAGCTGAGCCCGTGCGGCTGGCGGCGTTGGCCGAGGCCATTGGCGCCCGCCTGCAGGGGCCCCCGGACCTTGAGATCCTGCGGGTCGCCGCCCCCCACGAGGCCGACCCTGCGGCGCTGATCGGCGCCTTCCTCCCCCGCTTCCGCAGCCAGGCCCGGCGCACCGCCGCGGGCGCTGCCCTCACGGGCGAGGCGCCTGTAGACCTGCCCGCCGGCTGTGCGCGGCTGATCTGTGAAGACCCGCGCGCCGCCTGGGGCCAGGCCCTGCGGCGGCTGCACCCACGCCCCATCATCCAGCCGCCCCCGGTGGGCCTCCACCCCCTGTCGGCCGTGGACCCCACGGCCCGGTTGGGGCGCGACGTCTCCGTCGGCCCTTTCGCGGTGGTCGGCCCGGGCGCCGAGCTGGGTGACGGGGTGCAGCTCTTTGCCGGGGTCGTGGTGGGCGCCCACGCGGTGCTCGGCCCCGGCTGCGTGCTGCACCCCCACGCCACCGTGCTGGACCACTGCACCCTGGGGGCCGGGGTGTGGCTGGGCACGGGCGCGGTGATCGGCAGCCCCGGCTTCGGCCTGGACGGGGCGGGGCGGGTGCCCCACGTCGGCCGGGTGGAGATTGGCGCCGGCGCCACCGTGGGAGCCCAATCCTGCGTGGATCGCGGCACGGTGGGCCCCACCGTGATCGGGGCCCACGCCCACCTCGACAACCTGGTGCAGGTGGGCCACAACGCCCGCGTGGGCGACGGCGCGGTGCTCTGCGGGCAGGTGGGTCTGGCCGGGGGCGCAGTGGTCGAAGCCGGGGCCGTGGTGGGTGGGCAGGCGGGCGTCGCGGGTCAGGCCGTGGTCGGCGCCGGTGCGCGGATCGCCGCCCAGAGCGGGGTCACTCGGGCGCTGCCGCCCGGCGGTGAGTACAGCGGCCACCCTGCCGAGCCCAACCGGGCCCGACTGCGCCGGTTGGCGCGGCTGCGGCGCCTGGTGGACCGATGAACGCACAGGTTGATCCCACGGCATGGGTGGATCCCAGCGCACGGCTCGGCCACGGCGTGGTGGTGGGCGCACATGCACGCGTCGGGCCCCGCTGCGTGCTGCACCCCTACGCCATCGTCGGTGACCACACCGAGTTGGGGTCCGACTGCCAGGTCCACCCCTTCGCGGTCGTGGGCGGCCCCGCCCAGGATCGCCAGACCGACCCCAACGCGCCGCACCGCCTGATCTGTGGGCCCGCCAACGTCTTCCGCGAGGGGGTCACCATCAACCGCGGCACGGCCCACGGCGGGAGCCTCACCCGGCTGGGCGCCCGCGGCCTGTACATGACCCAGGTGCACGTGGGCCACGACTGCCAGGTGGGCGACGACGTGGTGCTGGCCAACGGCGTGAGCCTCGCAGGCCACGTCACCGTCGAGGCGCAGGCCAGCCTGGGTGGCCACGCGGCCGTACACCAGTTCGCCCGCATCGGGCGCCTGGCCTTCGTGGCCGCCAACGCCATGATCAGCCGGGACGTGCCGCCCTTCTGCCTGGCGGCCGGCGACCGCGCGACCCTGCGCGGGCTGAACACGGTGGGGCTCCAGCGCGCGGGTTTGCCCCCCGAGACCCGGGCGGCGCTCAAGCGCGCCTATCGGGCCCTGTTCCGAACTCCGGGTGGGCGCCGAGGGGCCGACGAGCTCGCCCGGCACCCGATCCCCGAGGTGGCCGCGCTGGCCCGCTTCGTCACCGAGAGCGCCCGGGGCGTCACCGGGGCGCGGGGCGGTTGACACCCGCCGGTGGAGTCGGCTTCATACCGCAGGCCCACTGATGGGCCGCCTGAACGACACGGAGAGCACATGTCGCCCAAGGACATCTTTGAGGGTCAGCTGGCCGGTAAGATCGCGGACGTCGACCTGGACGTCATCTACCAGTTCAACATCACCGGCGATGACGGCGGCGAGTGGGTGGTGGATCTGAAGGACAAGAAGATCTACGAGGGTGAGGCGGACGACGCCGACTGCACCATCACCGTGGCCGACGAGGACTTCATCGGCCTCGCCAGCGGCGAGGTCCCCGGCGCCCAGCTCTTCATGATGGGCAAGCTCCAGATCGCCGGTGACATGGGCCTCGCCATGAAGCTGGGCGAGCTGCTGGGCTGATGCCCCGTCCCCTCGAGGGCCTGCGGGTCCTTGATCTGTCCCGGCTGCTGCCGGGCCCCTTCGCCACCCTGCTGTTGGCCGATCTGGGCGCCACGATCATCAAGGTCGAGGATCCCAAGGGGGGCGACTATGCCCGGTGGTACCCCCCGCTGGGCGGGCGCATGGCGGCCCTGTTCGCCGCGCTCAACCGCAACAAGCGGGGGGTGGCGCTGGACCTGAAGCACCCCGACGGCCCGGCCATCCTCAAGCGCCTCATCCCGCAAGTGGACGTGCTCATCGAGAGCTTCCGCCCTGGCGTCATGGATCGGCTGGGCGTGGGCTACGAGGCGCTGCGGGCGCTGAACCCCGGCCTGGTCTACTGCGCCATCACCGGCTTCGGGCAGACCGGGCCGCTGGCCCAACGCGCCGGGCACGACCTGGGCTACCTGGCACTGGCGGGCCTGCTGGGCACCACCGGCACGGGCGACCAGGTGGTGCAGCCGGGCTTCCAGGCCGCGGATCTGGCGGGGGGCGCACTGTACGGCGTGGTGGGGATCCTGGCCGCGCTGTTCGCACGGCAGCGGACGGGCGAAGGCCAGCTCGTGGACGCCTCGATGACCGACGGGGTCGCCGGGCTGGGCATCATGATGCACGCCCGTCAGCACCTGGAGGGCGCGCCCATCGGCCCGGGCGCCGACACCCTGGCCGGCAGCCAGCTCTGCTATCGGGTGTATCGCTGCGCCGATGGCCGGCACCTGGCGGTGGGCGCCCTGGAGCCGAAGTTCTGGCAGGCCCTGTGCGTGGCGCTGGGCATCCCCGAGCTGAAGCACGATGGCCTGATCTCGGGCACGCGGAAGGGCGCCGTTGAGGCCCAGATCACCGCGCTGTTCGCCAGCCAGCCCCGCGACCACTGGGTGCAGGCGCTGGCGCAGAGCGACGTGTGCACCGAGCCGGTCTTGAGTCTGGATGAGGTGCGCGAGTCCCCGCAGGCCACGGCCCGGGGCTGGTTCGGCACCCACCGCCACCCGGGCGAGGGGGCAGAGTTCTTGCACCAGTACCCCAACCCCGGCCTGCTGCCCGAGGCCCCGCCCCCCCCGGTGGCGCCCGCGCCCCTGTTGGGCGAGCACACCCGCGCGGTGCTGGCGGAGCTGGGCTGCGCGGCAGAAGAGATCGACGGCTGGTTGAGCCGCGGGGCCGTGCGCCAGGCCTGACGGGCCCGCCGCGCCCCGGCGGCGAAGCTCAGAAGAACAGACCCATCATCAGCATCAGCTCGTGCTTCCGAGCCTGCCCGACGGCGCCCTCGGGCTCGAGCTGGTGGGCGTAGCGGATCTCCAAGTTGGCGGTGGCCACCTGCAGGTCCAGGTCCACGCCGGCCGCCACCGGCAGGAACAGGGTCTGGTCCGCGAAGCTGCCGCCCACGTCCTGCCCGGCTGCCTCGGCGCCCACCAGCCAGCGAGGCTCGATGCCCGCACCGAAGCCCAGGCTCACCACGCCGGGCACCATCGGGAAGTCGAGCTTGGCCAGCACCGGCAGCGCCACCCGATCCACCGTGGTGTGGACCCCGGTTGGCCCCGCCCACTCTGCACGGTGCCACAGGGCGTCGGCCTCCAGGCTGATGACGCCCAGCCCCAGGCGCACTGCGGGCCCCACGGTGAAGGGGCTGACCTCGGGTTCGATGCTGCTGTCGGTCCACATGGCGGTGCCGGTGCCGCCGCGGACCCCCCACTCCAGCCCCAGGGCGGACGCGGGGCTGGCGGCGCACAGGGCGGCGAGGGCGGCGAAGCTGGCGGCGGTGAGCGAGTGGGCGCGGTGCATGGTGTTTCCTTTCAAGCCTGGGCCGCGGGCGCGGCGGAGATGGCCGTCGAACGTCAGTGCCCGGCCGAGCATTCACCCTTCGCCCCTTTCGCAAGGGCGCCGAAGCCCGTACCCTGCCGCGCCCTTCGCCCCCGCTTCGGAGCCCCCATGGACCGCCTGCAGTTCACGCTGGACGAGCGCCTCGTCACCCTCGAGACCGGGCGCCTCGCGCCCCGCGCGGCCGGCGCGGTGATGGCCCGCTGCGGCGACGCGGCGGTGCTCGCCGCCGTGGCGACGGCGCCTCTGGAGGGCGCGCCGCTGGACCACCTGCCGCTGATGGTGGACTACCGCGAGCGGGCCTCGGCCGCCGGGCGGATCCCCGGCAACTACCTGCGCCGCGAGGTGCGCCAGGGCGAGGGCGAGATCCTCACCAGCCGGCTCATCGACCGGGCCCTGCGGCCCCTGCTCAAGGCCGCTGAGCCCCAGCGCATCCACGTGACAGTGACCGTCTACAGCCACGATCCAACGGTGGATCTGGCCGGCCTGGCCCTGGTGGCGGCCGGCGCCGCTCTGCAGGTCAGCCCCCTGCCCTTCCACGGCCCCCTGGTGGGCGGCCGGCTGCTGGGCACCGACGACGGCCTGGTGACCTGGGCGGGCGCCGCCGAGACAGGCCCCGTGGACCTGACGCTGGCCCTGACCCCTGCGGGCGTGGTGATGCTCGAGGGCACGCTCGACCGGGTGGACGACGGGGCGGTGCTGGCCGCGCTCCATGTCGCCCAGGGGCTTTGGGGCGAGGCGCTGGACGCGCTGGCCGCTTGGGCCCCGTGCCCCGCCCCCGCCGCCGCCGAGCCCGACGATCAGCCCCGCGCCGACGGTCGCGCGCCCGACGCGGTGCGCGCCCTGCACGCCGAGTGCGGCCTGCTGCCGGCCACCCACGGCTCGGCCCTGTTCAGCCGGGGCGAGACCCAGGCGCTGGTGACCGCCACCTTGGGCACCAGCCGCGACGGGCAGGACATGGAGACGCTGGCCGGCAACGAGCGGCGGCGGTTCCTGCTGCACTACAACTTCCCCGGCTTCGCGGTGGGCGAGCCGGGCGGCGGGCGCGGTCCCGGGCGGCGCGAGCTGGGCCACGGCGAGCTGGCCCGCCGCGCGCTCCTGCCGGTGTTGCCCGGGCCGCAGCACTTCCCGTACGCCGCCCGCGTGGTGAGCGACATCCTGGGTTCCGACGGCTCGTCGTCCATGGCCACGGTCTGCGGCGCCTGCCTGGCCCTGCGCCACGCGGGCGTGCCGCTGCACGCCCCGGTGGCGGGTGTGGCGATGGGGGCCCGCTACACCGGCGCAGGCTGGCAGGTGCTCACCGACATCACGGGCGCGGAGGATGCCAACGGCGCCATGGACTTCAAGGTGGCGGGCACCGCCGAGCACCTGACGGCGCTGCAGCTCGACAACAAGCACGGGGCCCTGCCCCTGAGCCTGCTGGCCAACGCCTTGAGTCAGGCCGGCAAGGCCCGGCGGCACATCCTGACAGCCATGACCCCGGCCTACCAGGGCGCCCTGGAGCAGCCTTCGCCCAATGCCCCGCGCACGCTGCACGTGCAGGTACCGCCCCACCGGGTGGGCGTGGTCATCGGCAGCGGCGGCAAGCGCCTGCAGCAGATCCAGTCCAAGACGGGCGCCAAGATCGACGTGCAGGATGACGGCACGGTGCTGATCCAGGCCACCGACGGCGCCGCCGCCGAGGCCGCCAAGGGCATGGTGCTGGCCTCGGCCATCGAGCTCACCGCGGGCGGCGTCTACCGCGGGCAGGTGACCGGGCTGAAGGATTTCGGGGCCTTCGTGCGCCTGGGGGCTCAAGAGGCACTGGTGCACAAGTCCGAGCTGGTGGCGGGCAGCGCTCCCGACCCGGCCGAGGTGGTGCAGGTGGGCCAGCATGTGGTGGTGCGGGTGCTGGGCACCGACAGCAAGGGCCGCCTGAAGCTGTCGCTGAAGGCCGCCGCCGGGGTGGATCCCGCCCAGGTCCAGGTCTTGGACTGAGGTGCGGGTGGGCGGCCTGGCTCCGTCAGGGAGCCGGGCCCCAGACCCCTTCACAGAGCCGAGCCCCAAGCCCCTGGGCCCGAAACGAAGAAACCCGCTGGCCTTGCGACCAGCGGGTTTCTCAGTGGGCGATACAAGATTTGAACTTGTGACTTCTTCCGTGTGAAGGAAGCACTCTACCGCTGAGTTAATCGCCCACAGCGTTTGAGCGACGCGGTTTTTAACAGCACTCCATGTCGCCTGCAAGCTGTTTTTTCATCCGCCCCGTGATAAGGGGCTGCTCATGAATCACCTGCGTGCGCTGCGGCCCCACCAGTGGGTGAAGAACGCCTTCGTCTTCGCCGCGCTGGTGTTTTCGCGCAACCTCACCAACGCCGACGCCGGTCTGCGCAGCCTGCTGGCCTTCGCCGCCTTCAGCTTCGTGGCCAGCGCCATCTACCTGGTCAACGACGTCGCGGACTACGAGCGCGACCGAGTCCACCCCAAGAAGTCCAAGCGGCCCATCGCAGCCGGGCAGGTCAAGCGGCCCACCGCGCTGGTGATGAGCGCCCTGCTCGCGCCGCTTGGGCTGGGCGCGGCCTGGTGGCTCAACCCGGCCACCGGGGCCACGATCACCGTCTACGGCGTGATGAACCTGGCCTACAGCTTCGGCCTGAAGCACGTGGTGCTGCTCGACGTGTTCATCATCGCCCTGGGCTTCCTCCTGCGGGTGAGCGTGGGCGCGTTCGCCATCGAGGTGGGCATCAGCCCCTGGCTGCTGATCTGCACCTTCTTCATCGCCCTGTTCCTGGCCTTCTGCAAACGCCGGCACGAGCTGGTCAGCTTGGGCGACGACGCCGCGGCCCACCGTGGGATCCTGGCCGAGTACTCCACCCCCTTCATCGACAAGATGATCTCGGCCCTGGCCTCGATGACCGTGATGAGCTACGCGCTCTACACCATCGATCCGCGAGTCTCGCAGCGGCTGGGCACCGATGGCCTGGTCCTCACCGTGCCGCTCGTGCTGTTCGGTGTGTTCCGCTACCTGTACCTGGTGCACCAGCACCAGAAGGGTGGCTCCCCCACCGAGATCGTGCTCACCGACCGCAGCGTACAGACCATCGTCCTGCTGTTCGTGGGGTTGGCGGTGGGGCTGATCTACTTCAACGTCCAGCTCGGCCTGGTGGGCGGCGCGTGATCCAGGCGCTGGGGCAGGCGCTCACCCGGCTGTCCACGCGCTGGGTGCCAGACCCCTTCGCCCTGGCCATCTTGCTGACGCTCCTGACCCTCGCGCTGGCCTGGGGCCTCACCGGGCACGACCCCCTCACGCTGCTGGGCCACTGGGGCGGCCGCCTCGACGGGGACCGGTTGCTGCCGGGCGAGCAGGGCTTCTGGAAGCTGCTCGCCTTCGGCATGCAGATGTGCCTCATCCTGGTCACCGGCTTCGCCCTCGCCAGCACCCGCGCGGCCCGCGTAGCCACCCGGTGGTTGGCCGACCGCCCGCAGACGGGCCGGCAGGCGGTCGCCATGACCGCCGTGATCGCCATGCTCGCGGCCCTTGTCAACTGGGGCCTCGGCCTCATCGTCGGCGCCCTCATGGCCCGGGACGTGGGCCGCTCCTGCCAGCGCCGCGGCGTGCCCGTGCACTACCCGCTGGTGGCAGCGGCGGGGTACACCGGCCTCATGGTCTGGCACGGTGGGCTCTCGGGCACGGGCCCCTTCAAGGTCACCCAGGCCAAGGACATCGCCGAGCTGCTCCCGGGCTCGGGCCTCGACCCCATCCCGCTGACCGACACAGTGCTCAGCAGCCTGAACCTGGGCCTGAATGCCGCGCTGCTGATCTGGGTGCCGTTGCTGCTCACGCGGCTGGTGCCCAAGGCCCCCGAGGCCCTGGAGGCGCTGCCCGAGGCCATGCTCGAGGTCGATGCGCCCCCCGCCGAGGCGCCCCCGGCGGGCCCGGCGGAGCGGCTGGAGCGCGCCCCCTGGCTGGCCTGGCTGGCCGGCGGTCTCGTTCTGGTCTACCTGGGTCGCTACCTCGCCCGCATCGGGCTCGCGCAGGCGGACGTCAACGCCATCAACCTGCTGTTCCTGGGCCTCGGCCTCATCTTGCACGGCAGCCCGCGGGCCTATGGCGACGCCATCGCGCAGGCCGCCAGCGGCTGCGCGGGCATCATCCTCCAGTTCCCCTTCTATGCCGGCATCATGGGCCTGATGAAGCTGTCGGGGCTGCTGATGGTGATGGCCGAAGCCTTCACCCGCCTGGCCGGGGAGCACAGCTTCGCCCCCCTCACCTTCCTGTCCGCCGGGCTCGTGAACTTGTTCGTGCCGTCCGGCGGCGGGCAGTGGGGTGTCCAGGGGCCGGTGATCATGGAGAGCGCACAGCAGCTCGGCGTGCCCCTGGGCAAGGCCGTCCTGGCCTTCGCCTACGGCGACGGCTGGACCAACATGCTGCAGCCCTTCTGGGCCCTTCCTTTGTTGGCCATCACCGGACTGCGGGCCCGCGCCATCGTCGGCTACACCGCGGCTGTCATGCTGTTGAGCGCCCCGGTCTACCTTGCGGCCCTGTGGGTTTTCTGAGGTTTCAGGCCTGGGCCCTTGGCAACCGCGAGAGCGACCGTCTAGAGTCAGGGCATGGTGACGTTCGCGTGACGCGCACGTCAGGCCGGGTGCCGGAGCCGCTTTGAACCGGGTCCTTCGACGCCACGACCAGGGCGAAACCACGGCGAAGCCCGTGGCCCACGCCCCCATCGCCGCCCTGACGGGCGGCGTGCACTCCAACCATGGGCATCGGCCGGGGCGCGAGCGCGCCGCCGATCCCGTCTGGCCGGGGGCCGGGCGGGCAGACCCGCACTGCAGGGAGGTGAGGTAAGCATGAACATCGAGCTGGTGACGCGCGATCTCGAGGCCACCGACATGCTGCGCGAGCGCATCGAGCTGAAGCTCAGCAAGATCCAGGGGCGCCTGGACGAGAAGCTCCACGTCCGAGTCCGGCTCTCGAGCGAGGGCCCCGAGACCTTCGGGTGCGCGATCCAGTTCAATGCGGCCAAGCACGACTTCTCGGCCTCGACCGAGGGCCCCGATCTGGTGCGCGCCACCGACGAGACCATCACGAAGATCGAGCGGCAGGTGCAGCGCGTGGTGAAGAAGACCAGCGGCACCCGCGCCCCCAGCATCCGGGGGGCCGCCGTTTGAGCGCACGGCGCGCCATCGCCACCGCAGGGGCCCCGGCCGCCATCGGGCCCTACAGTCAGGCCATCCGCGCCGGTGACACCCTGTACCTCAGCGGGCAGATCGCCCTCCATCCCCAGACCGGGGCCCTGGTGGGCGAGACGGCTGCAGAGCAGGCGGTCCAGGTGCTCGACAACCTGGCCGCGGTGCTCGCCGCCGCGGGGGGATCCATGGCCGACCTGGTGCAGTGCACGATCTTCCTCGCCGACATGAACGACTTTGCGGCGGTGAACGCTGTGTACGCCGAGCGGATGCCCGATCCCCCGCCGGCCCGGGCCACCGTCGAGGTCAGCCGGCTCCCCCGGGATGTCCGCGTCGAGATCGGTGCCACCGCCTGGCTGAGCGATTGAGCGGCCACCAACAATAGGCTTGCGCGTCCGCAGCGACGGGCGTATACACGCTCTCCGTTCAGCAAGCACCAGTAGCTCAGCTGGATAGAGCGCCGGCCTCCGGAGCCGTAGGTCGCAGGTTCGAATCCTGCCTGGTGCGCGTGAAACCCCATGGGGCCCTGCCCCATGGGGTTTTGTTTTTTCGGGCCTCCCAATCCGCGCGCGGGGCCCTCTCGGGGTCCGCCCCGCTTTCCCGCCCTCGGGGATGCTAATTCTTCGCTGAGCTTGGTAACGTCGGCCGACTGTTCCTCCGGCCACGGTCCGCCCATGCGACACCTGCTGTCCCCTCTGCCGCTGCTGCTCCTGCTTGCCGGGTGCAGCCCCCTGCGCGACAACGACGCCAAGCTGGGTGATCCCGGCGAGGCCTGCACCGAGACCGCTGAGTGCGGCTCGGGCCTGGTCTGCAGCGCAGGGGGGCTCTGTGCCCCACCCGGTGAACCCGGCACTGCGGGGCCCAACGCGGCTTGCACCGCCGACACCGACTGTCGGATCGACCTGATCTGCTCCGGGGCGGGGCGCTGCGCCGCCACCGACCGCCGAGGCGAGGACGGCGACGTCTGCTTCAGCGACGCCACCTGCGAGGCCCCCCTGCTCTGCGGGCACGACGGCCGCTGTGCAGCGCCGGGCGCCGAGGGAACCGTGGCCATCGGCGCGGGCTGCACCGTGGACGCCGACTGTGGCTTTGGGCTGGTGTGTGACGGCAACAGCCAGTGCGCAGAGCGGCCCCGCTGGGGCGGCGTCGAGTGCCCGGCCGTGCCTATGGCCGGGTCCCCCCGCGTGCTGCATGAGGTGCCGCGCGGTGCCCCGGCGGGCGACTTCTTCGGCCTGCCCTTCCCCGACGACGCCCGCCGCGTGACGCAGGGCCTGGATCTCACGGGCTACCCGGGCCTGGAGCAGGCGCCGCAGCCCGCGGGGCTCATCGGCACGCTCATGGCCGAGGTGGGCCCCGGCGCTGACGGCTTCGGGGTCAACAGCGCGGTCCTGTTCCGCTTCAGCGCCCCCATGGACTACGACACGCTCACCTTCGGGGGCGACGACGCGTCCTTTGCCTTCATCGACCTCACCGAGGGGGCGTCCTACGGCCGCCGCCCGCGCTCGCGTTTCTTCGCCACCACCGATCGCGCCCCCTACATCTGCCACAACTGGCTGGGCATCCGCCCCAGCGAGGGCTCGCCGCTCGAGGCCAGCCACACTTACGGCGCCCTGTTCTTCAAGGGGCTCACCGACAGCAACGGCGTGCCCTTCGAGCCCGACGCCGATCTGGTGGCGCTCCTGGCCGAGACCCCCCCGAGCCACCCCGCCATGGTCAACGCGTGGAACCGGTACGCGCCGCTGCGCCGGTGGCTGGCCACTGAGGGCGTGCCCGCCGAGGATGTGCTCGGGGCCGCGGTCTTCACCACCGCCGATCCCACCCCCCGCGCGGCGGCCCTGCCGGCCGCGGTGGCCGCCGCCCCCGAGCCGGTCATCAGCGACATGACCGAGTGCGACGGCGGCACCCCCTCCCCGTGCGCCGGGCCAGGCGGGCGCCGCTGCGGCGACGTGAATCCGCTGTACGGCGAGTACCACGCCCGGGTCGCGCTACCGGACTTCCTGACCGGCGTGCCCCCGTACCGTACCTGGGGCGGCACCTTCGACCTGGGCGCCGACGGCGCCCCTCGCGTTCAGCGTCAGAGCCAGGCTTGCCTGGCCATGACCGTGCCCCGCGGGCCGGCGCCCGCCGGCGGTTGGCCCACCGTCATCTACGCGCCCGACCTGGGCGAGGGCTTCCGGGCCTTCATCGACAACGGCTTCGCGAACCGACTGGCCCGCCTGGGCTGGGCCGTCATCTCCGTGGAGCCGCTGCTGGACGGCGCGCGCTTCGGCGAAGAGGCGCCGCCCGAAGCAGCAACCCTCGGCGCCCTGCTCAATGATGTGCTTCGCCCGGCCCGTGCCCGCGACCTGGTGTTGCAGAGCGCCGCAGAGTTGCACGCCGTGGTGCGCCTGCTGAGTACCTACCGGGTGCCCACCGCGGATGGCAACCAGCGCTTCAGCGGTGAGAAGCTGGCCTTCTTCGGGCAGGGCCGGGGCGCCTGGGTGGGGGTCCCGTTCCTGGCCTACGCGCCCACCGTGGACGCCGCCGTGCTCTCCAGCGCGGGGGCGGGCTGGATCGACACGCTGCGCTTCACCACGGCACCGCACCGCCCGGGGTACCAGCTCGCCGTGGAGCTGGCGGACGATGGCCTCAACGGCATGCACCCGGGCCTGCACCTGGTGCAGGCGGCGCTGGACCCGGCCGATCCCATGAACTTCGGGGGGCTCATCCGACGGCCGCCCGAGGGAGTCACCCCGAAGCACGTGCTGCACATCGTCGGCTTGGAGGACGGGCGCACGCCCTACGCCACGGCGAACCACCTGGCCATCGCGCTGCGGCTGCAGCGCGTGGGCAGCGCCCCCGACGAGTTCCCGGGCGTGGACCCGGCCGAGGCCGGCGCCGTCCGCGGCAACGTGGACTACCGCAGCGCAGGCCTGCGCACCCAGGTCGTGAAGCTCTATGCCCCGGACGGCGGGGACGGTGCCCAGGTGGCCTTCGAGCTGCAGCCGGCCATCGCCGACGTGGGGACCTTCTTCCGGACCCTGCTCGAGGATCCCGACGGCGTCCCGACGGTCAACCCGTAGCCACCTCGGCCGGCGGCCGCGAGGGCGCCATGGGCCGCGGCCGCCCCAGCAGCACCCACTGGATGTCCAGCGGATCGCCCCGGCGACTCTCCACCACGAAGCCGGCGGCGTCCATGAGCTCGGCCAAGGCGTCGGGCGTCCGCGCCCGCGTGTCCCAGCCCAGCCAGCGCCCCATACGGCCGCGCTGCGGGTGATCGGCGGTGGTCGAGGCCAGCAAGGCCCCGCCAGGCGCCAGCCGGCCCCGCAGCGACACCAGCAGCCGCACCACCTCGGGGTCGTCCAGGTACTCGGCCAGCCCGATGAACAGGATCAGGTCGAAGGGCCCGGCCGGGCACTCCTCGACGGTGGCGTGCACCACCTGGGCGTGGGGGTTGTTCGCCTTGGCCAGGCGCCGCGCCGCCGGATCCGGATCGGCCAGCACGGTGACGGACGCCGCGATGGCCGCAGCGTCGCGGCCCCCGCCGCACGGCACACTGAGCAGGCGCTCTGGCGCCAACGCCTGGCCGAGCTCAATGGTGGCCATCAACCGGTGCCGGACCGCCCTGGACGCGGGCGACGCGTGGACCGCCCGATCCACCATCCGCCCGAGGGCGCTCCGCCCGATGGGCTGGTTGTCGTAGATCTGCTCCATCACCGGCGCTGAGCCGCCCAGCCGGCGGGCCAGGAACGGCACCGCCGCCGCCTCCAGCCAGGCCCCGCCCTCCACGGCGCGGGGCGCGACGAGCCCGGTCGGACCGCTCGTCGGCACCGGCGGCATGGGCGGGTGTGGCCGCCGGGGTGCGCCAGCGGCCTGGAGGGCCAGCAGCGGCTCGGTGAGCCAGCCCGCAAGCGCGAGCGGGTGCCCGAAGCCGTCCCGGACCGCGGTCAGCAGGCGCGCGCAGGTCCCGAGCCCCAGGGCCAGCAGCGCCGGCCCACGGGCCGCCTCGAAGGGCAGCAGCAGCAGAGGCGCCGTCGCCAGCAGGCTGGGCACCAGCCCCAGCAGGCCGCGCAGGCCACCGTCCCCCGCCACCAGGTCATGCAGCGTGGCGCGGTGCTTCTCCAGGGTCATCGCGGGCGCCACCACCAGCCAGCGGCCCCTGGAGCCCTTCAGCGGCGCCAGCGGCCCGCGGCCGTCCCGCAGATCCACATCGAGCCCGTGCGCCTTGCGGGCCCGAGCGGCGCGGAGGACCCGATCCGCCTCGGGCCCCGGCAGCGCCAGATCCCGGAGCCGCAGCCAGGCACAGCGCCCGTCGGCGTAGGCCGCCGGGTGCGTGGGCTCCACCACGTTCTGAGGGGCCGCGAAGTCGCGGCGCAGGCGCTCGATGGTCAGCCCAAGCAGGCCCCCCTTGGGACGCGGCAGCACCGAGACGAACTCCGCGCCACAGGCCGCAAGGCGCCCCGGCAGGTCCGGGCGCACCTGGACCCCGCCGCTGAGGACCAGCCAGCGGTGCGGTCCAGCGCCAGGCGCCTCGGGGCCCTTGTGGATCGCCGCGGGCGGGGGCTCGACCGAGGGCGGCTCACCCCCATCCGGCAGCCACAGCCCGAACTCCGGCACCACCCGGGTGGGGCTGGGCAGGCGCCGAAGCTGCGCCTGGGCCGCGGCGATGAACACCAGCCCCCACACCACGGCCACGGCCCAGGCCACCACGCTCACTCGGCTGCCTTTCCGGGCGGTACGGGGTATGCTGCGCCCCCATGACCGCACCTGTCCCCCTCGAATCCCCGCCCTGCCCCGTCTGCGCCGGGGCCCGCTACCGCCCGACCCTGACCCGCGTGCGGGATCTGGTCTGGCGCAAACCGGGCGAGTTCACCTTGGCACAGTGCGACGGCTGCGGGCTGGTGGCGACCCGCCCGCGGCCCACACCGGACGCTCTGGGGTTCTACTACGAGGACGCCTACTCGGGCGAGGCCGAGCAGGGCATGCGCCATTTCCAGACCGAGAGCGGGCTGGGCAAGCTCATCGCCCGCTACCGCCTGGGGGTGCTCCAGAAGGTCAGGCCCCTGTCCGCGCAGGATCGCCTGCTTGACGTGGGCTGCTCCTACGGAGGCTTCTTGCGGGTGGCACGGGAGGCCACTGGCTGCCGCACCACCGGCCTGGACGCTGACGAAGGCAGCATCGCGCAGGCCGTGGACCAGGACGCCTGTGACTACCGGGTCGGCCACCTGGTGGATCAGCCCGACGGCGCGGGCAGCTTCGAGTGCATCACCTTCTTCGAGTCGCTGGAGCACCACCCCGAGCCCGTCGCTGCACTGCGCAAGGCCTACGCGCTGCTCGCCCCCGGCGGCGCCTGTGTGGTCGAGGTGCCCAACTTCGGTGGCTTCTGGCGCAAGGTCTTTGGCCGCTACTGGCTGCCCCTGCTGACCCCGCAGCACCTGTTCCACTTCACGCCCGCCACGCTGGCGCGGGCCTTCGAGGCGGCCGGGTTCCCGACGGTCACGCGCCAACACACCATGTTCTACCCCCTGGAGGGGGTGGCGAGCCTGGGCCTCTGGCTGGGCAAGGTGCTGCGCAGCCCGCCGCCCGGCAGCCCGCCAAGCTGGCGCACCCCCTTCGACCTGGTGCTGGTGCTGCTGCTCGTGGCGCTGTATTTCGTGGTCGAAGTGCCCAGCCAGGCGCTGCTGCGCCTGCTCAACGCCTCAGGCCACCAGATCGCGGTGGCCCGCAAACCCGCAGCCACGCAGGAGGCAGGGTCTAGCCCGCCGGACGAAGGACCGGCCCCGACGCGATGAGCGGCTTGTCGGTGGGGAGCCCCTCGGGCAGCTTTGCCAACACCAGGCAGGGGTCCCGCACCAGGAAGTAGTCGTTGGGCACCATGCGACCGCTGGCCAGCCAGAAGCCGGTGCCGATGCGGGCGCGGTGGCCGAAGGCGCTGCCCAGAAACCGCTGACCGGTCGACCACAGCTTGCCATCCAGCGGCACCCGGATGTCCTGCTCGAAGTTCAGATCGATGCTGAACGAGCCGCCCGTGGTCACGGCCCGGCGCCCGATGACGCACTGCTGCATCAGGTACTGGCTGACCACCGCCTCGGGGTAGATCACCGAGAACCGGATCACGGTGGCCTCGCTGATGGTGGCCTTGGCCCCCACCGTGCTCAGGTCCACCTGGGCGTGCGGCATGACGCTGACGCCGTCGCCCAGCGTGCTGAACAGCACCCGCGAGAACGGCCCAACGCTGACGCCATCGCCCAGGGTGCTCCCCTCGACCACCGCGGTGGGGTGGATGTCGCAGCCCTTGCCGATGCGGTTCAGCTTGCCCAGCACCTTCCACTTGTTGAACGACAGGGCCCGGGTGGCCGCCCACAGGCCGCGCAGCGCCCACTTCCACGGCGGCGTGCGCATGAGCTCGATGCCTCCGGCCGCCTGGTTCGCCCACAGGATGTGCACCCAGTGGTGCAGGGTCATCAGCGGGTCCCGGGCGATACCGATCTGGATGGTCTCCTGCCCCAGATCGTAGGGGAGGCTCGGCAGGTCCAGCACGCGCTCCTGCGGCTCGACCACCACGTCGGCGGGCGCCTGATCGCCGCCGGCCACATAGCGGATCTTCTCAAAACGCCAGCCCTTGCCCTCGAGGCGGGTGACGTGCGGCTGGACCGGGGTGGTGGAAGCGCCGTGCTTGGACTCCGCCAACACCAGCACCGCGTTGCCGCCGGCCGCCCCGTCCACGAAGCGGCGGAGGATGTCGCCGGTGCAGAAGAGGGTGTCGGGGATCACCAGGCAGGGCGGCGTGATGGCGTCCACCCGCCTGAACCCGCCGTCGGCGAACGCCTGTTCCTGCCACGCCGAGAGCGGCCGGTTGGCGATGGGGGTCTCGGTGACGGGGTCCCCGAAGGGCGCGATGCGGCGCCCGGAGGGCTCCACGAAGACATCGACGGTGGGGGTCACGGGCCAAGCCTGGGCTGAAGCGTCGTGGGCATGGTGCCCCAACGCCTCAGCCCTGGCGAGGGCTCAGCGCTGCTCTTCGACGGTGATCTCGAAGTTGCCGAACCGCGGGGCGTCGTCGCCGCCCGGGCCCGCCTGGATCTCGATGTCGTCCACCAGCGCCTGGAACACCGCGTCGCGGTTCCCGTAGGACAGGCCCACGTAGAAGGTCACCGGCAGCTTCACCTGGTTGGCGGTGATGGTCACGTTGTCGCCGTTGTTGGCGTACTGCACCTGGCCGAGCTGCTCGGGATCGCTGGGCACCAGCAGGTGGTGCACGGGCGGGTCCCCGGCGCGGCCATCGCTGGTCTGCAGCCAGGCCACCTGGCGACCCAGGACGTCGATGGCGCCGCGCTGCGCCACGGTGCTGCCGTCGCTGCCCAGGTTCCCGGTGATCTGGATGTCCACCGGGCGCTCGTCGAAGTCCTCGGCGGGCAGGAACTGCACCCGCCAGACGCTGGGGTGCGGCTTGGCGCTGTCGACGATGTAGTTGTAGGCACCCGCGTTGGCGTTGCGCCGCCCGATGACGATGCTGGGCGCGCTGGCCTGCCCCGCGTGGGTGACCGTGAAGCGCCCGTAGCAGTCGAAGGCGTCGTTGCCGCCGTCGCTCCAGCCGCAGTTGTCGCGGATGTCGTCGCCGCCCTGGAAGTTCCGGGGATCGGCAGGCATGGCCACGTTGCCGTTGCTGCTCACCCACTGCTCGGGGCCACCGCCGTCCACGAAGATGAAGTACTCGCCGGCGTCGGCGTTGCGCAGCGTGACCGTAGGCACGGGCGCCGCGAAGTTCCCCGCGCACGAGATCATGCTGTCGGGCTCCTCACAGTCGGTGCGCACCGCCAGCACCACCGGGTAGTCGGTGCCGGGGTTGTCGGCGCTCACCACCAGGTCGCCGGGCTGCTCCAGCACGTAGCGGTACACCGCGTCGGGCGCCATGCGGCCGCCGCAGCGGTGGTGGTAGACGTCCATGCCGCCGTCGGCGGTCTGGCCCATCACCGAGCCGTTGGGCGGAATCAGCGGCGTGTTCACCTCGGGCCGGCACGACTGGTCCTCGGTGCGATCACCGCGGGCCTGGCAGCCCGGATCGTCCGGCCAGTCGGTGAGGCCATCCTCGTCGTCGTCAGCCCCGTTGCCGCACAGCGGCGCGTCGCCGGCCTCGTCGGTCTCGTCGTCATCCTCGGGATCCAGGCAGCCCAGGTCCTGCAGGTCCACGAAGCCGTCGAGATCGTTGTCGACGCCGTCACCGCAGCGCGGCGGGATCTGCCCATCGTTCTCCTCGAACCGGTCCGCCGCGTAGCGGCAGCCCGGGTCATCGGGGA
The DNA here is from genome assembly GCA_020633555.1 of Myxococcales bacterium. Lineage (GTDB taxonomy): Bacteria > Myxococcota_A > Bradymonadia > UBA7976 > UBA1532 > JACKDL01. The sequence continues at coordinate 140,040 of JACKDL010000001.1, read as the reverse complement.
AGTCGATCCGCCCGTTCTGGTCGTCGTCCCGGCCGTTGGCACACTGCGGCGGGAAGGCCGGGCTCGTCTCGTCGTCCTCCGCCGCCCAGTCGCAGCCCGGGTCGATGGGGAAGTCGATCAGGCCGTCGCCGTCATCGTCCAGGCCGTTGTCGCAGGCCGGCGCCTGATCGGGCGGCAGATCGTCCTCGAAGGGGTGCCCCGCCGACAAGCAGCCGGGATCAAACGGGAAGTCGGCGATGCCGTCGCGGTCGTTGTCGATGCCGTCGCTGCAGGCCGGCAGCGGGTTCGGATCACCCTCACCGCCGTCGCCCGCCGCGATGCAGCCGGGATCGAACGGGTAGTCGATGAGCCCGTCGTCATCGTCGTCGATGCGGTTGCTGCACGCCGGCCGCGGCCGCGGATCGTTCTCGTCGTCGTCGCCGGCCGCCTGGCAGCCCGCGTCATCCGGGAAGTCGATGTCCCCGTCACCGTCGTCGTCCACGCCGTTGGCGCAGGCTGCCAGCACCGGCGGATCGGCCTCGTCGTCGTCCCCGCGGGCGATGCAGCCCGGGTCGAACGGGAAGTCGATCAGGCCGTCGCCGTCGTCATCCATGAGGTTGTTGCAGATCGCCAACGGGGCGCCGGCGGGCGGATCCCGCTCGTCCTCGTCCTGCGGGCCGTCGCAGCCGGGGTCCTCGCCGTCCACCAGCCCGTCGCCGTCATTGTCCTGGCCGTCCACGCAGCCCGGATCCAGGCGCTCGTACTCCAGGCTGAGCTTGAACTGCCCGCCCTGCCCGAAGCCGGTGTCCACCACCACGAAGTAGGTGCCCACCGCCGCGTTGTCGAGGGTGACCAGGCCGCGCTGGCCGTCCTCATCGCCCTCGCCCGCGTCGCACTCCAACTCGGACTGCCGGTTGTCGCAGGTGCGCCGCACGTACAGGGCGGTGGGGATCTGCGTCTCGTCGTGGCGCGTCGAGAAGGTCAGGCGCGCGTTGAAGGGGTTGTTGAAGTAGTAGATGACCTCGGGGGCGTTCTGCCCGCCGCAGCTCCCCACGCTGTCGTTCGTGCCGCCACGCTCCACCTGGGTGTTGGCCACGATGGACCCCTGATCCCAGAAGAACTCGCGGAAGCGCACGCCCTGTCCGCAGATGTCCACCTCGCTGTCGCCCGCGGCGCTCACGCACCCCAGGTCGAGCGGGTAGTCCACGAAGCCGTCGCCGTCGTCGTCTTCATCGTTGGTGCAGGCGGGAAGCTGGAGCGGATCCTCCTCGTCGCGGTCCTGTGGGAACTCGCAGCCCGGATCCGACGGGTAGTCCACCTTGCCGTCGCGGTCGTCGTCCAGCCGGTTCAGGCAGGCCGCCAGCGGGATCTCGTTGACCTGAATCTCGATCAGACCGCCGCGGCCCGTCACGCCGTCGGCGAAGATGTAGTAGTCGCCGCGCCGCAGGTTCTCGAGCCGCAGCGTGTGCCCCGGGTTGCCCGAGCGCACGTCCTCGGCCTGGCAGCCCACCTCGGTGCTCGTGTCCAGGCAGGCGGTCCGCCGCACATACAGGGTGGTGTACGCCTCGGTGGCCGGCAGGTCCGTCGTGATCTCCAGCGCCTCGACGTCCCGGGTGAGCTTGTAGAAGAACACCACCTCGGGGCTGCCGCGCCCACCGCAGCTCCCCTCGCTCTCGAACTCGCCCCGGCGGCTGTCGATCACCAGGGACTGCCCGTCGGAGAGCCCGGGGGGATCGTAGGTGTCGCCGCAGGTGCCGCGCTCGTCGTAGTCGGCCGCCGACGTGCAGCCGTCATCCTCGGGAAAGTCCGTCTTGCCGTCGCGGTCGTTGTCGATGCCGTCCGAGCAGCGCGGCGTCACGGCCTTGTCGGTCTCGTCGCGATCACCCACACCGGCGCAGCCCGGATCCTCGGGGTAGTCCACGCTGCCGTCGCCGTCATCGTCCGCGCCGTTCGCGCACGCGGGCGGCTGGGGGGGATCGGCCTCGTCATCGTCGCCGGCGGTGCTGCAGCCCGGCTCCAGCGGGAAGTCGATGATCCCGTCGCCGTCATCGTCGATGCGGTTGAAGCACTGCGGCGGCGTGTCGGGATCCGTCTCCCGGGGGTCAGCCACCGAGGCGCAGCCCGGATCAGCCTCGTCCACCAGGCCGTCGCGGTCGTTGTCGACCCCGTCGTTGCACTGGGGCGCCACCGGCTCGTTGAACTCGTCGTCGTCGAAGGTCGAGCCGCAGCCCGGGTCTTCGGGGAAGTCGATGAAGCCGTCGGCGTCATCGTCCACGCCGTTGGCGCAGGCCGGCGGATCGAGCTCGTCGCCATCCTCCGGGCCCTCGCAGCCCGGATCCGCGCCGTCGACCAGGCCGTCGCCGTCGTTGTCGAAGCCGTCGCTGCATGCCGGCAGGGCCGCGTCACGCACGGCCATGTCGCGGGGCGGCGCGCCGCCCGCTCCGCCCATGCCACCGGCGCCGCCGGCCCCCCCGGGCCCGGACATGTCGACCATGGCGCCGCCGGCGCCGCCTTGGCCGCCACCGCCACCATCGCTCCCCTCGGTGCAGCCGATGGCCAGCACGCTCACCACCAGCCAGTACAGGCTGGACTTCCAGCGCCGTCGTTCGCTCGTCATGTTCTCCCCAACATGCGGACCTTGGGGGCCCTCGGTTCGCAAGATCTTCCGCGTTGGCCCGAAGTAGCCGCTCCCATCGGCAGCGTCCGGCACGGTACTCGACCCCGCCAAGCGCAGTAAACCGCGGTGCGTCGCGACGCCCCGCGGTGGTATGACGACGGCCGCGGAGGATGTCATGCTGCACTGGTTGGCCCTGGGCGCCCTGGCCCTGCTCGCGCTGCTCTGGATCAAGAGCTTCCTGGGCATCGTGCGCGGCGACGACCAGCCCCCCGAGTGGACCCTGGATCATGCCACGCCGCCCGATCCCGTACCGGCCGGGCTCGCCCTGGCCGTGGTCATCCCGGCCCGCAACGAGGTCGCCAACATCGAGGCCTGTGTGCGCTCTGCTCTGGCGCTGACCTGGGCAGGCCCGCTGCAAGTGGTGGTGGTGGACGATCGCAGCACCGACGGCACGGGGGAAGTGCTCGCCCGCCTCGCCGCCGAGGATCCTCGCCTGAAGGTCGTGGCCGGACAGGATCCCCCCGCGGGGTGGCTGGGCAAGCCCCACGCCCTCCACCTGGGCCAGCAGCACGCGGTGGGTGACTGGCTGTGGTTCGTGGACGCCGACGTCGTGCTGGAGCCGTTGGGCGCAAAGCGCCTCGTGGGCCGGGCGCTGGCCCAAGGCGCACGCATGGCCTCGGGCCTTGGCTTCCTGGTGGTGGAGAGCGTCTGGGAGCGGGTGGTGCAGACCCGGATCGGGGCCATCATCGCCGGGGGCAACCCCCTGGCCCAGGTCAACGATCCCGCGCACGAACGGGCGCTGGCCAACGGCCAATGTCTGCTCTTCGAGCGCGCCGCCTACGACGCCCTGGGCGGCCACGAAGCCATCAAGGGCTCGGTGCTCGACGACGTGGACTTCGCCCGCCGCGCCAAGGCCGAGCAGCTACCCTACCGCCTCTACTTCGCGCCCGGCGTCTTCCGCTGCCGCATGTACACCGGCTTGGGCGAGATCTGGCAGGGGTGGACCAAGAACCTCTTCCCCGCCCTGGACTACAGCTGGGCGGCCACCCTCATCATCGTCGCGCTCTTGTTCGCCTCGAGCGTCCTGCCCTTCCTGCTGTTGCCGAAGAACCTGCTGCAATGGGGCATGGGGGGCGCCCCCGCGTGGGGCCTGATGGGCCTGGAAGGCCTGATCGTCGGCCTGATCCTCGCGACCGACGCCCTGGGACACCGCCGCCTGGGCTACCGCTGGGGGCTGTTCTGGACCTTCCCGATCGGCCTCACCGTGATCTGTGCCCTGTTCGTCAACAGCGCATGGCGCATCAGCAGCGGCCGGGGGGCGGTCTGGAAGGGGCGCGTCGTCGAGGCGGGGCGCCCCGACAAGAACATTACTGAATGACCATTCAGCAGACTTGAGGCGCACCGGAGCGCGCCGTATGGTGTCGGCCCATGCGATGGATCTTCCTCGACCGAATCGATGAGCTGGTCCCCGGCGAGCGCGCCGTGGGCCGCAAGGGTGTCGCCAGCAGCGAAGACTACTTCGCCGATCACTTCCCTGGCTTCCCGGTGGTGCCCGGGGTGGTCCAGGTGGAGGCGCTGGCGCAGCTCGCGGGCAAGCTCGTCGAGGTCACCGTCTTCCAGGACGAGAAGCGCTGGGTGTGGCCCATCCTCAGCATGGTCCGCCGGGCCAAGTTCCGCCGCTTCGTGCGCCCGGGCGACCCGCTGGTGCTGAAGGCCGAGCTCGACTCGATCCGCGACGAGTCGGCGGTCTGCAAGGTCGAGGCGTCCGTGGACGGCCACCGCACCTGCACCGCCGAAGTTCTGTTCGTGTTCAACCCCGGCGACCTCGAGAGCGACGAGGCGCAGGAGCGGCTGGAGCGCCTCGAGCGCAAGAACCTGGCCCTCCTGTGGTCCGGCTACGCCGACTGGGCCGCCCGCCTCGGCTGAGGAGCTGCAAGTGTCGCGCCCCCGCATCGTGGTCACCGGCATGGGCTGCGTCACCCCGCTGGGGCACACGGTCAGCGCCACCTGGGACGCCCTCATCGAGGGCCGCAACGCCATCGGCCCCATCCAGCGGTTCGACGCTTCGGGCTTCGTGACCACCTTCGCCGCCGAGATCCGCGACTTCACGCCTCCTCCCCTGGAGGGCCGCGCGGCGCGGTGGAGCGACGCCAAGGGCCAGTTCGCCGTGGCGGCCGCCCAAGAGGCGCTGGCCGACGCCGGCCTCGCCCAGACCGGCCCCGCCCCGCACCGGTTCGGCGTCAGCGTCGGCGCCGAAGTCAGCCGCCCGGAGCTGGGGGACATGGCGTTGCGGCTGAAGGCCGCCCTCGCCCTGCCGCCGCAGGAGGCTCTGCGAGGCGTCGACCCCAAGGACTTCGTGGTGATGTCCGCCTTCTTCCCGGCCACCCTGCTGGCGGCCGTGTTCAACGCGCGCGGGCCCAACCTCACCACCAGCACCGCGTGCACCAGCAGCTCCCAGTCCATCGCCGACGCGGTCCGGGTGCTGCGGCGGGGGGACGCCGACGTCATGCTGGCGGGCGGCACCGATCGCCTGGTCGAGGAGCTCATGGTCATGGGCTTCGGCCTGCTGGGCGCGCTCTCGACCCGTAATGAGGACCCCGCGCACGCCTGCCGGCCCTTCGACCGGACCCGGGACGGCTTCGTCCTGGGAGAGGGCGCCGGCTTCCTGGTCCTGGAGACCGAGGCCCACGCCCAGGCCCGCGGCGCGCGGATCCACGCTGAGCTCATGGGCTACGGCTGGTCGGCCAACGCCTGGCGCATCACCGACAGCCCGTCGGACGGCCGCGGCGCCCGCGCCTCGATGACGGCGGCGCTCAAGGACGCCGGGCTCGCCCCGGACGACGTCGGCTACATCAACGCCCACGGCACCAGCACGCAGCAGAACGACGCCAGCGAGACCGCCGGCATCCACGGCGCCTTCGGCGCCCACGCCCAGCGCGTGCCCGTGTCCTCCACCAAGTCGATGATGGGTCACCTGGTGGCGGCCTGTGGCGCGGTCGAGCTCATCGCCTGCGTGAAGGCCATCCAGACCGGGGTCCTGCCCCCCACCATCAACTACGAGCACCCCGATCCCGCCTGCGATCTGGACTACATCCCAGAAGGCGCCCGCAGCGCGGCGGTGGATGTGGCATTGACGAACGCGTTCGGGTTCGGCGGCAGCAACGGCAGCCTCGTGGTGGGACGGTACAGGTGAGGCCGGTCGCGATCACCGGCGTCGGGTTGCTGTGCGCGGCCGGGCTGGACCCGGTCCAGGCCAGGGCGCGGCTGGCCCAGGGCCCGCTGATCCCCCAGCCCCCTCCCGATGTGGGTGTGCTCGCGCCGCTGCTGCTCCCCCTGGCCGAGGGCTTCGACCCGCGCAAGGTCGTGACCCGCCGCAAAGACCTGAAGCTGATGGCCCGCGCCAACCGGCTGGCCTTGGGGGCGGCCCGGCAAGCCCTGGCCCAGGCCGGTCGCGCCGGTCATGCCGAAGCGGGCCTCTTCCTTGCTGTCGGCCGCGAGCCCATGAGCCTGCGCGAGCTGCTGCCGGTGTTGCACCACAGCAGCGAGGCGGGCCAGGTCACGCTGGATCGCCTGATCGACGAAGGGATGCACTGGATGCATCCCCTGGCCTCGTTGAAGACCCTGCCGAACATGTGCGTGGCGCACGTGGCCATCGAGCTGGGCCTGACCGGGCCCACCATGGCCCTGTGCGACGACGCCGACATGGGCCCACGAGCCCTCACCGAGGCCGCGTTGGCCGTGTCCCGCGGCGACGCCCCTTGGGCCCTGGCGGGCGGGGCCGACGCGCGGCTCGCCTTTGGCGATCGGCTGAGCGCCGAGACCCTGGGCGACGGCGACCGCCCCTTGAGCGAGGCGGCGGCGGTCTTCGTCCTCGAGCCGCTGGAGGATGCGCGGGCGCGCGGGGCCAGGGTGATCGCGGTGCTCGGCCCACGCGAGGGGTGCCCGCCCGTCGCCCACGACCGGCTGGGCGACTGTGGCGCCGCCACGCTGGCCGCGGCCCTCGCGCTGGACGCGGGTGAACGGCCCGTCAGCGCCGGCGACATCGGCCTGTGGCCCGCGCCGGCCGCCCCCGCGCTGCACCTCGCCCGCCGCCGCGCCGCGCCACTGGCCATCAGCGCGTGCGGGCTCGTGACGCCGCTGGGGGACGACCTGTCCACGTTGGGCACCCGGCTCCTTCGGGGCGACTCGGCGGCGGCCCCCATCCAGGCCTTCGACGCCAGCCGCTTCCCCGTGCGCAACGCCTGCGAGGTGGCCGATCGGCGCCTGGCCGACCGCCTGCCCGCCGTCTTGGCGGCTGCGGTCCAGGGCCACGAGGACCGCCGCGCCGAGCTGGCGTTGATCGCGGGGCTGGCGGCGGCCCGCGAGCACGGCGCCTTGCCAGCCGAGGCCGCCGTGGTGTTCGCGGCAGGCCTCACGAGCGTCACCATCGGTCAGGTGAACCAAGGCCTGGCGCCCTTCGTCCGCGACGGCGACACCTTCGACTTCGCGGGCTTCGCGGGCCGCACCCGGCCGGCCCGCGAGATGACCCCCTGGCGCAACCTGGTCACCCGGCCCCTGCACTTGCTGGCAGATCACCTTGGCCTCCGCGGGCCCCGGGCGGCGCACTTCAGCGCATGCGCCGCCGGCTCGGCGGCGGTCGCCCATGCGGCCGAGCTCATCCGCCGGGGCGACGCCCCGGCGGCGCTGGTGGGCGGGGCCGACTCGATGATCCACCCCTTCGGTCTGCTGCCCTTCGTCCGCCTGGGGGCAACGAGCCCGGCCGAGGACCCCGCCCTGTGCGGCCGCCCCTTCGACCAGGACCGAGACGGCTTCGTCATGGGCGAGGGCGGCGCCTTCTTCGTGTTGGAACCGCTGGAGGCGGCCCGAGCGGCTGGCCGCAAGGTGCTGGGCGTCTACCTGGGCGCCGGCACGAGCATGGACGCGTGGCGGGTCACGGCCCCTCACCCCGAAGGGCTGGGCGCCGAGCTGGCCATGCGCCGCGCCCTCGCCGACGCCGGGATCCCTGCCGCTGCGGTCGACTACGTGAACGCCCACGGTACCGGGACGCCCCTCAACGACGTGGCCGAGGCGCAGGCGGTGGCGCGGGTCTTCCCCCACCGCCCGGCCCTGAGCAGCAGCAAGGGGCAGCTCGGCCACGCCATCGCCGCCGCCGGCGCCGTGGAGCTCGCGGTGTTGCTTGCGGCCTTCGCCGGCGACGGCCTGCCGCCCAATCCCCATCTGACCAACCCCGATCCGGCCATCGACGCGGATCTGGTGGAGCCCGGTGGCCGGCGTGGCGCGCCCGGCGTGGCGCTGAGCAACTCCTTCGGGTTCGGCGGGCAGAACGCCAGCCTCCTCATCGCCCACCCCGAGCACGAGGCCGCCCGATGAAGACTGCGCTGCTCTTCGCTGGCCAGGCGACCCAGGTGGTCGGCATGGGCCGCGACCTGTACGACCGCTTCCCCGAGGCCCGGGCGGTGTTCCAGGCCGCGGACGAAGCCTTGGGGGAGCCTCTCAGCCGCCTCTGCTTCGAGGGGCCGGCTGAGGCGCTCGACCTCACGGCCAACACCCAGCCCGCGGTCCTCACCGTGGCCTGCGCCGCGTGGGCCGTTCTCCAAGCCCGTGGCTTCGCGCCGACCGTGGTGGCCGGCCACTCCCTCGGGGAGTACGGCGCCCTGGTGGCCGCAGGCGCCCTGGCGTTCGAGGACGCGGTCCGCCTCTGCCGCCGCCGCGGGGAGTACATGCAGGCCGCCGTGCCGCCCGGAGCGGGCGCCATGGCCGCGATTCAAAGGGCCGACGACGCCGCCATCGAAGCCGCCTGCGCCGCCGTGGAAGGCGTCTGCACACCCGCCGTCTTCAACGCCCCGAAGCTCACGGTCATCAGCGGGGACACCGCCGCCGTCGAGGCCGCCTCGGCCCGCCTCGCCGAGCAGGGCGCGCTGGTCATCCCATTGAAGGTGTCCGCGCCCTTCCACTGCGAGCGCCTGGCGCCGGCCGCCGAGCGGTTGGCCGCTGATCTCGCCGCCGTCCCCGTCGCGCCCCTCCGGCTGCCCTATGTCGCCAACGTGGACGGAGCCTGGCATGGCGACAGCGCCCCCGAGGCCATCCGCCAGCGCCTGGTGGCCCAAGTGGTCGGTGCCGTCCGTTGGCGCCAGACCTTGGCGCTCATGATCGAGCGCGGCATCGAGCGCTTCTGGCACCTGGGCCCCGGGCGCGCCAACCTCACCCACGTCAAGCGACAGGCCCGAAGGGCGCCCATGGAGACCACGGGCACCGCACAGGGCATGGACGCCATCCTCGCGGAGATCAGCGGCTCATGAGCGCCTTCGAAGAGGTCGTCATCACCGGCGTGGGGGTCTGCAGCCCCCTGGGCCACACCGCGGCCGACCTGATGCAGGCGCTCTGCCGCGGCGAGTCCGCTCTGCGCCCCATCGACGCCTTTGACGTCCGCCCCTTCGCCTGCCAGACCGGGGCCGCCGTCACGGGGTTCAAGGCCGGCGACTGGGTGAGCAACCGCAAGAACCTGAAGCTCATGAGCCGGGCGGTCCGCTACGGACTGGCTGCCATGAAGCGTGCCTGGGCCGACGGCGCGCTGGACCAGGCGACGCTCGATCCCGAGCGCGTGGGGATGTTCGTCGGCGCCGGCACCGCCATGGGCGACAGCGGCGACCTGCTGCCCGCGCTGGCGCAAGGCTTCGTGGGCGAGCGGTTCGACCTCAGCACCTTCGCCGCCGCGGGCGTACCTCGCATCAACCCCTTGTGGCTGCTCAAGGGGCTCAGCAACAACGCCCTGGGCTTCGGGTCGGCCGATCTGGACGCCCGAGGCGTGAACCAGAACTACTGCAACTCGGCGGCCGGGGGCTTGCAGGCCCTGGGCGAGGCCGCGTGGGCCATCGCCGAGGGGCTCGCCGATGTGGTGGTGGCGGGCGGCGCCGACTCGGCCCTCGACCCCGCCCACCACACGGGCTTCTCGCGGCTCGAGATGCTCACCGAGCGGACCGGGCCGGACGCCGTGCGCCCCTTCGACAGCAGCCACGACGGCTTTGCCCCCGGCGAAGGCGCGGCCTTCTTCATCTTGGAGCGGCGCGCCCACGCCCAGGCGCGCGGCGCGCGGATCCTCGGGCGCGTCAGCGGGTATGGCGCCAGCTCGGCGGCCAGCCTCCTCCCCAAGGGCGATCCCGAGGCCATCGCGCAAGCGGGCCGTCAGGCCCTGGGCCATGCCGGTTGGCAACCCGCCGACATCGAGCTCGTCTACGCCCACGGCAACGCGACGCCCGCCTTCGATGCGCAGGAAGCCGCGGGGCTCGGCCTGCTGTTCGGGCAGCACCGGCCGGCCGTCACCACCAACAAGGGCCAGATCGGACACGCGGTGGCCGCCTCGGGCCCGCTGTCGGCCGCCTGTGCCCTCGAGGCGGGGCGGCTCGGCGTCCTGCCCGGGGTGCCCAGCCTGCGCGCCCTGGCGCCAGAGTGCGCCGACCTCAACCTGGTCGCGGCCCCGCGCGAAGGCCCGGCCCGCCGCAGCCTGATCCAGGCCGCCGGGATCGGCGGCCAGATCAGCGCCCTCACCCTGGAGGTGGCCCCGTGAGAGCCCTCATCACCGGTGCGAGCCGCGGCATCGGCCGCGCCATCGCCCTGCGCCTGGCCCGTGAGCACCAGGCCCGCTGCCTCCTCGTGTACCGGGGCAACGCCGACGGCGCGGCTCAGACGGCAGCCGAGATGGCCGAGCTTGGCGGCCAGGGCATCCCCTTCCAGGCGGACGTGAGCGAGCGGGAACAGGCGGACGCCGCCGTGCAGGCGTGCCTCGACCAGCTCGGCGGCCTGGACGTCCTGGTCAACAACGCGGGCGTCACCGCTGACACCCTGCTCCTCCAGATGGAGGACGCCCAATGGGCTCAGGTGCTCCGCACGAACCTCGACGGCGCCTTCTACCTGGCCCGCGCGGTCTGTCGGCCCATGCTCATGCAACGCCACGGGCGCATCATCAACCTGTCGAGCGTGTCGGCCCGCCGTCCGAACCGCGGGCAGACGAACTATGCCGCCAGCAAAGGGGCCATCGAGGCCTTCACGCGGGCTCTGGCGGTGGAGCTGGCCGCCAAGAAGATCACCGTCAACGCCGTGGCTCCGGGCGTCATCGAGACCGACATGAGCCAGCGCATCCGGGACCACGCGGGCAAGGAGATCAAGGCTGCGATCCCCATGCGCCGCTTTGGCACCCCCGAGGACGTCGCCGGCCTGGTCGCCTTCCTCGCCGGCCCGGACTCCGCCTACATCACCGGCCAGACCATCGGCGTGGATGGGGGCGTGGGCCTCTGAGGCCCGCAGACGACACCGCGCGGCACGCCTTGCTGGGCTCCAGGGGCTGTGCCAGGATACCGCCATCATTGGGCACTGGGAGGCTGACATGAGTCTGACCGCGGCGCAGGTCGTGGCCCTTTTCGAGACCCGCTACGACTACCAGTCGGCGCGGACCATGCTGAAGGTCGTGGCAGAGGACGCAGGTCTGCCGTCGGCAGACGGCCCCTTCGATGGCGCCCAGCTCGACGCGCTGGCGGTGGCCCTCGAGTCCCGCAACGACCGCGCCGAGGCGGTCGTCGCCGGGCTCGCCGAGGCGGCGGCGGCTGCGGGCAAGGGCGCAGGCAGCAAGGCGTCGGACAAGACCCCGCCCGCCAAGACCAAGCCCAAGGCCGAGCCCGAGGACAAGGCCCAGCCCGAGGCCAAGGCCCAGCCCGAGGCCAATGCCTCGTCCGACGCGAAGCCGGCCGCTGACGAGAAGTCCAAGGGCTGAGCTCAGCGCCGACCGCCATGACCCCCGCACGGAACGGGCGGGGCGGCAGGCCGGCGGAGCGACGGGGAGAACACGCGCCGTCGGGGCGACATCGCGCAGGCCCTGATGGGCCTGCACCGCGTCCGCGTCCCGCTCGCGAGGCGGATCAGATCAGGGGCGTGGCGTCCAGCTCCAGCTCGTCCAGAGCCGCCTGCGCCGCAGCCTCCATGGCCCGCTCCTGCGGATCCTGGTTGGCCTTCATCACCGTCTCACGCACGTTCTCCCGGAAGCCCACCTTGCCGGCGGCGATCTCGCGCAGGGCGGTCACGATGTCCTTGTTCTTGCTGTCCACCAGCCGCAGCGAGCCGCGGTGCAACTGCCGGTAACGGCGGGCCGCCAGGTGAACCAGCGCGAACTGGTCATCGACGTGCTCCAGACAATCCTCGACGGTGACGCGAGCCAATGGAACCTCCAGGGTTCTGTGCGAGACGGACCAATGGTCCAGCAGGGCGAAGCGCCGTATAGTGCCCAGCAACGACGACACTGTCAATCGAGCACCATGCCCTCACCCTCCCCCATGGTCCGGGCGGCCCTGGAAGCCCAGTGGCAGGCGGCCGTCGAGCGAGCCGATGCTGCAGCAAAGGGCGCTGACGAGGCGGCTTCCCGGCTCAACGCCCTGCTGGCCGAGCTCGGGTCGCTGTCGGCGCCTTTCCCCGCGCTCTGTGCGGCTGCCCTGGACCGCCGACAAGCCTACACCCAGCAGCTCCGGGCCGCGTGCGAGGCTGCCGAGGCTCGCGCCCTCGACGCCGGGGCCCTGCGGGCACGGGCCGAGGCCGCCGCGGCGGATCTGCACCGCCAGGTGCTCGGCCTGCAGGTGCTGGCCGACCGAGCCGCCCGTACGGAGGCGCTGAACCGCATGCGGGCCGCCGATCGCGAAGCCGACGAACGAAACGGGCAGCGCCCCAGGCGCTAGCTAGCTGGCCTGACCGAGCAGTCGCCGCCAGAAGAACTGCAGGTTGCCCGTGGGCGGGTGGGCCTCGTCGCGCAAGAGCTCATCCACCAGCAGCTCGATCGCCGCCACCGCGGGGGCGTCGGGCGACACGGCCACAAAGGGCTTGCGCTCCAGTACCGCTGCGGGCACCGCCGGATCGCGCGGCACGAACCCGGCGAAGCTCAGCGACACATCCAGGAAGCGGTCCGCCACCTCGGTGAGCTGCCGGAAGACTCGCAGCGCGCCCTTCCGGTCGGGCGCCTGGTTGATGATCAGCCGGAACTGGCGGATGCCCTGATCCTGACTCAGCACCTTCAGGGTGGCGTACGCGTCTGTCACGGATGTGGGCTCGGGCGTGACCACCAGCAACACCGTCGACACCGCAGCACAGAACCGCCGCACGTTGTGCCCGATCCCAGCCCCCGTATCGACGAACACCACGTCGAAGTCCGCCTCCAAGGCATCAAGCGCGTCGCTCAGGTCCTGGATCTGTGTGTCCTGGAGCTGGGTCATCTCGGCCACCCCGGAGGCAGCCGGCAGGACCGTGAGGTTGGGGGCCGCCTCCACGAGCAAGTCCGCCAGCACCGCCTCCCCAGCGAAGAACCGCGCCAGGTTCGCGGCGGGGGTCAACCCCAGCACGATGTCGACGTTGGCGAGGCCCAGATCGGCGTCCATCAGCAGGACGCGCCGGCCCCTCGCCGCCAGCCGCAGGGCCAGGTTGCAGACGATGGAGGTCTTGCCGACACCCCCCTTGCCGCTCGTGATCGCGTACGTGTGCATGCTCAGCGCTCCCCGTTGCCCGCAGGCATACCACCTCCACTCCCCGGCCAGCCACCCCTGCGGGCGCCGACGGGGGCGCGGCCCTTCACCCAGACCCCGCGCGAAGCACGCCCAGGCCCGCAGTCAGCACCTTCAAGACCCGAAAAGTGGCGTCCCGACGCCATGGATCTGGAGGGGCTGCCGCGCCGCGTCTGCGCGCGGAGCGTGGCCACCCGCCGCCTGGCAGATCAGCGACCTCCGCGCCGCTGCCGAGCGAGGCGGTGCAGCCAGTGTGCGCCAGGACTTCAGAAGAGTTGCGCGCCCAATTGCCAACACGAACGCGCTGGACATGGGCGCAATGCTGGCCGAGGCAGCCCCGGCCGGCTTGCCGAGGTGGGCACGCCTCCGCGAGTTGGGCGAACCACCCGGCTGAGCGTCAGCCGTCTTCGGCCACCAGCTCGGTGATTCGAACAGCGTAGCGCCCGTCCACAACGACAACCTCGCCGCGAGCGACCAGCACGCCGCCCACCTCGAGGTCCACGGGCTCGCCCAGGTACCGCTCCAGAGCCACGACCGCCCCGGGTCGAAGCTCCAACAGCCGCTGAACGGGGATCTTCGCGCGCCCCAGCACCGCGACGACCTCCACCGACACCTGGCCCAGGTTGCCCAGATCCGGGCCCCCCACAGGCCCCTTCGGCCCTGGCTCATGCGTCGCCATCCACCACCCTGCAGCCGAGCCGCGGCCCCCGTCGCACCGGCTGAACCCGATGGGCCGTCACGTCCCCCACCTTCAGCCGGAAGCCATCATCCCGTGGGCCGAAGGTGATGATCTGCCCGACCGCCAGCTGGTCCACCTGCGCGAGCGGCAACATCCGGCGCCCAACCTCGACGGTCACGTCCAAGGGCACCTGGCCCAGCCGCGACCACCAGGCCTCCCGGCTCGGGTTGGCCCCCGCCCAAAGCTCGCTGTGCGCGGCATCATCTGCGCCCAACCAGACCCGCCGCTGCCCGTCGGTCCAGACGCTCGCCCAGGGCACCCGCGGCGACTCGCCTCCCGGTGGAGGGGGGCGAAGGCGCGCGTCCGGCCCCCCAAACACGAGCCGGGCAACGCCGGCCAGATCGGTCCGAGGCATCCCCTCGACCCCGAGCTGCAGGACGGCACCGCGTGGCAACGCCAGCGCCCCGGCCGACTGCACCGGACCGTCGGGCCCCAGGCGCCAGCGCCCGCCCAGTCGGCCCAGCGTCGCCAACCATGCCCGCTCCAGACGCGAAGGCAGGAAGCTGTGGCGCTGAGCACCCAGCCGGACCGGTGGCGGGATCGGAGAGAGGTCATCCACGGCCGCATCGTAGCCGTGGTCCAAGTGCGCGATAAACCACAACGTCGAGCCCGCGCCAGCCATCTGACGCTCGCATTCGCAGCGCCTCAGCCGGCCGGCCGACCCCGCAACATGCCTCGCTTCTTCAGCTTCTCGACCAAGGTGGTCCGGTTCAGCCCGAGCAGCGTGGCCGCGCGGTTCTTGTTCCACGCCGTCCGCTCCAAGGCCTGCAGAATCAGGCGTTCTTCCAGCTCCTGAAGTACCGCGCGCAGATCAACGCCCTCGTCCGGCAGATCCAGCGGCACATCCGCCCGGGTGTGCCGGGGCCGGACGATCTTCGCGGGCAGGTCCTCGAGCTCCACGACCTCGTCGTCGCAGAACACGGTCAGCCGTTCGACGATGTTCTCGAGCTCGCGGACATTCCCTGGCCACCCGTAGCGACAAAGCGCGCCCATGGCCTCGTCGGTGAACCGACGCACCTTGCGGCCCCGCTGGGCCCCCATCCGGTCGTTGAAGTAGCCCGCCAGGCGAGGCACATCGTCGGCCCGATCGCGCAAGGCGGGGAGCTGCAGTTCGACCACGTTCAGCCGGTAGTACAGGTCCTCGCGGAACATCCCCTCCGCGATGGCCTGCTCAAGATCCCGGTTCGTCGCCGCGACGACCCGGACATCCACCTCGACGGTGCGCTCGCTCCCGACCGGCTCAAACCGGCGCTCCTGCAACACGCGCAGCAGCTTGACCTGCAACGCCGGGCTCATCTCGGCCACCTCGTCGAGGAAGATTGTCCCCCCCTGAGCCAGCTCAAAGCGCCCCGGCCGACTCTGTGAGGCCCCCGTGAAGGCGCCCTTCACATGCCCGAAGAGCTCGCTCTCCAGAAGCTGAGCAGGGATCGCCCCACAGTTGATGGGCACCAGCGGCTTGCTGGCCCGCGGGCTCGCGGCGTGGACCGCCCGAGCCACCAGCTCCTTGCCGGTACCGCTCTCGCCCAAGATCAGCACGGAGCTTTCCGTGGGCGCGACGCGCTCGATGGCGCGCAAGACCCGGCGCATGCTCGGATGCTCACCAATCAGCGGTTTCTCGGCCTGGGAGCGGGTCACGGCGCCCCTCCATGTAGGTTTCGAGCAGCAATGTAAGCTGCATACCTACACCCGTCAATTCCTTGTCGGGCGGCGGGCACTTCCCCTTGCCTGGCAGACCGCGCATCCTCCGGGGGTCGTCTGGGACCACCGGCGCCAACCTGGGAGACACCATGCGCTTTGCGAAACTCCACGGCCTCGGCAACGACTTCGTGCTCATCGAGCGCGCCGCCGACGCGCCGCTCCTGGCCGCGCCAGAGGCGGCGTCGCTGTGCAACCGCAGCACCGGGATTGGAGCCGACGGCACCCTCGAGCTGCTCGGCAGCCCGCAGGCCGGCTGGCGTCTGGTCATCCGTAACGCCGACGGCAGCCGCCCCGAGATGTGCGGGAACGGGCTGCGCTGTGTGGGCCGCTACCTGGCCAACACCGGCCGCCTGGCGGCGGGCGGCTGTCACATCGAGACCGACGTCGGCCCCCGCCTTGTGCAGGAGGTCGGCGCCGACATCCGCGTCGACATGGGCCCGGTGCGCCTCGTGGGCGAGCGCGCCGTTCAGGTCGGCGCGACCACCTACCGAGGCACACTCTTCGATGTCGGAAACCCCCACTTCATCCTGTGGGGCCGCTGGCCGACCGACACGGTGCTGACGGACGGCCCACTCATCGAGCGCGCGTCGATCTTCCCAGCGGGCGTGAACGTGGCCTTCGCAGCCCCACCGACCCAGAGCCGGATCAAGGCCACCATCTGGGAGCGGGGCAGCGGGCTCACGGGCGCCTGCGGCAGCGGGGCGTGCGCCATAGCCGCCGCCGCCTGGACGCGCGGCCACCGCGGGCCGCTCTGGATCGAGCAGCCGGGTGGCACCTTGCACATTGAGGAGGTTGCGGGCCACGTCCACATGACAGGCCCTGCGGCGCAGGTCTTCGTGGGGGAACTCAGCGCGCCCAGTTGAGGGCGCGCTGACCTGCTCAGCGGCGGATCTTCACCGCGTGACGCACCTGCACCAGCCCACCGCGGGCACCGGGCACGCCACCCTTCAGCAGCACGATGCCCTCGTCCGCCAGGATCTCGATGATCTCGACGTTCTGGATGGTGCTGCGGCGGTTGCCGTGCTGGCCAGGCATCTTCTTGTTCTTCATGACGCGGGCGGGGGTCGTGTTCGACCCGATGGAGCCGCCGTGGCGGAAGTACTCGTGAACACCGTGCGAAGCCTTGAAGCCCGCGAAGTTGTGGCGCTTCATGACACCCGAGAAGCCGCGCCCCTTGCTGGTCGAGGTCACGTCGGCCTTCTCGCCCACCTTGAACAGGTCGGTGATCTTGACGGCCTGGCCCACGGTGTAGGCCTCGAGCTGCTCGGCGGTGACGCGGAACTCACGCACGTGGCGCTTCACGAGCTCCTGGCCATCACGCTCATCCACCAGGCCGGCCGCGCGGAACTGCCCCACGACCGGGCGCGAGAGCCGCGACACGCGCTGCTCACCCACGCCCAAGATCAGGGCGTTGTAGCCATCGCGCGCCTCGGTGCGCTTTCCCACGACCACGTTGCCGTCGACCTTGACCGCCGTCACCGGGATCTGCCGATCCTCGCGGAACACCACGGTCATCCCCAGCTTCTGACCCAAGACACCCTGCATTTCGAACCCCTGTCAGTCAGGTTTCAGTTCGCGCCCGTTGGTTGGAGTGGTCCCGGCGGGACGTCTCTGAGCGCCGCGGGAGGGTGCAGGAACGTAGCTCGGAAGTCAACAGCAAGGCGCCGGAGCCACTTGGAGAGCGCGCGTCCCCGGAGCAGGAAGCTCAACGGGCGCTGCTCGTCGGCTCTCAGATGGCGAAGGGCATGTTCACACGCAGTGGCTCACCCGAGAACTGCGGAAAGCGGAAGCTGCGGACCTTGCCCTCGACGCAGTTGCCCACGGGCGTGCCCTTGAACTGACCCGACTCCACGTCGGCCCGCTGGACCTGCCCACTGCGCCCGATGAGCATGCTCACCATCACCGTGCCAGTCGCGTTCGGATCGGCCTGGCGGCACTGACGGATCGACGACGCGTTCTTGCGCACGACCATCAGGATCTGCTGCTTGCTCAACCGCTCGGGGAGCATCGGGTCCGCAGCCCCGCCCCCGCCGGCGGCCGGCCGCGGGCTGGCCCCGGCGGGCGCCTGCCGCGCCGGGCTCGTGCCCTTCTTGTCCAGGCTCCCCAGCAGCGAGTCGAGCTCGTCGCCACCCCCACCCGCGGCGGGCTTCGCCTGCCGGCGCGGCTTGGGCTGAGGCCGCGGGGCAGGGCGTGCCGGTGGATCATCCTCGGGGTCCGGACTCCGCTGAGCCAGCGGCTTCGGCGTGTCGCGCCGCGTGGCCTTGCGCTTCGTCGGTGCCGGCCGGCTGGGCTTTGCCGCCGGCTTGGAGGCCTCCTGCGCCGCCGCCGCGTCCGCCAAGGACGTGGGCGCCGCTGGGGGCGCCGACTCCGCGACCGCCTCGGTCGCAGGTGCAGCAGCGGTCGCCGGCGCAGCGCTGTTCACCACCGACGCGGGCTGCGTCGCCGGTGCTGCGGCCCCTGCGCCCATCTTCACGGTGGCCACCGCGGGCGTCCCATCGTTGGTGGCCACCGGCGCCGGTGCGGGGTCCTTCTGCTGCGTGGTGAACCACCAGGCCGCAGCGCCGCCGCCGAGCAGCAACACGACCAGCGCCGTAATCCCCGCGACCTTGGCGGTCGAGGGGCCTGGCTTGGTCACGAGCGACGGCATCGGCGCACCGCCAACCGGCGACGCCGACACCGGCACGAAGCCCCCACCGCCGCCGAAGGGATCATCCATCGCGGCCGCTGGCGCCGGCCCACCGCCGCCGAGGATCGCGGAAATGTCGATCAGCCCGGAGCCCTCGCTCCCGCCCGTGTTCGTGACCGCCGGCGCACGCTCCTCGGCGGCCAGACTGTCCAGGCTGAACAGCACCGAGTTCTCGTTGCGCTGGTTACGCAGGTTGCTGCCCACGCGCGGGCTCTCGGCCGGCTCGACGTGCGCCGGGGCCGCCACCACCAGGCCGCCGTCCGGGTCAGCCACGTTGTTCGAGGCCATGATCCCGTCATCGTCGTCGGGCACGTTGGCCCGACGAGCGGCGTCCAACGCCGCAAATGCGCCCGCAGCCTCCGTGTCCCCGACGGTCGGTTCGGCCTCCGGCGCCGCGGCCGGGAACAGGTGAGCGAACTCGGGCACCGACGCCAGACGGGTCCAGTCCGTCATGCCCTCGGACCAGGTGAAGGCCTCACCGTCCACCTCGCCCCGGGTGTAGTAGCCCTCAACCTGCTCATCGGAGAGCGGCCCGACCGACTCACGGTTCACGACCAGATACCAGATGGCGTCTGCCGGCGGCGCCGTCGCCGCCGGCGCGTCTCCGGCGGGGAACTTCACAACCTTGGTCGCGTCGTCCTGGGCCTCGGCGGGGGCCTCCCCATCCTGCTTGGCCCGAACGACGATGACGTGCGCGCAGCGCTTGCAGCGGATCTTGAAGACCTTGTTGCGGACCTTGTCGTCGCTGATCTGGTACTTCGCGCTGCAGTTGTCGCAGACGATTCGCATCAGGGGGAACTCCGAGTCGTCACGGGATGCAGGGTCGGTCGGCCGGCCCGACGCGGTGAGTATAGGCCTGCGATTCCCAGCCTCGCAAGCATACGCCCAGGTCCGACAAAGGATCTGAGCGAGGCCCAAGACAGCAGGATCGAGAGGTGGGGGGTCGTCCGACGGCTGCGGACGGTGGGCCCGGTGGGCGGGCCCAGGGCGGGCAGCGCCCTAGCGGAGGGTCGCGTCCTTGGCGGTCGCCTTCAGCTTCGGAAGGAAGTCCTTCTTCAGCTTCAAGAGCCGCTCGAACCGCACCTTCTGGCGTGCGTCGGTGTAGAGCACCTGCGGCTTCTTGTACTGACCGTCAATGAGGAGATCGTCGAAGTTGTAGAACTTCGTCTTCACTTCCCCGTCCTGCGCCTGCGCCACGACCGGGGCCGCGAGCGCAAACATCACACCGAGAGCAATTCGCTTCATCTGTCTCTTCCTCTGCGCCAAACCTCAGCGGACCTGCGGACCGCCATCGGTGTCAAGGCAATCAGCCCTCGGGGGCCGCGTCGCCGCCCTCGGCCTCGTCGCCAGCCGCCGCCGGCGCCTCAGCCTCATCGCCACCCTTGGCCTCGTCGCCGACCTCAGCCGGCGCCTTGGCCTCGTCGCCGCCCTCAGCCGGCGCCTTGGCCTCGTCGCCACCGTCAGCCGGCGCCTTGGCCTCGTCGCCACCGTCAGCCGGCGCCTTGGCCTCGTCGCCACCGTCAGCCGGCGCCTTGACCTCATCGCCGCCCTCAGCCGGCGCCTTGGCCTCATCGCCGCCCTCGGCCCCGTCGCCAGGCTCCTCGGTGCCATCCCCGGCCGGAGCACCCCCTGGGCCGGCGCCGGGCATGGTGCCCTGCTTCGCCGCCTGCTCCAGGAACTTCACCGTCGCCCGGATGGGCGCATCGGCCGGCGGGTTGGCGGCCTCGATGTACTGCTTGTAGTACTCGATCGCCACGTCGGGCTTGCCGAGCTGCTCCTCGTTGATCTTGCCCACCCGCATCAGCACCTCGGCGTTGCCAGCCTTGATGGCCAGCGACTCCGCGTACAGCTTGGCAGCGCCCTCATAGTCGCTCGTGCCGTACAGCGCGTTGGCGGCCCCAACCGTAGCCTGGTAGTGGCTGGGGAAGCGATCGCGAACCTTCTGGAACTGCGTCAGCGCGGCCGCGTAGTCCAGGTAGTCCAGGTACACCGACGCCAGGTTGAGGCGCGCCTCGTCCATGGTCGGGTCCAAACCCACGGCCTGCTCCCACTCCAGCACCGCCAGCGGCACAAGATTCATCTGGAAGTAGGTCAGCCCGAGGTTGTTGTGGGCCCGTGCGTTCTTCTCGTCGTAGCTCAAGGCCTTCTTGAACATGAGCAGCGCCAGCGGCAGCTTCTTCTGCTCGAGGTACAAGAGGCCCAGGTTGATGATCGCCGGGACGTTCTTCGGCTGGACGGCGAGGACCTCCTTCACGTAGCGCAGGGCGGTCTCGTTGTCGCCCTTCGCCAGGTAGCCCGCCGCCAGGTTGTTGCGGGCTTCGAGATCCTCGGGGTTCTTGCGCAGCACCGACTCGAACTCGGTGACCGCCAACTCCACGTCGCCCGAGAGCAGCAAGGTCCGACCGAGGGCCAGGGTCACGCCCCGGTCCTGCACGTTCTGGTCGATCAGCTTCCGATAGGTCGCCGCCGCGTCCTTGTAGCGCCCCAGCTTCTCGTAGGAGTAAGCCAGGTTCAGCAGCGCCACGTGGTACTTCGGCGAGACCCCGACGGCCCCTTCGAAGGCCTCGGCAGCCTCGCGGTAGCCCTCCGGGCCCTTCTCGAGGGCCTGCACACCCGCCTCGAAGAGCTTGATGGAGTCCGCGGTCGGACCGCCATCGTTCTTCGGCTTCTCCTGGGTGACCTTGGGCTTGTCATCCTTCGGCTTGGGCTTGGGCGCGGGCCCACAGGCCACGAGCAGCAGCGCCGAAGCGCCCACGGCGCCCCACTTCGCCAACAACCGGCCCATCACTTGGCCCCCTTCTTCGCGGCGCCCTCAGCGGCAGCCTCGGTCGCGGCAGCGGGCGCGGCCTCGGGCGCAACGCCCTCGGCCCCCTTCTCTGCCCCCGGTGCACCGGCGCCAGGCGCCGGCGTGGTCGCAGGCTTGGGAGGCTCGGTCACCAGCAGCTCAAGCTTGCCCTGCGGATCCTTGATGAAGTTCGTGGAGAACGTCGCCGGCACCCGCCAGGTGCTGTCGTTCGTGCTGTCGTTCAGCACCGGGAAGGACTCCGGGCTGAGCTTCACGAGCGTCGCAGCCGACTGCCGCGACCACACGTTGTACACGTGGTTCTTGTGGGCCAACTGCACCGCACGCTGGAGCGCCTCGATGGCCTTCTCCTGAAGCGGCGCCGCCCGGTCGTCGAGCTCCGCGCGGTAGATGAACTTCTCGTCCTCGCTCAGCTCCTCGGGGACCGGCAGGTCGAAGAGGCTCTTGGCGAACAGGTAGAAGCTCTCGCCGATGCGGAACAGCGCCCCGGCCGACACGTCGTGGGCCTTGAAGTCCAAGACCTCGAAGTAAACCTTGTTGGCCTTCTCGAGCAGGTTGGCCTTCTGGACCAGGGTGCGACGGAGCACTCGATCCGGGAAGCTGACCTTCACCTCCTCGAAATCCTGGTAGATGAACTCACCCTCGAGGAAGCGCGCCTCGGCGGCCGCGCGGCGCACCTGCTTGGCGTTGGCGTCGGTGCCCGCCTTGATCTCTTCGGGCAGCTTCTTGAAGACCTTGGCGGCCTCACCCAGCTCCTTGCTGGCGCTGCGGCGGCCGTTCTTGCCGCCCTCGGCGATGTACAGCTTGGCCTTGCGCAGGTGGATCTCCACCAGCGAGTCGGCCCGGCTGCCGCGGTACTTCTTGATGTAGTTGTCGTAGGCCTTGTGGGCCGGGCCGAACTTGCCGAGCTTCTCGTAGAACTCCGCGATCTTGATGTAGATCTCGCGCACGTCGTCCCGCTCGGGGAACTTCTTGACGTAGGTCTCGAAGATGTCGATGGCCTGCTCGTACTCCTCGAGCGCGGCCCGGATCGCGCCGGCGTTGTAGAGCGCGTCGGCCATCTGGGGCACGTCGGGGAAGGACGCCATCTTCTCGAAGTAGTTCGCCGCCGTCTTGAAGTCCGTCTGGCTCTCGTAGAGCGCGCCGAGCACGAAGTGGGACTCCGTGGCCTGGGACGACTTCGGGTACCGCTTGATGACGCTCTCGTAGAGGTCGATGGCCTTCTCGGTGTTCTCCAGCTCCTCGGTGGTGGCCGCGGCGTTGAACAGCGCGATGGCCGCCTTCTCCTGGAGCTCCTTCTTGCGACCGAACTCGTCCACGAAGCGCAGCCACTGCTTGACCGCCTGCTCCTTGAAGTCGTTGCCGGTCTTGGCGTCGCCGCCCTTTGCGGCCTCGGCGCCCTTCTCCTTCAGCTCAGTGGCGTAGTTGTTGATCGACACCGCGATCACGTCCTGGAGCTGCTTCTTCTTCAGCACCTTGTAGTTCTTCTTGGTCAGCATGTAGCGGGCCCAGCGCTCCATCTGATCCCAACGCCGCAGGCGGTAGTTGGAGTCGAAGAGCGTGGCGGCCGCGAAGCTCGCGAACTGGTGCTTGGGGTGGTGCTCCATGATGACCTCGAGGCGCTTGATGCCCTCGGGGTAATGGCCCTTCTTGATGTAGACCTCGGCCGCCCGGAACGACACGGCAGGCACCTCGTCGTCCTTCGGGTAGGTGTCCGTGTACATCTTGCAGGCGTCCACGAAGCCCTGCTCGGTGGCGTGGAGCTCGGTCTCGGGGATCGGCTTGAACTCCTTGTCGTTCTTCCGCTCGGTGTAGACCACCGTCGGCTTTGCCGCCTTGCCCGTGACCTTGTTGTCCTTGAAGTGCTCAGGGGGATCGATGACCCCGGCCTTGCCCATCTTCTCCTCGGCCACCAGGATCACCTTGTAGGCCGAGTCCTTGGAGTACTTGCCCTTGGGATCGCGCTTCACGACGTTCGCGTAGCGCTGCATCGCCTCATCCCAGTCCTGCGCCTGGTAGGCCAGGATCTCGGCCAGGTAGAACTCCTTGTCGTAGTTGTCCTTCCCGTCCGGGAACATCTCCAGGTACTTGCGGTAGTAGGTCGCGGCCTTCGCGTAGTGCTCGCTGGCGCGCTGCTCGTCCTTGAGCTTCTCCTCAAACTCCTGGGCCTTCGTGTGGTAGGTCCCGATGAGCCAGTCCATCTGCTCTTCCCGGTACTGCTTCGACCGGGTCATGGCCTCTTCGTTGTCCTTGTTGACCGTGTGCCAGGAGCCCTTCGGATCGAAGTAGGTGATGAACCGGTTGATGACCTCATCGGTCTTCCCCAGGTCCTCCATCTTCTTCCAGGCCGCGGTCACGTACTCGGCGTACTCGGGGATCTTGCCGCCCTGCTTGTTCTCGCCGATCAGGTACTCGTAGACCGCGATCTCGAGGTCCATCTTGTCCTGCGAGGAGTAGGTGCGCGCGATCTTCTCGAGCTGCTTGGTGGCCAGCTCGGCGCCGCCCACCTGCCGGAAGTAGTCACGGGCCCGCTTCCAGCCATCCTCGACCTCGGCATACGCCAGCGACAGCGCCGAGTAGGCCTGGTTCGTGAAGTAGACCTTGCGGCGATCCTGACCCTTCGACAGGGCCACAACCTTCTGGAAGCTCGTGATCGACTCCTCGTACTCCTTCAGGTTGTAGTGGACGTAGCCCAGCTTGTAGAGCGCGTACGGGTATTGCTGGCTGTTCTCGTCCTCGATGACCTTCTGGTAGTTGGTCTTCGCGGCGAACAGCAGATCGTTGTCGAAGTAGTACTCCGCCACCGCCAGGTACGCGCGGGTCACGTACTTGCTCTTGGGGTAGTCCTTCGTCAGGCGCAGCATGTAGCTCGCGCCTTCCTTCTTCTTCCCCGCGGTGATGAGCCCCTGGCCCAGGTAGAACATCACCTCGTCGATGCGCTTGTAGTTGGGGAACTCCTTGAGGAGCGCCTTGTACTCCACCAGAGCCTTGGAGTAGTCCGGGGAGGGCTCCTCGGGGCTCTTCTTCAAGGTCCCCTTCAGGTACTCCTCGTACTGCTTGTCGTACTCCTTGCGCTCAAGGAAGTAGCGGTACTTGCCCTCGGCCCACTCCTTCTCGGCGATGCGGAACAGCAGGTCCGCCTTGCGCTTGTAGAGGGGGTCCTTCTTCAGGATCTGCCGCATGTCCACGATCTGCCGCTGGCGGACCTGGGACAGTTGCTTCTCCTTGTCGGCCACGAAGCTCTCGAGCTCGGCGTCCGCCGGGGGCGGCGCGTCCTTCGCCTCGTCCGGCCGGACGACGCCCTTGGCGGCGGCCTCGCCGGTCGCCAGCTCGTCCGAACCGTCCTTCTTGACCTTCTGCGCCGCGGCGGGCGTCGCCAGGAGGGCGAACGCCGCGGCCCACGCGGCCAGGTGCGTGCGGATCACTTGCAAACCTCGGTCAAGTAGCTGCGGTAGTTGTTGATCTCGTCGGACCAGTACTCGCCCTCGAAGGGCCAGGTGACGTACTTGTCCCCGACGAAGACCAGCGCGCTCTCCTGCGCCTGCGCGGCGGCCACGGGCGAGGTGTCCCCGTCCTGGTTCGCCTTCGCGATCTCCTTCTCGAGCTCGTCGGCCGCAGCCTCGTCGATCTCGATGCGGATCTCGGTCACCTGGACTTCGAGCTCGCTCAGCTCGTCGTCCAGCTTCTGCAGGATCTGGTTCAGCTTGATCCCCAGGGCGAGCGTGCGCTCCTGCTGCCGGCTCTCGACGGTGGCGAGCAGCCGGGCCGCCAGATCAGCGCCGAAGTTCTCGCGCTCGCGCTTCAGCCGCGCCACCTCACGCCGGTAGGCGGTCACCGAGGTGTAGAGGTCGTAGAACTCAGGGTTCGAGATCACCGACATGCGCACCAGACGCGGCAGCTCGACGCCCTTGCGGGTCTGCTTCAGCACGAAGGCCTGGTAGAGGGCGTCGGGCGACGCGTACTCGGCCAGGTACTGCCCCAGGGGCATCTTGAGCGCGAGGTAGCGCTGGCGGATGCGCTCGATGGCCTCGCGGGCGTAGTCGAAGCGGCAGACGTTGGTGAAGACCGTCGCCTCGAGCAGGTAGGTGTCCGGGAGGAAGTAGTCCTCCCAGTCCGGGCCGTCGAGGGTATGGAAGATGCCCATGCCGCGGGTGGTGTCACCCTTGAGGAAGTACGACCACGCCGACTCGTGCAGGGCGTTGACGTAGCTCGTCGAGTCGGCCGGCACCTTCCGATAGTAGAAGATGGCCGCGTCGTACTGCTCGAGGGTGTAGGCGATCCGCGCCAGCGCCAGGTAGGCCAGGTGCTTCACGCGGGCGTCATCGCTGCGGCTGGCGCCCAGGATGGCCTTCTGGAAGTGGACGTTGGCCTTCACCAGGTTCTTGATGAAGTCGCTGGACTCGGCGTCCTCGCCCGCCGACTGCACGCCCACCAGACCCATGAGGTACTGGGCCTCGGCGAAGTCGTCCGCCTTCTCCGACACCTCGCCGAGGTACCGCGTGGCCTCGTCGTTGCGGTTGTAGTCGAAGAAGAACTTGCCCAGGAAGTAGTTGTAGTCGTCCTGGAACCCCTGGGAGAAGTTGCCCACGAAGTAGTTCGTGAGCGCCTCCAGAGTCACGGGGTTGTAGGCCACCATCCGCGAGCAGGTCCGCAGGCCCTTGAAGGCCGGCTCGAAGACCTCGCTGTCGGGCCCCGCCGCCAGCAGCTCGTGGTAGATGCCTGCCGCGTTCCCGTAGAGCTTCAGCGCCTTCAGCGCGTCGGCGAGGCCGAGCTTGGCGCTCTGCACGCTGGGCTTGGTCTGGTCGGCGGTGGACTTGATGAACTCATCGAAGCTGCGAGCGGCCTCGTAGTAGCGGCCGTCATCGAGGGCCGAGCGCGCGCTGGCGAGGGCACGGGCCACCCGCTTGCGCTCCTCGGCCCGCATCTTCTCGCGCTCCTGATCGGCAGCGCGACGGGCGGCCTCGCGGATGCGGGCCTCCTCCTCGATGCGGGCCCGCTCAGCGGCCTCCTGCTCGCGCAGGCGCTCGAGATCATCAGTGCCCTCACCGCCCCCGCCCACGTCGGGCGCGGGCTCGGGCGCCGGCTCCGGCGCCGGCGCAGGCGCACCGCCGGCGCTGCCCGACATGGCCTGGACCACGTCGGCCGGGACCCCGGCGTCTTCGAGGGCCTTCTTGTCGGCCGCGCTCAGGTTGAACGTGCTTCCGGTGCTCTGGATGGTCTGGATGATCACCGCCGGGGGGAGCCCCGACTTGTGCATCTGGACCACGTTGTCCACGGTGATCGCCCACGCCTGGGCGCTGAACGCCACGGCGACAAGGGCCACCCCGAGCCGGAACAGCCAGCCCGGGCGCCGCTTGGGCTTGGTATGCCGCGTCATGTCTCGACGCTCCTCCCGGTGGTTGGCTGCGGTCACAGCATGAAGCCGACAGCGAGCGTGAGCTCGGCCGGCGTGTAGACGCCGCCCGAGATCTCCGGCCCCTGCAGGAAGTGGTGCCGGTACTCGGTGCGCACGTTGATGGTGTCGTCCACGAACCAGCGGAAGCCCACCGACACGTTCCCAGCCGGCTTGATGGAGCTGCTCGGGTTCGGGTTGCTGGAGTCCACCAGTTCCTCGACGTTGGCCGCGCCGACGCCCAGGCCCACGTAGCTCTCGAAGTGCACGAGCTTCATGCCCAGCAGGCTGACCTTGCCGTAGATGGGCGCCCAGTTCAGACCGATGTTGTAGTACATCGAGATGGTCTGCTGGATGACCGCGCGGGTCAGGTCGGCGCCGTCGGGGCTGGTCAGGAAGTCCGTGAGGCCCGAGTCCGACTGGAACGAGTACGCGTAGGCCGCCTCCACGGAGAAGGACTCCGAGAAGTGGTACCCAACCCGGCCACCGACCGGGTAGTACACGATGAAATCGTCGTTCGGGATGATGCCGCCGGTGAGGGCGAGTTCGAAGCGGCCGTCCTTCTCGACCTGCCGCTTCTGCACCACCTTCACCTCACGGCGCTTGCCCCAGAACATGGCGAGATCACGCTCAAGCGTCTTCTCGGCCGCCGTGGCGCTGTCGTCGGTGGCAGCGGCGTCCTCGGCCGAAGCCTCAACACCACCGGCCTCCGGGGCCGCGTCAGTCTCCACAGGCGCGTCCTGGGCGAAGGCCCCGCCCGCCGGCACACCCGCGGCCACCGCCGCGACAAGAAACAGCAGCTTCTTCATGGGGGGCTTGCTCCCTTCGATCAATTCTTCTGGAACCAGAGGCGGGTGTCGTCCGACCCGGGAAGTTTCTCCATCGTGTCGGCGTGCTGAGACTCACCCACGGTGGCGGTCAGCACGGTCGACAGGAGGTAGTTGCCGGCGTTGAGCATGGGCATGTCGGTGCGCACGCGCAGGCGCCAGACGCCCCGGATCCGGTTGCGCACGATCTCGACAAGATCACGCACGCCGCCGGTGAACTGGGACGCGTTCTCAAGGAAGATGTACTCGCCGCCGGTGAGGCAGGCGAGGTCCTGCAGCTTCGCGCTCCGGCCCCGCTCCAGGGGGCTGGCCGGGGGCGGCTGCAGGTCGAGCACGATGACCGGCACTTTGCCCTCGGGGCGGGTGCGGTAGCGCTCGGTGATGGCGTCCAAGTCGAGGGCGCCCTCGTCCTCCACCCCATCGGTGAAGAGGATGACGACGGGCTGCAGGCCCGTGTTGGCCGCGATGATCTGGTCGTAGACGGCCGACAGGGCCGGCGCGATCTGGGTGGATCCGTTCTCATCGAACTGGACCACGTTCTGCAGCGCGTCGCGGATGAGGTCGCGGTTCGCCGTGGGCGCCGCCGTCTCCTGCCGGATGATGGGCACATCGTTGAACCACACGAGGGAGACGCGGTCGTCATCCTCCTCGCGCAGGTTGTTCAAGAGCTGCAGGAAGAACGTGATGCGCTCGTCGTTGCGGTCCGAAGCCTTGGCGCTCTCGGGGGCACCACCGCCAAACGGATCGGCGCCGATGATCGAGGCCGAGCTGTCGAGCAGGAAGATGATCAGGCGGCGCTTGTTGACGTTGTTCGGGTCGTCGCCCAGGTACGCGAACTCAACCGCCTCGGGCGACAGGGCCACCGGCGTCTGGTTGGGGTCGCCCTCGAGCTCCACGAAGCCGCGCTTGGGCAGGGACGCCGCCACGCCGCTGGGGGTGTGGGTGAACTCGAAGCTCTCGGGGTTGATGATGCTGCCCACGCGTCCGGGCGCGCCGCGCACGTTCGAAGTCGGCGTGAGCGAGGGGTCCGCGTCATTCCCGGTGAGCAGGAGCGTGTTGACCTCGACCAGGCCGAGCTGGTCATCCCCGGGCGCCTTGCAGGCCCCGGCCACCACGACGCTGCTGAACTGGGACTTCGTGGTGTCGAGGGCAACCGTCGAGTCGCAGCCCACAAGCCCGCTCGTCAGGGCGAGCAGCCCTGCGGCCGCCGGGATTCCTCTGTACATCATCCACCTTTTGACCAACGGTTTCGTCCGCATTTTCCGGCCAGTCTGCCGGCGCGAACGCGCCTAGCTACCACGGGCCCCACAGGGTGTCAACGAGACCCCCGCTGCCAGCTGGCGGGGCGCCTTGTCGCAGAAGGACTGACCATTTGACACGGTCCAACGGGCGAACGTAGCCTCGCTGGAGTCTGCGACGGTCCCCGATTAAACCGGGCGGTCCCGCGCAGGCCCGAGTGAAAATTTTTGCACTGTGTCGGGGTTGGGCCCAGTCGGAATCGTTGGATCCAGGCTGGGACTCGGACTTGGAGCGTACCGGGTCACGGCACGACTCGGGAGAGGCCGGTATGAAGATGTGGATGACGAAGGGGGCGCCAGTCGTCCTGGCGATGGCTCTGGCCGCGGGGGGAGCGGTCGGGCTGTCGGGCTGCGACGACAGCATCAGCGCGACCAAGTCGCCGTCCGCGAACCTCGCCCCGGACCGTTTCACCTTCTCGAAGGTGCGGTTCGGGACGCAGGACATGCGGATGGTCGGGTTGCAGAACAACGGCTCCGGGCAGCTGATCATCGCGAAGATCGACGCTTCGCGGATCGGGCTGCCCCAGGAGTTCCGTCTTCGCTACGGCGATTCTGACGACTCGGAGGCCTTCGAGCAGTCGATCGGCTACGACTTCGGGGCCGCGGCCGACGGGTTCACCTACCCCATCCGGTTGGATCCGGGGCAGTCGATCTTCTTCTTCCTCGACTACAAGCCCGCGAGCGACGAGAGCCCCGGCGGCTCCCGTGGCGCCATCGTGCTCGAGACCAACCTGGCGGTGAACAACGGCGAGATCGCGCTGCCCATCTCGGTGTCGCAGTCCGGCGCCGAGATCAACGTCTCGCCGGGCAGCCTGAACTTCGATCGGGTGTCCGCGGGCCGTACCGAGGAGCGCACGCTCACGGTCACCAACATCGGCCAGGCCGATCTGACCATCACGCAGATGCAGCTCAACGGCTCGCAGGATTTCACGCCCCTGATCAACGGGCGTGATCCCCGGCGCCAGCCGGAGATCCTGGACGACCCCGATCAGGACGGCGCGCCGGGCCTGTCGCCCGACGCCAGCTTCGAGATCCTGGTGCGCTACGCGCCGCAGATCGAAGGCCCCGATCAGGCTGAGCTGGTGATCTTCAGCGACAGCGCGCGCAGCAGCGAGCTGGCGGTGCCGCTGCTGGCGAACGGGCAGACCCCGTGCCTGCGCACGAACCCGCCGTCGGTGGAGTTCCCCACCAGCCTCGTGAACCGCACCGACTCGCGGCCCCTGGCCATCGAGAGCTGCGGCGGCGAGCCGGTGGAGATCACCAACATCTACGTCTCGCCCGACAGCGATCCGGCCTTCGAGTTGGACACCGATTCGCTGCCCGAGCTGCCCAGCGTGCTGCCCGCCATCGCCGACGGTGTGCCGCCCGAGCCGCGCTTCGTGCGGGTGTCCTTCACCCCCCGCGAGCAGCGCATCTACAACGGCAAGCTGATCATCGAGAGCACCGACCCGGTGAACCCGAGCCGCGAGGTGCCGCTGCTGGGCCGTGGCGTGCTGAACGCCTGCCCGCAGGCCCGCGCCACCGAGACCGAGTTCGCGGTGGTCCCGCTGGACGTGGTGACCCTGGACGGCACGCCCTCCATCGACCAGGACGGGCCCGACAACAAGCCGGTGGAGTACGAGTGGGTGGTCGTGGATCGGCCCGACGGATCAATCTCGCAGCCCGTCGAGAGATTCTTCCAGAACGACAGCCCGGCGGACGGTGGCCAGGCGGATGACGTGGCGACGCCGACGGCGCGGTTCTTCGTGGACCTGGCTGGCACCTATGTGGTGGAGTTGCGGGTCCGCGACAACCTGGGCCTGGACTCCATCGCCTGCGACAACCCGCAGCGCGTGGTGATCGTGGCCAAGCCTGACCAGGCCTTCCACATCCAGCTCGTGTGGCGGACCCCCAGCGACGACGACCAGACCGACACCGTGGGCACCGATCTGGACCTGCACCTGCTGCACCCGAACGCGCAGAACTGGTTCACCTCGCCCTACGACTGCCACTACGCCAACCCGGCGCCGGACTGGAACGCGCTGGAGGATCCCCGCGATGACCCGTCGCTGGACATCGACGACATCAACGGGGCGGGGCCCGAGAACATCAACCTGGACGAGCCCGAGGACACGGACCTGCTCGGCGCGCCGTACCTGGTGGGGGTGCACTACTACCTCAGCCAGGACCGCGTCACCCAGGAGGACTTCGGCCCCAGCTTCGCCAAGGTGCGCGTGTTCCTGAATGGCGAGCTGTCGTGGGACTTCACCGACGGCGACAACCCGGGTGAGCGCGAGATGGAGGCCGCCGACCACTTCTGGGACGTGGCCCAGATCAGCTGGGACCCGGCCACCCGCGCTGGCGAGGTGACCACCCGCGACCGGTACTACACCCAGCGCCCGTAAGCTGCGCCGGAGCCGACCGCGAGTGTGAACAAGACCCCGGCCGCGAAGCGGTGCGGGGTCTTTTCGTATCTGGACCCTGAGACTCTGCCACCGAGAGGCCAAGCACCCGTGAGCATCGCCCGCATCGTCCACTTCTCCCTGGCGCTCTCGCTCCTGCTCGCCGGCCTTGCTGGTTGCTCCGACGAGCGGAAGGCCACCACCCCGCGGCTGTCCGTGGAGCCCGCCGCCTTCGTCTTCCCCAAGCTGCAGCCGGGCGAGGTGCTCCGGCGGCGCGTGGCGCTGGCCAACCGGGGCAGCGCCGAGCTGCTGGTGCGCAACGTCCGGCTGGTCGATGAGTCGTCGGACGGCGAGTTCACCCTGACCTACGAGGGGCCCGACGGCGCGGTGGGTCCCCTGCCCGACCTGATCCGCATCCCGGTGGGGGGCAACACGCCGGCGCTGATCGTCGAGTACGCGCCCGTAGAGGAGGCCGACTCGGCCAACCCCATCGTGGATCAGGGCTCGGTGCGGCTGGAGTCGAACGACCCCGACAACCTGGAAGCCCAGATCGAGATCATCGCCGGCGGCCAGGGCGCCGAGCTGCTGGTGCAGCCCAACATCATCCGCTTCGAAGAGGTGGAGGCCGGGGGCGAGTCCGAGCAGGTGGTGCGCCTGAGCAACGTGGGCCTGGCCGATCTGGTAATCACCGAGCTGCGGGTGGACGGCAGCCAGGACTTCAGCGCCGCCCTCGACGGGCGGCGGCTGAACGGCGATCTGGGCGACGCGCCCATCGTCATCGCGCCGGACACCACGGTGGAGGTGCAGATGGTGTATGCGCCCCCGAGCCTGGGGCAGGACCTGGGGGAGCTGGTGATCCTCAGCAACAACGTGCAGGCGGAGGAGGTGCGGGTGCCCATCGAGGCCCGCGGCCTGGCGCCCTGCATCAACGCCTACCCCACCCCGCTGGACTTCGGCTCGGCGCTGCTGGTGCCGTCGCGGGAGGGCGAGACGCCCAACCTGAAGGCGCTGACCATCGAGAGCTGCGGTGACGTGGAGCTGCGGGTGGAGCGCATCGAGTTCGAGGGCGAGGCCTTCGGGCTGGCGCGGCCCATCCAGCCGGCCAACCCCGATGGCCCGCTGATTCGGCTGCCGGCGCAGGTGCCGGGGGGTGAGCCGCCCACCGAGGTGCTCTCGGTGGGGTTCTGGCCCGTCGAGGAGCAGGCCTATGGCGGCCGGCTGCTGCTGTACACGAACGTGCAGGCCGAGCCCATCGCCGTGGACCTGTTTGGCCGCGGCGTGGAGAACTCCTGCCCGATCCCCGACGTGGTGACCGAGGCATACGATGTGCGGCCGCTGGACATCATCGACCTGGATGGCTCGCCCTCGACGGATCCGGGCGGCCGGGTGGAGCGCTGGGCCTGGACGGTGGTGGATCGCCCCAGCGGGTCGGTGAGCCGCATCGTGGAGCGCTTCGAGAACCCGCGGGAGCCCGCCGACGGCGGCGAGGCCGACGACGAGTCGACCCCGCTGGCCCGGTTCTTCGTGGATCTGGCCGGCGAGTACACCGTCGAGCTGCAGGTCTACGACAACCTGGGACAGGTGAGCTGCGATCCCATCGCCGTGAAGCGCGTGCGGGTGACCGCAGTGCCCGACCGGGACCTTCACGTGCAGCTCGTGTGGTCTACGCCCGATGATCCGGACGAGACCGACGGGATCGGCACCGACGTGGACCTGCACCTGCGCCACGAGAGCGCGATGGATCGCTGGGGCGCCGCGGCAGATCCCTGGGACTGCTTCTTCAACAACAAGACGCCCGACTGGGGTGTGCCCGGGGACCTGGCGGACGACCCCTCGCTGGACATCGACGACACCAACGGCGCCGGGCCCGAGAACATCAACCTGTCGAACCCCGAGATCGGCACCAGCTACGACGTGGCGGCCATCTACTTCCGGGCCGAGAGCACCTTCGGCGATCCCGAGGTGGATCCGCGTACCGAGCACCCGAGCTATGTCACCGTGCGGATTTATGTGCGCGGCGACGTGCTGTACGAGGCCATCGACCGCGAGATGACCGCAGTGAGCCAACTGTGGCATGTGGCACGGGTCCGGTGGTGTGAGGATGGGCCCGCGTGTCCCGCCATTGAAGAGGTGGACCGGGTGCTCGAGGCGGACGAGTGGTTCCGCCCCTGATGGGGCACGCCGGCTGCTTGGTCAGCCGACCACGCGGTCGCCGCGCGCTCCCCGAAGTTCAGGCACAAGGCGTCATCAACGTTCGCCGGGGCCAGGGGCGAGGTTCGGTTGTCGGCCGCGGACCGCCGCTGCTACCCTCCGAGCGCATTTTCACCGGGGAGACAGCGGGATGCGGCACACCATGCGTGCGTTGAGTTTGTGGGCGCTGGCGGCGCTCACCCTGGGCGTCGTGGCTTGCGACGACAGCATCGAGGGGACGTCGTTCCCCGAGATCCAGGCCACGCCCAACCGGGTGGTCCTGACGCCGGTGCCCATCGGCCAGCAGACCTCGTCGGTGGTGGCGCTGCGCAACGTGGGCGGCTCGGAGCTGATCATCACCGAGATCGCCTTCACGAACGCCACCAACGATTTGGAGTTCTCGAAGAACCACGCCGCGCTGCCCATTCGCCTGGGCGCCGACGAGATCGCCGAGCTGACGGTGACCTTCACGCCCCGCGACTCGGTGCTGGGCGAGGGCGGCGTGTATGTGCGGTCCAACGACCGCGACACGCCCGAGCTGCTGATCCCCATCACCACCACCAACGCGCAGACGGGGCTGACGGTGGAACCGGCGGCGCTGCAGCTTGTGGCCGAGGCGGTGGGCAGCCCGGTGGAGGGCTCGGTCACGCTGACGAACATCGGCCTGGTGCCGGTGACGGTGCTGGACGTCTTCCTGACCGAGGAGACGCCCCGTGACTTCGAGCCCGCCGAGGACACCGCGGCCCGGCCCACCCTGAACCAGGACCAGTCGGCCCAGTTCACGGTGCGCTACACCCCGCGGGACGCGACGCCGGACCGCGGAACCCTGGTGCTGCTGACCGACGACCCTCAGTACCCCCGCATCGAGGTGCCGCTGACCGGGCTCCTCCCCCGCCCCGCCATTCAGGTGGAGCCGGGGCAGGTGAACTTCGGCGCCGTGGATCAGGGGAGCGAGACCGAGCCCACCGTGCTGACGGTGACGAACGTAGGCTCGGCGCCGCTGACCCTGGAGCGCATCGAGTTCGCCTTCGCCGCGCCGCCCATCAACGACCAGTACCGTCTGGTGGATCTGCCGGAGCTGCCGGTGACGCTGGCGCCCGACTCCGGCGACTTCGTGCAGGTGGGCGTGGTGTACGCGCCGCAGGTGGATGGGCGCCACCGGACCGCCATCAGCTTCGTCAGCAACGATCCCGTCAGCGGCATCTACACGGTGCCGGTGGATGGGCGGGTGCGGCGGCCATGCATCAGCGTGCGCCCCGCCGAGGTGAGCTTCGGGCGGGTGGCCCTGGGCCAGGAGAGCGCGCGGCAGCAGCTGCAGGTGGCCAACTGCGGTGACATGCCGCTGGAGATCAGCGCCATCGCCATCGACAACATGCAGTTCTCGTGGGCCAACGAGGGCGGCGGGCAGCAGGCGGCGCAGGTGATCGATCCGCTGAGCGCGGTGAACCTGGAGGTCTGGTACGCCAACGCCGGGCTGGCCCAGGGGGACCTGGACGAGGGCACGCTGACCATCAGCAACAACACGCCCGACAACCCCGAGCTGGCGGTGCCGCTGAGCGTGGTGGGCGGCGGCGCCCCCACCTGCGATCTGATCGTGCTGCCGAACCGGGTGGACTTCGGCCTGGTGAGCCGCGGGAGCAACCGCACGCGGACCCTGCAGGTGGTGAACCGGGGCACCGGGGAGTGCCAGATCCGTACCGAGGTCATCGCGCCCGTGATCCCCATCCCCGGGATCCCGCCGGTGTTCTTCCTGACTCGTCCGGCCGGGGCGCGGCGGGCGGCGCCGGGTGAGTTCATCGACTTCGACGTCACCTACAGCCCGCGGTTCTTCTCGGCGGACGCGGCCACCTACACGGTGACCTACTTCGACCCCTTCCAGAACCTGGAGAAGATGGCCACGGCCACGGTCCAGGGCGTCTCGGGCGAGAGCAACATCGAGGTCATCCCCTCGCGGCTCGACTTCGGGGCGGTCACCGCGGGCGAGTGCGCCTCGCGGGACGAGCGGATCACGGTCTACAACACCGGGATCGTGGATCTGTGCATCCGCGACGTGAACTTCGAGGGCGCCTGCGACGAGTTCTTCCTGGTGGAGCGGCCCCGCGCCGACGCCGACGGCTGCATCATCGTGAGCCGCAACCAGCCCGCCGACTTCATCTTCAACTACGAGCCGGGCGCCCTGGGTGAGGATGAGTGCGAGGTGATCTTCGTCTCGGACGCCGCCGACAACCCGAACCTGCGGGTGCCGCTGCGGGGCGAGGGCGTGGCCGACAGCCGCCAGACCGACGAGTTCGTGCAGACCAGCGGGCGCACGGTGGACGTGCTGTTCGTGGTGGACAACTCGGGGTCCATGAGCGAGGAGCAGCGCAACCTGCGGGACAACTTCGCCGACTTCATCGGCGGGGCGCAGCAGTTCCAGAACGACTACCAGCTCGGCATCGTGACCACCGACATGGACAACCCCAACCAGTCGGGGAAGCTCCAGGGGCCACGGATCATGCGCCGCGGGCCCAACGTCGAGGCGGTGTTCCAGGACACCGTGGAGGTGGGCACCAACGGCGCCGGTGAGGAGCACGGGCTGGAGGCGGCGCAGCGGGCGCTGTCTGATCCGCTGGCCTTCGACACCGGTATCGCCTGCCAGGGCGACGGCGACTGCATGGATCCCGACGTGTGCGTGGAGGGCTTCTGCGGGGGCCACAACCGCGGCTTCCTGCGCGACGACGCCGCGCTGGAGATCGTGTTCGTGAGCGACGAGGACGACTACTCGCCCGGGACGCTCAACTTCTTTGTGGACTTCTTCAAGAACATCAAGGGCTTCCGCAACGAGGGCCTGTTCCGGGCGAGCGCCATCGTGGGCGCCAACAACGGCCGGGCAGCCTCGTGCGAGAGCAACGACGGGGCGGCCGATCCGGGCCGGCGCTACGTCGAGGTGGCCGATCGGACCAACGGCGAGGTCTACAGCATCTGCGACGCCAACTTCGGCGCCTCGCTGCGTGAGATCGGCAACCGCGCCTTCGGCCTGCCGGTGCAGTTCTTCCTCACCCGGCCGGCGGTGCCCGAGTCGGTGGACGTGGCGGTCAACGGCGTGCCACGGAACATGGGCTGGATCTACGACGAGCCCAGCAACTCCGTGGTGTTCGACGAGGCCACCGTGCCCGCGCCGAACGACCGGATCGTGGTGAACTACAACACCCAGTGCTTCCCCCGCCGGAACTGACCGGCCGCGGGCCTGGACCCGGCCGCCGGCCGCGCGGCATGCTGGCGCGGCTCGCGGGCCCCCGGGCCCCATGGAACTCTCCCCCTCGAGGTGTCTTGCGATGAGGTCTCCCCTGCGCTCTCTCACCGCTGGCCTGGCGCTGCTCGTGGCGCTGGCCGGTGTCCACGGCTGCGACGACGACTCGTTCTCCGAGACGAAGTCGACGAACATCTCGGTGACGCCGGGCAGCATCGACTTTGATCCCGAGCCCCCCGGCAGCCAGTCGGTGGCCCGCGTCATCACGTTGCGCCAGGATGGCGAGACGGACCTGTCGGTCACCAACGTGTACCTGGAGAGCACCCAGTTTTCGGGGGCCGCGCAGTGCGACCGCGTGAGCCTCGGCCTGGGCCGCAATGATCCACTGCCCGAGGCGCTGAACGAGGGCTGCCACTTCATCATCGAGGAGCGCGCGGGCGCCCGGGCGTACCCGTGGGTGCTGGGCAACAACGAGTCGCTGCAGGTGAACGTGGCCTACCGCTCGGTGGGCGACACCGCCAGCGACTGGAAGCTGGTGGTGGAGAGCAACGCCCTGGACCGGGAGCGCGTGGAGGTGGATCTGCGGGTGCGCCGCGAGCAGCCCGAGTGGGGCGGCACGCAGCTCATCTCGTTCACCATCGACGGGGGCCAGGAGTTCGGGATCATGCGCAACTCCGGCAGCGGCCTGCTGAACGTGGCCGACTTCCGGGTGGAGTACCTGACCCCGCAGCCGGTGAACCCCGACACCCAGGAGCCCATCGACGAGTTCCGCGTGCGGGCCGACTCGTCCCTGCCCTGGAACCTGGATAACCAGACCGCGCAGACCTACACGGTGGTCTACGATCCGGTGGACCAGGAGGCCGATGTGGCCGAGATCGTGTTCACCAGCGAGAACGCGTTGACCCCGGAGTACCGGGTCCGCCTGACCTCGGAGCCCGTGTTCAGCATCATCGATGTGTCGCCCAACCCGGCGGTGTTCGGCGTGCCCATGCTGCCCGAGCGCGACCGCCGCGTGATCCTGACGGTGGCCAACCGGGGGCTCAAGAACCTGAACATCGAGAGCATCCTGATCAACCAGCCGAACAGCGAGTACGCCATCGACGCGAGCAGCCCGCGCTCCTTCCAGCTTCAGGCCGGTCAGAGCCAGGAGCTGCTGGTGATCTACACGCCGGCCAGCGCCGAGGGATCCGACGCCCAGCTCCTGATCACGTCCGACGCCGATCAGGGCGCCGATGACCAGCGGCTGACCACCGTGCCGTTGCTGCGCTCGGGCGACGCGCTGCCCGCGCTCATCGACATCGAGCCCCCGGTGGCGGCCATGGACGACGTGGCCTACGGCGCCAGCGGCCGGCAGACCTTCACCATCAGCAACCCGGGCGCGCAGCCCCTGGAGATCACCCGGCTGGCGCTGAGCGAGGCGGGCGACGCGCCCGTGCCTGCCAGCGATCCGGAGTTCACCATCACCCGTGGTGGCGGCCCCACCACGGTGGCCCCCGGGGCCTCCCACGACGTGGAGGTGGAGTTCCGCCGCGGCGCCGACGACCGCAACGCCCACTTCGCGGCGCTGATCATCGATAGCAACGCCGCGCCGGGCTCGGCCGCGGTGTACATCACCTCGTCGCCGCCGGCCGAGTGAGCCCCGATCCCCTGACGGAGTACCGCGCCGTCCGCGATCGGGTGGACGGCTTCGCCGCCGCGGCCGAGGAGGGTCAGGCGGCTTGGCTCGTGTGCCGTCGTGGCTGCGACGGCTGCTGCCGCCTGCGCCGATCGGCCTTCGGCGTCGAGGTTGAGGCGCTCCGGGCCCATGTGCGCACCCTCCCCCCCTCCAGACAGGCCACGCTCAAAGCCCGCCGGGCCCACCCCGATGTCATCGCGGGTGACCGCTGTGTGTTCCTGGACGACGCCGGCGCCTGCGACGCCTACGCGGCCCGCCCCATCATCTGCCGGACACACGGTCCGCTCGTGCTCACGGAAGAGGGCGCGCGGTGGTGCGGGCTGAACTTCGCCGAGCTGACCGACGACGAGGTCGTGCAGCGGGTGCCGGGCGCGGCCGTGCTGGACCTGACCCGGGTGAACACACTGCTGGCGGTGGTGGCGGCGCGCCACCGGGCCGCCTGCGGGGGGCCCGAGCGGGCGCCCCTGGACGCGGCCCTGGACGGGCTGGAGGCCCCATGACGCGCGGGTGGGTGTTGGCGGCCGGGCTGGCCGGGGTGGCGGGGTTGAGCGCACCGGGCTGTGACGACGGCGGCGAGGCAACGGTCGACGCCGGCGCGGGGGGCGGGGGCGGCGCAGGCGGGGTGGGCGGTGCGGGCGGCGGCGGCAGGGCCGATGGCGGGCTGCCACCGGTGAGCCGGCAGAACGTGGGCGGCGTGCTGACGTTCGCCCGCGCGGGCCACCTGTTCTCGGCCGACATCAACGGCGGCCTGCAGCAGCGGCTGACGGACCGGGCCGGCCCTTGGGGCGTTCACGCGGTGAGCCCCGACGCGCGGACCCTGGTGGCCGTGGCGGAGCCCGCCGGCGCGCCGCGCGAGGTGTGGGTCCTGGACGTGCGCGACCTGTCGGAGCGGCGGGTGTCGCCCGAGGGCTGCGACGCGGGCATCGGGGGCGTGGGCTGGCTGGACGACACGCGGGTGATCTACGCCATGGCGTGCGGGGGTGAGCCCAGCCACGTCTATGTGGCCAGCTCGCTCACGACGCCGGGTGGCCCCGAGGAGCTGCTGCGGGTGGATCCCCACGACGAGCCCACCCGGGACGTCTTCCCTGCCGTGCGCACGCCTGTGTTCGCCTATGTGGTGGACCGCACTGTGTGCGAGGGCGGGACCTGCGGGGTGAAGCCCGAGGTGTGGGTGGGCGAGACGGACGGCAATCACTGCCGGCTGAGCGATGGCGATCCGGCCTTGACCCCCACCGCGGGGCTGCGGCTGGGGGATCACGCGCCCAGCTTCAACGGCGCTCTGGATCAGGTGGTGTTCAGCCGAAACGTGGCCGGCAAGCCGGTGGGCCCCGACGGGCACTTTGACCTGATGCGGGTGGGCTTCGACCTGAACGCCCTCTTGCGCGGGCAAGAGACCTGCACCACAGGGGCCACGGCGAACTTGTCGAACACCTTGCTGGCCCTGGAGACCTACCCCGACGCCAGCG
This sequence comes from Myxococcales bacterium, assembly GCA_020633555.1. Taxonomy (GTDB): domain Bacteria; phylum Myxococcota_A; class Bradymonadia; order UBA7976; family UBA1532; genus JACKDL01. Next base: position 100,528 of record JACKDL010000001.1, on the reverse strand, counting down.
GGGCGGCGGTGGTGGGCTCGGAGCGCTTCCCGGACGCTGCGGCCGGGCGGGGGCCGGCGGGGTCGATCCTGTATACCAGCGAGGTGGGCGACCCCCCTGTGCGGTCGTTGTGGTTGCTGGATCCCGGCGGCAACCGCATCGAGCTGACCCCGGGCGACACGGCCCTGGGACCCGCCCGGTGGGTGGTGGACCAGTACGAGACGGGCCGCTGAGGCGCGACGGCCCGCCTACTCCGCAGCCGGTGGCGCCTGCTCTTCCATGGCCTTGTAGTACAGCTCGATGCCGCCCAGCAGGTAAGGCACCTGGCTTCCCGCCGTGTTGTTGTTGAAGACGAACAGCGACACGGTCTGCGGGGTCTTGCTGCCCACCTCGAGGAAGCGCGCCAGGTCCCAGGTCTCGCGACGCAGGGCACCCTGCTGGGTCCGCGGCGGCGCGTAGCGGCCCACCAGCGGCTTCTCGTTCACCGTCATGGTGATGAAGCAGCCCACGCCCTCCCCGCCCGGCGCGTGCAGCAGGTGCAGCTCGCCGAAGCGCACGTCGGCCGGGAGTTGGAAGTCGATCTTCAGGAAGGCCCCCGGCTGCAGCGCCCGGCTGTCCTTCCAGGGCCGGATCTCGCCGCCCGTGGTCACCGTCACCGCGCTGGACCACCGGATCTTGTCGCCCATGAGGTCGACGAGCAGCGCCTTGTCCTCGCTGAGGCGGCGGCCCGCGGCCACCTCGCCCTTCTGGTCGCGCTGGCAGATGCGGGCCTCGAAGTCGCAGGCGAGGCTGCAGTCGCGCGTGTCGCGCAGGTCGGCGCAGCGGTCCTTCAGGCACCGCGCGTGCTCGCTGTCGCAGGTCCCCGAGTAGGTGTCGTTGAGGGTCACCGTCCCCGCACAGCCCGAGGCGAGGGCCAGCAGCCCAAGGTTCAACGCCTGCTTCACCATCACCGCCCTCACCTTGCCGCTGCCTGGTCACGCCGGAAGTTCGCGTGGGAACGGCCGCGGCCGCCCATTAGGATGGCATTGTGGATCACCCCCCTGCCCGACGGAAGCGCGTCGCCACCCTGGCCGTGGCCCTTGGAATGACCCTGGGCGGGCTGGTGTGTGGATCGGCCCACGCCCATGAGGGCGACCCACGGGTCTGGCGGATCGACTTCCCGCTGGCGGCCCAGGGTCAGGCCTGGGTGGTGGACGAGATGGGGCTGCTGCTCGAGCAGCCCCAGCGGGACTTCCTGTGGCTGTGCGATGACGGCCTGAGCCTGACGGCGGGCTTGCGAGCCGCCGCGCCGGTGTCGGCCGACGGGCGGGTCTGGCTGACCGCCACCCGCGAGCGGCTGTACCGGTCCGAGGACGCCGGTTGCCGCTTCGAGCCGGTGGTGGGCCCGCTGGCGGATCACTTCATCGGACCGGTGCTGCCTCACCCCACCCGCCCCGAGGTGGTCCTCGCCGCGACCGCCTCGCTGGCCGTGGTCAACGACGTGTTCCGCACGGAGGACGGCGGGCGGACCTGGCGGGGCGCCGGGCTTGCGCTGCCTTCGCCGGTGCGCTCGATGGTCCGCGCGCCCTCGGCGCCCGCGACGATCTACCTGAGCCACGGCAGCGGGGCCGCGCGGTCCACCGACGGAGGGGCGCGCTTCGAGGCCCTCGCCTGGCAGTTCGAGGGGGCGGCCCCCCGCATGGATGAGGTCCGCCTGCTGGGGGTGAGCCCGGACGACCCCCACACGGTCTTTGCCGCCCTGGAGCTGTTCCCCGACGGTCACCTGGCGGTCAGCCGGGATGGGGGCGCCACGTGGCGCGTGCTGCTCACCACGCCGGGCGATGTGCCGGAGTCGTTGGCTGCAGCGCCCGGCGGGCGGCTGTGGCTCAGCGGCCCCTTCACGGGCTTGTGGCGGTCGGCAGACGGCGGTGTGCACTGGGAGAACCTCGCGCCACCCGGCACGCTGGGCTGCCTGGCGGTTCACCCGCAGACGGGCGATCTGTGGGGCTGCCTGCGGGGCAATCCCCTGCCCTGGGTGATCGGACGCTCCGCCGACGCGGGGGCGACCTGGCAGGCGGCGCTGCCGGCCTACTCGGCCATCGCGGGCGGGCTGGACTGCCCCGCCGCGTCGCCCACGGGGCAGATCTGCGGTGCGCAGTGCGACCCGGCGGATCGGCAGTGCCAAGGCGCTGCCGATGGTGGGGCTCCGGCGGATCGCGGGCCCGGCGAGGATGGCGGCGAGGTGAGCCGCGCCCGGGTCGGCTCCGGCTGCCGCACGATCGGCACCGGGCGCGGTGATGACTGGGTCTTCCTCTGCCTGCTGCTGCTCTTCCGCCGTGACCGCCGACGGCGCTCGGCCATCCAAGGGTCATGAGCAAGCGCGCCGACCCCCGCTGGATCTGGCTGCCCCTGTGGCTTGGGCTGCCCGTCGCCGCGGCGGGCTGTGGCGCCGCACAGCCCGCCTTCCGCCCGCCGGTCGGGGCTGAGACCGCCCGGCTGCGGGCTTGCCAGGCACGGGTTGATCAGGTCCCCGCGGATCCCCTGGGCCATCGGTGCCTCCGGCAGGCGGCGCGGGCCCTGGGGCAGAGCGCCGCGGTGGCCACCCACCTGGCGGCCCGCCCGGAGCGCCCGCCCGGCTATGCCGCGCAGCTTGCCCGGGCCGAGCTGGACGCCGACCCGGGCCAGGCGCTGCGGACCGCCCAGGCCTGTCAGGTCGAGCCAGCCTGCGCCCTGGTGGTGGGGCTGGCCCAAGGCCGCCTGCGGGCCCCCGAGGCCGCCCGACGGGCCCTGCTGCCCCTCGCGAACGGGAGCGGACCCCTGGCCGCCGAGGCCGCGGCGTCCTTGGCGCTGAGTTGGCTGGACGCCGGCCACGCGCAGGCCGCGGAGCCCTGGCTGAACCGGGCGCGCCGGCTGGGAGCCGAGGCCCCCGCGACGCTTCGGGCCGAGGCGCGGGCGGCGCTGGCGGCTGGGCACCCATCGGCCGAGGCGCTGGTACACCGCGCCCTGCATGCCGATCTCAGCCACCCGGACGGGCACCTGCTCGCGGCGCACGCCGCGCAGCAGGCAGGTCGCGCAGAGCAAGCGCTGCAGGCCCTGCGGCGGGCGGTGTTCCTGGCGCCAGGGCATGAAGGGGCCCGGCTGACCCTGGCGGATCGGCTGCTGGCCCGCGGCGCCCACGCCGCCGCCCTGGACCACCTGTCCCTGCTCGTGGGTCGCCACCCGGCCGACCCCCATCTGGGGCTGCGCATGGGCCAGGCGCTGCTGGCCAGCGGGGCGCCCCTGCGGGCCCTGGCGTGGGCCGAACGGCTGCTGGAGACCGACGGCGCTCAGGCCCCGTGCCTGTTGCTCAAGTTCGAGGCGCTGGTGGCCGCGGGCCGCGTCGAGGCGGGCCTGGCCGTGCGCGATGCCCTGCTGCGGTTGGACGACCAGCCCGGCGTCCGCCTGCGTCTCGCCGGATCACTCACGCAGGCCGGGCGCCTGGCGGCCGCCGAGGCCGAGTTGGCGGACGCCGTGGCCCGGCACCCGACCGCCGCTGACGCCTGGATCGCCTATGGCCGGTTCCACGCCGAGCGGGGCCGGCCCGCGCACGGGGCGACCTTGCTGGAGCGGGGCCTGAGCCGAGCGCCCGACGCCGCCGCCCTTCACGCCGCGCTCGCCGAGGTCCGCGAGCGCCTCGAGGATCTGAAGGGGGCCCGCGCCGCCATGGCCGCCGCCTCGGCCCGAGCCCCGGGCCAGGCCGACTACGCCGATGAGCTGGCGCGGCTGACCTTCATGACGGGCGCGACGGAGGAGGGCATCGCCGCGTGGGAGGACGTCCTGGCGGCTCACCCCAAGGCGCAGCGCGCTCGGCTGCGGCTGAGCCACGCCTACCGGGCGGTGGGGCGGCCCGCCGACGCGCTGCCGCTGCTGGAGGCGTTGGCTGCCGAGCAGCCGGACTCCGGGAAGATCCAGGGCCACCTGGGGGACACCCTGATGGCCCTCGGGCGCGTGCGCGAAGCCGTGGTGGCCTTCCAGGCCGCTCTGCGCGGCGGCGCACCGGCCGGCGAGGTCCAGGGGCGCCTGGCCGAGGCCTTGCTGGCGGCGGGCGATCACGACGCAGCGCTGGCCGCCTACCAACAGGCGTTGGCGGCGCAGCCCGGTGATCAAGCGCTGTGGCTGGCGCTGGCCCGCGCGCAGGCGAAGGGCGGCGACACGGCCGGCGCCGTCGGCACCTATGCCCAGGTGCTGGCTCGCTGGCCTGAGCACCCCGGGGCCCGCCTGGCCCTGCGCGCCCTGGTGGGGCCCGAGGGGGCCCCTGCCCTGCTGGCCCCCGCCGTCCCCTGGCCCGCCGCGACGCTGGATCCGACGCTGGCCGAGCTGGCGGCCCAGGTGCCCGAGGGCAGCGCGGCGCGGCCGGCGACGGTGCTGCGCGATGAGCGAGAGGTGGTGGTTGACGCCCGGGGGATCGCCGAGGTGGTGCACCGTCGGTCGGTGCTGGTGCACCGGCAGGACGCGAGCGAGCACCACGCCGAGGCCCGCATCGCGTTCCACGCGAGCCACCCGCCGGAGGTCCGGGTGGCGCGCACCTTGACGCCCGACGGCCAGGTGCTGCCCGTGGGGCCCGATCGACAGTCGGTGCAGAACCCACACGCGGGCACCCCCCTGTACGGCGACGGCCGGACGCTGGTGCTGGCCTTCGCGGGGGTGGAGCCCGGCGCCATCGTCGACTACGAGGTGATCACCCGGCGGCCCCAGGCCGATCTGCCGGGCGCCTGGTGGGACGGCTACATCCTGGCCAACGCCGAGCCCACCGTGCAGGTGCGCTACGTGCTCGACATGCCGGCGGCGCTCAAGCTGGCCGTGCGGGCGCCTGGCCTGGGCGAGCCCACGCGGACCACGCCGTCGCCCGGGCGAGCGCGCTGGGCCTGGGTGGCCCGGGACGTGGCGGGGCAGGCGTTGAAGGCCTCCAAGGTCAACGAGGTGCCGGGCGTCTACGTGTCGAGCCTGCCGAGCTGGGCCGCCGTGGATCGCTGGTATCACGGCCTGTTCGCGCCCCAGGCGCAGCCGTCGCCGGCCATCCGGGCGCGGGCCCGCGCCATCGCCGCGCAGGCCGCCACGCCGCGCGCCCGCGTCGCGGCGGTGTACGCGGCGGTGGAGGCCGAGATCGCCTACCTGGGGCTGGAGTTCGGCGTCGGGGCGTTCCGCCCGCGGCCCGCCGGCGACACGCTCACGTCGGGCAAGGGCGACTGCAAGGACATGACGGCGCTGATGGTGGCGCTGCTGGCGGCCCTGGAGATCCCCGCCTACCCCGCCCTGCTGCGCCCGCGCGATCAGGGGGCCTTCATCGAGGCGCACCCCTCGCCCGGGCAGTTCAGCCACGTGGTGCTCTACGTGCCGAGCCTGGATCTGTGGCTGGACGCCACCGCGGGCCTGGGCACCCTGGAGGCCGTGCCCGGCGTCCTGCGAGGCCAGATGGCGTTCGTGGTGGATGGCCAGGGGGGTAGCCTGCGCCAGATCCCCGCGGGGGATCCGGCCGCCGCCCCGCTGCACGCGATGCGGCAGGTGTTGGCCTATGACCTCACGCCCACGGGCGGCGGTCGCCTGGCGGCCGAGGTGGCCTTCAGTGGAGACCTGGCCGGCAGCGCCCGGCAGAAGCTGATCCGGCTGCCCCCCGCCTCGCGGGACGCGCTGCTGCGCGCGCCCGGTCAGCTCGCCGGGGCGGGGCTGTCGCTGCCCGCCGTGTCGCTGGGGGGGTTGCAGGCGCCCGGTGAGCCCTTGGTGCTCAAGGGCGAACTGCGCCACCGTGACCTGGCCGGTGTACGACTGGACGGCGCCCTGGTGCTGCCCCTGGACCTGAGCTTCCTGACCGATGGGCCCCTGGCGGCCTTCGCGGCCGACGCCCTGCCGGAGGGCCCGCGCGTCATCGAGCGGCGCCTCGTGCTGCGGCCGCCACCCGGCTACCGCTTCGACTGGCCGGTGGTCGACTACGCCGGCGCCGAGGGGCCGGTGCGCATCGAGGTGCAGGAGGCGCGCTCGGACGGGGCGGCCGAGATCCTCGCGCGTATCACCTTCAGCCGTGGGCACCTGGACGCCACCGATCGGGTCGCCCTGCTGCTGGCCCTGCGCGCCGCCCACCGGGCCGTGCAGCGGCCCCTGGAGATGCACCCGCCGCCGGGGTTCGACCGCGCCGGGTTCCTGAAGGCCATGGCCGAGGAGCAACCGCGCAACGGCGAGCTGCAGCTCCTGGCGGGCGAGGCCCTGGTGCACGCGGGGCGGCCCCGCGAGGCCGTGGCCCCCCTGCAGCGGGCGCAGGCCGCCGAGGTGGATGATCCGCGGCTGCTGGCGCTGCTGTCGGCCGCCCTGTTCCGCGCCGACGATCATGCCGGGGCGCGGGCCAGCCTGGAGGCGCTGGTGGCGCGGCCCGACGCCCTGCCCGCCGCCCACCTGATGCTCGCTGCGCTGCTGACCGACGAGGGGCGCCACCAGGACGCGGCGGCGGCCCTGAGCCGGGGGGTACAGCGCCACCCCGAGGACCTGCGGCTGCACCAGCGGCTGGTGGCCGCGCTGGGCCGGGCCGGCGATCGCCAGGCGGCGCTCCAGGCGGCGCAGGCCATGGCCCGGGCCCACCCCGACCGGCGCGAGGCCCACGCCCTGCTGGGAGACGTGGCCAACGACCTGGGCGAGGTGCAGCGGGCGGTGGCGGCCTACCGGGCGGCGCTGGCGCTCGCGCCCGACCAGGCGCGCATCCTGAACAACCTGGCGTGGCTGCTCCGCGACGCCCCGCAGACCCGGGCCGAGGCCCTGGCGTTGGCCGCACGGGCGGTCGCCCTGGAGCCCGACGCCGACGCGGCCTGGGACACCCTGGCAGTGCTGCGCCGGCAGGCCGGTGACCTGGCGGGCGCGCAGCAGGCCCTGGAGCGGGCGCTCGAGACGGCGCCGCCCCACCGGCGGGCCACCTACCTCGAGCGGCAGGCCGCCTGGGCCGAGGCCGACCGCCGCTGATCGCGCGGCGCCCCGTGGCCGCTCACGGATCGATCCGGCGCAAGGCCCGAGGCAGCCAGAGCGCCAGCGCCAGCGCGGCCAGCGCCACCGGGGCCCACGCGGCCACCCAAGGGCTGCCGAACCCCGCCCGCGCGGCCAGCTCGCCCACCCGCAGGAGCCAGTAGCTGGCGGCGAGGCCCAGCGCACCCAACGGCAAAGCCCACACCGCGGGCAGGGCCGCCGCCAGGCCGGCCGCCCAAAGGGCCCACGGGAGCGCCGCCGCTCCCAGAGCCCAGCGGCGGTGGAACACGAAGGCCGCGTGGGGACTGGCCCGGTCCAGCGCGACGCTGGGCGTCGCGTTTGGGGGGCCGAACTGCCGCAGCCGGCTCAGCCCCGAGCCCGCCGCCAGCCGAATCCGGGCCCGGCGGGCCTGCACGCGCACCCCCGGCGCCCAGAGGTGTGCCCCGTGCAAGGTCACCCGCAGGCTCTCTGCCCCGGGGCGCGGATCGACGTCGCCGGACGCCTGCTCAGCGCGCAAGAAGACCGCCCGAGGGCCCGCCCCCCACGCCGCCCACCACGCGTCGCGATCGCGGGCGATCACCGCCGGCCCCACCGCAATCGCCTGCTGCGGGGGCTGCGCCAGGGTGTCGCCCGCCGCTGCGACGAGGGCCCGCCGCAGGGCCTGGGCCGCGCGGGGGGCCGGGCCGTGGGCCACGGACCACGCCGACAGCGCGGCGAAGATCCCCAGGGTGGCGGCCGGCGCCCACAGGCGCAGGGGGCGGCTCCCCAGGGCGGCCACCGCCACCAGCGTCCCGTCCCGGCGCGCGCGGCCGTACGTCAGCCCGCCGGCCACCAGGGCGGCCAACGGCAAGGTGGCCTCGGCGAACAGCACGGTGGCGTGGGCCAGGGTGGGCCAGGGATCGAGCGCGGATCCCAGCCAGGCCAGCAGGTGGCGGAGCTGGGTGGCCTGACCGGCGAGCCCGGCCGCCAGCAGGATCACCAGGGCCAGGGCCGCGGCGCCCGCAGCCCCGCGCCAGAGCTCAGCCACCCCGGGCCAGGGCCCGGTGCCCGATGTCGCGGCGGAGCTGCTGGCCGGGCCAGCGGATCAGTGTGCAGCCCGCATAGGCCCGGTCCAGGGCCTGCCGCAGGTCGTCGCCGCGGCCCACCACGCCCAGGACGCGGCCGCCCGCGGTCACCACCTGCTCGCCTTCGCGGCGCGTCCCGGCGTGCACGACGGTGGTATCCGGCAAAGCCTCGGCGGCCGCCAGACCCTCGATGGGATCACCGCGGCGGCCCGCGGCCGGGTAGCCCTCGGCGGCCAGCACGACACAGGCGGCCGCGCCCGGGCCGAGGGGAAGCGCCGCATCGGCCGGCAGGGCGCCGTCGGCCGCCGCCACCAGCAGCGGCACGGGGTCCCCGTCCAGGAGCGCCAGCAGCACCTGCGCCTCGGGATCGCCCAGCCGCACGTTGAACTCCAGCACCTTCGGCCCCTGCGCGGTGAGCATGAGGCCCGCGAACAAGAAACCCACGAAGGGCGTGCCGCGGGCCTGAAGATCCGCCAGCACGGGCTCGATCACCGTGCGCTGCACCGCCGCGAGGCCCGCCGCGTCCAGGGCAGGCGCCGGCACGTAGGCGCCCATCCCGCCGGTGTTGGGGCCGGTGTCCCCCTCGCCGATGCGCTTGTGATCCTGGGCCGCGGGGAAGCACAGCGCCCGCTGGCCATCGCACAGCGCGATGACGCTGACCTCTTCGCCCGCCAGGTGCTCCTCGACCAGCACCGTGGCGCCCGCGACCCCGAAGCGCCCCTCCCCCAACATCTGCACCAGGGCGGCTTCGGCCGTGGCGCGGTCGGGGGCCACGACCACCCCTTTGCCCGCCGCGAGGCCGTCGGCCTTGATGACCACGGGGCCGTCAGGGAGCGCACACCGGGCGGCGGCCAGGTCGGTGAAGGTCTGTGACGCCGCCGTGGGGATCCCGGCGCTGGCCATCACCTCCTTGGCGAAGGCCTTGCTGCCCTCGAGCCGGGCCGCCGCCGCCGTGGGGCCCAGGGCGCGGATGCCTGCGGCGTGGAGGGCGTCCACCAGCCCGCCCACCAGCGGCGCTTCGGGCCCGACCACCACCAGATCCACCCGCTCGGCCACCGCGGCGGCGGTCAGCGCGGCCACGTTGTCGGCGGACACCGCCAGGCACCGGGTCTTGGGCGTGCTCGCCATGCCCGGGTTGCCGGGCGCCGCCACCACGGCCGAGATCCGCGGCGAGTCCGCCAACACCCGGACCAGGGCGTGCTCGCGGCCGCCGGAGCCGATCACCATCGCGCGCATGGGACCTCCAGGGGGCTCAGTGCCGGAAGTGGCGGGCGCCCGTGAACACCATGGTCAGGCCCAGCCGATCGGCGGCCACGATGACTTCGGGGTCCCGCACGCTGCCACCGGGCTGCACCACGGCGGTGGCGCCGGCGTCGGCGGCGGCCTCCACGCCGTCGGCGAAGGGGAAGAACGCGTCGCTGGCGATGGCCGATCCGCGCAGCTCGTGCCCGGCCTCGCGGGCCTTCTGCGACGCGATGCGGCTGGCGTCAACCCGGCTCATCTGGCCGGCGCCCACCCCCAGGAGCTGCTCAGCCCGGGCGAAGACGATGGCGTTGCTCTTCACGTGCCGCGCCACCCGCCAGGCGAAGTCCATGGCCGCCCACTCCCGCTCGGTGGGCTGTCGCTGCGTCACGACGTCACCCGCGCGCACGCCGCTGACCTTGTCGTCGCGGTCCTGCACCAGCAGGCCACCCGCCACCCGGCGGAACTCCAGGTGCCGCGCCGGCGCGGGCCAGGGATCGTGGGCCAGCAGCCGCAGGCTCTTCTTGCGGGCCAGGATGGGCAAGGCCTCGTCCAGGAAGGCGGGGGCGATGACCGCCTCCAGGAAGGTCTCCACCAGGCGCTCGGCCGTCAGGGCGTCCACCGGCTGGTTCAGCGCCACGATGCCGCCGAAGGCCGACATGGGATCGGTGGCCCGCGCCCGGGCGTAGATGTGGTGGAGCGGCTCGTCGGCGTCGGTGGCCTCGGCTGCACCGCAAGGGTTGCCGTGCTTGACCACCACTGCGGCCGGCCCACGCAGGTCCAGGCAGATGGCCAGCGCGGCGTCCAGATCCAGGAGGTTGTTGTACGACAGCGCCTTGCCCCCGAGCTGGCGTGCCCGGGCCAGCGATGGCTGGTCGAGCGAGGTGGGCAGCGCATAGAAGGCCGCCCGCTGGTGGGGGTTCTCGCCGTAGCGCAGGGGGTGTGCCCGATCGGCGGCCAGCACCAGCGGATCGGGCAGCAGCTCGTCGCGGGTCATCCACGCCACGATGGCCGCGTCATAGCCCGCGGTGTGAGCGAAGGCCTTGCGCGCCAGCCGCGCCCGAAGCTCGGCGGTGGTCCCCTGAGCCGCGGCGTCGGCGACCTCGGCGTAGTCGTCGGGATCCACCACCACGGTCACGTGGGCGTGGTTCTTGGCCGCCGCCCGCAGGAGCGTCGGGCCGCCGATGTCGATCTGCTCGATGGCCTGCGCGTCGGTGATGCCCGCCTGCGCGATGGTCTCGCGGAACGGGTACAGGTTCACCACCACCAGCTCGAAGGGCGAGACGCCGTGGGCCTGGGCCTCGGCCACGTCCGCTGGCACGTCCCAGCGGCCAAGGACCCCCCCATGGATGCGCGGGTGCAACGTCTTCACCCGCCCCCCCATGATCTCGGGGAAGCCGGTGACGCCGCTCACCGAGGTCACCGACAGCCCGGCCGCCTGCAGCGCCCGGGCGGTGCCGCCGGTGCTCACCAGCTCCACCCCGGCCGTCACCAGGCGCCGGGCCAGCTCGACCAGGCCCTGTTTGTCGGAGACGGAGATCAGCGCGCGGCGGATGGGGCGGGTCGACATGGCTCCCCCTGCAAGGCGGGCGTCGGCCGACCGAGCGGGCCTGCCCCGCGCGGGCGCACCGCCGCGTCAGCGTCGGGTCGGGCGGAGCATAGAGATCAGGGGGGAGGCGGGCAACGGGGGCCCAGGTGACATCCCTGCGTCATCGCGGACCCGGCGACGGGCTCAGCCCGCGCAGTGCTCAGTCGGTGCCGAGGTGGCTCTCGAGGAACGCGAGGAAGTCCTGCAAGCCCAGGCCAGAGGCGGTCTCGCGGAGCTTCTGCAGGCCCTTGACCTCCACCTGGCGGATGCGCTCGCGGGTGAGGTTGAGGATCTCGCCCACCTCTTCGAGGGTGATGCCCCCCCGCTCGGCCACGTCCAACGCGCAGGTCTCGGTCATGTCCCAGACCTCGAGGTCGGGGAAGTTGAGCTTGATGGACCCGGTCTCGGGGTTCACATCGAGGTACAGGTGGTGCTTGCAGCTCACGTACGGACAGGGCCGGGCCCCATCCACACACTGCGACCGGTGGTCGGGGCGGTCGATGTCGACGCCGCGCAGCTCCTCGGCGAGCGCCAGCTCGTCCTTGGTCAGGCGCTTGGTCGCGATGGTCCGTGACCGACGTCGCCCCTTCTTGCCGGGCCGGCGACGCTCGGAACGCCGCTCGCGACGCACGGAATCCGGCGGCCGCTCGGCGTCGTTCTCGCCGGGCGTCGTCGGCTCCTGCATGGCGCCTTCCTTCAAGTCGGCTTCCCCTCTCGCCCGGATCACCTGCGGCTCAAGGCCGGCAGGCAGGTCCGGGGCGAGAGTTAGCACAGCCCGATTGAGGGGGTCAACGCACAAAAAAGTCTTGTGGTTTCAGGTTTCACGGCGCCTGCGAGCCGGGGCATGGCGGGCCGCGGCGGGGGGCGGCAGGGAGCCCCTCAATCGAACAGGAGCAGGTAGATCCCGGTGCCCAGAAGCAGCGCCGCGCCCACGTAGGCCACGTCGGCCACCACCGCGTGGGCGACGGCCCGATCCTTGTCCTCGACCCGCCCGTCGCTCCGGTAGGCGGCCGCCGCGTCCTGGGCCGAGAGGCCAAAGCCCACGCCCAGGGCCGCCGACGCCACGCCGGCGCCCGCCGCAGACCAGCCCCAGATGTGCCGCCCGCTGAGGCCGCTGTCCGCGACTGGGGCGCCGCCCCACAGGGCTGCGCGGAGCACCTCGGCGCTGGCCCCGCCCACCCCCTCGCGGCAGTGCTGGCCCACAGCGCGCCAGCCCGCGCTGCCCGAAGGGCGCGCCATGCGGTCGCCGCCCGACACCGCGCGCGCCGTGCCGTCCAGCCGAGCGACCACCACGTGGCCGGTGTGCACCGCCACGACGCAGGCGGCGCCGACCCCCAGGGTGGCCTGGAGCCCGGCCAGCGCCTGCCACCCCTCGGCCTCGTCGCCGCGCACCACGCTGTCGGCCAGGCGGGCCCGCTCGGCCGGCGCGTCGGCCACCACCGTCACTTGACCCCCCGCGGCCGACGCGCAGCGGGGTCCAGCGGGGCCGTCGATGCACACCCGCGCGCTGCGATCGCCATAGCCAGGCAGCTCGACGGGCGTGGTGCCCACGGCCACACCGTTGACGCGCACCAGGCGTCCACTGGGCTGGCTGCGGATCACGAGGGCGCCGGCGCCGCGCTGCTCGCGGGCCACCTGGGCCAGCAGCTCGGCCACGTCGGGGGCGGGGGTGAGGCGGCCCGGGAAGCCGGGCCAGGTGCGGTGGGCCTGGGTCAGCAGACGGCCCGCGGCGCGCTTTCGGCCCGAGGCCAGCAGCACCTGCGCCAGCCGCACCGTGGCCTGGAACGCGCGCTCGGCGTCCAGGGGCCGCTCCGGGCGACCGAACAGGTCGTTGACGGCCTGGCTGAGATCGGCCTCGGCGGCGGGGTAGTCCAGGTCGAGGAAGGCTTGCTCGGCCCGTGCCAGCGCGGCGTCGGTGGCCCGGGTGGCGGCCTGATCGGCGTCGGCGCCCGCTCGGATGGCCTGGGCGGCCTGGCCGTCCGTCTCGATGCCGATGACCACCACCGGGGGGGCGGCGAGCGCAGGCGACAGCGCGGCCCACAGCAGGAGGCCGATCCAGGCCGCCCGAGGGCGTTCAGCCACGCCTCTCCGCCTCTTCCTTGAAGGCCTGCATGTTCGCCGGCAGGGTGCGCTCGATGAGCAGCCGTGACACGGAGCGCGGCACGAACCCCTTCAGCGCCACCTCGAGCTCGTAAGTGGCCTGGGTGCGTCCACCGGGCAGCGGCTGGAGGATCCAGCGGCCCTCGTTGGCCTTCATCATGTCCCCCTCCACCAGGCGCCACTCGAGGCGCTCGCCGGGGGTGCCCTGCAGATCCAGCACGTAGTTCAGCTTCCGCGCGACGGACAGCTCGAAGCGGACCCGCCACTGGGCGTCACCGTCGTGGGACAGCACCGTGGTGGCCGACTGGTTCGGGACGAACCCGGGGTAGGCCGGGAAGTCGGTGATCAGGGCGTAGACGCGGTCGGGGGGAGCGTCGATCTCCACCGTGTGGCGGGCGACATTCATCCGTGCAGCTCCTCCGTGGCGGGCGTGGCGCGCCCGTCAGTGCCAGGTCGGGCGACCTTAACAGCGCCCGGCGGCGGGGTCCAAGTACCGAGCAGCGGCGCCAGCACCGCCCACTGGCGGGGCACCGCGCCAGCCAGCGTCCGCAGCGCCGGGCGGGGATCGGTCCCGGGATCGGTGAGCCGGTCGCGGGCAATCTGAAAGGCCTGGGGCCAGTCGTCGACCGGCCAGGCCCCGCGGCCGCGCAGGGCCGCCGCCTCGGCCGCTACGTTGGCCACTCGGGGCCCATGCACCACGGGCAGGCCGTGGGCCGCCGGCTCCACCAGGTTCTGCCCATCGCGCCGGCCGAAGGTGCCGCCCACAATCGACACGCGGCCCAGGGCGTAGGCCGCTGCCAGCTCGCCCAAGGTGTCGAGCACCACCCAGCGGGCCCCGGCGGCCCCGTGGCTGCGGCGGCCGGCGCTGACGCCCAGGCGCTGCGCAGCGGCGAGGATGGACGCGGTGCGTTGGGGGTAGCGGGGCGCGATGAGGGCCCGCAGGCCGCTGGCCGCCAGGGCCGGCAGGGCAGCGGCCTCCTCGTCGGGGTGCAGGGAGCCCACCACCACCTCCACGGCCCCCACCGCCGCGCGCAGGTCCGCGCCGGGGCTGGGCGGGGTGCCCTGGCGGTGGTGTTTCCCGTTGCCGCAGACATGGATCCGGTCGGGCAGCACGCCCAACGCGCCGGCCGCCAGGGCGTCCGCCTCGGTCTGCGCGCAGAAGGCCGCCAGCCGCCCCGCGGCCCGCGCCAGCAGAGGGCGCACCCGCAGCGAGCGGTGGGTGATGCGGCCGTCCACCACCGCCACCGGGATGCCGCGGCGGGCGCAGGCGGCGATCCACGCCGGCCAAAGCTCCAGGTACTCCAGCACCAGCAGGCGGGGGCGGATCCGATCGAGCGCGCGCCCCGCCCCGATCGCCAGGGGTGCGTCGGACACCGGCCACGGGTAGAGATCCCGCGCCACCGCTCGTCCGCCCGCAGTCGTGGCGCTGAGGTGCAGCCGCAGCCCTTGTGAGGTCAGGTGGCTGGCCAGCGGCTCCAGGGCGCGCAGGTCGCCCACCGAGGCCCCGTGGAGCCAGACGTCGGCGTCCGTGCTCAGGGCTCGACGGTGACGGTGAGGGTGTACGCGTCGGTGCTATTCTCGCTGGGTGGTTCGCCCTGAACCCACACCTCGCGCACCGACAGGTACACCTGATCCACGGTCACCGGGTGCGCGCGCAGCGCCTCGCCCTCGCCCACCCCGGCGCCGTTGACCTCGAACAGCTTCCCGCCGTCCTTGTCGAAGCCCTCGAGGATCAGGTCGATGCGGGGCACCCCGGTGAGCTGAACGGTCAGCGCGCCGGCGGCGCCGGGGATGAGCGCCCGGTAGACGTCGCGATCGCTCCGGTCCTGGTGCTGCCGGGCCCCCAGGTGGCCGGTCAACGGCACCCCCAGGGTCAGCGCGGTGGCGTCCTTGGGCTCATTGTTGGGCTCGACCTCGACCGTGATGGGCTTGGGGGCCCGGCCGAACAGCAGCCAGCCCCCGCCGCCGAGGGCGACCCCCGCCACCAAGAGCAGCACCAACGTGCGCACCACCCCCCGCCGCCTCAGGCCGCGCTCGTAGGCCAGGAAGTCCTCGCGGGTCGCCGGATCCACCACCTCTTCGGTGGCCTCGGGCGCCGCCCACGGGGCGTCGTCCAGGAGCATCGAGGTGGAGAAGGCCGACACCGCGTCGGGCTCGGTGGGCTCGGGGCGCGCGGGCTCGGGCAGCGCGCTCTGTGCGGGCAAGGGCGCCTGGCTGCGGCCCCTGTGGCGGCCGTCACCCATCACCGCGTGGATGCGCTCGATGACCGCGAGGGCGTCGGCCGGGCGGTCGCTCGCCTCCACCGACAGCAGCGACCGGATGAGCGCCTCGGTGCCCGCCGGCACCTTCAGCTCGGGGGCCACCGCGGCGAAGGTGGGCACGTTGCCTTCCAGGTGGGCCTCGAACACGCGCATGGGGTTCAGGTGCTCGTAGGGGTGGCGCCCGGTGAGCATGCGGAACAGCAGCGCGCCCACCGCGTAGAGGTCGCAGCGGCCGTCCACCGCGTCGCCGCGGATCTGCTCGGGCGCCATGTAGTATGGCGTGCCCAGCAGCGCGCCCTCGCGGGTCTGGAAGCCCTGATCGGTGCGCTGGTGGCTGGGCATCATCTTGGCCAGGCCGAAGTCCAGCACCTTCACCAGCTCGTCGCCGCCGGCGGCGCGGGTGATGAAGACGTTCTCGGGCTTCAGATCGCGGTGCACGATGCCCTTGCTGTGGGCCTCGGCCAGGCTCGACAGGATCTGCAGGCAGACGTCCAAGGCGGCGCCCGGCTCCAGCCGGCCCTCGCGCTCCAGCACCATGGCCAGATCGGCGCCGCGCAGGTACTCCATGACCAGGTAGACCAGCCCGCGCCAGACCCCGAAGTCGAACACCGTGATGGTGTGCGGATCGGTGAGCTTGGAGACCGCCATGGCCTCGCGGCGGAAGCGCCCCACCAGATCGGGGTGGTTGCGCAGATCGGCGCGCAGCACCTTGATGGCCACCCGCTTGCCAATGCCCACGTGCTCGGCCAGGTACACCGCGCCCATGCCGCCGGTGCCGATGAGCCGCAGCACGCGGAAGCGGGTGTCCACCACCCGCCCGATGAGCGCGTCGGCCCGGGGCTCGGTGCCCGTGGCGGGCAGGCGGGCGCCACACGCGCCGCAGAAGGCGTTGCCGGCCGGCACCGCGCTGGCGCAGACGGGGCATGCGCGATCGGTCACGGGACCATCAGCTCGGCGGTGACCCGCGGCACCACCAGCGCCTCGCCGGTGCGGGTCTTGTAGCGCGTGGTGCCGTTGAGCACGCCCACCACGTCCACCACGTCGCCCGGCCGGGCCAGCAACGGCCCACGCAGATCCACCCACACCACACAGCGCGAGCCCGCCTTGCAGGTGGCGATCTGGGCGGTGTCCAGGCCCGCCTCGCGCCCCCGGGCGGCGTGCAGCAGCTCGCCCTTCAGCGCGATGGCCTTGCCCGCATGGGCGTCAGGGTCGTCGCGTAGCGCCGCGTATGGGGGCGGCCGATCCTCGGGCTGGGCCTTGCGCAGGCGCGCTTGCAGGCCGCTGCGCGCCGCCTGGAAGCCATCCTCCGTCAGCCGCTCCAGCGCGATGGACTGCTCGCCCGGACGCTTGCTGGGCCCGTCGGCCACCACCTTCACCGTGTGGGGCCCCGGCGCCGGCAAGGGCACCACCGCTTCGAAGCGGCCGCGCCCGTCCACCTCGGCGGCGACCCCGTTGACGGTGACCTTGGCCCCCGGCACGGACGCCCCCGTCACCGTCACGCTGTCGGCGGCGCCGATCCAGTTGTGGGGTGGGCGGTAGATGGCCACCGGCGTGCCCGGCAGCGGCACCCGCAGCGTCTCGCGGAAGGTCTGCTGCTGCCCGTCGGGGCCGGTGAGCACCAGCGGGAGGGGCAGCTCGGCGGCGTCGCCCTTCAGCTCGTCCACCCGCGAGAGCAGCGGCCCGGGATCCACGCGGACCGCGTAGGTGTCCTTGTTGATCAGCTCGGCCTCGGCCCCCTCGACGGTCAGCTTCCAGTCGTCCATCACCTGGACGTGGGCGGTGATGGGCACGCCCGGCGTGGGCGGCGGGATGACCTCGGTGCGCAGCCGGTAGTGCACCAGCACCTTCAGGATGAGCGTCCGCGGCTTGTCCGAGTCGGCCGGGCGCACCTCCAGGGCCAGCTCGTTGGCGCCCACCTTCATCCGCTCGGAGGGCAGCGAGAACTTGATACGCGTGGCCCCCTCGACGGGCGACTCGCCCCCGGGGTGGCGCACCACGGCCGGTCCGGAGACGCGCACCCCCACCTCGACGGTGTACTCGCCGCCATGATGCGTGACGGCGTGGGGGCCCTGCAGCTCGGCCCGGAAGGCCACCTGCTGGCGGTGGATGTACCAGGCGGCGGCGGCGGCCCCCAGGCCCACCAGCACCAACAGGATGGAGGCCAGCCGGATTCGGCGGGTGGCCGCGACACGCTCTTCGGCCTCGACGGCGGCGGCCAGGCGGGCCACCGCGTAGCCCTGCGGATCCACCTCGCCCCGAGCGAGCCCCTCGGCGGGGGTGCCCGGCGGTGCCCCTGCGGGCGCCGACGGGTCTTCCGGGGGCGCCTCCCTCCGCTCGGCCCGCCGCTCACCGGGCAGGCGGGCGCGCTCGGCCTCGGTGATGGCGTGGGCCTCCTGGATCAGCGGGGTGGCGGGCGCGTGCATGGCCGGCGCCGCCGGCATGGGCGGCACAGGCACGGGCACGGGGGTGCGGTGGGCCGCCAGGGGCTGCGGTGGCGTGGGGCGGTCGGTCACCGCGGCGCCCCGGCCCGACGCTGTGGTCGTGGGCGTGAGGGGCTGCGGCAGCCCCATCCGGGTCGACCGCAGATCCGCCTGCGCCGCTGGCGGCGGCAAGTGCACGGGCCCGTCGTCGCTGGCCCCGAAGCCCCCGGGGCGCCCGTACAGGGTCGCGTGGCGCCCGGTGGTGGGTGCCGGGCGCGGCGTGGGGGTCGACCGCGGCGCGAGCCCCCGCTGGGTCGTGCGGGGGTCGAACACCGGCGGCACGGACGGTGATGACGGCGCGGCCACCCGGGGCGGAGGCTCGGTGCCGACACCGGGACCGAAGCCAGCGGGCTCGACCGTCGGCGCCGCCGCGAACGGCGCCGGCATGCCGTACTGGGTCCGCCGCAGGTCAGCGGGGCTCACCGGGGGCGCCGCCGGCGTGGGCGCGGCGGGCGTGGGCGCAGGCCGACCGGGCGTGGTGCCCTCGCCCGGCCCCGGCTCGAAGGGATCGGCGGGAGCCTCGGGCTCGGCGGTGGGCATGGGCGCCCGGCCATACAGGGTCTGCCGCATGGGATCGGGCGTCTGCGCGAAGGGATCGGCCGGGCTCAGCTCCGGGGGAGGCCCGGGCGGGGGCACCGTGGTGGCCGCCGGCCTCCCAAAGAGGGTGGCCGCCATGTCGCCGCGGGGTGGGCCACCCACCGCGGGCGTGCTGTCGGACGCCGGGCCGCCGGCCTCGATGGCGCCCGGCGGGCTCAACGCCGGCGCGCGCCCGTACAGCGTCTGGTTCAGGTCGCTGGCCTCGGGGAGCGCCGGGGCGCGCCCGAAGAGGGTGGCGTGCCGCCCATCGGTGGACGGCTCCCCCTGCCCCTGCGCGATGGCGCTCTCGAGGCGGGCCCGCAGCGAGTTGGGCACCGTGGTGAGGGTGTCGCGCCCCAGATTCGCCAGATCAGCCCCCAGCGCGACGCCACAGACCACGCAGCCCTCGGCTTCGGGCCGGTTCAACGCACCGCATGCGGGACAACGGATCATGGGGACCTGGCGGCTCCCTGGCTGGGACGCAGAGACAACCGGACCAGTGTCGACCACCCTGTCCGCCCCGTCAATGTCGGGCCCCCCGCGGGCGCCAACCCGCTGATAGGGGCATGAAGTGGGCGCGCCGAGGCGTTATGGTCCCCCACCTCGTCCCCCGCCTGGCTCTGGAGGCCCGCCCATGCGCCGCGCCGTCGCCCTGTCCCTTGGCCTGGCCGTGGCGGCCAGCCTCGCCCTGCTGCCGGCCTGTGGCCCGCGCACCGCGCCGGCCCCCGCCCCTGCAGGGCCACCGCGGCTGCTGGTGGTGTCGTCGCTCATCGGGTACGTGGAGCCCTGCGGGTGCACCGTGGACCTGACCCTCGGTGGCATGGACCGCCTGGTGGCGGCGGTGGACGCTGAGCGCCAGGCCGGCCCCACCGCGGTGCTGGTGGTGGGCTCGACCTTCTTCGAGAAGCCCTTCCCGGACCACCGCGCCGGCCAGGAGCAGGCCAAGGCTGATCTGATCGCCAAGGCCCTGCGGCGCGCCGGCGTGGCGGCCTTCGCCCCCGGGCCCGGTGATCGGGCGGCCGGCGCCGACCGCTTCGCCGAGCTGCACCGCGCGTTGGGCGCGCCCGACGTCACCGCGGCACCAGCCCTGCTGCGGGTGGGCGACGTGGCCGTTGGCGTCCTGGGCCTGGGCCCGGTCGACGGCGAGGACGGTGCGGCCGCCGATCCGGCGCCGGTACAGGCCCGCGCCGCCGCCTTGCGCGCCCAGGGCGCGCACGTGGTGGTGGCCTTGGCCGCGCGCTCCCGAAGGGATGTTCGCCGGCTGGCGCGGGGCGTCCCCGAGGTGGATCTCTGGCTGCTGGGCGAGCACCCGACCGAAGCCGGGGCGGCTTCGCCGGCGGGCGAAGGCTACCTGATCGAGGCCGGCGATCGCGGCCGCAACCTGGGCCGCGTCATCCTCCACGACGCCGCGGCCCCCGGGCGCCTGGCGGATCCCGCGGGCGACGCCGAGCGCGCCCGGCGCGCCTTGGACGGCCAGATCCAGATGAAGGCCCGGATGCTGGCCCTGACCAAGGAGCCGAGCCTGGAGCAGCAGCTCGCCGAGCTGCGCGCGCGCCAGGCCGCGCTCGCCGCGCCCACCGACGCCGGGAAACGGTTCGAGTACGCCCTGGTGCCGCTGCCCAAGGCCCACCCGCAGGACCCCGAGGTGAAGGGCTGGATCGCGGCCTACAACCAAGCGCTCCAGGCCCTGAACCTGGCCAACGCCGGCGAGGTGCCGCCCGTGCCCGAGGGCGGGCAGCGGTACGTGGGCGTCGCCGAGTGCGAGGACTGCCACCCCGAGGCCGTGGAGTTCTGGCGCACCACCCGCCACGCCCGGGCCTGGCAGACCCTGGTGGACGACGACAAGACGTTCGACGCCGAGTGCGTGGGTTGCCATGTGGTGGGCTGGCAGCAGCCCGGCGGCACGGTGCTGGGCAAGACGAAGGGCCTGGAGGACGTACAGTGCGAGGCCTGCCACGGCCCCAACCAGAAGCACGTCGAGGAAGGCGGGGCCGAGCACCACACCGTCCGCGACCCGGGCGAGGCGGGCTGCGTGGGCTGCCACCACCCGCACCACTCGCCGAAGTTCGACTACGCCACCTACCTCGAGAAGATCCTGGGCCCCGGCCACGGGAAGCCCGTGTTCGCCGAGGACCGCAAGCCCCACAAGTGGTCGCCGCCGCCGCTGGAGGCGAAGCCCGCCGCCCCGTGAGCCGCGTCAGGGCGCCCGGCGCAGCAACCCCTGGGCGGTGGTGAGCCACAGGTCCCCTTGGGGGCTCGCCCACACGCTGCGCACGGGGCCCGGATCGGGGCGGCCGTCCACGTCGAGGCGTGTCCAGCCTTCGCGCTCGCTCTTCAGCACCCACAGGCCGTGCTCGGCGCCGACCCGCAGGGTGCCCACCGAGTCCAGGTGGATCGTGTGCACGGGCCCCCGCAGGCCCTCGGGGCGCACCGCCGACCACTGATCGCCCGCCAGCCGGCCCAGGCCCTCGAAGGTGCCCGCCCAGACGCGCCCGGAACGGTCGCCGGCCAAGGCCAGGATGACCTCGCTGTCGATGAACGCGTTCTCGTCGAACACGGTGGACTGGTTGCCCCGCTGGCGCGCGAGGCCGCCGTTCGTGGCGACCCACACCGCCCCGTCCACCCCCACGGTCACCGCGTTGACCCAGGCGTCGGGCAACACCGGCGGCCCGTCCAGGCCTTCGCCGTCGTAGCCGAGCCGCCCGGGCCACAGCACCAGCCGCTCGCGGGTGGGCGGGATGACGCCCAGGCCCAGTCCCCGCGCCCCTTCGGCCCGCTGCTCGTACAGGGGCGTGTAGAGCGTCCCGTCCGGCGCCACCGCGGGCGGGCCGGCGCGCAGCACGCCGTCGGCGGCCACCGGCACCCGCGCGACCTCCTGCAGGGCGCCCTGCCCCACCCCGTGCAGCACCCGCAGCAGCGGGGCCCGCCGGCGCGGCGTGGGTGTCGGCTCACCGGCGAGCGGGGGCGGCGCCGGGGACGGCGGATCCAACACCGCCAACACCCACAGCTCGCCCCGGGCGTCCACCGAGAGGCCGGTGATCCGCCCGCCGCCGCCCATGGGCAACGGCGCCCAACGCTGGCCGTCGAACACCCAGGCCGCGCCGATGCCGTCGCACCAGTAGACCCGGCCGCGCCCGTCACCGGTGAGCTGGGGCACGGCGTCCCCCGGCGCCAGCGTCAGGGCGCTGTAGCGGCGCACGAGGGCGCCGCGGGTCATCGTCAGCCCCTGGTAGGCGTCGGCGCGCCAGGCCGTGCCGTCGGGCTCCACCGCCGCCGCCGTGGTGGACGGTCCACCCGTCAGCGCGGGCCACGGCTGCACCGTCCAGACCGGCGGCGTGATGGCCTGGCCCCGCAGCGTCGCGGGCTCGATGGGCAGCGGCGCCTCGACCACCGGCGGGGGCCGCAACGGCTGGGGCATGGGCACTGCGGGCGGCAGCGCGACCCCGTCGGGGGCATCTTCCGGGTTGGCGGGCCGCGGTGGAGGCGGTGCAGCCACCGCGGGCGGCGGCGCGGCGAGGGCCGTGGCCGCCGTAGCGGCCCTGGGGGCCTCGAGCGGGATCAGGCGGGGCGCGGCGTCGGCGCCGGCAGGCAGGCCCGTCAACACAGCGCTCGGCTCGGCACGGAACCAGCCGGTGGCGGTGTGCACGGCCAGACCCCCTGCGGTGGGCCACACGGCGCGCACGGCGCCCATGCGGCGGACGCCCCAGCGCTGCCACTGGCTGCCGTTCCAGAGGCTGAAGCTGCCGTCGGCGCAGACCGCCGCCACCCGCCCGTCGGGTGAGGCGCTGACGTGGCGCACGGTGTCGCCGCAAAGCCCCTGGGCCGTCCCGTGCATTTCGATCCGGTCTGGTCGCACCGCCAGCACGCCGCGCCCCTGGGTGGCCGCCCACAGCCGCCCGCCCGGGCCACGCTCCATGGCCAGCACCCGCACCTGCGGCGCCACCACGTGCAGCCGCCCCTCGGCGAACCATCCCAGGCCGTTGGCGCCGGCAACCCAGACGCCACCGCCCCGCCGGGGCGCCAGCGCCACGACGCCGCCCGCCAGGAACCCCACGGCGCTGTGGGACCAGCCTGCCCGGGTCTTCACGGCCAGGCCGTCGGGCAGGCCCACGTAGACCGCCAGATCGTCCCCCACCGTCAGCGCCCGGGCCGCCGGGCTGGGCGCGCCTGCGCCCGTCTCGGCGGCGAAGGCCGCGGTGCGGCGATCCCAGCGCACCACCCCCGCGTCGCTCAGCGCCCACACCTCGCCGGGGCCCGGGTGGATGGCCTGGATGCGTTCCCGGTCGGAGTAGCGCGCCCAGCCGGTGTCGGGGCTGGCCGAAGCGGCCGGGCCGTCGGTCAGGCTCGGGGCCCTGGGGGGCCGGACGCCGCAGGCGGCGAGGGCGGCGCAGAGGGCGCCCAAGGTGCCGAGGGTTCGTTTCTTCACCAAGCCGGATCCCTCCCACCCCGCCAGGGGTCGCACGCCCTTCGCACCGCTCGATTGGACGACGACCCGCCGGATAGCGCAAATTCCGGGGCGGGCGCGCAGCGCGCCGGGGTGCCCCATTTCATAAGGTGTGACACCCGAGCAGCGGGCGGGGTCCCAAGGGAGGGTGTGCGTGATCGGGACAGGCATGGATCCTGCTGTGTGTGCATCGTCGCCCCCGATCGTGCATCCCTTCTCGGCCGCCCCCGGCCCCCAGCCCACGAGGTCCTGACCCGCACCGTGCTCGCTCGCCTCCCCCTGGCCCTGCTGCTCGCCACCCTGGTCGCCACGACGGCGGCGGCTCATGAGGCGGACGTGCCCTCCCGCGATGCGCTGGTGGAGGAGCTGCGCAGCATGGGCATGGTGCTGCGGCGGGCCCGCCAGCGGCTGGACGCCGACGTCTCGCTCGACCGCTACGACGTGGTGGCCCGGCTGAACCAGGCCCAGGTCTGGACCGCGACCGAGGAGCACCCCAAGGCTGCGCTGCGCCTGCTGCAGCTCCTGGCACGGCCCGGCTTCGAGCGCTCGCTGGCCTACCCCGACGCCCTGGAGGTGCTGGCCGAGGCCGAGTGGGCCATCGGACTGCAGGCCGCCGCCCGCCGCCACCTGCGCACCGCGCTGACCCCGCCAGAGCAAGCCGCCACCCACTGGCGGCGCCGCTTCGCGCGGTACCTGAGCCGCGTGACGCAGCGCCCCGACCTGCCGGATCTGCGCGGCCTGTGGGTGACCTACCAACGGCTCGGCCCGGCGGAACCCCCGGACGACGCCGATCGGGCCATCCGGTACGGCTACGCGAAGGCGCTGTTCCACGCGAAGGCCATGGGCGAGGCCCGCGGCCTGTTCCAGGCGGTGCCCGAGGGCGACCCCTATCGGCTCCGCGCCCTGTACTTCCTGGGCGTCATCGACGTGGCCGAGGGCGAATGGGTGAAGGCCAGCGAGACCTTCGAGGCCGCCCTCGCGGCCCACGAGGCCGCCGCGCCCAGGCCCCGCACCGACGCCGATACGTTGGACTTCGACCCCGCGGATCCGCCGCCGCGGCTGGTGGACCTGTCGGCCGAGGCGGAGGACGACGAGGGCCGTGGTCCGCTGGCGGTGGACGAGGCCGTGGATCGCCAGCGGCGGGTGGGCGCTTTGATCCACCTGGCCCTGGGGCGGCTGGCCGCGGCCCGCGGCGAGTGGGACGCCGCCTGGCAGCACTACCGCAAGGTCCCCCGGGGCGGCCCGGAGTTCACCGCCGCCCTGAGCGAGGGCAGCTTCGTGCTGGCCCGGCGCGAGGCCTTCGAGTGGTGCGCGCGGCTCATCGACCAGCTCCTGGCGGGCCGTGGCGCCGATGTGTCGGCGGCGCAGCTCACCCTGTGGAAGTTGCAGCTCACCGCCCGCTCGGAGCGCTACGAGGACGCCCGCACCGGCTACGAGGCCTTTGAGCGCGAGGTGCTGCAGCGGCTGGAGGGCTTCGACGCCGCCACCGTGGGCGACCGCCTGTTCCCTGCCGAGGTGCTGGCCTGGACGGCCCCCGGCGAGGCCACCCGGGTGCGCACCCTGGAGGCCGAGCTGGTGGTTCAGCGCGAGGCGCTGATCGAGGCCGGCGAGCTGCTGGCCGAGCTGGACACCCTGAACCGCTCGAAGGACCTGCTGCCGGTGGTGGTGTTCGGCAAGGAGACCCACGCCCGGCTGACGGCGCAGACCGACCGCTACGCCGCCAAGCTGGTGCGTGCCGCCGAAGCCGCGCACCGCGACGGGGCCCGTGGAGCCCACGGCGGGGGCGCCCCCGCCAGCGCCCAGGATGTGGGACGGCTGCAGGAGAGCCTGGCCCGCCTTCGCGAGCGGCTGCAGGTCTTCCAGGGCCGCCTGGGCGAGTACGAGCAGCGCTACCGCGCCCGGCTGCGCGAGGTGCTGGACGCCGAGCGCCCGGTGATCGCCGAGCTGCAGCAGGCCCTGGCCACCGAAGAGGCCAGCGCCCGGGACCTGGCGGGCACCCTGAAGGGCGAGGCGAAGGCCAACCTGGCCCGGTACGCCGCCGAGGCCCGGTTCGGCCAGGTGGACATCGCCTTCTGGCGCAAGGAGGCGGTGAGCCGGCAGATCCGCCGCCTGCACGAGGATCGCGCCCGCGAGATCGCGCCGCTGGACGAGGTGGAGCGAG
This sequence comes from Myxococcales bacterium, assembly GCA_020633555.1. Lineage (GTDB taxonomy): Bacteria > Myxococcota_A > Bradymonadia > UBA7976 > UBA1532 > JACKDL01. Next base: position 75,673 of record JACKDL010000001.1, on the reverse strand, counting down.
AGCTGCCAGACGTGGCGCCCCCGCCGCCCCCACCCCCACCGATCGCGGACCCACCCGCCGACGAGCCCGCTGACGACGGCGACGAGGCCAGCCAGCCGGTGGCCCACCGCGACTGAGGCCGGCGCGCGCGTCGAGCCGTGGCTTGCGGCCCGCCTGCCCTTTCTGCCAAGGTCCGCCGGCTCAAGACCCCCCATGGAGCTGCCCATGCCCCGCCTGGCGATGTGCCTGCTGGCCCTGCTGGCCGCCACCGGCTGCGAGAAGGCCATCGGCGACGACTGCACCACCGACACCGAGTGCGGCCAGGGGCGCATCTGTGATCGCGCCAGCCGAGGGGGCTACTGTACGGTGTCGCCGTGCGCCCGCGACACCTGCCCCGCCGACTCGGTGTGCGTCGAGTTCGAGACCGACGAGAGCTTCTGCATGGCCACTTGCGGGAGCAGCGATGACTGCCGAACGGGCTACACCTGCGACGAAGAGACGGGCGCCGCCGCCTTCTGCCGGCAGGCGCCGTAGCGCGGCGCCGAGCGTCCCCCTCGCCCTCCTGGCCGTCTTGCTGGCGGGCTGCGAGGGCGGCATCCCCGATCCCCGCGGCGCCGTGGTGCCGCCCCCCACCCTGGCCCCCATCGAGGCCGAGGTCCTGGTGCCCGGCAGCCGGCTGGTGCTCACCGGCACCGGCTTCCTGGCGCCCCCCGCGGGCGAGACGCAGGTCTCCGTGATCAGCGGCGCCGACCGCCTGAGCTGGCCGCCCGTGGCCATTGGCGCCGGGCAGCTCCGGCTGGCGGTGGACGGGCCCGTGGGGCCCTGGCTGGCCGCCCACCAGGGCGCACCGATCACCGTGCAGGTGGCCGTGCAGCCCGGCGATCAGCCCACCCAAGGCGTGGCCTCGGCCCGAGCGACACTGCGCTACGCCGAGGCCCTGCCGCCGCGCCTGGACGACGTGGAGCTGCCCACCATCGTTGCGCCGGGGGCGCACCTGCGGGTGCTGGGCGACGGGCTGCTGAGCGGCAACGAGGGCCGCAGCTCGCTGTGGCTGGAGGGGTCCTTCGACGCCGACGACCCCGACGCCGCCGGGGAGGGCCGCCCGATCACCGCCCTCCTGCCGTTGGTGCAGCGCTTCGACCGGAACAGCGGCGAGGTGTACCTGCGGCCCGGCGCCCTGGGGCTGGCCCCCGGGCTGTTCCAAGGCGACGGGATCCTGCTCACCCAGGACGCGGCGGGGGTGGAGCGGCGCAGCCAGCGGCTGCCCCTGGTGATCCGCCAGGGCCCGCCGCGCATCACCGGGCTCACCCCCGATCCCGCCAGCCGCGGCCAGATCATCCGCCTGCGGGGCGCCGGCTTCCTGCCCAACGACGGCAACGCCGAGACCGCCACCGTGGTGCGCGCCGTGGGGGTGTTCACGCCCACGGGCAAGGCCCCCGAGGACGTGCGCTTCACCTTCGTGGCCGAGCGCTGGATCGACCACACCGACGTGCGGCTGGCGGTGCGCACGGTGCTGGGGCCCGAGGGCCTGCCGGTGGGCTTCGGCGCCCGCCCCGGCCGCTTCGAAGGCGAGGTGCACGTGGAGCTGTTCGCGGGCCAGCAGCGGGCCACCTCGGCGCCGGTGCCGGTGACCTTCGACATCGGGCCCGCCGCCCAGTTCGTCTACCTGCGCTACCTGCCGGGCTTCAGCGATGGCGTGGCCCGCTTCGGCCTTTCGGGGGCCGAGGCCCGCCTGCGGGCGAAGATCCTGGCGGTGTGTGCGCGCGACTATGCCGGCCTGCGGGTGCACTTCGGCGAGCTGCCGCCGGCGGACTGGGCCGAGTTCGTCACCGTGGAGCTGGGCGGGCCCGATCCCAACGGCCGCGACCTGTTCGGGCTGGACAACTCGCCCGGCAAGGACAGCGGCAACGTCTTCCTGAACGAGCTGCTGGGCGGCCTGAACGCCGAGACCCTGGCGGGGGGCTCGCTGGCCTACGGCGGGGTGTTCATCGAGAGCTTCTTCACCCTGTCGCCCGACCATCCGAAGGCCGTGTACATCGCCGATCCGCGCTTCGATGAGGTGTTCGGCCACTTCGCCCCCGAGCTGGGGGGCCAGCCGTATGTGGCTGGGGGGCCGCTGAGCACGGCGCGGGCCGCCGCCCTGGAGCGCGCCGTGGACGCCCTGGCCAACCTGGTGGGCAGCACGGTCACCCACGAAGTGGGCCACGCGCTGGGGCTGGCCGACGTGGCGGGCGAGTGGCACAACCCGAGCGACACCGACGGCGGCCTGATGGACGGCGGGCTGGATCGCCCCTTCGCCGAGCGGGCCGCCCTGGACGGCCACCCCCCCGCCCGGTTCCTGGGGGCCAACCGCGCCTACCTGGAGCGGCTTTTCGGGCTGTGAAGTTTTCTTCCCCGGGGCACCTGCCCCTGGCCTGTGACCCCGCCCGGGTGATACCGAACCCTTCAACCGGAATCGCCCCGGGAGTGCCTCGCCCGTTGGCCTTGCGCCCCCTGCTGCTGTTCGCCGTGCTGTGGGCGCTGCCCGCCTGCGTCACCGTGTATCAGCCCCTGTCGGGGGCCCACCGGCCGGTGGCGGTGGATCTGCGCGGGCCCAACCTGAAGGGCGTGGCCGTCACCGTGCGCTGCCTGCCCAGCGCCGACATGCCGCGGGCCGAGTCGGGGCTGCTGTGCCGCAAGCTGGCCCGGCTGTTCGAGAACCAGGGGGCCACGGTGCAGACCACCACCAGCCGGGAGCGGCCCGAGGCCGAGGAGGCCCCCGCCGCCGAAGGGGCGACCGCCGAGGCCGGCCCGGAGCCCACCGAGGCGCTGGAGGTGGAGCTGACCTCGCGCCGGCTGCACGAGAAGCGCACCTCGTTCCTCTTCTTCGACTACATCAGCGACTACACCTTTGCGCAGGACATCGTGGTGCGCGACGAGCGCGGCGCGCTGCTCGCCCGGGAGCGCCTGGTGGGGCGCTTCTTCGACACTTTGGGCTTCAACGAGAACACCGATCTGAACTTCTCGCGCCTGTTCTACGGCGCCGTGAGCCAGATCGCCCTGAACGCCCGCATGCGCCGCAAGGTGCTGGCGGCGGGGCGCTGAGCGGTGGGCACGCTGATCTACATCCTGGTGTTCTTCACGCCCTCCATCGTCGAGAGCGTGCAGGATCCGGCGCGGGCGTGGATCCCCCCGGCCCCCGACGTGCGCGACCTGGAGTGCGAGGCCGGCCCCGAGGATCTGGCCCGCCGCGAGGCGCCCGACGAGGTGGAGCCGCCGGCCTACCGCCAGGACTACCTGGAGCGCCGCGCCGTGATCTGCCGGGAGCGGCTGCTGCCCCACGCCGCGCGGCCCGCGCGGGATGACGCGGTGCTCAACCGCCTGCGCCACCACGCCCAGGAGGCTGCGGGGCGGGTGAAGGCCCTGGGGCCCGGCGAGCGCACCTGGCTGGTCGAGGTGAACTACCCCGACGTGCGCGTGGCCCACAAGCTGGCCTTCGCCACCAAGACCGCCCTGCTGGACCTGGGGCTGAGGGTCACTGACCGCGCCCCGGCGCTGGCGGCCGCGGATCTGGAGGTGCTGAGCACCCTGCCCCCCGAGAAGGGCTACCCGCTGGCCTGCGAGCGCATGCACGCCGCCGGCGGGCTGCGCGCGGGGGACGGGCTGGTCATGTTGGCCAGCCTGCACCCCCGCGAGACCGCGCTGCACACGGGCCTGTGCGTGGACGGCGCCTGGCGGTGGCTGCCGTGAGGCGCCTGCTGGGCTGGCTGCTCCTGGGGGGCCTGGCGCTGGGCACGCTGCCCGCCCTGGCCGCGCCCCCCGCCCCGGCGGACCGGGCCGCCAACGAGGACCGCGAGCTGACGCGCCTGCGCCGCGAGGTGGCGGGCCAGGTGCAACTGAGCGCCGCCAACCTGCTGGACGAGCTGGTGTACGGCTGGGCCCAGCAGCCCCCCTTCGAGACGCCCACGCCCGTGTTCCTGGCCGGGCTCACCGTGCCCGTGGGCCTGGGCACCGGCCTGGCCGGCCTGCTCGAGAACCACCTGGGCGCCCTGCTGCTGGCCAACCCCAGCAGCCGGGTGGTGCTGTCGGCCTGCCCCGTCTGCCAGGCCATGCTGGTGCACTCGGGCCCCAAGGGCACGGTGGTGTCGCGGGGGGCCGACAACCCCCAGGCGCTCGAGAAGCTGGGCGCCGGCGGCGCCCGGCACGCCCTTTACATCGACTTCGCCGCCGAGGGCGCCTGGCTGGTGCTGCGGGCCCGGATCACCAAAGTGGATCCCGACCTGCCCATCGTGTGGAGCCGTACCCTGCCGGTGGCCGTGGGCGCCCCCTCGCTGCTGCGCAGCCCCCAGCACCTGAAGTCGCCCGCCGACGCCCGCCAGGAGTACCTGGCCGCCCTGCAGAACCGGGGGTTCATCAGCATCCCCGTGCGCTTCGCCGTGCGGGCCTACGCCCAGAACGACCAGGACATCGCCTCGGCGCCCAGCGTGTGGCTGCAGACGGGCATCGAGGCCGCGCTGACCAACGCCCGCAAGTGGAAGGCCAGCGGCGTCATCGGCTACGCGTGGCTGCCCGACGCCTACTACGGGCTGATGGCCGAGACCCGCTTCGGGCGCCTGATCAGCGGCACGGGCCGCTCGCTGACCGGGCCCGACGTGTACCTGATCCTGGGCGGCGCGCTGGTGTGGCTGGAGGGGCCCGCCATGGCGCAACTGTCGAACTTTGCTGCGGATCAGCCGCGCTCGGTCTACGGCGCCGTGCACCTGGGCCTGGAGCTGCGCGTGGGCGAGCGGGTGGGCGCGGCGGTGTTCTTCGAGAACATGCCCACCTTCGACGAGGACCAGGTGGGGAGCTGGGTGAACTTCGGCCCCTTCGACCTGAGCGCCCTGGGCATCGAGGTGTCGCTGTGCTTCTGAGGGGGCCCGCGCTGCTGGTGGCGGTGGCCCTGTGCCTGCTGGCCCCCCCCGCCCGGGCCGACCGGGAGCTCACCCGTGAAGCCTTCGAGCGCCTGGAGGAGATCCTGGAGCTGCGCAGCGAGGACGGCCTGCTGGATCCCGCCGCCGTGCTGCCCGTGGTGCTGGTGCACGCCGCGCCCCGCTACCAGGCCTCGGAGGGCTGGTTCGCCACCCGGGCGCTGACCACCCTCACCCGGGCCTTTGGCGCCGGCAGCGTGCGGATCTGCGAGGCCTGCATGACCGTGCGCACCACCGTGGACGGGCAGCGGGTGGTGCAGCAGGCGGGGCCCATCAGCCTGGACGAGGTGGCCCGCCTGGACGACCGCTACCGGGGCGAGGCAGCGCCCGCCCGCAGCGCGGTGTGGTTCGACGAGATCCAGGGCGGCGTGGCCGTGCGGCTGGTGGATCTGCGCACCGGCCAGGTGCGCTTCGTGCAGAACGTCGAGCCCGATCTGCGCAGCTACCGCGGCACGGCCCGCAGCTTCCGCCGCGCCGCCGAGCTGGAGCGGCGGACCCGCGGCGACGCCCTGACCCACAGCTTCTTCGACGCGGCCCTGTACCCGGGCCAGCACCTGAGCTTCGAGTGGAGCGACCAGTTCGGCGCCGACAACGACCACCTGGCAGGGGCGGTGTTCTCGCTGTTCGACCCGGTGGTGGGCCTGGGCGCCGCCTACCACAAGATCTTCAGCTTCCAGCACATCAGCGTGGGGGCCCAGGTGATCCTCAGCGTGCCCACGGCGGCGGCCAACGCCCTGTCGGACACCGACATCGAGCTCATCGACCCCATCGTCACCGCCGCCGGGGTGGTCCGCTGGCCCTTCGGCAGCGGCAACTACGGCGCGGTGCTGGTGCTCTCCACCAACGGGCAGGTGGGCATCGGCATCAGCTTCCTGAACTCCAGCCTCATCCCGGTGCTGCCATGACGCGAACTGGACGCTGGGGCGCGGCCCTGGTGGGCCTGTGGTTGGCCGCGTGCTCCGCGCGCAACTACACGCACTACCTGATCGAGCCGGCCCCCGAGAAGAACCCGGCGCTGGAGGAGGAGGAGGGCACGCTGGTGCGCCCGCTGGGCTTCGGCTCCAGCACGGCCATGACCGTGCGCTTCAACGACGGCGAGGTGCTCACCGAGGTGCAGATCCCGGTGCTGGCCAGCGGGCAGCGCATCGTCATCGAGCACGGCCAGACCCCCGAGGGCGTGGCCACCCTGCCCGCCAGCAAGATCGTGCCGCCCAAGCCCACCCTGGCCGACAAGACCCTGGTGGACGCCTACCGGGCCAAGGGCCTGCGGGTGAACCCCGACGTGCCCGACGTGAGCCTGAGCGAGGCCCGCACCCAGATGCAGGCCGCCAACGAGGCGGGCAACCCGCAGCTCGCCCTGGAGTGGGCCGAGCTGGCGCTGGCCCGCTACCCCAGCCACCCCGAGTTCCTGCGAGCGAAGGGGTCGATCCTGTACCTGCTGGGCGAGCGCGAGAAGGCCGTCGAGGTCTACGAGGCCGCCGAGGAGATCGAGAGCGATCCCCAGGTGCAGCAGATGCTCGAGAAGCTCCGCAAGGAAGCGAGGTAACACGCATGCAACTCATCGGCCTGGTGGTCCTGGTGGCGGTGGTGAGCTTCGGCTTCGCCCCCCGCGACATGGCCGGCACCGTGTCGGCCTTCGACCTGCACGCCTTCGTGGTGGTCATCGGGGGCTCGGCGGGGGCCATCCTCACCGCCTCGAGCACCCGCAACAGCCTGTGGACCCTGCTGTGCCTGCGCGAGCTGCTGCCCGGCGTGGGCAGCCTGGCGAAGCACACCCGCCGCATGGAGGACGAGCGCACGCGCTTCGCCGAGCTGTGGCGCGACGGCAAACGGGCGCAGGCGGTGGAGCTGGCCGAGCGCAGCCAGTACGCCGAGCTGCGGGGCATGCTGAAGCTGGTGCTGGCCCGGGCCAGCCACGAGCGCACGCAGACCGTGTTCCTGGAGCTGCGCCACGCGGCGCTGGGCTTCTGGCAGCCGCCCATCGCCAACTGGGAGCTGCTGGCCCGCCTGGGGCCCAGCTTCGGCATGGTCGGCACCGTCACCGGCATGATCCAGCTCTTCCAGAACATGGGCGATGAGAACCTGAACCTGGGGGCGGCCATCTCGCTGGCCCTGGTGGCCACCCTGTACGGCATCGCCTTCGGCGCCGGGGTGGCGGGGCCCATCGGCCACTTCCTGCGCACCCAGCTCGACGAGCGCCTGGGGGTGCTGGACCGCTGCCGCCAGACGGTCACCGAGCTGACCGTGGGCGACCGGGGCTGAAGGGGGCAGCCATGGATCGGCGCACGGGACACGACGAGGAGACCTGGCTGCTCAGCTACGCGGATCTGATCACCAACCTGCTGATCTTCTTCGTGATGTTGCTGAGCGTCAGCGAGATCAGCACGGCGAAGATGCAGGAGGTGCGCGAGCGGCTGACGGGGGTGCAGAGCCCCACCAGCCTGAAGAGCATCAAGGCCGAGATCGACCTGGCCATCCAGAACCAGAAGCTGGAGCACCTGATCACCACGGACCTGACCGATGACGGGCTGAAGCTCTCCATCAACTCGGGGCTGGTGTTCGACAGCGGCGCCGCCGAGGTGCTGGCCGCCTCGGAGCAGGTGCTGGCGGGCATGCTGAACATCCTGGTGCCCTACGCGAAGCAGTACCACTTCGCGGTGGAGGGCCACACCGACAGCCGGCCCATCACGGGGGGCAAGTACCCGTCGAACTGGGAGCTGTCGACGGCCCGGGCCAACGCGGTGCGCATCCGGCTGGAGGGCGTGGGCGTGGGCCAGGCGCGTGTGCGCGTGGAGGGCTACGCCGACACGCGGCCCCTGCCGGCCAAAGAGCTGGCGGGGCTGAGCGAGGACGAGGTGCTGGCCCGGCACCGGCGGGTGGTGGTGAGGGTCTACTGATGACGCGCGTGACCATGCTCGTGATGCTGGCCTGCGCCGGGTGGGCCGGGCTCGCCCTGGCCCAGGACGCGCCGCCCGCAGTGCCCGACCGCCAGCTTCCCCCCGAGGTGCTGGCCGGCGTGCAGCTCGTCGAGGACCGCTTCGCCGCGGCCCTGGCCGAGGACTGCGACGGCGAGCGCTGCTACCCGCAGGGCTGCGCCTACGTGTCGCACACGGTGGTGGACCGGCCCTCGGCCAGCTCGCTGCCCGGCCTGGGCCGGGTGCCCGGGCCTCAGGGCGGACCCAAGCAGATCTTCCTGACCCAGGTGAGCTGCGGCTTCGCCCACGAAGCCACCGTCACCGCGCGCGATGCCCGCAAGCTGGCCAAGCGCCTGGAGCGCAAGCTGTCGAAGCAGTGGACCGCCGTGAAGGTCGAGGCCGAGCGGCTGGAGGCCGTCCCCGAGTACCTGGCGGATCCCCCCCCCGAGCCCGAGCCCGAGCCGGTGCCCGACGCCGGAGTGGCCGACGCGGCGGTGGCGCCCCCGCCGCCCCCGCCCGAGCGGCCCTGGGACGCCTCGCGCGAGCTGTGGTCGAGCCTGCTGCCCCACTTCCCGTGGATGCTGGGCATGCTGCTGGTGACCCTGGCCGGCCTGCTGCTCATCTGGGCGGCGCGGCGGCTGGGCAAGGCCTCGCCCGAAGAGCAGGCGCTGCTGGCGCAGATGCTGGCGGGCGAAGGCGGCGGTGAGGCGGTCCCCGAGGGCACGGCCGAGGCCGAGGCGGCCCCCGCGGCGGACCCGCAGGCCGAGCGCCTGAGCGCCCAGCACGCGGCCTGGCGCGCCCGGCTGGCCCGCGAGGACGGCGAGGCCGACGAGGCCCTGCGGGTGCTGGTGGTGGACCTGCTGCGGCAGGGCGACCGGCGCACCCTGGCCAAGGCGGTGATGCTGTTCCCCGAGGCCTTCCCCAAGGCCTTCCCCATCGGCGGCGAGTTCGCCTCGGCCAAATTCGAGCTGGCCGAGTACCTGAAGCACGCCGAGCCGGCGGCCCTGCCCAGCGACGGCGAGTTCTTCGACAAGCTCGACCGCTACGCCCTGTCGGCGGCGCTCACGGCCCACCCCGACACCGAGCTCATCCGCAGCCTGCACGACGACTTCGGGCCGGCGGCGCTGGTGGACGCGGTGCAGCGGCTGCCCGCCCGCCACGGGGCCCTGCTGTTCGCGGTGGCCCCCGAGGCCATGCAGCGCGAGGCCGTGCGCCAGCTCGATCCGCGGGTGCTGGCGGCGGGGGTGGATCAGCTCTTCCGCTCGAACCGCATGGACCCCGACGAGGTGGACTACCTGCTGGCGGTGCTGGGGGCTCTGAAGGCGGGCGAGCCCGTGCCCAAGGCCCCCGCCGACCGCCCCGTGAGCGATCGCGGATCCGCCTTCGACGCCCCCGGGGCCCTGTCGGTGATGCTGCCCATGCTGTCGCCCGAGACCCGGCAGGCTCTGGTGCAGCACGCGCTGCAGCGCCACGCGGGCCACCTGCCCGGGTGGACCCGCGACACCCTGTACGGCGAGATGCTGCTGCGCCTGCCCGAAGAGGGCCTGCGCGACCTGCTGCTGGAGGTGCCGCTGGCGCCGCTGGCCGCGTGGCTGCGCACCCAGACGGAGGCCACCGCGGCCGCCCTGAAGCAGCGGGCGCCCAACAGCTTGCGGGCGGCGCTGGACTCGCTGGCCGCCCCCCCCAGCGAGGGCGCCCTGCTGGCGCTGGCCCAGGAGGCCCGCGGCGCCCTGTCGGCCAGCCTGCTGAAGCGGCTGGGGCGCAGCGACACCCCGTTCCACGCGCTGCTGGCCTGATGGGCGGGCGGCCGGGCGTGCGAGCGGCGGCGATCCTGGCGATCGCCTGCGCCGCCCTGTGCCCGGGCTGCAAGGTGGGGCTGCTGGACGTGAACGCGGCCTTCACCGTGGCCGACGCCACCTGGTTCCAAGAGGAAGAGACCCTGTTCATCTTCTACGAGATGGGCGCCGAGCAGGGCCTGAACCCCGACACGGTCATCGAGATCACCTACACCACCGACGACGGCGTCGTGGACTGGACCGACGTGGCGGGCCTGCCCACCGTGCACACCCACGTGCCCGTGGACTGCGGGCCCAACACCCGCTGCGGCAGCACCAGCCTGGCGGTGCCTCTGCCCCCCCGGGACGTGGCCGTGCGCCTGCGCTACCACCGCGACGGCGAGCTGACCCTGGACCCCGACACCCAGCTCAACGTGGTGGGCGCCGGGCCGCCCCACACCAACCGCAGCCTGCTGGTGTACGGCGTGTTCACCGAGGACAACCGGGCGGTGCAGTGGCGCGGCCGTCACCTGTTCCCCACCCTGCGCAACGAGGAGGTCACGCGACTGGGGCTGCGGCGGCGGTTCGTGGTGGACCGCGTCGCCACCCGCGCCGAGGCGCCCGATGCCGAGGGCAACCCCTACCGCTACGGCACCGACTGCCCCGACGCCGCCGACCTGGGCTGGGTGGGCGTGAGCACCGAAGACCGGGCGGCCTTCAGCCCCGAGGACGTGCCCGAGACGGCGCTGGCCGACGCCGCCCTGTGCGCGCGGGCCACCGTCTTCGACGCCACCGGGCCCTTCGCCACCGCCGCGGTGGCCCGCAAGAACCCCCAGGTGCGGCCGGCCTTCCCGCTGCTGCGCAGCCCCATCCGCGAGGCGCAGCCGCTGAAGTACCTGCTGGCCCCCTGCGAGCGCAGCATCTCGGCCGCCCACCGGCGCATGCAGATCCAGCGGCTGCAGCTCGAGGACGCCGCGGTGTTCTGCACCGACGGGCTGGCGGGCGACGATCTGGTGCAGGCCCTGCGGGCGCGCTTCAACGCGGACGTGGAGGTGGCCCGCGCCGACGGCGAGGACCTGGTGCTGGTGGTGGGCTGGCACCATGACGACCGCACCCTGAGCGCCGCCGTCGAGGCCGCCGTGGGCGAGGTGGTGGTGGCCGAGCGGCAGCGCAACACGCCGCGGGTGGCGGGGGCCTTCGTGCTCGACAGCTACGCCTGGCAGATCCAGGACCCCGACGTGGGCGCGCTGACCCTGTGGTGCCCCTCGACCCTGAGTGAAGACGACGTGGCCAACCTGGGCGTGGGGGCGCTGACGAGCCTGGTGTGCGCCCTGCCCGACTTCCAGCTCGAGCTGACCCTGGGGCCCTTCACCATCGGCGCCCTGCCCATCCTGCCGGATCGACAGCGCTTTCTGGATTTCCTGGACACCTACTCCGAAGCCGAGGCGGGCGAGGTGCGCACCCTGACGTACCAGGCGCCCGAGCTGCCGCCGAACGCCGAGCACGTGCAGGTGGATCCCCTGGGCACCGCCACCTTCTTCAACGACGAGGCCATCGCCACCGAGCCGGGGCAGACCTTCTCGTACTGCCAGGTGGACGACGAGTACCCGGGGGTGGTGTTCCGCAGCGAGGCCACGGGCCAGATGCTGCCGGTGGCGCTGCTGCCCGCCTGGCACCTGGTGTTCGCCGAGCGCCGCTACGAGCTGGGCCTGGTGTGGGACTTCCCCTTCCGGCTGGTGATGGAGTACGTGCAGTACGGCGCCCTGGCGGTCAGCGCCTTCTCGGCCAGCCTGCCGCTGGGCATCGGGGTGGACGTCACCCAGGAGTACGGCAGCGCCCTGTGGGACTCGGGCGAGTTCCCCCTGGCCCGCACCCTGCTGCAGTGCGATCGCTGGTGCGGCCACCCCACCTTCGACGCGGGCGGCGTGTACCAGATCAACGACGGGTTCAGCCCCACCTACCTCACCCGGTGCTACGCGCCCGACTTCCCCCAGCGCGGGGACGGGGGGTTCCCGCGTGATCCGTAGGCTGCTGGCGTTGCTGCTGGCGTGGCCCCTGACGGCCAGCGGCCAGCCCGAGGTGGACGTGGCGCCGGTTGAGGTCGGGGCCGATCCGGCCGATGCGCCCGAGGCCGCGCCGACGCCCGAGGTGCCCCTGGCCCCCACCGCCGCCGATGTGGACGCCGTGCACGCCCCCGACCGCCGGCTGGAGGCCTGGCGGACCCGCTTCGACGCTCTGACCGAGCGGGCCCTGGGCCGCACCGCAAAGCGGGTGCGCTACGACTGGCGCAAGGACTGGATCCAGGCCGGCCTGAACGGCGGGCTGCCCGCCGAGCTGAACAACTACAACAGCTTGCGGGCGGGCGCCTTCGTGCGGGTGCCCATCCAGGACCTCCTGCTGGCCTTCGAGCTGCATTACGTCTTCGTGTCGGCCGACGAGAGCGCCGACAAGATCGCCCTGACCCCGTACCGGCAGCCGGGCCGCCCCGACCGCTTCGAGCTGGACGTGGGCGTCAGCCTGCCGCTGGCCGAGGGCATCGTCACCGCGGTGCCCGACTTCATGCCCGCCACTCAGTTGGTGCTGAGCGCCCAGTTCGACTTCCGGTACCTGATCTACCCGGGCGCCTACGCCGGGCTGGACTTCCTGGAGACGCTGCGGGCCCTGGTGGACAACGAGTTCAGCGACCAGGAGCTGCAGAACATCGACGACCAGCGCCTGCCCGGCATGGCCATCGACCGCGCCCGCTACCACCTGCTCACCGGGCTGGGGCTGGACCTGTACTTCCAGTCGGGGCTGTTCATCAGCCCGCGCATGCTCATCCACCTGCCCCTGACCAGCGCCACCAAGCTCTACCTGGGCCTGGAGCTCGATGTGGCGGTGGGCATGAGCTTCTGATGGGCGCGGCGCTGGCGCTGCTGGCGGTGGCCCTGTGGGGCGCAGCCCCCACAGCCGAGCCCTCGCTGCAGGCCGAGGTGTACTACAACGCCCGGCTGGCCCTGCGCGAGGGCCGGCCCACCGAGGCCCTGAAGCTGTGGTTCCTGCGCACCGCCCTGGCCAGCCGCGACGACGCGGTGAGCGGCCACGACGGCGACTTCCACTCGCTGGCCTGGGCCGCCCTGGGCGCCCGCGGCCTGTGCCCCGACGGGCTGCCCTTCGACGGGGCGGGCGTGGGCCTGTGGCCCCTGGCGCTGCACAACTACGCCCTGCGCAACCGGCGCCCCCTGCCCCCCGGCACCGAGGGTACGGCGTTCCTGGCCTTCCGGGTGGGGCGCCAGCAGCGCGAGGTGTCCATCCACGACGTGCTGGACGCCGAGGAGCTGAAGGCGCTGAGCCTGCGCCGCGGCTTCTGCCTGTGGCGCTACCGCATCGTGGGCAGCGTGGACTGGCCCTGGGCCGAGCTGGCCGACAGCGACGTGGCCGCGCGGGCCCTCCGGCTGCTGCTGCGCGAGGCGCTGGCCCGGGTGGACTGGGGCCGCGTGGTGGGCCGGGCCGCCGTCGAGGCGCGCATCTTCGACCTGAACCTGCGGCTGACCGCCGTGCGCCGACGGGCCGCCCGTCGCGCCCGTCGCGAGGCCCTGCGCGAGGGGCGCGAGGGGGGCCTGGGACGCGAGGCCCTCGAGGCCCTGAAGGCCGACGCGGGGCAGCCTGACCTGGATCCGGAGTCCCGGGCCATCCTGGCCCGCAGCCTGGGCTGGACCGCCGAGGAGTGGCTGACCCTGTCGGCCGATCGCCGCCAGTACCTGTTCGCCCAGGCGCTGATCCTGGTGGAGGACAAGGCGCGGGTGCGGCCGCTGGCCCAGGCGGTGGCCGATCAGCTCCTGGCGCAGCGGCAGGGCGCCGAGCTCATGGGCTGGCTGGCCCACGCCACCGGCGATGACGTGGCCGCCCGCGAGGCGGTGTGGGCGGGCGAGCGGGGCGAGCGGCTGCAGGCCCTGGACCCGGCCAGCGGCTTCACCGAACGCGGGGTCATCGCGCTGCACCGCGGGGTGGCCCACCTGGAGGCCGGCGACCTGCCCAGCGCCCTGCGGGCGTTTGCCCACGCCCTGAGCTGGGCCGAGTCCTCGAAGGACGCCGAGGGCGTGCGCGCGCTGGCCCGGCGCTGGCTGTCCTTCGTGGCCGCGAAGTTCCAGGTGGACGACGAGCTGCTGGCCATGCTGGCCGCCGTGGTGCCCCGCGGCGACTTCGCGCCGGTGCTGGAGGATCAGATCTGGCAGGCGGCCTTCAGCGCCGACGCCGCCAGCTTCGCCCGCTGCCTGAAGCACCAGCCGCCCCAGGGGGCCCTGGCCCAGCGGGCCGAGCTGCTGGCGCCCCTGGCCGCGGGCGAGCTTGGCGCCTTCGCCGACGCCGTGGGGGCGCTGATCGACGAGAGCCCCTATTTTGCCGCCCGCTTCACCGGGAAATTGCTGGACCGCATGGAGACCCAGACGGTCACCGTGCGCCGGCGGCTGGTGCCCCTGCTGGAAGACCTGAAGGCCCGCTACACCGCCGTGGCCGAAGCCCCGGGCCCGCGGGGCCAGACCCGGCGGGCGGCGGCGCTGGTGGATCGGCTGCGGGCCCAGCTCGACGGGCTGGTGGCGCTACCCGAGGACGCGTCGGCCGCCGATCGCGCGGCGGCGTTGGGGGCGGGCCGGGGCGTGTTCGTGGGCAACGTGCGGGTGGCGCCCTCAGATCCGCTGCCGTGGCCCTTCCGTGCCCCCGAGGTGCGCGCGCCGTCGGTCTTCACGCCGCTGGTGCTGCGCCCCGAGGAGTGGGCCGGCGCCGACGGCAGGCTGGTGTTCGGCTGGCGGGTGACCGAGCCGTGACCCCCAAGGAGGCCCGCCGGGCGCTGAAGGCGCGCCGCAAGGCGTTGAAACACCAACTGAATCAGCAGCTTGCCCAGGCCCGCCGGGCCCGCGCGGCGCAGCGCCGGCGGGCCTCTCGCCAGCGGCGCCTTGTTTGGCGGCTGATCCTGCTGGCGCTGTTGCTGCTGCTGTACCTGTGCCTGCGGGGCTGCGACTGCGAGTGTGACCCGGGCGGGCCCTTCGGCCCCCGGCGGGGCGTGCCCGCGGCCCGGGATGCCGGCCCCGACGCCGCCCCTGCCCTTGCCCCCGACATGGGGCCCCCGCCGAGCCGGCCCCGCCCCCGCCGGCGGCTCAAGGCCCGCACGCCCGCCGTGGAGCGGCCCGCCTTCCACAACGCCCGCCCCCCGGTCGAAGGGTGGCTGGCGGCGCTGCGGCTGCAGGTGGCCGCGCGGGGGCCCCGAATGAGCCGCTGCTTCGAGGGCAGCGAGGCCCCGGGCGCGCTGCGCTGGACCGCCCGGGTGGACGTGGCCCGGGGCACCGTGGCCGATCACGACTTCGAGCCCGTGCTGGCCGGGGCGCTGATCACCGAACCGCTGCGGCGCTGCCTGGTGGGCGTGCTGTCGGCGCCGCCCTTCCGGCTGCCGCCGCCGGACGCGCCGGGGCCGCCCGCCCAGGTGTCGATCCTCATCGAGTTCTGACAGACTGCGGCCCCTGTCCCCCCCACCGCCGAGGCTGACCGTGCGCCTGACCTTTGCCCCCGCGTTGCTCCTGTGCCTGGCCGGCTGCGGCGAGCGCCCCGCGGCGCCCGCGGCCGCCCCCGCCACCACGCCGCCCAGCGCCGACGCCCAGGCCAAGGCCTGCGAGGCCGACGTGGAGTGCGTGGGCGACTGGCGACCCCAGATGCGCGGCTGCGGCCCCGTGGCGCGGTGCATGGAAGGCCGCTGCGTCGAGCCACCGGCCATGACCGGTGTGGCCAACGCCGAGACGGCGCGGATCGTCTTCGAGACCGCCCAGGGCGAGAAGGCGTACCAGATCGAGCTGGTGGATCAGCCCTTCGAGACCAGCCGCGGCCTGATGTGCCGCGACGCCATGAAGCCCGACTGGGGCATGCTGTTCCTCATGTCGCGTACCCAGGTGCAGAGCTTCTGGATGCTCAACACCCTGATCCCGCTGGACATCATGTTCCTGGACGAGGACTGGAAGGTGGTGGGCACCGCCGCCGATGCCGTGCCCCAGACCACCACGCCGCGCACGGTGGGGCAGCCCTCGCGCTATGTGCTGGAGTTGAACGCTGGCGAGGCCGCGCGGGCGGGGCTGGCCCCCGGGACCCAGGCGCGGTTCTATCCGCCCCGCGCCGCCGAGTGAGGTCGCCCCGGTGACGGGCCCCGTCGGGCTGCACCCGGCCCTGCGCCGGGCCTGGCGCGGCTGGGCGATGGCGTTGGGCGCCCTGGCCGTGGGCCTGTGCTTCGTGCCGCTGTTCGACCTGCTGGCCTTCGAGTTCAGCTTCGCCATCGGCATCCCGGCCGTCTTCGCGGCGGCCGGCCTGGGCATTCGCAGGGCCCGCGTGGGCGACCGCGACCTGCCGGGCGCCTGGGGCGCTGCCGGGCTGCACGCCACGGCGCTGTTGGCGGTGCCCCTGGGGCCCATCGCCCTGAACGCCCTGCGGGTGCGCAACTGCGATCCGCTGGAGGGGCTGATCTTCTACGCCCTGCTCCCCGGCGTGTCGGTGTGGGTGGCCGCCGGCTTCGGTGTGGCCCTGGGCGCGGTGTTCCGGCGGGCCCGGCTGGCCTTCGTGGGGGTGTTCCTGGCCAGCGTGGGCATGGGGCTCTGGCGCTTCTGGCGCGACCCGCCCGTGGACGCCTTCAACCTGCTGCTGGGGTACTGGCCGGGTGCCCTGTACGACGAGTTCATCCCCCTGGGCGCCCGGCTTGTGATCAGCCGCCTCGAGGACCTGGGCGTGGCGGCCGCGCTGGTGGTGGGGCTGGCTGGGCTGCGCCGGGCCGCGGAGGGGCCCCGCTGGCCGGCGGCGCTGGCCCTCGTGGGCGCGCTGGGGCTGCACGGGCTGGCCCTGCGAGCGGACATCCACCGTGACGCGGCCCATGTGCAGGCGGCTTTGGGCGGGCACCTGGCCACCGGACACTTCGACATCTACTTCGATAAGTCCATTTCTGGCAAGGAAGCCCGGCTGCTCGGCCTGGAGCTGGAGTTCGACTTCGCCGAGCTGCAGGCCTGGTTCGGCACCCTGCCCGGGGGCCGCGTGGCCGCCTACCTGTACCCGGATCAGGCCACGAAGAAGCGGCTGATGGGCGCAGGGCGCACCCGCGTGGCCAAGCCCTGGCAGCGGGCGCTGCACGTGCATCGCGCCGCGGTGGGGCAGCCGGTGCTCGCCCATGAGCTGGCCCACGTCTTCTCGGCGGACCTGGTGCCCGGCCCGCTTCACCTGCCGCTGTACCGCGGGCTGGTCCCCCACATGCCCCTCATCGAGGGCCTGGCCGAGGCCGCCACCTGGCCCGCGGACCGGCTGGATCTGCACCAGTGGAGCGCGGCCATGCGGGCCATCGACGTGGCGCCGCCCCTGCCCGGCGTGCTCGACCCCGGCGGCTTCTACCTGCGCAACTCGCGGGTGGCCTACACGCTGTGCGGCAGCTTCGTGCGCTTCTACGCCGAGCAGCACGGCGCCGGGGCCATGGCCCAGGTGTACCGCGAGGGGCGCTTCCCACAGGCCAGCTTCGAGGCCACGCACGCGGCCTGGCAGGCCATGCTGGCCGAGCTGACCTTGCCGCCAGCCGCCTTGGCCCACGCCCGCGCCCGGTTCGACCGGCCCAGCATCTTCGGCAAGGTTTGCGCCCACGAGATCGCCGCGCTGCGCCACGGCGCCGACGACGCCTTGGCCGCGGGAGACACGGCCCGAGCGCTGGCCCTCACCGAGGCGGTGCTGGGGCACCTGCCCGGCGAGCCCACCGCGCGCTTCGAGCGCGTGGGGCTGTGGCTGGCCCTGGACCGGGCCGCCGATGCGCTGGCGGACGCCGAGGCCATGGCCGCCGAGTGGCCGGCGGAGGGCGCGGTGGGGCGACGGGCTCGGGAGTGGGTGGCCGATCTGCGCTGCCTGACCGGCCTGTGCGCCGCCGAGCCCTACCAGGCCCTGCAAGCGGGCGCCTTCGACCGGGGCGAGGTGCGCCGGCTGGCGGCCAAGGCCGAGGCCGCGGCGCGGGGCGTGGTGGGCATCATCGACCTGCTGGTGCGGCCCCGCGCCCGGGCCGACAGCAAGGCGCTCATGGAAACGCTGGTGGCCGAGCACCCCACCCTGGGGCTTTTGGCCTACCTCCAAGCCCGCCAGGCAGCCGCCGATGATCCCGAGGCGGGCTTCAGGGGACTCGCCCGGGCGATGGCGCTGGGGCTGCCCCCGAGCCTGCACTTCGAGGCCCTGAGGCACATCGTGCGGCTCAAGTTCGACCGGGGCCTGTACGGGGCCGCCGCGAAGGGGTTCGACGGGCTGGCGGCCCGAGAGGACGCCGATCTCACCGCCGGCGAGCGGGCCGAGCTGCGCCGCTGGGCCCGCCGCGCGCGCTTCTTCGAGGCCCACGGCGCCACCGGGGCGAAGGCACAGGTTGACACGGCACCCCGCCCTCTCGAAGATCGCGCGCCGGCCTGGGAATAGCCCCCCGGGCCGCAAGGTTCACGCACGCAGGCGCCGGCAGCGAGGAGGACTCATGGGCGTGTTCAGGATGTGGGCGGTGGCAGGCGGCCTCTTGGCCGTGGTGTCGACCGGCACGCTCACCGGCTGTGGCCCTCGGTACGTGACAAACACCGAGATCGAGTACACCGAGCCCAAGCAGGCCCTGGCCAACCTGGTGGAGCGCTACCGGGTGGCCATGGAGCAGCGGGACGCGGACGCCATCCGCGCCCTCGTCAGCCGGCGGTACTACGAGAACGGCAGCACCACCAACGATCCGGCGGACGACTACGACTACGCCGGGTTGAACAAGGTGCTGGCGGATCTCGAGAACCACGTGAAGGCGGTGAAGTACGAGATCGAGATCCAGGCCATCGACGTGTACGAGGACACGGCGACGGTGGACTACGAGTACCACAGCCAGTTCATGTACGCGGTGGGCCCGCAGGACCGCTGGTCCACGGCGGCCGACCGCAACCGCCTGACGTTCCGCAAGGAGCACGGCGACTGGCGCATCGTCAGCGGCCTCTAGCCCGTCGCTGACCCGCCGCCCGTCAGGGCGCGGGCCACTCCCCCTCATCCGAGCCGGATCCGCCCGCCGCCTCCGCGTCGAGGGCGGTGGCGTCCTCGTCCGCGCCCCCGTCCGGGCCTGCGCCCTCGTCGGCCGCCGGGGCCCGGAAAGTGGGCCCGAAGGCGAACTGGTACAGGGCCTCGGCCCCGGGCACGGCGCTGAACAGCCCCCGCCAGGCGGCCTCGTCCTTCAGGCGGGCCGGCAGCCGGTACTCGGCCTCATCGGCCAGGATCTCCAGGGCCGTGCGCAGGTCGCCCGCCATCACCAGGCCCACCCGCTCGGTCAGCCGGTGCACGGCGTCCACCCAGCCGGCGAAGGCCTCCGGGCCGGCGGCGATCACCGGCCGCCCCAGGCGCGCGAGGGCGTCCAGCTTGCCGGACGGGAGCCAGCCCAGCAGCCGCTCGCCCCACACCGCCACCCGCTCCGGATCGGCACCGCTGGACAGCGCGTACTCGCTGCCCGCCTCGCCCAAGGCCAGGGCCAGCCCGGCGGCCACCAAGGCGTTGAGCTCGTCGGGCGCAGCCAGGGCCGCCCAGGCCGCGGGGCCCCGGCTGGCCTCCAGCACCCGGCCCACCAGGAACCGCCGCGCTGCGAGCGGGCGGGCCGCGAAGTCTGGGGGCAGCCCCAGGGTCAACGGCTTGAACTGCACGGTGACCGGGCCGTCGCCGGGCGCCGCACACCACTGGCGGGCAGGCAGGCCCAGCGCGTCGGTCAGCGCCGCCACCTCCAGGCCCAGCGCCGGCGGCAGCCCGGGACGTGGCCGCGGATCCGGGCGCCCCATCAAGGCGTCCACGTCGGACCCGATCCAGGCGTGCAGGGCGCGCACCAGCAGGCCCATGGGCAGCCGCCAGGGCGTGTCCCCGACCCGGCTCAGGCGCGGGCCGTCGCGCAGATCGGGCAAGGGACCCGCGGGCGCGGGGCCGGGCCGCTCCCCCGTGATCAAGGCCCGCACCCGGCCCACGTTGGCGGTCCAGTCCACCTCGCCGAGCTGCGCGGTCAGGTGCTCCAGGGCCTCCAGGGCCGCGGCGTCGCCCGGGCGCGCCCGAACGAAGGCCAGATGGTGGCCGATGGCCTCGCGCACGTGCCGTCGCTCGCCCGGACCGGGCTGGGTCCCCGCCAGGCGCTGGTGCAGCCGCGCCAGGGCCGCGCGCACGCCCAGCCGCTCGGGGTCCCGCGCCAACAGCGCCTCATAGACCTCCAGCGAGCCCATGCGATCGCCCCGGTCCAGCAGTCGCCGGGCCAGCCGGTCCAACACCTCGACCCCGGCCTTGGCGGCGGGCCCGTCGGCGCTCAGGGCGCCCTGGTGGATCTGGCGCAGGATCTCGCGCTGCTCCTCGTCGGGGGCGTGATCCAGGTGGGTCAGCAGCCCCTCGACGGCGGGCAGCAGCAGGGGCGAGCGCTCCAAGGCCGCGCGCCAGGCCGAGATAGCCTCCTGCGGGCGGTCTAGCTCGGCCAGCAGGGCAGCCCGGGCGCACAGGGCCTCGGCCCGCGCGTTGGGATCCAGGAAGCGGCGATGGGCCAGCAGGCGATCCGCGATGGCCAGCGCCTCGTCCGCGCGACGCAGATCGGTGAGCAGGGCCAGCAGCCGCCGCAGCACGTCGGGGTCGTCCAGGCCCGCGTCCAGGGCCTGGCGGTAGCACTTCAGCGCGCGGCTGGGCTTGCCCAGGCGGTCCTCGGCCAGGCGGCCGGCCTCGGCCAGCGCCTGTGCGTGGCGCGGATCCGTCCGGGGCACCGCCTCGGCCAGCTTGGCGTTCAGCCGGACCGCGGCCTCCCAGCGGCCGGCCTCGGCCTGCAGGGCTGCCAGCGCCGCCAGGGCCTCGGGGCGGGTGTCGGGCCGCTGGGCGGCCACCTCGAAGTGTCGCAGCGCCCGCCGGGCCTCGCCCACCGCTCGGAACGCCCGGCCGCGGCGCAGGTGGGCCCGGGCCTTCGCGTCGGCGGCGCCGGGGCCCCCCTGGCTGGGCACCGGCCGGTCGCCGTACAGGGTGGCCGCCTGGACCAGCTCGCCGTCGTCCACCAGCGCATCGGCCAGGGCCACGGCCACCCCGTCATGGTCCGGCGCCGCGGCGTGGGCGCGGGTGAGCGCCTCGCGGGCCGCCGCCGGGCGGCCTGCGGCGGCGGCGCGCTCCGCCCGCTGGAGCAGCAGCCCGGCGGTCAACGCCCGCAGCTCGGGCGAGGCCGTGGTGCCCAGAGCGTCCAGCCGGGCCTCGGCCCGGGCGGTCAGATCGTCCAACCCTTCCAGGTCCCCCCGCTCGCGAGCCAGGGTGACCAGGGCCTCCAGGGCGCCCACGTCGTCGGGGTTGGCGCTCAGGGCGGCTTGGAAGGCCTCGGTGGCCGCGTCGGCGTCGCCACGGGCGTCGCGGTGCAGGCGCCCCAGCTCGGCCCACACGGGCCCGGGCGCCGCGGTGGCCTCGGCCCGGGCCGCCAGCTCGGTGGCCAGCAGGTCCCAGTCGGCGCGTCGCTCGGCGAAGCGCTTCACCGCCTGCAGGGCCTCGGCGTGATCGGCGTCGCGGGCCAGTACGGCCCGCCACAGCCCGACGGCGCGCTCGTCGTCGCCCAGGCGGGCCACCCGCCGAGCCGTGTCGGCCAGCGTGTCCACCGCCGCCTTGGGCTGCAGCTCGGCCAGCCGGCGGGCCGCGCGGTCAAGGCGGGGCGCGTCCGACGCCTTGCCCGCCAGGGCGAACAGCCGCCGCCAGCCCTCCAGGTGCTCAGGCTGCGCCGCCACCAGCGCCTCGAGCGCCGCGATGGCGCCGTCCTGATCGTAGAGCTGATCGGCCTTCAGCCCGGCCACCGCCAGCGCGTGGCGCGCCTGCGCCGCCGGGCTGTCGGGGGCCTCGCCGGCTTCGGCGAACAGGGCCGGCCCCACCCGCTCGTACAGGGCCACCAGCTCGCCGTGGCGCTTGCGGGCCGTGAGCAGCGTGGCCACCTCGCGGGCCAGGGCCAGGTCGTCGGGCTTCAGCTCAAGCGCCCGCAGCAGCACCTTGCGGGCCTTGCGGTCGTCATTGAAGCGGTCCCGCGCCACCCGCCCGATGAGCACCAGCACCTCGGGCAGCTCGTCGGGGCCCACCACCGCGGCCGTGCGCTCGGCGCAGGCCACCAGCAGGCCGTGGGCGTCCGCCGCGGCCGCCCGCTGAGCCAGGGTGCGCAACAGCGCCACGTCCTCGGGGTGCGCCTGGGCCACCTCCACCAGCAGCTCGAAGGCCTCGCGGGCCTTCCCCAGGTGCTGGCGCAGGACCTCGGCGCGGCGCCGCAGCAGGTCAAGCCGCGCCGCGCCCTCGGCGTCGCGGATCCGGCGGGCGAAGGCCTCGTCCAGCTCCCGCCAGGCCCGCCGTGCCTCCAGCGTGCCCACCAGGGCCTCGAACGTGTCGGCGTCGCCGTCGCGCAAGGTCAGCAGCCGCCGGAAGACCTCCTCGGCCTTGGCGGGGGCCTCGAGCGGGCCGGTGTAGAGCTGCGCCAGCTCGTGCAGCAGGGCCTCGCGGCGCTCGGGGGCGGCCTTGCGGCTCAAGCGCTCCAGATCGCCGGCCAAGGCGAGCGCGTCGCCCGCCCGCCGGCGCAGGGCCAGCAAGGTGTCCAGGTCGGCCGACGCCTCGGGTTCGAGCTCGAGCACCCGCCCCAGCACCCGCGCCGCCTCTGCCGGGGCGCCCGCCTCGGCGTGCAACGCGGCCGCCTCGCGAAGCAGGGCCAGACGATCCGGCCGGGCCTCGACCCAGCCGGCCTCCTCCTCGAACAGGCCCGCCACCGTCCGCGCCAGCCCCCGGTCCTTCGCCAGCGCGCGCAGGCTGTCCCGCAGCCGCGGATCGGCCGGATCCGCCGAGAAGGCGCGCTTCAGCGTGTCCAGCGCCTTCTGCGGATCCCCCAGGTGGGCGCCATAGACCTCGGCCAGCAGCCGCAGCAGCTCCACCCGTGCGCCCGGCCGCGAGGTCTCGCGGGCCTTCAGGGCCAGCACCCGGGCCACGTAGCTCCAGCCGTCGATCACCTGGGCCAGGCGCCACACGTCGGCCCGGGTCTGCTGATCGTGGGGGTCGATCTGCAGCGCCAGCAGGTGCTGCTCGAAGGCCTTCTCGGCCTCACCGCCGTGCTGCTCCAGCGCGTGGGCCAGCCGGCGCATGTAGCTCACCTTGGCCAGCGGCTCGTCGGCGTCGTCGCGCCAGGCGGCGTACAGGGCGATGAGCTCGGCCCACCGACCGTCGGCCTCGGCCCGCGCTACGAGCGCGGCCTCAGCGGGCGAGGAGCCCAGCGCCGCCGCCTCGGCGTACAGCTCGAAGGCCCCTGAGCGATCGCCCAGATCCTCCTCGGTGATGGCCGCGGCCTCCAGCAGCAGCTCCGCGCGGCGGGGCCCCTCGGCCCGCTGGGCCACCGCCCGCAGGGCCTCGGCCCAGGGCCCCCAGGCCTCCGTCTCGCGGGCGTAGCGGCCCACGGCCTCGAAGGCGTCGCCATCGCGCGGATCGAGCTCGAAGGCCGCCTGGGCCGTGGCCAGGGCCCGGTCGGGCGCCTTGAGCTGCTCGGCCTCGACCGCCGCCCGCTCGAGCAGGATCGCCACCTCGGCCTCGACGCTGGCCGCCCGCGCCTGCGCCACGCCCAGCACCTCGGCGTAGCGGGCCCACAGACCCCCCGCGTCGGCCAGGCGGCGCAGCTCGCTGAGCATGTCGGCCGGAGGCTGCGGCGTGAGGCGCCACGCGCGCACCCGGCAGTCGAAGGCCTCGGCGTGGTCACCCCGCAGGGTCTCCAGCAGGTGGGCCGCGTCCAGCAGGTGGGCGGCCCGGGTCACGTCGTCCGGGGCCCGCTCCATCAGCGCCCGCAGCACCCGCACCAGCTCGTCGGTGCGCCCCAGATCGGCATACAGGCCCTTCAACGCCCGCAGGGCCTCGCCCTCGTCTGCCGAGCCCGGCGCCGCCAGCGACCGCACCCGCTCCCAGGCGGCCAGGCCCCCGAGCTGATCGCCGATCTGCGCCGCAAGCCGGGCCAGGGTCTGGTTGAGCGCCAGCGCCTCGGCCGGCGCCTGCACGAAGCGCAGCTCGGCCACCAGCGCTTTGGCCGCCGTGAAGTGGTCGCCCTGGGCCTGTGCCAGCCGCCGCACCGCCGACACCGGCGCTCGGGCATCGGGCACCAGCGCCCGCACCTCGGCCCAGGCCTCGGCCGCGCCCGTCAGATCGCCCATGCCCTCGAGCACGGCCGCGCGTCGCTCCAGGGCGTCGCGCCGATCCTGGGCGTTGGTGGTGGCCTGCACCAGCCGCCCCAACAGGCGCGCCGCCGTGACGGGATCCCGCCGCCGCTCCGCCGCCCCGATCAGAGCCTCCAGGGCCTCGCGATCCTGCGGCGCCTCGGCGTGCACCGCCTGCCACAGCGACACGGCGGTGTCCTCGTCGGCCGCCCCGTCCTGGGCCAGGCGGGCCAGCTTGCGGGCCAACTCCAGGCGGGCCTCGCCCTTCAGCCGATCCACCCGCTCCTGGCCGAGCTGCATCAGCGCCGGCCAGTCTCGGGCCTTCACAAAGAGCCGCAGCAGCGCCTGCTCGGCCTGATCATCGTGGGGCCGCCACTCCAGCACCTTGCGCCAGGCCTGGGCGGCCCGGTCGGCGTCCTTCAGCCCCCGCTCGGCCACCTTGGCCGCGTCCGCCAGCAGCGCCACGGCGGCGTTGGCGTCCACCTGCACGTCGTGGCGGCGCCAGAACAGCGCGTAGACCGCCTCGTGATCGCCGCGCGCCGCGGCCACCTGCTGCAGGCTCTCGAGCACGCGGTCGTCGTCGGGGTGATAGGCCAGCACGTCCGCCCAGGCCTGCTCGGCGGCGTCCAGCTCGCCCACCGCCTGCAGCGCCATCGCGCGGGCCCGCAAGACGTCCAGGTTGTCGCCGGTGGGGGCCACCGCCCAGCGGCGCCCCAGCACCTCGGCCATCTCGCCCACGCGGCCGCTGCGCTGCAGGGCGTCGGCCAGGGCGTCCAGAGCGTCCAGGCTGTCGGGGGCCAGATCCACCAACACCTGCCGGGCGATGACCAGGGCGTCGGGGTCGGTGGGGGGAGCCTCGGCCAGCTCGGCCAGCCGGTGGGCCACCGCTGCGCGCCGGGCGTCGTCGGCCTCGTCGGCCAGCTCCAGGCGCAGCAGCTTCAGGCGCCCTGCCCGGTGCCCCGTGCGCTCGAACAGCCGGTGCAGCGCCGCCCGGGCGTCGCGGTCGGCGGCGTCGCGGGCCAGCAGGCGCTCGGCGCAGTCGATGGCCAGCGCGGGCTCCTCCATGACCTCCTCGGCCAGGCCCATCAGATCCCGCAGCAGGTCCAAGGGCGGCACGTGGCCCGCGGCGTCGGTGGCCGCCAGCCGCCGATGCAGCAGCTCGGCCAGCCCGGCGTCGTCCTCGGCCGCCTCGAGCTGGGCGCGCAGGTCCTCGAAGGCCGCGTCATCCAGCGGATCCGCCATCAGGATCTGCCGCAGCGCGTGGGCGGCCTCGGCGGTGTCGCCCAGGGTCGCCCGCACCCGGGCCAGCCGCCGCCACCACACCAGCGTGTCCAGGCGCGACGGCTGCTCCGGCCCGATCTCGCCGTCCAGCGCCTGCTCCAGCAGGGTGACCTCGACCCGCGGATCCGCGTCGGCCGCCGCCGCCAGCGCCCGCCGCAGCAGGCCCGGATCCCGGGGCGCCAGCCGCAGCCCCTCGCGCAGCGGCCCCACGGCCTCGGCGGGCCGCTCGGCGTCCAGGTGGAGCTGCCCCGCCAACGCCAGGGCCTCGACCCGGGTGGCCAGCGGCAGCGGCCGCCGGTGGGCACGTCCCAGCCAGCGAGCCAGGCGCGCCTCGTCGCCCAGATCGGCGATGCGATCGCGCACCGTCTCGAACAGCGCCACATCCTCGGGCATGGCGTCGGCGGCGGCCTGCAGCGCCGCGGCGCCGTCCAGCGGCTTGTCACGCACGTCGATCTGAAGCGCCGCCACTTCCAGGTAGAGGCGGGCGGCCGCCGCACCCCCCGCCTCGCGGGCCCGCCGGCGCAGGCCCTCCTCGATCACGGCGAAGGCCTCATCGTCGCAGACCAGATCCCGCAGCACCCGCCGGGTGGCGTCCGCCCCGCCTTGGGCCATGGCCGCCCGCAGCGCCTCGTAGGCGCCCAGCGGATCGTCCAGGTGGCGGTGCCGCACCCGCGCCTGCTCCTCGAGCAGCCGCCGGCGCAGGCCGGCCTCGGGGGCCACCCGCACCTGCAGCGCCAGCAGCTTGTCCACCATGCGCCACTCGCCGCGGCGCCGGTACACCCGCTCCCCCGCGGCCAGGTAGCGCCCCTCGCGAGGGCGGGTCTGGAAGGCCCGCACGTAGTGGCGCATGGCGCCTTCCAGGTCATCCAGATGCTTCTCGAGGATCTCGCCTGCCCGGTACAGCAGGGCCGCCCGCTCGCCGTCATCCACGGCCACGTCGGCGGCGTCCTCCAGCGCGCCCACCAGGGGCCGCCAGAGCTCCAGCCGCTCGAACTGCTCGCTCATGGCGCGCAGGGCCCCGGGTACCCCCAGGGCCCCCGTGCGGCGCATGCCCTCGGCGAAGGGCACCAGATCGCCCTCGCCCCGGCTCAAGCCCTCGCGGTAGAGCGCAAAGGCCCGCGTGGGATCACCGAGCGCGGTCTCGGTGTGGCCGGCCAACGCCAGGCGCCGTGCCCCCCGGGTCGCGGGATCGCCGCCCTCGACCGCCCGCTCCAGGGCCTGCTGGAGCCGCACGGCGTCACCCACCTGATGCCAGTAGCCCGTCAGGAGAGGCACCAGCGCCTCGTCCGCCCCGTGGCGCGCGCCCAGGTCATCGAGCCGCGCGTTCACCGAACGGCGCAGGTGCGGATCCGCCTGCCCCGCCTGGATGAGCAGCCGGGCCGCCTCGGCCGGCGCACCCAGCGCCTCGTCCGCCAGGATCGCCGCGTCCAGCAGGAGCGAGGCCCGCGCCGGCGCGGCCGGCACCCGCGCGGCCGTGGCCTCGAGCAGCGAAAAGGCGCTGGCGTGCCGGCCCGCCGCCACGTGCAGCCGCGCCGCCGACACCGCCAGGGCGGGATCCTCGGGCTGCTGCTCGAGCCGCACCTCGAGCTCGGTCAGCACCTCACCCGCCGTCTCGGGGCCGGCGCACTGGGCCGCTGCCAGCAGCGCCCGGCGGCCGTCGCCCGGGCCGCCGATCCGCCGCCGCGCGGTCATGGCCGCGGCCAAGAGCAGGCCCGCCCGCTCCTCGGGGCCGTCCACGGCCTCGGCCTGCGCCTCGAGCTGGGCCACCACCTCGGGCCAGCGCTGGGCCCGGCTCAGCGCCGAGATGAGGTTGGCCGTGATCTCGACGTGGCCGGTGACATCGGCCAGCGCCGTCAGTCGGGCCAGGGCCGCGTCGGCCGCGTGCGGATCCGCCTCGACGGCCGCCAGGTAGCAGCGGCTGGCTTCGTGGGGCTCGCCCACGTGGTCCCGATACAGATCGCCCACCTCCAGGTACGCCTGGGCGCGGGCACGGGGATCGACGGTGCGGGCGGCGTGGGCGAAGCGCGCCTCGGCCTCGGCGCGCCAGCGCGGACGGTCAGCGGTCGGCATGACCGACACGGTAACGCAGGCCGCCCGCCGCGCCCACAAACGCGCGCGACGCCCACGCGGCGGGGCCCCATTGCTCACCGACCGCCACCTGAGTACGGTGCGGCGCGATGCGCACCATGCCCCTCATCCTGCTGGCGGTGGCCCTGGGCTGCGGCCCCTCGCCCACCCGCCCCCAGCCCGCCCCCGAGCCGTCTGCGCCCGAGCCCACCCTGAAGAACGGCCTGCGAGTGCACGTGGTGCCCCGCCCGGGCACCGGGGTGGTGGCCGTGGAGTTGGCCTGGGCAGGCGGGGCCCGCACCGCCGCCGAGCACCCCGCCGCGCCCGCCGTGCTGTTGGAGCAGGCCCTGGGCGGCGCCGGGCAGCCCGGGCTGCGCCAGGCCATCGAGGCCCTGGGCGGCAGCGCCGACGGCCGGGCCGGGCCCGCCGACGTCACCCTGGGCTTCACCGTCGCCGCCGACCGCCTGCAGCCCGCGCTGGCGGCGCTGGGCCAGGCCCTGGCGGGTGACGGCGAGCCCCCCGAGTCCGTGTTGAAGCGTCTGGCCGCGGCGCAGGCGAGCGCCCGCGCCGGTGCCGACCGGCGCGCGCTGGAGCGGCTCGTGGCCGAGGCCGCCCCCGGGATGCCCACCGCCCTCCCGGGGCAGGCCGCGCTGGATGGGCTGACCGTGGAGACGCTGCCCGCCCTGCGCAAGCGCCGCTGGCAGCCCCAGGGCGCCCACCTGGTGGTGGTAGGTGACGTGACGACCCCCGACGCCCTCGCGGCCGTCGAAGACGCCCTGAGCGCCTGGAGCGGCGACGGCAGCGCCCCGCCCGCCGCCCCCATGGAACCCCAGGGGCCGCGGGTGGTGGCCGAGGCGAGCGACGCCCAGCACCTGTGGCTGGCCTGGCAGGTCCCCGTGCCCGATGGCGCCGCCGCGGCAGCCCTGGACGTGCTCGCCGGTGCCCTGAGCGGTCCACAGGGGCGCCTCGCCGAGGCGCTGCGGGCCACCGGCGCCCGGGCCCCGGCCCCCAGTGCCTTTCCGCTGCTGGTGGGCGCTGGCCAGGCCCTGCTCGTCGCCCACGTCCAGGCCCCCGCCGACCAGGCCTGGGCCGCGGTGATCCACGCAGCGCATGGCCTGGCCCGGCGGCCCCCGGGGCCCGGCCGCATCGCCACCCTCCGCCTGGATCTGCGCGCCCAGCGCGCCCGCCGCGAAGACGCCCCGGCCGCCGAGGCCCGCCGCCTGGCCCTGCTGCACGCCCACTGGCCGCAGGGCGCGGCCGCCTACGACCGCGGGCTGGCCGCGCTGCACCCCGACGACCTGGCCCGGACCGCCCGCGCGCTGGCGGCGCCCAACCTCACCGCCTTGGTGCAGGACCGGATCCCCGGCGACGTGGATCCCGCCCTCTGGGCCGAAGGCCTGGCCGAGAAGGCCGCGGCCCCGCCCGCCCCCGATCGGGCCCGCCGCCCGGGCCTCATCGAGCTGGCTGAGGGCACCGAGGCGGTGCTCGCACCCGTGCCGGGCGCCCGGGCCCTCACCGTCCTGGCGCTGCTGGAGTCAGGCCCCGACGAGGGCGGCGGGCTGGCCCCCATGGTGGCCGCGGCCCTCGCCGCCCCCGATGACGTGGGCCCGACGGTCCAGGCCGAGGCGGGCCCCGATCACCTGCGGGTGTGGATCACCGTGGCGCCCGACGACCTCGAGGTCGGGCTGGCTGCGCTGGCCGGCCGGCTGCGGGGCTTCCAGTTCACCCCGGCCCGCCTGGCCTGGGCCCGCGCCGCGCTGGCGGCCGCCGACGCCGAGCCCGCGCGCCGGGCCGACCGGCTGGCCCACGGCCTGCTCTTCCCCCAGGCCCACCTGGCAGGCGACGCCGACGCCTCCCCGGCGGAGCTGCGCGCCTGGTACGCCGATCGGGTGCTCGCCGCGCCCCTGCGCCTGGTGCTGGTGGGCGCCCTGCGCCCCGAGACAGCCCGCGCCGCCCTGGAGCCGCTGGTGCTCGCCGGGCGCCGCCCGCTGGCCCCCGCCGCCCCCGCCCCCGACGCCAGCCCCCAGAGCCCCCAGGCGGCCCGCGAGACCACCGACAGCGACCGGGGCGAGCTGCGGGTGCTGTGGCGGGCCCCGCTGGACGCCGCCGACGCCCTGGCGCAGGCCCACCTCTTGGCCGAGCTGCTCGTGGCCCCCGACGGCCCCCTGCTGGACTTCCTGCGCCGCGATGGCCGCGGCGGACGGGCACGCCCGCTGGTCCTCGCCGACGGCCCCGTGGGGCTGGTGGGCGTGGCCATCGACGGCCCCGTCAGTGTGCTGGCCCAGGCCGCCAAGGCCGCCCGCTCCGGGGCCGCCAAGGCCGGCAGCGTGAGCCTGCCCGTGGACGCGCTGCGCGCCGTGCAGCGGCGCGCCGTGGCCCGCTTGCGTCGCGAGCTGGCCCCCACCCACGCGCGGGCCCGCTGGCTGGCGGGCCACGCCCGCACCGGCCGCGCCCTGCTGGGCGACGAGGGCTGGCGCGCCTTCAAGAGCGCCCTGGAGCGGCTGGGCTCGGACGAGGCCGCCGCCGCCGCGCGGGCCGTGTTTGCCCGCGACGGCCAGCTCACCGTCGAGATCGGCGCGCCGCGCACCGCGGCGAGGAGTGAACGCCCATGAGTGGCTTCTGGACCCTGAGCGCAGTGGTCCCCACCGAGATGGCCGAAGCGGCCGCCTGGCTGCTGGCCGAGGTCCTGGACAGCGCCGTCGAGGTGCAGGACGCCGGCACCCTGCCCGGCGGCGCCGGCGAGGACGCCGCCCGGGTGGTGATGCGCTTCTTCGAGCCCCCGGCCGAGACCGTCCCGGCTCAGGTGGCGCAGGTGCTGGCCCAGCTCGGCCTGCCCGAGACGCCGCTGGAGGCCCGCCGCACCGAGGACGACGGCTGGAAGGACGCCTGGAAGGCGTGGTTCCACCGCCAGCCCCTGTCGGCCCGCCTCTGGGTGCGCCCCCCCTGGGAGGCCGACGGCCCCGCCCCGGCCAAGACGGTGGTCATCGACCCCGGCCTGGCCTTCGGCACCGGCAGCCACGCCACCACCCGGGCCGCCGCCACCGTGCTCGACGAGCTGCTGGCCGAGGGGCCGCCCACCACCCTGCTGGACGTGGGCGCGGGCTCGGCCATCCTGGCCATCGGCGCGGCGCTGCTGGGCCACCGGGCCGTGGGCGTGGAGATCGATCCCACCGCCGTCGAAAACGCCCGCGACAACGTGGCCCTGAACGGCGTGACCGAGCAGGTCACCCTGCACGTGGGCTCGGTGGACGTGGTGGACGGGCCCTTCCCGGTGGTGGTGGCCAACATCATCGCGCCCATCCTCATCGAGCTGGCCCCCGAGATCACCGCACGGGTGACCGATCACGGCACCCTGGTGCTCTCGGGCCTGCTCACCAGCCAGGAGGCCGCCGTGCGGGCGGCGTACCCGGCCTTCGACGTGCTCGAGCGCCGCATCCAGGACGGCGACTGGCTGGCCCTGCGCTTGCGCCGCGGCGCGCCGTGAACGCGGCCCGCCTGCCGGCCCCCGGCGTGGACCTGACGGTGGCCCCCATCCCGCTCCCCCCCGCCGCCGCGCACCACGCCGTGGACGTGCTTCGGCTGGGCGAGGGCGCCGCGGTGATCCTGTTCGACGGCGCCGGGAGCGAGCGCGCCGGCACGCTGGTGCCCCTGGATGGTGGCTGGGCGGTGGCCCCCACCGGCCCCGTCCTCGCGGGGCGTGGGGCCGCCCCGCTGACGCTGGTGTATGGCCTGCCCAAGGGCGACAAGCTCGACCGCGTGGTGCGCATGGCCACCGAGCTGGGCGTGGCCCGGGTGGTGCTGGTGCAGATGGCCCGCTGCGTGACGCGCCTGGACGGCGGTAAGGCCGACAAGCGCCTGGACCGGCTGGAGCGGGTGGCCACCGAGGCCGCCCGCCAGTCCCTGCGGGCCGACGTGCCCGAGCTGGTGGGCCCGCTCACAGTGGCGCAGGCGGTGGCCCTGCGCGACACCCACGGCGCCGGCTGGTGCCTGCACCCCGACGACGGCGTGCCGTGGCAGGCGGCTCTGGCCGGCGAGCCGTTGGCGGTGTGGGTCGGCCCCGAGGGCGGCTTCGCCCCCGAAGAGCTGGCCGCCGCCCGAGCAGGCGGCTGGCAGACGGTGAGCCTGGCCACGCCGGTGCTGCGCACCGAGACCGCCGCGCCCATCGCCGTGGCCCTGGGCCTGGCCCGGCTGGGCTGGGCGTGACGCGCCCGGGCCGCGCCGCCCGGGCCGCGCCCTTCTGGCGGCGCCTGCTGGCTGACCTGCTCGATCTGGCGGTGGTCGGCGGCGCGCTGGCGGCCCTCTGGTTCGCCGGCGTCCTGCGCCCGCAGCTCCCCCCCATGGGACCCGATTGGCTGGATCACCTGGCGCTGGTCTTTGGCGAGCACGCCGCCGTCTTGCGCGGCCCCGTGGTGCTGACCGTGGGCCTGGGCACGGTGTACGGCATGGTGCTGCGGGGCGTGCTGGGCCGCACCCTGGGTGAGGCCGCGTTGGGGCTTGTTCTGGTGGACCGGCAGGGCTTCGCGCCCGGCCCGCTCCACACGCTGGGCCACGCCCTTTTCTCAGCCGTCGGGCTCGCGCTGCTGGGCCTGGGCTACGTCTGGGCCGCCGTGGATCCCAACCGCCAGGGCTGGGCCGAGTACCTCAGCGCCACCCGGCTGGTCCACGGGCGCCCCTTCCCCGACCGCCCCGATTGAGATAAAGGTCCCTCTTGGCAGGATCTGGCAGTGGGAGCCCGGGAGTGGCCTTGAGCGAAGAACGCCCCAGCGTGACGCCCCGCCCCGACGAGGTGAACTACGCCGATCTCTGGCAGCGCCTGGTGGGCATGGGCGTGCTCACCGCCGCCGAGCGCGACGCGGCGGCGGCCCACCAGAAGCAGCGCGGCGGCACCCCCGACACGGCCCTGCTCGAGACCCGCAGCGTCAGCCGCCAGACTCGCCGCGCCCTGGCGGCCGAGTGCGCCGCCTGGCTGGGCGTCCCGGTGGCCACCGACGCCGCCCTCCACAACCCCCAGCCCGAGGCCCTGAAGGTGGTGCCCGCCCCGCTGGCCCGGCACCACGCCCTGCTGCCCGTCGCCGTGGACGACGAGCGGGTGGTGGTGGCGGCGCCCGTGCTCCCGCCCCACGTCCTGCGCGAGGTGGAGTTCGTGGTGGGCAAGCGCATCGAGCACCACTTCGCCCTCGAGGTGGACGTGCGCGAGGCGCAGGTGCGCCACCTGGGCTTCGCCCTGCCCGCCCGCTTCATGCCCCTGACGCGGGCGCCCATGCGCACCCCGGGGCCCGAGACGTCCGAGCAGTGGCCCGAGCGCATCACGCCGGTGGGCGGCTTCCGCGTGGTCAACGCGCCCACCCCGGCGCCGGCCCGCACCGAGCCCGCGGGCGACGGGGGGCGACGGCGGGTGGTCCTGCGCTTCGAGGAGCCGAGCGCCACCCCGCTGCCGGTGATCCGGCCCTCCACGGACTCGCTCGAGATCGACCTCGACGAGGCGGTCATGAAGCTGGGCGGCCCCGAGAGCGGGGGCGCCGAGGCCGCCCTCCGCGCCGCCGGCGGCCGGGCCCTGGACGCCCTGGCCCGCGCCTTCCCGGGCCCCCTGCGCCTCGACCGCGCCGACGCCGATCCCGAGGTGACCCCGATCTCGGCCCACGGGCCGGTCATCGACCTGCTGCTGGGCCTGGGCGAGCGGGCCACCGGCGCCCTGGCGACGCTGGCGACCCACCCCTCGCCCGACGTGCGCTACTACGCGGTGGGGGCCTTCACCGCCCTGCCCGTGGGGGCCCACCTGTCGGTGCTGGCCCAGCGCGTCTTCGATCCCGACTCCGGCGTGCGCACCATGGCCGGCCGCGCGCTCACCCGCGCGCGCAACGAGCCTGGCTTCCCGGCGGTGATTCAGACCTTGGCGGCCGCCACCCAGGGCGGCACGCCGGCCCACCGGCGCCAGGCCATCGAGGCCCTGGGCGCCACCGGCCATCTGGACGCCGGCCCCTCCCTGGTGGCCCGGCTGGGCGACCCCGAGCTGGGCGAGCTGGCTCATCGGTCGCTCATGCGCCTGTGCTGCGTGGATCTGGGGCGCGAGGCCTGGAAGTGGCACGCCTGGCTCCAGAAGAACGCGCGCCGCCACCGGGTCGAGGTGCTCATCGACGGGCTCACCTCGGACCAGCGGCTCATCCGGCAGCACGCCATCCACGAGCTCACCGACACCACCGGCGAGCAGCACGGCTACCGCGCCGATCTGCCCACAGGGGCCCGTCGATCGGCCCAGGAGCGCTGGCGCCGGTGGTGGAGCGGCGAGGGCCAGGGCCGCTTCCGTTGACGCTCCCCGCCGCCCGCCGCTAAAAAGCGCCCCCCGACCCTGGAGGAATGGTTTGAGCACGCGCGCGGCGCCCCCCGTGGCCGACACCCTGCGCGACATGGCCGCCTTGGTGAAGCCCAACATCACGCTGCTGGTGCTCATCACCACCGCGGGTGGCCTGTGGCTCGCCCCGGGCTCGGTGGCCTGGCTCGGCCTGTGCGCCACCCTCATCGGTACGGTGCTCATCGTGGGCGCGGCCAACACCCTCAACTGCTACCTCGAGCGCGACTCCGACCGCTTCATGGCCCGCACGGCCAACCGCCCGCTGCCTGCCGGCCGCATGCACCCCCGCACGGCCCTGGGCTTCGGGATCCTGCTCGCCGCCGTCTCGGTGCCGCTGCTGACCTTCGGCGTCAACCGCGTCACGGGCCTGCTGGGGGCGCTGGCCCTCGTCAGCTACGTGTGGGTGTACACCCCCATGAAGCAGCTCAGCCCCCAGGCGGTGGTGGTGGGCGCCATCCCCGGCGCCATGCCGCCGCTCATGGGCTGGACCGCCGTCACCGGCCGCATCGAGTGGCCCGGCCTCGTGCTGTTCGGGATCATGTTCATCTGGCAGATCCCCCACTTCATCGCCATCTCGGTCTACCGCGAGCGCGAGTACACCGAGGCCGGCATCTTCACGGTGCCCGCGACCTACGGCCTGCGGGCCGCCCGCTGGCACGCCCTGCTCTGGTCGGTGGCGCTGCTGCCCTGCAGCCTGCTGCTGGTGCCCCTGGGCGTGGCGGGCTGGCTCTACTTCGGGCTGGCGGCCGCGCTGGGGCTGGGCTTCGTGGCCTACGCGCTGCGGGGCTTCCGGGCCCAGGACCCCAACCGCTGGGCGCGGAGCTTCTTCTTGTACACGTTGGCCTACATCACGTTCCTCTTCGCCGCGATCCTCCTCGACGCCGGCCCCGGGGGCGTCGCATGAGCCCCATGGGTCTGGTGGGCGCGCTGTGGGGCGCCCTCGGCATCACCGCCTTGCTCGGCAGCGCCATCTGGCGGCTGGGCCCCTACGCGGTGGACGTCATGGCCATGGACCTCACCGCCCTGCAGTGGACGCTGCTGGTGGGCAACGTGGTCTTCATGGCCCACAGCGAGGGCTACAAGGGCTTCCAGAAGGCCTTCAGCCCCCGCGTGGCCGCCCGCACCCACTACCTGGCCGCGCACCCGCACTGGCTGCGCACCCTGTTCGCGCCGCTGTTCTGCATGGGCTTCTTTCACGCCACCCGCAAGCGGATGATCGTGAGCTACACGCTGACGGTCGTGCTGGTGGGGGTGATCCTGGCCGTGCGGCAGCTCGACCAGCCGTGGCGGGGCATCATCGACGCCGGCGTGGTGGTGGGGCTGGCCTGGGGCCTGGTGGCCTACTGGGTGTTCACGGCCCGCATCTTCGCGAGCGACGCCTACCGCCCCGATCCCGAGGTGGCCTGACGGCCGGCCGGGCCCCGTGCGGGGCCCGCTGTGCTCAGAACGTCAGCGCCAGGTTCACCGCCACCCCGAACACCGTGGTCTCCTCGACGCGGATGCGGTGCCCCACCGCGTCGATGGCGGGGCTGTAGGTGGGGTTGTGCTCGTTGACGTCGTACCGCGGCTGATCCCGGCTCTCGACCCGGCCCGCCCCGTCGTCATCCGCCCGCGGGATGACCTTCCCGATGTCGGCGTTGGACAGGTAGTGCTCGGTGTCGTGGGCCAGCGACAGATCCACGCCCAGGCGGAAGAAGGGCCCGATGTGGGCGCCCATGCCCAGGTTGCCCCGCACGGTCACGTACTCCTCGACGGTGGTGACGCCGTCGATGGGCGTGTTGCGCACCGAGCTGCCGCTGTCGGGGTTGTAGACGGCGCAGTTGGGATCGGCCACCTCGGTGTCGGGGTTCGCGGGCGCGCAGCGCCGCGCGCCGATGGCCAGGGCGTCGAACAGCTCGCTGTAGTCGCGCCCCTCGGCCTGATAGGTGGCGCCCAGCCCCAGGCTGATGAAGAACTTCATGCCCTTCTCGGCGTCCTCGAAGGGCACGATCTCGGCGCCCATGTCGAAGCTGGCCCGCACGCCCGGATCGATGTGCTCCTGGGCGAAACCGTAGTCCTTGAAGAGCGAACCGTCGGCGCCGAAGGGCACGGCCACCTGCACGGCCATGAAGGGGTCCATGTAGGCGAAGCGCTTCGACAGCGAGGTGCCGAAGATGAGCTCGTGGACCCCGCGGCCCACGCCCTCGTTGCCGTACTTCATGACCTCGCCGGTGGGGGCCCGGTAGCCCACCTCCAGCGTCCAGTCGCCGCGCTGATCGTCGCGCTCCTGGGCGATGGGCGAGTAGCGCAGCTTGAAGAGCATGTCGCCGAAGCCCGCCCGGGTGGGCAGGCCCTCGGTCGGCACGTCGAACAGCTTCACGCCATCATCGGGGGCGATGGTGCTCACCGAGCCGTCGATGGCCACGCCGTCGGACTTGCCGCCGTCGCCGGCGAAGCGGATGGCCTGGGTGTCCTCGGCCACCACCGGCGCCTCGACGGACAGCTCCAGGTCGTGCCACAGGCCGAAGCGCGCGCGGGGCGTGATGGTGTGGCGGATGCGCTCGTAGCGCAGCTCCTTGACGTGGAGCAGCGCCCCCTGAGCCCCCGCCCCCGGGCAGCTCTCGGCCTCGCGGCCCCGCGCCGGGTTGCAGTTGAACTCGCGGGTGATCTTGGCGCGCCGCAGGGAGCGGTCGTACGTGACGTCCACCACCGCGTCGAAGGGGTCGTCGCCGTCATCGGCGTCGATGACGTCGGTGAGCCGATGGGCGAGCCCCAGCGCCGGCATGCTGGCGAACCCTGCCAGCAGAAGGCTCAGCAAGCGTGGCAAGCGCGCGGGCACCATGGGCACACCTCTCAGACGGATCGGGCGATGCGGCGCACAACATAGCCAGCGGTCGCGGACACGTCCACCTTGCCGCCCCTGCCCGTTATGCGCTCAATCCTCGTCCCGCAGCCCGAACTCCTTCATCTTGGTTTGCAGGCTCTTGCGCGAGATGGCGAGGGTGCGGGCGGCCCGGGTGACGTTGCCCCCGGTCTCGCGCAGCGCCTGCTCGATCATCTCGCGCTCCAGCCGCTGCGTGGTGCGCCGCACGGCGTCCTTCAGCCCCGTGGCGCCCACCGGCGGGATGGGCAGCGAGAGCCGCCCCAGCAGGGGCTCGCCGCCCCGCAGCTCGGCCGGCAGATCCGCCGCGGTGATGCGCCCGCCGTCGCAGAACAGCAACGTGCGCTCGATGACGTTCTCGAGCTCACGGATGTTGCCGGGCCACTCGTAGCCGTGCATGAGCGCGGCGGCGTCCTCGCTCAGCTCGGGCCGGGTGCGACCCAGGCGCTGGGCGTAGCGCTCCATCAGGTGGTCCACCAGCAGCGGGATGTCCCCCGCCCGCTCCCGCAGCGGCGGCAGCGGGATGGGCACCACGTTCAGCCGGTAGTAGAGGTCGTCGCGGAACTCGCCCGCTTGCACCCGCTGCGCCAGATCACGGTTGGTGGCGGTGACCAGCCGCACGTCCACCCGGCGGGTGGTCACCCCGCCCACCCGCTCGAACTCGCTCTCCTGAATGGCCCGCAGCAGCTTCACCTGCATCTCGGTGCTGATCTCGCCGATCTCGTCGAGGAACAGCGTGCCTTGATCGGCCAGCTCGAAGCGTCCGGGCTTGCTGGTGACCGCTCCGGTGAAGGCGCCCTTCTCGTAGCCGAACAGCTCCGACTCGATGAGGGTGTCGGGGATGGCCGCGCAGTTCACGCGGATGTACGGCTTGCTGGCCCGCGGCGAGTGGGTGTGCAAGGCCTTGGCGATGAGCTCCTTGCCCGTGCCGCTCTCGCCGGTGATCAGCACGGTGGAGGGCGTGGCGGCCACCTTCTCCACGATGTCGAACACCCGCTGCATCGGCCCCGAGCTGCCGATGAGCCCGAAGCGCCCGGTGGGGGCCCCGCTGGCGTCCGAGGGCGCGCTCTCCAGCGCCAGCCGCCCGGTGGCCAGGGCCTTGCGCACCACCGCCAGCAGCTCGTCCTGGTCGAAGGGCTTGGTCACGAAGTCGAAGGCGCCGCGCTTCATGGCCTCGACCGCCGTGTCCACGGTGCCGTGGGCGGTGAGCAGCACCACGGGCAGGTCGGGCCAGCGCTTCTGCACCCGCTCCAGCAGCCCCATCCCGTCCAGCACGGGCATGCGCAGGTCGGTGAGCACCATGGAGAAGTCGGGCCCGGCCCCCAGGACGTCCAGGGCCTCGAGCCCGTCGGCGGCCGTGTGCACCTCCAGGCCCGCGCGGCGCAGCAGCGCGCGCAGCACCTTGCGCATGTTGGTCTCGTCGTCGACGACGAGCACCCGATCGGTCATGGCCACTCCCATCGCAGGCGGGGCGTGGGCCGCAGACTACCCCGGCGCCGGGCGGCCTGTCGCCTGCTCCGGCAGCCGGCGCCCCAGGCCACCGCGCGGCGCGGCCTGGCGGGTGTGCCGACGGCCGCGGGGATGCTAGCCTCCCGCCCGATGAGCGTGCGCACCTTGTGGGTCGGGCTGCTGGCCGTCGCGCTGTGGATCCCGACCGCCTGGGCGCGGGACGGGCGGGTGCAGTGGCGCACCCTCGACACGGCCCACTTCCAGCTCCACTACCCCACCCACCTCGAGGCCATGGCCCGCCGCAGCGCCGTGCTCTGCGAAGAGGCGCACGCGGTGCTGGGCCCCGTGTTCGAGCACGCCCCCGACCGACGCGTGCAGGTGAACCTCACCGACTGGAGTGACAGCGCCAACGGCTCGGCCAGCGCCCTGCCCTTCCCCCGCATCAACCTGTTTGCGGCGCCGCCCACCCTGGACGGCAGCCTGAACGACTTCGACGACTGGCTGCGGCTGCTGATCTTCCACGAGTACGTGCACATCCTGCAGCTCGACAACATCAGCGGCCTGCCCACCCTCATCAACGCCATCCTGGGCCGCACCGCCGCCCCCAACCAGAACATGCCCAGCTTCAACCTCGAGGGCGGGGCGGTGTGGGCCGAGAGCTTCACCTCGCAGCGGGGCCGCATCCGATCGGCCCTGTTCCGGGGCACCCTGCGGGCCCAGGCCCTGGCGGGCCGGCTGCACGACCCCTCGGCGGTGATCCACGCCCCCCTGGACTGGCCGGGCGCCAACGTCTGGTACATGTACGGCGGCCACTTCCACGCCTGGCTGGCCAAGGCCCGCGACCCCCACGCCCCGGCCCGCTACCACGACGCCTTCAGCGACGAGCTGATCCCGTTTGGCCTGAACAACGCCCTGCGGGCGGCCACGGGCGACTCGTGGGTGGCCCTGTACCGCGCCTGGCAGGCCCACCTGACGGCCACCGCCCGGGCCGAGGCCGACGCCCTGCGCGCCCAGGGGCTCAGCCCCGTCCGGGTGCTGGCCCGCGCCCCCTTCCAGTTCGCCAACCCCCGCTTCGACGCCCAGGGCGACCTGCTCACCCTGGACCTGCCGGGCGACCGGGTGCGCGGCATCTACCGCCGCCCCGGGGGCGACCGCGCGGCCCGGGGCGAGCTGGTCTTCGAGGTCGAGGCGGGCAACACCTTCGACCGCTGCACCACCGGCCGGCTGGTGCTCGACCAGGTGGAGCAGCACCGCGGCGTCTACCAGGTCCACGACCTGTACCGCTTCGACCCGGGCCAGGGGCCACCCGTGCGGGTGACGCGGGGCGCGCGGATCCGCGAGCCGGCCTGCGGCCCGCGGGGCGAGTGGGCCGCCGCCGTGCAAGTGGTGGACGGCCGCACCCGCCTGGTGCGCGTGGATCTGGAAGACGGCCAGGTGGACGTGCTGTACGACCCGGGCGACTTGGACCAGGTGGCCTACCCCGCGGTGGCCCCGGGGGGCGCGGTGGTGGTGGCCACCCGGGTCAGCCAGCGCCACGGCCGCGATCTGATCGCCGTGGACGTGGCCACCGGGCGCGTGCGCCGCCTCACCGCCGATCACGCTTTGGAGCTGCAGCCCCGCTTCAGCCCCGACGGGCAGTGGCTGATCTACACCAGCGACCGCGGCGGCGTGTTCGACCTGTACGCGCTGCCCTGGCCCGGCGGCGGCGCCCCCCGCCGCCTCACCCGGGTGCTCACCGGCGCGCTGGATCCGCAGGTGGCGCCCGACGGGAAGACGGTGGTGTTCAGCCTGCTCAGCGCCGACGGCTACGACCTGGCCGAGGCGCCCTTCACCCCCGCGCAGGCGCCGTCGCCCGGACCCCCGGTGGAGCCGCAGCAGAAGAGCCGCGCCATCGCGGCCGCCCCGCGGCTGGCCAGCCGATCCTACGACCCCCTGGAGACCCTGTGGCCCGTGAGCTGGAGCCCCAGCTTCGCCTTCACCAGCGCCGAGGAGAGCGCCAGCCAGCTCGGCCTGGAGTTCAGCGCCAGCGACAGCCTGGGCCAGCACAGCTTCTCGGCGAACGTGAACACCGTGCCCGAGACCGAGGCGCTGTCGGTGGGCGTGAACTACGCGCTGTTCCGCTACACGCCCATCTGGTCGGTGGCCGCCAGCCACAACACCCGCACCCGCGCGGGCGGCGCCTTCTTCGGCAACGCGCGCAACGACTGGCGCGAGCGGGTGACCTCGCTGTCGGGGGCGGTGAGCCTGCCCTTCGCCCGGGCCGGCCGCGGGGCCAGCGCGGCGCTGCGCTACACCTACAACTGGCTGTCGCCCGCCGAGAACCCCGACCCGGTGCACGACCCGCTCGACCGCGGCCCCGTGCTGCCCACGGCCCTGCAGACCGCCAGCCTGTCCATGAGCCTCCGCTACGGCGACGTGGACCGCTACCCCATGGCCGTCAGCAACTCCGAGGGGCGCGGCTTCGGGGTCACCGTGGCCGTGCGCCACCCCACCCTGGGCGGCGACGTGCAGACCGCCGAGGTGCGCTTCGACTACAGCGAGTACATCCCCGTGTGGGCCCGGCATGTCATCGGCTTCCGGCTGGCGGGCGCCTACGGCCGCGGCGACAGCGGCCGGCGCTACCTGTACAGCCTGGGCCCGCCCCCCGAGCGCAACGTGCTGCTCGACGCCCTGGACGAGATCCAGTTCGGCAGCAGCTTCTTGCGGGGCTACCCCGCCGAGACCGTGCAGGGCGACCGCTACGTGCTGTCGACCCTGGAGTATCGCCTGCCGCTGTTCGACGCCTTCCACGGCCTGGAGACGGTGCCGGTGTTCCTGCGCCGCATGAAGCTGGCGGCCTTCACCGACTGGGCGCAGGCGGCCAACGCGCCGCTGGTGCTCGAGCCCGACGCCTTCAAGCGCAGCGTGGGCGCCGAGCTCGTCAGCGAGGTCACCGTGGGCTGGCGCATGCCCATCGACGTGCGGGCCGGCTACGCCCGGGGCGTGGACGACGACGGCGACCACCAGGTCTACGTGTACGTGGGCAACTGGTTCTGAGGCCCAGACCGGGCACCCACCCGCGGCTCAGCCCTCGTCGACGATGAGCTCCACCGGGCAGTGATCCGAGCCCAGCACCTGGTCGTGGATGACCGCCCCCTTCACCCGCGGCCACAGCTCGGGGGCCACCCAGTGGTAGTCGATGCGCCACCCGATGTTGCGCTCGCGCACGCCCGGCCGGTTCGACCACCAGGTGTACTTCTCCTCCTCGGGATGGAGCCGGCGCCAGGCGTCGATCCAGCCCGCCTGCGGCCACAGATCCAGCGCGTCGCGCTCGGGCTGCGTGAAGCCGGCGGTCTTCTTGTTGGCCTTGTCGTTGGTCAGATCGATGGGCTGGTGCGCCGTGTTCCAGTCCCCCCCGATGACCACATGCTCGCCCTGCGCCCGCAGTGCATCGGCCACGACCATCATCCGGGCGTAGAAGGTGTTCTTGTAATCCACCCGCGACAGGTCGCGCTTGCCGTGGGGGAAGTAGCAGTTGATCAGCACCACCGGCCCGCCCGCGCTCTGGTGGCGGGTGATGGTCGTGCGCCCCTCGTCGTCGAACTGCGCCTCGCCCAGCCCCGTGGCCAGCACCTCGAACGGCTCGCGGGCGAACAGGGCCGTGCCGCTGTAGCCCTTGCGCTCCGCGGGGTTCCACAGCACGTGGTAGCCGTGCTCCGCCAGCAGATCCGGGCCGAGCTGATCGGGCGTGGCCTTGATCTCCTGCAGGCCCAGCACGTCGGGCTTCGCCTGGGCCAGCCAGTCCAGGAAGCCCTTGCGGGCCACGGCGCGCACGCCGTTGACGTTCCACGAGAAGAAGCGCATTGCGATGCTCCGGGGGTCGATTCGGGCGGAGGCACCCTGCCCCATCGAGCGGGCCCCGTCGAGGGCTCAGGGCGGCGCCCCGTCCACCGCCGCGCGCACCGCCGCCAGGCGCGCCTCGGCCGTCCCCGGCCCGTTCAGCGCCGCCACCACCTCGAAGGCGTCCCCCTCGCCCAGGAAGTCCATGAGCAGGATCGTGGGCCAGCCCCGCGCCTCGGCGCAGGCCGCCACCCGGGCCCCCAGGGCCGCCCAGCCGTTGGTGGCCGCCGCCTCCTCGGGCACGGGCCGCAACCGCGTGAGGAAGTGGTTGATCTGAAACAGCGGTGCCGTCGCCGGCCCCCGGTGGGGTTCGCAGCCCATCTCGGCGGTGCTCTCGAAGTCGTACGGGGTGTCGCGCACCACCTGCCACAGATCGGGCAGCCCCGCGCCGCCGCCGGCCCGCAAGACGAGCAGCCGCTGATCCGCCTCGATGAGCGCCCCCAGGGTCGGCCAGTCCCCCTCCGCGGGCCCCGTGAAGGTCCACGCCGCCAGCCCGGAGTCCTGGAGCCCCGCCACCACCCGCTCCGCCGGGGCGCTGCCCTCGACGGTCATCACCAACACCTCGCGGGGGTTGGCCCGCATGAAGGCCACCACCGGCGCGGCGATGTCGGCGAAGGGCACGCAGCCCAGCCGCTCGACCCCGTGATAGCCGTACAATCCCAAGGGCCCGCAGGCCTCGTGATCAGTCCAGTACAGCTTGATGCCGACACCTCGCGCCCCCGCTGCGAGCTGCTCGGCGATGGGCAGGCCCTGGTTGGCCGCGAAGCGGCTGAACGGGGGCCGCACGGCGTGGGCGTTGTGGCCCAGCAGGAAGGTCACCTGCGGCAGCGGCCGGTCGCACAGGTGGCGGGCACCGTTGCATGCCAGGGGATCGGGGCCCAGGTCGACGCCCCGATCCACGCCCAGGTCGTGGGGCGCCGCCGAATCCGGGGCGACCCCGTCGGGCGCCACGACGGCGTCCGCAGGGGCCGCGTCGGACACCGCCGAGTC
Source organism: Myxococcales bacterium (assembly GCA_020633555.1). Classification (GTDB taxonomy): domain Bacteria; phylum Myxococcota_A; class Bradymonadia; order UBA7976; family UBA1532; genus JACKDL01. The sequence continues at coordinate 32,997 of JACKDL010000001.1, read as the reverse complement.
CCGCGGCGACGCCGCGTCACCGCCGTCGCACCCCAGGAGCCCCGCGAGCGCGAGCCCCAGCGCAGCCGCCCGTGGCCCCACCTCAGCGCCCCCGGTCCGCCAGGTCCTCGGCGCGGTGGAACAGCATCACCCGGTCGATGATCTGCCGCAGCGCCTGGGCCAACGGATCCCCCGACTGGGCCCCTGCGTGCATGCCCGGGTGCCCCTCGGCGGCGGCCGCCACGGCCTCGGCCGCCTCGATCACCAGCCGCGCCTGGAAGTCCAACAGCTCGGCGCGGCTGGCGGTGGACGCGGGCGCCTTGGCCGCCCGGCGCGGCGCTGCCTTCGCCTGCTTCTGCAACCCCTCCACCTCGGCCTGGAGCCGCTCGTTCTCCTCGCGCAGCGGTCGCTCGATGGCCCGCCGGACTCGCTCGGCCACCTCCTCGGCGGACTCGCAGTCCTCCAGCCGCACCTGGGTCCGGTGCGCCAACAGCGCGAAGGCCTCGTCGGCGAGCTGCTTCGACATCACGCCCGGCAGCGGCAGATCGGCGCTCACCATCGACATCGAGGCGTCCTCGCCGTCGAGCAGGCGCTGCATCTTGTCGAACTTCTTGAACCGCTTATCGAAGTCATCCGCCACGGCGAACCTCCCCCCACACCTGGTCGATGATCGCCGGCCCCGGCCGCGCCTCGCCCCGGGCCAGCGCCCACACCGCCCGCGTCACTGCCGCATTGGCGGGCGTCGCCGCCCCGTGCCGGGCGCCGTAGCGCACCACCTCACCGTTCAGGTGATCCACGGCGGGCGGGCGGCCCGCCTCGATGGCCCGCAGCATGCTGCTCTTCATGCGCCGGTACTTCAGCCCCGCCGCCGCCAGCACCCCATGCCGCAGCGCGCGCCCGGGCGGGGCGGCCGAACGCACCATCCACGGCAGATCCAGCGTGCCCGCCACCTTCTCCAGCGCAACGCCCTCGGCCTGGGCCACCGCCACCGCCTCGCCCATGATGGCGAAGGCCAGCCGGCGCGCCTGCCCCTGCCGGATCACCGGCCCGAGGGTGCTGCCGTTCAGGGTCCCCAGGCTCGACACCACGCAGTTCAGCGCCAGCTTGCTCCAGCGCACGCCCGGCAGGTTGGCGGTGCGCTTCACCGGCCCGATGGCGCTCAACCAGCCTGCCAGGCTGTCCAGCGCGGGATCGTCGGGCTGACCGTCCAGGCGCCCCAGCACGAAGCCGCCCTTCCGCGAGGTCTTGTCCACCTGGCCGGGCTCAGGCATGTGCGCGCCCCAGCTCACCACGGCGCCCACCACATGGGCGGGATCGCCCAACACCTCGGCCACGCGCGCCTCGCACAGGCCGTTCTGGAAGCAGACCATCCGGCCGGTGGGGCTCAGCCGGTGGGCGTGGGCCGCCGCCGCGGCCTCCACGTCCGTGGGCTGGGTGGTCAGCAACACCCAGTCGAAGGGGCCGGCCGGCGCCTCGGGCACCACCCGCGCCGGCACCGCCCGCTCGCCGAAGCCCCCGGTGAGCCGCAGGCCCCGGCGGGCCACTGCGTCCACCACCGCCCCGTTGCGCGAGACGGCCACCACGTCCACGCCGGCCTGGGCCAGGTGGGCGGTGATCGCCCCCCCGATGCCGCCACAGCCCACCACCAGCACCTTCGCCGCCAACCGCGCCTCCCCCGGCCCCGGACCCGGCCCCACGCGGACCCGGACCCACGCAGCATACGCTCCGGCGCGCCCCGGCGCACCGCTCGGTTGCGCAGGCCCCCGCCCCCGTGGATGATGCGCGGCCATGTCGACCGCCACCGATGAGCCGATCTCGCTGCGGCTGCTGCTGACCCTGATGGGCCTGGTCACCGCCGGCCTCATCGCCGGCGTCATCTACACCAAGCTCTACGGCGACCGCCGGATGTCGGTGGGCGAGCAGCGCGCCATCGATCGCACCTGCGACAACAACTGCGCCAGCATCGCCGAGCAGACCGCCAGCGAGCTCAACGACCCCGAGAAGCTCGAGGCCTTCGCCCGCCGCTGCGTGGTGGAGTGCCGCGAGCGCATGTACAAGGCCGTCCGCGACAACCGCTCGGCCCTGCGCCACGGTGGGCCCCCGGCCGAGCAGAAGCCCGCCGACAATCGCTGACGGCGCGGCCCCGCGTCTGGTAAAGCATCCAGACCCCTGAAGTCCCCACTGGAGGCGCCGCGTGTTCGATCGGGTCCTCGTCGCCAACCGCGGTGAGATCGCCGTCCGGGTCATGCGCACCCTGCGCGACCTGGGCATCTCGCCCGTCACCGTCCACTCCGAGGCCGACGCCCACGCCCTGCACGTGCGCATGGCCGACGCCTCCGTCTGCGTGGGCCCCGAGGCCTCGGCGCAGAGCTACCTGGTGGGCGAGCGGGTCATCGCCGCCGCGAAGCAGCTCGGCGCCCAGGCCATCCACCCGGGCTACGGGTTCCTGAGCGAAAACGCGGGCTTCGCGCGCGCCGTGGCCGCGGCGGGCCTGGTGTGGATCGGCCCGCCGCCCAAGGCCATCGAGACCATGGGCGACAAGCTGGACGCGCGGCGCACCGTCGAGGGGGCCGGCGTGCCCGTGGTGCCCGGCGTCAGCCGGCCCGTGAGCGATCCGCAGGAGGCCCTGGCCATCGCCCGCCAGGTGGGCTTCCCGGTGATGCTCAAGGCCAGCGCGGGCGGCGGCGGCAAGGGCATGCGGCTGGTGCACGATGAGCCGGCGCTCATCAAGGGCCTCGAGGCCGCCCGGCGCGAGGCCGCCGGCGCCTTCGGCAATGACGCCGTGTACGTCGAGAAGTTCGTGGTCGAGCCGCACCACGTCGAGATCCAGGTCATGTGCGACGCCCACGGCAACGCCCTGTACATCGGCGAGCGAGAGTGCAGCGTGCAGCGCCGCCACCAGAAGGTGGTGGAGGAGTGCCCCAGCCCGTTCATCGACGAGGCGCAGCGCGTGGCCATGGGCGAGGTGGCCGTGGCCGCTGCCAAGGCCTGCGGCTACGTGGGCGCGGGCACCGTCGAGTTCCTGGTGGGCGGCGACAAGAGCTTCTACTTCCTCGAGATGAACACCCGCCTGCAAGTGGAGCACCCCGTCACCGAGTTGGTCTACGGGGTGGACCTGGTGGAGCTGCAGGTGCGCGTGGCCGCCGGCCAGGCCCTGCCGTACACCCAGGCCGACATCCAGCCCCGCGGCCACGCCGTCGAGTGCCGGATCTACGCCGAAGATCCCGTGACCTTCCTGCCCAGCCCGGGGCGCATCACCGCCCTGAGCTGGCCCGAGGGCCCCGGCGTGCGGGTGGACGCGGGCGTGGACGCCAGCAGCACCGTGCCCATGGCCTACGACCCCATGGTGGCCAAGCTGTGCACCTGGGGCAGCGACCGGGCGCAGGCCATCCGGCGCATGCGCCGTGCGCTCGACGAGACGAGCATCCTGGGGATCACCACCAACATCGGCCTGCACCACCGGGTGCTCACCCACCCCGCCTTCGTGGCCGGCCGCTATGACACCGGCGTGCTGAGCACGCCCCTGCCCGACGGGCCCACGCCCACGGCGGGGCAGCCCGAGGCCGTGCTGGCCGCCGTCGCCATCGCGCGCCACGTGGCCGACGAGCGCCGGGCCGCCCAGGGTCAGGCCCCGGCGGGGCTCACCGGGTGGAAGATCGAGGGCCACGAGCGGATGCTGCGGGGGGGCTGAGGATCATGCGCTACACCATCGAACACGGCGGCGAGCCGGTCACCGTGGACGTGCGCCGCCTGGGCGCCGACCGCTTCCTCGTACAGATCGGCGACGGCCCGGCCAAGGTGGTCGAGGCCCACGCCGACGCCTTCGGCGTGCACCTGTTGGACGGCCCCGCCAGCCACCGGGTGCGGCTGGCCGACGACGGCAAGCAGGCCTGGGTGCGCGGCCACGCCTTCAAGGCCGAGGCGCTGGATCCCCAGGCCGCCCGCCGCCGGTCCCGTCAACAGGGCGGCGCCGCGGGCGGGGGCGATCGGGTGATCACCAGCCCCATGCCCGGCCGCATCGTCAAGGTCCTGGTGGCCGAAGGCGACACGGTGCAGGTGGGGCAAGGCGTGGTCATCGTCGAGGCCATGAAGATGGAAAACGAGCTGCGCGCCGAGCTCGCCGGCGTGGTGGCCTCGGTGCACTGCAAGGCCGACGACCGGGTCGAGGGCGGCGCCAGGCTGGTGGTCATCGACCCCGCCGAAGGCTGAGGCGCCGGTGGAGGCCCTGGTCCTGGCGGGGGCGCTGACTTTGGGCGGCGGCCTGCGGGTGGACGTGCCCGAGGGGGCCCCCACCCAGGGCGGCCTCGAGGCCGAGCTGCGTTGGCACGTGCTCGACGGCGCCTGGCTGGGCGGCGCGCTGTCCTGGGCGGGCGGCGTGAACGACGAGAACCCCGACCGCAAGCTCATCGCCCAGCGCATCGAGGCCGCGGCCCTGCTGGGCGGGGACGTGGGGCTGGCCCCGGGCTGGCGGCTGGGGCTGCAAGCCCGGGGCGGCGTGTTGGGCGTCTTCGGCTGGCCCCGCGGCTTCCTCACCGATCTGAACAACCGTTGGGGCCCCTGGCTGGCCGCCGAGATCCGGGTGGACGCCCACCTGGGTGGCGACTGGTGGATCTCGCCGCGGGCGGGCGCCGGTTGGACGAAGATCGTGGGCGACCGGGCGGTGCCCACCGCCGGCCTGCACCTGTGGACCACCCTGTGATGGACCCCGAGCTCGACCGCCCCGCCGCCTGGCTGCCGCCCGATCAGGTGGCCACCACCAAGTGGCCCGTGGTGGGTGAGCGCGCCCCCCTGCCCCAGGCCCTGGATCCGGCCACCTGGTCGCTGACCCTGGCCGACGCCACGGGCGAGCTGGCCCGGTTCACCTGGGCCGACGTGCTGGCCTGGCCCACCCAGACGCTGGCCATGGACGTGCACTGCGTCACCCGCTGGTCCCGCCGCGCCATGACCTTCCAGGGCGTGCCGCTGGCCTGGCTGCTCGCCCGGTACCCCGGCGCTGCCGAGGCCACGTCGGTGCACCTCACGGCCTGGTCGGCGCGGGATCACGACAGCAGCCTGCCGCTTGCCGTGGCTCTGGCAGATGCATGGCTCATCCACAGCGCCGATGGCGCCCCGCTGGCCCCCGAGCACGGCGGCCCGCTGCGGGTGGTCACCCGGGGCCGCTACTTCTACAAGAGCCTGAAGTGGGTCCGGCGCATCGAGCTGCGCGCCGAGCACGCGCTGGGCTACTGGGAGCGCGAGGACGGCTACCACGACAACGCCGATCCGTGGCCCGGCGACGAGCGCTACATCACCGGCAACCTCACACCGGCCCAGCTCGACCGGTTCAAGGGGCTGACCGACTTCAGCCCGTGGTGGACCAAGACCGTGCGGCGGGCCGATCTGCGGGGCTGGATCCCGGCCACCCCACATCTGGGCAGCCTGCGCCTGAAGGGCTGCGACCTGCGCGGCGCCCGCCTGGCCGGCATGGATCTGCGCGGGGCCAACTTGAGCCTCAGCGATCTGCGCGGGGCCGATCTGCGCGGGGCCGATCTGCGCGGGGCCGATCTCGAGGGCGCCTTCTTTGCGGGCGCCGATCTCCGCCAGGCGGATCTGCGCGACTGCCTGCTGACCGCCACGACCTTCGTTGACGCCGCCGCGGCTGCAGCGGTCGACGGCGCCGATCTCCGCGGCGCCCAGGGCCTGCTCGGCGCACAGCGCGCCTGGTTGCAGGAAAAAGTGAGCCCCCTGTTCGATTCAGAGTGACTCCGCCTGCCAACAGCGGTCGAGTACGCACACACTCAAAGGGAGAGACGGGATCATGGAGAAGTTCCTGGATCAGGCGTACGCCTTCGGCCTGGACATCGGCGGCAAGATCATCGGCGCGATCATCCTGTGGATCGTGGGCCGCTACCTCATCGGCCTGGCGCTCAAGCTGCTCAATGTCAGCCTGAACAAGCAGAAGCTCGACAAGACGCTGGTGCGCTACATCGGCTCGGCCACCAGTGTGCTGCTGAACGTCATCCTGATGATCGCGGTGCTCGGCGTCTTCGGCGTCGAGACCACCACCTTCGCCGGCCTGTTGGCCGCCGCCGGCGTCGCCATCGGCATGGCCTGGTCGGGCCTGCTCAGCAACTTCGCCGCGGGCGTCTTCATGATCGTGCTGCGCCCGTTCAAGGTGGGCGACTACGTCATCGCCGGCGACGTCGAGGGCACCGTGATGGAGATCGGCCTGTTCGTGACCGCCATCAACACCCCCGACAACGTGCGGACCTTCCTGGGCAACGGGAAGGTGTTCGGCGGCACCATCAAGAACTTCAGCACCAACCCCTATCGCCGCGTCGAGGGCACCGCCCAGCTCCCCCACGGCGTCGATCCCATGGAGGCCAAGGCCGCCCTGCTCGAGGCGCTGGCCCAGATCCCCAACATCGCCGAGAGCCCCAAGCCCGAGGTGTTCATCAGCACCTTCACCCTGGCGGGCCCGGTGCTGACCGTGCGCAGCTTCTGCCACACGCAGTACTACTGGGACGTGTACTTCTCCCAGAACCGCGCCATCGCCGAGACCTTCGCTGCCAAGGGCTACCCCGTCCCCAAGCAGCACTGGCACCTGCACGGCGCGGCGCCCGCCGCCTGAGCCCCGAGACGCGCCACCCGGCGCGTCTCACGCCAGCGCCCGCCGGCCGACCTCAGGCCGAGGGCCCGCTGGATCCGCCCCCCGAGTTGGCGTCGAAGTCGAAGAGCGCCGGGTACCCGTTGGGCAGGAACACCTTGTTCGCCGGGTTCTTGGTGATGCGCTCGAAGCCGTCCAGGTACTTCTGGGCGATGACCACCCGCGCCGCCCACTCCGGTGGCACATGCTGCGACAACTTCGCCAGGTAGACCGCCTCGGCCTCGGCCACCATCTGGATGGCGGTGGCCCGGCCCTGCGCCCGCAGGATCGCCGCGTCGCGATCGGCCTCGGCCACCTTCACCTCGGCCTGGGCCTGCCCGGCCGCGTCGGCCACCGCCGCCCGCCGCCGCCGCTCGGCCTCCATCTGCTGGCGCATGGCGGTGGCGGTCTCGTCGGTGGTGGAGATCTCGCGGATCTCCACCCGCGTGAAGCTGATGCCCCACCGCGCGGCGGTCTCGGCGAGCTGCGCGGCGATGCGCTCGTTCAGCTTCTGGCGCTCCGAGAGCACCTGGTCGAGCTCGAGCTGCCCGATGTTGGCCCGCAGCGCGTTCAGGGCCACGTCCTTGACGGCGCTGGGCAGGTTGTCGACCTCGTACACCGCCCGGCGCGGATCGATGATCCGCCAGTAGACCGAGGCGGCCGCCACCACGGTGACGTTGTCCTTCGTCTGGCTGCCGCGGGCCTCCGCCAGGGTGAGCTGCTCGGTCAGCTCGATGGACAACCCCGAGTCCTGGTTGGCGACGTCGTGCCAGTCCACCACCTTCTTGAAGGACTCCATGAACGGAATCCGAAAATGGGGACCCTCGTAGACGACGCGGCTGAACTTCCCGAAGCGCTCGATGATGCGGCACTGGGACTGGCGCACGGTGAAGATGATGGACATCAGGTGCGCTCCCGCTCGGCGGTGGTCATGGGCACCCGGGCCGTCTCGACGATCAGGTAGCCGTCGCGCTGCGCCACCACGATGACGGTCTCGCCCTCACGCACAGGCATGGCGGCCTCGAACTTGTGCAGCTCACCTTCAACGCTCACCAGGGATTGCCCCTCGATGTGCTTGATGAGACCGCGCTTGCCATTCAGCCGATCGGGGCCTGATGTGTAGTGGGCCGGCGCCACTTTCTTGGCGATGCGCTCCAGGAACCCGCGCCACACCATGTAGTGAAAGAGCACCAGGCCGATCCACGCCACAACCCCGATGAGCACCTTCACCAGCACGGGTTGGTCGAACTGGATGGCGATGGCCCAGCTCACCAGCACGTAGGCGACCTGGGTCGGCACGTCGCTGAGGATGAACAGGTCCGTGATCACGAGGATCGCAGAGACCACCAGCAGAGTCTGGGTGAAGGTCAGCCCCCACCATTCGGGCAGCGGCAACATGGACGCCTCCAGCGAGTGACGGCGGGAGCATAGCCGCTTCCGTTCCTGGGGCGCGACCATGACGCGCGGGCCGCGTACATGTGGGTCCATGCAGGTCCGTCAGCGGTCCGCCTGCCCTTCGTCAACCCCATGACGGTTTCGGCGCCGAAACCCGGTCGATAACGCGGAAACACGGTTGGTACGGGTGTTGCGATAAGCCCCCCCGCACTCGCACCAAGAGGGGGGAAACGTCATGGCGCAGGTGGTGAACGTGGTGACCGAAGCCGAGGCGGCTCGGTTCGAGGCCTTCGAGGCCGCCTTGGCCGGCGACGGCAAGGCGCGCAAGACCATCGACTCGTACCGCAGCGACTGGCTGGGGCTGGCGCGTTGGCACGCTCGGACGGGGGCCGGGCGGTTCGACCTGAAGGCCCTGACGCCCGCGGTGCTGGCGCGCTTCCGCGACCGCTGCAAGGCCGACGGCCTGCGCCCCTCCACCATCAACCGCAAGCTGGTGGCCTGTAAGCGCTACGTGGACTGGGCCTGCGACGCCGGGCTGCTCTCGGACCGCGAGCGCGACGCGCTGCGGGCGGTGGGCCCCGTGCCGCAGCCCCGGCGGCGCCCCCGGGGGCTGAGCACCGACGAGCTCACGCGCTTCCTGCGCGTGGTCGAGGAGCAGGGCACGAGCCGGGATCAGGCCATCGTGCAGGTGCTGCTGGAGAGTGGCCTGAAGGTCAGCGAGCTGGTGAGCCTGCACTGGGAAGACCTGCAGCTCAGCACCCGCCGGGCGGTCATCGAGGTGGGCCGCGGCGAGGAGCGCCGGCAGATCGCCATGGGCCGACCCGCCCGCCGCAAGCTGCGCCGCTACCTGTCCGAGCGGGGCGAGCAGAACGGCGCTCTGTTCCTGGGTGAGCGCGGGCCGCTGACCACCAACGGCGTGCAGCGCCTGGTGCGGAAGTACTGCCGCCTGGCCAACGTGAAGGTCTCGCCCAGCACCCTGCGCCACACCTTCGCCAAGGGCTTCCTGGCCGCCAGCCGGGGCGACCTGGTGGCCCTGGCCGATCTGCTGGGCCACGAGTGCGTGGAGACCACCCGGCTGTACCTGCAGCGCGATCGCCGCCACTTCCACGAGCAGCTCGCGGCGGCGAGCTGACCGCCGCCGGACGGGCTCAGGCCCGGTCTTCTCGGGCCAGCCCGCCGTCGCGGCGCGCCTTCAGGGTGCGCACCGGCCCTGCCCCATCCCGCACCCCGCTGAGCTGCTCCAGCCGCTGGGCGCCGCCCTGCCCCCGGATCACCCGCTCGAACGTCAAGCCGCCGACGCTCACCTCACGGCGGAGCACGAGCTGGAACTGCCCGGCATGGTCCACCTCGAACTCCTCGACCTCGGCCAGCACCGCCTGGGGCACCTCGACGCCGTTGGCCCGCAGCACCATCTCCGCCTGGTAGGCCGGGCTGGTGACGGGCAGCAGCCCCTTCAAGAGCACCGCGCGCTCCGCCGCGATCTGGTCGAGGGTGGCGTCATCCAGCGCCTCATCGTGGGCCTGGGTGCTCTCGGCGTGGGTGGTGGTGGGCTCTTTGTCGGCCTTCATGGCCGCCAGGATGGCAGCCCCGCCGCCTCTGCACCAGAGATCAGCCTCGGCGGTGTTCGGTGGGCTGATCGCCGGCCCCTGAAACGAAACAGCCCCGGGCGGCCAAGACCGCGCCGGGGCTGCAAGGGGTCGCGCGCACGGCCCTGGGCGGGGCCTATCGCGGTGTGGCGCCGCGTGCGCGCTCGGTCGCTCTGGGACGGTCCTGCTGACCCAGCTCGGCCGGCGGAGTGACCCGAAGGTCGAATCCCGGTCCGCGCGTCAGGACGCTGCGACCTCACTCACCACATGATTCGAATCGCCCAACGGATCACCTCCTTTCCTTCGGCGTGAAGCACCAAGGGGGCCGCCCAATCGGCCCCCCCGCGTGGCCGCACCCGAGGACCGCCAGCATCCTCGGATCGCGGTCGCCGCGCCCCGTGCGGGGCCCGACTCGGGCGGGAGTGCACCGCCCTCTACGGATCAGGATGCCGGCCCCCCGCGGACGGATGCCAGGGAAAAATAAGGGGTCGGACGTTCAGTGGTTTCAAACCACCCGCGACGGCTCAGCGGGCGTGGACGATGGCCTCGGCGATGCGCATGCCGTCCAGGGCCGCGCTGACGATCCCCCCCGCGAACCCCGCCCCCTCGCCCGACGGGTACAGCCCCGCCAGGGTCGGGCTCTCGAGCCGCTCGGGGTCGCGCTCGATGCGCACGGGCGACGAGCTGCGCGACTCGACGCCCACCAGCACCGCCTCGCGGGTGGTGTAGCCCCGCATGCGCCGCTCGCCGAAGAACCGCAGGCTGTCGGCGAGGTGCCGCGCCACCGGCTTGGGCAGCACGGCGCGCAGGTCCACGGGGGTCAGCCCGGGCCGGTAGCTGCAATCGGGCAGGTCGGCGCTGCTGCGGCCGGCCAGGAAGTCCGTGAGGCGCTGGGCCGGCGCCTTGAAGGCGCCCCCACCGGCCTGGAACGCGGCGCGCTCCACCTCGGCCTGCCACGCCAGGCCCGCCAGCGGCCCCTCGCCGAAGAGCTCGGGCCCGACGCCCACCACCATCCCCGAGTTGGCGAAGCGCCCGTTGCGGGTGCTGGGGCTCATGCCGTTGACCACCACCCCGTCGGCCTCGGTGGCGGCGGCCACGATGAACCCGCCAGGGCACATGCAGAAGCTGAAGGTGCCCACCGCCTCGACGGTGCGCTTCAGGCTGTAGGGGGCGGCGCCCAGGTTGGGGTGGCCGGCCAGCTTGCCGTACTGGATGCGGTCGATGATCGGCTGGGGGTGCTCCACCCGCACGCCCAGGGCGAAGGGCTTGGCGCTCAGGGCCACCCCCTGCCGGTGGCACATGCGGTACACGTCGCGGGCGCTGTGCCCGGTGGCCAGCACCACCGCCTGGGCGGGCAGCGTGCTGCCGTCGGCCAGCCGGACGCCGGTCACCCGCTCGCCCGCCGTGAGCAGGCTGTCCACGCGGGCCCCGAAGCGGACGTCCACGCCCGCCGCGATGAGGCGCTCGCGCAGGCCGATGACCACCTTGGGCAGCTTGTTCGTGCCGATGTGCGGCCGCGCGTCGTACAGGATGCGGGCATCGGCGCCGCAGTCCACCAGCGCCGCCAGCACGTCCAGCACCGGCCCGCGCTTGGTGGCGCGGGTGTAGAGCTTGCCGTCGCTGAAGGTGCCCGCGCCCCCCTCGCCGAAGCAGTAGTTGCTCTCGGGGTCCAGCACGCCCTCACGGTTCAGCCGCGCCAGCGCGGGCCGGCGGCCGCGCACGTCGGCGCCCCGCTCCAGCAGGACGCTGCGCACGCCCAGGCGGGCGAGCTGCCAGGCGCAGAACAGCCCGGCGGGGCCGGCGCCCACGATGACCACCGAGGGATCCCCTTTCAGATCAGGGAGATCCATGGTGTTGCGTGGCGCGGGCGGCGTCTCGTCCACGAAGGCGTGCACCGCATAGCGCACCCGCACCTGCCCTCGCCGCGCATCGATGACGCGCCGCTGAGGCAGCACCGCGGTCAGGCGATCCTCGCTCACCCCCAGCGCGCGGGCGACGGCCCGGCGCAGGCCGGCCTCGTCGGCCTCGTCGGGGTGCAGGACCAGGTCCAGGGCCTGCACTCAGGCCCCTTCGCCCGCGGGGGGCTCGGCGCCGGGCCCGTCGCCGCCGGGTCCGCCGTCGGCCGGCGGCTCGTCGTCGTCCCGCTGGCTCGCCTCGCGGCGGGTGGTGATCAGGTACGAGATGCCAATGCTCAGGCCGTACAGCCCGATGAGCGGCACCGCCAGCATGGTCTGGGTGATGTAGTCCGGCGGGGTCAGCAGGGCGCCCACCACGAAGGCGAGGACCACCGCCCAGCGCCACCATTGGATCAGGCCGCGGTGGGTCACCAGGCCGATGGCCGAGAAGAAGCCGATGGCCACGGGCATCTCGAAGACGAGGCCAAAGGCCAGCAGCAGCTTGGTGGTGAAGCCCAGGTAGTCCTCGATGGTGAGGTCGGGCTTGAGCTGGCGCGCGCCCTCGATGTTGAAGTCCAGCAGGAACTCGAAGGCCTGGGGCAGCACCAGGTAGTAGGCGAACAGCCCCCCCCCGATGAAGCACGCGCTGGACAGGAACACGAAGGGCAGCGCCATCTTGCGTTCGGTGGAGTACAGCCCCGGCGCCACGAACTGCCAGACCTGATAGAGCACCACCGGGATGCCGAAGAAGACGCCGCCGATGATGGCGGTCTTGAAGTGGAACATGAAGGCGCCCGTGAGCGTGCGGAACTTCAGCTCCACGTCCAGGTGCAGCTTCTCGAGCGTGTCGTACAGCGGATCGGTGAAGAAGAAGTACAGCCGCTCATAGAACAGGCCGCACACCAGCGCGGCCCCGATCACCCCCAGGATGGCGTACCAGAGCCGCTTTCGCAGCTCGACGAGGTGCTCCATGAAGGGGGCCCGAGACGCCTCGAGTTCAGCCTCGCGGGCGGCCTCGCGCGCCGCCTCCCGGGCCTCACGCGTTTCCATCGGTGCCCTCGGGCTTACCCGGCTGCGGGGGCGCACCGTCGGCGTCGCCCGCCGTGGGCTGGTAGTCGGCGTTGGCCCGCTCCAGCTCGGCCTTCAGCTTGTGATACAGCGGATCGTGCTGGGCCAGGGGGCCGGTGTAGGGCGGGTCGTCGGCGTCCTCGTCGTCCTCGGCCCCGGCGGCAGGCGCGGCGTTGGCCCCCGCCAGCTCGCCGTGGGGCACGTCGGCCGCGGGGGCCGACGGCGCCTCGAGCTCCGCGTCCTCGATCTCGGTTGAGCGGACCTGCGGCGTGCGGCCCGGCTTCACCGGCTCGGCCACCACGTCCTCGGGCTCGGCGTCGCGCCAGTCGGTCAGCGGCCGGTAGAGCTCACGCTTCACGTCGCGGACCTCGTCGAAGTCCATGGCGTTGCGCAGCTCGGTGCTGGCCTTGCGCACCACGCGCAGGCCCTTGCCCAGGGTCTTGGCCAGGTCGGGCAGCTTGTGCGGCCCCACCACCAGCAGCAACACGATGCCGATGAGGACGATCTCGCTGAATCCGATGCCAAACGGGAGCATGCGCGCGGTGCCTCAGAAGTTGCCTTCGACCATGTCGACCTCGCCCGCGTCGAACGTGCCGATCGGGGTCGCGGCGCGGGTGGGCTCCGTACCGCGCTTGAACGGCAAACTCAAGGCCTTGCCGCCCTCGGCCGCCAGCAGGCCAGTCTCGGGGTCGATGGGCACGAAGTGGATCCCGGGGGGCGGCGCGGCCGTGAAGTCCACCACCGGCAGCCCGGCGTGGGCGCCGGCCATGAAGTCCACCCAGATGGGCAGCGCCACCTTGCCGCCCGTCTCGCCCCGGCCCAGCCGGCGCCGGTTGCGATCGCTGCCCACCCAGACCCCGGTGACGAGCTGATCGGTGAACCCTACGAACCAGGCGTCGAAGGCGTCGGTGGTGCCCGTCTTCCCCGCCGCGGGGCGCTCCAGGGCCTTGGCGTCGGTGGCGGTGCCCTGGTCCACCACGGCCTTCAGCGCCGTCTGCATCAGGTAGGCCGTGTCCTCATCCACCACCCGCGGGCGCGGCTCGTAGGCCGCCCGCAGCAGCCCGTCCAGCCGCAGAGCGGTGGGCGCCCACGGGTCGTCCGGGCGGGTCCGGTCCTCGAGGATGCGCCCGTCGCGGTCGAACACCCGGCTGACAAAGTGCGCCCGCGGCGCGCGCCCCCGCCCCGCGAAGGTCGCGAAGGCCTGCACCATGTCCCACGGGTAGACGCACGAGCTGCCGAGCACCAGCGCCGGCGAGGCGGTCATGGGCGTGGTCAGCCCCAGGGTGCGCGCCCAGCGGGCCGCCTGCTCGGCGCCCACGTACATCAGCGTACGGATGGCCGGCAGGTTCATGGACCGCGCCAGCGCCTCGTGCAGCAGCACCTCGCCGCGGAAGTTCCCGCCAAAGTTCTTGGGCTTCCACAGGAAGCTGGCGCCTTGGTCGTAGACGGTGATCGGCGTGTCCGCCAGGGGCGTGGCCAGGGTGTAGCCGTTGGCGAGCGCCAGGCTGTAGACGATGGGCTTGAACACCGACCCCGGCTGCCGGCAGCCCTGGAAGGCCCGGTTGTACTCGCTGCGGTCGAAGTCGTAGCCCCCCACCATGGCCGCCACGCGGCCCGTGCGGGGATCCATCGCCACCAGCGCCCCCTCCACGGGCGGGGGCTGGGCCAGCCGCGCCTGGGCCAGCGTCGGCGCAGGCTCTGGCGCCTTCGCCTTGCCGCGGCGGCGCCGCCGCGGGGGCTCGGGGGGCGGCGCCGGGCGGACCCAGATCACGTCGCCTGGCTGCAGGATGGCCGTGGCGTCCTTGAGCTGGCCTCGGTTCCCCTTGGCCGACGGATCGAAGGGCTTCGCCCAGCTCAACCCCGGCTCACGCAGCTCGACGGTCAGGGCGCCCACGCGCGCCTCGACCCGTTGGCGCGCCACGGCCGTCACCACTGCCAGCAAGGGGCGATCGGCGGCGAGCGCTGCCGGCCCACCGTAGGCGGCCTGCGCCTGTGCCAGGAAGCCGTCGCGCTGGTCGGCCGTCAGCCGCGCCAAGGGGCCCGCGAAGCCCTGGCGCTCCCCCAGGGCCTCCAGCCCCCGCTGCAGGGCGCCTTGGGCGGCCCGCTGCAGATCCGCGTCCACCGCCAGCTCGATGCGCAGCCCGCCGCGGTACACGGCTTCCTCGCCGTAGCGCGTCTGGACCGCCCGCCGGCCGTGTTCGGCGTAGCCCGGCACGCCCTCGTCGAACACGGGCTCACGCTCGGGCACCAACGCCAGATCCGCCAGGCGCGCGGCGTCGGCCTGGGTCTGGGTGATGAAGCCCTCGGCCACCATCCGATCCAGGACGTAGGCCTGCCGAGCCTTGCTCGCGGGCAGATCCAGGAAGGGGTTCACCCGGCCGGGCTGGGGCGGCAGCCCCGCCAACAGCGCCACCTGTGCCAGGCTCAGGGCGCTGACGTCCTGGCCGAAGTAGGTCTTGGCCGCCGCCTGCACCCCATAGGCACCGGCCCCCAGGTAGATCTGGTTCAGGTACAGGTACAGGATCTCGAGCTTGCTCAGCCGCATCTCGGTGCGGCGGGCCAGGATGGCCTCGCGGGCCTTGCGCTCGTAGGACCTCTGCCGCCCCACCAGATCCTTGCAGAGCTGCTGGGTGAGGGTGGACGCCCCCTGCACCGTGCGCTTGGCCAGCAGGTTGGCCAGCATGGCCCGCGCCGTGGCCCGCCAGTCCACGCCCTCGTGCTCGAAGAACCGCTTGTCCTCGGCCGCCAGGAAGGCCTGCAACAGCGTCGGCGGCATGCGCGTCAGCGGCACCACCTCGCGACGCTCGGTGGCCAGGCGCCCCAGCAGGCGCCCGTCCGCGGCGTGCAGGGTGCTGCCCTGCGCGGGCCGGAAGGCCTCGACGGTGGGCACCTGCGGCAGATCCCGGCTGAAGTGGATGTAGAGCCCCAGCGCGCCCAGCGCCGCCGCCTGAGGGGCCACGAACGCCAACAGCACCACCAGCCGCACCAGCCAGCGCAGCACCCCGCCCTTGCGGCGGTTGACGATCCTCAGTGGACGCGCGGGCAAGGGCTCAGCGGCGCTCGGTGGGCCCCTCGGTGCGGCGGGGCGCCTCGGGGCGCGGCCGCGGCCGGGGCAGCGGGGGCTCGTCCAGGGTGAGCTGCAGGGGCCCATGGATCACGGCGGCCGGCAGGCCCACGCGGGTCAGCCCGTCGGCCAGGGTGTGGGCCCGGGGCCCATAGACGCTGACCGCCTGCGGACCCACCGCCAGGGCGTAGTCCACCAGCCAGCCCAGCCGAGCTTGCGGGCGCAGGTCGAGGTGTCGGCCCGGCCCCCCCACCGTAATCTGGATCGCCGCGCCCCGCGTGGGCGCACCCAGCCACCGGGGGCCGCGCCATGGCAACCCGGCCCCCTCCAGGGCCTGCACCAACACGTGGGCCGCCCCCGAGTCCGGCACGCTCACCCGGGTGGGTCGGCGGGCCGCCGCAAGCTCGGCCAGCCAGTGGGGCAACGGCGCGAGCACGGCGGCGGGGGCGCACAGCACCAGATCCTCGGCCCGCCGGGCCTCGAGCGCTTCGGTGGTGGGCCCGACCACAAGGGTCCGCTGGCCGCGCCGGGTGACGAGGAGCGCGGCGCCCCCAACCCCATAGCCGGTGGGCAGCAGCTCCACCCGCTGGCCCGCCGCGACGGCCCCGTAGTGGTAGGGCAGGCCCAGCACGCCCGGCCACCGCCCCGCCAGGGGCAGCGCAGCCAGCGTCTGCTCGCTCACGGGTCGCCGAGCCGGGCGGTGAGTCCAGAAGGCCACGGGCACTCGCCCGGTCGGGTCGACCGTGAGCGCGCCGACCCTCACTCCTCTGGCGTAACGGATGCGCATTGCGCGTACCATACCTGAGGCCCCGCGGCGCCCGCCGCTTCTTTTTGTGCTTTGCGTCGAAGGGCTTGCACCCGTCTTTCTTGTTGTGCATCATCGCGCGCCGTTCAAGCCTTGGACCGCGTGGGTTCAGCGCTTGGGTTGTTTCGAGAGTTCACACGTCGGCCGCGCGGGGCCGGCCGATGAGAGGCGCGTTCGATGGCCAAGACCAGCAAGATCGTGAAGAACAAGCAGCGCGAGGCGCTGGTTGAGAAGTACGCCGCCCGCCGGGCGGAGCTCACTCAGATCATGAAGGATCCCAACGCCAGCTGGGAGCAGAAGTTCCAGGCCCTGTCGGCCCTGGAGAAGCTGCCCCGCAACAGCGCGAAGGTCCGCGTCCGCAACCGCTGCAACCTGACCGGTCGCCCCCGGGCCTACTACCGCAAGTTCGGCCTGTGCCGGATCGCGTTCCGGGAGCAGGCGCTCCTGGGCAACGTGCCCGGCGTGGTGAAGTCGAGCTGGTAAGCCGCTCGATCCCCGGGCCAGCCGTGTGGCTGCTCGGGGCCACCCTCCTCGGCCTCCTCCTGCCCGTCCGCCCGGCCGCCCACGCGGCGCCGGAGCGATGCCTCGCGTGCCACCCCGCGCGCCCAGATGACGTACATCGCGAGGTCGCCTGCGTCGCCTGCCACGGCGGCGACGGTCAGGCAGTGGACGAGGCCGCAGCCCATCAGGGGCTCGAGGCTGAGCCCGGTGCCCTGTCTACCGTGCAGGGCACCTGCGGCCAAGGCGCCTGCCACCCCGTCATCGGCGCCCGCATCCACAGCAGCTTGATGACCACGGCCGTGGGCCTGGTGGGCAGCAGCCGGCCGGCCTTTGGCGAGGGCGCCACCGAGCAGCCCATGGGCGCCCTGTGGGCCGATCCACGGCCCAGCCCCGCCGACGCCTACACCCGCCGCCTGTGCGGGGGCTGCCACCTGGGCACCCGCCGCGCCAACCGCGACGACGCCATCGTCACCGCCGGCAGCGGGTGCAGCGCCTGTCATCTGGCGTCCGCCGCCGGGCACCCCGTGACGGTGGCCCAGCCCGAGGATCGCGCCTGCGCGGGCTGCCACAGCCGCAGCGGGCGGGTCAGCCTGGGCTACGCGGGCTGGGCCGAGCGCACCGACGGCACCCCCTGCGAGGACCCCCTGCCCTGGGCCGACGGGCGCACCTTCTGCGCCCAGCCCGCCGACGTGCACCACGCGGCCGGGCTGGACTGCGTGGACTGTCACACCCACAACGCGCTGATGGGGAGCGGCCGGCCCGCACGGCGCCAGGCGGACGAGGTGGAGATCCGCTGCCAGGCGTGCCATGGCGCGTCCTGGCCGGCGGCGCCGTTCGAGCCCGCCGAGGACGCCTTCCTGGCCGATCGCCTGCCCCGCAAGGGGATCACGCTCGACGGGCCGGTGCGCCGCGGCGTCCGCGGGACCCCCCTGTGGAACCTGCGGGCCGTAGGCGACGGCTGGGTGCTGCACCGCAAGGCGGACGGGGCGCCCTTCCCGGTGCCCGCCACCCCCGAGGACGTCACCCACCGCCAGCCGGGCCACGAGCGGCTGAGCTGCCAGGCCTGCCACACCCCGCTGATCCCCACTTGCGCCGAGTGCCACGTGCGCTTCGATCCCGCCGGCGAGCAGTGGGACTTCGGGCCGGCCGCGGTGGTGGCCGGCCGGTGGGTGGAGTCGGGCGACGGCTTCGCCAGCGCCCCGCCGACGCTGGCGGTGAACGGCGCCGACCGCATCGTGCCCGCCGCGCCGGGGATGATCCTCACCGTGGACGCCAGCGCCGCCGGGGGGCAGGTCACCCGCAGGCGCTGGTTTGGCAGCTTCGATCCCCACACCACCCAGCGACAAGCCCGCCGCTGCGAGGGCTGCCATCAGGACCCCGTGGCCCTGGGCCTGGGCGCGGGCGCGCTGAGCTGGCGCGACGGCGAGTGGGTCTTCACCCCGGCACACCCCGACCCCGCGGCGCCCGGTGCCGGTCGGGATCGCTGGGTGACGTGGGCCCAGACCGAGCCCGGGCGCAGCCTGAAGGCCGGCGTCCGCAGCCTGGATCGGGCCGAGCGCGACCGCGTGCTGACCGTCGGGCGTTGCCTGGCCTGTCACCGCGACGGGGCGGCCGAACCGTACCGCAGGTGGCCGGAACCATTGGTCCGCCGCGACGCCCCCTGCGTCCCCATGTGGTGATCCCCAGACGCCTTTTCATCCCGTTTTTCAGATACGTTCCCGTCCGGTATCGCCCCGATCCGTGACCCGAACGACTCGAGATCGCTCTAGGGCATATGCACTAGGCGCGATGCGTCATTTCCCTCCGGAAACCTGCCCAGGCGGGTTGGGCTGGCGCGGCGGTTGCACAACCGCCGGGCGACGCTTCAACGACCGGAGACCGGATGATGGCCATCTCGCGGCGCACTTTCATCCAAGCGGGCTCGGCTGCGGCCGGCGCCACCGTGCTCGGCGTCGGCCCCGCCACCCAGTGGTTCGGCCTGACCCCCGACGTGGTCCACAACCCCGGCACCGAGGGCGTGAAGGTCGTCCCCAGCTTCTGTGAGCTGTGCTTCTGGAAGTGCGGGATCCTGGCCCACGTCAACGGCGAAGGCCGCGTCACGAAGATCGAGGGCAACCCCGCCCACCCCCTGAGCCAGGGCAAGCTGTGCCCCCGCGGCACCGGCGGCACCGGCCTGCTGTACGACCCCGATCGCCTGCGGCAGCCCCTGGTGCGGGTGGAGCGCAAGGGCCAGCAGGTCTTCGAGCCGGTGAGCTGGGAGGCCGCCCTGGACAAGGTGGCCGAGGGCATGCAGCGCATCAAGCAGCGCCACGGCGCCGAGGCCTTCGCGCTGTTCAAGCACGGCTACGGCGGCGACTGGTTCAAGCGGCTGATGAAGGCCTACGGGACCCCCAACATCACCCACCCCAGCTACGCCCAGTGCCGCGGCTCGCGGCAGACCGCGTTCGAGCTCACCTTCGGCAACGGCGTGGGCTCGCCCGAGGTCACCGACATCGAGAACGCTCGGGTGCTGACGCTGATCGGCTCGCACCTGGGCGAGAACATGCACAACACCCAGGTGCAGGAGTTCGCGCGAGCCATTGAGCGCGGCGCCCAGATCGTCGCCGTGGATCCCCGCTTCTCCACCGCCGCCGGGAAGGCGCGCTACTGGCTGCCCATCAAGCCGGGCACCGACACCGCCCTGCTGCTGGCGTGGATGCACGTCATCCTGGAGGAGGGGCTGTACGACGCGGCCTATCTGGAGCAGCACGCCCTGGGGCTGGACAAGCTGAAGGCCCACGTGGCCGACAAGACCCCGGGCTGGGCCTACACCCACACCGGGATCCCCACGCAGACCATCGTCGAGACCGCGCGCTTCGTGGCCAGCGGTCGCCCGGCGTCGCTGATCCACCCCGGGCGGCGGACGGCCTGGTACGGCACCGACACCCAGCGGGGGCGGGCCATCGCCATCATGAACGCGCTGATGGGCAACTGGGGCCGCAAGGGCGGCTTCTTCATGCCCAACAGCATGGGTGTGGCGAAGTTCACCGGCGAACCCGCGTACCCCGAGCACAAGCACGCCGCCGACATGCCCAAGGGCGTCGTCTACCCCTTCGCCGGCTCGGTGCTGTCCCACGGCCTGCGCGACGCGAGCATCCCCGGCCACGCCGAGTACGACATCAAGGGCTGGATGGTCTACGGCACCAACCTGCTGCAGGCGCTGCCCGACCAGAACAAGACCCTCGAGGCGCTGAAGAACCTGGAGTTCAGCGTGGCCATCGACGTGCTGCCCGCCGAGATCACCGGCTGGGTGGACGTGGTGCTGCCCGAGGCCACCTACCTGGAGCGCTATGACGACCTGCACACCCCCGGCTGGCGGCAGGGCTTCGCGGCGCTGCGGCAGCCGGTGGTGCCGCCCATGTACGAGAGCAAGCCGGGCTGGTGGATCGCCAAGGAGATCGGCAAGCGCCTGGGCCTCGACGCGTACTTCCCCTTCGACAGCGCCGAGGACTACATCCAGCAGCGCCTGGCGAAGGACGGCCGCAGCCTGGCCGACTTCGCCGAGACGGGCGTGCTGCTCGACAAGGCGTCGCCCTGCTACATCGAGGACGGCCTGGCCCCGGTGTTCGGCACGCCCAGCGGCAAGATCGAGCTGTACTCGCAGCAGATGGCCGACGCCGGGCTGGCCCCCCTGCCCGACTACGAGCCGCCCGATGAGCCCCCCGCGGGCCACTTCCGGCTGCTGTTCGGCCGCGCACCCACCCAGACCTTCGGGCGCACGGTCAACAACCGGTTCCTGGGCGAGGTCATGGACACGAACGTCCTGTGGATGAACGTCCGCACCGCGAAGGAGCAGGGCCTGAAGCACGGCCAGCAGGTGATGCTGGTGAACCAGGACGGCGCCAAGACCGGCCCCATCGCCATCAAGGCGACCCAGCGCATCCGCCCGGACTGCGTCTACATGGTCCACGGCTACGGGCAGCGGGCGAAGGGCCTGAAGTTCACCCACGGCAAGGGCGCCAGCGACAGCGCCATGGTGACCCGCAGCTCCATCGACCCCGCCATGGGCGGCACCGGCATGAACAACAACTTCGTGCGCGTCGAGCGACTGGAGGCGGTGTGATGGGCGCTCCCAAGCGTGAAAAGCGCTACGCGATGGCCATGGACACCAAGAAGTGCGTGGCCTGCTCGGCGTGCGTGCTGGCCTGCAAGGCCGAGAACCAGGTGCCCGAGGGCTTCTGCCGCGACTGGATCGTCGAGGAGGTGCGCGGCGCGTACCCCAACCTGAAGGCCGAGAACCGCTCGGAGCGCTGCAACCACTGCAGCGACGCCCCCTGCGTGGACGCCTGCCCCACCGGTGCCAGCCACTACGCCGAGGGCGGCGTGGTGCTCGTGACCCACGACAAGTGCACGGGCTGCAAGGCCTGCGTGGCCTCGTGCCCCTACGACGCCCGCTACGTGCACCCCGAGGGCTACGTGGACAAGTGCACCTTCTGCCTGCACCGGGTGAAGGAGGGCAAGCTGCCCGCCTGCGTGACCGTGTGCCCCACCAGCAGCCTGACCTTCGGCGATCTGAACGATCCCGAGAGCGAGATCAGCAAGCTGCTGGCGAGCCGCGACCACAAGGTGCTGCACCCCGAGGCCGGCACGAACCCCAACGTCTTCTTCCTGTCGTGATCCGGAGGCATCGATGAAACCCGAACTCATCGAGGTGGTCAGCAACCGCACCAACCCGGGCATCGATCCCGTGGTCCACGTCTGGGGGTGGGAGGTCCCGGTCTACCTGTTCCTCGGCGGCCTGGCCGCGGGGATCATGGTGGTGCTGTCGGCCATGGAGCTGCGCTCCGGCGAGCGCCCCACCAGCCGGGGCACCCGCTGGGCGCCGCTGGCCGCCGTGGCGCTGGTGAGCCTGGGCATGGGCGCCCTGTTCCTGGACCTGGCCCACAAGCTCCACGTCTGGCGCTTCTACACCACCTTCCAGCCCACCTCGCCCATGTCGTGGGGGGCCTGGATCCTCATGCTGGTGTACCCGGTGCTGCTGCTGCAGGGCCTGAGCAACCTGAACGGCCGCGAGCGCACCTGGCTGAGCGAGCGCCTGGGCCCCCTGGGCGGCCTGGTGGGCCGGGTGAGCGCCTGGGCCGATGAGCAGCGCCGCCCGGTGCTGTGGACCACGGCCGCCACCGGCGTGGGGCTGGGCATCTACACCGGCCTCCTGCTCGGCACCCTGTCGGCACGGTTCCAGTGGAACTCTGCGGTCATGGGCCCGCTGTTCCTGGCCTCGGGCGTCTCCACCGGCGCCGCCCTGCTGCTGCTGCTGCGCCCCGACGCCAAGGAGCACGCGGTGCTGGTGCGCTGGGACACCGCCGCCATCGCCATCGAGCTGGTGCTGCTGGCGGTGATGATCCTGGGCTTCCTCACCGGCGATCAGGCCGATCTGGTGGCCGCCAATCAGCTCCTGGGCGGGGCCTTCACGCCCTACTTCTGGGGCCTGGTGGTGCTGACCGGCCTGGCGGCACCCCTGGCCATGAACCTGGCGGAGTTCAAGCGCCGCATGCCCGCCACCGCCCTGGGGCCCGTGCTGGTCCTCATCGGCGGCTTCTCGCTGCGTACCATCCTCGTCGCGGCCGGCCAGGTGACCGGCTACGGCCTGCTGCCCTGAAGGAGCGACGATGAGCACTCACACGGCGCCCGTTGAGCGCCCCCTCTGGAACCCCTACGTGGCGGGCATCGGCCTGGGGCTCGTGCTGCTGGCCACCTTCGTCATCATGGGCTTCGGCCTGGGCGCGTCGTCGGCGGTCACCCGCACCGCCGTGGCCGGCCTGCACGCCGTGGCCCCCACCTACGCCGAGACGAACAGCTACTTCAGCCAGTACTTCGGCGACGCCCACATCCTGGAGGACTGGATGGTCTTCGAGGTGCTCGGCGTGCTGCTGGGCGGCCTGCTGGGCGCCTACAGCGGCGGTCGCCTGAAGTTCGACGTGCAGAAGGGCCCGCGGATCAGCGTGCGCGGCCGCCTGGGCTGGGCCCTGGCCGGCGGCGTGATCATGGGCTTCGCGGCGCGCCTGGGCCGCGGCTGCACCAGCGGGCAGGCCCTGACGGGCGGCTCCACCTTCGTGCTGGGCTCCTGGATCTTCATGATCGCCGTGTTCGTGGGCGGCTACGCGCTCGCCCCCCTGATGCGGAGGCAGTGGCGATGAACGGCCTGTTCCCCCTGTACCAGAAGGGTGTCTTCGAGTACCCGGCCGCCATGGCCATCGCGGTCTTCCTGGGCATCGGCTTCGGCTTCATGCTCGAGCGGGGCGGCTTCGGCCGGGCCACCATCCTGGTGAGCCAGTTCTACAACGACGACATGCGCGTCCTGAAGGTGATGTTCTCGGCCATCGTGACCTCGGCCGTGGGCCTGGCCCTGCTGGGCGGGCTGGGCTGGGTGGACCTGAGCGCCATCATGATCTTCGACACCTTCCTGTGGCCGCAGGTGGTGGGCGGGATTCTGCTGGGCGTGGGCTTCATCGTCTCGGGGCACTGCCCCGGCACGGCCGCCGTGGCCTCGGTGTCCGGCAACATGGACGGCCTGGTGACGCTGGTGGGCATCATGGCCGGATCGCTGGTCTTCGGCTTCGCCTACCCCTTGGTCGAGGGCTTCTATGAGAGCAGCGCCATGGGCCGCCAGCACCTGCCCGAGCTGCTGGGCACGAGCTGGGGCGTGATGGCCGCGGCGGTCACCGTGCTGGCCGTGGGCCTGTTCCTGGCGGGCGAGTGGGTGGAGCGCAAGCTGGCCGCCCGCAAGGGCGTCGAGCCGCCCAAGAGCGACCCCGTGCTGCGCAACAAGCTGTTCGCCGGCCTGGGCGTCGCGGCCGCGGCGGCGCTCGTGGTGAGCTTCGTGGGCCGCACGGCCCCGGTGACCCCCGAGCCGGCCCCGCTGGCGCTGGTGAGCGCCGACGACCTGGCCGACCGCATGGTGCAGGACCCCACCGGGCTGTTCGTGGTGGATCTGCGCGATCCCGGCGCCTGCGCGGCCAGGCGGCTGCCCGGCGCCCTGTGCCTGCCCGCCGAGGGCGATCTGGGCCGGTTCTTCGCCGATCTGCCTGCCACCCGCACTGTGGTGGTGTACGGCGCCGCCGGGCAGGCGGTGCCCGCCGAGGCGCGCCGCTTCACCGGCCGCCTGCTGGCGCTGGACGGGGGCTTCGCCGCCTTCCACGGCCGCTACCTGACCCGCCCGGTGCTGAACGCGGCCGCCAGCGCCTCGGAGCGCGCCGACTGGACCAAGCGCAACGCCCTGTACGCCCACTTCACGGGCTCGGCGGCCGCCAAGGCGCCTCCGGCGCCGCCGCGCAAGGTCATCACCCGCGCCGTGAAGAAGGGCGGCGGGTGCTGAGCTGCGCCCGTTCCTGATCCGTAGCAGCCGCTGAGACGCAGGCCCGGAGCGGCCGTCCGGCGCCGATCACCTGCCAGCGTTCGTGCCGGATCTGCCCGACATCAGCGAGATGATCGACATGCTCGAGGCGTCGGGCTGCGGCCTGTACGCCTGTGAGCTGGCCATGACCATGATGAAGCGCACCAGGGCCGACCTGCTGCCCAAGGTGCACGATGTGATCGCGGCCACCGACTTCCATGACCTGGTTGAGGGCGCCCAGATCGGCTTCATCTGACGCGGCCCCGCCCGCCTCCCCCCCGAGCCGCCCGCCTGACCGGCCGCCAAGCGCAGCCGACGCCCCCGCCCCCGGCGCCAAGCGCGATTGACGCAAGAAACCGCGCTTGCGCAGTGGGCGCTGGTGGCCTCGATTGTGCAACAATGGTGTGACCTGTCGGCGGCGGCCTGCCCCGCTGCCTCAGGTGAGCCGGGAGGCCCCGTGAAGCTGGAGCGCTACGAGCTCAAGTACCGCCTGCCTGTGGACGTGGTGCGCGCCGTACGCGCCCACGTGGCGCGCTACTGCGTGCTGGATCGGGCCGCCTTGGCCGGGCCGTACCGGATCTGCAGCCTGTACCTGGACACCCCCGACCGCCGCCTGTACCGCGAGACGCTGGACCGCCAGCCCCAGCGCTTCAAGCTCCGGGTGCGCCGCTACGACGGCCCGGCCCACTTCGTGGAGATCAAGCACCGGGTGAAGCAGGTCATCGCCAAGCGGCGCATGAAGCTGCCCGGCGGCCGCTGGCCCGAGGCCTGGCTGGACCCCCGCATGGCCCCCGATCACCCCACCTGGCACGAGTTCACCGGCCTCTGCCTGCGGCTGGGCGTGGAGCCCGCGGCGCTCGTGCGCTACGAGCGCGAGGCGTGGCTCAGCGACGAGGCCGAGTACGTGCGGGTCACGTTCGACCATCACCTGTGTGCCGCCCGCCCCACCGGCTGGGCCGTGCCCATCGACGGCGACTTCGCCCCCATCGACCGACCCCACCGCTTCGGCTGGGCGGCCGACTCGGGGGTGGTGCTCGAGCTGAAGTGCCTGACCGCGGTGCCCCTGTGGTTCCGCGACCTGATCCACCGCTTCGAGCTCGAACGCACCGGCTTCTCGAAGTACGGCGCCGCCATCGAAGCCCTGGGCCCCTCGGGGCTGACGGGCGCCTCGCCGCGGAGGTCCCCTTGGGCGGCGTGAGCCTGGAGAGCCTGCTGACCACGGGGCTGGAGGGCACCAGCCCGGCCCAGGCCGCCCTGGCGCTCCTGCTCGCCTTCGCCCTCGGGCAGGTCATCGCCGTGGTCTACGACCGCACCTACGAGGGGCTGAGCTACCAGCGCAGCTTCGTGCAGACGCTGGTCTTGGGCGCAGTGGTGGCGGCCGTCCTCATGCTGGCCATCGGCGACAACCTGGCCCGGGGTCTGGGGATCCTGGGCACCATGGCGCTGGTGCGCTTTCGTACCAACGTGCGCGACGCCCGCGACATGATCTTCGTGTTCGCGTCGCTGGCCGTGGGCGTGGCCACCGGGGTGCAGAGCTACGGCATCGCGGCGATGGGGACCGTGGCCTTCAGCCTGGCCGCCGTGGCCGTGGAGTGGACGCCCTTCGGGCGGCAGCAGCACTACGACGGCATGCTGCGGTTCTGGATGCCCCGCGAGGCGGCTCAGGCCGACGTCCTGCGGGCGGTGCTGGATCGGCACTGCCGCGCCTTCACCCTGGTGGCCCTGCGCGACGGCGCCCAGGGCGAGGTGCTGGAGTACGCGTACCAGGTGCGCATGCGCCGCGGCGCCGTGCGCGAGGCCCTGGTGACCGAGCTGCAGGGCGTCGGTGGCGTGGGCGGCATCAGCCTGCTGCTGCAAGACGCCAGCGTGCCGGTGTGAGGGGCTGGCGTGCCACGGCGGCGGGGCTGAGCTGGATCGCGGCGGTGGCCGGCGCGGGTGTGCTGTGGTGGCAGCAGCGCCCGGCCAAGGCCCCGCTGGTGGGCATGATCGAGGCCGCCACCCACGTGGCGGCGGCCCCCGAGGCCGGCCGGGTGCAGGCGGTGCTGGTGGAGCCGGGCCAACCGGTGACCGCCGGGCAGGCCCTGGCGCGGCTGCGCACCGACGATCTGGACGCCGAGCTGGCGGTGGCCCGGGCCGAGCTCGCGGCGCTGGTGGATCGGGTGGAGGCCGAGGGCGCCGCCCTGCGCACCAGCCTGCGCCAGGAGGCCCTGGACACCCAGGCGCGGCTGGCCCAGGCGCGGGCCCACCTGGCCGACGTGCACGCCTCGCGGGCGGTGGGCCAGGCCGAGCGCGAGGCCCTGGTGAGCCAGCTCGACCGCCTGGAGGGCGCCCTGCAGGCCGGCCTGACCGCCGTGGATCACCTGACGAGCTTGCGGGCCCGCGAGCGCGCCCTGGCGCAGGCGAGCGCCCAGGCCCCCCGGCAGGTGGCCGCCTGGCGCACCCTGACCGAGCAGGTGGAGCAGGCCCTGGCCGCGGTGGACGACGCCAGCGTCGAGGTGCGCCTGAAGCCGCTGAGCGCCGAGGTGGAGGTGCAGCGCCGCCGGCTGGAAGGCCTGCTGCTGCGCCGCGAGGCCCGCGTGCTGCGGGCCAGCGTGGCCGGCCGCGTGGCCGAGGTGCGCCACCGCCAGGGCGACGCGGTGACCGCCGGCGAGCCGGTGATCACCCTGCGGGCGCCGTCGGATCAGGTGGTGGCCTGGAGCCCCACGGTGCTGGTGGACCGGCTGGAGCCCGGGCAGGCGGTGGAAGTGCGCGCCCGCCGGGGGCGGCTGGTGCTGAGCGGGCGGGTGGAGCGGCTGGGCCCCGCGGTCGAGGCGCTGCCCGCGCACCTGTGGCGCACCGCCAACCAGCCGGCCTACGGCCGCCCCGCCTATGTGCGCCTGGACAGCGCCGCGGCGGATCTGGTGGCCGGCGAGCCCGTGCAGCTCGTGCTCCGCGATGGGCCCGCGGGGGCTCAGGCGGCCGACAAGCCGGCGCCGCCGGGCCCCCGCCCGCTGGCGGTGCCCGAGGCCCTGAGCCGGGTGAGCCGCTTCGAGCCCAGCGGCGGCGTGTGGCTGGCCGAGCTGGGGGCGGCCCTGGTGGTCAGCGATGACACCGGCCTGGAAGACCAGCCGAGCGAGGATCGCCCCTGGGTGTTCCGGGTGGATCACGCCGGCCAGGTGAGCCCGGCCCCCGTGCCCATCGAGGGCCTGGAGGGGCTGGGCTTCGCCAAGGGTGTGAGCGACCTGGAGTCGGCCACCCGCGACCCCGCCGGCGACCTGTGGCTGCTGGCCTCGAACAGCTTGAACAAGAAGGGCAAGCGCAAGCCGAAGCGGCAGCCGCTCATCCGTGCCCGCTGGGGCTCGGGTCGGCTGCACGCGCTGGCGGCGGCGCCCCTTTTCGAGGTCCTGAGCGCCGGGCTGACGCCGGCGGAGCAGGACGCCCTGGACGTCGAGGCCATGACCTGGGCCGACGGCGGCCTGCTGCTGGGCCTGAAGGCGCCGCTCGGGGCCCAGGGCGGTGCCCGGCTGTGGCGCATCGCCGATCCTGCGGCGGCCGCCGCCGGGAAGCCGGTGCCGGTGACCCCGGTGGCCGAGCTCGTGCTGCCCACCGGCGCCGACGGCGCCCCCGGCGGGTTCAGCGAGCTGCTGCTCGAGGGCAGCACCCTGTGGGCCACCAGCACGCTCGCCGCCGGGCCGGCCCGCGGGTGCCTGTGGCGCCTGCCCTGGCCGCTGCCGCCCCAACACCGCCCCGAGCCGGTGGCCTGCTGGCCCGATCTGAAGCCCGAAGGGCTGCTGGCCGGCCCGCAGGGCGTGATGGTGCTGTTCGACAGCGATCCGCCCCGGTGGGTGACGGTGAGCCCGTGAGGCGTCTGCGGAAGCTCCTGGTCGCCCTGCCCGCCCTGTGCCTGCCCGGCTGCTACCAGCCCGCCGCCCCGTTGCCCACCTGGTCGGCCCCGCCCCCACTGGCCCAGGCGCCGGGTGGCTGCGAGCCTCTGGTACAGGCGGTGCTGGCCCGGCACCCCGCCCTGGAGGCGGCGCGGCGGGGCGAAGCGGTGGCCCGGGCCGAGGCCCAGGTGGGCCTGCCCTCGCCCTTCCCCGCGCTGCGGGTGCGCGACAACGTGCGCAGCCCCGGCGACGACCTGCGGGTGGGCCTACGGTGGGCCCTGCCCCGGCCTGGCGTGACGGACGCGGCCGAGGCTGCGGGCGAGGCGGGCGTGGCGCTGACCCAGGCCGAGCTGCGGCTGATCGAGGCCGAGGTGGCCGCCACGGTCCGGCAGGCCCACCTGGACTGGCGCCGCGCCCGGCTGGTGCTCGCGGCGGCCGAGCGCGCCGCGGCCCGGCGCCAGGCCGAGCAGACCTTCGTGGAGCGCAAGCAGGCCGCCGGCCTGGCGTCGGCCGTGGCCAGCACCCGCGCCGCCCTGGCCACGTCGGTGGCCCGGGCCGAGGTGGCCGAGGCCCGCGCGGCGCTGGCCGCCGCCACCGACGTGCTGCGCCTGTACGCCGGCGAGGGGCTCCCGGGCGACGCCCCCTGCGCGCCCCCGTCTGGCGGCGCGGTGGACGACCACCCCCAGGTCCAGGCCGCCCAGGCCCTGGCGGCCCAGCAGCAGGCACAGGCCGAAGGCGACCGGCGCGAGGGCTGGGCCTGGCCGGGGTACTTCGAGCTGCTGTACGACCGCGAGCCCGACCAGAGCGACCGGGTGCTGGCGGGCCTGTCCTTCGAGCTCGGCAAGCCCTTCGAGGCGGACCGCACACGGGCGGTCCGAGATCGCGAGGTGGCCCGGCTGGCCGCCGCCCGACGGGCCGTGGCCGACGGGGTCGCGAGGGCCCGCGCCCGCCTGAGCGCGGCCCAGGCGGGCGCGGCCGAGCTGCCCGACGGCCGGTCCGCGGGCGCTCTGCTGGACGAAGCGACCCGCGGGGGCGCCGATCCGGCCGAGCGGCTGGCGCTGCAGCAGGCGTTGGAAGAGTTGGCCCTGCGACGGGCGTTGGCCGGCGTGGCCGCAGAGGCCGCACGCATCGACCTGGCGGCGGCCCTCGGGCGGCCCTGAGCCGGTTGTTACCTTCGGGTGATCCCCGAGAAACTGCACCTGCACTGCCCACGGCGCCGCACAGGCCCGCGCAATGCCGCACTGCGTCATGGGTGACCCACCCGACCGCGAGCGCTACCTCGCGGTGACTAAATGATATTCGATTATCGACATAGTTGTCGCAGAGCCCCATTCTCCGGGCGTGGCCCGCCTTTTGCCCAACCGGAGCGCGTCGCGCTGCCGGAGGTGGCCCATGAGACCCGCCCTGCTCTTCCCCTTGCTCGTCCCCGTGACGCTCATCGCCGCCGGCGGCTGGCTGCTGGCCCGCCCCGAGGCGCCCCCGCGGGATGATCCCTGGGCCCGGATGCCCGCCCGGCCCGACCATGTGGATCACAGCGGCTTCTTCGACCCGGCCGACTTTGCCGACGTGCAGGGCGACACCCAGGCGCTGGCCCACCGGGTCACGGCGCGCTGCCTGGAGTGCCACCCCAGGGACGCCCACGAGGTCATGGGCACCGCCCACTGGCACTGGAAGGGCGACACCGTCACGCCGAAGGCTGGCGGCGAGCCGGTGCGTATCGGGAAAGCCAACCTGATCAACAACTTCTGCATCTCGGTGCAGTCGAACACGCCCCGCTGCACGAGCTGCCACCCCGGCTACGGCTGGAAGGACGACACCTTCGACTTCGAGGAGCCCACCAACGTGGACTGCCTGGTCTGCCACGAACAGACCGGCAGCTATGTGAAGGCCGGGCCCGCCGCGGGCTACCCGAAGGAGCCGGCGCCCCCCAAGGACGGCGAGGCGTCAAACCCCGACTACCGGGTGGACGCGCTGCTGGCCGTGGCCCGCTCGGTGGGCAACCCCACCCGCGACAACTGCGGGAGCTGCCACTTCTCGGGCGGCGGCGGTGACGCCGTGAAGCACGGGGATCTGAACGGCTTCATGTACCAGCCCGACGAGGACGTGGACGTGCACATGGGCCGCCACGGCCTGGTGTGTACGGACTGCCACCGCACCACCGACCACGCCATCCGCGGGCACTCCATGGGCGTCAGCGTCGAGCCCTCGCGAGTGGTGCGCTGCACCGACTGCCACGACCCCGAGCCCCACGCCCAGGACCGCCTGAACGCCCACACCCACGCGGTGGCCTGCGAGACCTGCCACATCCCCGTGGTGGCGAAGCGCGCGGCCACGAAGGTGTGGTGGGACTGGTCGCGGGCGGGCTACCCGCAGGCCGAGGGCATGGCCCGCTTCGGCATCGAGGATCCCCACGAGTACAAGGACATCAAGGGGCAGTTCCGCTACGCCCACGACCTGACGCCCGAGTACGCCTGGTACAACGGCTTCGCCGATCGCTACCTGCGCGGCGGCGCCTTCGATCCCTCGCAGGTGCTGGCGCTGAACCCACCGCGCGGCGACGTGCGCGATCCCACCGCGCGCATCTTCCCCTTCAAGATCCACCGCGGGAAGCAGCCCTACGACCTGAGCCACAAGTACCTGCTCATCCCCAAGACCTTCGGGGCGGACGGCTTCTGGGGCATGACCCAGAAGCAGCAGCACACGGTGGAGGAGCGCTGGCACCAGGCGCTGTTGCGGGGCACCGAGATCCACGGCCTGCCCTACAGCGGCCAGGAGACCGGCGGCCCGAACTTCGGGTGGGCCGAGACCGCCATGTACTGGCCGCAGGTTCACATGGTGGGCGCCGCGGACGAGGCCCTGCAGTGCAACGACTGCCACCCCACCGACGGCGAGCCCGGACGCCTCGACTGGGCTGCCCTGGGCTACCCCGGCGATCCGGCGCAGGTGGGCGGCCGGCTGCAGAACGGGCTGGTGGACGAAACGGCGCCCTTCACCGGGCAGGAGGTGGCGCAATGATCGCCCCGACCGCCACGGCGCTGCGGGGGTGGACGCAGGTGGCATTGACGCTGGCGGCCCTGACCGCGGGCCCCGCCGCCGCCGAGCTGCACCCGGCCGTGCCGCTGCTGGACGCCGACGGCCAGCCCGCCGCCCGATCGGGCAAGCCGGTCTCGGCCCTGAAGAGCTGCGACGGCTGCCACGACAGCCAGTACGTGGCCACCCACGGCGACCACTTCACCGTGGGCGCCGGGGAGCCGGCGCCCGCCGGAGCGCCCGCCTGGGACTCGGGCCCGGGCCTGCTGGGGCGCTTCGATCCGCTGACCTACGACCGCTTCACGCCACCGGAGGCCGCCGCGCAGGATCTGGATCTGGCAGGCTGGATCCGCCGTACGCCGCGCCACGCCGGCGGGGGGCCGGCCGCCGACCTCGTCGAGGCGAACTGCTTCCTGTGTCACCTGCAGGCCCCCGACGACGCCGGCCGCCGGGTGGCGCTCGCAGCGGGGGCCTTCGCCTGGGCCACCACGGCGACCCTGGGCCGCGTGAAGGTGGGCGACCAGCCCCTGGTGATCCGCTCGGGTACTGACGCCCATCCCGGCTACACGCTCAACGCGGCCGCCTTGGATGAGGACGGCGCCGTCCCCAGCGGCGCGCTGGGCCTGGCGGGCCCTGGCGCTGCCCAGTGCGGGCAGTGCCACGGCATGACCCCCGCCTTCCGCGCGCCCGTGACCTGGGCCCCCGCCACAACCGGCCCCCTCACCGCGCTGACGGGGCAGGTGTTCTCGGCCCAGCGCCTGCGGCAGTCCGAGCTGAACCTTCGCGGCAAGGCCGAGCTGGGGCGCCCCTGGGACGTGCACGCCGAGCGCATGGTGGACTGCGTGGACTGCCACCCCGCCGCCAACAACCCGGCGACGTTCCGCGAGGTCAGCGGCACGCGGCCAGGGCACCTGCGGGGCGACGCCCGGGCGCCCTCGCTGAAGGCGTTCCTGCAGCGCCCCGACCACCGGCTTCAGAAGGGCTCGAGCGCGCAGTTCGCCACCTCGGACGCCCTGGACGGGGGCCAGCGCGGCTGCCAGGACTGCCACGAGCCCGGCGGCTCGCACCCTTGGCTGCCCTACGCCGATCGCCACTTTCAGCAGCTCCAGTGTGAGGCTTGCCATGTGCCCGCCATGCACGCGCCGGCCCGCGAGAGCACCGACTGGACCGTGCTGACCACCACCGGCGAGCCCCGGGTCGTCTGGCGCGGGCTCACCGGGGCCCCCAGCGACGCCCACCGGATCATCGAGCCCACCCGCCCCGTGCTGCTGCCGCGCACCGACGCCGACGGCCAGACCCGGCTGGGGCCCCACAACCTGCACACCACCTGGCTGTGGACGAAGGCGGCCGGGACCGGCCGCGCGCCCGTCACCCGTACGGAGCTCGAGGCCGCCTGGCTGGACCACGGCACCCACCCCCCCGCGCTGGTCAAGGCGCTGGACCGGGACGGCGACGGCGCCCTGGCCGAGGCCGAGCTGGTGCTCGACACCCCGGCGCGGGTGGCCACCGTGGCCACCCGCCTGCGGGGCGCGGGGGTGGTGGATCCCCGCATCGAGGGCCAGATCCAGCCCGTGGGTCTGCACCACGGGGTGGGCACCCGCGGCACGGCGGTGAAGGACTGCCTGGCCTGCCACGGCCCGGAGTCACGCCTGAGCGCGCCGATGATCCTGGCCGGCGTGGCCCCCGCCGACGTGACGCCGAAGTGGCGGGCCGACAGCCGCACGGCGCCGATGGGCCAGGTGGTGCGGGACGGGAGCGGCTGGGTGCTGCGACCCGACGCCACCGAGGCCGGCGTCTACGCCATGGGGCACCAC